>NZ_JACVAS010000040.1:0-554 GCF_014852025.1 Ensifer sp. ENS10
GTGCCCATCCAGCTGCGGCCGGTGACGAGCTGGAACGGCCGGGTGGAGATCTCCTGGCCGGCGCCGGCGACGCCGATGACGACGGACTTGCCCCAGCCGCGATGCGAGGCTTCGAGCGCCTGGCGCATCACCTTGGTGTTGCCGGTGCAGTCGAAGGTGTAGTCGGCGCCGCCGATCTGGTCGGCCCCACGCTTGGTCATGTTGACGAGGTAGGGAACGATGTCGTCGCCGACCTCCTTCGGATTGACGAAGTGGGTCATGCCGAAGCGTTCGCCCCAGGCCTTCTTGTCGTTGTTGAGGTCGACGCCGATGATCATGTCGGCGCCGGCAAGACGCAGGCCCTGGATGACGTTGAGGCCGATGCCGCCGAGACCGAAGACGATCGCGGTCGCGCCCATCTCGACCTTCGCCGTGTTGATGACCGCACCGATGCCGGTGGTGACGCCGCAGCCGATGTAGCAGATCTTGTCGAACGGCGCGTCCGGGTTGACCTTGGCAACGGCGATCTCCGGCAGCACCGTGTAGTTGGCGAAGGTCGAGCAGCCCATGTAGTG
>NZ_JACVAS010000041.1:0-546 GCF_014852025.1 Ensifer sp. ENS10
GTTTCCGCTCCTCAAAATCGAGCGAGTTTATCAACAGTCGAAATAGTCATTTAGATTCAATGGCTTGTTCTTTTTTGAAGTTTTTTTGAAGATCGCTGTTGACGTCTGTGAGGATGGGGGTCTATAAGCCCGATCACTGACGAGGGCGGCGGCGCTGCTGGCGACGACGACCTTCGCTCTAGAGTTTCCCTGGTTGGCTGAGGCTGATTTTGGGGTCTGGGACGCGAGTTTCGGGCTTTGAGGAAACGGTTTGACGGACGGTGAGTTCGTCGGTTTTTTGACAATTGAATATAGAGAAAGAGAAACGTGGGCGGCGGAGCTCGTGAGGAACTCGAAAGGGTTCTTTCAGAAAGAGACTTTGGCGGTCACGTTTTAACAAGAGACTACACCTATTTTCTCAACGATGGTTTTCGGATTGTTGTTGATTGAAGAAGGGTGTGAGTTCTCGTCGATTCAGAACGTGACGTAATGCCAATGATTGAATTCTCAACTTGAGAGTTTGATCCTGGCTCAGAACGAACGCTGGCGGCAGGCTTAACACATGCA
>NZ_JACVAS010000042.1:0-523 GCF_014852025.1 Ensifer sp. ENS10
CGGACGACGGCCTCTGGCTGTCGCGCAAGCAGCGGCGGACGTTTCATCAGCCACGCTTGCGACGCGAGGCCTATGGCGAGCTGGTGCAGATCGACGGGTCGGAGCATCGTTGGTTTGAGGATCGCGGGCCGCCGTGCTCGCTACTGGTGTTCGTCGATGATGCGACGGGCAGGTTGATGCAGTTGCGGTTTGTGCGCTCGGAAAGCGCCTTCACCTACTTTGAAGCGCTGGCGCTTTACCTTGAGCATCATGGGGCACCTGTCGCCTTTTATTCCGACAAGCATTCGGTGTTTCGGGTGGCGAAGAAGGATGCCAGGGGTGGCCAGGGCATGACGCAGTTCGGGCGTGCACTCTCAGAGCTAAACATCGAGATTCTTTGCGCAAACTCCAGTCAGGCCAAAGGTCGCGTCGAGCGGATGAACCGGACGCTGCAAGATCGCCTGGTCAAGGAATTACGGCTGGCGGGTATCGACGACATGGAGGCTGGCAATAGGTTTTTGCCGGGCTTCATAGAGCACTACAA
>NZ_JACVAS010000043.1:0-486 GCF_014852025.1 Ensifer sp. ENS10
TCGGCTACACGGTCACCGACGCGGACAACTCGGTTGCCAACGGCACACTGACCGTCAGCTTCAACGACGACGTGCCTTCGGCGGCGAATGAAGCCGGCGGGGCTGTGCCGGAAGGCACGACGATCAGCGGCACGTTCGACTTTGCATCTGGTGCGGATGGCGCAACGCTGACGCAGATCAATGGCGCCCCGGTCGGTGCTTTCGATGCAGTCACCGGTTGGTCCGGCTGGATCGACGTCGGCGCGGGCTCGATCCGGGTCAAGGCCGACGGCAGCTACGAGTTCCAGGCGGATGCTCCGACGGTCGGAGCGTCTCTGCCGGTCAATGGCACCTACACGGTGACGGACGGTGACGGCGACACGTCGACGGCAAACTTCGGCTTCTCGGTGACGGATGCCAACCAGCCGACCGGTGGCTCGGCGTCTGCGAATGTCGACGATGACGGTCTGGCTGGCGCCAACCCGGCTCCGGTTGCCGGTGCAGCGA
>NZ_JACVAS010000044.1:0-457 GCF_014852025.1 Ensifer sp. ENS10
TTGGGCGTGTCCTTGCCATAGCCGACCGCCCTGAGGGCGGCGCCGTTCAAGAGCGCCCGGTCATAGAGATGCAGCAGGAACACCGGCGTATCCGGGGCGACCGCATTGATCTCGTCGATCGTCGGCAACCGCTTTTCGGCGAACTGGTGTTCGGTAAAGCCGCCGACGACGCGCACCCATTGCGGCGCCGGCGTGATCGCCACCTGTCGCTTCAGCATCGCCATCGCATCGGCGAGCGACCGCACGCCGTCCCAGCGCAGTTCCATGTTGAAGTTGAGGCCGCCGCGCACGACGTGGGTATGGTTGTCGTTGAGGCCCGGCAGCACGCGCTTGCCCTTGAGGTCGATCACCCGGGTGCCCGGGCCGGCCAGCGCCATGATCGTCCGGTCGTCGCCGACGGCCAGGAACTTTCCGTCCTTGATGGCAACCGCGCTTGCCGTCGGGTTGCTGCGGTCGA
>NZ_JACVAS010000045.1:0-432 GCF_014852025.1 Ensifer sp. ENS10
CTAAGCGGTTTATCCGTCATCGCGGTAAATCCCTATGGGATTTATCCGCTCTTTCCGGGTTTTGCCGAAGGCAAAATCCCGTTTAATCCGGTCCGAGTTTTGCGAAGCAAAATCTCGTTGTTTGTCTCTGCCGAGCAAATCGGTAGGATTTGTCTCGTGTTATCCGTGTCGATCCTAGCAAAACAAAAGGGCCGCTTGGTGGCGGCCCGTGTTCGGCAGGGCCGAAGTGTGTGTCGAGAAGATGTTTCGGTTTGTTTCCGCCGCTACCTTATCCTTCTCGGCGATGCCTCGAAGGGGAGCGGCGGTTGTTTCTCTTGCGTTTTGCAGACCTGGCAGCGACCTACTCTCCCGCGTCTTAAGACGAAGTACCATCGGCGCTGGGGCGTTTCACGGCCGTGTTCGGAATGGGAACGGGTGCAGCCACCCCGCCAG
>NZ_JACVAS010000046.1:0-396 GCF_014852025.1 Ensifer sp. ENS10
CCCGGATACGCCGGTGTTCCTGCTGCATCTCTATGACCGGGCGCTCTTGAACGGCGCCGCCCTCAGGGCGGTCGGCTATGGCAAGGACACGCCCAACCCGCCGGGCGGCGAGATCACCCGTGATGCCGCCGGCAACCCGACCGGGCTGCTCCTGGCCAAGCCCAATGCCGGCATCCTCTATTCGACCTTGGCCAAGGGACCGAAGCTGCCCTTCGACTACCAGGTCAACTCCACCCGCCACTTCATGCGCGAGCTCAACCGGCTCGGCATCACCAGCGTCATCGACGCCGGCGGCGGCTTCCAGAACTATCCGGACGACTATGCCGTCATCCAGAAGCTGTCGGACGACGATCAGCTGACCGTTCGCCTGGCCTACAATCTCTTCACCCAGAAGCC
>NZ_JACVAS010000047.1:0-389 GCF_014852025.1 Ensifer sp. ENS10
CGGCTTCTCGTTTGCCGGTTTGCATGGCACGAGCGGTACGATCGGACAGGAGACGGTAAACTACAGCTGGAGCGGCAACACGCTGACGGCAACGGGCCCGCGCGGCGTGCTGTTCACGGTCACCGTGGCGAACGCGGCTACAGGTGCCTATACGGTCGAGCTCAAGGATAACGTGCTGCATACGGCCGGCCCGAATGGCGAGGACAATGTCTCGGTCGGCCTCGGCTACACCGTCACCGACGCGGACAACTCGGTTGCCAACGGCACACTGACTGTCGCCTTCAACGACGACGTGCCTTCGGCGGCGAATGAAGCCGGCGGGGCTGTGCCGGAAGGCACGACGATCAGTGGCTCGTTCGACTTTGCGGCTGGCGCGGATGGAGCAACGC
>NZ_JACVAS010000048.1:0-388 GCF_014852025.1 Ensifer sp. ENS10
CCGTTGCCGTCAGCGTGTTGCCGCTCCAGCTGTAGTTTACCGTCTCCTGTCCGATCGTACCGCTCGTGCCATGCAAACCGGCAAACGAGAAGCCGTTCGTGCCCGCACCGTCACCACCGACAGCGCCACCGAGCGTGCCGGAGAAGATCGCTGCACCGGCAACCGGAGCCGGGTTGGCGCCAGCCAGACCGTCATCGTCGACATTCGCAGACGCCACGCCGCCCGTCGGCGTGTTGGCATCCGTTACCGAGAAGCCAAAGTTTGCCGTCGACGTATCACCGTCGCCGTCCGTCACCGTGTAGGTACCGTTGACCGGCAGAGATGCTCCGACCGTCGGAGCATCCGCCTGGAACTCGTAGCTGCCGTCGGCCTTGACCCGGATCGAGCC
>NZ_JACVAS010000049.1:0-376 GCF_014852025.1 Ensifer sp. ENS10
TGGATTGGTGTTGCCTGACCGCGCATCACCGGACAGATCTCGAGAAGCTGGTCTTAAGATATGGCGCAAGTGAACCGCTCGGCGTGGTTCCAATAAAGCGACCGTATCGAACACGTCGATGGCATCTGACTGGCTCGGTTGTAAAAGGTAACCGAGTTGTTGGGCGGCTTACGGCACATTCAGTTGTGCCCGGATAGCCAGGTTTGGCTGCCCCGCGAAAGCGGGACAAGCTTAGCCAAACCCAACTAAGGATGAGCATTGGCAATGAGAACGATCAAGTGAAAGAAGGGCATTTGGTGGATGCCTTGGCATGCACAGGCGATGAAGGACGTGATACGCTGCGATAAGCCGTGGGGAGCTGCGAATGAGCTTTGAT
>NZ_JACVAS010000004.1:0-547470 GCF_014852025.1 Ensifer sp. ENS10
TGCATGTGTTAAGCCTGCCGCCAGCGTTCGTTCTGAGCCAGGATCAAACTCTCAAGTTGAGAATTCAATCATTGGCATTACGTCACGTTCTGAATCGACGAGAACTCACACCCTTCTTCAATCAACATCAGTCCGAAAACCGACATCAAGAAAATAGGTGTAGTCTCTTGTTAAAACGTGACCGCCAAAGTCTCTTTCCGAAAGAACCCTTTCGAGTTCCTCACGAGCTCCGCCGCCCACGTTTCTCTTTCTCTATATTCAATTGTCAAAAAACCGACGAACTCACCGTCCGTCAAACCGTTTCCAACAAGCCCGAAACTCGCGCCTCAGACCCCAAAATCAGCCTCAGCCAACCAGGGAAACTCTAGAGCGAAGGTCGTCGTCGCCAGCAGCGCCGCCGCCCTCGTCAGTGATCGGGCTTATAGACCCCCAGCCTCCAAGACGTCAACAGGCTTTTTCAGGGCCCCGATAGAAATCTCACAACACGTTGAAAACAAAAAGAAATTTCTATTCACAGGCATAAGAGGCAAATTTTCGCCCGGTTAAGCGGGCGAAAATCCATCGACACAGGCGGATCAGCCGGCCTTTGCCTCATCGTTGCCGCGCAGCAACCGGATCAGGGCAGAAAAGTCCTCGCCACCATGACCGAGCTTCTCGAACATCGAATAGAGCTGGGCTGCCTGTGCACCCATCGGCGTCGTCGCACCCGCTGCACTTGCGGCCTGCTGCGACAGCTTCAGGTCCTTCAGCATCAGGCTCGCGGCAAAGCCCGGCTTGTAGTCGTTGTTGGCGGGCGAGGTCGGGACCGGACCCGGCACCGGGCAATAGGTCGTCAGAGACCAGCATTGGCCCGATGAGGTCGACGCCACGTCGAACAGGGCCTGGTGCGAAAGACCCAGCCGTTCCGCCAGCACAAAGGCTTCACAAACGCCGGCCATGGAAATGCCGAGGATCATGTTGTTGCAGATCTTTGCCGCCTGGCCGGCGCCGACGCCGCCGCAATGGACGATCTTCTTGCCCATGGCGTCGAGCAATGGCTTGCCGCGGGCGAATCCCTCGTCGCTGCCGCCGACCATGAAAGTCAGCGTGCCGGCCGCAGCACCGCCGGTTCCACCGGAGACGGGGGCATCGAGAGAGGGGCAGCCGATCTTTTCCGAGAGCGCATGCGCCTTGCGGGCGCTATCGACGTCGATCGTCGAACTGTCGATCAGGAGCGTGCCCGGATCGACGAAGCCGAGGAGTTCGTCCCAGACATAGAGGACATGGGCGCCGGCGGGCAGCATGGTGATCACGCATTCGGCGCCGCGCACCGCGTGCGCAATCGAGCCCGCGACGGAGACCCCGGTTTTCGCCGCGGCGTTGCGCGAGGCTTCCGACAGGTCGAAACCGCTGACCGCATGGCCCGCCTTCACCAGATTGGCGGCCATCGGCCCGCCCATATTGCCGAGCCCGATAAAGGCGATCTTCGTCATGTCATTCCTCCTCGCATTGAAACTCGGCCAAAACCGAACAGCGCCCCATCCTCAGGCGCTAAAACAGTGGCGGGTGATCCTTCCTGCCGAAACGCGACAGCAAGGCAGGTGTGACACCGGCCAGCGCCACCGACCATTTTGGATTGCGGTCCTTGTCGATCACCGCAGCACGCACACCTTCGTAGAAGTCGGGGTTACCAAGCATTCCGAGCGTCGCGGAATATTCCCGTTCGAGACATTCGTTCAGCGACGCGCTGCGGCGACCGGCGCGCAAGAGTTCGAGCGTCAGCTTCATGCTCAGCGCCGAACGCGAGTTGAGCAGCGCCAGCGTTTCCTTGGCGAAATCGGAACCATCAGCCTCGAGCGCCGCCACGATCTCTTCAACCGTATCAAAGGCGAAGCAGCGGTCGATCAGCGCAAAGTGGTTTTGAAGCGGCGTTGCCGGCGCTTCCGAAGCGTGCTTTGCAATCACCGCGCTGACATCGGCGCTGCGTGCCGTCGGCGGCAGCGTGGCAAGATCAGCGGCGAGCGCTTCCAGCTTATCCGAGGCGACGAAACTATCTGCAAGCCGCGCATGGATGGCATCGGCTGCGACGATGTCCCGACCGGTGAGACCGAGATAGGTGCCGAATTCGCCGGGCGTCCTGGGAAGAAGCCAGGTGGCGCCAACGTCAGGGAAGTAGCCGATCCCGGTCTCCGGCATTGCAAGCCGGGTCCGCTCGGTGACGATGCGGTGGCTGCCATGGGCGGAAATCCCGACGCCGCCGCCCATGACGATGCCGTCCATGATCGCGATATAGGGTTTGCGGTAGCTGGAAATGCGGCTGTTGACGACGAATTCCTCGCGCCAAAACTGCGCACCTTCCTCCGGCCGTTCGCGTCCACTCTCGTAAATCATGCGGATATCGCCACCGGCGCAAAGCCCGCGCTCGCCCTCGCCGGTCACCAACACGGCGGCAACGGCCGGATCATTTTCGAACTCGGTCAAAGCCGCGGCGATCAGCCGGATCATCGGCACGTTGAGGCTGTTCAATGCCCGGGTGCGGTTCAGCCGGATTCTGCCGATCGCTCCCCGCCGCTCGACGATGACTTCAGGCGCCTGCATGTCCATGAACGATCTTTCCTGTCTCTGGCCTATTTCCGGCCGATAAGCGAACGCGCAACGATCAGGCGCATGATTTCGTTGGTGCCCTCGAGGATCTGGTGCACCCGGAGGTCCCTGACAATCTTTTCGACACCATAGTCTGCGAGATAGCCGTAACCGCCGTGAAGCTGCAGCGCGTCATTGGCAACGGCAAAGCAGCGGTCGGTGACGAAGCGCTTGGCCATGGCGCAGAGTTTTGTCGCTTCGGGGTCGCCGGCATCAAGCGCAGATGCCGCGCGCCAGAGGAAGGTGCGGGCGATTTCGAGGTCGGTCGCCATGTCGGCGAGACGGAACTGCAGCGCCTGGAACTCGCCGATCGCCTTGCCAAAGGCCCGGCGCTCCTGGACATAAGCCAGCGCCTTTTCGAAGGCGGACTGGGCGCCACCGAGAGACGCGGCGGCAATGTTCAATCGCCCGCCATCGAGCCCGCCCATGGCGATCTTGAAACCATCGCCTTCCGCGCCGAGGCGGTTTTCCGCCGGCACGCGGACACCATCGAGCATGACGGCGCGGGTGGGCTGGACGTGCCAGCCCATCTTTTTCTCATTGGCACCGAATGTGAGGCCAGGTGCGTCCTTCTCGACCACGAAGGTGGAGATGCCCTTGGGGCCGTCCTCGCCGGTCCGCGCCATGATCACGTAGAGGCCGGACTCGCCAGCGCCCGAGATGAACTGCTTCTGGCCGGTCAGGACATAATCGTTGCCGTCTCTCACCGCCTTGGTCTTCAGCGCCGCTGCATCCGAGCCCGAGCCTGGCTCGGTCAGGCAGTAACTCGCCAGCACCTCCATGGTCAGCAGCCTCGGCAGCAGCCGCTGGCGCTGTTCGTCCGTGCCGTAGCGGTCGATCATGCCGGCGCACATGTTGTGGATCGAGACGAAGGAGGCGACGGCCGGGCAGCCGGTCGCGAGCGCCTCGATGATGATCGCGGCATCGAGCCGCGTCAGTCCCGTGCCGCCGACATCGTCGCGGACATAAATGCCGGCCATTCCGAGCGCTGCGGCACCGCGCAACGTGTCAACCGGAAAATGCTTCTGCTGATCCCAGTCGATCGCGTGAGGGGCGATCTCGTCGCGGGCGAAATCGAGCGCCATCTGACGAATGGCCTCCTGCTCCTCCGACAGGCGAAAATCCATATGCATGTCCTCCCTGACCGCATACCTCTGCAGGTTTCCTTTAATCGTAACCGATAAAAGGGCAAAAACCTGCAGCAACCAAACGTGCCACAGCGACCTTTGCGCGTTTCACAAGACGCGCGGCGCTGTAGGCGATGGAGGCCTAGTTACACCAAACTTCGTCCAGGCCCAGATGCAACTTCTCACAGGGTCTGTTCAAAAATGAACAGACCGTCCCAATCAGCTCTCGCTTAGACGATACGGCAGAGCGCCGCGTAAGTCATGATCCACAATCAGGCGGCGCTTCAATGGCGGCACTGCTCGGCTGGCGCATTTCGTGCGTTCGCAGATCCGGCAGGAAATGCCGATCGGATCGAAGGCGGCGCGGTTGCCGAGGTCCATGTCGTCGGCATAGACGAAGGCATCGGCATAGGAGACCTCGCAGCCGAGCGCCAGCGCGTAGCGCGGCTGCGCGGCGCGAAAGCCGCCGCCGCCCTTGGTGATCTGGGTGGCGAGGCAGAGGTAGCGAACTCCGTCAGGCGTTTCGGCCAGTTGCCGGATGATCCGGCCCGGCGTCTCGAAGGCCTGGTGCACGTTCCAGAGCGGACAGGCAGCACCAAAGCGGGCAAATTGCAGCTTTGCGGCACTGTGGCGCTTGGTGATATTGCCCGCCCGGTCGATGCGGGCAAAGAAGATCGGTATGCCTTTCTGTCCCGGCCGCTGCAGGGTCGACAGGCGGTGGCACACCTGCTCCAGCGACGCGCCGAAGCGGGCGGCGAGCAATTCGATGTCGTGCCTCAAGTCGCGAGCGGCCTTCGAGAAGGCCTGGTAGGGCAGGATCAGCGCGCCGGCAAAATAGTTCTGCAGGCCGATGCGACAGATCTCATAGGCCTCTTCGGTGCGGAAGCCGGCGCTGCCGGCGACTCGATCGATCTCTTCGCGAGCATGAAGCTGGGCGATCTGCAATGCGATCTGGAAGTCGCGCGTCGCGGCCGGCGCATAGGGATTGAGGGTCAGGATGCGGGCGCGCGGATCGAAGCGGCGGATCGCCTCGTCGCCGGCCGCTCCGCGCACGACCCGAACGCCGTGACGCTGTTCCAGATAGCTTGCCAGCGCCGCATGATTGTCGCCCTCGCCAAGCCCGAGATCGCCCGCCAGCCGCTCGGCGAGCAGATCGATCTCGTGAATGTAGTTGTCGACGAAATGAAAGAAGTCGCGCACCTCTTCATAAGGCGTCGTTTCGACGAATGAGGCCCCGCGGCCAATGGTGTCATCGATGCTGGCCAATTGCTCGCTGTTGCGGCGATAGGCCTGGTGGCAGGTGATCAGCGCATGTGCCAGTCCCGGGGCATTCTGTGCGACCAGCTTCAGTTCCTGCAAACTGGCCGAATAGGTTTCAAACAAGGGATCGCTGAGGGCTTCCGAGAGCGCCGAAAGCAGACGATCGCCCTCCCCGGTCGAAAGCTCGGCGATATCGATCTGGAATTTTTCGGCAAGGGCCAAAAGCACCGCGGCTGAGACCGGCCGCTGATTGTTCTCGATCTGGTTGAGGTAGCTGGTCGAGATGCCGATGCGCTCGGCGAACTGGCCTTGCGTCGCCTTGTTCGTCTCCCGCAGTTCCCTGACCTTGCGGCCGATATAGAGTTTGCCGATCGCCATGTTTGCAACTTTGCAATTTACGTTTCACAAATTTCTCTATTTCACATTTGCACATGAAGAGACGTTTTTCCATGCCGTCTTCGACGCTATTGCGAAGCTCGAAGCGCCTCTGCACAATCGCTGAAAAAACAGGCACTGAAAAAACCGGGAGGGCACCATGCGCGCCATACTAGAACAGGTCGAAGCCCGCCGGGCAGAAGCAAGAGCCGGCGGCGGCCAACGACGGATCGACGCCCAGCACGGCAAGGGTAAGCTGACGGCGCGCGAACGCATCGAGGTGCTGCTCGATGAAGGCTCGTTCGAAGAATACGACATGTACGTCACGCATCGCTGCGTCGATTTCGGCATGGAGAGCCAAAAGGTCGCGGGCGATGGCGTCGTCACCGGTTGGGGCACGATCAACGGCCGGCAGGTCTATGTCTTTTCTCAGGACTTCACCGTTCTCGGCGGCTCGCTGTCGGAAACCCACGCGCAGAAGATCTGCAAGATCATGGATATGGCGGTACGCAACGGGGCACCAGTCATCGGCCTCAACGACAGTGGCGGCGCCCGCATCCAGGAAGGCGTGGCCTCGCTTGCCGGTTACGCCGAGGTCTTCCGCCGCAATGCCGAAGCCTCCGGCGTCATTCCGCAGATCTCGGTCATCATGGGTCCCTGCGCCGGCGGCGCGGTCTATTCGCCGGCCATGACCGACTTCATCTTCATGGTTCGCGATTCATCCTACATGTTCGTGACCGGGCCGGATGTCGTGAAGACAGTGACGAACGAGATCGTCACTGCGGAAGAGCTCGGCGGCGCGCGCACGCATACGTCAAAGTCTTCGGTCGCCGACGGTGCGTATGAAAACGACATCGAGGCACTGGAAGCGACCCGCCTGCTTTTCGATTTCCTGCCGCTCAACAACCGCGAAAAGCCGCCGGTCCGTCCCTTCCACGACGACCCGTCGCGGCTCGAAATGCGCCTTGACAGCCTGATCCCAGACAGCGCCGCCAAACCCTACGACATGAAGGAACTGATCCTGGCGCTTGCGGATGAAGGCGACTTCTTCGAATTGCAGCAGAACTTCGCCAGGAACATCATCACCGGCTTCATCCGCATGGAAGGCCAGACGGTAGGCGTCGTCGCCAACCAGCCGATGGTGCTTGCCGGCTGCCTCGACATCGACAGTTCGCGCAAGGCCGCCCGGTTCGTGCGCTTCTGCGATGCCTTCTCGATCCCGATCCTGACGCTGGTCGACGTGCCCGGCTTCCTGCCCGGCACCGCGCAGGAATATGGCGGCGTCATCAAGCATGGCGCCAAGCTGCTCTTTGCCTATAGCCAGGCGACCGTGCCGATGGTGACGCTGATCACCCGCAAGGCCTATGGCGGCGCCTATGACGTCATGGCCTCGAAACATATCGGCGCCGACGTCAATTATGCCTGGCCGACCGCCGAGATCGCCGTCATGGGTGCCAAGGGCGCAACCGAAATCCTCTACCGCTCGGAACTCGGCGACGTCGAGAAGATCGCCGCGCGCACGAAGGAGTACGAGGAGCGCTTCGCCAACCCGTTCGTGGCGGCAGAGCGTGGCTTCATCGACGAGGTGATCATGCCACATTCGTCGCGCCGACGCATCGCGCGTGCTTTTGCGTCTCTGCGCAACAAGCAGGTCGATGTCCGCTGGCGCAAGCACGACACGATCCCGCTCTGATGGAGGCGACGATGGAACGTGAGCCGGAGCGCATCATGACACCGGAAGAGGCCCGGCGCGACCACTGGTCGATGCTGCGCTACATGGCGATCAACGCGTTGATCGGCGTTACGATCGGGGCTGTTACGGCTGGCGTGCTGATCGGGCTCAATATCGGCGCTGTCGGCACCCATATCGCCCGCTCGACGAGCCCGGTTCTCGCCACCCTCATGGTCGTCGTGCCCTTCGCGCTGCTCTTCGGTGGTGCTGCCGCCGCATCGTCGATCGCGCTTCTGCCCTACCGCCGCAAGTTCAAACGCTGACGCCCGGCCCCAGAATTCGCCAAGGATTTGAAAGAGAAACAAATGTTCAAGAAAATCCTCATCGCCAACCGTGGTGAAATCGCCTGCCGCGTCATCAAGACCGCAAAGAAGCTCGGCATCGCCACCGTCGCGGTCTACTCCGACGCCGACCGCGAGGCCATGCATGTGCGCATGGCGGACGAGGCGGTGCATATCGGCCCCTCGCCGTCGGCCCAGTCCTATATCGTCATCGACAAGATCATCGAGGCGATCCGCAAGACCGGCGCCGATGCGGTCCATCCGGGCTATGGTTTCCTCTCGGAAAACGCCGCCTTTGCCGAAGCGCTGGAGAAGGAAGGCGTGGCCTTCATCGGCCCGCCGGTCGGCGCCATCCAGGCGATGGGCGACAAGATCACCTCCAAGAAGCTCGCGGCCGAGGCCGGCGTCTCGACGGTTCCGGGCCATATGGGCCTGATCGAGGATGCAGACGAAGCGGTCCGGATCGCCGCGTCGATCGGCTATCCCGTGATGATCAAGGCGTCTGCCGGCGGCGGCGGCAAGGGCATGCGCATTGCATGGAACGACCAAGAGGCGCGCGAAGGCTTCCAGTCCTCAAAGAACGAGGCGAAGAACGCCTTCGGCGATGACCGCATCTTCATCGAAAAATTCGTGACCGAGCCGCGCCACATCGAGATCCAGGTGCTTGGCGACAAGCACGGCAACACGCTCTATCTCGGCGAGCGCGAATGCTCGATCCAGCGCCGCAACCAGAAGGTCATCGAGGAGGCGCCCTCGCCTTTCCTCGACCCCGAGACCCGCAAGGCCATGGGCGAACAGGCGGTCGCACTTGCCAAGGCCGTCGGCTACCACTCGGCCGGCACCGTCGAATTCATCGTCGATGCCAAGCGCAACTTCTATTTCCTCGAGATGAACACCCGCCTGCAGGTGGAGCATCCGGTGACCGAGCTCATTACCGGGCTCGACCTCGTGGAGCAGATGATCCGAGTTGCTAGCGGCGAAAAGCTCGCCTTCGGCCAGGACGATGTGAAGCTCAATGGCTGGGCGATTGAAAGCCGGCTTTATGCGGAAGATCCCTATCGCAACTTCCTGCCGTCGATCGGCCGGCTGACACGCTATCGGCCGCCGGTCGAGGGCAAACGCGACGATGGCACGGTGACGCGCAACGACACCGGCGTCTTCGAGGGCGGCGAGATTTCGATGTATTACGATCCGATGATCGCAAAGCTCTGCACCTGGGCACCGGACCGCCGGACGGCGGTCGAGGCTATGGCCGAGGCGCTCGATCAGTTCGAAGTGGAAGGCATCGGCCATAACCTGCCGTTCCTTTCGGCTGTCATGCAACAGCAGCGCTTCCGCAACGGCCGGCTGACGACCGCCTATATCGCCGAGGAATTCGTCGACGGTTTTCACGGCGTTGCGGCCGATGAGCGGTCGCTTCGCAAGCTCGCCGCCGTCGCGGTCTCGGTCAATCAGATCCTACAGGAACGGGCCAGCCAGATTTCCGGCACGATCGGCAATCATCGCCGCATCATCGGCCATGATTGGGTGGTCGGTCTCGGCGATCACGATATTGCGGTGACTGCCGGTTCGTCCGCTGACGGCTCCTATGTGAGCTTCGCCGATGGCTCGACAGTCACCATCGCCGGCGACTGGACGCCCGGTCGTACGCTTGCCACGTTCAACATCGACAATGAGCCCTTGAGCGTCAAAGTCGATCTGGTCGGCACCGCCCTCCGGCTTCGCTGGCGCGGCATTGATGTCGTTGCCCATGTCAGAAGCCCGCGGGTTGCGGAACTGGCACGGCTGATGCCGGAGAAGCTGCCGCCGGACACGTCGCGCATGCTGCTTTGCCCGATGCCCGGGGTGATCACCTCGGTCACGGTAAAAGCCGGCGACACGGTCGAAGCAGGACAGGCGCTCGCGGTCGTCGAGGCGATGAAGATGGAGAACATCCTGCGCGCCGAGAAACGGGCCGTGGTGAAGCGCGTGGCGGTCGCCGCCGGCGCCAGCCTCGCTGTCGACGAGCTGATCATGGAATTCGAGTGATGAACCTTCACAACCGTGGCCCTCATTCCTGTGCTTGTCACAGGAATCCAGCAGCGTCGCGTCTGCGACGCGAAGAATTCACCCTTTCACGCGAACGACTTCGCGTGGCTGGATCCCTGTGACAAGCACAGGGATGAGGCGAGGAAGGCGCCCTTTTTGGGCAAGGAGCTAGCGATGAGCCAAAAGACCGTGAAAGACTGGGAAACCCTCGCCGAGCGTGAACTCAAAGCAGCGCCGGAAAGCCTTATCTGGCACACGCCCGAGGGCATCGCGGTGAAGCCGCTTTATACGTCCGGCGATCTCGACGGTGTTGATCACCTCGCCTCGCTGCCGGGCTTCGAACCTTTCGTGCGTGGCCCGCGCGCCACCATGTATGCGGGCCGTCCCTGGACGATCCGGCAATATGCCGGCTTCTCGACGGCGGAAGCGTCGAACGCCTTCTACCGGAAAAACCTGGCTGCGGGCCAGAAAGGCCTCTCGGTCGCCTTCGATCTTGCGACCCATCGCGGCTATGACAGCGACCACCCGCGCGTCGAGGGCGACGTCGGCAAGGCGGGTGTGGCGATCGACTCGGTCGAGGACATGAAGATCCTGTTCGACGGCATCCCGCTCGACGAGATGTCGGTGTCGATGACCATGAACGGCGCCGTCATCCCGATCCTCGCCTCGTTCATCGTCGCCGGCGAAGAACAGGGCGTTTCGCGCGACAAGCTTTCAGGCACGATCCAGAACGACATCCTCAAGGAGTTCATGGTCCGCAACACCTATATCTACCCGCCTGAGCCCTCGATGCGCATCGTCGCCGATATCATCGAGTACACAGCCAGGGAGATGCCGAAATTCAACTCGATCTCGATCTCCGGCTATCACATGCAGGAGGCCGGCGCGACGCTGGTGCAGGAGCTTGCCTTCACGCTCGCCGACGGGCGCGAATATGTACGGGCGGCGCTTGCCAAGGGGCTGAATGTCGACGAATTCGCCGGGCGGCTTTCCTTCTTCTTTGCCATCGGCATGAACTTCTTCATGGAAGCCGCGAAGCTTCGCGCTGCGCGCCTGCTCTGGACCCGGATCATGAAGGAGTTCGAGCCGAAGAAGCCGTCGTCGCTGATGCTGCGCACCCATTGCCAGACCTCGGGCGTCTCGCTGCAGGAGCAGGATCCCTACAACAACATCGTCCGCACGGCCTTCGAGGCGATGTCCGCCGCTCTCGGTGGCACCCAGTCGCTGCACACCAATTCGTTCGACGAGGCGATCGCGCTGCCGACGGAGTTTTCCGCCCGCATCGCCCGCAACACGCAACTGATCCTGCAGCACGAGACCGGCGTGACCAAGGTCGTCGATCCGCTCGCCGGGTCCTACTATGTCGAAAGCCTGACCAACGAGCTCGCAGACAAAGCCTGGCTACTGATCGAGGAGGTCGAGGCGATGGGCGGCATGACCCGTGCGGTCAATGCCGGGCTGCCGAAGCGATTGATCGAAGAGGCGGCGACCCGTCGCCAGGCCGCCGTCGACAAGGGCGAGGAGATCATCGTTGGGGTCAACAAGTACCGCCTCGACAACGAGGAGCCGATCGACATTCTGGAGATCGACAACAGCGCCGTGCGCGCCGCGCAGATCCGCCGGATCGAGGAAACCAAGCGTCGGCGCGACAGCGTCGAGGTCAAGAAGACCCTTACGGCGCTTGCTGAGATCGCATTGACAGGCGAAGGCAACCTGCTGGCCGCCGCCGTCGAGGCGGCGCGTGCCCGCGCCACCGTCGGCGAAATTTCCGATGCGATGCGTGGCGCCTTCGGCGACCACGCCGCGACGCCCAAGGTCGTCAGCAAGATCTACGGCAAGGCCTATGAAGGTGAGCCGGAGCTCGAGGTGCTCTCGGGGCGCCTCGACGAGGTCTCAGCAAAGCTCGGCCGCAAACCAAAAATAATGGTCGCAAAGCTCGGCCAGGACGGCCACGACCGCGGCGCCAAAGTCATCGCCTCGGCCTTCGGCGATATCGGTTTCGACGTGCTTGCCGGCCCTCTTTTCCAGACCCCGGAAGAGGCCGCCGACATGGCGCTGGCCAGTAAGGTCAATGTCATCGGCGTCTCCTCGCTTGCCGCCGGCCACAAGACGTTGATGCCGCAGCTTGCAGAAGCCCTGAAGAAGCGCGGCGGCGAGGATGTCATCGTCATCTGCGGCGGCGTCATTCCGCGTCAGGACTATGACTACCTGATGGACAACGGCGTGTCGGCCGTCTTCGGTCCGGGCACCAATGTGCTCGACGCCGCACGCGCCGTGCTCGACCTGATCGAAGGCAAACGCCGCAATATCTGACACGGCAAGGCGGAGGGTGTTTGGCTCTTCACCTGCCCCGTGCGGTTGTCGTCGCCGATTGGCGCAACTATGTTGTGGCCATGACGTCGATCGCCGAAGTGTTCGGACCCTTTGTCCTGATGGGGCGCCTCATCGCTCGCTTCTGGCCGCAGCTCCTCTTGATCGGGACCTGCGGCTACATCGTGCATGATCTCCTGATGCGTGCGGCAGTCTGGATCGGGCTGCAGCATCCGCTCGGTGGCATGGTGACGCTCTCCTTTGTCGTGCTGGCGAAGCTCGTCGTTATCGTCTTGATGTTCATGGCGCTTCGCCCCGGTTTGCCGGCTCGAAGCGCTCCGCCAACAACCGGTGGCCACGCATGTCGAGACCACGGTGCCGAAAACCGATCGCAGGCTGCTCGCCGTCACCTCAGCCGCCATCCTGCCGTTCTTCGCCTATTACGCCGCCTGGGGTTTCCTCGGCGAGGCGGTGCGGGAATATTCGCGTTTGGCACTCGACGCCGTCGCCTTCGGCGAGAAGGGTGACTTCTTCGATATCCTGAAATCGCGCGGCGTCTTTATTTCGATCGCGTTGTGCTGGCTGGTGCGGTGGGGCGCAAAGCGCATGAGCAAGCGCAGCGAAACACCCTTCTGGCGACTGCTGGTCGTCGCGGCGGACGCGAGCTGGATCTTCATCGGGCTTTATGGCCTGTCGGTCTGGAAAGACCAGGTCATCACCTGGCTCGGCGCCGGCAGGCTTCTCAGCATGAACGGTTTCACCTTCACCGCCGTAGCGCATGCCGCCGAGACCTTCGTGCCGGTGGAACTGAGAAGACCCGATTGGAACACTGAGGCCGAGGGTCTGTTCTTCTATGCGCTTCTACCGATCATCTGGCTGGTCATGGCGGCGATCATCAATGGTTACGAGCTTTCGAGCCCGGAATCGCGCGCCAGGCCATCCTCGCCGCGGCCGCGGCGGGCCAGAACCTTTCGCAAGTGGATTGCCGATTTCCTCGACCACTTCGTCAGCGACTACCGCTCCCGCTACGCTCCGATATGGACCTGCCTGAAGCTGACGCTCGGTTCAGGGCTTGCGACGCTATTTGCCTTCATCATTGCCTACCGCGCCATCGCCTGGCTTGGTGCCTGGATCTGGTATGCGGCGACGCGAACCCTCGGCATGGGCGACCTCGCGAGTTGGCAGCTTGTCTTCGATGCACTCAGCCTTTTCATCGGCAGCCCTAGCGATCTCGACGGCGGCATCGTGCTCGACGCCGTGCGCATCACCTTGTTGGCGGCGATGCTCGAACATGCGGTTTCCGGCCAGGCTGAGAAGAGCGAAATCAGCTACGCGTCTACTTGAAGATCAGCGTTTCATCGCTTGCGCCCGGAAACTCAATCCTGAGCGAAAGATCCCGCGCCTCCGCGGGAACGATGAAGCTCTCGGCCATACGGACCGTGGCGCCAGTCTTGGCGTCGGTAAAGGCGAGCACACCGCAGCGCGGGCGTTCGGCCACCTCCGGATACATCTCCCGGACGATCGGCTCGGTCAGGGTGACGGGCTCAAAACGGCGCCCCTCACTGTCGATCAGCCGGACGCGGCAGGCTCCTTGCGACAGAACGGCCGGATCGGTCGGCGACGCCTCGAATTCGGCGAGAATGACGCGCGCGTCATTGGTGCGCGGCAGCCGCCTCATGTCCAGAAGCTTCCACTGTCCACCGGCAAAGGCCTGCCCCGCTCCATCCTCGACGACGATCTCGGCCTTTTGGGTGGCAAGCCAATGCCCCTCTCGCAGGCTCTCCCACGCACGGACGACGAAGGCGAGCGGCAGTGCGACGACCAGCGCCAGCAGGCAGATCCAGAACGTGCGCTTCTCGCTCATGCCGGTGTCTCCTCAGCGCGCCGCCAACGTCCAGGGCGTGCCGCTGCTGCCGCGCGCAATGGTGACGGACGGCTTGATATCGGTCGGCTGCTTGTCGCCGAGCGTAATCCAAAGCTCCTCAGCAAGCGGCATCACCAGGCTGCGGGCGACGAGCAGCGTGCCTTTGTCAACGGCCGCTTCGGGAAGTTCGAAGGCAAGAAGTACCGGCCTCGGCAGGCCTGGTTCGAGCCTTTCCGTCGGCAGATAGCCGGGCACGGTCGAGAACCGCTGGCTGAGCTCGTAGCGCAAACCGTTGCCTGCCAGCCACTCCGCCGAGGTCAGCGTCATCGTTTCGGTTTTCGCGACGGCCGCGCCTTCGATGATGAGCCAGATGCCGGATGTCGAGTATTCCTTGATCCGCCCGAAGCTCTCGACCCTGACCTGGCGTGCCAGGTGCACATTGGCCGCGCCGAAGGCGAAGTCCCGGCTCTCGACCCGCTCGCCGACTGCACCACGAACGGCAATCGGTGCCGTGATATCGCCGTAGCCAGGCGTGCTGCTTCGCATCGCGTACAGCGCTGCGATTGCAGACACTGAGAGCAGCAGCGCGCGAAGAGCCGACATCATTGCTCCGACGATCCCGTATCTTGCGTGACTGCCAATTCGACCACCGCGGCCTCGCCATCATCGAACCAGTTGGGCGCGCCGTAGAGGTTGTCACGCGGCTTGTAGATCTGTTTGCCGATGGACAGAGAAACCTTCTCCGGCTCCGGGCGATCCGCCGGCCATTCCCAGACCGCGATGAGCTTTTCCGGCATGTTTGGGTTGATGGCACTCGCGATCCATTTGTCCCTGGCGAGATAATAGACCGGCTTCGGCGATGCGATGACTCGCTCGTCCTTGATCGCGATCAGGTTCATAAAGGCATTGCTGGTGGTGACCGATCGGTTGTCGAGTTCGATATCCACCATCAGGAATCGCTTCGGCTCGAACGGCTTGGTTCCGGTCGGCGGCACGGAAGCCATGGTGGCGTCGTTGATCGTCACCCGCCACCGGCCGGTATCGATCGCCTCACCCTTGGCTGCGGTGACGGCAGGCACCGGATTCGCCGCATCATAGACTGCGGTCGCAAAGGAGACCGCAGCCGCAGCCATTCCGCCGATACCGGTGACCAGCATGATCAAAAGACGCTGCCTGATTTTCGATCGTTGCACGACCGGCATTTGTCCTCCGTCCGCCCCTTCGGATGTTGCAACCGGAAGATAGGGAGGTTCGCACGGAAAATCAAAACACGCGTATCGGGGCAAGCGTCTTTGTCGGCCCGCGTCAGGACATCAGCACCTAGATCCGTTGCATCTCGATCGGCGCCGGCTGATGACGCCAGTTCGTAGCAGGCAGCCCTCTTTCGAAGGTCGCGCGAATGGACAATGGCCTGCCTGTTGCGTGCGAAACCACCATGAACATCTGCAATTCAGGGCCACGCCGAACGAACTGAATACCGAAATGCTTGCCGCCATAGGCGCCAGCGACTGTGGACTTCCACTGCCCGGTCCCTGCGGCAAGCTCGAGGTCCAAAAAGTTCTCGACGTTCATGACGGCTTGCCAGCCGTTGTTGCTCGTGACCGTCAGCAGGTCGCCATGTCTTACGATGCCGATGTAGCACTGATCGCAACGGCCGGCCGTCGAAGTCAGTTGCCGCCATTGCCCCGCAAACGCAGAGCCGTCCGCCCGCGCCGCGCCTGCAAGCGAAAAAGACAACAGGCAGACAACACCGACTCCCCGGAGAAACTTCACACTTCAACTCCCTGATTGTTCCCAGCCATCAGGCCGTTTGGAGCGTTGCCGACACATTCACTGATTGCATAATACACACACAGCAACCCAGAAGAAAATAGTTGAGATGTCGGATGCTTTCCGACCGCTTTGCGGGCAGCTTGCCCCCGCATTGGCGCTTGCCTTCTTGCCGCGACGGACGACAATCGAGTGGAGCGGAAAAGGGTGAAACCAGATCCCGTTTCGTCCTGTGTCCTCCGCTTCACCTGGGAGGCCTTCGATGCGAAAACTGCAGTCGCAAGGGGTTCATCACATCACGCTCGTCGGCGCCGACCGACAGACGTCGATCGATTTCTGGGAGGGTCTTCTCGGCATGCCCTTCATTTTCGAGCAGCCGAATCTCGACCGGGCGAGCGAAAGCCATCTCTATTTCGACCCGGGCGATGGCCGCCTGATCACCATCTTCACCGACGAGAACCGCAAGCCCGATCCCGAGCGAACCCCGACGGACATCGGCTGTGTGCACCACATCGCCTTTGCCGTTTCGCGCGCGACCTTCACCCAAGCGGTGGAGCGGCTCGACGAGCGAAGTATCCGGCACAGCGGCGTCAAGGACCGCGGCTTCATGGACTCGATCTATTTCGAGGACCCGCTTGGGCTGCTGGTCGAGCTTGCCTCCTATCGCTTCGAGCCACCACCGGGCCACAGCCACGCCGAGGTGCTGATGGAAGCACACAAGGTCAGGGTCGCACGCGGCGACTACAATATCGCCGAGGTGCACCTGGCCGATGCGATCGAGACACTGATCGAGCGCGCACGGCCAACGCTGTCGTCCGACCGGGAGCCGAAGGATCCTTATCGGCCGCGATAAAGCGCGTCGTGGTCCACGCCTGTCGTTCAACGCACGCGACCGCGCCGGCGAGCGAGCCGGAACTGCGGGATCGCGAGCAAAGGGAGGAGTGACATGCCTGCAATCAAGCTCAACGTGATCAAGCCCAGCGTCAACAACATGACGGCGCGCGTCTTCCTGAGGGCAGCCAAGCTCGACTTCAGCGAACAGGATGTCTACGGCCAGACCCGGACGGCCGAATACCTGGCGAAGGCACCGTCGCATCTGACACCGATGGTGGAGACTGCGGACCTGCCCAAGGGAGCCCTATGGGAGAGTTGCGCGATCATGCAGTATCTCTGCAACAAGCACGGGCTCGACGAATTCTATCCGAGGGACCCCGAGGCCCGCGCCATGATCGATAGCGCGATGTTCTATCTGATCGGCACCTTCTACCCCTATCTCGCCCGGGCCACCTATCCGGCACTGAACTTCCCGCTCTATCCGGGCGAAGTTGGTTGCAGCGATGCGGATGCGGAGACCAAGGAGAAGGCGCGCCGCGCAGCAGTCGAAGCGCTTGCCGAGCCGCTCGACGTCTTTCGGGCGTTCTATATCGGCGACAAACCCTTCATCGGTGGTTCCACCCCCTCGATCGCTGACATCAGGCTTGCGGCGACCCTCGAATTCCTGGCGGCAATCGACTACTCGCTGCCGGACTGGGCGAAGACCTACGTCGCCAACATGGAAAAGACGCTCGGCAATGCCTACACCGAACCGGCGACCGATGTGCGCGGCTACATCAGTTACGTGAAGGCCCAAAGGTAGACGCTCCGCCGGCTGCCACGTAGCAGGCTCATTGAACGAGAAGCACGATACCGGTTGCACCCAGCGCCAGCGTCCAGAGGCGATCGAAGTTGATCCACGCCGAGCGGAGTGCCGCAAGGCCGAGCCATTCGAAGACGGCGAGCGCGACCGCGGCGACGACGGCCAGCATTGCTGCGCCATGAACCGCAACGGCGGCGAGCGCGACGGGAAGCGAACCTGCGATTGCGAGATCCCCGGGACTATCCGCCACGCAGAGGCTGAGGACCGCCGGCAGCAGCATCAGGCCCGCCCCGTGGCTCGTCGCCATCAGGAAGGACCAGAGGCCAAGGCCGGCCATGCTGGCGCGCATGCCAACTCTCACCCGATGGCGGTGTCCGTAAAGCGCGCCGTAGGCGGCGACGCTGAGTATGAGCAGCGCCGCGACAAGCCTGAAACTGTGCGGCTCCAGCGCCGCGCCGAATGTGACGACCACTGCCAGCGTCAGCGCGGCGGAGACGGCATGACCGGCAGCAATCGGAGCAAGTGACAACCACACGATCCGACGGTCCTGGCGGTGAAGTCCGAGCGCCACGGCAAAGAGCCAGCCCATCGCCGGATTGATGCCGTGAAAGGCACCGAGGGCGGCAATCGAAAGCCACGGCCAGAACGTCGTCATTCGCCCCGACAGGACTGCACGATCGTCCCCTCCCTACGGGTAGCAATAGGAGTCGGACGAGCAGTCACCGCCTTCGAGACGGACCTGATGCGGGCGATGGCCCTTCGGCCAGTCGACGAAGAAGTTTTCGTCGAAGGTGATGCCGCCACCGTCGGCGACGTCCAGTTTGACCATCCACCCGTCGATACCTTCGGGGTAGAACTGCGGATCGATGGCACCATAGAGCGAATTGGTGAAATAGACCCGCTTGCCGTCCCGGCTGATCTCCACCATCTGCGGCCCGCCATTCAGCGCTCCGTTCTTGGCCTTCGGATGGGATGCACGCGAAACGATGCCGCCGATCCGCACACGGCCCGTCTCCTTCGGCGCAAAGGGGTCAGAAACGTCGTACTGGATCATGTCGCCGGTGCCCCAGCAGGAAACGTAGAGGAACCGGTCGTCCATCGACAGGTCGATATCGGTGACGAGCGGCGCGACAGCGCTGAAGCCCTTGAGCACGGGGGGCAGCAAATCCGGATCGGCCGGCTCCGCCGGTATCTCGATCACCTTCTTCACCGCCCATCGGTCGCCGTCGCGATACCAGGTCCAGATCGACGCCGAGAGGTCCTTGAGGCTGATGACGCAGCCGACGAAGCCATAGGCCTTGGTCGGATCATGCGCAGGCCGCAGCTCGAAGACGAGCTGGTGCTCCTCGCCGAAATCGATCTCCTGCAGGTGCTTGCGCTTGTGTAGGTCCCAGAAGTGCAGCCGGCGGCCATATTTCGAACCGAGCAGCACCTCGGGAACCAGCCCGTTTTCGAACGTATCCGGCGTGCCCCATTCGCTGGTGATCAGCGTGTCATGGCCGAGATGCCACCAGAAATCATAGGCAAGCTTCTGCGGCCCACGATCCATTTCCCATTGGCCGAGCACATCGAAACTCTGGTGGTCCAGCAGGAAGATGCCGCCGGGCGCCTTGCCGTCACGATCCGCGAGCGCGTTGATGTAGATGCCTTCGGGACCGCAATGGGTGGTGTGCAGCCGCGAATAATTTGCCTTCTCGGCAATTTCCGAAGGCTCGATCACCCGCACGATCTTCGGATTGCGCGGGTCCGGCTTGGTGTCGATGATGTGCAGACGGGAGGACCTCAACCCCGGCACTACCAGATAGCGGCGCTCGACATGCGGATGCGGCGCATTGGGGCAAAGACAGGAAGAGCAAGCATTCCAGCCGAAATGGTGCAGTTCGTCGCCGACGTTCGGCATGTCGACCTGGCCGACGATCTGCGAATAGCTTGGCGACGCCGGATCGACGTCGACGACCGCAATCGCATCCGGCCGCTTCCGCTCGGGATCGAACGCCGCCACATAGGCGAGCGTTTCCTTGGGAGCCTTGGCGGCCATGCGCGGTGATGGATAGAAGGAAGGATCGGGTCGCCACGTCGCCATTGCCATTCTCCCCTACGAGAATTCTAAATGCGCGGTTCCTGATGCAGGTTCCGGTCATGCGGCAAAAACGCGTCGGAAATGCGGCCTATCCGCCACATTTCCCCGATGGAGTGCTTGAGGCCGGGTGCGGATCCTGTCGCCGTGGGCAGCCGGCGGCGTTCTATGTCTCAATCCGCAGTTTCATTCGGTCAGCGGCAAATCGGGTACGGGAATACTCCACTGGAGAGCCGTCGAGATCGGCATTCAGCGATTGCGCCTCGAGCACGATCGCGCCCGGCGAGAGCTTCAGCATCGAAAGCTCCTCCGCGTCGGCATGCCGGGCGACAATCTCGGTCGAGGCGCGGACATAGTCATCCAAGCCGTGGGCGGCGAAGGCCTTGGTGACGGAATGCAACCGTTCGAATACTTCGGCCATGCGCGGAAAACGATGCGCAGGATAATAGCTCGAGGATACCGACAGCGGTCGGCCATCGCCGCTGCTGACGGTCCTGAGCTCGATCACCGTATCGCCCGGCGCAATGCCGAGTGCCTTTGCGATCTCGCCGTTTGCCGGCAATTCGCCGTGGCCGAGCAGCCTCGTGCCGATCTCCTTCACTTGGCGACCGAGCCCCTGCGAGAACCGCGTGCGCTTCGAGATCGGGTAGCTCACCCTTTCCTTGCGCTCGATCATCGTGCCGCGTCCCTGGACCGCGCGCACCAGTCCCTCTTCGGCAAGCGCCGCAAGCGCGCTTCTGACCGTGTGCCGGTTGACGCCGAATTCGCCCGCAAGCACCGTCTCAGGCGGCACCATGCCGGCCGCATCGTAGTCGCCATTGCTGATTGCCAGGCGGATCCGGTCGGCGATCTGCCGCCACAGAGCGACGCCGGTCTGGCGCTCCACCACTTTTCGCATTGCCGTGTCTTTTCGCATTGGCATGTCACAAGCCTGTCATTTGCGGACGTTATGGAAAAGTATAAGATGTACAGTTGTCTAGATCAATAGACATTTGAGGTGAAAATGATGGATGCGAAGCTGAAACAGGAAAGCCCGCCGGATCCGGCGCGCAAGAAAGCCATGGGACTGCTCGCTCGCGCGACCCTCGACGAGCTGAATGCTGCCTGGGAAGCGCTCGCCGACAAGCCGGACGTTCATCCGGTTCGCGGTCCGGAGACCGGCCTCGTCATGGTGCGTGGCCGCATCGGTGGCGGTGGCGATCCCTTCAACCTCGGCGAGGCGACGGTCTCGCGCGCGACCATCCGCCTTTCGAGCGGCGAGATCGGCCACGGGCAGCTGCTCGGTGCGGACCGGCAGCGCGCGCGGCTTGCAGCGATCTTCGACGCACTCGCCCAGCGCGAGGACGATCGCGCGAACGTCGATGCTCTGCTTCAACAAGTGGCGGACCGGCTGGCGCTGGAAGAACGCCGCAACGCCGAAGAGACTGCAGCAACCCGCGTCGACTTTTTCACCATGGTCCGGGGAGACGACTGATGGCCAGCCAATCGCAGATTTACGCCGGCGCCTTCGCAGATCCAGTCTTTGCCGCCCAATCCGTCTTCCGCGACCTGATGGAGGGTTTTGCCCGCCCAGGCGCGATCAAGCAGCTTTCGGCCAAGAGCACGCCGCCCGCGCCGCTCGGCGCCGCGGCCGGCGCCGTGGCATTGACGCTTTGTGACCATGACACGCCCGTCTGGCTGACGCCGTCGCTCGGGAAATCGGGCGTTCCGCAATGGATCGCTTTCCATACGGGCGCCGCAGTGACCGCCAGCAAGACCGAAGCCCGCTTCGCCTTCGTCGAAAAAAGCGCCGCCTTCCCAGGTTTCGACCAGTTCTCGCTCGGCACCCAGGAATACCCGGATCGTTCGACGACGCTCGTCATTGAAGTCGAGGCGCTGACCGGCGGCCGGGCACTCACCGCCAAGGGGCCCGGCATCAAGGACGAGACGGAAGTCGCCGTGAAGGGGCTGCCGGAAGTCTTCCTCGAATTCTGGACCGCCAACCGCGCAATCTTTCCGCGCGGCGTCGATCTCGTGCTGACGGCCGGAGAGGAACTGCTCTGCCTGCCGCGCACAACCCGTCTTTCGCTGAAGGAGGCGTGACCCATGTATGTAGCCGTCAAGGGCGGGGAAGCCGCCATTGCCAATGCGCACCGCCTTCTCGCCGACCGCCGCCGCGGTGACCGAAACCTGCCCTCAATCACCATCGAACAGATAGTCGAGCAACTCGGACTTGCCGTCGACCGGGTGATGGCGGAAGCCTCGCTCTACGATCGCGCGCTTGCGGCTCTAGCAGTTCGCCAGGCACGCGGCGATATGATCGAAGCGATCTTCATCCTCCGCGCCTACCGCACGACGCTGCCGCGCTTTGGCTACTCCGAGCCGGTCGACACCGCCAACATGAAGATCGAGCGCCGCGTATCGGCGACCTACAAGGATCTGCCCGGTGGACAATTGCTGGGGCCGACCTTCGACTACACCCACCGCCTGCTCGATCCTTCGCTGATCGCCGACGAGACCGTCGCAGAGCCGGCGGTCAAGGAACCCGGCGAACACGTCATGCGCGTCTCCGACATTCTCGACGGCGAAGGCCTGATCGAGGGCGACGGCCAGATGCCCGAAGGTCATGTCATGGGCGACCTTACCCGCGAGCCGATGGAGTTTCCGATGGCCCGCGACCTGCGCCTGCAGGCGCTCGCCCGCGGCGACGAAGGCTTCCTGCTGGCGCTCGCCTATTCGACCCAGCGCGGCTATGGCCGCACCCATCCCTTCGTCGGCGAAGTGCGCATCGGCGAAGTGGAGGTCGAGCTCGATCTTCCGGAACTCGGCTTTGCCGTCTCGCTCGGCACGATCCGCGTCACCGAATGCCAGATGGTCAACCAGTTCATGGGTTCGGCCAAGCAGCCGCCTCAGTTCACCCGCGGCTACGGCCTCGTTTTCGGCCAGAGTGAACGTAAGGCGATGTCGATGTCGCTGGTCGACCGGGCGCTGAGAACCGACGAGTTCAGCGAGGACATCGTTGCGCCGGCCCAGGATCAGGAATTCGTCATCTCGCACGCCGACAACGTTCAGGCGACCGGCTTCGTCGAGCACCTGAAGCTGCCGCACTATGTCGACTTCCAGGCAGAACTGGACCTCGTCCGGCGCATGCGCCGCGACTACGAGGCGGCCAACGCCGGCGACACGGCGAAGGAACAACGGGAGGCGGCCGAATGATCGGGCAAACCGCATGGACGCACGGTGACCGTTCAGTCGCCGCCGCCATCTCCACCGCCGCAATCGCCGCCACTGTCACCGGCAAAGACGACGCCGGCATCGCCGGAACCATCGTCCTTGCGCGCCTTGGCGTCCGGCTCGCGCCGGGCATTGCGGGCGGCCCAGAACAGGGCGGCCACCACCACCGCGACGATCACAACCACCCAGAAAACTATCTCGCTCAAATCCTGACCCCATCCGCGGTCGACACACTCAAGGGTAATCGGCGATGAACGACCTTGCTACTTATAATTTCGCCTATCTGGACGAACAGACGAAACGCATGATCCGCCGCGCCATCCTGAAGGCGATCGCGATCCCCGGGTACCAGGTCCCCTTCGCCTCACGCGAAATGCCGATGCCCTATGGCTGGGGCACCGGCGGCGTCCAGGTCACCGCTTCGATCCTCGGGCCGGAAGACGTGCTGAAGGTCATCGACCAGGGCGCCGACGACACCACCAACGCCGTCTCGATCCGCGCCTTCTTCCAGAAGGTCGCCAATGTCGCCGTCACCACCCGGACAAAGGAGGCGACGATCATCCAGACGCGCCACCGTATTCCCGAGGAAAAGCTCTCGGAAGGCCAGACGCTCGTCTACCAGGTGCCGATCCCGGAACCCTTGCGCTTCCTCGAACCGCGCGAGACCGAAACACGCAAGATGCACGCGCTTGAGGAATACGGGCTGATGCATGTGAAGCTCTACGAGGACATCGCCCGCAACGGCCATATCGCCACGACCTATGCCTATCCGGTCAAGGTCGAGGGCCGTTACGTCATGGACCCTTCGCCGACACCGAAGTTCGACAATCCGAAGATGCACATGTCGGAGGCGCTGCAGTTGTTCGGCGCCGGCCGCGAAAAACGCATCTATGCGGTGCCACCCTACACCGACGTCGTCAGCCTCGACTTCGACGACCATCCGTTCGAGATCCAGAGCTTCGACAAGCCCTGCGCACTCTGTGGTGCCGAGGACGTCTATCTCGACGAGGTCATCCTCGACGACAAGGGCGGGCGCATGTTCGTCTGCTCCGACACCGATCATTGCGAAGACCGCCGCGCCTGCGGCCATGCAGGTCACATGCTCGCCCGAAAGGAGGCCGCAGAATGAGTACCCTCCCGCTTCTGAAAGTGAACGACGTCTCGAAGTTCTACGGAAGCCGCATCGGCTGCCGCAACGTCTCCTTCGAGCTTTACGCGGGCGAAGTGCTCGCCATCGTCGGCGAATCCGGCTCCGGCAAGACGACGTTGCTCTCGTGCCTCTCGACCCGGCTGATGCCGACCTCGGGTATCGTCGAGTACCATATGCGCGACGGTCAGTACCGTGATCTTGCCCGCATGGGCGAATCGGAACGCCGCTTCCTGATGCGCACCGACTGGGGCTTCGTTCATCAGAACCCGGCCGATGGCCTGCGCATGACGGTCTCGGCCGGCGCCAATGTCGGCGAACGACTGATGGCCGTCGGCGATCGTCACTATGGCAACATTCGCGCCACCGCCAGCGACTGGCTGGAGCGGGTGGAAATCGGCGTCGATCGCATCGACGACCAGCCGCGCGCCTTCTCCGGCGGCATGCGCCAGCGCCTGCAGATCGCCCGCAACCTCGTCACCTCCCCACGCCTCGTCTTCATGGACGAGCCGACCGGCGGTCTCGACGTGTCGGTGCAGGCACGCTTGCTCGACCTGGTGCGCGGGCTCGTGCATGACCTCGGCCTTGCCGCTGTTATCGTCACCCACGACCTTGCCGTCGCCCGCCTGCTTTCACACCGCATGATGGTGATGAAGGATGGCGCAGTCATCGAACAGGGACTGACCGACCGGGTGCTCGACGATCCGCGCGAGCCCTATACCCAGCTCCTCGTCTCCTCGATCTTGCAGGTGTAAATCATGGCTACGCCCCTCGTTGTTTCCGAAGTCGCAAAAAGCTTCACCATGCACCTGCGCGACGGCGTCCGCCGGCCCGTCGTCGCCAACGTCTCCTTCTCGGTCAAGGCAGGCGAGTGCGTTGTTCTCGGCGGCCCCTCCGGCGTCGGCAAGAGCTCGATCCTGAAAATGCTCTACGGCAATTACGGCGTGGACGAAGGCCAGATCCTGATGGATCACGACGGCAAGCTGGTAAACCTGGCAACGGCCGAGCCGCGCACCGTGCTTGAGGTCCGGCGCACGACGCTCGGTTATGTCAGCCAGTTCCTGCGTGTCGTGCCCCGTGTCTCCGCTCTCGACATCGTCGCGGAACCCTTGCAGGCCCGCGGCACCCCGATCGAAGAGGCGCGTGCGCACGCGGCGGAACTCTTAAGCAAGCTCAACCTGCCGCGCGAACTCTGGAGCCTGCCACCAGCCACCTTCTCCGGCGGCGAGCAGCAGCGCGTCAACATCGCCCGCGGCTTCATCACCGACCACAGGATCCTGCTGCTCGACGAGCCGACCGCATCGCTCGACGCCAAGAACAGGGCCGTCGTCGTCGAACTGATCGCTGAGAAGAAGGCGAAGGGTACGGCGCTGATCGGCATCTTCCACGATGAGGAGGTCCGCGACGCCGTTGCCGACCGCATTCTCGACGTCTCGGCCTTCTCGCCGCGAAAGGCTGCCGCATGAGCCAGAAGCTTGGGCTCGAGCCCTTCATCCATCCGACGGCGAGCGTCAACAATTCGACGTTCGGCCGCTATACTGAAGTGCAGGAGCGTTCGCGGCTCGACGAGGTCGAGTTCGGCGACTATTCCTACATCATGCAGGACGGCTCGATCTGGTGCGCGACGATCGGCAAGTTCGTCAACATCGCCGCCGCCGTGCGCATCAACGCCACCAATCATCCGACCTGGCGCGCGACGCTGCACCACTTCACCTACCGCGCACCGAACTATTGGGATGATACCGAACTCGACCACGACCTCTTCGCCTGGCGACGATCGAACCGGGTGACGATCGGTCACGACGTCTGGATCGGCCACGGCGCCACCATCCTGCCTGGCGTCACCGTCGGCAATGGCGCGGTGATCGGCGCCGGCGCCGTCGTCTCCAAGGATGTCGAGCCCTACACCATCGTCGGCGGCGTCCCCGCGAAGCTCATCCGCAGCCGTTTCAACGAAGGTATTGGCGAGCGGTTGGACACGCTCGCCTGGTGGGACTGGGACCACCAGCGCCTGCGCCGCGCGCTTGACGATTTCCGCGAACTGACGGCCGAGGAATTTCTGGTGCGCTACGCATAAGTGATCAGGCGCCGAGCGCAGGTTCGGCGCCCTCTCGAGCTGAGAACGAGGCGATCTACGGCCCGTTCACCAGTCTCAGAATCAACTGGTGGATATTGCCGCCGTCGGTGAGCTCAACCTGGTCGAAGTCGCGGCTGCGCTGGCGTTGTGCCTGCGAGAGCGCGCCGAGGCGCTTGGTCATTTCGGTCCTGATCTTGCGGCACTTCGGATCATCGGGGACGGTGAGCCCCAAGGTCGCGCCTTCGATCGCGCGCACCATTTCCTTGATGAAATCCCCGTGCACGAGTTCGTGCTTGCGCACCCCGTCGATGAAGATGTCCCAATTTTCGCGTGTGCCCGCAGGCAGAGGCTTCGCGGGCTTCGGCAGGGTATAGGTGATGATCAGCTTCGGCTTTGCCGTCGTCAGCACGCAGGCGCCTGCCTGTTCTTCGTACTTCCGCGTCCAGGTCAGCTTGAAATTGGTATGGGCGATCGCCCGGCCAATTCCGGCCTTCGGCCCGCGCTCGCCGATCGAAGCATAAAGGCCCGCGCCCGTCTGCCCTTCGATGACATAGGGCGCTTCCTTCTCGACCGCCAGCCACTCGGCAAACGCACTGCGCGGCGTGGACGCGAGGCAAAGGGCAACCACGCCCAGACAAAGGCTTTTGTTCAATCCAAACCTCGACGTTCGCCCCTTACGGCGCACAACTCTACCAGCCTTCCTTAAACGGGAATCGGCGGATGGCAACAGTTCAAGTGCAAAGGCACCGCAGCCCAATCTGAGCCGCGGTGCCCTTGTCGTTTATCCGATCGTGTCGAGCCAGTTGCGGGAGGGGTCAACAGGCCGACGATAACGACCTTAGTTGACGGCAGTCAGCGTCATCGATGTGCCGGTGGCCGCAAGGTTGAGGCCGATCTGCCCGGTCACGCTGACCGTCTGCAGATGGATCGAACCGGAAGTGCCGCCAACGAGGATGTTGGCGCCAATGCCGGCGCCGACAGTCGCTTCGGCGGTTGCACCCTGATAGAGGCCACCGAGCGAGCCGCGGTGGTAGCCAGCGGTAGGCGCGAATACGGCCCAGATCAGGCGGCTTTGAGTCGTGAAGCCGACATCGACGCCCATCTTGCGGATGGCGCCGGCGTAATGGTCAGAAGCCTCAGCCCCCATCGTCGAGCGGAAGACGCAATCGACTTCCTTGGCAGAACCGAGCACATAGCCGACGCCGCCGGCGATGTTGCAATCGAGGTAGCCGATCTTGACGCCGTTGCTGGTGTCCGGCTCCGGTTGCGGTTGTACTGTCGCGAGATCGGCTGCGTTTGCGGCCATCGCGCCAGCGAGAACCAGAGACGCTGCGGACACCTTCACGGCAAAACTCTTTTTCATTCTTGTCTCCTTCTCGGAACTTCAGAAATCATTGGCAGTTAACCGGCGGCACACGAACTCAAGCACTTAGCGCACGCTGCAGGAAAGACGAGCCATAGCCCGCGATCCGGCAATTCCGTGGCAGATATTCGTTAGCCGAGAAAATTGATGGGGTTTTCCCAACAATGACCGGAGATTGTGTTGAAAAAGCCACGGCCGACGGTATCGGCACGCCCTCCCGGAAGCCAGAACCGCACCGACGGGAGCAATTCGGCGAGAAACGGGCGGTTCGCGCGCGCGAAAGGAAAGAGAGAGAGAGAGAGAGAGAGAGAGAGAGAGAGAGAGAGAGAGACGAACGGGCGGCACTGCGGCCACCCGATCGGAAGGTTGAGCGCCTCAGGCCTTCGCCGATTGCAGCAGGAACCCGCCGGCAATTCGCGCCGTCAACGCCAGCGAGACGGCGCCGGCGTCGGGGTGACCGATGCTCTTTTCGGCGAGCGGACGGGCGCGGCCAAGCTTCGGCGTCAGGCTGGAAGTCGCCTCTGCGGCGGCGGTCGCGGCCTTGGCGGCAGCCTGCCACGCCTCGATCAGACGCTTGCCGGCGGCAAACTCACGCTCCAGGGTTTCGACAAAGGGCACCAGCGCATCGACGAGAGTCTTGTCGCCGACGCGTGCACGGCCGAGGCGCGTGACGCCATCGAGGGCGCGGCGTGCGCCATCGACGATGGTGGCGTCCGAGGGCGCCGTCTCGTCGTCGAAAGCATTGCTCCACGAACGCAGCAACAGACCCCAGATCGCACCCGACGTGCCGCCGGCGCGATCCGCCCAGGCATCGCCCGCCGCTGCCAGGACGCTTGCAGCGCCGGCGCCGGCCGCGACCGCCGTCTTTGCCGCCTCGTCGGCTGCGGCGGAACCGCGGCGCATGCCCTGACCGTGGTCGCCATCACCGGCGAAGGCGTCGATACGGCCGAGTTCGTCTTCCGCCTCCTTCAACGCTTCGGCAATCTCGCCAATCAGTCGGGCAATGCACTTGCCGCTCTCCTTCGAAGCATCGGATGCGGGGGCAAACATCTGCGGGCCGTCCTCGACCTTGATCTCTTCGGTCGCGGGCTCGGCCGCGATGATCGCGCCCTTGCGCAGCACCGGCGCATCGCACGGCGCGCGCCAATAGGTCTCAAGCTCATCGTTCAGCCACATCAGCGTTAGCGAGCAGCCCTGCATGTCCAGGCTGGTGACGAATTCGCCGCATTCGGGATCGACGATCTCGAGGCCGGCCGCCTTCAGTTCCTTCTCGACCGCGACCCAAAGCACGAAGAGTTCCTCGTATTTCGTCGAGCCGAGACCGTTCAGGACAGGCGCAACTTTGCGGACATCCGCCGGGCGTTCGGCCAGCAGCTTGCCGACCAGAAGCTTGGCGAACTCGCTCGCCGAAACCATCTTTTCTTCGCAGATGCCCGGCTCGCCGTGGATGCCGAGGCCAAGCGCCATCTCGCCCTTCGGCACGGCAAAGAGCGGTGCCTTGGCGCCCGGAAGCGTACAGCCGCCAAAGGCCACGCCGAAAGAAACGGTGCGGTCGTTGGCAAGGCGAGTGACGCGCTCGACCTGATCCAGGTTAAGGCCGGCTTCGGCAGCAGCGCCCGCGATCTTGAAGACCACGAGGTCGCCGGCAATACCGCGGCGCTTGGAAGGCGTTTCAGCGGAAGCGCTGGCAACGTCGTCCGTCACCGGCACGATGCGCACGTCGATGCCTTCAGCGCGCAGGCGCTCGGCAGCGACGCCGAAGTTCAGGACGTCACCGGCGTAGTTGCCGAAACCGAGCAGCACGCCACCGCCCTGATCGGCCTGGCGGCAGACGCGGGCAACGGCCGCGGTCGAGGGAGAAGCGAAGACATCGCCGGCAACGGCGGCATCCGCCATGCCCGGGCCGACATAGCCGGCAAAAGCGGGGTAGTGCCCGGAGCCGCCGCCGATGACGACAGCGACCTTGCCCTTCGGCACCTGGGTCGAGCGAACGACACCGCCCTTCACGAGACGGACGTTGCGCGCGTAAATCGAACTGAAGCCGGCAAGCGCGGTCGTGGCGAACTCTTCCGGTGCGTCAAAGATTGTGGTCATCGCGTCTCTTCCCTTATTCGCGAGGCAGAATGCGCCTCAGATAGTCCCGGTTGGCAGCGCTGACGGAGAGGCCGTCGCCGCCGTAATGTTCGCAGAGGAACGGGCTGTTGAAGCCGTGGGCAAGCGCCATTCGGATCGCGGCGCGGTAGTTGATCACACCGAACTCCAGCGGCGCAGGATGGGTAACGATCAGGCCCGACGTTTCGTCCTCGGTGCGGTAGTAGTTCTTGACGTGCCAATACTTCGCGAAGGGAGCAACCTTGGCCATCATCTGCTGCCAGTGCTCGACCGGACGGTGCAGGCGAACGAGGTTGCCCAGATCGGCATTGATGCCGACGTTCGGCAAGCCGACATCGGTGACGAAGCGCACGGCACTGTCGGCCGAGCCGATATAGGTATCCTCGTACATTTCGAGCGCCAGCTCGATGCCGAGTTCCTCGGCATGACGGCCAAGATCACGAATACGCTGAACGGCCTTCTGCCAGGTGGCGGGCTCGTCGGGGTTCTTGACGCCATCGACGGTCCAGAACCACAGCGCCTTCTTCTGCGCGTCAGTCAGCGGGCCAAAAAAGCCGAAGGAAACGGAGCCCGCACCGATGGCGGCCGCTGTTTCAATGACCCGGTGGCCGTAGGCAAGATACTCGTCGCCATGCTCCGGGTCGATCACGCTGCGCCGCGCAGTCGAGATCGCCGGCATGGTGAGGCCGAGGTCATGGGCGAGCTTGACGAAGCTGTCGAGCCGATCCGGCGAAAGGTCAGCAAGCCGGATCCAGCTGTCGGTGGGGTCGAGTTCGGTGAAGCCGGCATCGACCACATCGGCGAGCGTTTCTGCCCATTGCTCGACCGATTGCTCCTGCACCGAACTGCCGTCGGCCAGCACGTTTGGATATTGGATCATGGCGGCCGCGATCGGCCAGGTTTCACGGGTCCATTTGCGCGATGTGTTCGCCATGACCTTCCTCGTCGTCTCTGGATGTTGGGGGTGCGGCGGCTCCGTCAAGCCGCCGCGCTGCCGTCACCATGCGGGGCATCCGCATTATGCTTGCGCTTGCGAACCAGGCCGATCAGCCCGAAGACAAGCGGCGACAGCAGGAGTGCAAGAGCGAGCGCCATCAGAGAGGAAACCAGCGGGTTCGACCAGAAGATATCGAGGGTGCCGCCTGAAAGCAGCATCGACTGGCGGAAGGCATCCTCGGCCTTGTCGCCGAGCACCATGGCAAGCACCAGCGGCGCCAGCGGGTACTCGAGCTTCTTGAAGACATAGCCGAGCACGCCGAAGCCGATGACCAGGAAGATGTCGGAGACCGAGTTTGCCACCTGGTAGGCGCCGGAGAAGATGACGGCGACGATAATCGGGCCAATGATCGCAAAGGGCACGCGCAGGATCGAGGCGTAGAGCGGCACGGTGGCGATCACCAGGAACACGGCGACGACGTTGCCGAGATACATCGAGGCAATCAGGCCCCAGACGAAGTCCGGCCGCTCGGTAAAGAGCATCGGGCCGGGCGTCAGACCCCAGATCATCAGGCCGCCCATCATGACGGCGGCCGTTGCCGAGCCGGGAACGCCGAGCGCCAGCATCGGCAGCAGCGCCGAGGTACCGGCGGAGTGGTCGGCGGTTTCCGGTGCCACGACGCCACGCGGATCGCCCTTGCCGAACTTCGACTTGTCGCGCGCCGAGCGACGGGCAACGCCGTAGCTCATGAAAGAGGCCGCCGTCGGGCCGGCAGGCGTGATGCCCATCCAGATGCCGATGATCGTCGAGCGCAGGATCGTGAACCAGTAGCGTGGGATCTCGATCAACGTGCGGCCGATCTCGACGAGCTTGACGCGCGCCTTGATGCCCTCGAATCGCAGGCCTTCTTCCGTGGTCAGCAAGAGTTCGCCGATGCCGAAGAGGCCCATGACGGCGATCAGGAAGCTGACGCCCTTGATCAGGGTCGGGATATCGAAGGTAAGCCGCAGGTCACCGGAGATCGTGTCCATGCCGACGGAGGCAAGCGCAAAGCCGAGCATCATCGACACGAGCGTCTTGAACGGCGATTGCGCACCCATGGAAATGAAGCTGGCGAAGGCCAGGAAATAGACCGCGAAATATTCCGGGGACGAAAAGCGAAGCGCGAAGTTCGCGACCCAGCCGGAGAGCAGCGTGATCATGACGACGCCGGCGAGCGCGCCGATGCCGGCAGACACGAAGGCGAGCGTCAGCGCCCGGCTTGCCTGCCCGGCTTTAGCCATCGGATAGCCGTCGAAGGTCGTCGCGACCGACGAAGGTTCGCCGGGAATGTTGAAGAGGATCGATGTGGTCGACCCGCCGAAGAGTGCGCCCCAGTACATGCAGGAGAGCAGGATGATGGCGGAGATCGGATCCATCGAGAAGGTCAGCGGCAACAGCAGCGACACGCCGTTCGGCGCGCCGAGGCCCGGCAGCACGCCGACGAGAATGCCGAGCGTGACGCCGACCATCATCAGCAGGATATGGTTCCAGCTGAGGATGTGGCCGAAGCCATCGATCAGAAGACCGATATTTTCCATGTCATTCCTCCCGGGAAAGCGTGGGCGGTCGGTATCAGTAGATCCCGAACCAGGCCTCGACCGGTCCCTTGAGCAGGGGAACCTTGAAGCCGATCTCGAATACGATGAAGAAGAACAGCGAAACGGCGACGCCGGACGGCAACGCGATCCACCATTTGTAGCGCCCCTGGAAGAGCATCGTGCCGGCGATGTAGAGCGCCGTGCCGACATAGAGGCCGAGCCAGGCGGAAACGCCGGCAAAGGCGATCAGCGGCAACAGAAACGACGAGACCACCTTGGCACGGTGACCGTCGATGAAGATCTCACCCGTGCCGCGATGCTTGACGAAAGCGTGGATCGCATTCACGGCGCTTCCGAGAAGGATCAGAAGGCCGACATAGAAGGGAAAATAACCGGCTTCCGGCCCGAATTCGGTCCATCCCGCACCGATATCGAGGGACCCGTAGCAGACCGCCGCGCCAAAGGCGCCGGTCAGCGCAGCAACGCCAAGCTCAACCGCGAAGCGGGAGACCCCATTCGCACCGTTCTCGCTCATGATCGTGACCTTTCAAAGCGAATGACGGGTGCCCGAAGGCACCCGCCTCAATGTCCTGCCCTTAGTTGGCGAGCCAGCCTTCGCGCTTCAGCACTTCGCCGACAGCAGCGCCGTCCATCTCGATGGCGGCCTTGAAATCGTCGCCAGCGATGTAGGAGGGGGACTGCGAGGTGTCGGCGAGGTACTTCGCCCATTCCGGCGTTTCCGAAACCTTGCGCATCAGGTCCGCATAGAACTTGACCACATCCTGGTCAACGCCGGCCGGCAGCCAGACGGTGCGCGGCATCGAGTAGTTGTCGATGGCGATGCCCGATTCCTTGCAGGTCGGAATATCGCTCCAGCCCTTGTCACCGGCGACCTTGGCGTCGTTCGAAAGCTTGACGCTCTTGAAGACGCAGAGCGGCTTGACCATGCCGGCCTGCCACTGGCCGAGGTTTTCGCTCGGGTTGTTGACGTTGGCGTCGAGATGTTCGCCGGCAAGCTGGACGGCCGCTTCACCGCCGCTCTTGAACGGGATGTAGTTGATCGTAGCACCAGTCACCTCGTTGATCATCGAGGTGAGGATCTGGTCGACGTCCTTGGACTGACTGCCGCCGATCTTCAGGCCGCCTTCCTTCGCCTTGGCCGCAAAGTCGGCCGCCGTGTTGTAGGTGGCCTTGCCGTTGACCCAGAGAACGAATTCGTCGGAAGCGAGCGCCGCGACCGGGGTCAGGTCTTCAGCCTTGTACGGCACCTTGGCGCGAACCGGCAGCAGGTAGGCATTGTTCGTGCCGAAAGCGAGTTTGTAAGCGTCGCCCTTGTTGGTCGCCGTGTAGACGAAACCTTCGGCGCCGCCGGCGCTGCCCTTGTTGGTAACGACGACCGGAGCCTTCATCAGCTCGTACTTGCCGATGATCGCCTGGATCGTGCGGGCGAAGATGTCGGTGCCGCCACCGGGACCTGCCGTGACGACGAATTCAACCGGGCGATCGGGTTCGAAGGCTGCGGCCGGAGCAGCAACGCCGAAGACGGCTGCCATGATGCATGCGATGGAGACGGTATTCTTCAAGTCGGGTCCTCCCGTTTTGTGGTTCTGTGGCGCAAGACCTCCTCCTGCGCCGTTATTGCGTGAAAGCGTGCGAAATCAGGCGGCAGCCTTGAGAGCCGCCTTTTTCTTCGCCATGCGCACGGCGAGCAGCAGCGCTTCGCGGCTGGCGCCGACGTCGGCAATGCCCTTGCCGGCGATGTCGTAGGCCGTGCCGTGGGCCGGCGTGCAGAGCGCGAAAGGCAAGCCGCCCATCATGGTCACGCCCTTGTCGAAGCCCATCAGCTTCATCGCGATCTGGCCCTGGTCGTGATACATGGTGAGGACGGCGTTGTAGCCTTCCTTCAGCGCGCGACCGAAAACGGTATCGGCCGGGAAAGGTCCCTCGACGTTGAAGCCGAGTGCCTTCGCCTTTTCGACCGCCGGTTCGATGATGTCGATCTCTTCCATGCCGAAGCTGCCGCCGTCGCCGGCGTGCGGGTTGAGACCGGCAACCGCGATCTTCGCCTCTTCATAACCCGCCTCCGTGAGGCAGGCCCGGGTCAGCTCCAGCTCGGCGATGATACCGTCGACCGAGAGGTTGTCAGCCACGTCCTTGAGTGGAATGTGCGAGGTGACGCGGGCATTCCAGACCTTCTCGAGGACGTTGAACTCGCGAACCTTGCCGGTGAAGCCGAGAACGTCTGCGACGAAACGGATCTCGTCGTCATAGCCCGGATAGGCAAAGCGCATGGCCTTCTTGTTGAACGGCGTGAAGCAGACGGCGTCGGCCTTGCCCGTCTGCGCCAACTCGAGCGCCGTGCGGAAGTTCCGGGTGGCGAAAGTCCCGCCGGCGAGCGTCGCCTCGCCGCGAACCACGTCAGCAGGATCGAGGTGTGCGAGATCGACGAAAACGTGACGCGACGTTCCTGATTTGTCGAGGTCTTCGAGGGTCGAAGGCTCGAGGTCGAGCGTAACGCCTGCAGCCTTTGCGCCCTCATCCAGAATCCGGCGATCGCCGATGGTGATGATGTGCGCGGCTTCGCGGATATCGGAAAGCCCCAGCAGCTTTGCCGTGAGTTCCGGGCTGATACCCGCCGGATCGCCCATGGCGAGCGCGATGACAGGACGCGCGCCGTTACCGGCAACACCGTTGGTCGTCATGTGAGATGTCCTCCGCTTCATACTTCCGATCGCTGTCATACGTTATTCAAAATTCTGCATCAAGTCTTTTGTATTCTGTATGCAGCATTTTCTGTTGACGACGGAAGAGCCGATCTCCATGCTTTAATGAGACAGCGCTGATTCAATCGGCGCGAACGGGAACAGACGGTCGACGCCCTGTCGCCAGACGCAGAAGAAAAACAATGAACGAAATCACATCTCTGGAGAGACGGCCGGATGGCGGCCCTGGTCCGATCAGGCGCACGGCGCTGCACGACACGCTGGTCAGCCACCTGCGCGATATGATCATTGAAGGCGATCTATTGCCCGGAACCCGCCTGCACGAAGGTCAGCTTGGCGAACAGCTGGGCGTGTCGCGCACGCCGCTACGCGAGGCCATCAAGTATCTGGCAAGCGAAGGGCTGGTGGAGCTCGTTCCGAGCCGCGGTGCCGTCGTCAAGCGCTTCAGCGCCAAGGACGTGCACGACATGTTGACGGTCCTGCAGACGCTGGAAGAACTCGCCGGCAAGCTCGCCTGCGAGGCGGCAAGCGATGCCGGCATCGCCGAGGTGCGCGCGCTGCACGATGAGATGGTCCAGCGCTACAAGGCCGGCGACCGGCTGCAGTATTACAAGCTCAACCAGCAGATCCATTCGGCGATCGTTCAGCTCGCAGCAAATGCTGCGCTGGCCGATATGCATGCCGTTCTGCAGACGCGGCTGAAGCGCATCCGCTTCATCGGCCACGAGGGGCCGGAAAAATGGGCCGCGGCCGTCTCAGAACATGAGGAGATGGTCGTGGCGCTCGAAGCCCGTAACAAGGCAAAGCTTTCCGAGGTGCTCGGCCGCCACCTGATGAACGCTTGGGAAAGGGTGCGCGACGCCGTGTAGCAGGCAACGCCGCCGACGCATGAGAGCCCCGTCGGCGCTGCCTTGCGCCGGTCAGAATTTCGAGTATGCGTTGGCAACGGCCTTTGCGTTTCCGTTCCCTGCCTGCTTCTGCAGGGCCAGAAGAGCGTCTCGCAGCGCAGGGTTCGCCGTGATGTTCCTGTTTGCCAACAAATCCGCACTTGAGAACGTGGAGAGGAGACCACCCAATCCCGGCAGTCCGCTCCGGCCGGTCAGGGCGCTTGGCAGATTCTTCACAGCGTTCAACTGCGCCATGCTGATGCTCTGCAACGGGATCTTCTTCGTCACTGCGATCGAGCTGACCGCCTTACCTATGCCACCAAACATACTTCCCTCCTTGTAAAGTCCAGCCCGGCGTAGCGCATTTGGGCAATTCGCAACCATTGCGCGCACAACCTTTACAAGAGGAGTCGTTGCTAAATTCACCTTTCCGGAACTGGTACTTTAGTTAAGTTTTCGACATCGCTTTTGCCTGCCCGCACCACCGCGGCGTGGACAAGCTCAACCAGGAAAGATTCGCGTCGGACGATCAATGAAGGCCGCCGACCCCCAATAGCCGCTCAACCGCGCCATGATCCTTGGCGAGCGCATCCGGCGTTCCGCTCCAGGCGATGCGCCCGCGCTCGAGCACGATCACCTGATCGGCAAAGTCGAGGGCGCTCTGGATCCGTTGTTCGACCAGCAGGATGGTCATGCCGCCGGTCTTCGCCAGTTCGGCAAAGGCCTTCATCAGTTCCTCGCAGATGACGGGTGCCAGCCCCTCCAGCGGTTCATCGAGCAGAAGGATCGAGGGCCGCCCGAGGATCGAGCGCGCCGTCGACAACATCTGCTGCTCGCCGCCGGAAAGCTGGCTGCCGAGGTTTCTTCGCCGCTCGTGAAGCCGCGGAAACATGTCGTAGGCTTCCTGGATGGCGCTCTTCGGACGGTTCTTGAGCCCGACGAACAGGTTCTCCTCGACGGTCAGCGTCGGGAAGACGCAGCGCGCCTGCGGCACGAAACCAAGACCCTGCATGGCGCGCGAGGCGCTCGGCAGCGCGGTCACATCGGTACCGCCCATGCGGATGCGTCCGTCATAGCGCCGCGTCTGGCCGGCAAGCGTCGCAAGCAGGGTCGTCTTGCCCATGCCATTGCGGCCAAGAACGGCAAGGCGGGCGCCCGCCGGAACGGCAAAGGACACGCCTTCGAGCACGCGCGTCGGACCGTAGCCCGCGGACAGGTTTTCCACCTCAAGCGGCGTGGCTGGCATTGGCATAGCTCCCCAGATAGGCTTCCCGCACACGTGGATCCTTCGTCACGTCGGACGGCGAACCGTCAAAGATGATCGCGCCCGCAGCCAGAACAATCACGCGCTTGGCAAAGCGGAAGACGAGATCCATGTCGTGCTCGATCATCAGCACGGCGAGATCGGCTGGCAGATCGGCCAGGGCCTGCTCGATACGGCCGGTATCGCTTTGCGGCACGCCGGCGGCGGGCTCATCGAGCAGCAACACCTTGGGCTTCAGTGCCAGCGCAACGGCAAGCTCCAGGAGACGCTGCTGCCCGTAGGCAATCTCGCTCACCTTGCGGTGCATCAGTTCCTTGAGACCGAGCTTGCCGAGAAGTTCCTGGACCTCGACCATGACATCGGGCATGCCGAGAAAATTGCCGAAGAGGCGGCCGGCACGACCGTCGCGCTGAAGCACGGCAAGCGCAACGTGCTCAGCTGGCGTCATGTCGGCAAAAAGCCGCGTCACCTGGAATGAGCGGACAAGGCCTCGCCGCACGCGGCCGATGGCGTCGACGCCGGTCACGGGCTCGCCGGCAATGCGCACTTCGCCGGAGTCAGGCCGAAGATTACCGGTAACGAGATTGACGAACGTCGTCTTGCCGGCGCCGTTCGGCCCGATCAGCGCCACCCGGTCTCCCGGCGCCATGCTGAGGCTGACATCATTGGTGACTGCAAGCCCGCCGAAGGCGCGCTTCAAGTTGCGGACTTCGAAGATCGGCTGCATCATTTGGCCTCCCGGCGGCGGGCAACGAGAGCGGCGGCGGTGCCATAGAGGCCCTTCGGCGCGAACAGCACGACGGCGATCAACAGCGCCCCGACCATCGTCAGCCAATGGAACGGATTGGCAGCCGAGACAACATCTTCGAAGAACATGAAGACGACCGTGCCGGTGAGTGCGCCGAACAGCGAACCGGTGCCGCCGAGAACGAGCATGACGAGGCTCTCCGCCGACATGTTGAAGGAGAGGCTGTCGAGGCCGACGACCTGGGTTGAGATCGCGTTCAGCGCGCCGCCGACGCCGGCAACGGCGCCGGATATGACATACATTTTCGTCAGCGCGATCTTCGGCGACGCGCCCATGGAGCGGATGCGGACCGGATCTTCCTTGATGCCACGGCACAGCATGCCGAAGGGCGAACGCACGATCAGCCGCAACAGCAAGAAGACGATGGCGAGCAACACGACGCCGAAGACGTAGGCCGTGCGGCCCCAGAGGTCGAACTCATAGAGGCCGAGGAGCGCCGTCGGCGCGATCCCGGAAAGGCCGTCGCTACCGCCGGTCCAGGACGATGCCTTGTTGGCGAACTCGTGGAAAAGGTGGATAAGCGCGATCGACAAAACCAATTGCGGAAGACCGTGAGCGCGCAGGATGACGACGCCGCAGACGAGCCCAGCCACCGCGCCGGCCACGATGCCGAAGGCCAGCATCGCCAGCGGATCGTTGATGCCGTAATGCGCCGAAGCGATACCCGCTGCATAGGCGCCGGCGCCGAAGAGGGCAGCGTGCCCGAGCGTCGCGACGCCGCAATAGCCGGTGACGAGATCCAGCGACAGCACCAGAAGTGCTGCGGCGATGATCCGGGTCAGAAGCGCCAGATTGTTGGGAAAGAGGAAATAGCCGATCACCGCGACCAGCAGGATGATCGCCAAGCCGATGAGGTCTCCACCGCCGAAACGCCGGCGCGCTGGGGATGCGGCAATCATGTCGTTCGTCGTCGTCATGGTCATCCCTTGGCCCTCCCGGCGAGCCCGCGCGGAAAGACGCAGATGATCGCGATCACGGCCAGATAGAAGAAGAACTCGCCGAATTCCGGCATGAGATAGCGACCGGTCGTATCGATCGCGCCGAGCAGCAGGCAGGCGACGAGCGCACCCGGGATCGACCCGGCACCGCCGACGGAGACGACGACCAGGAAGGTCACCATGTAGCGCAGCGCATAATAGGGCTCGACCGGAAGCAACTCGGCGCCGACGACGCCGCCGAAGGCGGCGAGCCCGACGGCAACCGCAAAGCTCACGGCATAGACGATCTCCGTGCGCACCCCGAGGGCGGCAGCCATCGCCGCATTGTCGACCGAGGCACGCAGCTTCACGCCAAAGGCGGTCTTTTCGATCGCGTACCAGAGGCCGGCGGCAACCGCGAGGCCGCAGACGATTGCGAAGATGCGGTGCGTGGCGATCGCCCGGAAACCGAGATCCACCGATCCCTGCAATTCGCTCGGCAATGGCACCGTCTTCAACGTCGGGCCGAAGACGTAGTTGGCGATGCCGATGATGCAGAAGGTGATGCCGATGGTCATCAGCACCTGGGTCAGTTCCGGCGCGCCATAGATGCGCCGGTAGAGCAGTCGTTCGATGGGCACGGCAATGACGATGGTGCCGAAGATCGCAAGCAGCACGGCAAAGCCATAGGCAAGGCCAAGATCGCGCGCCGCATAGGAGGCGATGTAGCCACCGATCATGGCAAAGGCGCCGTGCGCAAGATTGACCACGCGCATCAGGCCCATGGTCACCGAAAGGCCGATGGAGATGACGAAGAGCACCATGCCATAGGCAAGGGCATCGATCGCAATGCTGAGGACGGTTTGCATGGGGCTATCCGTGCCCTTTCTTCCAGTTTTTGCTGCGCCGGATTCGGGGCGCATTATATGCGCGGAGCGCTACTCCTGCGCCAGCACTGTGACGTCGCGGGGCGGGCACATGGCTTCGTTCATGGGCGCCGCCGATCAGCGCATCATCGGTGTCGGCGGGCGCTGTGCGCCCGCGCCAACCTGCCTACTTCAGCGCAGCGAGACCGGGGTCGCCCTGCTTCTCGAAGGTCTGGATTTCCTTGTTGTAGTAGGTGCCGTCATCAGCCTTGGCGACTTCGCGCAGGTAGATGTTTTGCGTGATGTGGCGTGATTCCGGATCGATCGTCACGGGGCCGCGCGGGCTCGTCCAGGAGAGACCCTTTACGGCCTCCACTGCCTTGGCCGCATCCTGCTCGCCACCGGTCGCCTCGATCATCTTGTAGATGACGTGCATGCCGTCATAGGCACCGACCGAAGGGAACGAGAGTTCGGCCGGGTTGCCGATCGCCTTGCCGGCTGCTTCGACGAAGGCCTTGTTCTCAGGCGAGTCATGCGAAACCGCGTAGTGGAAGGTCGTCTGGATGCCGAGCGCCGCTTCGCCTAGTGCCGGCAGGTCGGATTCCTGCGTCAGGTCGCCGGGGGCGAAGAACTTGATGCCGCCGTCCTTCAGGCCGTTCTCCTTGAAGGCCTTGACGAAACCGAGCGTCGTCGGACCGGACGGCAGGAAGGCGAACACGCCCTCGGCGCCCGAATCCTTGATGCGCTGCATGATCGGCGAGAAATCATTGGTCGCGAGCGGCATGCGGATCGCCTCGACGACCTGACCGCCGGCCGCCTCGAAACCCGCCTTGAAGGCGTTCTCGGCATCGACGCCCGGGCCGTAATCGCTGACGACGGAGATCACTTTGGAAACGCCTGCGTCCTTCGCGACCTTGGCGATCGGCGTCGAGGTCTGCCATGTGGTGAACGAGGTGCGCACGACGAGCGGGCTCTTCGTGACGATCGCCGAGGTTGCCGCATTCATGATGACGAGCGGCACATTCGCCTGGGTGAGCAGCGGCGTTACCGCCATCGCGTCCGGCGTGAAGTAGAAGCCGGCGAGATATTGCACGCCTTCCTTGACCACCAGTTCCTGTGCCAGCGCCTTCGCCTGGGCCGGATCGGCCTGCGGCACGTCGCGATAGATGATCTCGATATCGTCGTCGCCGACCTTGCTGCCGTTCAGCGCCATATAGGCATCGATGCCGGCCTTGAAGTTCTTGCCCTGAAGCGCGAACGGACCGGAGAATGGCCCGACAACACCGATCTTGATCGTGTCGGCATAGGCCGCGCCGCTCATTGCCAAAGCCGCGATCGCAGCCAGAATCATCCGTTTCATGTTTCCTCCCTGCGACGCCGATCGCTCCCGAACCCGCATCGTCCTCACAAACCCCGTTGATTTGATAGGCGTCAACTTGCCATGCCAAACGGTGATGTAAAAATGAAATATGGGGCCAAAATCATAATCGGGGAGTTATGTTTCCTGCGAGTTCGGATCCAGCCGCCAAGAGCGTATTTGACGGCGATGCGCGCGACGTCAACGAAACCGGGATGGCGGGATCGCGCCTTTCGGCCACAGGATCGTATCCACGATGGCTTTGGCGCCATGCCTCAACCTGCCAGCGGGACAGGCCAACCCGCACCAGGCTTCCGATGCGGGTTAGACGGTATCTTGGGGTGACCAACAAAATCTGCGCACGCGCGCATTCAGCCAGCACGCATGGCAGCGTCGATGGAGGCCGACAGGATCTCCAGCCCAAGATCGATCTCTCCGTCCGACACCGTCAGTGGCGGAGCGATGCGAAAGACGCCGCCCATCCCGGGAAGCTTGACGATGTTCATGCTGAGACCGCGCCGCATCGCCTCCTCCATGACCCTGGCACCCAGATCGAAGCCCGGAGCCTTCGTCTGCCGATCAGCGACAACTTCGAGCCCAAGGAGAAGGCCGCGTCCCCTGATATCGCCGACACATTCGAACCTTTGTTGTAGCGACAGGAGACCCTTGCGCAGCCGCTCGCCGCGCGCGATCGCCTGTTCGACCAAGCCATCACGTTCGACCACGTCGAGCACCGTTACGCCGACTGCCGCTGGCAGCGGATCCGACACATGGGTAGTGTAGAAGAGGAAGCCTCTCTCATGGGCCTTTTGCTCGATCTCCGCCGTCGTCATGACGGCGGCAAGCGGCAGCCCGGCGCCCAATGTCTTCGACAAGGTGAGAATGTCGGGCGTCACGCCGTCACGCTGGAAGGCGAACATATGCCCGGTCCGGCCAACTCCCGTCTGGGCCTCATCGAGGATGAGCAGCATGCCCCGTTCCTCGCACTTGCGCTTGAGCGCGGCGAGGTAGCCCGGCGGAAGTTCGAGGATCCCTCCGCTCGAAAGGATCGGTTCTGCGATGAACGCCGCGAGGCTGCCCGTCGACTGCCGGTCGATCAACGAGAAGGCATCGTCGAGTTCCGTCTGCCAATCATTGCTCCCATCCGGGTGGGTGAACCGCGGCCGGTAGGCGTTCGGCGCCGGGATTACGAACGAGCCGGCAGCGGCAGGACCGTATCCCCTTCGGCCGGCGCTGTAGGTCGCCGAGGCGGCGGCCCCCGTCATTCCGTGCCAGCTCTGCGCGAAGGCGACGACCTCGTGGCCGCCGGTCACCAGCTTCGCCATGCGAATGGCCGCCTCGTTCGACTCAGCGCCCGTTGTCAGAAGCTGAACCCGGTCGAGCCCCGGCGCAAGCGCGGCAAGGCGCGTGGCGAGCTCGACGACGGGCCGCGACAGCATGCCGCTGAAGAGATGGGCGACCGTCCGCATTTGCCGGTCGACGGTCGCAACGATGTCAGGGTGGGTGTGGCCGAGAACACCGCTCATCTGTCCGGAGGTGAAATCCAGAACGGCGCGACCGTCCGCATCATAGACGAAGCTTCCCTCCGCGCGCTCCACGATGATCGCCTCGAAACCGGGACCATAGCGCGTGAGGTGTTTGTTGGCGGAGGCCCAGAAGGCAGGGTCGGAGTTCAGCGACATCAGATTGCTCCTCGTTGGCTTTTCTCAATGGCTAGCGGGCATTTCTTCCTCAGGCAAATTGATAGTATTCCGCTCAGATATTGGATATTTTGATATCATGAGAAATCTCGATCTTGCCTTGCTTCGAAATTTCGCCGTCATCGCGCGGACGGGCTCAATCAGCCTTGCTTCCCAGCAGGTCGGGCGAACGCAATCGACGCTCAGCATGCAAATGCAGCGGCTGGAGGACTTTCTCGAGCAGGCGCTCTTCCATCGCACCGGATCCGGCGTGCGGCTGACCGCGGCCGGCGAAAAGCTGCTGGCCCATGCCGAACATCTTCTCGCCGGGCACGATGAGATCCTGGCGGAGATGGAAGGCAAAGGTCTCAAAGGCTCCGTGACCCTGGGCTGTCCGGAAGACTATTCGATCGCTTTCCTTCCCGGGATCATCGAGCGCTTTCTCGATCAGCACCCGGAGGTCGAATTGCGTATGGTCTGCGCACCGACCACGGAACTGCGCCCCATGTTGCTGCGGCGGCAAATCGACCTGGCGCTCGTTTCAATAGCCGATGCTTCAAACGGCGAGGTCATTCGTACCGAAGACTTCGTGTGGGTCGGCAAGGCTGCAGAACCGGAGATCCTCGACCGTGTGGCTCTGCCCCTGGCCTTGTCAGCCCCGACGACACTCGACTACCGGGCAGCCTGTGACGCTATGGAGGCGGTCAATCGCCGGTACCGCGTCGCCTTTGCGAGCAACAGCCTTGCCGGTCTCATCGCATTTGCCCGATCCGGCCATGCGATCAGCGTCCTGACGCGAACCGCCGTTCCCTCCGATCTGCACATCATTTCGGCCGGATTGCCGAAGCTCCCGACGATCGGCATCGCGCTCGAATTTGCCGAGCCTCGCCCGTCATCCGCGGTGATGGCGCTTGCGGACCACGTAAGAGCCGTGTTGCCCACTATTTGACGGTGTCGCGCGGGGTGGTCACCACCGAGAGCCGTCGACCAGTTTGAGCGCGGTGGTTCCCAGGAGCGTGGCTGCCGCCCGCAGCGCACCGGTTTCATATCCTGAGAACCCGAGGATGAGGCCTTCGGCATCGCTTCGCTGCATGAAGGTTTCGGATAGAAGAACCGCGTCGATTTTCGCTTCCGCCCGGATCAATTGCGACAGGCCCGGCGCGAGCCCGTCGCGCGGACGGACGATCATGTGAAGGCCCTGCTCCGGAACATCCGGGCACAGTGTTGCCCGGGATGTGACGCTGACAATTTCAGCCAGTTGATCACGGGCGACACGATAGCGCCTCTGGCTCTTGCGCAAATGGGACGCGACCGAACCATCCGCCAGGAGATCGGCCACGGCGTTCTGCAGGAAAACCGGCATGAACCGGTCGAAGGCGGCGCGCCGCTTGAGGACCCGCTCCAATGCTTCTGGAGGCAGCACCAGGTAACCCAGCCGCAACCCCGGAAACAGCGTCTTGGCGAAGGTTCCGAGATAGACGACACGGTCCGGCGCAAGCCCCGCCAGCGCCGTCAGTGGTGGACCCGAATAGCGGAACTCGCTGTCGTAGTCGTCCTCGAAGATCCAGGCGCCGGTCGCGTCAGCCCATTCGATCAGCGCCGCACGTCGGTCCATCGCCATTTTCACGCCGGTCGGAAACTGGTGCGAAGGGGTGACATAGGCAGCCCTGGCGAGAGGGTTTCGCGCAAGACCCGCTGCAACATCGATCCCTGCCCCGTCGACCGGCACCGGCACAGGCCGCACACCTGCTGCCATGAGTGTCGAGCGCGACACGCCATAGCCGGGCTCTTCGACCCAAGCCCAATCTCCGGGCGCAAGCAGTGCGTCGACGCAGAGCCTCAGCCCGTGCTGGGTGCCACTGACGATCACCACACAGCCTGGATCGCAGCGGATGCCTCGGTTGACGGCCAGGAAGTCTGCGATCTGTCGGCGCAAGTGCAAGCTGCCGCGCGGGTCGCCATAGGCAAGGTCGTCGACGCTCGCCTCCGCGATATGGCGCCGGGTGGCCGCAGCCAGCCGTGCAACAAAAGCCGGCTCCACATGGGTCTGGCCGAGAGCGAAGGGCGGCCGGCCGCCAAAGGCCAGCGGGATATCCGGCGCCGCGGCAACGGATGGCGGTGTCGGCAGGCTGGACGAGACATAGGTGCCCGAGCCGTGGCGGGCCTCGATCAGCCCGTCGCTCGCGAGATGCTCATAGGCCGCAACAATCATATTGCGGCCTATGCCAAGTTGGGCGGCCAGCTCGCGGCTCGACGGCAGACGGGAGCCGGGCGCCAGCAAGCCGTCGACGATGGCGGCACGTAACCCACTATGGACCCGAAGCGCCTGGTTGCGAATCGAGCGATCGAGTTCGATCGGCGGGAAGGCCGATCCCTGTCTTGGAAGAGAAGTGGTTGGCATGAAGCTAACGAAAGTGGACCTATTTCAAACCAGTCTGCTCATGCGAACCTTCAGGATGCAAGCCTGAAAGGAACCAGCCGTGACCGAACATTCCACGCCCGCCTACCCCGTCGATACGGTCAACCGCGTCAAGCGCCGCCATGATCGTGGTTTCTACGACCACGAGACGGTGCACAGGCTGCTCGACGCGGCGGCACTCGCCCACGTCGCCTATGTCATCGACGGCCAACCTTTCTGCACACCGACGCTCTTCTGGCGTGAAGGGCGGCACCTCTACTGGCACGGCAGCAGCGCCAGCCGCATGCTGCGCAACCTGTCCGCGGGCGAGCCGGCCTGCCTGACCGTCACACACCTCGACAGCCTCGTGCTTGCCCGCTCCGGCTTCAACCATTCGGCCGATTACCGCTCGGTCATGGCTTTCGGAACCGCCCGCCTGGTCGAGGACCAGGAGGAGAAACTGCGTGCCCTGACGATGATGGTGGACCGGCTCTTTCCGGACCGCACCGCGACGCTGCGCCAGAGCACTGCTCAAGAGATCAAGGCGACCGCTGTCATCGTCATGGAAATCGAACGGGCCTCGGCAAAGATCAGGGCCAAGGGTATCGCCGACGATGAGGAGGACTACGATCTGCCTGTTTATGCGGAGCGCCTTCCCGTGCACACCGTTCTGGGCGCACCCGAACCCTGCTCGCGCTTGCCGCACGGCGTCGTGCGGCCCGAGACGCTTTCTCCCTATCGATTGGGTCGCCCGCTGGAAGAGGCGCTAACGGAAGCCTACATCGCCGCCTATGCCAACCAAGCAGACGACTAACGACGCTCTGTCCTTGTTTCCCGAAAGTGTTGCGCCGCTCTATCGCTTTGCCTGCGCGGCCCGGACGGGCCAACCGGAGGTGGTTTCGCGAACCACCAAAGGCCCGTCGACCTTTATGGTCATCGGACGCATGTGTTTTCCGTGGATCGCCATGTCGATCAGGATCTCGGCGGCCCTCTGTCCCATCTCGTAGTTGGGCAGTACCAGCGTCGAGAGCGGCGGATGGGTGTAGCGCGCCAGTTCCTGGTCGTCGTAGCCCATGACCGAGAGATCAACGGGTACACGAAGCCCCTTCTCCTGTGCCGCCTCCATCGCGCCGATCGCCATAAGATCGTTGCCGCAGAAGATAGCGGTCGGCGGGTTCGGCATGGAGAGCAGGTCCAGCCCAGCCTCGTAACCGCGTAGCGGCAGCCAGTCGCCATCGCGCACAAGCGTCTCGTCGAAGGCGATGTCGGCGGAAGCGAGCGCCTGCTTATAGCCTTTCAGGCGGTCCATGGCCGCGTCCATCCAGCTTTCACCATTGATGAAGCCGATGCGCTTGTGACCGAGCGCCGTCAGATGCGCCGTGGCGGCAAAACCGCCGGCGACCTCGCCCGGCACGACCGCCACATGTTGGCGCGGATCGCAGTAGCAATTGAGAAGCACGGTCGGAAGCGGCGCCAGCGCCTTGGGCACGGCAACCTTGCGGGTGAAGATCGTCGCGTAGATGACGCCGGCGATCGAGGGATCTCTCAGCACCGAGCGCAGCACCGCCTCTTCGAGCTCCGGGTTGGAGCGAGTGACATGCGCCGACACCAGCATGCCCTGCTCGAAGGCATAGTCGCGGATGCCGTCGAGGCTGACGACCGGGTGCGGACTGGTCGAGATTTCGTCGACGATGAAGGCGATCGTGTCTTTTTCGACGGCGGGGGCCGCTGCAACCGCGCCGCGGGTGGCCGGCAATTTATAACCTATTTTATGAGCAGCCTCGCGCACCTTCTGCTGCGTTTCCTGGGAGATGCGCGAACCCGACATCTCATTGAGCACCAGAGAGACGCTTGACTGGGAAACACCAGCTATCCTGGCGACATCCGTCATCGTTGGGCGCCCTTCGCCCTTTTTATCCAGATTCCGCCCGTTTCCCTTGGCCATGCGTACTCTCCACCCTACAGCGCCGCGCGTCTATGAGACGCGCAAAGGTCGCTGTAGCTCTTTGAATTGCTGCATGTTTTTGTCCTCGGTTCCGATCAAAGGAAACATGCAGTCGAGCGTGCATCGCACTGCACGCGGGCTATTGCAAGTGCTCATAATTTTTTGCCTTGACTGCTAATATTATTAGCGCAAGATTTGACGATGTGAAGCGCAAAAACGCTCATGTCCGGTAGAGAAGCACCGGCCAATCTGGGAGGAGAACCCGATTATGACCACGATTTCCCGTCGCACCTTCATGCTTGCGGCAACGGCCGTCGGCGCGCTCGCCCTTGCGGGTGTCGCGATCGCCGAAGTGCCGAAGCTTGAGCAGAAGGACAAATACAAGGTCGGCTTCGCGCAGACCGAATCCAACAATCCCTGGCGCATCGCCCAGACGAACAGCATGAAGGCCGAGGCCGAGAAGCTCGGGTTCCAGCTCGTCTACACGGATGCCGCCGGCTCCGCCGCCAAACAGGTCGCCGACGTCAACTCGATGATCGCGCAGGGCGTCGACGTGATCTTCCTCGCGCCCCGCGAAGAAAAACCGCTGATCCCCGCCGTCATGGCCGCCAAGAAGGCTGGCATCCCTGTGATCCTGCTCGACCGTTCCGTCGATCCGTCGCTTGCCAAGGCCGGCGAAGACTATCTGACCTTCATCGGCTCGAACTTCGTCGAGGAAGGCAAACGTGTCGCCGAGTGGCTGGTGAAGAACGCCAACGGCAAATCGAAGATCATCGAACTTGAAGGCACGACCGGGTCGTCGCCCGCCAACGACCGCAAGAAGGGCTTTGACGAGGCGATCAAGGCGGCCGGCGGCTTTGAGATCGTTGCTTCGCAGACCGGCGACTTCGCCCGTGACAAGGGAAGGCAGGTGGCCGAAGCCCTGCTTCAGGCCCATCCCGATGCGGACGTGATCTACGCCCATAATGACGAGATGGCGATCGGCGCGATTGCCGCGCTCGAAGCAGCCGGCAAGGTGCCCGGGAAGGACGTTCTCGTTCTGTCGATCGATGGCGGCAAGGAAGCCGTGCAGGCGGTTGTCGATGGCAAGATCGCCGCGGTCGTCGAGTGCAACCCGCGCTTCGGGCCGAAGGCCTTCGAGACAATGATGCGTTACGCCAAGGGCGAAAAAATCGACCCGATGATCATCAACGACGACAAGTTCTACGACGCCTCCAATGCGGCCGCAGAACTCGCCAACGCCTATTGATACCATCTCCCGAGCCTATGCCGGCCGATCGGAACAACCGCATCGGCCGGTTTTTTGACCGCGACAGTGCCAGGCATGACCTTCGGCCGGTTCACGTGTAGGCTGAGAGCGCTCACCCTCTACAGCGCCGCGCGTCTTATCGGACGCGCAAAGGTCGCTGTAGCGCTTTGAATTGCTGCATGTTTTTATCCCTTAATCGGCTACGATTAAGGGAAACATGCAGAGGGGCGGCGGATGGCGAAGATAGGGAGGAGACCCATGCTTCTGTCCATGCAGGGCATTTCCAAAGCATTCGCCGGAGTGCCGGCGCTGAAGTCCGCCTCGCTTGAAGTCGAAGCGGCGGAGGTCATGGCGCTCGTCGGCCAGAACGGCGCGGGCAAATCAACGCTGATCAAGATCCTGACTGGCGTCTATCGCCGGGACGAAGGCAGCATCACTTTCGACGGCCACGATGTCGACTTCGCAATGCCGGCAAAGGCGCAGGCAGCCGGCATCGCGACGATCTACCAGGAAATCAATCTCGCTCCGCAGCGGTCTGTGGCGGAGAACATCTACCTCTCCCGCGAGCCGAAACGTTTCGGGATGATCGACCATACGGCCATGCGGCGTGGTGCCGAGGCCGTGCTGAAGACTTTCAACCTTGCGATCGATGTCGACCGTCCCGTCGCACATTTTGATGCCGCGACACGGCAGATGGTGGCGATTGCTCGTGCTGTGACACAGAGCGCCCGCCTCGTCATCATGGACGAGCCGACCTCCTCGCTCGACGAGCGCGAGGTCGCCATCCTCTTCGAGACGATCCGCACGCTAAAGCGCTCCGGCGTCGCCGTCATCTTCATCGGCCACCGGCTCGACGAACTCTATGAAATCTGTGACCGCGTGACGATCATGCGCGACGGGCAGACCGTGGCCAAAAGCCCGATGGCGGACATGCCGAAAATGGCGCTGGTGCGCCACATGCTTGGCAAGGAACTTGCCGCCTTCCAGGCGATCGCGCCCGAAGACAACGCGCTGGAACGGCCCGTCCGCCTCGAACTCGACAAGGCCGGCGCGGGTGTGCGCGTGCGCGATGTCAGCCTTGCCGTACGTGAGGGCGAGATCTCGGGCCTTGCCGGCCTGCTCGGCTCCGGCCGCACAGAAACGGCGCGCCTGATTTTCGGCGCCGACAAGATGGACCGCGGCGCGATCCGCATGCAAGGGCAGGATCGCACCTACCGCGAACCGGCGGATGCCATCGCCGACGGCATCGGTCTCGTTTCCGAAGACCGCAAGATCGACGGCATCGTGCCCGACATGAGCATCCGCGAGAACATGACGCTGGCCCTGCTGCCGAAGCTCAAGAAGGCAGGCATCGTCGACCGCGCGCGGCAGCACGAGATCGTCAGCCGCTATATCCGCGCCCTCGGTGTCAAGTGCACCTCCCCCGATCAGCCGATCAAGGAGCTTTCCGGCGGCAACCAGCAAAAGGTGCTGCTCGCCCGCTGGCTCGCCACCGATCCGCGGGTGCTGATCGTCGACGAACCGACGCGCGGCATCGACATCGGCGCCAAGTCGGAAATCCTGAAACTCTTGCGCAGCCTCGCCGACGAGGGGTTGAGCGTGCTGATGATCTCCTCCGAACTCGAGGAACTTCTCGCCGCCGCCGACCGCGTAACGGTGCTCAGCGACGGTATGTCCGTGGCGACCTTGCCGCGCAAGGATTTGAGCGAGACGGCGCTGCTTGCCGCCATGGCCCACCAGGAAGAATGACATGACGACGATCGAGACCCCTGCCCCACAGCCATCGGGAGCCCTTTCGTCCGGCAGCCGGTTAATGACGTTGGCCGGCCGCTACGGCACCTTCGTCGCCTTCCTTGCGCTGATCCTCTTCAACGTCGCCGTCACGCCGAACTTCCTCTCCTTGCAGACGCTGAACGTGAACCTGACCCAGGTCGCCACCATCGTCATCGTCGCGACCGGCATGACGCTCGTCATCGCCACCGGCGGCATCGACCTTTCCGTCGGCTCGCTGATGGCGATCGCCGGGGCGCTGGCACCGATGATCTTCATGGGACAGTTCTGGCCGGTCGAAAACATGGGGTTCGCAGTGGCGCTGGCCTTCCTGCTGCCAGTCGTGGTCGCCGGCCTGTTCGGCCTGTTCAACGGGTTCCTCGTCACGCGCTTTTCGATCCAGCCGATCATCGCGACCCTCGTCCTTTTCATCGCCGGCCGCGGCATCGCCCAGGTGATGACCAACGGCAATCTGCAGGTCTTCAAGAACGCGGGCTTCCAGTTCATCGCACTCGGCCGGATCGCCGGCATCCCGGCCCAGGTCGTGCTGATGGTCGTCATCGTTGCGGCGGCCTGGGCGATGATCCGCTACACCGTCATCGGCAGGCAGATCATCGCCGTCGGCGGCAACGAGAAGGCAGCCCGCCTGACCGGCGTACCGGTGAAGCGTGTCAAGCTCTTCGTCTACATGCTGAGCGGCGCGCTTGCCGGCGTGGCCGGCCTGATCGTGGTTGCGCGCAATTCCGCAAGCGACGCGAACCTAGTCGGACTCGGCATGGAGCTCGATGCCATCGCTGCGGTCGCCGTCGGCGGAACACTGCTAACGGGCGGGCGGGCCAACATCGTCGGCACGGTGCTCGGCGCCCTCGTCATCCAGCTGGTGCGCTACACGCTGCTTGCCAATGGCGTGCCCGACGCGGCCGCCCTCATCGTCAAGGCCGGGCTGATCATCACGGCCGTCTTCATCCAGCAACGCGCCGGCAAGCACTAGAGGCGACCCTGATGCAAACGATCCTTCGCCTCTTCATGGTCAAGAACACCAGTGACCTCGCCCGGCTCGGCGTCATCCTCGCACTTGCCGGCCTCATTCTTTTCGGGGCGCTGCGCTACGACAACTTCCTGTCGCCCTACAACATCCTGAGTTTCCTTCGCTACAACTCGATGTTCGCGCTGATTGCACTTGGCATGGCCTTCGTCATCATCACCGGCGGCATCGATCTCTCGGTCGGCGGCACCGCGGCGATGGCGAGCGTGGTGGCGGCGCTGCTCTCGCCCTATCATTGGGCGGCCGGGCTTGTGGGCGGCATGGCGGCCGGTCTCGCCGTCGGCGCTCTCAACGGGTTCATCATCACCAAGATGCGCATTCAGCCTTTCATCGCCACGCTTGCGACGATGCTGGCCGCCTACGGCACCGGCCTGCTGATGGCCAACAACCAGTCGGTTTCCGTTTCCTATGATACCGGCTTCACCGTGATCGGCCAGGACGACTTCCTCGGCTTCCCGATCCCCGCCTGGATCGCGCTTGCGGCCTACGTCCTCGGTTGGCTCGTGCTCGAAAAACTCCCGGTCGGCCGGCATATCCTGGCGATCGGCGACGGGGAGGCGACGGCCGGCCTGATGGGCCTGAAAGTCGAACGCGCGCTCACCGGGGTCTATCTCGCCTCGGGCACGCTCGCCGGTCTTGCCGGCGTCATCCTCGCCTCGCAGTTCGGCGCGGGCCAACCGACCGAAGGCGTGGGCTGGGAGCTCTTCGCCATCGCCTCCGTCGTCGTCGGCGGCACGCTGCTGTCAGGCGGTTCGGGCTCGGTCGGAGCAACGCTGGCCGGCGCTTTGCTGCTCGCCATGGTGTTCAACATCCTGAACTTCGAAAACGGTCTCGGCTGGATATCGCTCTCCGCCTACTGGCAATCGGTCATCCGCGGCGCCTTCCTGCTCGTCGTAGTCGTGCTTCAGGCCAAGCTGATGGCACGGCACCGGAGTGCCTAGACCGGCGACCAGAACCTGTTCGACAACACGGCTCGGCGGCTTCCGCCCAGCTTGCCCCGGCCCAGGAAGGAGCGAAGGGCTTGGACGTCCCGATCGCCGGGACGGTTGACTATCGCGCGTCCAGCCTTTCTGAATGCCTCTCGTCAAAGTGGAAATGACTGCATCGGACCACCTGCATGAATGAGATACGTCACCCGAATGAAACGACCGCGACGGCGGCCTCTCTCTCGGAGCCGGAGAAGAACGTCATCATCGGGGGAGTCCTTCTCGCGATGCTTCTGGCCGCACTCGACCAGACGATCGTGGCGCCCGCCATGCCTACGATCGGCAAGGCCCTCGGACACAGCGACTATCTGCCCTGGGTCGTGACGGCCTATCTCCTGACCGCGACGGCCATGGCGCCTCTTTATGGCAAGATCTCCGATATTCACGGGCGACGGCCGACGATCTTCGCTGCCGTAATCATCTTCCTTGCGGGGTCGCTGATAAGCGCGCTGGCGCCGAACATGCTGACGCTGATCATCGGCCGTGCGGTTCAGGGCCTGGGCGGCGGCGGTCTCTTCGCCCTCTCGCAAACGGTGATCGGCGACCTCGTTCCTCCACGCGAGCGCGCACGCTACGCCGCCTGGATATCCGGAACATGGGCGGTGGCAAGCATCGCCGGGCCGCTGCTGGGTGGCACCTTCGCCGAGCATCTCCACTGGTCATTGATTTTCTGGATCAACATCCCGCTCGGCCTTGCGGCCCTGGCGATCATCAGCAATCCGTTGAAGAAACTGCCTGTTATAACCAGGGCGCACCGGATCGATGGAGCAGGTGCCACATTGCTCGTCGCCGCAACTGCGCTTCTGCTGCTGGCGCTGAATTGGGGCGGCAGCCGCTATGCATGGATTTCGCCGGCGATCGCCGGTTTGCTCGGCTGTTCGGCGCTTCTCTGGGGTGCGTTCGCCTTGCGCCTCCGGCGCGTGACCGAGCCTCTGATTTCGCTCGAAGTGCTCAGCAATCCGATCGTGCGTTATGGAACCCTGGCGATGTTTCTGGCGCAGGGTGCCAATGTCGGCCTTTCGGTCTATCTGCCGGTCTACGCGCAGTCGTTCCATGGCCTCTCCGCCGGTGGCTCGGGGCTGATCATGCTCGGCCTGTTGCTCGGCACCGTATTCGGAGCAACGACCAGCGCGCGGACGATACCGCGCCTCGTCCACTACAAGCGAATGGCGCTCGTCGGCAGCATCCTCAGCTTCCTCTGCCTGGCGGCGCTCGCCGCTCTCGCCGGGCGAACAAACCTATCGGTGCTGGTGCTATTGACCTCGGGCGCAGGCTTCGGCTCCGGCATGACGTTTCCGGTCGCGACCATTTCCGTGCAAAACGCCGTCGACCAGGCGCATCTCGGCGTTGCAACCGGCGTCCTGACCTTCCTGCGATCGCTCGGCGGCGCCCTTGGTGTCGCGATCCTCGGGGCGATCGCGCTCGGCAATGGCCTGCCGCTGGGTGGTGAAGCCATTCAGGCAATCAGTGTAACGACCGCCTCGGCACTGCCATTCGCCTATATTTTCGCCGCTTGCACCGCGGCGATGGTGCTGTCGCTCGCGATGTTCCATCTGATGCCGGAGAAGCCGCTGCGCAGCCGCGCCGAAACCGAGATGCCCGCCGCCATCGATTAGAGGCGCCGCAGAAAGCGCGCGGGCACTTACTAATCGGTGAGACAGGCCCGTTTTCAGATCGCCCGATGACAGAGCGAAGGCGCCCCGGAGTTGCCGCGGCGCCCTCGTCGTTTGATCGTTCGGCTGGCTCTTCCTCTCAAGCAAGAGCTTTCAGGAAAAGACTAGCGCAGCGGGAAGGCGACGGGGCGGATCGGTGCGGCATCGGCCCCGCGGAACTTGAGCGACGCGCCGACAAAGGCGAACTCGTAAATCCGGTCCTTCGACAACTCTTCGAGATTGATGAGCTCGATGATCGGCGCGCCCTGTTGGGCCAGTAGATAGGTGTGGACCGGGATGTAGTTGTTTTCGGTTTCTGCCGGAAACGCTTCGAAGCTCAGGTTGTCGGCACCGACGACCATGGCGCCGCCGTCTTCGACCAGGAACTTCGCCGCATCGATGCTCAGCCCGGGCGGGTTGCTCATATAGGCGGACTTGTCTTCGTAGTGCTGCATGCGCCCCGTGCGGATCAGCGCCACGTCGCCTTGCTGGAGCTTGACGCCCTGGCTGTCGAGCGCCTCCTGCAGGTCCTTGCGGGTGATGCGGTAGTTCTCCGGCAGCATCTGCATGCCCTTCGCCGCCGCGACATCGATCAGGACGCCGCGCGCAACGATCGGCGGCAGTTTCTCCGCGCCGGTGACGGTCCAGCCCTGGTCTCCCAGGTGATCGGCTGCCGCATAACCGTTCCATATCTTGCCGTTCAGGCCGAAGTGGTTCAGCGCATCGATATGCGTGCCCATATGCGCGTACATCGAAACGGCCGAACCGGAGTAACTGACGTGCTGGTTCATCTCCTTGCCGACTTTCATCGGGTCAGAAACCGTTGTGCCGTGCGGCGTGTGTGTCATCCACATCTGGTATGGCGGGTCGCCGGCCGCCTCCCAGCTTGGCATGCCGATGAAATACTCCACCGCGAGGTCGTAGGACTTGGCACCCTCGATACGCGACAGGATCGCAGCGCGCGAGGTGGGCGTAATCAGGTTGAGGCGCCCGATCTCGTCCTTCGGCCCCCAGGGGCTCTTGCCGACCTCCTGCGCGAAGGCCGCGCTCCCCAGCAATCCGGCCACGAGAGAGACCGCCACTGTGCGGCTGAACGTTGCGGTGTTGAACATGGTGAACTCCTTTTTCTGCATTGCCTGAACATCAGGAAGCTGAGCTCACTTTATTGCTGGCGGCATCGCGAATAATCAGCGATATGGAGAATAGATATTTTACTCTGGAGAAATTATGGATCTGCTGGCGGCCATGCGGGCGTTTCGGCGCGTCGTCGAGCTTCAAAGCTTCAACAAGGCGGCCGAAGAGCTCAGACAATCGAATGCGTCGATCAGCAAGCAGATCCGGCAACTCGAGCAACGCCTCGGCACCGTGCTCATTCTGCGCACCACCCGGCGCATGAGCCTCTCGGAGACCGGGCGTGGTTATTTCGCCGAGTGCTGCAGGCTCCTCGACGAACTCGACCAGTTGGAGCGTTCGACATCGGGCGAGGCCGGAGAGATCAATGGCCGGCTGCGGATCAACGCCCCCCTCTCCTTCGGGCTGACGGTCCTTGCGCCGATGCTCGCCCGCTTCATGGCGCTGCATCCGCAGTTGAAGGTCGACATGACGCTCGACGATCATGTACTCGACGTCGTCTCGGAGGGGTTCGATGTCTCGATCCGCGTGCGCGCAGCACTTGCGGATTCATCACTGATTGCCAAGCGGCTCGGCGAGGTCGAACAAATCATCTGCGCCGCGCCCGCCTATCTGTCGGCCAGGGGTACGCCGGCAAGCGTGAGCGAGCTCAAGAACCACGATTGCCTCAGCTACCGGCTCGCCGACCAGCCGGGAAGCTGGATCGTGGAAGGTCCCGACGGCGGGTCGAGCATCGAACTGCCAGCACGCTTCGTCGTCGACAACAGCCTGATGCTGAGCGAGATGGTCCAGGCCGGCATCGGTATCGGCGCCTTGCCATCCTTCATCGCCAACCCGCTGCTCGCCCAAGGCAAGCTCGTGCGGATCCTGCCGCAACACAAACTTGCTGAGCGCGGCATCTATATCGTCTATCCAACCAATCGATTGCTGCTGCCGAAGGTAAGGGCGTTTGCCGATTTCTTCGCCGGCGAGATCCGGCTGGCCGGGTTCTAGGGCGGAAGGTCGCCGGCCCACACGCCCCCATCGCGCCGCCCGAATGAATACCGTCACAGTTGTTACTCCCGCCATTTGATCCGCGGTGCCAAACTACCCTCGATGACGGCACGATAACCTGCATCCCGGCGCTCCGGCCCGCGCGACGCAGGCTTCGTCTAAAACGAGGAGATTGAAAGCCATGACCAAGACAGTCGAGAATGGGCAGGCAACCGACCAGCCAGCCATGCAGAAGCCGCAGGTGGTCTCGCAACAGGCCTGGGAAGAGGCACGCCAGAACCTGCTCGTCAGGGAGAAAGCACACACGCATGCTCGCGATGCGCTTGCTGCGGAGCGCCGGCGCATGCCGTGGATGGCGGTCACGAAGGAATATGTCTTCGAGGGCCCCGAGGGCAAGGAAAGCTTGCTTGACCTCTTTGCCGGCCGGCATCAGTTGATCGTCTACCGCGCCTTCTACGAGCCGGGCGTCTATGGCTGGCCCGAGCATGCCTGCCGCGGCTGCTCCATGGTCGCCGACCAGGTTGCCCACCTTGCCCATCTCAACGCCCGTGACACCACTCTGGTCTTCGCGTCGCGGGCGCCGCAGGCCGATATTGCCAGGCTGAAGGCGCGCATGGGCTGGACGATGCCCTGGTATACCATCACCGACAGCTTCGACCTCGATTTCGGCGTCGACGAGTGGCACGGCCACAACGTGTTCTTCCGCGACGGCGACCGGCTGTTCCGTACCTACTTCATCAACAACCGCGGTGACGAGCAGATGGGCGGCACCTGGAACTATCTCGACATCACCCCGCTCGGCCGACAGGAAGTCTGGGAGGACTCTCCCGAAGGCTATCCCCAGACGCCGACCTACAAGTGGTGGAACTGGAACGACAGCTATGTCGAAGGCGCCGCTCCCGATCGGCGCTGGGTCGAGGTCTCGGACGCGGGCGAGGCAGCGATGCGAAACCAGGACGCGGGCTCGGTGCGATGAGCGCGAGCCTCTCTGCGAGCGCGCGGGAGGTCCACCGGACGGCAGCACGGAGGGCGGCCGATGGGCTCGCCCTCGCAGCGTCGCCGACCTTCGCGCTCATGGCGATTTCGACCGGCGCATGGGGCGCCGACGTCGGGCAGATGTTATGTGCCGGCGAGCAGGGACTGCAGTTCGGCGGGATGACCGTGATGTACATCTTCATGAGCGTCTTCCACCTGACCCCATGGTTACGGCTTCTCCAAACCGGCAAGCGCGAAGCAGCCTAGAGGAGGCCGGTCGACATATCCCCCGGACAAGGCATCTCATCGGCCCTACTTGAAGGCGAAGTGGGGCCAATGTTGCAGACACTCAAAAGGTGTGGAAACGACCGGGACCATATGTCCCTGATATCGGCGAATGGGCATGCTGTTGATTCTGAGAGGTCGTGACCTCTTTGGATTGAAGCGGGGAACGGCTTCCGCAAAGCAGATCCGGCCGCCCACCAACAGCATTGTCTGTAATGGCTGCCGCTTAATGCCGCGCGAAAACGGTTCCGATAGCAGTATTTGATCGAATCGGGATAACGAACTTGAGTGTTGCAACACCTCAGCCGACGCCAACACGTTTCAAGCTGCGCCTGGTGCCATCGCTGGTCGGCGCCCTCCTCTGCGCCGCCGCCCTTGCGTCGTCGCTATACTATCTGGTTGGTCCCCAAAACATTTCCTCGGAAGTGGCGGCGATCGATCCGTCAGGGGCTCCGACAGGAGCAGGCGCTTCCCCGAACCAGCCGAGCTTCGAGATCCTTTACAGCAACGGTGATCAGGGTCTGATGGTTTACGAGGGCTACGTCTATGTCGTGCGACTCGGCGACAAGTTGCCGAACGGCCGTCGCATGATCGGTTTCCAAAAACGGGACGGAAACTGGAACGCGGTGACGCTTTGAGGCCTTCTGCTGGCCGCGCGTTGTGGATGTTAACTGTTTGTTAACGCTCGCTTGCGAGGCAGGAGGAACCCCCATTTAGCCACGGTTGCCACCCAGGGCGAACTGGCGCAACTCTTTGTTAAAGAGTCGTGAATCAGTGCTTTGGATGGTGCAGAATGATTAACAAGAAGCTACAGGATGAACTGGTCGAGCTCGATGAGAGACCTGCGCTCGAGAGCCGCTCGGTGATGAGCGAACGGGCGGTCCAGGGCATCCCGCTCGCGATCGAGGCGGTCATCGGTCGCGCCAGGCTGACGGTCTCTCAGATTTCGAAACTCCACCCTGATGATACGATCCATCTCGACCGCGATTTCGGCGATCCGGTCGAACTCAAGGTCAACGGCATGGTCATCGGCCGAGGGGAAATCGTCTATGACGAATCCAGCAACGCCGTCGGCATCAGGATCATCGATATATCGCCGATCGCGCAGCGCTAGTTTCAAGTTCGCGCCTTCCGCGCCGGAGAGACGCGCAGGCCCTTTTCTTCCGGCATTGATCCGGTCTCCACGCGGTTCCGTCGATTGCCTGTGGATCAACAACCAGAACGCGCAAGAGTTAATAGGTTGTTAGGACATACCGAACAATTTTAGCCGCACAGGCAAAGCCTATCCTCTTTTAATTCGCGTCCGAGAGCCTTCTTCGGTGTGCCGGCTGGCAGACCGATCCCATAGCTTCGGGTGGCTTAGATCTGGATGCGTTCGGAATGACATTGATCTCTCTCGCCGTCCGGCTGAAAAGCCGGGCACATTTTTCCCTGAAACGAAACGTCAGTGGCAAAAGCGGAGCGGTCGTCGGCATCACCTTGGGCCGGAGAACGCAGGCAAGGCAACGGCTTGGCATCATCATCGCCGGCTTTGCCGTGATCTTTCTGGTGATCATGGGGCGACTGGTCCAGTACGGACTGGAAAGACCTGTCGAGACGGCGTGGATCAACTACACCAACCACGCTGTGGCCTCCCGCCCTGACATCGTCGATCGGCATGGAGAACTGCTGGCGACCGACGTCAACATGGTGTCGCTCTATGCCGAACCACGAACGATCGTCGATGCGGACGAAGTCGTCGAGAAGCTCGCGACCGTCATTCCCAATCTCGACTGGCGCGATACGCACCGGAAGCTGCGATCCGGCACCGCCTTCCAGTGGTTGCGGCGACAGCTCACGCCGCGCCAGCAGGCAGACATATTGGCACTCGGCATTCCCGGCATCGGCTTCCGGCCGGAAAAGCGGCGCTTTTATCCGGGCGGATCGACGGCCTCGCATATCCTCGGGCATGTCAACGTCGACAATCAGGGCCTGCAGGGCATGGAGCGCTACATCGATCAGCAAGGACTTGCCGATCTCCGGGCGGCGGGATTGACCGGCAACACCCCGCTCGAGCCGGTCAAGCTCTCGATCGACCTTCGCGTTCAGAGCATCGTTCGGGAAGCGGTTGCGCGCGCCATGATCGACTACCAGGCGGAAGCCGCCGGTGCCGTGGTCTTAGATGTGGAGACGGGAGAAGTTATCGCGATGGCTTCGGTGCCCGACTACGATCCGAACCAGCCTTCGCGCACGCTGCCGGATGGCAATATCGACAAGGAATACGAAAAGGGCTGGTTCAACCGGATGAGCAATGCGACGTTCGAGATGGGCTCGACGTTCAAAAGCTTCACCCTGGCAATGGGACTGGACGCCGGCAAGATCAGCCTCAACTCCGTGGTCGATGCATCGCGCCCCATCCGCATGGGCGGCTTCACCATCAAGGATTTTCGCGGCAAGTATCGCCCCCTCACCATTCCCGAGGTCTTTCAGTATTCATCCAATATCGGAACCGCCGCGGTCGCCGATATGGTTGGCATCGAGGGACATCAGACCTTTCTCACCAGGCTTTGGCTTCTTTCCAGGATGGAGACCGAGCTGCCGGGTGTCGCAACGCCCACGCAGCCCCGGAGCTGGAAGAAGATCAATTCGGTGACCATATCCTTCGGACACGGCGTTGCGACCACGCCGCTGCAAACCGCGGTCGCCGCGGCCGCTCTGCTGAACGGCGGCACCCTGATCTCTCCGACGTTCCTTCCGCGATCCCCCGAGACGGCGAAGGCACAGGCTCAGCAAGTCCTGCAGCCGACGACGAGCGCCGACATGCGCTACCTTTACAACCGCAACGGCCAGCTGGGCTCCGGCCGCCACGCCCAGGTGCCCGGCTTCCATGTCGGAGGAAAGACGGGCACAGCGGACAAGGTCATCAACGGCCGATACGCCACAAACCTCAATTTCAACGCGTTTCTCGCCGGCTTTCCCATGGACAACCCGCGCTACATCGTCCTTTCGATCGTCGATGCGCCGCTGACGGGCGAGAGAGGCGGCCGTCAGGCAGCGCACACGGCGGCGCCCGTCGTCAGAGAGATCATCAGTCGCGCCGGTTCCTTCCTCGGCGTCCAGCCCCGCTTTGGACCCGAGCGCGAACCGCATCTGGTGGCGGACTTCTAAAGCGGTTTACGGAAAGAAGGCGGTGACGCGGATCGGGAATGGACGCATCGCCGCACCCACCACCCTTGGCTTCATGCCTCGGCAAGGCTATGTCCATGTCCTACAGCGCCGCGCGTCTCGTTAGACGCGCTAAGGTCGCTGTAGCACTTTGACGTGCTGCATGTTTTTGCCCTTTGATCGGGCACGATTAAAGGAAACATGCACGAACGACACGATCCGGTACGGGAGGAGCCTCAGATGCTGATCGATGGAAAAGTCTTTATCGTGACCGGTGGCGGTTCGGGCCTCGGCGCAGCCGTCGCGCGGCGGCTGCATGGCGAGGGTGCCCGTGTGGTTCTTGCCGACGTCAACGCCGAGGCCGGACAGAAGATGGCCGAGGAACTTGGCAGCAACGCCCTCTTCCAGAAGACGGATGTCACCAACGAAGCGGATGGCGCCGCCGCCGTTGCAGCAGCTCTGGATCGCTTCGGCCATCTCCAAGGACTGGTGAACTGTGCGGGCATCGCGCCGGGCGAAAAGGTGCTCGGCCGCGACGGCCCGCATCGCCTCGAAAGCTTTTCGCGCGCGGTCGGCATCAACCTCATCGGTACGTTCAACATGCTGCGGCTCGCCTCCGAAGCAATCCAGCGGGAAGAGCCCGGCGAGGACGGCGAACGGGGCGTGATCGTCAACACCGCATCGGTTGCCGCCTTCGACGGCCAGATCGGCCAGGCGGCCTATGCCGCATCCAAAGGCGGCGTCGTCTCGATGACGTTGCCGATCGCCCGTGAGCTTGCACGCTATGGCATCCGTGTCGTCGCCATTGCACCGGGCATCTTCGAAACGCCGATGATGGCGGGCATGCCGCAGGAAGTGCAGGATTCGCTCGGCAAGAGCGTGCCCTTCCCGCAGCGCCTCGGCAAACCCGAGGAGTTTGCGGCCCTCGTGCAGCACATCTGCGAGAACCGCATGCTAAATGGCGAAGTCATCCGCCTCGACGGCGCACTGCGCATGGGCGCGCGCTGACAGGATCAGCACCGGCGCCTCGCTCGCACTCAATCGGGCGCGGCGCCAAGCCTTTACCAAGGCAGATCAGGCGGCTTGATCGACCATCCTGACGACATAGGCGCAGCGGCGGGCGCCGGCGAGGATGTGCTCGGCGCGCTCGACCTCGACCCCGGGGCCAAGCACTGCGCGGAACACGCTCAACTCCGCCCGACAGAACCCCTGGCAGCTCGTCGCGGCGGCGCAAATCGGACAATGGTTCTCGACGAACAGCAGCGTGCCGTCACCGGGATCCTCGTAAGCCGCCATATAGCCTTCCTGAGATCGCAACCGCACCAGTTCGTCCACCCGCTCGCGCAGGCTCTTCTTGTCACTCATCGCCGCGCTGTAGTTCTCCCGCGTCTCGTTCTCCCGTGCCGCGATCAGCCGATCGATCGCCGCCTCGCCGAGCGTCTGCCGGATCGTCCTCAACAGCTGGACGGTCAGCTCCGCATGCGTGTCGGGAAACTCAGCGTGTCCAAGTGCGGTCAGCCCCCAGAATTGCGACGGACGACCGACGCCTTTCGCCTCCGACCACGATAGGACGAAGCCATCCTCGGCAAGGCGGACGAGCTGCTGCCGGACGGCCTCGCCGGTAATCGTCAGACGCTTGCCCAGTGCCGCCGCCGTTTGCGGGCCATGCAGCTTCAGCGCCAGCATAATGCGCTCTCCCGGCGTGCGGCCGCTGCTTTGCTCCGGATTTAACAAGTGATCGCTTGACATATTCCCGCGCGCAGATTTACAAAGAATTGTCTTGCTAAATACACTCTCATCCATTCGCAGACAAGTGATCCGTCGAGAGTGTCCCGCCCGCAAAGGTTTGATCATGGCCTTCGAACTTCCCGCCCTTCCCTATGCACCCGCAGCACTCGCTGAAAACGGCATGAGCGCCGAGACGATCGAATTCCACCACGGCAAGCACCACCAAGCCTATGTCACGGCGCTGAACGGCTTCGTCGAGAAGGACGCATCGCTTGCCGGCCTGTCGCTCGAGGAGATCATTCGTCTCAGCCACGGCAAGGCGGAACTGGCGCCGGTCTTCAACAATGCCGGCCAACACTGGAACCATATCCTCTTCTGGAAAAGCCTTTCGCCCAAGGGTGGCCAGATCCCAGGCGCGCTCGAAAACAAGATCACCGAAGACTTCGGCAGCGTTCAAGGCTTCAAGGATGCCTTCAAGGCCGCCGCCACCGGCCAGTTCGGCTCCGGCTGGGCCTGGCTCGTACTCGGCCCTGACGGCAAGCTCAAGGTGACGAAGACCGCCAACGGCTCCAATCCGGTCGCAACCAACGAAGGCAAGGCCCTGCTTGGCCTCGATGTCTGGGAACATGCCTATTACATCGACTACCGCAACCGCCGACCGGACTACACCTCGAACTTCCTCGACAAGCTCGCCAACTACGAGTTTGCCGAAGCGGAATTGAAGTCCGCCTGACCAGCCGATGAGCACCGCGAGCCGGAACCGGCTCGCGGATCGGATGGTCAGAGAATTTGCGACGGCCCTCTCGCCCCCGCCTGCGCCTGGGCTTTCGCAAACCCCCGTGGCGTCTCCCCGCCGCCACGGGCTACCTCAGTTGGAACAAGACCCATGCGCCAGATATATTCGCTCTCCGTCGATATCGACGCCCACGCCGACCTGGCCGTGTCGAAACCGGAGTTCGCCGACACCCTGTCGCATCTCGCCGCCACCGTCTGCGTGGCAAGCTCCGGTAGGGGTGCCGATAGTCTCGGCCGGACCGTGACCGCCACTTTCTCGCTCTCCGCCAGCCCGCCGTCGATCGTCATTTCGATCAAGGCGGACAGTCCGCTCGCCGCGCTGATTGCCGCCGAACAGGGCTTTTCGCTCGCCATGCTGGCTGAGGGGCAGGAACTGATCGCGGATGCCTTCGCCGGCAAGATCGAAGCGTCCAAGCGTTACCTCGTCGGCATCTGGGCCGACTGGCCGAGCGGACGGCCAAGGCTTCTCGGGGCCGCCGCTGCGCTCGACTGCCTGCTCAGCGCTTCGATGCAGGTCGGGGACCACACGCTGTTCGTCGGAACAATTGTCGCAACCGAGACTTCCACCCATGCCGACCCCTTGATCTGGAGCCGCCGGCGATATCAGTCTCTCGACAGGGCGAGATCGTTGCCGGCGCCGCCGGGCAAAGGACATGCGGTCCTCGCCCCAACCAAGCCTGCGGCCTGAATCGGCGATCGTGTAGGAGGAACGCCAGCAATGCGGCAAGTGCTCGAAAAGCTCTTACAAGACGGCAAGGACGACGCCCTGCTGCGCTTCACGCTCGGCAGTATCTGCCTTCAGGAGGCGGATCTCGAAACCGCCCTTGCCCATGTCGAGCGGGCGATCGCCTTCGACCCGGATTACTCGGCAGCGTGGAAACTGCGCGGTGCCATCTTGCACAAGCTCGCCCGGTTCGAAGAGGCGATCCAGGTCTGGCGCGAGGGCCGAGCGGTCGCCGAACGGAAGGGCGATCTGCAGGCGGCAAAGGAGATCGGCGTTTTCCTGAAGCGCTTGGAGCGACAATGCATCGCTGCCAACAGGAACGATTAGCCGAGCCATCGTGAGAGTGGATCGGGCCCGGCAGGAATGCCGAGCCCGATTACGACCACGAATGGTCAACTCACTTGAAGACCGACGGTAGCCAGAGCGACAGGGCCGGGATGTAGGTGACCGCCATCAGCACCGCGATGCTGGCGCCGAAGAACGGCCAGATGGTGCGCATCGCCTCGCGAATGGAAATCCCGCCGACCGCACAGCCGACGAAGAGCACCGTACCGACCGGTGGCGTGTTGAGCCCTATGCCGGCGTTGAGGATCATCACCACACCGAAATGCACCGGATCAATGCCGAAGGCCTTCACCACCGGCAGGAGCACCGGCGTGCAGATGATCACCATCGGCGCCATGTCCATGAAGGTGCCAAGGAACAGCAGGATGATGTTGATGACAAGCAGCACGATGATCGGGTTTTCCGAGATCGCGCTGATCGCGCTGATCATCAGCGCCTGCACCTGCAGGAACGCCATCAGCCAGCCGAAGGACGCCGCCATGCCGATGACCAGAAGCACCATCGCGGTGGTGCGCACCGCCCCCATCACCGCCTCGACGAAGCCGGCCCAATCCAGCTCGCGGTAAACCAGCATGGCGACGAGGAAAGCATAGAGCACGGCGATGCAAGAGCTCTCGGTGGCGGTGAAGACACCGGAGCGTACGCCGCCGAAAATGATGCCGATCAGCACGATACCGGGGAACGAGGCGAGCAGATAATAGAAGACCTTGGAAAATCCCGGAAACGGCTCGGCCGGATAGCCTCTGCGCCTTGCAACGATATAGGCCGTCACCATCAGCGAAAGCGCAAGCAGCAGGCCGGGAATGATGCCGGCGGTAAAGAGATCGGCGACGGAGACATTGCCGCCCGCCGCGATCGAATAAAGGATCATGTTGTGCGACGGCGGCACCATCAGCGCGATGATCGCCGCGTTGACCGTGACGTTGACGGCATAGTCGCGGTCATAGCCGCGCTTTGCCATTTGCGGGATCATCAGGCCGCCGACCGCCGAGGCATCCGCCACTGCCGAGCCGGAGATGCCGCCGAAGAGTGTCGAGGCGACGATGTTGACCTGGCCGAGACCACCGCGAAGGTGCCCGACGAGGCCGGCGGCAAACTGGATCAGCCGGTTGGCAATGCCACCGCGCACCATCAGGTCGCCGGCAAAGATGAAGAACGGGATCGCCATCATGGCGAAGATGTTCATGCCGGAATTCAACTGCTGGAACACCACCACCGGCGGCAGGCCGAGATAGAGAACGGTGGCGAACGAGGCGATGCCGAGGCAAAACGCGATCGGCGTGCCGATGAACATCAAGAGGGTGAAGACCCCGAAGAGGATAGTGTAAGCCATTCAGGCCATCTCCTGCACGACGACATCTGCGGCGACATCGACACCCAGAACCAGATCGATCAAACGCTCGGCGGCAAACAGGGCAATCATCACACCGCCGACAATGAGCGGAAAAAAGTCGACCCCTCCCGGCCAGCCGAGAACGGGAATGGTGGCCGTCCAAGTGCCGACGCAAAGAAGCAGGCCATAATAGGCCATGGAAGCGCCGAAGATGACGATCAGACCAAGGCTCATCAGGTCCATGGCCATTTGCACCGAAGGCTTCATCACATGACGGATGACATCGAGCCCGAGATGCACGCTTTCGCGCACGCCCACCGCGGCACCGAGCATGATGAACCAGGCCATGAGATGGAGGGCCAAGGGTTCAGACCAGCTTGGCGAGTCGTTCAAGATGTAGCGGGCAAAGACCTGCCAGCCGACGATCAACGTCATGGCGACCATGCCGGTACCGGCGATATAGAGCGACGCGCGGCTTAGCGCTCCGAGAACCGGGCGCATCGCCCGCATGAAACGACGCATGTCTCTTCCTCCTCCGCAAAAGCGATCCAATGGACAGTTGCGAAGGCCGGCTCCACTCTCGGAGCCGGCCCGCCGTCTGCTGTCACTTGACCGCCTTCACCCGCTCGAGAAGGTCCTTGAGTTTCGGGTCGCTGACGAACTGGTCGTAGACCGGCCCCATGGCGGCGGCGAACTCTTCCTTGTTGACCTTGATGACGTTTGCACCGGCGGCGCGAACCTTCTCTTCCGAGACTTTTTCGCGCGCGCTCCACAATTCGCGCATCTTGCCGACGGAATCCTTCGCCGCCTGGCGGATCAGGCCCTGGTCATCGGCGGAGAGCTTGTCCCAGCTCATCTTGGAGATCACCAGGATTTCCGGATTGAGAGAATGTTCGGTGAGCGAGTAGTTCTTGGCCACCTCGAAATGACGGGCGGATTCGTAGGACGGCCAATTGTTCTCGGCACCGTCGACGACACCGGTCTCGAGCGACGAGTAAACCTCGCCCATCGGCATCGGCGTCGGGTTGGCGCCGAAGGCCTGCATCATCGCGATCCAGAGATCAGACTGCTGCACGCGGATCTTCAGCCCCTTGAGATCGGCCAGTTTCTCGATCGGCTTTTTGGTCGTGTAGAAGGAACGGGCGCCGGAATCGTAGAAGGCGAGACCGATCAGACCGTGCGGCTCGAAAGCGGCGAGAACCTCCTCGCCGATCGGGCCGTCGACCGTCTTGTGCATGTGCTCGGTCGAGCGGAACAGGAATGGCATGCCAAGGACCATCGTCTCCTTGACGAGGTTGTTGAAGGGCGCCGCATTGACCCGGTTCATGTCGATGACGCCGAAGCGGGTCTGCTCGATCGTGTCCTTCTCGCCACCGAGCACGCCGTTGTTCATGACCTCGATCTTGATCCGGCCGTTGCTGCGCTCGGACAGCAGCTGCCCCATGTACTTCACGGCCTCAACCGTCGGATAGCCGTCCGGGTGGATGTCCGCCGAACGCAAGGTGATTTCCTGCGCCTGCACCGCTGTGCCGGCAAACGCCAGCCCCATTGCGACGCAAAGCATGCCTGCAATTTTCTTCATGTTTTCCTCCTCCTCTAATCGTGCTTCGGCCTCTCCCAAGGCCGAGTTGCTGCCCGTCCGGGCCGGCATGCGAAATCTCATGTCCTTGGGCCCGACAGGGAGCCTCCCGGCTCCGGCCGCGGGTCGAAGTCACGCCGCCGCGAAGGCCGGCAGCTTGAACAGGTGTTCCGGGTTCTCAACGAGGGCCAGATGCTTTGCCCGGTCGTTGGCAAGCCAGCCGAGGACCAGTTCGGCGAGCCGCGCGTCATTGGGATAGTCTTCCGTTTTCCGGATCATGTTGTGCGGCCAGTTCGAGCCCCAGATGATACGTTCCGGGGCATGGTCCGCGATCCTGCGCGAAAAGGCGGCCACGTCTGCATAGGGCCATCCCGCTCGCGAACTCTCGTAGGCGCCCGCGAACTTGAACCAGACATTGCCCCTGTCGATCAGTTTGAGAAGTGCTGCAATCTCCGGCCCATCCGGGTCGACGCCGGCGAAGAATTTGCCGTGGTGATCGAGCACCCAGCGCGAACGGATGCGCTCCAGCCGCGGCAGGTGGTCAAGTATCCTGTTGCCATCGAACTGCACGGCGATCATCCAATCCGCCGCGTGTGCCCGTGCGTCGATCGCTTCCAGCGCGTCGAGCCCCACCGCGCCACCGGGCAGATCCATGATGCGTGCGCCGACGGCGCCGGATGCGCTCAGCCCGTGCATGTCCGCATCGGACGTGGTTTCGTCGATGACGACGACGGCACGTGCTGCATCCCTCATGGCGGCGACACAGGCAAGCGTGTTGGCGTTGTCCCGCTGGTGGGCATTGCCCTGGGTGATGATCACCCTGTCGATACCGAGCCAATCCATGACCCCGCGATAGGCCGTGACGTCTGGCAACGGTTCAGCCGGTAAAGGCGGACCGCCGGGAAGCGACGGAAACCCCGGCAGATACATGTGCATTTGGGCATCGACCGTGCCCTTCGGCAGACGGGGTTCAGGAGGACAGCCGGAGAGGGTGCGCTCGATCATCTCAAGCCTCGGGCATCTTGAACTGGGCGAGCGCACCGCGATCGATCTCGATGCCGAGACCGGGCGCGTCCGGGATGGCAACGACACCATTCACGGTTTCGATCGGCGTCTTCAGCACCGCCTGGCGGAAGGGATTCTCCGTCCGGTCGAACTCCATGATCGGCTCGATCGGGTTTACCCGCACCGGATCTGGCGTCATCGCCGCCATGAACTGTAGCGCAGCGGCAAGATGCACGCCGGTACCCCAGACATGCGGCACGATGCGAACGCCATGCAACGTCGCAAGACTTGCAATCTTCGCCATCTCGGAGAACCCACCGCAGCCGCAGAGATCCGGCTGCAGGATGTCGACGGCGCGGCTCTCGATCGCTGGCCACATGCCGTAACGGGTGTGCCAGGTCTCGCCGCCGGCAACCGGGATGGGCTGCCCGGCACGCACCTCGCGATAGGCCGAAAGCTGTTCCGGCACCACTGGCTCCTCGAACCAGTCGATATCGTAGTCCGCCGCCGCCTTGCCGAGGCGGATCGCCTCGGTGACGGTGTAGCCGTGATTGGCATCGATCATCAGCCGCATTTCATCGCCGATCGCTTCGCGCACGGCACGGATGACGCGCAGGTCTTCGTCGATGCTAAAGCCGATCTTGATCTTGCAGGCGTGAAACCCTTGCGCTCGGTGTTCTGCCATCTCCATGGCATTGTCGGAGACGCGGTCGACGCCGTCGCGCTTGAAGCTGCCGGTCGCATAGGCGCGCACGCTCTCGCGCCAGCGGCCGCCGAGCAGCATGGAGACCGAGGCACCGTAATGTTTGCCCTTGATGTCCCAGAGCGCAATGTCGATGCCGGAGAGAGCCGTGATCGCCAGACCGCGCTGCCCCTGATCGCGCAGCGCATTGTAGAGGATCGCCCAGAGTTTTTCGGTCTGGCGCGGGTCCTGGCCGATAAGCCAGGGGGAATAGGTCGCGACCACGGCCGCATTGGGTCTCGCCGGCCCTAGGCATTCGCCCCAGCCGACCGTCCCGTCGTCGCATTCGATCTCGACCAGCACATGGGCGCGACGGTCGAAGCGCGCAGAGGCGCTTTCAAAGGGCACGGCCAGCCGGTGCTCGAGGAGATGCGTGCGGACGGCAACGATCTTCATGACTCTCCTCCCTCCCCCGTCACGCTTTGCGCTTGTGGGTGCCGATGAGCGCGTCGAGCATGGCGACTTCCTCATCCGTGAGGTCCGTAAGCGGGCTGCGCACCGGGCCGGCATCAAACCCCTGCAGGCGCACGCCCGCCTTGATTGCCGAAACCGCGTAGCCCTTGCCGCGGTTGCGGATGGCCATGAAGGGATAGAAGAAATCCTTGAGGATACGCTCGCAGGTGGCGCGGTCACCGCCGCGAAGGGCCGCATAGAACTCGTTGGCAAGCCCCGGCACGAAGTTGAAGACGGCCGAGGAATAGGTGGTGAAACCAGCGCCGAGATAGGCTTCGGCGAACAGTTCCGCCGTCGGCATGCCGCCGAGATACATCAGCCGGTCGCCCATCTTGGCGGTGACCTGGCGCACGAGGCCGATATCACCGGTGCCATCCTTGAAGCCGATCAGATTCGGGCATTCGTCACAGAGCCGCGCCAGCGTGTCGGCCTGCAGTACGGAGTTATCGCGGTTATAGACCATGACGCCGATGCCGACCGACTGGCAGATCTTCTTCACATGGGCGTAGAGCCCTTCCTGCGGCGCATCGATCAGGTAGTGCGGCAGAAGCAGAATACCGTCCGCACCGACCCGCTCGACCGACCGGGCAATATCGACCGCCATCTCCGTGCCATAACCGCAGCCGGATACGATCGCCGTATCGCCGGCAACCTCCTTGGCGGCGGCGACGATGCCGGGAATTTCATCGGGCTTCAGCGAGAAGAATTCGCCGGTGCCACCTGCCGCGAACAACACCGGCGCCTTATAGCCGGCCAGCCACTCGACATGCGCCCGGTAGCTTTCCGGCGCGAAACGACCCTCGGCATCGAAATGCGTAACCGGGAAGGAAAGAAGGCCTGAACCAAGAGCGGCCTTGATCTGCTCGGGTGTCATTTCGCGCGGTTCCTCCCTAATACTCGACGCGCCCTAATAAGCAAGTCATCACACACATGTCAATATGTCATAATACAAGTTATCATATGACCTTCGGAATTCAATGCCCCCGCGCCTTTGGTACCGAATCTCGTTTCATCTTGCCACGCAGCACAAACCCCAGCGAGCTGCGTATTCAAACGCACCAAGCTCTCCATTCGAGTTGCAGAGAACATGTATTATATGTTAGCCGGTATTGTATGATGTGATTGACTGATGGTCGACGGGACCCTACCCGCCGACATGAAGGAGATGGGCGATGGAACGACTTCTGATCACCGGCGCAGCAGGCCAATTGGGCCGCGTCATGCGCAAAAAGCTCGCCCCGATGGCAAAGGTGATCCGACTTTCCGACCGTTCGCCGCTCGACCCACCCGGCGAGAACGAAGAATGCGCTCAGTGCGACCTCGCCGATGCCGGCGCTGTCCATGACCTTGTTGCCGGCTGCGATGCAATCCTGCATCTCGGAGGCATATCCGTCGAACGGCCCTTTTCCGAAATCCTCGACGGCAACATTCTCGGCCTCTACAACCTCTACGAAGCTGCACGCGCCAACAACAAGCCGCGCATCCTGTTCGCCAGCACCAACCACACGATCGGCTACTATCCGCAAAACGAGCGGCTCAGCCCGAATGCCCCCTACCGGCCGGACGGGCTCTACGGTGTGTCGAAGTGCTTCGGCGAAGCACTTGCCCGCATGTACTTCGAGAAGTTCGGCCAGGAGACGGCGCTGGTGCGCATAGGCTCGTGCCTGCCGGAGCCCATCAACTACCGCATGCTTTCCACCTGGCTTTCGCATGACGACTTCGCATCCCTGATCGAAGCCGTATTCCGCGTCCCGATTCTTGGCTGCCCGGTCGTCTGGGGCGCGTCTGCCAACGACGCAGGCTGGTGGGACAATTCGCACATTGGATGGCTCGGCTGGCGACCGAAGGACAATGCCGAAGTCTTCCGCGATAAGATTGCCGCAAGCAGCCCGAAGCCGGACCCGGGCGATTCGCTCGTGCGGTATCAGGGCGGCGCCTTCGTCGATGATCCGATCTTTTAGAAGTAGGCCCTACGCCTTGCCAATGGATTGCGCCCTTGATCGGCAATGGCGTATCCAGAAACTCACACCAAGTCCCAGAAACGGCCATGCCCATGAGCAACGTCACCGCCCCCGACAACACAACGCCACAAGGCAAGACGCTGGTGGCCAGGGTGACCGACGCACTTGGCGGACAGATCGCCGGCGGACACTATAAGCCGGGCGATCGCCTGCCATCGGAGGCGCAGCTTACCCAGGAGTTCGGCGTCAGCCGCACGGTCGTGCGCGAAGCGATCGCGGCCCTACGCTCCGGCGGGCTGGTCGAAGCGAGACACGGTATCGGCGTTTTCGTGCTGGAACCCACGCCAGTGGCTCCGCTGCCTTTCCATGGCGTCGATCTCGCGCGCGTCTCTTCGCTGATCGAAATGCTGGAACTCAGGACCGCCGTCGAAGGTGATGCCGCCGCCCTTGCCGCCCTGCGCCGCTCGCCGGCACAGGAAGAAAAGATCGTCGAAGCCTTCGACAGCTTCTGTGCGAGTGCTGCCGAGGGTCGCCCCACGGCGGAAGCCGACTTCAATTTCCACCTGGCGATCGCCCAGGCGACCAACAATCCGCGGTTCAGCGAGTTCCTGCAGATGCTGGGCACCGCGCTTATTCCCCGCCGCGCGGTTTCCGAAAGCGGCGAGGAAACCGTGCTGGCGGCAGCGGAACTGTCGCGATTGATCTCGGAACACGAGGCCATTCTAATCGCGATCCAGGATGGCGACGAGGAACAGGCACGCAGCGCCATGCGCCAGCACCTCAAGAACAGCCAGGTGCGCTATCGCTCGATGTTGCGTGCGGCCCGCTGAAGAACCGCGCGGCTGCCGCGGGCTCAGTCGCGGCCAAGCCGGCGTATGTTGCTCGCAAGCTCGGCCGCCAGGCGAAGTGCGGCCGCCGTCGCGCCGGCCATCTGCGGCATGATCAGCCATTCGAGCGTCCAGGCGGCACCGGAGCGCTCCTGCTCGTGTACCAGCGCGTGGTGCATGCCGGAGAGCTGGGTTGCGTTGAACCGCGCCAAGGACACCAGAACCTCCGCCGCGACAGGGTTCTGCTTGTGCGCCATCGCCGAGGAACCACCGCCGCCGGCAAGCTCGATCTCATCGCCTTGCTGCGCCATCAGCGCGACATCCTGACCGAATTTGCCGAGGCTGCCGGTCACCAGCGACAGCGCGCTGGCAAAATCCGCGACCTCCGAGCGCTGGCTGTGCCATTGCGGAAAATCGGCAAGGCCGAGCTCTTCGGCGAGCGTGGCGCGCACTTCGTCGGCTCGATCGTCAAGTTTATCGAGCGTGCCCGCGGCGCCGCCGAACTGCACGGCGAACAGATCACGGTCCATCGCCTCCAGCCGATCCATATGATCGAGCAGCGGCTCGATCCAGCTGCGCAACCGGTCGGAGACGGTGATCGGGATTGCCGCCTGCATGCGGGTACGCCCCATCAGCGCGCGATCCCCCCATTCGCTGTCGCATTCTTCGAGCACCGAGACGACATTGCCGAGGCGCACGGCGAAAAGCTCGGCGACCGCCTTCATCCGCAACATCAGGCTGGTGTCGATCACATCCTGGCTGGTGGCACCGTAATGTACGTATTCCGCCGCCTCGCCACCGACGGCCGCCCGCAATTGCCGGACGAGTTCCGGCACGACCACGCCATCCACGCCCATGGCGCGCTTCAGTGCGATGACATCGGGCGAAAAGGCGCGGCAGGCTTCGGTGATCCGATCGGCAGCGCTCGGCGGGATGATGTCGTGCACGGCTTCCGCCCGCGCAAGCGCCGCCTCGAAGGCGAGCATCGCATGAATATCGGCGGAGGCCGAAAACTCGGCGGCAACCGCCTCATCACCCAGAAGCCCGGAGAGATAAGGATGGTCGAAGGCGGAATAGGTCATGGTTTCCCCGTTTCTTCTTGCCGAACGAAATGCCACCTGCTGCATGGGGGCATCAATCATCGCCCCCATGTCCAGGCGTGACATTCCTGTTCAGATGTCGAGGAAGACCGTTTCCTTCTCACCCTGCAGGTGAATGTCGAAAATATAATTAGGCGCGGCTCCCGTCGCGACAAGCGTCGCGACGCGATGACGATGTTCAATCCGCGCAAGCAGCGGATCGACGGCGTTGGCTTCCGCCTCGTCCGGAAAGTACATGCGCGTCTGCAGGCCGACATTGATGCCACGCGCCACGATCCAGAAGCTGATATGTGGCGCCATCTGCCGGTCACTACTGTAAGGTACAACCCCGGGCTTCACCGTTTCGAACGTGAAGACACCATCCTCGGCACCGGTCGCACAACGCCCCCAACCGGAGAAGTTCGCGTCGGCGGAGCCACGAATTTCGGTCGGCGAATTGTAGAGGCCGGCAGCATCCGCCTGCCAGATCTCGACGAGCGCGTCCCTGAGCGGCGCGCCGGCGCCGTCGATCACGCGGCCAGTAATGGTAATGCGCTGCCCTTTCGTCTGCTCATTCACCATGTGCGATCCGAGGTCGGCTTGATAAACGCCGCCGATCCCGCAGAAGTTTGGCGTCAGTCCGATGTGCACGTAAGGGCCGGCCGTCTGCGACGGCGTTTCCTTGAGGTAGTTCAGCTGCTGCACCATCAGTTGCCCTCCAGCCGGTTCTCGAACAGGGTCGAGCGGCGACCGCGCAGTACGATGTCGAATTTGTAGGCGCGCGCATCAAATGGGATCGTGTTTGCCCAGTCGAGCGGCGCGATCAGTTGCTCGATCGCCTGGCGATCCGGGATCGTGTTGACGATCGGACACTTCCAGATCATCGGATCACCCTCGAAGTACATCTGGGTGATCAGGCGCTGTGCAAATCCGTGGCCGAAGACCGAGAAATGGATGTGGGCTGGCCGCCAGTCGTTGACGCCGTTCGGCCAGGGATAGGGGCCGGGCTTGATCGTGCGGAAAGCATAGAACCCCTCGTCGTCAGTGATCGTGCGGCCGCAACCGCCGAAATTCGGGTCGAGCGGCGCGAGGTAGCTTTCCTTCTTATGGCGGTAGCGGCCGCCGGCATTGGCCTGCCAGAATTCGAGCAGCGCGCCCGGCACGGCGCGGCCGCGCTCGTCGAGCACCCGACCATGCACGATGATGCGCTCGCCAATGGCGCTCTCGCCTGCCCGCGCGAAATTGTGGATCAGGTCGTTGTCGAGGTCACCGATGACAGAATGGCCAAAGACAGGGCCGGTGATTTCCGAGATCGTGCCGTCGAGCGACAACAATGCCTTCTGTGGTGAGCGCAGCACCGAGGTCTTGTAGCCCGGCGTCAGCGCCGGCGCATGCCATTGCCGGTCGCGGGGGAAAAAGGCACCCGTCTCCGGCTTTCCGTTCGTTCTGTCGGTCATCATCTTCCCCCGTCAGGCAGCCTTGCCGGCATCGATCTCGGCAAAGACCTGCTTGGCGATCTTGATCGCGTGATTGGCCGCCGGCACGCCGGCATAGATCGCCACATGCAGCAGCGCCTCGCAGATATCGTCGCGGCTGGCGCCCGTGTTGACGGTCGCGCGCACATGCATGGCCACCTCGTCATCCTGACCAAGGGCTGCGAGCAGCGCGATCGTCACAATCGAACGCTCCCGCTTCGTCCAGGTCGGTCGCGACCAGACGTGGCCCCAAGCGGCCTCAGTGATCAGTTCCTGAAACGGGCGATCGAAATCGGTGGAAGCCGACTGGGTCCGGTCCACATGATTGTCGCCCAAAACGGCCCGGCGCGTGGCCATGCCCTGGCGATAACGGTCCGAGGGCGTGAAGGCGTCACTCATGCGGCTTGTCTCCATGCATTGCGATTTCGAAGAAGGCGCGAAGCACCGCGGTCAAAGCCTCCGGGTTTTCGACGCAGGGGATGTGGCCGGCGTCGCGGATGACTTCGTAGCGCGCGCCGGGAATGAGGCGGGCGGTCGACAACACGACATCGGGCGGCGTCGAACCGTCCTGGTCGCCGACCACGCAGAGTGTGGGCACCACAATGCGGGCGGCCGCCTCGGTATAGTCGGCATCGCGGATGGCGGCGCAGGTGGCGACATAGCCGGTCACCGGCTGGCGCACCAGCATGTTGCGATAGCCGGCATAGGCGGTGTTTTCCGGCCGGCGGAAGGCTGGCGTGAACCAGCGCTCAAGCACGCCGTCGGCGATCCCCTCGATACCATGTTCCTCGATGGCAGCGATGCGTGCCGCCCACATCTCGGCGGTGCCGATCTTGTGCGCCGTGTCGCAAAGAACCAGCGCACGAACGAGATCGGGCCGCCGCTGGTAGAGCGACTGTGCGATCAACCCTCCGACCGACAGGCCGCAGATGATCGCCTGCTTGACGGAGAGCATGTCGAGCAGACCGGCCAGGTCGTTGGCGTGATCCTCGATCGCGTAAGGGATCGGCCCGATATCGGAGAGGCCATGGCCGCGCTTGTCATAGAGGACGATGGCATAGTCGCCGGCGAGCCGGACCACGACGTCGCGCCAGATGCGAAAATCCGTGCCGAGCGAATTGGCAAAAACCAGCACCGGTCGGTCGCCGGTCGCGCCGATCACCTGATAGTGGATCGTGATGTCGTTGATGCGGGCAAACTGCACGGGCTCTCTCCTCCGACACCAAATTGGATATTTAATCTGGTTAGGTAAAATGATATTTCATGGCATTTCATTAACTTGAGGGTTATGAATTCCATGATCGACACCCGGGTTAAGTTTCGCCATCTGCAGACTTTTGTCGAGGTCTCCCGGCAGAAGAGCGTGATGAAGGCGGCGGAGCTGCTGCATGTCAGCCAGCCGGCCGTGACCAAGACGATCCGCGAGCTGGAAGAGGTTCTTGGCGTCGCGGTTTTCGAGCGCGACGGGCGCGGCATCAAGATAACACGTTACGGCGAGGTCTTCCTGCGCCACGCTGGCGCAGCGCTGACGGCGCTGCGGCAAGGGCTCGATTCCGTGTCGCAGGAACGCGCCGGCGACGGTGTACCGGTGCGGGTCGGAGCGCTGCCGACAGTCTCGACCCGGATCATGCCGCACGCCATGACGCTTTTCCTCCAGGAGGATACCGGCGCGCGCATCAAGATCATCACCGGCGAAAACGCAGTTCTCCTCGAACAGCTGCGCGTCGGCGATCTCGATCTGGTCGTCGGGCGGCTTGCGGCACCGGAGAAGATGGCTGGCTTCTCCTTCGAGCACCTCTATTCCGAACAGGTTGTCTTTGCCGTCCGGGCCGGCCATCCGCTGCTTGCGGGCTCGCATTCCACGTTTGCGCGGCTCGCAGATTTCCCTGTACTGATGCCTACGCGCGCCTCGATCATCCGCCCCTTCGTCGAGCGTTTCCTGATCACCAACGGCATCGCCAGCCTGCCGAACCAGATCGAGACCGTGTCCGATGCCTTCGGCCGTGCCTTCGTCCGGGCGAGCGACGCGATCTGGATCATCTCCGCCGGCGTCGTCGCCAGCGACGTCGACGATGGAACGATCGCAATCCTGCCGATCGACACCAGCGAGACGAGGGGGCCCGTCGGCCTCACCATGCGCGCCGACGCGGCACCGTCACTGGCTCTCTCGATCCTGATGCAGACAATTCGCGAGGCAGCGACCATCGTCGCCACCAAACTCTGAGGGCGCATGCCGGGAATTCGCGGCTTTACAAGCCCCGGCCAGCGACCGAGATTGCGGGTTCCGACAGACTGGTGATCCCATGCCAACCGCTCCCCTCCTCGTTGAAGCCTTTTCCCAAAAGCACATTCCCGAAATGCTCGACTGGTTTTCGAACCTCGAAGCGCTAGTGCAATGGGGCGGCCCCGGCCTCTCGTTTCCACTGGAGGCCGCACAGCTCGAGGCGATGCTCGCAGAGACAACGGCTATCGAGCCCGCGCGCTCCATGTTCGCCGGCCTGGTCGACGGCAAGTTCGCCGGCCATGCGCAGGTGGCGCTCGATTGGCAGAACGGGGTCGGCCGCCTCAGCCGGGTTGCCATTAATCCGCGCATGCGCGGCCGCGGCCTCGCCCGGCCGTTTCTCCGTGAGGTGACCGAGCGCTTCTTCGCCGATCCCGCTTTCGAGCGGCTGGAGCTCAACGTCTACACCTTCAACGAGGCGGCGATCCGCACCTACCGCAGCCTCGGCTTTCGCGAGGAAGGTGTGCGCCGGTCGTCGGCCAAGGTCGGTGACGTCAGATGGGACACGGCGATCTACGGCCTGCTCCGGAATGAATGGAACTGACCGCGCGGCGAAGCGTCAGAACGGCAGCCCGACATAGTTCTCCGCCAGCGCCGTCTCGGCGGCGACCGAATGGGTCAGGTAGTCGAGTTCGGCCTCCTGGATGCGCTGGTCGAAATCGCCGGTATCCGGGAAACGATGCAGCATCGTCGTCATCCACCAGGAGAAACGCACCGCCTTCCAGACACGCGCGAGCGCCCGTGCCGAATAGGCATCGACGCCGGCATTCGAGCGATCCTGATAGTGTTCAAGCAGTCCCTCGAAGAGATAGTGCACGTCGCTGGCGGCAAGATTCAGCCCTTTCGCCCCGGTTGGCGGCACGATGTGGGCGGCATCGCCGACCAGGAAAAGCCGGCCGAAGCGCATCGGCTCGGCGACGAAGGATCGGAGCGGCGCGATCGACTTCTCGAAGGACGGTCCGGTCACCATCGCCTCGGCATGATGCTGCGGCAGCCGCCGGCGCAGCTCGTCCCAGAAGCGCTCGTCGGACCAGTCCTCGATCTTTTCGTTCAGCGAGCATTGAATGTAGTAGCGGCTGCGCGTCTGAGAGCGCATCGAGCACAGTGCGAAACCACGCGGATGGTTGGCGTAGATGAGTTCGTGATCGACCGGCGGCACGTCGGCGAGGATGCCGAGCCAGCCGAAAGGATAGACCTTTTCGAAGGTGTGCAGGGCCGTTTCGGGAACTGACTTGCGGCTGACACCGTGAAAGCCGTCGCAGCCGGCGATGAAGTCGCAATCGATACGCCGGGTCGCACCATCCTTCTCAAAGGTGACGTAGGGTTGATGGCTGTCGAAATCATGCGGTTCGACATTGGCAGCTTCATAGATCGTCGTCGCCCCGGAGTGCTCGCGATGCTCCATCAGATCGCGCGTCAGTTCCGTCTGGCCATAGACCATGACGCGCTTGCCGCCGGTCAGATGCAACAGATCGATGCGGTGGTCGCGGCCGTCGAAGGCAAGCGAGAAACCGTCATGCGGCAGCCCCTCCTTGTGCATCCGCGCGCCGGCCCTGGCGCGATCCATCAATCCGACCGTGCCTTCCTCAAGCACGCCGGCGCGCACGCGGCCAAGGATGTAATCCTGGCTGACGCGGTCGAGAATGACGTTGTCGATGCTGGCTTCCGTCAGCAATTGCCCAAGCAAGAGCCCTGATGGGCCTGACCCGATGATGACGACCTTGGTTCGCATGCTCTCCTCCAGAATTGTCTTTTGACAAAATCTGCGCCGAGCGGGCTTCGCTCTCAATGGACAAATCCGCCATGAAATTGCACAAATCGAACATGACTTCAGGGAACGTGATATGAAGAAGACGGTTCCGACCTATGAGCTTTACGGCGAACGGACCGGCGAACGGCCGGATTTCTGGCTGCATTGCGAGACTATTCCGTCACGAAGCAGCCTCTACCACTGGGAGATCGGGCTGCACCGCCACGAAAGCTTCTTTCAGATCTTGTACATTGCCGGCGGCTCCGGCGACGCGGTCTTTGGCAACGCGGTGCACACGATCGAGCCGCCTATGGTTATCACCGTTCCGCCAGCCCTCAGCCACGGCTTCCGCTTCTCGCGCGACATCGACGGCTTCGTCTTCACCATCCTGGCGTCGCATCTGAAGACAACTCCCGGGGAACGCAGTCGTCTCGGCTCCTTTCTTGCGACCCCGCATCTGACCCGGCTCGATGGCCGCGAGGATGCGGCCTATGTCGCAGCAACCCTCACGCGTCTGGCCGGGGAATGGGAAACCAACCGCAGCAATCGCACCGACCTGCTGGATGCCTACCTTACCTCCGTGCTGACGCTGGCGGCACGTCTCGACGAGGCAAGCGACAGCCGAGACGATACAGCCGATAGCGAAAACGAACAGCGGGTCCAGCGCTTCCAGGCTCTTTTGCAGCAGCACCACCGCTCGCATCGGCCGGCCGCCGCCTATGCCCGCGAACTCGGCCTGTCGCTGACGCATCTGAACCGGATAACGCGTATCATCATGGGGCTCAGCGCCCACGAGATGATCTCGCGAAAGCTCATCGGCGAAGCGAGGCGCGAACTCGTTTTCACCAGGGCCAGCGTGCAGGAAATCAGCTTCCGCCTCGGCTTTGCCGATCCCGCCTACTTCTCCCGCTTCTTCCTGCGCCAGACGGGCATGACACCGCGCGCCTGGCGCATGGCTGAGCGGGAAAGGCTCGGCGCATAGAAGCACCGCCGACGCAATAGACGCTGGGATTAAGGAGCGGTCGTCCAATCCTCGACCCGGAGACCGGGCACACGATCGAATTCCCGCCTGTTGTTTGTCACCAGTATCAGGCCCTGCGATCGCGCGTGACCGGCAATCAATTGATCGTAAGGGCCTATCGGCGTCCCACTGCGCGCGAGTTCGGCGCGCAACTGGCCTGTATGGGTCGCTGCTGCCTGATCGTAGTTGAGGACCTCAAGACGCGCAGAAAAGCCTTCTATGACGGAAAGGTTGCGCTCGGGCATGGCGGATCTTTCCGCGCCATAGATCAACTCCATGAGACTGATCGAGCTGATGCACAGTTGGCCGTGGTGCCTGTTGAACGCCTCGCGAACCTGCTGTGGCCGGTTCTTCACCGTAAAAATACAGATATTGGTGTCGAGCATATATTTCAGCATCAGAGAGCCTCGCGCTCCTGTGGCGCCGGCTGCTCTCTCTCTGTCATGAAATCGGTCGTTACGGACTCGCCATCGAACCAACTGTCCCAGGCTTCGCCTGCGGGCGCAATGATCCGCGTTCGCCCCACCGCGACGATATCGACGCGTTTGACATCCTCTGGAAGCGCGACGGCCTTCGGCAGCCGGATCGCCTGACTACGATTGCTGAGGAAAACAGCGCCTTGCTCCGACATCTCTATCTCCGGGATATGCTTTACGTATATCCAAGATGGTATCGGTTGCGGGATATGTCAACGGGATATACAAAATCACTCGCAGCGATAGCGTCTTCATCGACGTTGGCAGGGGCCGCGTGGCCCACCGCTGGTCGCCATAGGCCCGCTCGCCTTCCCACGGTCAAAAAGATTTTTGCAACGACTCAAAACAGGAGCAGAATCAATACTCGGGTCCGAGGGGGACCCGGAGGATATACGGAGGAAGACATGGCAGTACGCGATCCGTCGCCCTCGTTGTATAACGAGGATCTGGCACCGGCCGAGGAACGCCGGTGGGGCGCTTTCAGCATCTTCAATGTGTGGACATCCGACGTGCATAGCCTGTGGGGCTATTACCTCGCAGCAAGCCTGTTTCTGCTCTGCGGCAGCTTCGTGAACTTCGTCATCGCGATCGGCATCGGATCGCTGGTGATCTTCTTCCTGATGAGCCTCGTCGGAAATGCGGGCGTGCGCACCGGCGTGCCCTTCCCCGTGCTCGCGCGCGCCTCCTTCGGCACGTTCGGCGCCAACGTCCCGGCACTCGTACGCGCGGTCGTCGCCTGCTTCTGGTACGGCGCACAGACGGCCGCCGCGTCCGGCGCAATCGTCGCCCTTCTCATCCGCAACGAAGGCATGCTGGTCTTCCACCAGAACAGCCACATGCTCGGCCATTCGACGCTTGAGGTCATCTGCTACGTCGTCGTCTGGTCGCTGCAGCTGCTGATCATCCAGCGCGGCATGGAGACCGTTCGCAAATTCCAGGACTGGGCAGGCCCTGCGGTCTGGGTCATGATGCTGATCCTCGCCGTCTATCTCGTCGTCAAATCGGGAACCTTCTCCTTCGGCTCGGAAATCCCGCGCGACGTCCTCATCGAGAAGACCAAGGACGCGGGCGTTCCCTGGGAACCAGGCACCTTCCCGGCACTCGCGGCGGTCGCTGCCACCTGGATCACCTATTTCGCCGCGCTCTACCTGAACTTCTGCGACTTCTCGCGCTACGCGACGGATGTCAAGACGCTGCGCAAGGGCAATCTCTGGGGCCTGCCGATCAACCTGCTCGCCTTCTGCCTGGTCGCCGGCGTGACGACGACGGCGGCCTTTGCCGTCTATGGCGAAGTGCTGCTGCATCCGGACCAGATTTCGGCGAAGTTCGACAGCTGGTTCCTGGCTCTGCTCGCAGCGCTCACCTTTGCGGTCGCGACCCTCGGCATCAACGTCGTGGCAAACTTCGTGTCCCCGGCCTTTGACTTCGCCAATGTCTTCCCGCGGCAGATCAACTTCAAACGCGGCGGCTACATCGCCGCCCTGATTGCCCTCATCCTTTATCCCTTCGCGCCGTGGGAAACGGGTGCGGCACATTTCGTCAACTTCATCGGCTCGACGATGGGGCCGATCTTCGGGGTGATGATGGTTGATTATTATCTCATCCGCAGGGGCCAGCTCGATGTCGAGGCGCTTTACCACGAGAATGGCGAATTCCGCTTCCAGGGCGGCTGGCACGGCAGCGCCTTCATCGCCTTTGCGATTGGGGCGATGTTTTCGTCGATCCTGCCGACGTTCACGAACATCCTGCCGGCCTGGTGGGGGACCTACGGCTGGTTTTTCGGCGTCGCGATCGGTGGGGCAATCTACTACGTCTTAAGGATCGGCGCACGCAAACCGGCCTTTGCCTCCTAGTCGTTCAATGCCGTACCCGGTCGGATGATCGGGTACGGCATCCTCGCCATCACGAGCCTCGGCTTGGGCGGCCGAGAATTTGGCGGACACCTTCTTTGGTGAAGGGCTGAGCCAGTTGCTTTAGAAATCCCGGTGCGATCTGTCCCTTGATGCCGATATCAATCGAGGATGGACGGTTGGGGTTGTAGTAGGTCCTGAAGATCAAATCCCAGATCACGACGTTCTCGCCGTAGTTCATGTTGCCTTCGCGAAGGTCTTTCGAATGATGCCAGCGATGAAGGCGCGGCGTGCTGAAGACGAGATCGAAAATGCCGGTGCGCATATCGACGTTGCAATGGGTGAGGATGCCCATGAAGGCCGTAACGGCCCCAAGCCACCAGAAAACGTGGAGCGGCGCACCGAGGCAATAGAGCGGGATCTGGCTCATCGCGAGCTTGAAGAGCGAATCGGCAACGTGGAAGCGGCCGGTATTGATGACCCAGAGCCGGACGACACTGTGGTGCAGCGCGTGGAACCGCCAGAAGAACAGTTTTTCATGGGCAATGCGGTGCGCCCAGTAGAGTCCCAGTTCGGCTGTCACCACTGCCAACGCCACCTGAACCACCATTGGCCAATCCGAGGGCCACAATCCAAACTTCAGCGCGGCAAGCGGCTGCAGAATGTTGGCGGCGTACATGGGGAAGACGGCGGCGATCAACCCGGCCAGTTGCAGCAACCCCTTCGTCGCCAGCGTATGCCCGATGTCGTTTACCGTCTCGCCATCCGACAACAACCAGCGTCGCTCGTAGGGGATGTAGCGTTCGAGAAGGAACAGGACAAAGACCGCGGCGGCATAGACCGTCGCGAAGGCGATCATCGGGTGGGTGCTTGCGAAGGCAAAATAAGAACCCAACAGTCCAGAGAAGAACACCAAAGGCCAGGACAGATATCGCAGTATTCGCTTTAGCAGATACCTGGCCTTCGAAAGGGCGCAGCTGCGCTCTGAAATCATCAATTACGCTCCATCCATTCCAGCAACTCGCGGCATGTGCGCGGGCGGCCATCGCTGACGCGCCCGTCCGAACATGCATCCAGGCTAAGGTCCGGATCCGGCCAATCGCCCCACCTCGTGCCGCCGTACATGCGCCTGATCTCGGCACAAGTGCGCGGCTTTCCGTCACTTAGCCGACCATCACGACAGGGATCGTACAGGTGCTGTGCTGTGCGTTGCGGATCGTCAGCAATCCACAGCCCTTTGTCGTCGGCATGCCCCGAACCCGCGCCGAACAGCATCATCCACATCGGCAAGACGACCAACCGCATCGACAACCGTCCTTGTTTGAAAACGTTATTGCCGAACTTTGGGGGGAGCGGATTACACGAGCATTGCGGGAAGCCGCAGGATGCAACCTGACACGTCCCGAAGCAATTCATCGACTGACGGCAGATGCCCGGGGCTCGGAGCACGCGCGCGCCCTGCTGGCGTTCTGGATCAAGCAGCGGCTCGTCGTCCTTCGCGAGATGACCCGGCTTGCGTGGCGATACATGATCGAAACACAGGGCGAGGCAGCGCTGTCGCCCCTGATGCCCTTCGTGCTGGAGCGCGCCTTACCCCAACCATCGACACCATTGCCGACACGCTCGGCCAATATGAGGACGGACCGTCCTTTCAGGCGGCGATCGACCTCGTCTGGCGCTACCAGCTGGCAGGACTGAAGTCGCTCATGGCTCCCAAGCATTGAGGTAAGGGTGGGCCAGGCTCTCAGTCGTCCGAATAGCGCTCCTCGCGCCACGGGTCGCCACGCATGTGATAGCCATTCTTCTCCCAGAACCCAGCGGCATCACCCGCGCGAAAATCAATCCGCGTCAGCCACTTGGCGCTCTTCCACAGATAGAGATGCGGAACAACGAGCCGCATCGGTCCGCCATGGGTGCGGCTGATCGGCTGCCCCTCCCAGTCCGTCGCCAGGATCGCGTCCTCGGAGGCGAAGTCTTCAAGCGGCAGGTTGGCAGTGTAACCGTCATAGCTCGTCAGCATGACGTGGCTGGCCTCGGGCTTCGGCATCACATGATCCAGCAGGTCGCGGGTCGCGACACCCTGCCAGCGGTTGTCATAGCGCGACCAGGTGGTGACGCAGTGCATGTCAGAAAGCCTGTCGCTTTGTGGCAGCGCCTTGAAGGCCGCCCATCCGAGCGACAAGGAATGCTCGACAAGGCCGGTAACATCGAGCCGCCAGCTTTCCGTCCGAATGATCGGCTGCTGGCCGAGGTCGAGCACCGGCCAATCCTTGACCAGGTGCTGGCCGGGCGGCAGGCGTTCGTCTTCCGGCCGGGCGATCCGTCCGGTCAGGAACTTGCCGTCTGCGGCCCAGCGTCGCTTCGTCGTCGTGAGTTTGGTTTCCGGCGGATGCGTGTCGTCGGTCATGAATCTTTACTCCCGGCCCGAATTCACTCGCCAAGCGGAAATAAGAAGGGCGCCGCTGCAGAACGTCAAGCGCAGGAGCGCGAAGTTGCTATCTTAGGACCAAGCGCAACGCGGCTTGCGTTTCCTTGAGCAGCGGCAGGTAACGCTCCGCCATCTCCGCTGCGGCCACATGCGCGGCCGGCGCACCGATGTTCAGCGCCGCAACGATCCGGCCGCGGTCGTTCTCGAGCGGAACGGCGATGGAGCAGAGACCAAGTTCCAGTTCCTGATCGATGAGGGCATAGCCCTGATCGCGCACCCGACGAAGCTCGGCGATCAAATCGTCAGGATCGGTTTTCGTATGGGGCGTGTTCGCCTTCAGGTTCGAACGCGCCAGGATCTCGCGCGCCTCGTGCTCCGGCAGTGCCGCCAGCCACACCCGCCCCATCGACGCGCAATAGGCCGGTAGACGCGAACCAGTCGTCAGGTTGATCGACATCACCCGCTTTTGCGAGGCCCGGGCAATATAGACGATTTCGGTACCATCAAGCACTGAGGCCGACGCGCTCTGCCCGGCGCGATCCGAAAGCTGGTCGAGGTAGGGCTGTATGATTGTCGGCAGCGGCGTCGCCGAGAGATAGGCATGGCCCAATCTCAGGATCTTTGGCGTCAGCGCGAAGAACTTGCCGTCGTAGTCGGCATAGCCGAGCTCGGAGAGCGTCAGAAGCGACCGTCTGACGGTCGCCCGGTCAAGGCCCGTGATCTTCGACGCCTCGGCGATCGACAGCTTCGGACGGGTCTCGTCGAAGGCTTCGATCACCGTCAGCCCTCGCGCAAAGCCGCTGACGAAATCCGTTTCTCGCATCTGACATCCCTCGATCTATCCGCCGGCATTTTGTGCGATATACGAACAAAAGTCAAATATCGCACAAAATATTTGACGGTTCGGTTCGATCGGCGCTTATTGGCATGCGGAAGAGAGCAAGCCGCCCCGCCGCCCGACAGGCCGCAGGCGCACCAAACAGCAGCGAAGAGAGGAAACATGGCGAAGATCGTTTCGCTCGCAGAGGCCGTCGGCGACAATGTCAGGGATGGCGACACCGTCGCCATGGAAGGCTTCACCCACCTGATCCCCTATGCCGCGGGCCATGAGGTGATCCGCCAGGGCCGCAAGGATCTCTATCTCGTGCGCATGACGCCTGACATTCTCTACGACCAATTGATTGGCGTCGGTGCTGCGCGTGGCATGAAGTTCTCCTGGGGCGGCAATCCGGGCGTCGGCTCGCTACACCGCTTCCGTGATGCTGTCGAAAACCAGTGGCCGCGTCCGCTGGAGATCGAGGAACATTCCCATGCGGCCATGGCCAACGCCTATGAGGCGGGTGCTGCCAACCTGCCCTTCGCGACGCTGCGCGGCTACATCGGCGCCGACCTGCCGAAAGTGAACCCCAACATCAAGTCGGTCACCTGCCCCTTCACCGGCGAGGTGCTCGCCGCCGTGCCGGCGATCCGCCCTGATGTGACGATCATTCACGCCCAGCGCGCCGACAGGAAGGGCAACGTGCTGATCGAAGGCATCGTCGGCGTGCAGAAGGAAGCCGTTCTCGCGGCCAAGCGCTCGATCGTCACGGTCGAGGAGATCGTCGACGAACTCAACCCGCCATCTCCCAACTCCCTCGTGCTCCCGGGCTGGGCGGTTACATCAGTTGCCCAAGTCCCGGGCGGCGCCTTCCCATCCTATGCGCACGGCTACTACCCGCGTTCCAACGCCTTCTACATCGGCTGGGACGAGATCGCCCGCGACCGCGACAGCTTCACCGCATGGATCAAGGAAAACGTGCTCGACGCCAAGCCGGAAGACTTCGCCAAGCATGCCGGCACCAAGCCGGCAAGAGCGGCCTAAAGGGAGGATAGAATGAGCGACTTCACCCCCACCGAAATGATGACCATCGCTGCCGCGCGGGCGCTCTCCAATGACGATGTCTGCTTTGTCGGCATCGGCGCGCCTTCTGCCGCCTGCAACGTCGCGCGGCTGACGCATGCGCCGGATATCACCTTGATCTACGAGAGCGGTACGGTCGGAACCAAGCCGGACGTGCTGCCGCTTTCGATCGGCGACGGCGAACTCTGTGACACGGCACTTTTCACTGTCTCGGTGCCTGAGATGTTCCGCTACTGGCTGCAGGGCGGCCGCATCACCACCGGCTTCCTCGGCGGCGCCCAGATCGACAGGTTCGCCAACCTCAATACCACGGTCGTCGGCCCCTATGACCATCCGAAGGTGCGGCTGCCCGGCGGCGGCGGCGCTCCGGAGATCGCTTCCAATTGCGGCCGCATCTTCATCACCATGGCACTGTCGAAGCGCGGCTTCGTCGAGAAGCTGCCGTTCATCACCTCCATGGGCCATGGCGAGGGCGGCGATCAGCGCGAGCGGCTGGGCATGAAGACCAAGGGACCGACCCGCGTCATCACCGATCTTTGCATCCTGGAACCGGATCCAGAGACGAAAGAACTGACGGTCGTTTCGATCCACCCGGGCGTGACCCGCGAGCAGATCGTCGAGAACTGCGGCTGGGCGATCAAGTTCGCCGCGCATGTGATCGAGACGCCAGAGCCGACGGAACTGGAATTGACAACCCTTCGCGACATCAATGCCCGCACCAAGAAGGCGCATCAGGGCGACAAGGAGGCTGCGTAATGGCCGAGGCATTCATCTGCGACTACATCCGCACCCCGATCGGCCGCTTCGGCGGTTCACTCTCCTCGGTGCGAGCCGACGACCTCGGCGCGATCCCACTCAAGGCACTCCTCGAACGCAACACCGATGTCGACTGGGACGCGGTCGATGACGTGATCTTTGGCTGCGCCAACCAGGCGGGCGAGGACAACCGCAACGTCGCGCGCATGTCGTTGCTGCTCGCCGGCCTGCCGGTCGGCGTGTCCGGCACGACGATCAACCGGCTCTGCGGTTCCGGTATGGATGCGGTGATCGCTGCAGCGCGGGCGATCAAGTCGGGCGAAGCCGAGTTGATGATCGCCGGCGGCGTCGAGAGCATGTCGCGCGCACCCTTCGTCATGCCGAAGGCGGATACCGCCTTCTCGCGCAACGCCGAGATCTACGACACGACGATCGGCTGGCGTTTCGTCAACCCGCTCATGAAGAAGCAGTACGGCGTCGACTCCATGCCCGAGACCGGCGAGAACGTCGCGGCGGATTTTCACGTTAGCCGCGAAGACCAGGACGCCTTTGCCGTCCGCAGCCAGGCGAAGGCTGCTGCCGCTCAAGGCAATGGCCGGCTGGCAAAGGAGATCGTCTCGGTGACGATCCCGCAGCGCAAGGGCGAGCCTGTCGTCGTCGACCGCGACGAACACCCGCGCGCAACGACGATGGAGGCGCTCGCCAAGCTTGGCACGCCTTTCAAGAAGGAAGGCGGTACGGTGACGGCCGGCAATGCCTCCGGCGTCAACGATGGCGCGACCGCCCTGATCATCGCGTCGGAAGCAGCAGTTAAGAAATATGGGCTGCGGCCGATCGCTCGCATTCTGGGCGGCGCGACCGCTGGCGTACCGCCGCGCATCATGGGCATGGGCCCGGCCCCCGCATCGAAGAAGCTGATGGCGCGCCTCGGCCTCAAGCAGTCGCAGTTCGACGTCATCGAACTCAACGAAGCCTTCGCGTCGCAGGGCCTTGCCGTGCTGCGCGACCTCGGCATCGCCGACGACGATGCGCGCGTCAACCGCAACGGCGGCGCCATCGCACTCGGCCATCCGCTCGGCATGTCCGGCGCGCGCATCACCGGCACGGCGGCCTTGGAGCTGCACGAAACCGGCGGGCGCTATTCGCTGTCCACCATGTGCATTGGCGTCGGCCAGGGGATCGCGGTGGCATTGGAGCGCGTCTAGCCGCCGCGCCAAGCTGCGACGCGGGACCCCGGTTGGCTCGGCCTCTCAATGAAGGCCGAGAAACTGTTTCAGTTCCGGTGTCTGCGGACGGGCGAAAACCTCTTCCGGCGGCCCGACTTCGTGGACACGGCCCTGATGCATGAACACGACCCGCGAGCAGACGTCGCGTGCGAATTTCATCTCATGCGTCACCATTAGCAGCGTCATGCCCTCGGCGGCAAGTTCGCGCACAACCGCCAGGACTTCCGAGACCAGCTCCGGGTCCAGCGCCGAGGTGATCTCGTCACAAAGCAGCGCGATCGGCTGCATGGCAAGCGCGCGTGCAATTGCCACGCGCTGCTGCTGCCCGCCTGAAAGCTCGTCGGGATAGGCGTCGAACTTGTGTGCGAGGCCGACGCGCTCCAGCATCTTGCGGGCGATCGCCTCCGCCTCTGGCTTCGGCGTCTTTTTCACGACCGTCTGCGACAGCATAACGTTGCCACCGACCGTCTGATGAGGAAAAAGATTGAACTGTTGAAAGATCATTCCGACCTTCAACCGCAGCGCCTTCAGATGCACCTCGTCGTCCAGGAGCTGCGCACCCGCAACTGAAATCGAGCCTCTGTTGATCGTCTCAAGGCCATTGATACAGCGAAGCAGCGTCGATTTACCCGAACCGCTCTTGCCAATGATGGCAATGACTTCGCCTGACGCGACATCAAGATTGATGCCTTTCAACACTTCCGTCGCGCCATAACTCTTGCGGACTTCAGTGATTTCGATGAGCGACATTGAGCTTCCTTTCGAGGATCTGGCTGCTCTTCGACAGGGGCCAGCAGAGCGCGAAATAGATGAGGGCCACGAGGCCGTAGACGGTGAAGGGCTGGAAGGTGGCGTTGGTGACGACAGTGCCGGCCTTCGACAGTTCGACAAAGCCGATGATCGAGGTCAGCGCGGTACCCTTTATGACCTGCACCGAAAAGCCGACGGTCGGCGGAACGGCGACTTTCATCGCCTGCGGCAGGATGACGTAACGCATCTGTTGCAGCCAGCCCATGCCGAGGCTGGCGGAGGCCTCCCATTGCCCCTTGGCGACCGCCTCGACACAACCGCGCCAGATTTCGCCCAGGAAGGCCGCGGTCCAGAGGACCAGCGCCAATCCTGCAGCAAGCCAGGCCGGTACGTCGATGCCAAATAGGCCGAGCCCGAAGAAGGCGATGAAGAGCTGCATCAGGAGCGGCGTGCCCTGAAACAGCTCAATGTAATATTTGGCGAGCGATCGCAGCGATTTGCGTTTGCTGATGCGCAGGAAAAGCAAAGCGAGCCCGACGATGCCACCGCCCAGGAAAGAGACGAGCGAAAGGACGACCGTCCAGCGAGTTGCGAGCAGCAGGTTGCGCAATATATCCCAAAGGGTGAACTCGATCATCGCGCGGTCCTCCGTGGGAAAATGAACCCGCCGATGATCGCCAGCGCTTGGCGAAGCAAGATCGCCAACGCGAGGTAGATGATCGTGGAAACGATGTAAGCCTCGAATGCGCGGAAAGTTCTCGACTGGATGAAGTTGGCGGCGAAGGTCAGGTCTTCGGCAGCGATCTGCGACACGACGGCGGAGCCGAGCATGACGATGACCACTTGGGATGACAGGGCGGGCCAGATGCGCTGAAGCGACGGCACCAGAATGACATGTCGAAAGGTCTCGAAGCGAGTCATGGCGAGACTGGCGCCAGCTTCAAACTGGCCCCTTGGCGTCGCCTGAATGCCGGCTCGAATAATCTCGCAACTATAGGCCCCGAGATTGACGATCATGGCGATATTGGCGGCTTGCAATTCGCTGAGCTGCAGGCCCAACGATGGGAGGCCGAAGAAGACGAAGAAAAGCTGGATCAGGAATGGCGTGTTGCGGATCAGCTCGACATAGGCTGCGACCACCGGCTTTAGCCAGGCCGGACCAAGCGCCCTCACCCAGGCGCAGCAGATTCCGAGCGAAATACCGGCGACTGCGCCAACCGCGATCAGTTCAGCGGTGATGCCTATCCCTTTGCCAATCTGAGGATAATATTCGAGCAGCCAGCCAAATTCGAAATGGTAATTCAAGATGCACCCCTGGTTTGACGAACATCCAGTGGCGCCGTCCCGCACTGCGGCGAGACGGCGCGGCGACGGTTGATCAGAGATCTGTCGGCAGGTCGGTGCCGAGCCACTTCTGCGCAATGGCGTTCAGCGAGCCGTCGGCCTTGGCGGCGGCGATGATGCCATTGACCTTTTCGAGAAGGGCGGGTTGCTCCTTGCTGAGCCCGATATAGCAGGGCGAGTTCTTGATAAGGAACTTCAGCTCCGGACGCTTCGGTGGGTTCTTGGCGAGAATGGCAGCGGCCACCACGTTGCCGGTTGCAACCGCCTCGACCTGCCCGGACAGGAAGGCAGAGATGGTGCCGTTGTTGTCTTCATAACGCTTGATGACGGTATCGGCCGGCACGATCTTGGTCAGTTCCAGGTCTTCGACCGCGCCGCGCGTGACGCCTACGACCTTGCCTGTAAGTTCCTCCGGCTTGGTGACCCCGAGTTCCGCGGGCGCGAACACGCCATTGAAGAAGGGGGCATAGGCGGCGGAGAAATCGATGACCTTTTCCCGATCTGGATTTTTGCCGAGGCTCGAAATCACCAGGTCGACCTTGTTTGTCTGCAGATAGGGAATCCGGTTCGCGCTAGTGACCGGTACCAGCTCGACCTTCACGCCGAGCTTGTCGCCGATCAGATTGGCCATGTCGACGTCATAGCCCATTGGCGCCATGTCCGTGCCAACGCTACCAAAAGGCGGAAAATCCTGGGGAACGGCAACGCGAAGCGTGCCGCGGGACGTGATATCGCCAAGCGCGTCGGCGTGGGAAACCGAGCCGAAGCCGATGGTGGCGGCCATCGCCGCCATGGCTATGAACAGTCGTCTTGCGAGCATTGGGTCATTCTCCTTTTTGGGTTCGCGGTGTTTTGCTGCGTGACGTCCTTGACGGCGGGGTCACGGTCTGGGGAGGAAGCGCGAGCGACCGCCGGAGGTCGGCCAGGGGATCGGGGTGTTGCGTCAGGTCCAGCCCGGTCTCCACCTCGTCCAGGTGCTCGACGGAAAGCGCGGCTGCTTTCGAAAAATCCCCTTGCTCCATCGCTTCGACGATGCGGCAATGCCCGAGGTGGGATTGCACGGCGTGAAAATCCGACTGATAGAGCATCGAGATCAGAATGGTTCTGGCCGTGAGATCGCGAAGGATCTCGATGAGAACGGCGTTATCCGCCAATTCGGCCACACGAATATGGAAATCGCCCATCAGGCAGGTGAGGCGCTGGCGATCGTCGGCTTCGATCGCCGCTTTCTCTTCGGCAAGGTGGGCATGCAGCCTGTCGCGGCCGCTCTCCGCCAGCCGCCGCATGCTGCGCAGCAGCCCAGCTTCGATGACGCGTCGCGCGCCGTAGACCATCGTCGCCTCTTCGGCAGACGGTTCCGCGACGAACCAGCCTCTACGCGGGCTGACATGAACGATGCAGCGTGTCTCGAGGCGCATCATCGCTTCGCGCACACGAGTCCGCGACACGCCGAAGAGAGAGGCCAGTTGGTTCTCGCTGAGCCGTGTGCCGGGCTTTATGCGGCCCGAGAGGATGCCGGAGACGATGGCCTTCTCGATCGGATTATGGAACGTCGGTGCTGCTCTATCTTGCATACAAGACAGGAATGCAAAGCCTGTGCCAGTCTCATATACCCGCGTCTTCAAAGGCTTGCCGGAGATCCGTTCTCATCTTTCGCCTATCCGGATGCAGTCAGCTCGCTTTCTGGGCACCGTTTTTCAGGCAGCAGATATCGGCGCGCCACCCACGTCCGGTCGGAGCGAGCATTCTCCTCTGCGCTGGCTGCCACTCATCGCATCCTCAGGTCGAAGCCGACCCGGACATGAGTCTCGCGCCAAAACAGGCCATCGTCGCCACACCGCGCACCCGGATCTATGCACGGCGTGACGAGCGAGATCGGTTGGAAAGCGGGTCTGTTGCCCGCTTCCCTATCACTCCGTCCAGATCGCGACGTCGACCGGATCGAGCCTGCGGCCGCCGACATGGAAGGTCGCACCGGCCGCTGCCGGCACGTCGACGGCCGTCTTGCCGTAGTTGAAGGCGAAGGTAAGCTTGCCGCGACGGGTGATGCGCAGATCGCCGAGATCTGCGAGCGCCTCGACCGAAGCCCAACCAAGCGCATCGCCGATCACCTTGCTCAAGAATTCACCGCGTGCCGCGGTTGCCAGATACCGCGCCTTGTCGTTGCCGACTAGCGCCGGGGCACCATTGCGGTAGTCACCCTCGAAGGTCGCAAGCACGCTCTCTCTGGTCCTGACCGTCTCGCGCCAGACGCCAGCCGGGTAAGTCTCGTTGCCGTAAAGCACGCTCTCGGCATGAAACTCCGGAAGCGACTCGACGCGCGCGACGCTGACGTCGATCAGCGAGGCGAGCGGCCCTGGCGGCAAGCCTTCGGGAATGTGCATATCCTCGGTCTTGCTTCCACTGCGCGGTCCGAACAGAACCTTGGCGCCGGAAGCGGCTAGGTTCTGAACGAACGCCTGATCCGGAATTACGAGGTCGGGCGCCAGCACCAACTGGTAGCCCTCGAGATCCGAGTGCTGGCCGATGATGTCGACGTCGACGCCGAAGCGAGCGACGGTCGAGTACCAGTCGAGCGCGATCTGCGACGCCAGATAGGTGCGGCCCTGCGGCAGCGCCCGGGTCGCCCAGCGCGAATTATAGTCGAGCAGGATCGCGAGCTTGGCCTTCTCGCGGCGCTCGCCCTTCGGCAGCCGCTTCATCTCCTCGGCGACCTGCGCAACTTCGAGATATCCCTGGTCCGCCTCGCTGTTCGGCAAGAGCAGTCCGGCATGGAACTGTTCCTGCGCAAACGGCACCTGGCGCCAGCGGAAATAGGAAACCATGTCGACGCCATGGGCATAGGCGAGCCAGGTCCAGAGCCGGACCATGCCGTCGGCCGGCGACTGGTTGTGCGAAGCCCAGTTCACCGGACCCGGCTGCTGCTCCATCACCCAGACGCGACCGTTGCCGACGGCGCGGTAGAGATCGTGGTTGAAGGCCGGCTGATCCGGATCGCCGACGCGGAGGTAACGGCCCTTGTCTTCGGAGGAGAGACGGCCGTTGAGCAGTCCACCCATCGGATAGACGTCCCACGACGCGATATCGATGTCCTCGCCGACCTTGTAGTGATCGAAATCGGTATTTTGCGACATGAAATTGTGCGTCACCGGACGGCCCGGCGAGTGTTTGCGGATGATATCGACCTGCGCCTTGTTGAAGCTCTTCACCTGGTCGGAGGAGAAGCGGATATAGTCGACGATATGAGTCGGGCTCGGCTCTTCCACAAGATTGTTGGGAAGTTCGACCTCGTCGAAGCTCAGATAGTTCATTGCCCAGAATGCCGTGCCCCAAGCCCGGTTCAGTTCCTCGACCGTGCCGTAGCGCTCAGCCAGCCATTCGCGGAAGGCGCGCAGCGCCTCGTCGGAATAGCTGTAGATCGTGTCGTGGTCGCCATATTCGTTATCCGTCTGCCAGGCGTGCACGAAGGCATTATCGCCGTAGCGCTCGGCCATGGCTTGCGAGATGCGCGCCGCTTCGATGCGGTAGCGGCGGCTGGAAAAGCAGTAGTGACGGCGGGCACCGAACTTGCGCACCACGCCCTTGACGTCGACGGGCAGGATATCCGGATAGCGATCGATCAGCCACTTCGGCGGGGCGGCGGTCGGCGTGCCGAGGATCACCTTGAGGCCGGCATTGCCGAGCACTTCGATCGCCTCGTCCAGCCATTCCCAATGGAACTCACCCGACCTCGGCTCGATCTTCGCCCAGGCGAATTCACCGATGCGCACCCAGGCAAGCCCGAGCTCGACCATGCGGCGCGCGTCCTCCTCCCACTTCGCGCGCGGCCACTGCTCTGGATAGTAGCAGACGCCGAGTTCCAGCATGTCGGTCTGCTGCTCTTTGGCGTTGAAGCGGTTCGATCTCGTCAGGGGCATGTGCACGGGGGTCCGGTCCTTCGTCATTTCATTCGGCCGGTTGGTTCCAGCCTCGGGTTTTGTCTGTCTCGTCTTGAATATAAACGTTTATATTCAAGAACATGAAAGGGCGCCCTAATCGGGCGAAAAGTTCGTCAACGGTTCGGGTTCAAGCGATCGTCGCAGCGTTCGATGAGGTTTGGCATCAGGAGCGTCTGCAGCGCCTCCGGCGGCTCGCCCTCCATGCGCCTCAGGATATAGGCACCGAGCAGGCTGCTCGGTTCGCTGATCGGCAGGTAATAGGTGGTGATCGGCGGCGCGAAATACTGGCTGACATTGAGGTCGTCGGTGGCATTGATCACCGCATCACGCCCATGCACTAGCCCGCGCTCGTGAAAGCCGGAGAAGGCGCCGAGCGCCGAGGCTTCATTGGCGCAGATATAGGCGGTCGGCGCATTGCTGAGCTCCGACATCGTCAGCACGTTTTCGCGGCCGAAGGCGGGCGTCAGCCGGCCGTGGGCAACGAGGGCCGGATCGTAGGGCAGGCCAGCGACTTCAAGGGCACGCTTGTAAGCTTCGAGCCGGGTGATGCCATAGCTCAATTCCGAGAGCGGGTTGAGCAGTGCGATACGGCGATGGCCGCGCTCGACCAGCCGCGCCATCGACACCCGGATCATCTGCTCGTTGTCGGCATCGACATAGGCATGCGGCGCGTTGTGGATGCTGGTGCCGTAGGTGACGAAAGGAAAGTCCGCCGCCTGCATGGTGCGGATGCGCGGGTCGTCGGCGCGAGTGCCCGAAATGATGATGCCGTCGGCCTTCTTCAGCGACACGATCTGCTTGATGACCGCCTGACTTTCCTCGAAATTGCGAACGGCATAGAGCGAAACGCGATAGGGGCTGTCTTCCAGCGCCCAGGAAATGCCGCTCAGGAGCTGGGCGTATTCGACGCCTTCCCATTCGTTCTGTTTCGGGCCCGGCGCCGTCATGATTGCGGCGACCTGATAGGTCTTGCCGGTGCGCAGCTGCACGCCATGCATGTTCAGTTCGTAGCCTACGCGTGTCGCCGCCTCGATCACGATCGCGCGCGTTTCCGGGCGAACCTGAGGCGAATGCTTCAGGGCCTTGGACACGGTGGCGATGGAAAGCCCCGTCTCCTGCGCGATGGTCTTGATCGTCGGTCTCTGCATGGCGTCTCGGCTCGTCACGGGTTGCTAGATCACGATGATTTGGGTCGGCTGAGCGATGCCGCCAGCTGAAGATAGACTGCGGATGTCCAGGCGAATGCCCGATCGCGAAGCCCCCTCCCCGAGCGCGCATCGAAGTTTTCGGCCATACCGCTTTTGCTGGCAAGTGAACAGAACTTTTCCGCGACTTCATGCGCAAGTTCAATCTGCCCTTGCCGGCGAAGACCGTCCCAGAGCAGAAGCGTGGTCGGCGCCCAGATCGGCCCGCGCCAATAGCCGTCGTCCTCGTAGAAGGAACTGAGCGGGCTCTCCGTCGCCGGTCCCCATTCGGTGATGAAGCCGCCAGCAACGAGTCTTGCAACGAGCTTCTCGCGCATCTCAGGCACCAGTCGCGCGCCCAAGAGCAGCGGCATGAACTGGATGAGGTTGTCTCCCGGCAGGATCCGCTCCGGATCCGCGGCGAGCCGCGCGCCAAAAGTCTCGCCGGTCCACAGACGTTCGAACAGCAGGGTCTGCAGCTCATCCGCCTTGCGGCGCCACATCGCCTGACGCTCCGCGTCTTCCTCCAGCAGGTTCGCGAGCGTCTCGCAGGCGAGGACCAGGAAAACCGGCAGGTCCGGCGAGATCACCGGGCCGCCTTCGGCAAAGAAGGTGGCGTTGTCCCAGCCGCTGTCGTTGCCGTGGAAATAGGACGGCAGGCTCGCCGCATCCTTGCGGCCATGAGTCAGCCAGTAGTCGACCTGGCGGCCGATGGCATCGCGCAGGTAAGACTTGCGCTCTGCCGTGAGGAAAGACGGGTCGGCAGCCGAAATCAACGATACCGCCCAGCCGTGCACAGGCGGCTTGGTAAAAGCGAAGAGCACGTCGCGGTCGTTGATATAGTCAGGCAGCAGGCCGGAGGCATCCTGGTGATCGAAGATCGCCGCGAACTGGTCGAAGGCGAGATCCGGGTCGAAGGCGGCGACGCCGAGGGCGGAAAAGGCGTTATCCCAACTCCAGATGTTGATCATGTGGTTCTTGGACATATAGATCGCCGGCCGCGTCAGCGCACCGCCGGCGGGCACGCCGTTAGCCCAGAGCAGATAGCTCGCGAGACGATGCGCCTCGTCCTGGCCTGCGACGCCCTTGGGACCGCGTGTGTGCCATTCGGCGAATTCGGCCGCGGCGCCTGAAAGAGCCTCGGCGAAACGCCCGGGCCGATCGACTGGCGGCACGGTGCGGAAGAAATCGACATTGCCCTCGAAGGCTCCCGCGCTGGAGAAGGCGAAGGAGACGTCTTCCGAATGATCGCGCTGCCAGGCACCGGTGACCTTCAGCTCGCCAGCGATCGCCCGGGGGATGAACTTGACGTTCTCGACCGCGGCGACCAGGCAATCCTCGCCCTTCGGCGTGCGGTAGACGTAGTCGTAGCGCGATCCTTCGAGATGGAAGCGGACGCCCGCCTTCTTGCCGGCGACGTGCAGCCTTTCCCCTTCGCCGATGACGAAGGTGACTTCTCCTTCGCCGACGCGGGCGTCGAGCCGCTCCGGTGAAAGCACGAGCACAGGCGCCATGGTCTCGCCATCAGCATCGAGAAACTCGACGCGGCAGAGACGCCCGAGCGACGGCCGTTCGTCGCCGCCGGCGACATGGCGCAGATAAAGCGCGCGCTCGCCATCGCGGCCCGGCACCCGCATCATCGAGAGCGTCAGGAACCGGCCTCTGCGGCTGAAGGGCACGAAGTCGATATCGAACAGCATGCCGTTATCCCTTCACCGACGATCCGACCGCGCCATCCATGATGTAGCGCTGGGCGACGAAGAACAGCGCGAGTGGCGGCAGGCAGAGGATGACGGTGATCGCGGCGATCGAGGTCACGTCCACCTCGTGCAATCCCTTGAACATCGAGAGGCCGAGCGTCAGCGTGTATTTCGACTGGTCGTTGAGGAAGATCAACGGGCCAAGATAGTCGTTCCAGGCGTTCATGAAGTGGAAGGTGCCGACCAGCACCAGCGCCGGCATCATCAGCGGCAGATGGATGCGCCAGTAGATGTCGAAGGCGTTGGCGCCATCCATGCGCGCGGCCTCGTCGATCTCCATCGGCACGGTCATGATGTACTGCCGGAGCAGGAAGACGAAAAAGGCGTCGGCAAAGTAGGCCGGCACGATCAGCGGCTTCAGCGTGTTGATCCAGCCGAGCAGGTTGAACTCCATGTAGAGCGGGATCATTTTCACGTCCCAAGGGATCATCATGGTCGCCAGCAGCAGGATGAACAGCGGATCGCGACCGGGAAAGCGGAAGCGGGCAAAACCATAGGCAACCAGCGACGAGGAGATCAGCTGGCCGATCGTCGACAGCACCACCACGATCAGTGAGTTGGTGAGGTAGGTGCCGAATGGCTGCTTGTTCCAGGCGGCGGCAAAGTTCTCCCAATGCCATTCGGACGGCCAGAAGACCGGCGGGAACTGGTAAAGCTCGGCGGAGCTTTTGATCGCCGTCATGAAGGTCCAGTAGAACGGCGCGATGAACAGCGCCGAGAGCAGGATGAGCGTGGAATAGAGCAGCGTCTTACGCATTGTTCTCTCCATCGTTCTGGCGAACTTCGCCTTCGTAATAGACCCAGGCGGCCGACCAGCGCATGACGCCGAGGCTGAGCATGAGCACGATGATGAACATCACCCAGGAGCCGGCGGCGGCGTAGCCCATGTCGAAGTACTTGAAGGCGTTGTCGTAGATGTACATGGCGAAGAAATAGGTGGAGCCGAGCGGTCCGCCCTTGGTCAAGAGAAGCGCGATCGTCAGCTGCTGGAAGGCCGAGATGATCGAGGTAATGAAAGTGAAGAGCAGCATCGGACCGAGCATCGGCAGGGTGATGAACACCATCTGCGCCCAGCCGGGAACGCCGGAGACGGTCGCCGCCTCGTAGAGTTCCTTCGGGATGGCTTTCAGGCCGGTGAGCAAGATCAGCATGGTGCCGCCGAGGCCCCAGAGGCTGGCGATGATGATTGCGACGATCGCAAGGTTCGGATCGCCGAGCCAGTTCGGTCCGTCGATGCCGACGAAGGACAGCATGAAATTCAGAAGACCGTATTCCCTGCTGTAGATCCAGCTCCAAATCGTCACCAGGGCGACGCCGGAAATGACGCTCGGCAGGTAGAAGGCGGTGCGGAAGAAGCCGCTGGCAAAGGTGATGTGATGCAGCATCAGCGCCAAAAGGAACGACATGACGATGTTGAACGGCACATAGATCGCCGCAAACTTCACCGTGATCCACAGGCTTTCCCAGAACTGCGGGTCCTCGAACAGCATGGAACGATAGTTTTCGAGCCCGACGAAGCTGCGCTCGCCGACAACCGGCCAGTCGTAGAAGCTCATCGTCAGCGAGAAGACGAGCGGACCAAGCGTGAAGAACAGGAACCCGAGGATCCACGGGGAGATGAACAGATAGGGCGCTGCATAGCGCGCGATGGCGGAGCGCTTGCGCCTTGCCACCTTTGGCTCTGCACCGGCATAGGTCATATCCATCTCCCCGTACTCCCTTTTCTTACTTCATCAGCCGCTTCGAGCGGTTGACCGCATCGTCGAGATGCTGCTTGGCGTTACCCTGGTCGATCATCGTCGCCTCGATTGCGCGAGCGAGATTGTCCTGGACCTTGCCCCAGTTGGCGTTCTTCAGGAACGCGTGGGTCTCGGTGTTCGAGGTCGCGAGAATGTCGAAAAAGGGCTTGTAGATCGGGTCCTTGGTCATGCCCTTTTCTTCCGCAACGCTGGTGCGCACCGGCAGGTCGTTGACGCGCATGGCGACAGCTTCGGGTGAGGAGAAGAATTTGACGAATTCCCAGGCGAGATCCGGATGGGTCGCGTCCTTGGCGATCGAGATCGCCGAGACGCCGAGCGCCGAATGGGCGGTCTTGTCGCCGAACTTCGGCAGCGACGCGACGCCATACTTGATGCCTGAAGCATCGATGCCGGACTTCGACCACATGGCGCTCTGGAACATGGCGATCTTGCCGCCCTTAAAGAGCGTGCTGCCGGTTGTGTCGTCGCCGAGGTTCAGCGTGATCGCTTCCTGCTTCTTGGCCATGTCGGCGAACATGTCGAGCACTTGCGCTGCCGCATCGCTGTTCATGTAGCCGTCGATCTTTTTGCCGTCGTCGGAGATGTATTTGGTACCGTTCGACCAGAGGAACTGTTCGAAGTCATAGGGGTCCGGCTTGGCGTCGACGGCGAAGCCATAGACCTTGTTCGGCTCGTCGCGGAACTTGGCCGCCTTGGCGCGCAGGTCGTCCCAGGTCCAGCCGTCCTTCGGCTCCTCGACGCCGGCCTTGGCGAACATGTCCTTGTTGTAGAACACCACCTGGGTGGTGAAGCCCGACGGCATGCCGTAGGTCTTGCCCTCGACACGAACAGTGTTCATCAGGCCCTTCGGAAAGTCGTCCGGCTTGAGCTCGGCCGCATCCTTGGCGATCAGATCGTCCAGCGGCTTCAGCGACGTGTAGTATTGCGGGAAGTTCCACATATACATAACGTCAGGCGGGTTGCCGGCGCCGAACGCGGCGATCAGCTTCTGATCGTAACCATCCGCATAGGGCTCGACCTGGACCTTCACGCCCGGGTGCTTTTCTTCGAACTTCTTGGCGATTTCCTGCTGGATCGCCAGGCTTTCGTCCGTGTCCCAGGTTGCAAAACGCAGCACTTCTTCCGCGCGGGCCGTGGCGGCTCCGGCCATTGCCAGAACCATCAGCGAGCCGATGATGGACTTCCTGTTGAGCATGCTTCTCCTCCTCATTCGGGTTACGCGACCCGCTGCGCCTTTTCCTGATTGATCAGCGCCTGCGTCTCGGCATCGAGCCTGCGCGCGACCGCCTGGCCGTCGCCGTCGAACAGATGGCAATGTTCTGCCGGCAGGCGCAGGTGCACGCGCTCGCGGGCGGAAACCGGATGCGTGCCGCGGACGACAGCGGTCATGTCGCCGCCGTTCTCAAGGCTGATATGGACGTGGCTTTCGGTGCCTAGCCGCTCGACCAGGCGCACGTCGCCGACGAGATGGCTTTCTTCGGCCGAGACCAGCTCGATCTTGTCGGGGCGAATGCCGAGCGTGACGGATTTGGCTTTGGCAATCGGGGCTGCGGCCAGCATCTCGAGCTTGAGCGGATGGGCGAGACCGCCGCCGTTGAGCGTCACCGATGTATCGACCTGCCCGGTCACTTCGGTCGTGACGAAGTTCATGCGCGGCGAACCGATGAAGCCGGCAACGAACAGATTGGCCGGCTGGTAGAAGAGTTCGAGCGGCGTACCGAACTGGCTGACCTTGCCCTTGTCGAGCACCACGACACGATCAGACAGCGTCATCGCCTCGACCTGGTCGTGGGTCACGTAGATCATCGTCACGCCGAGACGTTCATGCAGTGCCGCAAGCTCGACGCGCATGGTGACGCGCAAGCCGGCATCGAGGTTCGACAACGGCTCGTCGAGCAGGAACAGCTTCGGCTCGCGCACGATGGCGCGGCCGATCGCCACGCGCTGGCGCTGACCGCCGGAAAGCTGGCGCGGCTTGCGGGCAAGCAGCTCCTTGATGCGCAGGATGTCGGCGGCATTGTCGACGCGGCGGTCGATCTCGTCGCGCTTCATGCCGTTCAGCGCCAGGCCGAAGGACAAGTTCTTGCGCACGTTCATGTGCGGATAGAGTGCGTAGTTCTGGAAGACCATGGCGATGTCGCGCTTGGCCGAGGAGACGTCGGTGATGTCGCGCTCGCCGAGGCGGATGGAGCCGCCATCCAGATCCTCAAGCCCGGCAATGGAGCGAAGCAGCGTGCTCTTGCCGCAACCCGACGGGCCGAGGAAGCACACGAACTCGCCGTCGGCGATATCGAGGTTGATACCCTTCAAGACTTCGAGCGAACCAAAGCCTTTGCGCAAATTTTCGATACGGATCGCTGCCAACGGGCCCTCCCTGCCGGCAAGCGCTTAGCAGAGGCCACCGGCACGAGCTATGCGCTTAGTTAAACGTTTATATGCACGATAAAAACGTTTAACTTTCTTGTAAAGCAGAAAATTGCGTCGATCCGATTTTGCTGTTGAGGGCCGTAAGCAATAAAAAGCGGCCGCTCGGGGCGGCCGTTTTTAGTCTTTTGTCTCAGACGCTTAGACGTCCGAGCGTTTCATCGAGCGCGTTGAGGAAGCGGTCGCAATCCTCGGCGCTGAAGGGCGCCGGAGGCTTAACCTTCAGCACATTGTGGTGCGGCCCCTCGCTGCTGAGCAGGATCCGATATTTCCGCTTCATCTCGGCGATGACGAAATCGAGTTCGCGTGCTGCCGGCTCCAATGTCTCGCGATCGCGCACCAGTTCGATGCCGTTGAAGAGACCGTGGCCGCGGACGTCGCCAATGATCGCATGCTTGCTGGCGAGCGCCCGCGCGCCATCCATCAGCCGGTCGCCGACGACCCGGCAATGATGCATCAGCCGCTCGTCGCGGATGACATCGAGCACGGCAAGGCCGATTTCGGCCGAAACCGGGTTGCCGCCGAAGGTGTTGAAATACTCCATGCCGTTGGCAAACGAGGCGGCGATCGCCTCTGTGGTGACGACGGCGGCCATCGGGTGGCCGTTACCGATCGGCTTGCCCATGGTGACGATGTCGGGCACCACGCCCTGCAGCTCGTGCGCCCACATATGACTGCCGACGCGGCCGAAACCGACCTGCACCTCGTCGGCAAGGCAGAGGCCACCGGCCGCGCGCACATGTGCATAGGCTTCCCGGAGATAGCCTTCCGGCAGTGTCAACTGCCCGCCGGTTCCGAGAATGCCCTCGCTGAAGAACAGTGCAGGGCGACGACCATCGGCCGCAAGTGCTGCCACCTGGTTACGCACGTCCTCGGCATATTTCCTGCCCGCGTGCTCATCACCGTAGCGGTAACGCCCGCGATAAAGGTCGGGCATCTCGGCGACCTTCACATGCGCCTGCTGCCCTTCCCCGCCCTTGCCGGCGAACTTGTAGGGGCTGACGTCGATCAGGCTCGACAGATGGCCGTGATAGGCGTGGTCAACGGTGATGATGTCGCGGTTGCCGGTATAGGCACGCGCCAAGCGGATGGCGAGGTCGTTTGCTTCGCTGCCGGAATTGACGAAGAAGCAGACGTTCAAGGGCTCCGGGAACTGCTCGGCAAGCCGGCGTGAGTACTCGACCAGAGAATCGTGCAGATAGCGCGAATTGGTGTTGAGCCGCTGCATCTGCGCTTGCGCCGCCCTAACGACGCGCGGATGGCAATGGCCGACGTGGCAGACATTGTTGACCATGTCGAGCCAGCGTGTGCCCTCCTCGTCGATCAGGCGCGCGCCCTCGCCGCCGACAATTTTCAGGGGTGCAGCGCTATAGGCGATGCTGAGCGACCGGCCGATGCGACGATGGCGCTCACGCACAAGGAATTCCTTGCCGCGCGGCACGATCACCGAAACTGGCACGGAGAGACCGAGCACCACGCTCGGATCCGGGCTCACTTCGCGCCATACCTGCCACTGGTCGCGCACGCCGACGCCATGCATCTGACCGCCGAGGCCGAGGTGATCGGTGACGATCTGGAAATGCAGATGCGGCGCCCAGTTGCCATTTTCCTCGGCCGCGCCCAAGGCGGCGAAGACCTCGCCCTTGGCGATCGCCTGCCCCACGGAGAGCTTGGCGACGCTTTCGCGTGACAGGTGGCCGTAGAGCGTCCAGAAGCAGACACCACCATCGATCTCATGCTCGAGCAGCACGGTCGGGCCGAAACCGTAGGGGACGGCGTCATCGTGAATGAAGGCGACCTTGCCGGAGAAGGGTGCCGAAACCGGCTCGTGCGCCGGCGCGAAGATGTCGACGCCGAGATGTACCGAGCGACGCGCGCCTTCCACCGATGTTTCGTAAGCCTCACCCTGATAGATGCCCCGGTCTTCGCCATAAAGACCGATGCCAAAGGCCGCACGCTCGCTGCCGATCTGCGCGGCTATGCGCGCCTCGGCTTCTGCGGCATCGAGGCTCGCCCATCGCGCGGCCTCCGGGGCGGATGCGGAGAAGTCGAACACAGCGACCTTCGGCTTAGCGACGTCAGGACGTACCATCGGCGCAAAATCGTGCGCGTTCTTCTCGAGCCAACGGACGACCGCGGCCGCATGCGGAAGCGGCGCCAAACCGCAGGCATCGCGGATGCGGGCAATGGCGATCGCCCGGTTCTCGCTCCGGAGACGTTTCAGTTCGCGCCAGACATCCTCCTGGCTGACGAGCAGGTAGGTATTCTCGGGGTTCTCGCGGATCTGCTTGGCCGCCATGCACATGCTGACGGCGTAGCGTGTGAGCACGAGATCGAAGACCAGTTCGACTTCGGTTTCACTCAGCGGATTGACGTGATGATAGGCTCCCGCGAGTGCCGCAATGGTCCCGACCGGATCCGCGGATCCAATCAGCGCGTAGGCCGACGCGACGGCGATTTCGATCACGCGCCAGGTCTCGACCATGTCGCCGAAGTCGAGCAGGCCGCTGACCTGGCCCTGGCCGTCGAGCAGCACATTGTAGTCGTTGGCGTCGTTGTGAATGACCTGCATCGGGCAGGTCGCAAGGCGAGGCAGGACAGCCAAAGCGAAATGATCAAGGATCGCGTCGACCGCCGCGCGCTTGTCCGGGCCGTCGATCAGTTCCAAGTGTTTGCGATGCATGTCGGCCCGGCCGATGTCCCAAGCATAGAGCCGCTTGGTGCCAGCGTGCGTGAAGCCTTCGAGGCTGCGATCAAGACCAGCCAGCAACCGTCCGAGGCTTTCGGCGCTCGCCGCGTCGCGCAGCGGCGCCTTCGCCCAGATGTCGCCCGGCAGCCATGAGAGTAGCCGCGCCGTGCGCGGGCCGCGAAGCTCGATCTTGCTGGTGACGGCGCCGGAGCGATCGCGAAACGCGCGTGAGACCGACAGATCGGATGCCTTGGCGGCAAGATGTTCCAGCACCGCCACCTGCATGTCGAGCTCGTCGGCGTCGCAGGTCGCGTGCAGCTTCAGCAGGTATTCCTGTCCGTCAACGTCCGAGACCCGGTAGTTGAGATCGTGCTCGCCCGGCAGCGGCGAGAGGCTCGCCTCGATGCCGTAGGTGTCGCTGAGCCAGGCGCGGATCGTCGCCAATTCCTGCTCGGTTCTCAAATCTCTCTCTGCCATTGTCTCTGCCCGTCCTGTCACCACGAAACCCGCCGCCCGTCATAGGCGCGGAAACTGCCGCTATCGGCCATATCTGCCCTGTCGATGATCGCCTTCAGCCCGGCAGCGCTCGCTGCCACCGAAACGACGGCATCGCTGCCACCCATATCCGTCTGCACCCAGCCGGGATGCAGCGACAGCACCGAAATCCCGTCGCCCTTCAGATCCTGGGCGAGCTTGACCGTCGCCATGTTCAGCGCCGCCTTCGAGCAGCGATAAGCGTAGTCGCCGTCGTCGTCGTCGAGCGTGCCCTCGGCGAGTGAGCCGGCGCGGCTGCTGATGTTGGCGACGACCCGACGCTCTCCATCCTTAAGGCTGGCAAGAAGCGCCCGCGTCACCAGAAGCGGCGCCAGCGCGTTGACGCGCATGACAGTGAGAAAGTCGTCCGTCTCAAGCGTTGGAAGGCCGCCCGTGTCGCCGCGCGCGGCGGCATTGTTGATCAGCACGTCGATCGCCACGCCCTGAAGCGCCCGTCCAACAGCCTCGATCGAGGCGGGGTCGGCGACATCCAGGTGAAACCGATCCGTTTCGTCCGTGCGCGGAATGGACCCCCGCGCACAGCCGAGAACGCGCCAGCCGTCCTCGGCATAGATCCGCGCCAGTTCTGCCCCGAGCCCGCGGGAAGCGCCTGTAATCAGCACGGTGCGATGTCTAGCGGTGCTTGATGTCATATTTCCGCTCGATCATGTTGACGAGGCTGGCGGCAGCCAGCGTCAGGAAGATGTAGAAGATCGCCGCCGAGTTATAGGGCGCGAACGGCAGGAAGCTTGCCGACTGGAACTCGCGCATGCGCTGGGTGATGTCGCGGATCGACAGGATCGACAGCAGCGACGTGTCCTTGAGGATCGCGATCAGTTCATTGCCGAGCGGCGGAATGATGATGCGGAAGGCCTGCGGCAGAACGACGAGGCGTGCCGTCTGCCAGCGGTTGAGGCCGATGCTGCGCGCCGCCTCGACCTGGCCGACCGGAATGGCGTTGATGCCCGAGCGGAAGATTTCGGCGAGATAGGCCGAGTAGGCAAGCGCCATCGCGACGATGCCGCGCATCAGGTTCGGCGGGTCGAGCACGCCTTGGGTCGCATCCTTGAGCGCGCCGCTCAAGGGCAGGCCGACATAGAGCACGATCACAAGCATGGGGATGCCGCGGATCGTATCGACGATGAATTCCGAACCGATCGCCAGCGGGTGGCGCTGATGCAGGTAGCCGCCGAAGGTCAGCAGGCCAAGAATGATGGCAAGCACGGCAACGGTGACACCCGCTGCCCGATCGCGGTCGTTCAGTGCTTCGGTCTTCCAGAGCACGGGCATGTCGGCTGGCGCGGAGGCTGCCGGCAGCAGTGCTGCCGAAACGCCCTCGCCCTTGGCGATCGAGGCCAGCGCCTCGGTTGGGCCGACAAAGGTGCGCACCGGGGTCTCCGCTTGCGGCGCGCCGTCATACTGGCCGAAACGCACGGCGCCGATCAGGCCCGCCGGTGTGTTGGTGACGATGCCGACCTTGCCCCCAAGCGTGCCGGCGAGCACGTAGGTATCGCGCGGCTGCAGCAGGAACCAGCCGGCGGCCAGCGCCAGCACCAGCGTAGCAATGGCGAAGTAGAGGCTGGTCCTGACCGTCGATCTGAGTTGCAGCAACCCGACCCAGACAAGGCCCATCAGCGCTGCCAGGATGTAGGCCGCTATCGCCGCACGGATGGTGGTCGCGACGCCCGCGGCAAATGCGATGTGGGCGAAGAAGAAGACGAAGACCAGACCCGCACCGTTGACAATACCGAGGATCCAGCGGGCAAGGCGCCGCACCCGGTCGTCAGGCGCTGAGCCTGAACGTTTGCTCAGGAAGAAAAGGCCGAGGCCGATCACGGTAACCGCGAAATAAAGTGGGAACAGCCACGCTTCGACGCCACGCACCATCAGATCGGCCGCCTCGGTCAATTGCCGTGGCGTCACGCCCTTGGCGATCAGTGTCGACTTGAACGGATCGACACCGTTGGCAACGACGGATGCGACGAAGGGATGGATGTTGTGGCCGATGACGAGGACGGCCGCCGCGGCAAGATTGAGCACGGCTGCGACATTGGCCAGTCGCGGACGCGGCGCCTTGGCGCGCGAGAAAACGAGCAAAGTGATCCCTGACGCAAACGCGATCGCCAGCGCCAGAAAGCCCGGCACGAAGGCCGACGAGCCGTTTTCGACACCGAGGATCGCTCTCAGCGAGCGTTGGTAGTCGCCGGAGGAAATGAAGAGATAGATGATGAAGGGCAGCGCGGTCAGGATGATGAGATTGCTCGGACGCACGCTTCTCAGGAACGACATTCATTCCTCCGGGGCATAGTAGACAGACGGAAGACCCGGAGTGCGAGCACGCGCTCCGGGTCCGATCGGCATTGTGAGCTTACTTGAGGCCCCAGTATTTGTTGACGAGCTGGTCGAGCGTGCCGTCGTCCTTGATCATCTTCAGGCCCTCGTTGAAGGCCGCAACGTTTTCGTCGCCCTTGCGGAAGACGAGACCGAGCGGATCGGATTCAAGGTCCTTGATCGCAACGACGAGCTCCCCGGCGAATTCGCGTTCGTAGGCGGCCGCATTGGCGCCGTTGATGACGACGCCGTCGACGTCCTTGTTCTTGAGCGCGATGATCGCGGCGCTGAAGGTATCGTAGGCGGCGACGTTCTCCTTGCCGACGACACCCTCGGCAACCTGGGCATCTGTCGTGTTCGCCTGGGCGGAAAGCTTTCTGCCGGCGTCCTTGAAGCGGTCGAGCGTGATGCCCTGGTCTTCAACGCGCATCAGCACCGCCTGGCTGTTGACGATGTAGGGATCCGAGAAATCCATCGCCTTCTTGCGCTCCTCGGTGATCGAGACGCCCGACGCGACGAGGTCGAAGCTGCCCTGGTCGAGGGCTGCGAAGATGCCGTCCCAGCCAGTCGTGACGAATTCGGCCTGGCAGTTGATCTTGGCGCAGACGGCGTTGACCACATCGACATCGAAGCCGACGACCTGTCCGGTCGCCGGATCGATGCTCTCCATCGGTGGCGAGGTCGTGTCGGAGCCGACCTTCAGCAGTTTGCCGCCGAGATCGGCGGCGTGAGACACGCTCGAAGCAAGGGCTGCTACAGCCAGGGCAATCATCAGTTTTTTCATGGTTCTCCTCCTTGGATAATTAGCTTTGGCTCAGGCGGCCGCCGAGATTGTCAGGCTGCCGCGCGATCAACGTCGGCCTGAAGACCTGCCGCAACGCCCCAGGGTCCTCCCCCTCCATGCGGCGCAGCAGGAACTGTCCGAGCGTGCGGCCGAGCACCTCGATCGGCTGGTAGAAGGTGGTGATCGGCGGCGTGAAGTAGGCGCTGACATTGATGTCGTCATAGGCGATGACGTCGACATCGACGCCGACCTGGCGGCCAAGGCTGCCAAGTCCCGAGAGCACGCCGAGCGTTGTGGATTCGTTGATGCAGACAAAAGCGGTCGGGGCATCGTCGAGCTGCAGGAAGTCGATCACCGTCTTCCGGCCGAAATGGGTCGAGAGGTCGCCCTCGGCGATCAGTTCCACCGGCGCATCGAGACCCGCCTCGCGGAACGCCCGGACAAAACCGTCGATCCTGTCGATCGCGTACGAGAGCCGCCGCTCCGGATTGACAAGCGCAATGCGACGGTGGCCACCGGCGATCAGTCGCGCGGTCGCCGCATGGGCGGCCCATTCGTTGTCGATGTCGACATGGGCATAGTCGAGATCCTTGTGGCAGCGCCCCATCGAGACGAAGGGGAAATGCTCGGCAACGAGCAGATCGATGCGCGGGTCTTCGGCGAGAATGCCAGAGAAGATCAGGCCATCGGCCAGCCCCTGATCGACGATCCGGCGCGCGGCTTCAGCACCATCGGCCGCATCGCGGATGACATGCACGGACATGCGATAGTCCGTGCCATCGAGCGCCTGGCTGATGCCGCTCAAGGTCTGGGTGTACTCGACGCCGTCCCACTCGTAGTCACGCGCGGCAGTGACCGGCATCAGCACGGCGGCTTGAAAACTCTTGCCGGTGCGAAGCGCCATCCCGCGCGCGTTGGCTTGGTAACCGACCTCGCGTGCCGCCTTGTAGATGATGTCTCTTGTCGCCGGGGCGACCACGGGAGATTCGCGCAGCGCCTTCGAGATCGTGGCGATGGAATAGCCCGTCATCTCGGCCAAGGTCTTGATTGTCGGCGTCGGTGTGCGCCGCACCCTGTGGATCTCAGTCGCCATGCACCCTCCCAGGCCCCGGCCTTCTCCTGGAGATTAGAGGTAGCAGCCAATAAAAACGTTTTCAAGGAAAATAAAAACGTTTTTATTTTGGATGATACGCATGCAGAAAAGGCGCGGTCGCCGCTAGCGGCACCGGCCTTGACCAGCGGGGCATCAATTTTTCAACGATTGAGAGATGCAGCTAGCTCAGTGAGCAGTATAGGCGCCGTCTACGAGGTGAACGCTTCCGGTGATGAAACTCGCCTGCTCCGACAACAGGAAACAGATCAGAGCCGCTACCTCGTCTGGCGTACCGCGACGTCCCATTGGTTGCAGCGACATCATGCGTCTACTGCTTGCCACGTCCGCATTCTCTGAAGAGAGCGGCGTGTCGATCCAGCCAGGCGCCACGGCATTGATGCGAACCCCAGCTCGGGCATACTCGATCGCGGCCGCCTTCGTCAGCCCAACCACTGCGTGCTTGGCGGCCGTATAGGCGGCAGCGGTCGGCAGCGCGACTGAGCCCAGAATGGAAGACGTGTTGACGATGGCGCCCCCACCTTGCGCCACCATGGCCGCGATCTCGTACTTCATACAGTAGAAAACGCCATGCAAGTTCACGTTCATCAATGCATGCCAGCCATCGAGTGGATAGTCGGCTGTCGCCTTGCGGATGCCTTCGATGCCGGCGTTGTTGACCGCCAGATGCAGACCACCACAGGTCTGCACGGCGAACGCCACCAGCTTTTCCACCGCGGCGGGATCGGCGACATCGGCCGCGACATCGTGGGCCTTGCCCCCGTTCGCGCGAATTTCTTCGGCAACCAGGCGCACGGCGGCAGCGTCAACATCCGCAGCAACTACTTCCGCTCCCTCAGCAGCGAGTTGCCGGCACACGGCTGCGCCAATTCCGGAACCGGCGCCCGTCACAAGCGCAACCTTCCCAGCGAAGCCTAGATTCATACTGTCATTCCTAACGTTTAGCTTTCGACCAATCCAGCGCGCGCGACATCGCAAGTCATTCCATGAAATGCACTCGAAGCCCCGATCTTCCAATCAAACAGCAGCAGCAACACACAAGAATCGCGATATTTTTTTACCCGATTCATGCACTGCACCCAGGCCCTCTTTCCAGATATACAGTCCTTTCTGTCCAATTCACCCGGAACGCGGGTGAAAAACCTGGAGTGTCATTATCTATCCTGTTGCCGGGTGTAGTTCATTGGAACTTGGACAGAGAATATTGTAATGCTAAAAAACGAATCGGGGCGCACCATTTTTCTCAGCAGGTAAAGATGGACAATCACCGCATTACACGGAGATTCCTGGTCATCGGCAGCCTTGGGCTGTTGGCCGGGTGCAGTTCAAGTTGGCCGCGCGTTTCGTTTCCATCCCTGTATGGCGGAACGCCCGGCGTCGATCGCCGCTACCGAAAACAACACGTCCGATACGACGGCAACGAGCCAGCCGGAACGATTGTTGTGGACACTACGCAACGCTACCTCTACTCGATCGAAGATGGTGGATGGGCGATGCGCTACGGAATAGGCGTCGGAGAGGAGGGCCTTACCCTCAAAGGCCAGGCCGTTGTCGGCCGAAAGGCCGAATGGCCGTCATGGACGCCGACCGCAAGCATGATCAGACGCAAGCCGGAGCTGGCGCAATACGCCGGTGGAGTTTCCGGCGGTCCCCACAACCCGTTGGGGGCCTCAGCCCTATACCTTTATCGCAACGGTCAGGATACCAAGTTCCGCCTCCACGGCACGAACGCACCTTGGACCATAGGGCAGGCGGTTTCCAACGGCTGCATCCGACTTACGAACGACGATATCGTTGATCTCTACGCGCGGACGCCTGTTGGAACTCCGGTATTGATCATTTGATGATGTACTCTATCTGAGTGCGGTATTGGGGTAAGGCCGACATGCATTTAAATCTTCAAAGTTTGGTAACGATAATCCGACTGACGAGTGTGCCCTTTCCGCACTAGGCCGAATCTCGAAATGCCACTAATACTATGAATGTTGCCTTCGAATAACCATTCCGATCACAGAGGGAAGGAAATATTGATGAGCAGAATTCTAATCGTAGCAGTTGCGTTGCTTTCCGTTGCCAGCCTCTCCGCTTGCGGAACAATCGGCAAAGGCAAAGGCAAGGCCCCGCCACCGGTGGCCGAAGAACCGGCGCCCGTCTACAAATAGTGACTGACGCTAATTCGGGGAGGATCTCACGGTCCTCCCCGCCCTGAATGATCGTGGCCGCCTTGGCCATGCGTCGTGGCGCGTGGATCGATAAGCCCAGGCGGCAAGTTCAAGTGCCCATTGGAATTCGGGAGATTTGGCGCAGTAATGACGCGTGTACTAGGTCGCATTCCGTTCGTCGTCTTAGCCGCCATGGCGGTTACGGCGTGCCAATCGCAAGACAAGGGCCCGCAGCCACGCTATGTCTCAAGCGTTGCGGGCAGCCCATCGCAACAGCGCGATCAGGGCTACTTCATCGAATTCCGCTCGCGTTATGCGCTCAGTTACGGCCATTCCTATGTGGTTTTTGGCCGCCTGACCAAGTCGGGAGCGATGGTCAATCCGGAAGTGGCGGGACTTGCTCCTGCAACAAACGACACCGCTCCCTACGTGCTGGGCCATGTTCTCCCCGTCCCGGCCGAGACGGGCGTGAGCGACGGTGACCTTGAGGACCGATACAGGTCTGCGAGCTGGCGCGTCATGTTGACCGAACCGGAGTACAGAGACGTCGTCGCCAAAATCCGAAAACTCAAGGCCGAAGCCAAGTTCTGGCATGCGTCGCTCTACAACTGCAACGCGTTTGTGGCCGATATCGCGCGTTCCATGGGATACAAGACACCGGGCATCTGGCTCAGGCCCCAGCAATTCATCACAAGGCTACGCGAGATGAATGGCGGGTAGGCTGACGAGGGCACAGACTCCTCGGCTATCAGGCGACCAAGGGTCAGATGCGCCATCGTTGGCTACGACCAGCGCCCCTCATGGTCGAGCCGACATCAGCCTTGGCGCGCACTCCTCAACTTTAGCACCTTGTCAGGTCGAAGCGGCGCATGGCAGTCTCGTCCTTTGCCGTTGCGGCGTACAGAAGCCCAACAAAAGCTTAGGTGAATCAACGTGAACATGTCTGTCGCTTCCATTGGCGAAATCGTGTGGGTCATAGGCATCGTTGCCTGGTATGTGGTTCGTTACCCATTCGAGCGCCGTGCAAAGCGTGTGCGGGTGATGAGCAGCCGCCGCTCGGTGACCGATACGATTGGCTTGGCTGCCGCTTTACTAGGCCTTGCGATTTTGCCTGGGTTCTACGTTGCAACAGGAATTCCCGCATTTGCCGACTATCCCGCGCATGCCTGGATGGTGGGGCTTGGGGGCCTGATCTTTGCTTTGGCTCTGTGGACGTTCCGTCGCACCCACAAGGAACTCGGCCGAAACTGGTCGATCTCGCTGGAAATCCGCGAAAAGCATCAACTGATCAGCAAGGGCCCGTATGCCGTCGTGCGCCATCCGATGTATACAAGCTTCCTGCTCATGGCGATCGGCCAGATGTTTCTGCTGTCGAACTGGGTGGCGGGCCTCTTGGGAGTCGCTGGTTTCGCCGTGCTTTTTTTCCTGCGTGTGGACAAGGAGGAGCGCCTGATGCTGGAATTCTTCGGTCCTGAGTATCGCGCCTACATGGACAGGACCAAGCGCATTATACCTTATCTTTACTAGAGGTGGCACGATGCGAGGCCGACCGGTCAAGCTTTCTGCGGCACGACGCCTTGTCGGGGATCTGATGCGATTTTCGATCGCCGTGCCGCGGGTCACGGTACAGCGACAGATGAATATCAGTGGATTGCAGGAAGCCAGGACGAGCCAGACGGAACGCCCCTCCTGGACAGTGCTGTTCCTCAAGGGGTACGGGCTACTTTCCAAGGAGACACCGGAGCTCCGCCGGGCCTATGTCAAGCTGCCAAGATCGCAACTCTATGAGTACCCGGGAAGCGTCGCGTCCGTGGCGCACGAGCGCGAACACGAAGGTGAACGGGTTGTGCTTCTCAGTACGATCAAGACACCCGAGCAGCGGTCGATCCCCGAGTTGAGCGCCCTGCTTCAGGAGGCTCGATCCCGTCCCGTTCTTGAGATCAGGGAATTCCGGCGTGCGCTGAAAATTGCGCGCTTGCCCGCGCCGCTGCGGAGGTTGTTGATGTGGCTCGGCCTCAACATGGGACGTCAGCGGGGCCACCGATTCGGGACTTTCCAGTTGTCGGTCTATTCCGGCCTGGGTGCCGAGTCGCTCAATCCGCTGACGCCGCTCACGACGATCTTCAACTATGGCCCGATCGGCGAAGACGGATCGGTCACCGTACGCATTCACTACGACCACCGCGTCATGGACGGCGCCAATGTCGCGCGCGCATTGGCTCGTTTCGAGGAAATACTGAACGGGGAGATCGCTGACGAGGTGGCTAGCCTTTCCGCTGCTCAAATCCTGCCAAGCACGGCGCCGGAACCGTCAGCATGATATCGGATCAAAAACCACGACTCGCAATTGTTGTAGTCGGAGCGTCACGAGGCATAGGCAGAGCCATTGCCGAGCTTGCCGCGCGAGATGGTGCACCTGTCGTATTGGTCGCACGATCACTTGGGGGGCTGCACGCCGTGGAATCCTCCATCAAGCAGGCGGGCGGCGAGGCATTCTCCCTACCAGTCGATCTCACCGCCGACGATGCGAAGACGATTCTCGAAGAGTTCCTCGCGCGGGAAAGCCTTCTCTGCGACGTCCTCGTCAACAGCGCCGGCTATGGCCTGCGTGGCGCGGCAACCGCTTTGCCGATTGCCGACCAGGTTGGAATGATCGACGTCAATATCCGTGCCCTCGCTGACCTGACATTGCACCTGTTGCCGGGCATGGTCGAGCGAGGCCGTGGCGGCGTTATCAACCTCGCCTCTGTGGCCAGCTTCACCCCCGGCCCGTACATGGCCATGTATTACGCGAGCAAGGCGTTCGTGCGTTCCTTTTCCGAGTCGTTGTACCAGGAGACGCGGAAGACGGGTGTAACGGTGACCTGCGTCGCGCCGGGGCCGGTGTCGACCGAATTCCTTGAAAAATCAGGCGCCAACAGGGCTGCATTGTTCAAGGTTTTGCCGAAAGCCACTCCGGAATACGTGGCGAACTGCGCTTGGCGCGGCTTCAAAGCCCGCCGACGGCTAGTCATTCCCGGCATGTCTGCCAGATTGGCGATCCTGATTTCAGGGATCCTCCCCTCCGCGGCGCTATTGCCGCTGATTGGCCGCCTGCAACTGCGCGGCAACGACCCTTGCCCTTGCGGATCCGGCAAGATGCTCAAGCACTGCTGCCGCGCAGGTCACCCAAAAGGCGGGACAGCCTCGGCTTGATCCGCCCCGCAGCCAGCTTCCCGTGGGATAGGGCCAAAGCACGCACCAAGCGGTCGGACGTCGACCACTGCCGCGATCAGCGGGCTTTGGTGCCAGCGGAGAGGAAGTGCCCCTCCCATTCACTCTCAGGAATCTCATCGCCCATCTGAAATTCGAACGCGACGACGCTTGATATCCGGGGCAGCTTCGCAGTCGAACTTAATGTTGTACCAGCGGTCGTTGCTGCAAAATGCAGCACCATCGGCGCGGAGGTTCGTACCTACCAATCGGATATCCGCCATAGCGTAGGCAACGAGAAAATCCGGTTTGAAATCAACTCGCCAGCGATGAACCTGCTCCATAGCCTCGAGATTGCAAATCTGGACAATGCGTTCATCCGCCGCGAGCTGGGAGAGCCCCTTCAGCGCCTGCTTGCTGCGCGGGTCGGCGAGAATTGCCGCCGAAAAGAACCGCTTGGCTTGAATTGCCGGCTGCACGTCCGGCAATGTCGCCGCCGGTACGGCCCGTTCGGGCGCGGCTTCTTGCGCAACTGCCTCACCGACGTGAGAAGCACCGGACCTGGGCTTGGTTGTTTCCGCAGCAACCGTCGGCAGTTTCACTATTTCAACGGCGACGCTTTCCTCCGGGAAAGGAATTGGGGCCTCAGGTTCAGGAACGAAGCAGAGTGCCAGGATGACGATGGCATGAAGGACAATGGCGAGCGCAAGACTGCACCAAATCGTTGCGCCATGACGGCGCTGCCCTGCTGCGTGCATGGATCACATCATCCAATTGGTGACGCCCAAAATACGGTAGAAGGCCCCGTGCCGCGGGGAAGTTATCACCGAAATCTGCATAAGAAAGCCGCCGCCAACAACTTGTCGACGGCGGCGCTGGTTTTAATGCGATAGTGTCGAAGTAGTCCGCCGGCACACCAACCGACCGAAATCAATCCATATCGTCGTTGTCGGGTGCGCTCATATGATCGCGGTTGCCGTAGATGATCTCGCGCTTGCCGACATGGTTCGCCGGTCCGACGAGGCCTTCCTTCTCCATGCGTTCGACCAGCGAAGCGGCGCGGTTGTAACCGACGCCAAGGCGGCGCTGGATGTAGGAGGTCGAGCACTTCTTGTCGCGCAGGACCACCTTGACCGCCTGGTCGTAGAGTTCGTTACCGTCCTCGGACGCAAGCGCGCTCTTGTCGAAAACCGGCGTTTCTTCCTCGGGCTCTTCTTCCTCCTCGTCGGCCGTGACGGTCTCGAGGTATTCCGGGCGTCCCTGGGTCTTCAGATGCGCGACCACGTGTTCGACTTCCAGATCGGAGACGAAGGGACCGTGTACACGGGCGATGCGCCCGCCGCCCTGCATGTGCAACATGTCGCCCTGGCCGAGCAGCTGTTCGGCGCCCTGTTCACCGAGGATCGTGCGGCTGTCGATTTTCGAGGTGACCTGGAACGAGATGCGGGTCGGGAAGTTGGCCTTGATCGTGCCGGTGATGACGTCGACCGAGGGACGCTGTGTCGCCATGATCAGGTGGATACCGGCGGCACGCGCCATCTGCGCAAGCCGCTGGATCGCACCTTCGATCTCCTTGCCGGCGACCATCATCAGGTCGGCCATCTCGTCGACGATGACGACGATATATGGCATCGGCGCCAGGTCCATTTCCTGCTGTTCGAACAGCGGCTCGCCGGTGCCCTTCTCAAAGCCGGCCTGGACGGTGCACATCACCGGCTCGCCCTTTTCGCGGGCGGCGGCTGCACGCTGGTTGTAGCCGTCGATGTTGCGGACACCGAGCCGCGACATCTTGCGGTACCGGTCCTCCATCTCACGCACGGCCCATTTCAGCGCCATCACCGCCTTCTTCGGGTCGGTGACGACGGGCGTCAGCAGGTGCGGGATGCCGTCGTAGACGGAGAGTTCGAGCATCTTCGGATCGACCATGATTAGGCGGCACTCTTCCGGCTTCAACCGGTAGAGCAGCGACAGGATCATCGTGTTGATCGCGACCGACTTGCCCGAGCCGGTGGTGCCGGCGACGAGCAGATGCGGCATCTTCGCCAGTTCAGCAATCACCGGCTCGCCACCGATCGTCTTGCCGAGGCAAAGCGCCAGCTTGTAGCCAGTTTTGCGGAAATCGACGGATTCGATCAGCTCGCGGAAATAGACGGTCTCGCGGGTCGCGTTCGGCAGTTCGATGCCGATGACGTTGCGGCCGGGAACAACGGCGACGCGGGCTGAAAGTGCCGACATGGAGCGGGCGATATCGTCTGCGAGGTTGATGACACGGGACGATTTCACGCCCGGCGCCGGTTCGAATTCATAGAGGGTTACGACCGGACCGGGGCGGACGTGAATGATCTCGCCCTTGACACCGAAATCTTCCAGCACGCTTTCCAGCAGGCCGGCATTCTGTTCGAGCTGCTCCTGCGTCATGAAGAAGCCCTGACCTTGGGGCGCCTCCTGCAGGAGCTCCTCGGACGGAAACTCGTAGGCATCGCCGGCAAATGTGCGTTCAACCACCCCGATCGCCGGCATTGTGTTCGGCGCGCGGGTGACCTGTGCCGGCATGGTGATCGCGGCTTTCGACGCGACGGGTGCCGGTTCGCTTTCGACGCGTTCTGCGGCAATTTCAGCTGGGGCGACGGACACGGGTTCCGCGGCAACGGCGACCGGCGCAACGTCGGCAACGACCTCGGCAGCGGCGGCAAGCGATTGCGGTGCCGGAATCTCTTCTGGCTTTGCGCCACGCACATCGACGACGCGGAACAGCGAGGTGATCCCGGTCGGCGGCATGCGGCGGATTTCAACCGGACGAACGGGTGCCGGCGGCGCGACGGCAACGGGCGTGACGACCGGGACCATTGGCAAAGGAGCAGGCGTCTCGACAAAAGGCTTCGGGTGGGCGATTTCTTCGCCGGCTGCCTCGGTGTCTTCGGCCGGACCGAATTCGAAGAAGGCAAAATCGGAGAGGAAACTCGATTGTGCCGCGCCGCGATCGGCGGCAGCCGTTTCTGGAGCGGTCACGGACTGCGCCTCCACGACAGGCTCGGAAACGGCGATCGGCGCCGTGAGAACCGGCACAAGCGCCACGCCGTCATCAGCCGAAGCCTCGACGCGATCGAGCATTGGCGGCTCGATCGTGTTCTGCGCCGCGGTCCAGGTCGGTAGCTGGTTGGTCAGCATGCGCAAAAGTTCGGACGGGCTGTAGGATGGCAGGGTCACTTCAGACTGCGGCGCGTCGTCTACCGCAGCATCCATGGGTGTCTCGTCAGCCAAGACCGGTACGGCAGGCACTACGGCGTCGGCGGAAACCGGCGCAGGCTCCATCGTCGCTTCGACGGTTGCCCCGTCTGTTTCGACGAGCACCGGCGCCTCCTCGGAGGCCACTTCGCTTTCGTCCATCTGCGGCGCGCGCCGCTTCATGAACTCGCGCTCGGGCGTGCGGGTGAACCGCACATTCGGTGCCAGGAAGAAATGGCTCTCCCAGGTGGAGTCACCGTAGTGGCCGGCGATCTCTGAGAGGGTCGGCAGCGGCTCGCTGGTCGTCGCCGTCACCTGTGCAGGCGCATAGGCAGAGCCCTGCCCATAGAGCCGCGTCGCGCGGCTCATGGTTTCGGTCTGCTGGTTGGCCGGCTTGCGGGGCGCTGCGGGCGCCTCGTACAACTGATAGGGGTCGGCGGTCGCCGCCTCATGGGTGGGCATACCGCTCAACGCATCATCCTGCGGACCATCGAAATAATCCGCCTGGTTTGCATCATGCAAAGCAGCCTGTGAGAAGTTTGTCCTGGGAATACGCATGGGTCCTGGAAGAGCTAGAGACATCGCCGAGGGGCCTTCTAAGCGATAGGAAATGAAGGTTAACAAGTCCCTTCCAACGCCCCGTTTCGTCCCGAAACCAGGGGTAACCAACCTCGTCGATCACGGACTGAAGCACGCGCAACCCCCGGCATGCCAATGGCCACCGCGGCGTTCCGTCGCCATTTGCCACAACGTGAAAATATTTCTTGGACAGGCGCGCTATCGACGCCTGGAAAGGGGTGTCTGTGGTGACCTGCTACCGGTACCACCGAGAAAACGAATCGGGCCTGCGTGAGGGCGTCACGCAGGCCCGATTGGAAACTTGAGAGAGGCTGGTGTCGGTCAGCCTTCGCGGCCCGATGCAAACGCCGCGTGATGCTTGGCAAGCAGCTCGGCCACCTCGTCGATGAAGGCGGGATCGACATCGGCGGCAAACTCGATGCGGGCGTTCTTGCCGTCGCGCTTGAGCTTGGCAAAGGCCCGTCCGCCGGCGTCAACCAGCGTTTCAGGCTTCACCGTTTCCACCTTCGGCTTGCGCGATAGCCGGGTGAACAGGATCTGGAACCGGTGGTCGCTTTCGGCTTCGAGGAAGCGCCGTGAGCGGCACTCCTCCTGCGCGGTCTGGACCGCGGCCTCGTCTTCAAGCAGGGCGCCAAACGCCATCCAGCGCTCACGGCCGACCTTCGGCGCCGGGCCGATGGCGCGGGCGATAACCGGCGGCACGCCTTCAGCAACCTGGATCAAACGCGACAGCTCGCTCTTCTGCACGGCGAGCGCCTCGCCGATCACCTTGCGGTCGAAGCCGCGGTCGGCAAGCGCGGAGGCAAACATCGCCCGCTCGATAAAGGAGAGGTTGCGCCTTTCAGCGTTTTCCTTGCCCTGGGCGAGCACCAGCTCATCGTCGGTCAGCGGCCGGACGATCGCCTTGACCTTGATGCCGAGGCTACGCACGGCGTTGAGGCGCCGGTGGCCATAGGCCGTCTGGTAGCGGCCGTGCTTCTCCGGATGCGGACGCACCAGGATCGGCGACTGCTGGCCGCTGTCGCGGATGCTGTCGGCAAGCGCCAGGAAATCCGGGTCGTCGGTTTCGCCATCCGTCAGGCGGTCGCCGACGAAGGAGGCATCGACCAGGTCCGGATCGAGCTCGACGACACGCTCGCCCTGCGTCAGGGCTTCGCGCAGCGCGCGCGCCTCTTCCGCCTCACGGGTGATGCTGCCGAGAGAAAGGCCCATGGCCTTGATCGCGCCGGAAGCGGCGCGGGGAACTTCGGCAAGCGGTGCCTTGGCGGCCATGGGCTGGGCGGGCTGGGCGCTCGCCGCAGTGGCAGGCTGCGTTTCATCAGCCGGCGCGGCCGGACCTGCCGGCTGGACATTGCCGGAGAAGAGGGCGCGCAGTTCGTTCTTGCGATTGCCAGCCATTCGATCAGCGCCCCCATGCCGCATGAATGAGTGCTTCGATCTCGCCGTTGACCGAGTTCAGCGATTCGACCGCACGGTCGTAGGTGGCGCGCGTAAAATTCTCGCGCCCGACCTCGTAAAGCGTCTGCTTCGTCAGGCCGGCGTCCGAGACCGCCGTCGATTTCACCATGGCCGAGGTCAGCACCCGCTCGCCAAACAGCGAGCGCATGAAGCCGACGATCTGTGCCTGCGGCCCGTCGTTCGGCTCGAAGCGGGTGACGAGATAGCGCAGGAAGTCGAAATTCAGCTCGCCACCGGCCTCGCGCACGACGCTTAAGAGATCCGACGTCATGTAGAGAAACTGGTTCATCGAGGCGACGTCGAGCATCTGCGGATGCACCGTGACGATGACGGAGGTCGAAGCGCAAAGGGCCGAGAGTGTCAGATAACCGAGCTGCGGCGGGCAATCGATGATGACGACATCATAGTCATCGGCGACGCTGGCGAGCGCTGTCTGCACGCGGGCAAAGAACAGCGGGCCGGCATCGCTGCCATTGTGGCGGGCGCTCAGCGCCTGCGGCGTCGTATGCTCGAACTCCTGAAGCTCGAGATTGCCGGGCACAAGATCGAGACCGTCGAAATAGGTCTTGCGGATGATGTCCTTCAGCGGCCGCGCTTCGGCGTCGTAGCGGATCGCGCCATAGAGCGTGTCGTTGCCCGTGAGGTCGAGCTCCGGCTGATAGCCGAAGAGGGCGGAAAGCGAGGCCTGCGGGTCGAGGTCGACGGCCAGTACGCGATGGCCTGTCATGGCGAGATATTGCGCGATGTGCACCGACGAGGTCGTCTTGCCGGAGCCGCCCTTGAAGTTGGTGACAGAGATCACCTGCAGGTGCTCGCCTGCTCCCCGGTCACGCCACTTGAGGTAGCTACGCGCCTTGACGGCATTGCCCTTGGCCAGCGCCTGTTCGGCGAGATGACGGCGAAGCGCGTTGATGTCGGAGAGCGAATAGGACCGGCGACCGCCGAGCCCCGTATCCGGCTGTGGGCCCTCGCCGGCAAGCGAAAGCTGGCGCAGATAGCCGTCGGAGACACCGATCAGCTTGGCCGCCTCGCCCGAGGTGAAGCTGCGAAGCGTCTTCATCGCCGTCGGCGGGAAGAGCCGCTCGCGCATGGCCTTCAACTGGTCGGAAAGCGCGCGCGCATCGGCCGCGATCGCTTCGTCGGCCGGACGGCGAGCCTGGGAGTGATCCGCGTCCTGCCTTGCCTGGGTTGCCGTCATCGTCATTTCGCCCTACTCCTTGCATGCATCGCGGCACAACGCTGCGGCGATGCACTAACAGAGATTTAATCCAAATACGGCCAATCAGCACTTATTCGAAAAACTCCGTAACAGAGATGCCGAAGCTTCTGATTCGCGTCAAGACTTCGACCGCGATCGGCGGCAATGGCGAGCGACACGCTGGGGGTGCCAATCTCGCAAAAGAAAACACCCGCGACGGCGGCGCGGGCGTTCGATAAAACCGTCAAATCAGCAATCAGAGCTTGGGGCCGATGTGATCCGGGATCGGGCACTGATAGGGTTTATCCTCTGTTTTTTCGCGCCACTCCGCCTTTGCGCGCGCCAGCAGATCGGCATCGAGGATCAGATCGAGACCCGTTGCCGCCAATGATTTCGCCGCATGGGCGAAAGCCTTGTGCGCGGCCGGGCTCTTGCCCTGCGCCACCACCTGCCAGGTGTGCGGCGCCGTGCCGATTGCCCAGGCGGGTGCCCAGCATTGCGCGGTCGGGGTGATCCAGCTCACATCGCCGACATCGGTCGAGCCGGCGCGGAAATGCGACTGCCCCTCGAAATCGCGAAGGCCGAGATGCAAGCCGGTCGAACCGTCGAGACGGCTGCTGGCGAAGACGTCGCCCTTGATCTGGTAGAGCCGGATGCTGCTCGATATCGCCTCCGGCGTCAGCGTCTTCTGGATGTCCTTGGCAAAGGCGATGTCGGCCTCGTCGAAAGGCATCGGGCCGAGCGCCACCATGTTCTGATGGATTGCCGTCTCCAGTGCGATGTTGGGCAGAAGGTTCGTCGCCGCCGGATCGAAGACGATCTCGACCTCGGTCTCGGTCATCATCGCCGCGCCCTTGGCGATCTTGTCGATCCGCGCAGCCAGCGCCAGTGCTTCCGGCATCTGCGGCGCCCGCACCAGATAGAGCGCCTCGGCACGCGCCTGGACGACGTTTGCCGCCTTGCCGCCCGCATCGGTGATCGCATAGTGCACACGGCAATCCTGCGGCATGTGCTCGCGCAGGAAGTTGACGCCGACATTCATCAGTTCCAGCGCATCGAGCGCACTGCGGCCGAGATGGGCGCCGTTGGACGCATGCGCCGCCACACCCTTGAAGCGGTAATAGATTTCGAGCACGGCGAGATTGTTGGTCGAGCGAACGCCGTTGAAGGGTGCGGGATGCCAGGTCAGCGCCGTATCGACATCGGCGAAGACGCCGGCGCGCGCCATGAAGGTCTTGCCGGAACCGCCCTCCTCGCCGGGGCAACCATAATAGCGCACCGTGCCCGGCAGCCCGTTGTCCTTCAGGTAGCGGGCAAGCGCGACGGCAGCGAGCAACGAGCCGGTACCGAGCAGATTGTGGCCGCAACCGTGGCCGGTAGCGCCTTCGACCTCTGCCCGTGCTTCGGCGACGCCGGCCACCTGGCTCAAGCCCGCCAGCGCATCGAACTCACCAAGGAAGGCGATCACCGGACCGCCCGCGCCCGCCTCACCGACAAAGGCCGTATCGATCTCGGCCAGCCCGCGCGACACGCGAAATCCGTACTTCTCCAGCATCGCGATCTGGGTCGCAGCCGACCTTTCCTCGTGAAAGCTCAGTTCCGCATGTTCCCAGATCGCGTCGCTCATCGCGGCGAATTCGGGCTTCAGCGCCTCGACGGTTTCGACAAGGGCGGTCAGTGCGGATGATTTTGGCATGAATCTTCCTTTTGCAACGGCGCGGTGCGCGGTCGCATCAGTATTGCTATCGGTGGATTGAAGATGGCGGCAGAGCGGCCGCCATCTCTTTGGTCAGATCAGGCCAGCGCCGGATCAGTCATCAAGCGTCACTTCCCATAGACGGGTATTGGACTGCCAGACGGGCTGGCCGTGCAGTTTCTTGGTGGCGCCCCAGATGTCGACCATGTCGTACATGAAGATGCCGGGGACCTCGTCGAGCATCAACTGGTGGAACTCGTCGAAGATCGCCTGACGCTTGGCCTGGTCGGCCTCGATGTAAGCCGCCTTCATCAGTTCGACCGCTTTCGGATTGTCCCACATCAGCGAGGCGTTCTTGTCCTTGTTGCCGACATAGAAGCCGTACATCAGCGCGGGATCGAGGCGCGGCGAGACCGACTGCGAGATCACCTGGTAATTGCCGGAGCGGCGGCGATCGACCTGGGTGGCGTAGTCAAGCACCTCGATCTGCACGTTGAGACCGACCTGCTGCATCATCGCCTGGGCGACGACGGCCGCCGGGAAGCTCGGCACGTTGCCGCGCTTGTTGGCGATGATGGTGATCTGCTCGCCCTTGTAGCCGGCATCGGCGAGGTTCTTCTTCGCCTTTTCCAAGTCCATCGGAATCTTCTTCTTCTGGACGTCGGAATAGAAGACCGAGTCGGCCGAGACCATTGACGAATTGGCCTCACCGGTCCCGTTGGAAACGGCGGCGACGAGCTGATCGAGGTCGAGCGCCTCGGCCATGGCGCGGCGGACCGCCACGTTACTCAGCACCTTGTCGCGGGTCTGGAAGTAGAGCAGGTTCTTGCCGTTGTTGCGCTTGACGATGAGTTGCATCGTGTCGCTGCCCTTGAACTCGGCGATGAGATCGGCCGAGACCTCGGCGGTATCCAGCGCGCCCGAAAGCAGACCGGTCTTCACCGTCGAAGCGTCCGGGATCACCATGAACTTGATGCCGTCGACGAGCGGCCGCTTCGAGCCGACCATGCCATCGGGCTTGCCGTCATTGTCGGGCGAGACATAGTCGGCGTTCTTCTCGAGCCGGACATATTCGCCCTTCTTCCACTCGGCCCATTTGAACGGACCGGTGCCGATAGGCGCGACGAAGGCGCCGTCAGCGCCGACGGAATCCTTGGAGACAATGCCGGTGTAGCCGCATTCCGGGCGCGCCATCAGGCCGAGGAAGACCGCGGACGGTTTCTCGATGCTCATGGTGACGGTGGAAGCATCGGCTGCGGCAACGTTCGTCACCTTGATCGACTTGCCGCCGTCGAAATCGCCGGCACAGGTCCACTTGGTCTCCGGCTTCATGTAGCGGGTCCAGTTCCAGACCACATCTTCCGCGGTTAGCGCCTTGCCGTTGTGGAACTTCACGTCGTCGCGCAGCTTGAACGTATAAGTCAGACCATCGGCGGAAACCTCGACGCTCTTGGCGAGCAGCGGCTTCACTTCGCCGTTCTCGGCATAGCCGACGAGACCTTCGACGATGTGGAAGATCACCGAGTCGGTATTGCCGTCACGGTTGACGCCGGGCTCGTTGCTGCGGATGTCGGAGCTTTGCGCCACCGTCAGGTCGCGCGCGTGGCCGAGCGCGATCGCGCTCATCAGCATGGTGCCGGCAAGAAGTATGGTTTTCATGGGTTCCTCTCTCTTGTTGTTGGTTGTCGGTTCAAAAGGCGCGCCAGCAGGCCTGCGACAGCTTGCCGATCGTTTCGAGCGCGATGGTGTAGCCGGGCGTTCCGTCCGGCATCAGCATCGGCACGCCGTCGGTAAAGGCAGCGATGGCGTAGAGCGGCTTGCCATCGCGATAGACGACGCCGGCATCCATTCGGCCGCGTTTTCCCCGACCGCCCTTGCAGGCGGCCACCACCTGGAAGGGAAGCCGCGAACGGATGCCGTAGCGCAGCACCTGGTTCTTGAGCGTCTGCACGGCAAAACTGGCGAGCTCGAGGGAGATACCGAGCTTGGCTGCTGCTACGGCATCGTGCTCAGCCGCCAGGATCAGTTCAAACAACATCACCTGGTCGGCCGCCGTCGTGGTTGTAACGTCGGCAAGCGAATGATCGGGCTTCAGCGCCAGCGGCGGAATGAGGAAACGGTGGTGCGTGCCCACCATGCCGAGCGCCTTGCAATAGCGATCGACCTCTTCGAGCGTCAGCCGTTCGAACACCATCTTCGTGCAGACATTGTCGCTCAGCACCATCATGCCGACGATTGCGTCGCGCAGCGAAATGACGATGCCCGGCGTCAGGTAGCGGAACATGCCGCTCGCCACTTCTTGGGCGAGGCGTGCTTCGAAGGTGATGCGCTCATCAAGATCCAGGCGCCCCTCCGATACCGCCTTCAGCGCCGCCATCATGATCGAGGTCTTGCGGGTGCTGGCGGACGGCGTTTCATCACGCTCACCACGACCGATCGTTTCGCCGGTTTGCAGATTGCGCACGAGGAAGCGCGTAACAAAGGGCTGGGCATCGGCGATGGCGTTGAGTTCGGCCGTGATCGCGCCGGTCTTGAATTCGTTGCTCATCTCAGGCCTCCAGCCGCCATTTGAGGGTGACGCCACCGGTCTGGTTGAGATCGAGCGCCGGGATCGCGGATAGGAGCTTGCGGGTGTAAGTCTCCTGCGGCGCGTCGAAGATCCGGTCACGGTCGCCTTCTTCGACGATGCGGCCGTCCTGCATGACGACGACGCGGTCGGCGACCTGCTCGACGACGCCGAGGTCGTGGCTGATGAACAGGCACGAGAAACCGTAGCGCTTCTGCAGGCTGGAAAAGAGCTCCAGCACCTGCGCCCGGACCGTGACGTCGAGGGCCGAGACCGGCTCGTCGGCGATCAGGAACTTCGGCCGCCGGGCGATGGCACGGGCGATCGCCACCCGCTGGCGCTGGCCGCCGGAAAGCTCGTGCGGATAGCGGTTGGCGAAATCGGCGCTAAGCCCGACCTCTTCCAGCGTTTCAAGAGCACGGCGGCGTTTCGCGGGACCGTCGAGATCCGGCACCAGCCGCAATGCTTCTTCGACCAGCGCCTGGATGGTCATGCGCGGATCGAGCGAGGAATAGGGATCCTGAAACACCATCTGGCAGTTCAGCCGATAATCGCGCCAGTCGGCGCTGCGCTCGCGGCCCTGGAAGAGTATCTCGCCCTGGCTCTGCTCGACGAGGCCGGCGATCGTTCGCCCAAGCGTCGTCTTGCCGGAGCCGGAGCCGCCGACCAGCGCCACCACCTCGCCGACATGGATGTCGACGCTGACGCCGTGCAGCGCCCGTTTCGGTTCGTGCTTTCGGAACAGCCCCTTGCGGCCGGGATAATCGACCACGATGTTGCGGGCCGAAACCATCGGCGTGCGGGTCATGTCGAGCTCGCGCGCCGCGCCGCGATACGGCAGCGACGACAAAAGCTTGCGGGTATAGGGGTGTTGCGGCGCCTGCAGGATTTCTTCGGTCAGGCCCTGTTCGACGACGACGCCCTTTTCCATCACGACGAAGCGGTTGGTGTATCGCGCCACCATCGGCAAATCGTGGCTGATCAACAGCACCGCCGTGCCCTCGGCCTGGGTCAACTCGACCATCAGTTCCATAACGTCGCGCTGGACGACGGCATCGAGCGCCGTCGTCGGTTCGTCGGCGATCAACAAGGCCGGTTTCAGCAGCATGACAGAAGCGAGCATGATGCGCTGGCGCATGCCGCCTGAGAACTCGTGCGGATAGGCAGACAGCGCCCGCTCCGGTTCGCGGATGCCAACGCGCTGGAGCATCGAGAGGATCGCCGTGCGACGCTCCTCGCCCGACATCTTGGTGTGCAGTATCAGGCCCTCTTCGAGCTGCCGGCCGATGGTCATCGACGGGTTGAGCGAGGTCATCGGCTCCTGGAAGACGACGCCGACCTCGCCGCCGCGAAGCGCGCGCAGGTCGCGGTCCTTCATGCCGAGCACATCCTTGCCCCGGTAGAGGATGGTGCCGCCGGCATGGCGCACGGCCGGCGGGATCAGGCCGATGATCGCCCGGGTCGCGAGCGTCTTGCCGGAGCCGCTTTCGCCGACGATGCCGACGATCTCTCCGGGCGCGACGTCGAAGCTGACATTCCTGACCACCTGGTTGCCGGAATGGGTAACGGCGAGCGAAAGGCCCTGAACGCTGAGAAGAGTTTTGCCGGTCATTTCAGGCCTCGCATGCGGGGGTCGAGCTTGTCGCGCAGCGCATCGCCCAAGAGGTTGATGCCGAGCAAAGTGAGCGCGATGCAAAGACCGGGGAAGAAGCCGAGCCAGACGGCCTGTTCGATGAAGGGACGGCCGGCGGCGAGCATGTTGCCCCAGGTGGGCGCCGGTGGCGGCACGCCGAGGCCAAGGAAGGAAAGTGCGCTTTCCGACAGGATCGCCCAGCCGAACATCGAGGTTGCAAGGACCGTGATCGGCGCCACGCAGTTCGGCAGGATATGGCGCAGCATCGTATAGATCTCGCCATTGCCCATGACCCGCGACGCCTCGATGAACTCGCGCTCACGCAGTGAAAGGACTGCGCCGCGCACCACGCGGGCCATCGACGGAGTATAGGCGATGCCGAGTGCGAAGATGATACCGTACTGGTTGGCGCCGAAGACGGCGAGCAGGCCGAGGGCGAGCAGGATGCCGGGGAAGGCCAGCAGCGCGTTGTTGATCGCCATGATGACGCCATCGACCCAGCCGCGGGCATAGCCGCTGACGATGCCGATGAAGGTACCGCAGACGACGGCGAAGGTGACGGTGAGGCAGCCGATCCAGACGCTGGCGCGGGCGCCGACCATCAGACGGCTTGCGACATCGCGGCCGAACTCGTCGGTGCCGAGCCAGTGCGCGGCACCGGGAGCGGCGAGGCGCGCGGTGAAGCCGAGCGCCATCGGATCATAGGGCGTCCAGATGAGACCGATGAGCGCGATGAGCACGAGCAATCCGATGAGGCCGCCGCCGATGACGCCATTGAAGGTGAACTTTCTCATTCTGCCACCACCCGCGGATCGAAGAGAGGATAGAGAAGGTCGACCACGAGGTTGACGACGACATAGGAGAAGGCGACGAGCAAAAGGCAGCCCTGGATCACCGGGTAATCGCGCTGGAAGATGGCATCGACCATCAATCGGCCGAGGCCGGGGATGGTAAAAACCGTCTCGATGACGGCAATGCCGCCGAGCAGGTTGCCGAGGATCAGGCCGATCATCGTCCAGGTGGGACCGAAGGCATTCTTGAAAGCGTGGCGCCAGAGAACCGCACTTTCCGACAGCCCCTTGGCGCGGGCGTGGGTGATGTAATCGAGTCTCAGCACTTCGAGTGTGGAGGCGCGCGCCATGCGGATGATCACGCCCATCTCGTGGATGACAAGGGTCATGACCGGGAGGACCAGATAGAGAAGCCCGGCCTTCCAGTTCTCGGTGATCGGCACATAACCGAGCACCGGCAGCCAGCCGAGCTTGAGGCCGAAGGCGAGCAGCAGAAGCAGACCAAGCCAGAAGGTCGGGATCGACAGAAGCACCGTCGCCGTACCGACCAGCGCAAGGTCCGTCAGGCTGTTCTGCCGCCAGGCGGCGATGACGCCAGCCGGTACCGCAATGAGGCTTGCGAGAAACACGGCGATCACGACGATCTCGGCGCTCACCATGAAGCGGCTGAGGACCAGATGCAGCACCGGCTCGCCGGTGACGATCGACGTGCCGAAATCGCCGGAGAGGATATTGCCGGCCCAGATGACGAATTGCTCGGGGATGCTGCGGTCAAGACCGAGCTCCGTGCGCATCGCGGCAATCTGCTGCGGCTCGGCCATGTCGCCGAGCATCAGCGCTGCCGGATCGCCGGGAATGAGGCGGATGAGCGTGAAGACGGCCACCGAGACGATAACGATCGTCGGTATCGCCATCACGAGGCGATTGAGAATGAACTTGATCATGGGTTCCCCGTACTGAGGCAGGCCGCACGCGTTACCGCGATTCTCCCGCCCGTCGGCTCTTGTTGATGGAACTATGATCGATTGGAAAAAATCGCGCAATATTATGAGTAATCGTCATACCTCTATGACAAGGACATGACACGCCGGGCGAGCATCGATGGATCGCTCCGACGAACAGGATACTGAATATAAAACAAGGCATTACTACAGCGCCGCGCGTCTTATCAGACGCGCAAAAGTCGCTGTAGCACTTTGATTTTCTGCATGTCTTTGTCCTTAAATCGAAGCCGATTTAAGGAGACATGCAGTAGCTGCCCTGGGCCGAGGCGACCCACAGTCTACAGGTCGTGGACGGCGGCGACCTGACGCTTCAGGCAATCGATCATGGCCTGGGCAGCAAGCGACAGCGGAACGCCGGCCGCCGTTGCGACTCCGAAATCCTGGGTGAGATGCGGCGAGAATCGGCGGATCTCGATCGGCAGATGCCGATGCAAACTGGCAAAGAAGCTGCTGATGATCGCGACCCCGAGGCCGTAGGCAGCATAGGCGCAGGCAGAGCTGTTGCTGTGGGTCTCGATCTTGACCTTCTGCGGCACGCCGGCCTTGCGGAAGATCTCGTCGAGCATGACGCGCGTCGGCCGGCGCCGGCCGATGAGGATCAGAGGCACCCCGCGCAATTCCTTGGGCGTGATGGTATCGAGCGCAGAGAGCGGATGCCCCTTTTCCATCACGCAGACGCTGACGCCGGTGGCGACCGGCTGCATTTCGATGCCGGCGCTGAGTTGCCCCTCATAGCGCAGAAAGCCGAAGTCGATGATGCGCTGCTCCACCAGCCGCGCGATCGCGACGGTCGTATCGAAGAAAGTCTCGATGCGCACGCCCGGAAAATCCTTGGCATAGTCGGCGAGCATCGCCGGCGCGAAAGTCTCGGACATGCTGTTCGGCAGACCGATGCGCACGACCTCGGGGCCGACGGCGCCGCTGCGCAGATCCTGCGCCAGATTGGTGAAGCGGTCGATGCCCAACAGAATGTGCTCGGCATCCTCGGCGAGTTTCATCGCCTCCGGCGTCGGGATCAGCCGGCCCTTGTCGCGAGCAAAGAGCGTCAGCGACAGGTCTTCCTCGAGCTGCTGCAACAACCGGCTGACACCGGACTGGCTGAGGCCCATGGTCTTGGCGGCAGCAATCGTCGATCCGGTCGCAAGAAGCGTGCGCAGCACTTCCAATTGTCGAAAATTCACGCCGCCCCCGGTTCGTTCGAACATCCGCTAGCTCCCGTGTTTACGGGAAGGCGATCCGGCAAGAAAGGGGTGCGACACCGAGCGTAGCCAAATCGATCACCGAGCGGCTCGCCATTGGTGAGGAGCGCGCGAACGCGCTCCTCAGGGATTCACCGATCAGGCGTTGGCCTGCACCGGATGGTTGAAGCGCTCGGCAAAGACCTCGATCGAGCCACGACCGAAGCTGCGCAACTGCCGTCGCGTGAGAACAGCCATCACGCGTGCCGCCGTCGAGACGGTCATAGCGTCGAGCGGACCTTCACCGCTCCAAGGCTTGTTCAGCCGGTCCGTGACGATGCCGAGGAGGTTCGCCGGCATGATGTCGGTACAAGGTTTCATCCAGTCGAAGACTTCGCTGATCGGAAGCAGCTTACCTTCGAACGCAACGAACGGCTCGGGCATGTTTGCGCCCCAGTCGTCATAGGCCTCCAGAGCATCGCGAAACAGGTTCTGCAGCGTGATGGAGGCGTGCCCTTCATGTAGAGCAGGCAGGAAATTCGTCATTTGTGTCTCCTTCAGTGGTTAAGGCCGGGAAACGCGAATGGCCAATTCTGTCAGCATGTGTTTGTGTTCGTGCCGGGTGGCCGATACTCTGTGGCCACGCGACTGGTTAAACTGCAGGCGATGACGCAATGCGCAAATCGGGTGATAGTTCCCTGAGCCGCAGTCAATTTTGGCGGGAAATCGGCACGCATACACGTCGCGCGCCGCGGCCAAGGTTTCCCCCGCGGCCTCCCCCCGACTCGATATTAACGATCCCGCCCCAAAGGTAAACACCGGGCCGCCACCGCGGCAGAAACGAAAATCTCAAATCGATAATTTCTATAGAATATACTATCTTACCCGGCTCTGCCAGATAATTCACTGATATGCACCTCAATCGACAGGGAGCAGTCACATGGGAACGATCTCGCGGCTTTCCGAGAAAACACGAGCCCCGGCGCACCGGATCGAGAGCGAGGAGGAAGCGCTGTCGATCGCCCGCGAATTGGCGGCGGAATTTGCGAAGAGCGCCAATGAGCGGGATACGGACCGCATCCTGCCCTTCGACGAGCTCGATGCGCTGGCCCAATCCGGCCTGCTCGCGATCACAGTGCCGCCGGAATATGACGGCATCGACGTCTCCAATGCGGTTCTGGCAGAGATCACCGCCATCCTCTCGGAAGCAGACAGCTCGATCGGCCAGATCCCGCAGAACCACTTCTACATTCTGGAAGCGCTGCGCACTGACGGCACCGAGGAGCAGAAGGCGTTCTTCTTCGGCCGTGCGCTTGCCGGCGACCGTTTCGGCAACGCCCTTTCCGAGCGCGGCACGAAGACTGTCGGCGACTACGCGACGCGGTTGGCGCCCGATGGTCCCGGTTTCCGGCTGAACGGGCGCAAGTACTATTCGACCGGCGTGCTGTTTGCCGAATGGATCGTGGTCTTCGCTCTGGATCCAAACGACAAGCTGACCATGTCGTTTTTGCCGCGCGGCGCCGAAGGATTGCAGGTCATCGACGACTGGGACGGCTTCGGCCAGCGCACGACCGGCAGCGGCACGACTGTGCTGCAAAATGTCTACGTCACCGCCGATGCGGTGGTGCGTCATCACCGCGGCTTCGAGCGCCCGACGACGATTGGCTCCGTCGGCCAGATCATTCATGCCGGCATCGACCTCGGCATCGCCCGGGCGGCCTTTGCCGAAACCCTCAATTTCGTACGTGATCATGCGCGGCCCTGGATGGACAGCGGCGTCGAGCGCGCTGCCGATGATCCCCTGACCATCGCCCGCATCGGCCAGCTCGCCATCCGGCTGGAGGCGGCAACCGCAACCGTCGAACGCGCCGGCAAAAAGGTCGATGTCGCCCAGATCAACGGCACCGAGGAGAGCGTCGTCGAGGCAACGCTGGCCGTTGCTGCGGCGAAGGTCCTGACGACCGAGATCGCCTTGGAAGCGAGCAACACGCTCTTCGAACTCGCCGGAACCGCCTCGACGAAGATCGGCCTCAACCTCGACCGGCATTGGCGCAACGCCCGCACCCACACGCTGCACGACCCGGTGCGCTGGAAGCATCACGTCGTCGGCAACTACCACCTGAACGGCGTCAAGCCGCCGAAGAACGGCGCACTTTGATCCCATTGACCGCGCACAAGCGGCTCGAGGCGTGACCAACGCTTCGGGCAACGCATAAACCTTGCTCGAAGGAGAACTCCATGAGTCGCGAAATCCGGCTGAATGCCTTTGACATGAATTGCGTCGGCCATCAGTCGCCGGGGCTCTGGACCCATCCGCGCGACCAGTCCTGGCGCTACAAGGACCTCGACTATTGGGTGCATCTGGCAAAAACGCTCGAGCGCGGCAAGTTCGACGGCCTTTTCATCGCCGATGTGCTCGGCGTTTACGACGTGCTGAACGGCAATGCAGACGCGGCTCTTCGCCATTCGGCCCAGGTTCCGGTCAACGACCCCCTACAGCTGGTGCCGACCATGGCCCACGAAACCGAACATTTGGGCTTCGGCCTGACGGCGTCGCTTTCCTTCGAACACCCCTATACCTTCGCCCGCCGCATCTCGACGCTCGACCATCTGACCAAGGGGCGGATCGGCTGGAACATCGTCACCTCCTATCTGAACAGTGGCGCCCTCAATGTCGGCCAGGCGCAGCAGACGCGCCATGACGACCGCTATGATCTCGCTGAGGAATATCTCGAGGTCTGCTACAAGCTCTGGGAAGGCAGCTGGGAAGACGGTGCAGTCGTCCGCGACCGGCCAACCGGCATCTTCACCCACCCCGACAAGGTGCACCCGATCGACCACCGCGGCCGCCATTTCACCGTTCCGGGCATCCACTTGAGCGAGCCTTCGCCGCAGCGCACGCCAGTGCTCTACCAGGCTGGCTCTTCGAGCAGAGGCAAGGACTTTGCCGGCCAGCACGCCGAATGCATCTTCGTCGCCGCGCCCTCAAAGACCGTATTGAAACGCTATGTCGCCAATGTCCGGGAGGCGGCAGAGCGCGCCGGCCGCAACCCGCGCGAAATCCTTGCCTTCAATCTGCAGACGGTGATCCTCGGCGAAACCGATGCCGAGGCGAAGAAGAAGTTCGACGAGTACCGCAAGCACGTCTCCTATGAGGGCGCTCTGGCGCTGATCTCCGGCTGGACGGGCATAGATTTCGGCCAGTTCGCGCCGGACGAACCGCTGCGCCACCGCTACACCAATGCTGTGCAATCGGCCGTCGAGACCTTCACGACCATCGATCCGGATCGCGTGTGGACGGTACGCGAGATGGCCGACTGGGTCGGCATCGGCGGCTTCGGACCGGTCTTCGTCGGCTCGCCCTCGACGGTCGCCGACCTCATGCAGGAATGGGTCGAGGACACCGATGTCGACGGCTTCAACCTCGCCTATGCGGTCACGCCCGAGACCTTCGAGGACGCCGTCGACCTGCTGGTACCGGAACTGCAGAAACGCAGCGTCTACAAGACCGGCTATCGCCAGGGCACGCTCAGGGAAAAGCTGTTCGGCGCCGGGCCAAGGCTTGCAGCGCCGCATCCGGGCGCCGGCTATCGGGATCTCGGCGGACAGCGACAAGCAATCGCAGCCTCCGCTTAAGGCGGGGCCATCCAAGAAACGCCGCCGGGACCTGGTCCAGGCGGCGTTTTTAGTTCAGGCCGAGGTAATCGCGCCTGCGGGGCGGCGCTCAGCTGTAAAGGCTTACCGGCGGGATCCGACCGTTCAATGCGAAATCGCCAACCTCGCGCGCCTTGTAGGCGACCGGATCGTGCAGCGTGTGAGTGCGGACATTGCGCCAGTAGCGGTCGAAGCGATAATGCCCGGCCGTGGCGCGTGCGCCCATCAGTTCGAAGACCTTCGTCGTCACGTCGAGCGAGACATGGGTCGAGTGCACCTTGGCCGCATAGGCCTGGATCGCCGCCTCGCCGCGCGCCTCAGCCGTCACCGACCTCCCCTGCGACAGTGCCGCCTCGACGGTTGCCGCCGCCGTATCGGCCAAAGCGACCGACGCCTTCAGGCTTGCCTGCAACTCGCCGATCCGTTCGAGGATATAGGGATCATCGCCGGCGCGCTCGACACCCGATGTCACCCAGGGACGCGTCGTGCTGCGGACGTAGTCGAGGGCCGCGGCAAACGCACCTTCGGCCGTGCCGAGGTAGAAATTGACGAAGACGAGCTGGATCAACGGCGTGTTGAACGTCGCCTGCACCACTGGCGGATCGGAGGGATCAGCAAGCGGCAGGATGAAATCACGCTCGTAGACGGGGAAATCGCGGAACTCGACGCTGCCACTGTCCGACAGGCGCTGGCCGATATTGTCCCAGTCGTCGTTGGTGATGTAACCCGGCCGATCGGTCGGCACGACGAAGTTGGCGATCTTGCCGCCGATCGCAGCGTTGACGTTGATGCGGTCGGAGACATGCGCGCCGGTCGAAAATGTCTTGCGGCCGTTCAGCACATAGTGGCCACCACGTCGTTCCAATGTCAGGCCCGGATCGCGCGGGTTGACCGCGGCACCCCAATAGAGCTGCCGCTCGACGGTCTCCGCCCCAAGCACCCAGGCCTGCTTCGGATCGGCAGCGGCCCAGTATACATATTGGCTGTTGACGTAGTGATAGCCAAGCAATTGGCCGATCGAGCTTTCGCCGCGCGCGATGATGCGTACCAGCCGCAGCCCGTCGACCCAGCTCAGCCCCGCTCCGCCAATCTCGGGCGAATGCAGTGCCGTCAGCAGACCGGCCTGACGGAGCGCCTCGACCTCTTCCCGCGGCGGCGCTCCGACGCGGTCGAGTTCGGCGCCACGCCGGGCAAGATCCCTAGACAGCGTCTCGGCGCGGGCAAACAGCTCCCGCCGTTTTTGATCATGTTCGCTGTTGTCGGCCGCCACCAGCTCTTTGAGGAAATGTACGTTGCTCATCCGCCTCTCCATGGTTGAGGCGAAATAATGCACATATTATATAGATAAAGACAGCAATCCAGTTCCACGGCGGCGCGGCCGTTGGAAATGTCCTACCCGCTTCCGCGCCGCCTCAGCCCGCCTCGGCATCGCGCAACGCTACGATCTCGGAGGCGTTGTCATTGGCGGCGAACTGCTCCAGCGTCATGTTGTCGAGGATCGAGGCGATCGCGTCGCGAACATTGCTCATCGACTTGCGCACATGACAGTTGACCGGATCTGCGCAGTCGTCGCAGGCCTCGAAGGCGGTGCGGCTGGCACAGCGGATCGGCGCCAAGGGGCCATCCAGCGTCCGGATGACCTGGCCGATGCGGATGTCGGAGGCTGGTCGAGACAGAGAATAGCCGCCGCCCGGACCCTTCTTCGAGCGCAGGATGCCGGCATTGCGCAGTTCGAGAAGGATCGCATCCAGGAACTTCTTCGGAATATTGTTCCGCGTGGCGATCTCGGTGATGAAGGCGGTCTCTCCTGGCTCCAGTTGAGCCAGGTCGACAAGGGCCTTGAGCCCGTATTTTCCTTTTTTGGTCAACATGTCACTTCGCTTTCGTGAACAAGAAGGCCGCCACAATTCCGCTCCTCAGGCATTTGCCGGAGGCAACGGGTTGTGACGGCCGCACTCTTTCGCTTAGGATGTCCTACACCCAAACCGTACCATTCTCAAGAAATTACGTGAGTTACTGCATAGATTTAGTGCGCTTTCTTGGCGCTTTCATGGCAGAGACCGCGATTTCTCATAAATGAGCCTTCGGTGGATTGAGGTTCGGTCCGCGGCGCCAGCACCTGCGCACGCGAACGATGGCGCCCCTTGCAGGACACCTGACACCAGAGATGCCGGTAGCGGGTGATCAAACCGTAAGATGTCGTCGGGCCTCGGCCGTATCCAACGTCTCTGGCGGCCCCTCGTGCACCACGGCGCCGCGGTCCATGATGTAGACGTGATCGGCGAGTTCCCGGCAGAAATCCAGATATTGCTCGACCAGCAGGATCGCCATTCCGGTCGAATCCCGGAGGTAGCGGATCGCCCGGCCGATATCCTTGATGATCGAAGGCTGAATGCCCTCGGTAGGCTCGTCGAGCACCAGGATCTTCGGCCGTGTCACCAGTGCCCGGCCGATCGCCAGTTGCTGCTGCTGCCCGCCGGAGAGGTCGCCTCCGCGACGCCCGAGCATCGAACGAAGAACCGGAAAGAGATTGAAGACGTCCTCCGGTATCGAGCGATCGCCCCGCTTCAACGGGGCGTAGCCGGTTTCGAGATTCTCCTTGACCGTCAGCAGCGGAAAAATCTCACGGCCCTGCGGCACGTAGCCGATGCCTTCCTTGGCACGGCGGTAGGGCGCCATACCCGCGAGTGCTACGCCGTTGAAGCCGATCGCGCCGGCGCTAACCGGATGCTGACCGGTAACGGCCCGGAGCAGGCTCGACTTGCCGACGCCGTTGCGGCCGAGCACGCAAGTGATCCTGCCCATCTCGGCGGTGATCGACACGTTGCGCAGCGCCTGCGCGGCACCGTAGTGAAGATTGACGTTTTCGACGCTCAGCATGGCGCGCCCTCCTATGACGTTTGCTGGATGGGGCATTACCGGCCGAGATAGTTCTCGATCACCTTCGGGTCGCTGCTGACGAAGTCGATCGAGCCTTCCGCCAGCACTGCACCTTCGGCAAGGCAGGTAACCTTGACCCCCAATTCGCGGATGAAGCCCATGTCGTGCTCGACGACCACCACGGATCGGGTCTTTGCGATCTCCTTGAGCAGAACCGCGGTCTCGGCCGTTTCCGCATCCGTCATCCCGGCGACGGGCTCGTCGACCAGAAGCAGTTCCGGCTCCTGGGCAAGCAGCATGCCGATCTCCAGCCACTGCTTCTGGCCGTGCGAGAGGTTGGCGGCGAGATCGTCGCGACGCGCAGAAAGCCGGACGGTCGCAAGGATTTCCTCGATCCGGGCTTTGTCCGCGGCCGTCAGCTGATAGAACAGCGTCGCGAAGACGCCTCGTCTTCGGTTCAAGGCGAGTTCAATATTGTCCCACACCGTATGGCTTTCGAAGACCGTCGGCTTCTGGAACTTTCGGCCGATGCCGAGCGAGGCGATCTCAGCCTCGTCCTTCTTCGTCAGGTCGATCCCGCCCTTGAAGAAAACCTGCCCCTCGTCGGGTCGGGTCTTGCCGGTAATGATGTCCATCATCGTCGTCTTGCCGGCCCCGTTTGGGCCGATGATCGCCCGCAGTTCGCCGGGTTCGATGACGAAGGAGAGCGCGTTGAGCGCCTTGAAGCCGTCGAAGGAGACGGAGACGCCATCGAGATAGAGAAGGCTGGTCGGTTTGGTCTGGCCGATCGTCTGGTTCATGTCGCCTACTCCGCCGCAATGGGTTCAACAGCAAGATTGTCCGGCGTTTCGCCCGTCTGCGCCCTACGCTCAGCACGCCGGCGGGCGAAATAGGCGCTGGCCGTTCCGACGACGCCCTTCGGCAGGAACAGGGTGACGAGCACGAAAAGACCGCCGAGGGCGAAGAGCCAGAATTCAGGAAACGCAGCGGTGAAGATGCTCTTGCCGCCGTTAACGAGGATGGCGCCGACGATTGGGCCGATCAGCGTGCCGCGCCCACCGACCGCCGTCCAGATCACCACCTCGATCGAATTGCCCGGTTCGAACTCGCCGGGATTGATGATGCCGACCTGCGGCACATAGAGCGCACCGGCGATGCCGGCCATCATCGCCGAGACGGTGAAGGCGAAGAGCTTGATGTGCTCCACCCGGTATCCGAGGAAGCGGGTGCGGCTTTCCGCGTCGCGCACGGCGACGAGCACCTTGCCGTATTTGGAGCGAACGATCGCCGAGGTGAGGATGAGGCAGAGCGCCAGTATCAGCGCCGAGACCGCGAACAGTGTGGCGCGTGTGCCATCCGCCTGGATGTTGAAGCCGAGGATATCCTTGAAATCGGTCAGCCCATTGTTGCCGCCGAAGCCCATGTCGTTGCGGAAGAAGGCGAGCAGCAGCGCATAGGTCATCGCCTGGGTGATGATCGAGAGATAGACGCCGTTGACGCGCGAGCGGAAGGCGAACCAGCCGAAGACGAAGGCGAGCAGGCCCGGAACCAGCACCACCATCAGCGCGGCGAACCAGAACATGTCGAAGCCGTACCAGAACCAGGGCAGTTCCTTCCAGTTGAGGAACACCATGAAATCCGGCAACAGCGGATTGCCGTAGGAGCCGCGCGCACCGATCTGGCGCATGAGATACATGCCCATGGCATAGCCGCCGAGCGCGAAAAAGGCGGCATGCCCAAGCGAGAGAATGCCGCAGAAGCCCCAGACAAGATCGAGCGCCAGCGCCAGCAGCGCATAGGTAAGATACTTGCCGAACAGCGAGACCAGATAGGTCGGCACGTGCAGCGGATGATCGGGCGCGGTCAGAAGGTTGAGCGCGGGTACGAGGATGGCGAGGCCGAGGAGGATCGCCACGACGACGAGGATGCTGCGGTCCAGCGATTTCATGAGAAACGACGTGATCATGCTTCGACCGCCCTTCCCTTGAGTGCGAAGAGCCCGCGCGGTTTCTTCTGGATGAACAGGATGATCAACACGAGCACGAGGATCTTGCCGAGCACGGCGCCGGCATAGGGTTCGAGGAACTTGTTGAGGATGCCGAGCGAGAAGGCGCCGACGAGCGTGCCCCAGAGATTGCCGACGCCGCCGAAGACGACGACCATGAAGCTGTCGATGATGTAACCCTGGCCGAGATTGGGCGAGACGTTGTCGATCTGCGAGAGCGCGACGCCGGCCATGCCGGCGATGCCGGAGCCGAGCGCAAAGGTCAGCGCATCGACCCAGGGCGTGCGGATGCCCATGGAGGAAGCCATGCGGCGGTTCTGGGTCACGGCCCGCATCCGCAGGCCCATCGATGTCCGTTTCAACAGGAAGAGCAGAGCGGCAAAGACGGCCAGCGCAAAGACGATGATCCACAGCCGGTTCCAGGTGATCGTCAGCCCGCCGAGATCGAAGGCGCCGGACATCCAGGAGGGATTGCCGACCTCACGGTTGGTCGGCCCGAAGATCGAGCGCACCGACTGCTGCAGGATCAGCGACAAGCCCCAAGTGGCAAGCAGGGTTTCCAGCGGGCGGCCATAGAGGAAACGAATGACGCCGCGTTCGATTGCAAAGCCGACGGCCCCGGTGACGAGAAAGGCAAGCGGCAAGGCGATCGCCAGCGACCAGTCAAAAAGCGCGGGATAGGAATTGCGCACGACCTCCTGCACCATGAAGGTCGTGTAGGCGCCAAGCATGACCATCTCGCCATGGGCCATGTTGATGATGCCCATGACGCCGAAGGTGATGGCAAGCCCGATCGCCGCCAGCAGCAGAACGGAGCCGAGCGACAGGCCGTACCAGACATTCTGGCCGGCGCTCCAAAGCGCCTGGGTCTGTTCGATGCGGGCGATCGCCGCCTCGATATCGGGTTTGAGGGAAGCATCGGCAGTGGCCAGCGCGGATGTCAGAACGGCAAGCCCGTTGCGCCCATTGCCCTCGGCAAGGAGTGTTATCGCCTGGCGCTTTTCATCGTCGCCTCGCTCCGACAGGAGGAGCGTCACGGCTCTCGCCTCGTCGAGAACCCTGCGAACTGTTGCATCCTTTTCGGCCGCAATCGCGGTCTCGATCGCCTCGAGCGCATCGGCATTCGGCGTCTGCAGCATCGACTGCGCCGCCTTCAGTCGGGCGCCGGCGTCATCGCTGAAAAGGGTCAGGCCGCCGAGCGCACTGCGCACGGCGCGGCGCACCGCATTGTTCACCTTGACCTTCTGCATCGCCGCCTTTGGCGCTTGCCCAGCTTCCGTTCCCGTCACGGGATCGACGAGCAGCAGGTCCGCGCCTTGCGCCTTGACGAGGAAGACCTTGCCATCGGATTTGCGCTGATAGAGCTCTCCCTCGCCCAGTGCCTCCAAAACGGGAATGACCTTGGCGTCACCGGTCTTGGCGAGCGCCGAGATCCGCTCGTCCATTTCCGAAAGTTTCGCGGCGCCGAGCTGGTCGACCAGCGCGCCAAGGTCGTCCGCCGCACGCAGACCGACCACGTGGGTCGATATCAACAGGCACAGCGCAACAAACAGGATCTGCAGAATTCGGTACATTACCCTCTCGCTCGGGTCTTGCCGTGTCGCGTGGGCGACGGGCGTTTCGGTCGAGGATTTCACGTTAAGATCCCTCCGCCCGGCCGCATCATCGGACGGAGGGATGCTTGCCCCCGGATTTCGTCATGCAAGGATTGGCCGGGCGGACTGCCCGCCCGGTCTATGACTCGGTGATGAAATCAGGAGCCTTTGCCGCCGCATTTGCCGGTGGCGACGTTGAAGTTGCCGCACGACATCGGCGCGCGCCAATCGGAGATCAGGTCCTTCGAGTCGGGCAGATAGTCGGACCATTCGTCGCCGACGACGAGCCCGGGGGTTTCCCAGACGGTCTCGAACTGGCCGTCGCCCTGGATCTCGCCGATCAGCACCGGCTTGGTAATGTGGTGGTTCGGCATCATCGTCGAATAGCCGCCCGAGAGGTTCGGCACGGAGACGCCGATCATCGCGTCGAGAACGGCGTCGGTATCGGTGGTGCCTGCCTTCTCCACTGCCTTCAGCCACATGTTGAAGCCGATGTAATGCGCTTCCATCGGGTCGTTGGTCACGCGCTTGTCGTTCTTGGTATAGGCCTTCCAGGTTTTGATGAACTCGGCATTGGCGGGTGTGTCGACCGACTGGAAATAGTTCCAGGCGGCGAGATGCCCCACGAGCGGAGTGGTATCGAGGCCGGCGAGTTCCTCTTCGCCAACCGAGAAGGCGACGACCGGGATATCCTCGGCCTTGACGCCCTGGTTCGCCAGTTCCTTGTAGAAGGGTACGTTGGCATCGCCGTTGATGGTTGAGACGACGGCGGTCTTCTTGCCGGCCGAACCGAACTTCTTGATGTCGGAAACGATCGTCTGCCAGTCGGAGTGACCGAAGGGCGTGTAGTTGATCATGATATCCTCGGGCTTCACGCCCTTGGAGATGAGATAGGCCTCGAGGATCTTGTTGGTCGTGCGCGGATAGACATAGTCGGTGCCGGCGAGCACCCAGCGCTCGACGCTTTCGTTCGCCATCAGGTAGTCGACGGCCGGGATCGCCTGCTGGTTCGGAGCGGCACCGGTATAGAAGACGTTGCGCTGGCTTTCCTCGCCCTCGTACTGGACCGGATAGAAGAGGATCGAATTGAGCTCCTCAAACACCGGCAGGACCGACTTGCGCGACACCGAGGTCCAGCAGCCAAAGACCGCCGAAACCTTGTCGACCGAGACCAGTTCGCGCGCCTTTTCGGCAAAGAGCGGCCAGTCGGACGCCGGGTCGACGACGACGGCTTCTAGTTTTTTGCCGAGCAGGCCGCCCTTCTTGTTCTGCTCGTCGATCAGCATCAGCATGGCATCTTTCAACGTCGTCTCGGAGATCGCCATGGTGCCGGAGAGCGAATGCAGGATGCCGACCTTGATCGTGTCATCGGCGGCGAAGGCGCCGTTGAACGCCGTCGTCGACAGGACGGCAGCTAGGAATGCGCCGGTGACGCTTGCCTTGATATTCATCTGATGGAACCCCTCTCGTTCTGGAGCAACTGGGCTTTCGGTGCTTTTTAGCCGTTGCTTGAGGGGATCATCGGACAGCCACACTGCACTGCACATACGTCATTCTACGTAGGCGCCGGGGGCAAAGAGGAACGGCCGACGACGGGAAGGCCGAAGCTCACGCGCAATCGTCCCCGTCCATGCTTGACCTTGCCACCGTTGGAAGCTCTAGAAACGGACAGGCCAACGGCATCGGACCGAGCGATCGCGTCACGGAATCGACGTGAATCGACTGTCAGCAAAGGCTGGCAACGACAGCAACGGTCGAACTTGCGCGGGGGGCAGGGTGTTTCAAATCTCGGGGCCGACAGGCATGACGTCTTCATTACATCCCCATTGGGACTTCGCCCGCGAGATGCGTTCGATCCTGCTTCGCTTCGTCGCTTTCGGCATCCTGCTCGCAAACCTGCTGCTCGGCGGCAACGAGGGCGCAGAACGGATGCACGCGATCGTCGTCGTCAGCTATCTCGCGATCAGCATCGCCTCCGTGGCGACGGCCCACTACCTGCCTGGCCGTTCGTGGCTGAAGACCTTTTTCGTGGTCCTCGACGCCCTGTTGGTCGCGCTGCTGCTCTACGCGCACATCCTCGCCGGGCCGGTAACGGAAAACCACAATCTGACGACCACGGGCCTGGTCGTCGCCTTTATCCTGCTCGTCCATGTCGGCCTGAAGCTCGAACGACGGCTCGTTCTCATCTTTTCAAGCATCGTGCTCGTTGCCTGGGTGGCGATGCTCGCTACGACCGCCGCAAGGCATCAGGCCGCCGGCACGCTTTCCCTGCTCGGGTCGTTCTTCAACCAGGATCTCGGCCTGACTGTCAGCTTCGGTTTCACGGCCTTTGCCATCTATCTTCTCCCGCGCGATCACGACCGGACCCGCAAGGAAGCGCTGAAAGCGGATCAACGACGCCAGAACCTCTCCCGGTTTTTCTCGCCGCTGGTGGTCTCGGCGCTGCAGAAAAAAGGCGATGCGCTTGGCCCCGAACGCCGAGACGCTGCGATCATGTTCGTCGACCTGCGCGACTTCACCCTGTTTTCCGAGACAGCCCCTGCTCCTGAACTCGCCTTCGTCCTGGCGGAATACCGTCAGCTCGTCTCCCAGACGATCTTCGAGCATGGCGGCACGGTGGACAAATTCATTGGCGACGGTGTGATGGCCGTCTTCGGCCAGCCGAGGCCGATGGACGACGACGCGGATCGGGCGATGGCCTGCGCGCTTGATCTCGTCGACGCGCTAAACGACTGGAAGAACCACAATGCGCTAAACGGCCACCCCGCCCTCGATGCCGGCATCGGCCTGCACTACGGCAAGGTCGTCGGCGGCGTTCTGGACAGCGGTTGCCACAGCGAATTCACTGTCATCGGCGATGCAGTCAATGTCGCCCAGCGCTTGGAAAGCCTGTCCAAAGCACTCGACGCGCCACTGGTGGTGTCGGCCGCGCTGATGGCGCGCCTCAGGGCTCCGGTTCCACCCGCCAACTGGGTGGCGCAGAACGACGTCTCGCTACCCGGTCGCAGGCTGCCTGTCGATGTCTGGTATCTGCCCCGCCACGCCGGCAGCATGTCCGCCGCGTCGACGTCCCCCTATGAGAGCGGCACCATGCAAACCGCTCTCAGGGGACCGGTTTTCCAATCAACCGATACCGACACCCGCACGTAATAGTCCATGCCTCGTCTGTTACCGGCCACCGAGGCTGAGCTTGAAGCGTGTGGTGAAATCACCGCCCCACCACATCGGAAAGTTGGTGCCCCATTTGTTGTTGTGGATGTTGAACCGGACCCCGCCGGAATAGTCGGGCAGGTCCTTGCAAAAGGCCATGAACGGCCACGCCTGAGGTGCGGCGAGCGGCGTGTCGAGGTTCTCGACCAAAAGTTCTGCGCGCTCTTCCGTTCGCCCGCGGACAGCCGTGACCGCCTGAAGTTGGGCACCGCCGGCGCGGGCGAAATTGTCGGTCGCGTGCCAGAGCCCCATCTTGCGCACGATCCACTCAGAGCGCCCCTCGGGTGTGAACGACAGGAAGCTTGCTTCCGGCATACGGTTGGCATTCTTGCCGTAGAGCGTCAGCCGGATATCGAGGCCGTCCTTCCCGCCGGAGAATTCAATGGCGATCTCAGCCGGTGCGCCGAATTGCTCGACCGCCTCGGCCGGCATTGCCGCGACGATCGACGTCGCCGTCGTGCCCCGAAGCTTAGGTGAATAGGTTTGCGAACGGGCCTCCGCGACCTGGGCAAGCCCGGGCTTGTCATGATCGAGCACCGCCCAGTCCATCCAATGCGTCAGGTAGGTATCCATGTGACGGCGCACATCGCCGGCATCATAACTTTCGTAGCGATAGGCGATCAGCGAGCCGTTGGCGCCGCGGATCGTTCGACCGTCGGGCGCTGTCAGCGCGGCAACGTCGCCCGTTACCGGATCGAGGTCGATGACCCAGCCGCCAACGTCAAGTCTTGCTGCAGCACTGCCAGGTTCGGGCCGCGGCGAAACGGCAAGCTCGGCAAGCGCCGCTTCGGCGCGCGCGGCATCCTCCGCATCCAGCTCCGCAACGGCCTGGTCGAGATAGGCGCGCTGCTCCGCCCAGGATGCCTCCGTATAGTGGAAACGAGGATCCGTCTTTCGCGCCGCCTCGAAAGCCGGGCGCGCCCAGGCCTTTTCGTCGCGCAGGAAAGATTTGATATCGACGCCGCAGGTGTGTTCGGCAACCAGCGCCAGCTTGCGCCCGAAGGCCTGACGGCTCGCCGTCATCCGCTCCTCAGCGAAGCGACCGTAGAGCCGCTGCAGTGCGAGATAGCGGGAGATCTTTTCCGGATCGGTGCCGCTGCCGTGGATCCAGCTATCGCCGAGTTCCTTTTCCACGACCGGGAAGCGCTCGCGTGCCTCCCACATCAATGCGCCGTAGTCCTCAAGCGTCGCGGCGCGCACGCTGGCGCCGGGCTCGTGCTTCAGGATCTCGCGATAGGCTTCGGCCGTCTGCGACACGCTCTGCGGTCCGATATTGTCGCTCGTATGGGCGAAGCTCAGGCCGTCGGAAATCCCCTCCGGGAAATAAGTCTCGCCATAGGAGCGCTGGTACATGACGACGATTTCCGCGCCATCAGGCGCCCGCCAGCGGTAAACGTCAGGGATTTCCGGCGGCGGCGAGGCCGAGTTCACGCCGATGTGCAAGAAGCGTACGCCGGCTTGCGCCAAGAGCGGCACCATGCCGAGCGTATGGCCGGGCACGTCGGTCATCTTGGCGGCGATCGTCTTCAGGCCGAAGCGGCGGTCGAGCTCCTGCGCATAGGAAAGCCCGGTGCGAAAAAGGTCCGGCGACATCAACTCCGTATGCGTCGTGAACGGCAGCGCGTGCCAGCGGATCAGGCCGCGCTCGATCGCCTGCTCCAGCCGCGCGACCTCTTCCTTCGAGCGAGAATTCAGGTGATCCCAGATCAGCCAGGCGCCTGTCGTCCAGACGAACAGCGGCTCGTCCGGGTTCTCATTGTAGAAGTGTGCGCCGGTTTCGATCGCCTGCGGAATGAAGCGCTCGTGATACTGCTTTCGGATCTTCTCGGCGTGATCGGTAAAGCCGATGTCGAGATGGGTCTTGAAGACGACGTGGATGCGTTTTTTGGTCATGTTCGCTACCTTCAGCCGACGGTGCCCCGCACGATCAGGCGGGTGTTGAGTGTCTCGGTAAACGGCTCGGCATCGGGCGCACGAAGCCGCATCAGGATGAGGCGGACGAGCGCACGCACGCGCTCTTCGAGGTCGATGCGCACGGTGGTGAGGTTGTAGCTCTTCCAGTGCGCCTGCGGGATGTCGTCGAAACCGACGACCTTGACGTCCTCAGGCACCGAAAGCCCGAGCTCGTGGCGCAGCGCGTCGATCGCGCCGAAGGCGCCGACGTCATTGGCCGCAAAGATCGCGTCCGCACCATCGCCGACCCGGAAGAGGTCGAGCGTCGCCTGATAGGCTGTGTCATAGGTGTAATCACCCGCAAGCACGATCGGCGCATCCATGCCGCGTTCGGCGAGCGTCTCCTTGAGAGTGCGCTCGCGCTCGGCATTGGCGAGTGACTGCGCCTTGCCGCCGAGGTAGGCGATGCGGCGCGCGCCGTAACCCTGAAGCAATGCAACGGCCTGCTCGATGCCGTTCTTCTGTCGGACAAGCAGCCGATCGTAGAGCGTGCCCGAAGCCGCGCCCGCGAACTGCTCGACGTCGTCGTAGATGACGTAGATCGGCACGGCGCGATCGAGAAAACCACAGAGCACATCAGGCAGGATGTTCTCGGTAAAGGCGATCACCGAGTCCGGATTGAAGCCGCGCATATAGGTGAGCAGCCGCGGATCCATGCTGAAATCGGCCTTCACCTTGAACAGCAGCGTGGCGAAGCCTTCTGCCTGAAGCGCGGTCGTCAGCGCGTCGATCTCCTGGCTCTCCCAGGGACTGCAGACATCCGGCACGATCATGCCGACGAGGTGCGAACGTCCGGTAACCAGCGAACGCGCCGCCATGTCGGGCGTGTAGTTTAACTCGCGCGCCACCTTGAGAATGCGGTCACGTTTTTCCGGCTTCAGCGAGGCGTTCGGGTTGAAGGCCCGGGACACCGCGACACGGGAGACATTGGCCGCGCGCGCCACCTGGTCTGCGGTGGCTCGGGCAGCTTTCTTTTCGGCGCGATCGTTCATCTATCCGTCACAAAATGAAAACGTGTTCACTCACAAAAGAGGACAACTCGCCGATTTCGTCAAGTGGAATAGAAATTCTCCCGACAATCGCAGAAAGAACTCCTGGTCCGTGTTGACAAAGATGAAAGCGTGTTCATTCTTGATCGTCGTCGGGACAGCGGACCTGGAGGAGGACCGGACTGTCGCAGCCAGACACATGGGTCCTTGAGAGGATCGACCGGGAGGAGAAAACATGCGTACCAGGTTTCATTCCCTATTGCTCAGCGCAGCCGCGGCCATCGCCTTTGCCGCGCCGGTGAGCGCCACCGAACTCAACATCACCTGCCGCTGCATCATCGGCGGCGTAAACAGCGGCATGGCCGAGTGGATCGAAAAGAAGGTCATTCCGGCCTTTACCGAGAAGATGAAGGCCGAAGGCAAGGACGTCACCGTCAAGCTCACCCAGTTCGGCGGCGAGGACGAGCAGCTGACGCAGCAGCTCGCGCTCGATTTCTCCACCGGCGCCGGCCCTGATGTCTCCGGCTTCGACGGTTTCCTGATCCCGAGCTTCGTCCAGGGCAATCTCCTGAAGTCGCTCGAGGAAGTGGCCGGCCCAGACGTTCCGAAGTGGGAGGGCTGGCGGCATATCTCCGACGGCACCAAGGCGCTGATGAGCTACCAGGGCAAGCCCTATGGCATCGCGCTCGGCACCGACGCCCGCATGATCTTCGTGCGCAAGGACCTGTTCAAATCGGCCGGCCTCGATGCCGACAGCTGGCAGCCGAAGTCGTGGGAAGAGCTGCTCGACGCCGCCCGCAAGATCAAGGCGGCCGCCCCCGACAGCTTCCCGTTGCAGCTCAACGCCGGTGTCTCCATGGGCGAGGCGACCACCATGCAGGGCTACTGGATGGCGCTGCTCGGCACCGGCGAACAGGTCACCGACGACAGCGGCAAATATATCGTGTCGAGCCAGGGCATCCTCGACACGCTGAAGCTCTACAAGACCATCTATGTCGACGACAAGCTCGGCGACCAGCGCGCGCAGCTGCTTGCCGACGGCCGCAACCGCACCTTCGCCAATTTCCGCGATGGCAAGACTGCGATGCTCGTCGAGGGCGACTGGTTCTATCGCTCGGTCACAGCACCCGGCGCCGAATTCGCCGTCGCCGATCGCGACAACACCATGACCTGGAAGAAGATGCCCGCCGCAGCACCCGGAAAGGGCTTACGCGGCCAGGATTTCGTCACGATGTCCGGCGGCACCGGCTTCGTCATCAATCCGCATACGGACGCGCCTGTCGAATCCTGGGCGCTGCTTTCCTTCATGAACAGCAAGGAGCAGCTCGACGCGTTCCAGGAAATCCAGCCGGCCATCCGTATCCGCGACGACGTGGCGATCCCGAACTCGCCGTTCCTGACGGAAACGGCAACGACGCTGCTGCCGATCACCACGGCCCGTCCGAACGACGCCAATTACAACAAGGTCTCGACCGAGATCCAGCGCATGACCGAAAGCGTCGTTTCCGGCGAGCTCTCGCCCGAGGACGCGATGGCCCAGTACAAGGCGGCCGTCATCGCCATCGTCGGCGAAGAAAACACCGTCAGCACGCTCTAAAGCCAATGCGGGATGTGGCCGCAACGGGGCCCTCATCCCGCTTCGATCCAACGACAGAGCGCCCGGCTGCCATCCGTGGCCGGGCTCCCGATCCAGGATATGGGCATGAAACGCGCATGAAGAAATTCTCCCTGCTTTCGACGCGCGCCGGCGCGCTTTTCCTGGCACCGGCCACGGCCCTCGTCGGGGTCTTCGTCATCGTTCCCTTCTTCTGGGTGATCTTCGTTTCCTTCACCAACCGCACACTGCTCGGCCGCACGGCCGTCGACCCCGATTTCGTCGGCCTGCAGAACTATTTCGCGCTCTTCAATCCGGCGACCTTCTTTACCCGCGGCCAGTTCGGGTTTTCGCTGATCCTGACGATCCAGTTCGTGCTGCTCTCGGCGCTGATCGGCCAGGCGCTGCTCGGGCTGCTGCTCGCCTGGCTCAGCCAGACGGTCACGCCGACGCTCAAATCCTTCCTGCAGACCGCGGTCATCGCCGCCTGGATCTTGCCGGAGGTGGTGATCGGCTTTGCCTGGTTCGCGTTCCTCGATTACGACAACGGCACGCTCAACATGATCCTGCGCGGCCTCGGTCTGCCGCCGGGCGACTGGCTGCTGCAACAACCGTTCTGGGTGATCGTGTTCTTCAACACCTGGCGGGGCGCCGCCTTCTCGATGATGCTGTTTAATTCGGCCTTCCAGTCGATCCCGCCGAGTTATTTCCAGGCAGCCGATGTCGCAGGCGCCACCTCGTGGCAGAAGCTGCGCGACATTGCGCTGCCGCTGATCCGCGGCCATGTCGTCACCGATCTGATCCTCATCACCATGTGGACCTTTAACGTCTTCACGCCGTTCCTGCTCACCCATGGCGGGCCGTCCTATCGCACCGAGATCCTGTCGATCTACACCTACCGCATCGCGTTCAAGGATTTCGAGTTCGGCAAGGGCGCTGCCGTCGGCGTGGTCATCATGCTGATCAATCTCGCCTTCGCGCTCGTCTATCTTCGCCTTGCCCACAAGAAGCCGGTGGAGGCGGAATGATGCAGAAGACTCAGAACATCTTCGTGCGGCGCGCGATCTTTGCGGCCGCTGCCACCTTCCTCGGCACGGTCTTTGCGCTGCCGCTCGTCTGGTTCGTCTTTGCGCCGTTCAATGCCCGTGCCGAACTTGGCCTTGCCATACCGTCGCCCTTCACGCTTTCGAACTTCGCCACCGTCTTCCAGAACACCTTCGCGATGCAGGCGCTGCTGAACAGCCTCATCCAGGCGGCGGGCGGCGTGGTTCTGGTTGGTGGGGCGGCAACGCTTGCCGCCTACGCACTGTCGCGCTCGCCGATCCCCGGCAAGGGCGCCGTCACCTATATCCTGCTGCTCTTCTCGTCGGTCGTTTCAGGCTCGGCGGCGATGGTGCCGATTTTCCTCATCATCTCGGCGGCAGGCCTGATCGATACCCATCTTGCCGTCATTCTCGTCTTTGCCGGCGGGCTGTTGCCGACGGCGATGTTCATTCTTCGCGATTTCATCGACGCCATCCCGCGCTCCTATGAGGAGAGCGCCATGGTCGCCGGCGCCTCGCCGCTGCAGGCGTTCTTCGATGTGGCGCTGCCGGTCATCCGGCCGGGCATCGTCGTGGTTGTCGTCTGGGCCTTCGTCAACATCTGGGGCAGCTTCCTCATCCCCTTCATCCTGTTGCGCAGCGACAAGCTGATGCCGGCATCCGTCGCGATCTACTCCTTCTATTCGGAGGCCGGCACACCAATCGTCACGCTGCTGGCTGCCTATTCGCTGATCTATTCGCTGCCCGTCATCGCCCTCTATCTCTTCGTGAATTGGAAATTCGGTTTCCGGTTCTTCGGTGGCATCAAGTCGTAATCGGAAATCTGTCATGGCCTCTGTCGAATTCCAGAACATCTCCAAGACCTTCGGCGCCTTCGTCGCCGTGCCCGACATCAGCTTCCAGATCGCCGACGGCGAGTTCATCTGCCTGCTCGGCCCGTCGGGCTGCGGCAAGACGACGAGCTTGCGCATGATCGCGGGTCTCGAAACGCCAAGCTCCGGCCGGGTGATGATCGGCGGCAGGGACGTCACCTATCTGCATCCGAAGGACCGCGGCATTTCCATGGTCTTCCAGGACTATGCGCTCTATCCGCACATGAACATCGCCGACAACATCGCCTATCCGCTGAAGGTGCGCGGCGAGGCCGAAACCAAGCGTCATGCCCGGGCAAAGGATGTGGCCGACGTGCTCAAGATCGGCGACCTTCTGAAGCGGTTGCCGAGCCAGATTTCCGGCGGCCAGCAGCAGCGCACGTCGCTCGCCCGCGCACTGGTCTATCCGAGCGAAGTCTATCTCTTCGACGAACCGCTCTCGAACCTCGACGCGAAGCTCCGGCTCGAAGCCCGCGGCTTCCTCAACCATCTGCAGCGCGACATGGGCATGACTGCCGTTTACGTCACCCACGACCAGGCGGAAGCGATGGCGCTCGCGACCCGCATCGCCGTCATGGACAAGGGACGGATCGTGCAATTCGCCCCGCCGATCGAGATTTATCGCCGGCCGGCGACCACTTTCGTCGCCAATTTCGTCGGCAACCCGCCGATGAACCTGGTTCCGGTCGAGGCGTCCGTAGGCGACGGCGCGCTGCATCTGCGCGCCGACGGACTTCAGGTTGCGCCGATCGAACTCACCGACGCCGTCGCCAAGGCGGCGAGATCAGGCAAGATGACGCTTGGCGTGCGCCCGGAGCACCTACGCATCGCCGGCGCCACCGACCACAACATTCTTTCCGGCGAGCTCTTCGCCAACGAGAACATGGGGCCGGAAAGCCTCGTTACGCTCGAGCGCGGCGACAACGGCCGCGTCACGGCGCGCATTTTCACCGATGACGAAATCAAGGTCGGAACCTCCGTGCACCTCGCCTTTGACGCCAGGCACGTCACCCTCTTTGACGACACCGGCGCGCGCATTCCCGCAGCCGACGAGCGCTGAGGCCGCTATGTTGGAATTTTCCGCGAGGATCACCCGCAGGGATCAGGCGGCCGATCCCTATTTCTACGTCCCCTTCGATGTACCTGAGGGCGTGACGCGGATCGACGTGACGCTGAGCTATCCGAAGTCGGAGCAGTGCATCATCGATCTCGGCGTGCTTGACCCGCGCGCAACCGACTATCCGACCGATCAGGGATTTCGCGGCTGGAGCGGCGGCGCGCGCGACCACTTTTTCGTCGCCACCGACGACGCCACCCCCGGCTACATCCATGGCGAGATACCCTCCGGGCGGTGGAAGGTCATGTTGGGTCTCTATAAAGTCCCCGAAGGCGGCGTCGACGTGCTGGTGATCGTAGACCATGACAGCAGCCGGCGTGCGATCGCGCCGCAGCCGTCGCGACAGTTTCCGGTCCGCAAGGGGGCCGGCTGGTATCGCGGCGACCTTCATTGCCACACGTTCCATTCGGATGCGGCCGGTTCCCCGGAACTGCTGCACGCCGCCGCGCGACAGGCAGGGCTCGACTTCCTGGCGGTCGCCGACCACAACACCATAACCCAGCGGCGCTACTTCCATCCGCATTCCTCCGCCGACCTCGTCTTCATCCGCGCCATGGAAATCACCACCGCCGTCGGCCACGCCAATGTCTTCGGCGTCGACGACTGGATCGATTTCCGCATGACCAGGCCCGAGCATGCCCATACGCTCGAACGTCTCGTGCATGAGCGCGGCGGACTGCTGTCGATCAACCACGACAAGCCGACCATCCCCTGGGATTACGACCTGCCCAAGATCGACTGCATGGAGGTCTGGCAATCCCATTGGCTTGCCTGGAACTGGGTATCGCTGGAGCGCTACCAGCAGCGGCTGGCCTCCGGCCTGAAGATCTCTGCCATCGGCGGTAGCGACTTCCATCAGCCGGCGCGACTGATGCCGGAGGGGCCTCTGGTGCTCGCACGCCCGACGACGGTGCTCTTTCTCGCAGAGCTTTCGGAAGAGGCCGTGCTCGGCGCAATGAAATCCGGCCACGGCTATGTCACCGAAGGCCCAACGGGACCGCATCTGGAACTCACCGCCAACGGCCAGCCCATGGGATCGACCGTCACCGGGCAAGTTGCGGCAGAGGCTTTGGTTCGCGGCGCCAAGGGCGACAAACTCCTGTGGCTCGATGCCTCCGGCATCGTCGGGGAGCAGATGATCGAGGCAGACGACTGGACGGGCCACTATATGGGTTCGCCGTCGATTTTCCTGCGAGCCGAGATCGTCGCGTTCGCGAGCCGAGACGCCATCGTCGCTGCTTTCCGCGAGGCGCTGCCCGGAAATAGCCTGCCGTGGCAACTCTCCAATGACGATCTCGCGCAGCGCACGGTTCGCCGCGCCATCAGCAATCCGGTTTATTGCATCCCCGCCTGACCGCCGAGACCATCAGACCTCAAATGCGCCCGGATCACCGCATTCGGCTATCCCCATAGCCGAATCCGCTGGTCGCGCTTTTTCTTTGCTGCACCGCACATTTTCACCGTTGCAGTAATTTTAAGCAGAAAACATCCGTGCTAAGAAAAAAGGCAGGACCTCCCTCGACGGCACGTTAGGAACCCCATGGCGGCACGCCAGCGCATTATCCCCGTTCGGCGTGAATACAATCGCTGGGTCGCCAACCAGACGCTGGAAGACTATGCGCTGCGCTTCACCGCCAAGAGCGCGCGACGCTTTTCCTCCGAACGCATTTCCCAGACGGCGATTGGCGCGATCTCCTTTCTGGCGCTGGAAGCGATCGGCGGCGCGATCACCATGTCCTATGGCACCACCAACGCAATCGTCGCGATCCTGGTCGCGAGCCTGATGATCCTGACGGTTGGGCTGCCGATCAGCCGTTATGCCATCCGCCACGGCGTCGACATCGATCTTCTGACCCGCGGCGCCAGCTTCGGCTATATCGGCTCGACGCTGACCTCGCTGATCTATGCGAGCTTCACCTTCATCCTCTTTGCGATCGAGGCCTCTATCATGTCGGGAGCGCTCGAACTCGCACTCGGCATCCCCTTGTGGATCGGCTACATCGTCAGTGCCGTCATGGTCATCCCACTCGTCACCCACGGCGTGCGGCTGATCAGCAAGTTCCAGCTCGTGACCCAGCCCTTCTGGATCGTTCTCAATATCCTGCCCTTCGCGTTCATCGCCTTTGCCGATTGGGAAAAAGTCGGCGCCTGGCTTGCCTATTCCGGCATTCATCACGCATCAGGGCCGCCCGGTACGATCGCCCCTTTCGATCTCGTCGAATTCGGGGCGGCATCGGCCGTGATCTTCGCGCTGATGGCGCAGATCGGCGAGCAGGTCGACTTCCTGCGTTTTCTGCCGCCGGACGGCCAGCGCAAGCTGCATCACCGCATCGCCATCTTTCTTGCCGGCTCCGGCTGGGTGCTCGTCGGCGCGCCGAAACTGCTCGCCGGCTCCTTCCTCGTGGTTCTGGCGCTTTCTGCCGGCGTGCCCTCGACCAGGGCGGCCGATCCGGCGCAGATGTACTACACCGCCTTCGGCTACATGATCCCGTCGGAAACGGCAGCCCTCCTGCTGATGGTCGCCTTCGTCGTCGTCTCGCAGCTGAAGATCAACGTGATGAACGCCTATGCCGGGTCGCTCGCCTGGTCGAACTTCTTTTCGCGGCTGACGCACAGCCATCCGGGCCGCGTCGTCTGGCTCATCTTCAACGTCGCGATCGCGCTTCTTCTGATGGAACTCGGCATCTATCGGCTGCTCGAGGAAACGCTCGGCGTCTTTTCGATCATCGCCATGGCCTGGCTCTGCACGATTTCGGCCGACCTCTTCATCAACAAGCCGCTTGGCCTATCGCCGCCCGGTATCGAATTCAAGCGCGCGCATCTCTACGACATCAACCCGGTCGGCCTCGGCGCCATGGCGATTTCGGCGACGGTGGCGCTGACGGCGCATTTCGGCGTATTCGGCGACATCGCCGCTTCGCTCGCACCCTATATCGCACTCGTTGTGGCTTTCATCGCCTCGCCGTTGATTGCCTGGGGTACCGACGGCAAGTTCTACCTCGCCCGCAAGCCACGCCGGAGCTGGGCCAGCAAGACCGAGATCACCTGCTCGATCTGCGAACATCCGTTCGAACCGGAGGACATGGCCTGGTGCCCGGCCTATGCGGCGCCGATCTGCTCGCTCTGCTGCTCGCTCGACAGCCGCTGCCACGACATGTGCAAGCCGAAGGCGCGTTTCAACGCCCAGGTCGCGACCGTCGCCAACACGCTGCTGCCCAGCGCGATCACCGAAAAGCTGGCGACCCGTCTCGGCCGCTACGCGATCTCCGCCGTTTTGTCGATCGCCGGCATCGGCCTGATTTTGGCTATGATCGCCCACCAGACGGCCGGATCATCCCCAGAGGTCGCCGCGGTGGTCGAGCGTACCGTCGCCGTCGTCTTCTTTGTCTTCGCCGTGCTCGCGGGCATCGTCTCCTGGTTCTATGTGCTCGCCCATGACAGCCGCGTGGTGGCCGAAGAAGAATCCTCCCGCCAGAACACGCTGCTGCTCAAAGAAATCGCCGCCCACAAGAAGACGGACGCCGCCCTGCAGCAGGCAAAAGAAACTGCGGAAGCCGCCAATCGCGCCAAGAGCCGCTATGTCGTCGGCCTCAGCCATGAGCTCAGAACGCCGCTCAACGCCGTGCTCGGCTACGCCCAGGTGCTGGAGCGCGACGAGACCATTCCGCCGGCGCGACAGGGCGCGATCAAGGTCATCAAGCGCAGCGCCGACCATCTCTCCGGCCTGATAGACGGGCTGCTGGATATCTCCAAGATCGAGGCCGGCAAGCTGCAGGTTTATTCCAACGAGATCAACATTTTCGATTTCCTCGACCAGATCGTCGAAATGTTCCGGCCGCAGGCGCAGGCAAAAGGCATCGCCTTTGAGCACGAGCGCGCCGCCAGCCTGCCGCGTTATGTGAAAACCGACGAGAAGCGCCTGCGCCAGATCCTCGTCAACCTTCTCTCCAACGCACTGAAATTCACGGAGCGCGGCGGCATCCGCCTGGATGTCGCCTATCGAAGCCAGGTGGCGACCTTCACCGTTATCGATAGCGGTCGTGGCATTGCTGACAAGGACCTGCCGCGCATCTTCGACCCTTTCCAGCGCGGCGAGGCCGAGCATCAAGGCAGCATGCCAGGCCTCGGGCTGGGCCTGACGATCACCCGGCTTTTGACGCAGACGCTCGGCGGCGAAATCGCCGTCACGAGCACGCTTGGCAAAGGCACCACCTTCCGCGTCCGGCTGATGCTTTCGGCCGTCGACCGTCCGGCGCTCGCGGCACCCGTCCGGCGCGTCACTTCCTATCTCGGCTCGCGGCGCACGATCGTCGTCGTCGACGACAATGCCGATCATCGCACGTTGATGCGCGAGATCCTGGTGCCCATGGATTTCACGGTCTTCGCCATCCCATCCGGGGCCGATTGCCTGTCCCTCCTTGCGGACGTCAGCCCTGACCTCTTCCTGATCGACATCTCGATGCCGGGCATGAACGGCTGGGAACTCGCCGCCAGGCTGCGTGAAGCAGGACAAACGGCGCCGATCATCATGCTGTCGGCCAATATCGGCGACGGCTCGACCACCGGCGCCTTCACCGGCCACAACGACACGCTCGCCAAACCCTTCGTCGTCGGCCAACTCGTCGACAAACTTGCGGTGCATCTTGACCTCACCTGGATCCACGAAGACGAGGAACAGCCGCCGCATGCCGCGCCACCGGTCCGATCGATGACGCGTCCGGATCTTCATCATGTGCAGGAACTGATCCGCCTCGGCGAGATCGGTTACATCAGGGGCATCGAGGCCAAATTGACGGAGATCGCGCTCGCACCCGAACACCAATCCTTCGTCGAGGAGGCGCGGACCTATGTGCAGGCCTTCGATCTTTCCGGCTACGACGCCTTCCTCAGGAACAACACCCAAGAAGGAGGCGAGGCCCGTGGCTGAGACCTATGACCGCCGCGACATCGTTCTGCTCGTCGATGATTCGCCGGAAGCTCTCGGCTTCCTGACCGAAGCGCTGGAGCAATCGGGCTTCTCCGCGCTGATCGCAACGTCGGGCAACGCCGCGCTTTCGATCGCGGAGCGCATTACTCCCGACGTCATTCTGCTTGACGCGGTCATGCCGGGCATGGACGGGTTCGAAACCTGCCGGCGCCTCAAGGCCAACGCCGCCGTCGGCCAGACGCCGGTACTGTTCATGACCGGATTGACCGAGACCGAGCATGTTGTCCGCGCCCTTGAAGCCGGCGGCGTCGACTATCTGACGAAGCCTATCAACATCGACGAGCTCCGGGCACGCATCCGCGTCCATCTCTCCAACGCGCGCTCCGCCCAGAGCGCCCGCGTCGCGCTCGATGCGGCCGGGCGCCATCTCCTGGCTGTGCGCGCAGATGGCAGCATCTGCTGGTCGACGCCGCAGGCAACCCGCCTCGTCAATGCCGCAACCGGCCGTGACGATGGACTGAGCACGGTCACGAAACGCATAGCGCGCTGGATGGATAACCGCACCCGCGGGCCGTCATCGCCCGAAGAGAGCTTCACGCTCGACCAACCCGGCCAAGCGGGCCTGCAGATATCCTATCTCGGCGGCATCGGCCCGAATGAATATCTCTTCCGCCTGACGGCCGAGAACCGGCTGACGGACGACGAAATGCTGCGCCAGCACTTCGCGCTGACGCAGCGGGAATCCGAGGTGCTTCTGTGGATCGCCAAGGGCAAGGCGAACCGCGACATCGGCGAGATCCTGGGCCTGAGCGCGCGTACGGTGACCAAGCATCTGGAACAGATCTATGTGAAGCTCGGCGTCGAGAACCGGGCATCGGCCGCCGTCAAGGCAACGCAGGTTCTGCACGGGATCTGAAGCGAAGAACGGAACATCTGCCACGCTGACACGTTCGGCTGGTGACCCAGATGCCCACTGATGTACTATTGATGCCGCTGAACGGAGGGTTGCATCCATGCCACGATGGCTGTTGCTTGTCGTCATGACCGCATGCGCCGCCGGCGTTGCGCGCGCGGACGAGGGCGCGTTCCTGAAGTCCTTGGGCGGGAGCTGGGCGGGCAGCGGCGTCGTCCGTATCCGGACCAACATGTCGCCAGTCAACGTGTCCTGCAGCTTCAATTCCGAAGCAATCGGCCTCGCGCTGTCGATGGCCGGTGTCTGCCGGGGCATGTTGCTGATCTCACGCTCCATCGACGCGAAGCTTCGCTATACAGGCTCAACCTATAGCGGCTCTTATCTCGGCCCGCGCGGCGGCCGTGCCGGTCTCAACGGCAGTCGCCGCGGCGATGCGATCAATCTGACCATCCGTTGGGCTAAGGAAGTCAACGGCGACCGCCGCGCCGACCTGACCGTACGCAAGATCGGCGCCGACGGCATGCAGTTGACGACGGTTGATGTCGACCCAGCTTCCGGCAAGCGGGTGGTGACGAGCGAGATCAACCTCAAGCGAAAATAGCGGAAAAAGTGCCGCCCTCGACGAGAGCGGCCACTCAGCGCAGTCAGGCCGCGGCCGCGGTGCGAGTGTCGTAGTCGGCTGTCCATTGCAGCGACGGGCGCTGCCCGCAGCGTTCGACCCACGCCTTGACGACCGCGCTGTCCGGTGTCGCTGCAGGATACCAGGCAAAGGGCGAATGCAGCAGCAGGTCGACCGCCGAGTAGTGTTCGCCCATCAGATAGGGCCTGTCCTTCAGCGCGTTTTCAAGGCGCTGTGCCATCTGTTCCGGACCGCGGAAGGTGCTATCCAGATAGGGATGCGAAAGCCCCGCCGCCTGCGTGATCAGCACCGGCTCGACGACGCCGGCATACCAGGCAAGCCAGCTCAGATAACGGCCGCGCTGCGGGTCGCCGACAGGCGGCGCCAGCTTCTTTTCCGGAAAGAGATCGGTCAGATACTGAATGATCGCAATGCTTTCCCACAGCACGACGCCGTCATGAACGAGTAGCGGCACCTTGCCTTCCGGATGCGGGTTCGCCGGGTCCTTCCGGCCACTGCCGTCGCCGCGGGTGATGTCGACGATCTTGATTTCGACCTTGTCGAGGGCGTCGAGTTCGCGAAGCAGCGTGATGATGCGCGACGAGCGCGAGCGCGGGGCGTGAAAGAGCGTCAGCATGATGAAGTCCTCGGTTGCGTTAGCGAATGCGGAACCTATACAGTTGCCCAACTGTCAGTTTCCGTCAGTAGGCTTCGTCTATCTTCAGTCATGGCCCGTAGTGATCGTTTGTTCCGCCTGCTGCAGGCGCTGCGCACCCTCCCTTCCCCGGTGACGGCCGCTCGGCTCGCCGAGGAGACCGGTGTGTCGTTGCGCTCGCTTTACCGGGACATCGACAGCCTGCGCGCCGCCGGCGCCGTCATCGATGGCGAGCGGGGCTTCGGCTACCGGCTGACGGAGGACATCGCCTTGCCACCCCAGACCTTCACACGTCTCGAAATCGAGGCACTGGTGCTCGGCCTCGCCGAAGTGCAGCACATGGGCGAGCCTGATCTCGCGGCCGCGGCAGGCGCTGTGCTTTCGAAGATCACGGCGACGCTGCCCGACCGGTTGCAGCGCCAGGCGCTGCACGCCGCATCGCAGGTCTATCGCTTCGAACGCCGGGATCCACCGGTGGCCGATGTCAGCCTGCTGCGCGAAGCCTGCTGGCAGGAGCGCGCGGTCGTCATCGGCTATGTGGACGCTGGGCAACAGAGGACCGACCGGCAGGTGCTGCCGCTGGCGATCGTCTATCTGGAGCGGGTGCTGGTGCTGCTCGCCTGGTGCTGCCTCCGGCAGGACTACCGCAAATTCCGCGTCGATCGCATCGCCGATGTCCGCATGGCGGACGAGAGCTTCCGCCCGCGCCGGGTGCCGATGCTTAGGGAGTTCATCGCCTACTTGAACGGTGGTGCGCCTGATAAACCGAAGATGACGCTGAGCGGGCAATGAGCCCAAACGACGACGCGGCCCGTGTTGCCACGGGCCGCGTTCGGACTGCGCTTAGGCAGTCATGCCTTGGGAGGCAAGCTTATTCGGCCGGCTGCAGTGCCGGCTGCGGCAGCGCTTCCGGCGTGCGACCACCAAGGACAGCCGCCATCTGTGCCTCGTCCAGCTCGCCTTCCCACTTCGCAACGACGATCGTCGCGACCGCATTGCCGACGAAGTTGGTGAGTGCGCGGCATTCCGACATGAAGCGGTCGATGCCGAGGATGAGTGCCATGCCGGCAACCGGAACGGCGGGAACGACCGAGAGCGTTGCGGCCAGCGTGATGAACCCGGCGCCGGTGATGCCGGCGGCACCCTTGGAGCTCAGCATGGCGACGAGCAGCAGCAGCACCTGGTCGCCGAGCGACAGTTGGATATCCATGGCCTGGGCGATGAAGAGGGCCGCCAGCGTCATGTAGATGTTGGTGCCGTCGAGGTTGAAGGAGTAGCCGGTCGGAATGACCAGGCCGACGACCGAGCGCTTGCAGCCGGCCTTTTCCATCTTGCTCATCAGGCCCGGCAGTGCCGCTTCCGACGAGGATGTGCCGAGAACCAGCAGCAGTTCTTCCTTGATGTAGCGGATCAGCGCGATGATCGAGAAGCCGTTGTAGCGGGCGACGGCGCCGAGAACCAGGAAGACGAAGAGGAAGGACGTCAAGTAGAAGGTGCCGATCAACATCGCCAGATTGGCGATCGAGGCAACGCCGTATTTGCCGATGGTGAACGCCATGGCGCCGAAGGCGCCGATCGGGGCGGCCTTCATCAGGATGCCGACGAGCTTGAAGACCGGCAGCGTCAGCGCGTGCAGGAAATCGACGACTGGCTCAGCCTTCTTGCCGACCATCGCCAGCGCAAGACCGAAGAGCACGGAGATGAACAGCACCTGCAGGATGTCGCCATCGGCAAAGGCACCGACCAGTGTCGTCGGGATGATGTTCATCAGGAAGCCGGTGATCGTCTGCTCATGTGCCTTCTCGGCAAAGGTCGTCACCGCCTTGGCGTCGAGCGACGCCGGATCGATGTGCATGCCGGCGCCCGGCTGAACGACATTGGCGACGATCAGGCCGATGATCAGCGCCAGCGTCGAAAAGGTCAGGAAGTAGATCATCGCCTTCCCGGCGACGCGGCCGACCTTGGCGAGATCGGTCATGCCGGCAATGCCGGTCGCAACCGTGAGGAAGATGACCGGGGCGATGATCATCTTGACGAGGCGGATGAAGGCATCGCCGAGCGGCTTCAGCTCGGTGCCGAGCGACGGATAGAAATGGCCGAGCAGGATGCCCGCGGCGATCGCCGCCAGCACCTGGACATAGAGATGACGATAGAAAGGTGTCTTGCCGCGCGGTTCCGCGGATTGGTCGATAATCATGATATCCTCCACTGGACCCAGTCCGGCGTCATGCCGGGCCTCCCGGGTCAATTTCCGATGCGCGACAGCTCGGGCTGTCATGAGGATGTCATTTGCAACGGGCGTGCCAGTTCTCTGCGGCGAGAGCCAAGCCCTTGAATCGACGTGGATGTTTCGTTCACACGGCTCGACACGCACAAAGAGTTGAGCGGATTTCCGCACAGGTCACCTGGAAGTCTGAGCGAAAAAATGCACAATCGCGCCATGTTCAGTGCCCTATCCGCCCCCCTCAACCTGGCAGATCTCGACCGGTCGATGCGCCGCACCTGGCTGGTGTTCGCCGGCCTCGCTCTGGCGCTGCTCGTCGCCGGCCTTCTGTTCGCCGGTGAATATGGACGCAACCAGGCGCTCGAAACCGTCGACGCCCAGAGCCGGATCGATGCCAATCTGAAAGCCTCGCTGCTGCGCGCCGTGCTCGAACGTCAGCGCTCGACGCCGCTGGTGCTGGCCGACGACGTCGAGGTGAAAGCAGCGCTTTCGACCCGCGACGGCCAGGCGCTGCAGCGGTTGAACGAGAAGCTGCAGGCACTTGCCGCCAACACGGACGCCGCCGTCATTTATGTGATCGGCAACGACGGCGTCGCGGTCGCCGCCAGCAACTGGCGTGAGCCGACGAGCTTCGTCGGCAACGACTACGCCTTCCGCGAATATTTCCGCATGGCGATGCGGGACGGCAAGGCGGAGCATTTCGCCATGGGCACGGTCAGCAAACGGCCGGGACTCTATATCTCCCGGCGGGTGCAGGGGCAGGACGGCCCGATCGGCGTCGTCGTCGCCAAGCTCGAGTTCGACGATGTGGAAGCGGAGTGGCTCGCCTCCGGCAAGCCGGTCTATGTTACCGACCGGCGCGGCATCGTGCTCATCACCAGTTTCCCGTCCTGGCGCTTCATGACCACCAGAACCATTCCGCGCGATCGTGTCGCTGCGATCCGCGACAGCCTGCAATTCGGCGATGCCTCGCTGCTGCCGCTGCCGTTCCGCGACATCGGGCCGACCAGCGACGGCTCCAGCGAGCTGCATGCGCTGCTGCCCGGCGACAGCGAGCGGCGGTTCCTGCGGGTCGAAACCATGGTTCCGACCACGAGCTGGCGGCTGGAGCAACTGGCGCCATTGGATGGGGCGGTCTCGGCGGCAACCCGCGAGGCCCGGCTGATTGCGCTGGCCGTGATCGTGCCGCTGCTTGCGCTTGCGGCCTTCCTCCTGCGTCGTCGCCAGGCCCTGACCTTGGTTGCGACAAGGGAGCGTGCCGCGCGCGATGAACTGGAGCACCGCGTGGCGGAGCGCACCCAGGATCTCAGCCTTGCGCGTGATCATCTCGAAACGGAGATTGCCGATCACCGGCGCACCGGCGAGAAGCTGCAGGCCGTGCAGCAGGAACTGGTTCAGGCGAACCGTCTGGCGATCCTCGGCCAGGTGGCCGCCGGCGTCGCCCACGAGATCAACCAGCCGGTCGCGACCATCCGCGCCTATGCCGACAATGCCCGCACCTTCCTCGACCGGGGGCAGCAGCAAACGGCGGTGGAGAACCTCGTCAGCATCGCCGAGCTGACCGAAAGGGTCGGTACAATCACCGACGAACTCCGCAGCTTTGCCCGCAAGGGCCGCTTCGTCGCCGAGCCGACACCGATGCGCGAGGTGATCGAGGGCGCCTTGATGCTGCTTCGCAGCCGCTTTGCCGGCCGCATGGATGCCATCGTCATCGACCTGCCGGAAAACGGGCTCAGCGTTTACGGCAGCCGCATCCGTCTTGAACAGGTCCTGATCAATCTCCTGCAGAATGCCTTGGAGGCACTCGGCGAGCGCAGCGATGCCGAGATCCGCGTGCGCTGTGAGGAGGACCCTTCCGGCACGGTCTTGCTTGTCGTTACCGACAACGGCCCCGGCATACCACAGCATATCCGCGAGGATCTGTTCACGCCGTTCAACACCTCGAAGGACGAAGGGCTCGGCCTTGGACTCGCCATCTCCCAGGAGATCGTCGCCGACTATGGCGGCGAGATATCAGTCGAAACCAGCGACAAGGGCACCGTCTTCACGGTGCGCCTGAAGAGGGCCTGAGCGATGCAGCCATCCGTCTACCTCATCGACGACGACAACGATCTGCGCAAGGCGATGACGCAGACGCTGGAGCTCGCCGGATTCGCCGTCACTTCGCTTGCAAGCGCCGCCGAAGCCTTGGGAACCCTCGACGCGAATTTTGATGGCATTGTCGTCAGTGATATCCGCATGCCCGGCATCGACGGGCTGCAGCTCTTTCGCCGCATCGCTGCCTTCGATGCCGACCTGCCCGTGATCCTGGTGACCGGCCACGGCGACATACCGATGGCAGTTCAGGCGCTGCAGGATGGCGTCTACGACTTCATCCCAAAACCCTTTGCCGCCGACCGGCTGGTGCAGAGCGTGCGCCGCGCGCTGGAAAAGCGCAGTCTCGTCATGGAGAACCGCGCGCTCAAACGGGCGGCCGAAACGGCCGGCGACAGCCTGCCGCTGATCGGCCAGACGCCGGTCATGGAGCGCTTGCGCCAGACGATCCGGCACATCGCCGACACGGATGTCGACGTGCTCGTCGCCGGTGAAACCGGCAGCGGCAAGGAGGTGGTCGCGACGCTGCTCCACAATTGGAGCCGGCGCCGCGACGGCAATTTCGTGGCGCTGAACTGCGGCGCGCTGCCGGAAACGGTGATCGAGAGCGAACTCTTCGGTCACGAACAGGGCGCCTTCACCGGCGCCCTGAAGAAGCGTGTGGGCCGGATCGAACACGCGAGCGGCGGCACGCTATTCCTCGACGAGATCGAGGCGATGCCGCCGGCGACCCAGGTCAAGATGCTGCGCGTTCTCGAAGCCCGCGAGATCACGCCGCTCGGCACCAACCAGGTGCGCCCCGTCGATATTCGCGTCATCGCCGCCGCCAAGATCGATCTCGGCGACCCGGCCCAGCGCGGGGACTTTCGTGAAGATCTCTACTTCCGATTGAACGTCGTAACGCTGTCGATCCCGCCGCTGCGCGAGCGCCGCGATGATATCCCGCTGCTCTTTTCGCACTTCCTGACGCGGGCGGCGGAGCGCTTCAAGCGGGACGTGCCTCACGTCTCGCCGGCAGTGCAGCAACACCTGATGACCCATGCCTGGCCCGGCAATGTGCGCGAACTCTCACATTTTGCCGAACGCGTGGCGCTCGGCGTCGAAGGCCCGCTGGGACAGCCGGTTGCGCCAGCAGAACAGCCGGGTTTCGCGCTACCGGAACGGCTCGAACACTACGAGGCAGAGATCCTGAAGGAAGTGCTTCGCGCCCAGCGCGGCGACGTCAAGGCGACGATCGAGGCGCTCGGTATTCCGCGCAAGACATTCTACGACAAGCTCCAGCGCCACGGCATCAACCGAGCCGACTATGCGGAGCGCGGCGTTCCGGAAAAATCCGGCAGCTAACTCTCGTCAGCGGCCAAAATACACCCAAAAATTGCATCTTCGTCGACGGGCGAATTCGCGCTTGACGACCCGTGCCGTTCGATGGCTATCTCTTGGGCATTCACCAGGGGGGTCCCGCAAGGGGCTGAGATTCTGCTGGATGGCCGGCTTACCGGCTGTGGCGCAGTGACCCGTTGAACCTGATCCAGTTCATACTGGCGTAGGGACGGTGCAGATATCGAAGCCAGGATTCCGTGCGTCCAGCACCTGGCGGAGCGTCTTTCATCCTTCCGGCATCAGAACTGGGTCTCCAATCGCAAACTTGGAGCCTCGTCATGAATATTGCCACAAAGCCCACCCCTCTCACGGTCACCCAAGGCCCGCTTCCCGCCTCCCGCAAGGTCCACAAATCAGGCATCCTCCACCCGGATATCCGCGTGCCGATGCGCGAGATCGCGCTGCACCCGACCTCCGGCGAGCCGCCGGTTACCGTCTACGATTCCTCCGGCGCCTATACCGCCGACGATGCGGAGATCAGCATCGAGGCGGGGCTGCCGCGACTCCGTCGCAACTGGATCGTCGGGCGCGGCGACGTGGAAACCTACGAGGGGCGCATCGTCCGTCCTGAAGACAACGGTTTTGCCAGCGGCGACCGGCTGACGCCGACCTTCCCGTTCCAGCACGCGCCGCTCAAGGCGACTGGCGGCAAGGCGGTAACGCAGCTTGCCTACGCCCGCGCCGGCATCATCACGCCGGAGATGGAGTTCGTGGCGATCCGCGAGAACCTCGGCCGCGATGCGGCACGCGCGATAGCTCGCGACGGCGAAAGCTTCGGCGCCCATATCCCCGACCATGTGACACCGGAGTTCGTGCGCCAGGAAATCGCCAGCGGCAGAGCGATCCTGCCCGCCAACATCAACCATCCGGAATCCGAGCCGATGATCATCGGGCGGAACTTCCTGGTGAAAATCAACGCCAATATCGGCAACTCCGCTGTCACCTCGTCGATGGCCGAGGAGGTCGAGAAGATGGTCTGGGCGACGCGGTGGGGCGCCGATACGGTTATGGACCTTTCGACCGGCCGCAACATCCACAACATCCGCGAATGGATCATCCGCAATTCACCGGTGCCGATCGGCACCGTGCCGCTCTACCAGGCTCTGGAAAAGGTCAATGGCATTGCCGAGGACCTCAACTGGGAGGTCTATCGCGACACGCTGATCGAGCAGGCCGAACAGGGCGTCGATTATTTCACCATCCATGCTGGCGTACGCCTGCACTACATCCCGCTCACCGTCGATCGCGTCACCGGCATCGTCTCCCGCGGCGGCTCGATCATGGCCAAGTGGTGTCTGCATCACCACAAGGAAAGCTTCCTCTACGAGCATTTCGAGGAGATCTGCGACATCTGCCGCGCCTATGACGTCTCCTTCTCGCTCGGCGACGGATTGCGCCCGGGCTCGATCGCCGATGCCAACGACGCGGCGCAGTTTGCCGAACTCGAAACGCTCGGCGAACTCACCAAGATCGCCTGGGCGAAGGATTGTCAGGTGATGATCGAGGGCCCCGGCCACGTGCCGATGCACAAGATCAAGGAGAACATGGACAAGCAGCTCGCCGTCTGCGGCGAGGCGCCGTTCTATACGCTTGGGCCGCTGACGACGGACATCGCTCCGGGCTACGACCACATCACGTCAGGCATCGGCGCTGCGATGATCGGCTGGTTCGGCACCGCCATGCTCTGCTACGTCACGCCGAAGGAACACCTGGGCCTGCCCGACCGCAACGACGTCAAAGTGGGCGTCATCACCTACAAGATCGCCGCCCACGCCGCCGATCTCGCCAAGGGTCACCCGGCCGCCCAGGTGCGCGACGACGCTCTCTCGCGCGCCCGCTTCGAGTTCCGCTGGGAGGACCAGTTCAACCTCTCTCTCGACCCGGAGACGGCCCGAAACTTCCACGACGAGACCCTGCCGAAGGAGGCACACAAGGTCGCGCATTTCTGCTCCATGTGCGGCCCGAAATTCTGCTCGATGCGGATCTCGCACGACATTCGTGCGGAAGCGCAGAAGGAAGGGCTGGAGGCAATGGCCGCGAAATACCGCGAGGGCGGCGATCTCTATATGCCGGTCGCTGAGGTCGAAGCTAAGAGTTAAAGCGCAACACGTCGGGAGGGACGCCTCGTAGTCCCTTCCGACGGCAAGGCGGATGCTGGGCCCTGGGGGAATAGCTTGCCCCCTTATCGGTTGAACGATATGTAAAACTCACGCAAAAGTCGCCGCCGGCGGACCCGTCATTCACGCCAAGCTGCCGTCCTCTGCGGCGCTCTTGCAGGACGACGAAAAAAACGCCGTTTACGAGGAGAATGACTTGAGGACACGCCTGCTGAGACTGACGGCCCTGTCGATAGGCGGCCTTGTGGCACTCGCTGGAGATCTGCCACGCCTCGACGACAGCGGGAGTTTTGCCGCGGGTTTTTCCTGGATTTCCGCCGCCCATGCGGACGACGCCGATGTCGGCGGGAATGGTGAAAATGGCGCTGATGGCAGCGACCAAGGTGGCGAAAACGTCGGGAGCGGCGGAAGCAACGGCACAGAGGGTGGCGGCGATGGGGGTGGTGGCGATTGGGGCACCGGTGACGGCAGCGGCGTAGGCGGCGTTCCCGGCGGCACCGGCGCAGGCGGCGGAGGTGCTGCCGTCATCGACAGCGATAGCCACAGCGAGCCCCACTCATCGATGCGCGACTCACGGGATTACGGACCAAGCGGCAAGGTCTGGCACGGCGGCAGCAATTTCCTTAACCTTTTCCGCCAGACGCCGGAAAGGCGCTTCGAACGGAGCCAGCCTGAATCGTCTGCCCGGCAGAAGACCGTTGACACGAAATGAGAGCCTTGAAGACAGGTCAACTTCGTCGCAACGGAGGGGGACCTGCGCTATTTCTCGAAACCGGACTCCGGATGTGCGGTAGGAACGGGTTCTGACGCGCGAGAACAGATCAGCCGGCGTCAGAGCTTTACATTCGAGATATGTCTATCCCGATCACGACCTGCCGGAGTGTGGCGGCGGAGTTACGGATACAGACCATCGTCTTTCTCGCCGCGAGTATTCCTAACTGCCTTTCCAGCCGCTGCAAGCAATCCGCTCGACGACATCGAGCAGCACATTCGCCCCGGCAACCAGATCATCCGCCTCCGTGTGTTCGCGCGGATTGTGGCTGATGCCGTCGCGGCTCGGCACGAAGATCATCGCCGTCGGCGCGATGCGTGCGATCATCTGCGCATCGTGGCCGGCGCCCGAAGTCATGCGCCGGCTCTTCAGGCCCCGCGCCTTCGCCGAAGCCTCGATCGTGGCGACAATGCCCAGATCGAAGGCGACCGGCTGGAAACGCGCCAGGCGCTCGACCGATATCTCGACACCCTCTTCAGCGGCGACACGCAGGAGGAAATCCGCAAGCGCCGCCTCCAGCGCCTGCAGCCGATCCTCGTCCGGGTCGCGCAGGTCTACGGTGAAGACCGCCCGCGACGGAATGACGTTGATTGCGTCCGGCTCGAAACGCATGGTGCCAATGGTCGCGACGCTCGGAGCGTTCGAGCGGGTTATATGATCGCGCAGGAAAAGGCCGATGCGGGCGGCCGCAAGCCCGGCGTCACAGCGCATCGCCATCGGCGTCGTGCCGGCGTGATTGGCGACACCGTCGATCGTCACCCGCTGCCAGGAAATGCCCTGCAGGTTTTCGACCGCGCCGATTGCCATGCCCTCGCGCTCCAGCACCGGTCCCTGCTCGATATGGAGCTCGACATAGGCGTGGGGGATGAGGAACCCCGGTTCGACATTGCCCGCATAGCCGATCCGCGCGAGTTCCTCTCCCAGCACCGCGCCATCTGTGCCGACGGTCGCAAGCGCCTTCTCCACCGGCAGCCCGCCGGCATAGACGAGCGAGCCGAGCATGTCGGGCGCAAAACGCACGCCCTCCTTGTTGGTGAAGGCGGCAACGACGATCGGCCGGGCCGGCGTCAGACCGCGCTCTCTCAAAGTTTCGATCACTTCGAGCGCGGCAATCACGCCGTAACAGCCGTCATAGATGCCGGCATTGATGACCGTGTCGACGTGCGAGCCGAGCATGATGGGCGCCTCGCCGGCATTACCCTCGTCGCGCCAGGTGCCGAAGATATTGCCGATGCGGTCGATGGCGACTTCGAGACCCGCCGCCTCGATCCAGGCGACGAGGCGATCGCGGCCAGCCTTGTCGTTGTCGGAACCGGCCAGTCGCGTCAATTGCCCGTGGGGATCGCGGCCGATCTCGCCAAGATCGTGAATACGCCCGAGGAGGCGCGCGGCATCGATGGTCTGCATTGGCTTGGCTGTCCTGCTTTCATGCGGATTTCTGTTCATGGCCGGGGCTCAGTCGGCGCCAGTCTCTGCCGGGTGATTTCCGCGTGGTAGCGCGCGCCGAAGATCAGGGCATCATCGTTGAAATCGTAACGCGGATTGTGCAGCGGCGCCGACGTCTCGCCGTTGCCGATGAAGACGAAGCAGCCCGGCACGTGCTCGAGGAAGCGCGCGAAATCCTCCGAACCGGTCATAGGCTCAGCGGCCGTCGCGACATTCTCAGGCCCGAACACCGCTTGCGCCGCAGCAAAGGCGTGGCCGGTCAAGGCCGGGTCGTTGATGAGCGGCACGAACTCGCGTGTGTAGCTGACCTCGACCTCGCAGCCATAGGCATCCGCCGTGCCCTTGGCGATCACGCGCATCTCCGCCTCGATCTTGGCGCTGACCTCGGGGCGGAAGCTGCGGGCGTCCCCGAGGATCCGGGAGAGGCCGGGCAAGGCATTGCGCGTGCCGTCGGTCAAGAGTTCGGTCACCGAAACGACGCCGATATCCGTCGGCGAAAGGCGCCGCGAGACGATCGTCTGCAGATTGACGACGGTAGCGCAAGCCGCGACAAGCGTCTCATTGCCCCAATGCGGCCGCGCCGCATGCCCGCCAACACCCTTCAGCACGATTTCGAAATTGTCCTCCGCCGACATGATCGCGCCGACACGGGTCTCGAAGCGGCCGACCGGCAGCCCCGGCATGTTGTGCAGGCCGTAGATCTCGTCGAAGGGGAAGCGCTCCATCAGGCCGTCGTCGAGCATCGCCAGCGCGCCCTTGCCCCACTCTTCGGCCGGCTGAAAGATGAAACAAACGGTGCCGTCGAAGCCTCCGCCTTCTGCCAGCATTTTCGCTGCCCCGAGCAGCATTGCGGTGTGGCCGTCATGGCCGCAGGCATGCATAGTGCCGGGCCGGGTCGAGCGATAGGACTGCTCTCCCTGCTCCGGTATCCGGAGCGCGTCCATGTCGGCGCGAAGGGCGATGGCGCGATTGCCACTGCCGCGTTTCAGCCGGCCGACGACACCGGTGCCGCCGACGCCTTCCACGACCTCGTCGAGCCCGAATTCTCGAAGCTTCGCCGCGACGAAGGATGCGGTGCGCTGCTCCTCAAAACCGAATTCCGGATGCGCGTGCAGATCACGGCGCCAGGCGGTCATATCCTCGACAAGCCGATCAAAGTCGATTCCCACCATGAGTCACCCTCTTTCGTTCGGTGTGTTCGCGACAGTCTCGGGCGACAGACCCACCAAGGCAGCATAACGCTCGGGATCCGTGGCCCCCTCGGTATTCATGACGAAGACGCGCGACTGTGCGGTCAATCCGAGCGCTTCCCGCAACGCCGGATCTCGGGCAACCGCCAGAAGCCCGGCCAGCCCGACGCCACCGCTCTCACCGGCGACGATCGCCGGGTCAGCCCCCTTCGGGCGCGCGAGCCGGTTCATGACCGAAACGGCGTCCTCATCATCGACGGTCATGAAGGCATCGGCCACGCGGGACAGGATACGCCAGGCGACGAGCGACGGCTCGTAGCATTCGAGCATCGCCATGATGGTCGGCTCGCCATGTGGTACCTTGACGGTTTGCCCCGCCTTGGCGCTTTCGTAGAGGCAGGCGGCCCGTGCGGGATCGACGACGACGAAACGCGGTCTCTCCGCTCCATAGCGCAACGCCAGATGTCCCGCGGTGGCGGCGGCAATGCCACCGACGCCTGCCTGCACGAAGACATGGGTCGGCGGCTCTTCCATCTGCCGCAACGCCTCGCTGAGCAGCGCCGTGTAGCCCTGCATCACCAGGCCGGGAATGTATTCGTAGCCGGGCCAGGATGTGTCGGAAACCACCGTCCAGCCATTCTCGTCGCAGACCCGCGCCGCCTCGCGGACAGAATCGTCATAGGTGCCGGCCACCCGAACGATCTCGGCGCCATAGTGAGCGATCGCCTCGATGCGTTTCTCGCTGACGCCCGCATGCACGAAGATCACCGATCTCGCACCAACGAGCCGGGCGCCCATTGCGACGGACCGGCCATGATTGCCATCGGTGGCGCAGCCGAAGGTCATCGCCCCGGCAATCGCCCGGACCTCGGGCTGATCGAGGTCATCGAGATCGAGGCTGCGCCCGAGACGCCGTTCCGCCTCTTCGATCACCAGACGGATCACAGCATAGGAGCCGCCGAGCGCCTTGAAACTTCCAAGGCCCAGGCGATGGCCTTCGTCCTTGACGAAGATGCACGCAACACCGATCTCGCTGGCCAAGGCAGGCAAGGCATGAAGCGGTGTCGGCCGATGATCGGGGCGCCGGGCAAGCTGCCGCTCGACATTTGCTGCGGCCGCGAGCGACAGCATGTCCTCATCCTCGGGCAGCAGGTGATGGCCGAAATCGGCATGGGTGTTGGCAAGGAACATGGTGCAATCTCCGTAGACCAGCGAAAATCTATTTCATCGCGGGCGAGAAATGCGCTCTAAATGATCACCGCTGATGCAAGTTTGTAAAGCAGATCAGGTATGCCGACGCATGGCATTCCGCTCACAACCGCTCTGAACGCATGAACCGATAGGCACCGGATGGCCCCTTCGAAAAAACCCCAGGTCGAACTGGATCGTTTCGACCTCGCGATCCTCGCCATTCTGCAGAAGGACAACACGACGCCGCAGCGCCAGATCGGCGAAGCGGTCAATCTATCCGCTCCGGCCGTTCAGCGGCGGATCAAGCGCATGGAGGAAACCGGCGTCATCCGCGCCAATGTCGCGCTGATCGATCCGGTCAGCGTCAACCAGGCGCTGACGATCCTGGTAGAGGTGGAGGTCGAGAGCGAGCAGATCGCCCTGCTCGACGCGGCGAAGGTGGCATTCACCGCCGCGCCCGAGGTGCAGCAATGCTACTACGTGACCGGCGATGTCGATTTCATGCTCGTCGTCATCGTGCCGACGATGGCCGACTACGAGGCCTTTACGCGGCGAATGTTCTTCGGCAATGCCAATATCAGGCGGTTCCGCACCTTCGTGACGATGGACCCGGTCAAGGTCGGCCTGTCGGTGCCGATTTAGAGTGGTGCCACTAACAGTCGCCGTTCGAATGGCGTTGTTCCACCCCCCTATTTCGAGCCCGTGAGCGCCTTTTTCTCCGCTTCCGCATCTAGCGGCTGGCCGGCGCCGATCGATGTCAGAAAGGCGTCGACGGTTTCGAGCGACGAGGCGGGCGCATATCCGTCTCCGCCTTCGGGCCTGGCGACGGACGCAGCCGAAATCGACGAGACTTGAGCGAGATCAATGCCAGGATACCTGGTCGGCGGAGACTGGCGGTTGGACGATCTCTTTAGAAGAGGAGAGCCTCATGTTGATCAGAGAAATGACGCGACAGGAATGTCTCGACCTTGTCGCTGAGAACCATATCGCCCGCCTGGGCTGTACCCGAGATGGCCAGCCCTATATCGTTCCCATCCAATATGCTTTGGCCGCCAACCGGCTCTACAGCTTTTCGATGCCCGGGCAGAAGATAGACTGGATGCGCGCCAATCCGCGTGTCTGCGTACAGGTCGACACGGCAACGGATCGGCAGAATTGGCGAAGCGTCGTCATCCACGGCCGCTACCAGGAACTGCCGGACACCAAGCAATGGCACCGCGAGCGCATGAATGCCTGGTCGCTTCTCGAACAGCGCATCAACTGGTGGGAACCGGGTGGCCTGAAGCCCGGTGAACAGCCGGTTGCAGGCGCATCGCCGCATCTCTTTTTCGAAATCGAGATCGACGATGTGACCGGACGTGCCGCCTCTGCCGGCTAACGATTGTCGGCGCGCAGGCAAATGCTGCGCGCCGTTCCGGGCGCTGCCGGTCAATGCGCCATGAGCACGGGGACCACGGCGTTTTCGAGCATCGAACGGGTAACGCCGCCAAAGACGCGTTCACGCATCCTGGAGTGCCCATAGGCACCCATGACGATCAGGTCGGCCGCAACATCCGACGCAAACCGATTGATCACGTCGTCAACCGGATGTCCGCCGCTCGGCAGTCTCTCGACGGAGACGGAAACGCCGTGCCGCGCGAGATAGCCGGCGATATCGGCGCCCGGTTCCTCACCGTTCTTGCCATAGGCGGAACGGGGGTCGACCATCGTGACGTAGACGGTCTCGGCTCCGATCAGCAGATCGAGCGCTTCACGCACCGCGCGCGCGGCTTCCAGCCTGGAGTTCCAGGCGAGTACCACGGTCTTCGGATCAAGCCGCACGGCCTTGCCCCTGGGCATGATGAGGACTGGGCGCGCTGAGCTGAACAACGTCCCGTCGATGGTGCGGGAGCGCAGTTCCGGGTCCAGCATCAGGCCATCACCGACCAGCGTCAGGTCGGCGTAACGCGCACGCTCGCCGATCTCGTCATCGGCCCAGGCGACCTCGGTATATTTCGTCTCGACGCCGAACGAGATGCCTTCCTTGGTGAGAACATCAACAGCTTTTTCCGCACAGGATTCGAGTTTGTCGACGTCACGCTGCCGCTCGTTCAGCCAATCAATGGAGATGGCGGCGGCATAATCGCCGATCGGCGGTGAGGCGGCGAGCTTGACGATCAACAGGGAGAGGTGGGCGTTTGCGGAAGCACAGACCTGTGCTGCCGAACGCAGATGCTCCACGGAATGATCGACACCAACGACGGCGAGAATGGTCTTGTATGTCATCGGGTTTTCTCCTGGCGACCAGATTTGGGGTCAGCATCAGCGTAGGTAGAAGCCCGTGCGGCGGCATTGATCCCCGTCAACAAAGATCGCGGACATGGGCGTATAATTCCGAAAGAGTTTTGCCCTCACGCAGCCGCAGTCTTTCGCGGCGGCGAGAACAGGTGGGATGGGCGCATAGCGCCGCCGATGAACTGCACGACCCAGAACGTGGCCCCGTCGTCTCGACACCTCTACGTTTGGTGATGGAGTTCGGGGAGGAAAGGCGGTCGTCAGGCACTTCGGCGCGCGACGACCGGCACGTAGTGCTCGAGCTCCGGTGCCGGGAACTTGAGCGTCGCGTTGATTTCCGCCGAGCGGTAGAGGCCCATCAGCATCTCGACGACGGCGAGCCCGTCCTCGAAGGTTTCGAGCGGCTTCTCGCCCTTGCGGAAGCACTCGACCATGTGGCGGTTCTCATCGGTATAGCCATAGACACCGGCTTCGTCCTCAAGCACCGGCATCAGACCCTGCTCGGCGTTCTGCTTCTCGACAAGATCCTCGCCTTCGGAGCCCTTCACCTCGCGCGACATGAAGATCTTCAGGCCCGTGCTCAGCGAATTGTATTCGAGCGCATATTCCGGCCCGAGCAGTTCAAGCTGGATGCGCAGCCCGGCGCCGACATAGGCCCAGGAGGTGGTCGCCTCGATCATCAGTTCGTTACCGTCCTGGTCTTCGAGCGTCACCGTGGCGCGGGCAAAATCTTCCGACGGCCGGTTGCGGTAGTCCACTTCGTTGCCGAAGCGCTTGCGCAATTGTTCGGCATAATTGGGTCGCGTCCATTTGAGGTTGGCGACGGTGCCGTTGACAGCCTTGATTTTCAGTGAGTTGCGCGGTGCGCCGGGCGCCGTGAGCAAGTAGCGCGCCACCTCGACGCTGTGGCACATCATGTCGGAGAGCACGCCGCCGCCCTGCTTGTCGCCCTGCCAGAACCAGGGCTCGTGCGGGCCGGAATGTTCCTCCGCGGCGCGCGCCAGATAGGGGCGACCAGTGGTCGAGACGGCGCGCCGCCAGATGATCTCCTTGCCGCGCAGCACCGGCGTGCAGAACACCTGGTTTTCAAGATAGCCGTGATTGAGGCCGGCGTCCTCGGCAAGCGATAGCATCTCTCGCGCCTCGGCAATGGTGCGGGCAAGCGGCTTCTCGCAGGCGACGGCAAACACCGTGCTGCGGCCATCCTTGACCGCCTTGTGGAGAGTACGCATGACGTCGAGGCGGGTGTAATTGGGCGAGAGAATCCAGATCGCGTCGACATCATCGGCGGTCAGCAGCGCCTCCAGGCTCCCATGGGTGCGGCAGGTGCCAAGACCAAGTGCGGCGACCTCCTTGGCAAATTTCTCCCGGTTTTCGGGCTTGCGGCTGAAGACGCCGGTCACCTCGACATTGCGCACACCGATCATCGATTTCAGATGGAAATGGGCGATGAAGCCCGATCCGACGAAACCCACACGCAGCGTCTGCTTCGGTAGCTGTGTCATTCTGTTCTCCCGGGTTGTCGTTTTTCTGAAGTCGGCGCGGGATGCGGGCGGAATACCGCCCTCACTTTCCTCATCCCGCTCTGGTCATTTCTTCGGCGGCGCGGTGCTGCCGCGAATGTTGAGGGCGGTCGGCAGCACGACGGCCGGTGCAGCGGCAACATCGTCGCCGGACAGGATATCGAGAAGCAGCGACATCGCCGTGCGGCCGATATCGGCGCGCGGCTGGCTGACCGTCGTCAGCGGCGGATAGAAGGCCTTGCTCAGATAGAGATCGTCGAAGCCGACGACCGAGACGTCGCCCGGAACATCGCAGCCGAGCCGTCGCAAGGCGTGGATCGCGCCATAGGCCATCTCGTCGTTGGCGGCAAAGATCGCCGTCGGTGGCTCCGGCAGGGCGAAGAGTTCGGCGACGCAGGCCTCTCCGCTTTCGAGCAGGTAGTCGCCGCGCACCTCGTAACCCTCAGGGATCGGCAGACCGGCGGCTGCCATCGCGGCCCGGTAACCGTCACGCCGGTGCATCGCCATCACCTCCGGCAATGGGCCGGCGACATGGGCGATGCGGCGATGCCCGAGTGCAATCAAATGCTCAACCGCCGAACGCGCCGCGGCAGAGTTGTCGATCTGCACATGCGGAAAGCCTGCAGTTTCGATCATTTCGAGCGCCACGACGATGGGAAGGTGAGAAACCGCAGCGCTTTCGCCCGGCTGCGGCTCCGGCAGCTTGCCGGTCATCAGGATCATGCCGTCGGCATGGCCATCGCGCAGCATGTTGAAGTATTCGACCTCGCGATCCGGATCATTCTCGGTATTGCCCATGAGAACGGCGTACCCGGCCGCCCGGGCCGTCGCCTCCACGCCCTTGAGGATCTCGAGATAGAAGGGGTTGCCAACATCTCGCACGACGAGCAGCACCGACATCGACCGGCGTGTCCTCAGGTTTCTTGCGCTGACGTTCGGCCGGTAGTTCAACTCGCGCGCAAGCTCGTGGATGCGCTTGCGCGTCTCGTCGGTCACCAGGCTGGAGCCGCTGAGCGCGCGGGAAACGGTCGCGACCGAGACTCCGGCCCTCTCCGCAATGTCCTTGATTTTCGGCCGCTCGCTCATGCCCGCATCGCCCGCCCACGGCCGTAGAACAACATCAGGAGCAGCAGCGTCGCGCCAAACACCATCTGGCGGCCGGATTCGTCGATATTGACCGTCGTCAGGATGCCCTGGAGGATGACGAGCAGCAGGGCGCCCGCCATGGTGCCGGTGTAGCCGCCCTTGCCGCCGGCAAGCGAGGTGCCGCCGAAGACGACCGCGATGATCGAGGAGAGCATGTATTGCTCTCCGACATTGGCGAAGGACGAGCCGGAATAGCCGAGCAGGCAGAGCCCGGCGATCGCAGCGAACATGCCCGAAATCATGAACAGACCGACGCGCATGAGGCGGACCGGGACGCCGGTCATATAGGCCGCATGTTCGTTCGAGCCGATCGCATAGATGCGGTGGCCGAAGACGGTGCGGTTCAACATGAAGGCCATCAACAGGCCGATCGCGATCCAGAGCCAGATGATGCCGGGAATGCCGAGCGCGAAGGGTTGCGTGACGAAGGCCGAAAGCCCCGGCGCGGCCCGACCCGAAGGGATACCCTGGCGGATGACGACGAGCAGGCCCTGCAGCACGCCGAGCATGCCAAGCGTCATGACCAGCGGCGGTATGCGCAAAAGCGTCACGCCGAGACCGTTCAAGAAGCCGAAGAACGCGCCGGCCGCCAGGCAGGCCAGCACCGCCGGCAGGATACCGCCATCGGCGCCGTTCATGACGTTGCCGGCGATGATCGCCGACAAGGAGACGATACCGCCGACGGAGAGGTCGATGCCCTCGCGGCCACCGAGAATGACGACGTTCTGGCCGGCGGCGACGATGCCGAGCAGCGAGGCGACGATCAGGAGACGCAGGATCTGGTCGGCCGAGGCGAAGCCGGGCGAAAGGCTTTGACCGAGATAAAGCAGCGCGACGATGAGGATCAGCGCAACGACCAATGGCTGTTTGAAGAAGGTGGTAACCGCAGTCATACGCGTGCCCTCCGGCCGGCAAGCACGCCGGCCATCAACACCAGGAGAATGGCAAGGCCCTGGACGAAGTTCTGCCATTCCGAAGGCGTGCCCATGAAGAAGACCAGCGAGTTGACGAGGCCGATCGTCAGAGCGCCGAGCAGCGAACCAACCACCGTCGTCCAGCCGCCGGCGAGCGCACTGCCGCCGAGCACGACCGCCGCGACGCTGTAGAGCGTCATCTTGCCGCCGACGAGCGGATCGCCGCTGGCCGTATCGCCGGTCAGGCAGAAGGCCGCGAGCGCCGAGAAGAGGCCGCTGAGCAGGTAGCCCCTAATGCGGACAGCCACGACCGGCAGCCCCGTCTGATAGGCGGCCTGCTGGTCATCGCCGACGGCCAGCAGTTCGGTCACGATACGGGTGCGCGACAGGAGATAGAGCAGCACGGCGAGAGCCGCGAGCACGTAGAAGACGAAAGGCAGGCCGAGCAGGCGTCCGCCATAGGTGTGCCAGAAGAGCGCCGGCGCCGGCGTACCGGCGACCGGCATGACGTAGAGCGCCAGGCCGATGAAGAAGATGCTGGTGGCGAAGGTGGCGACGATCGCCTGCAGGCGAAGGGCTGCGACGACGAGGCCGTTGACCAGGCCGCAGGCAAGGCCGATCAAGACGCCGAGCGCAAGCGCGAGCAGCACCGCACCGGCACCGCCGCCCCAGCGCTCCATCAAGACGACGATCGCCACGTTGACCAGCGACAGCGTCGCGCCGGCCGAGAGGTCGATGTCTCCGGCGGACACCACATAGGTTTGGGCGATCGCCAGCATGATCAGCGCCATATAGGTGCTGAGAAGTCCAGTCAGCGATCGAAAACTCAGGCTATTCGGAGAGAAGAGGCCGTTGAGCGCCAGTAGTGCAACAACGATCACAAGCGCCGGCAGGAAGGGGTAGCGCTCCAGCCAGGAACGGAGGCCGCCCGCCCCGGAAGTTCGCATGTCGGTCGTTGTCGATGTCATCACGCGGCCTCGTATGCAGCCTGGTAGAGATTGTAGCGGGTGCGATCGTCGCCGGTCAGTTCACGCGTCACCGAGCCGCCGTTGAAGACGAGGATGCGGTTGGCATTGCCAAGCAGCTCGGCGTCTTCAGACGAATAGAGCAGAATACCGAGGCCGTCGGCCGCAAGCTGCCGGATCAGCGCGAAGAGATCGGCCTTGGCCGAGAGGTCGATGCCCTTGGTCGGATCGTCGAGCAGCAGCACGTCGGGCCGGTCGATCAGCCAGCGGGCGATGATCACCTTCTGCTGGTTGCCGCCGGAAAGCGAATTGATCGGATGGAAGAGGCTGGCAAACTTCGTGTGCATCGCCGCGAGCGCCGGCATCGCCTTGTTTTTCAGGCTTGAGGGCCGCGCAATCATCAGCCGGTCGCGGAGATAGTGGATCGGCGTGACATTCTCGATGATTGGGCGGCCGCTGATGACCCCGTCACGGCCGCGGTCGCCGGAGACATAGGCGCAGCCGCGCCGGATCGCATCGCGCGGGCTCTTGGCGTTATAGCGTTCGCCGCCGATCGTCACCTCACCTGACGTCACGGCGCTTGTGCCAAAGATCGCTCTCAGCAGCGCCGACTGCCCTTGGCCGTGCAGACCACCAAGGCCGAGGATCTCTCCCCGTGCCACCTCGAAACTGACATCGCGAAAGCCCTTGCCGGTTAGATTTCGGACCGAGATCGCCGCCTTCGCCCGGGTTTCCACCACCGCTGGCGCCGAGGACCGGGCCGCCGGCATGTCGCTGGCACCGCCGACCATCAGCCGGATCACCGTTGCTGGATCGGTATCGGAGAGCTTGAGCGTCTCGATGGTCTCGCCGTCGCGGATGATCGTCACGCGATCGCCGATCGCGGTGATTTCGTCCATTCGGTGCGAGATGAAGATGACGCCGCGCCCTTGCGCCTTGAGGCCACGCAGGATTTCGAAGAAGCGATCGACCTGGGCGCGATCGAGCGCCGAGGTCGGCTCGTCGAAGATCAGGATCGGTGCTTCACTGGCGAGCGCCTTCATGATTTCGACCAGTTGCCGCTGGTCGGCCCTAAGATTGCCAACGAGCGCCTCCGCATGGAAGCCTTCGCCGGCGACCTCGGCGAACAGCGCGATGTAACGCGCCGCCCGCGCCTTCAGCGCCCGCCGGTCGATGAAGAAGCCGGCCTTCACCGGCAGGGCGGAGAGGCAGATGTTCTCTTCGACCGAACGATGGCTGGCCAGGCTAAGTTCCTGATAGAAGATGCCGATGCCGGCAACGCGCGCGGCTTGCGGCCCGGAAATCGTCACGGGCTTGTCATTGATCAGGATCTGGCCGCCGTCGGGGCGCACGCTGCCGGCGATGACCTTGCAGAGCGTGCTCTTGCCGGAGCCGTTGGAGCCCATCAGCACATGCACCTCGCCGGCGGCGACGTCGAGATCGCCGCGGCGTAACGCCAGCGTCGCGCCGTAAGCCTTGCTCACGCCGTTCAGTCTCAGTTTCGACATCGGCTGTCCACCATTTTGGTTGCTTGCTGCACCACCTCAAGTCGCGCCTTGGCGAGCTCCGCTGCAGCTGATTTCATGCCCGATACGATCCTGCCCTGGGAGCCGTCGGCGGCATTGGCCGCCGGGCAACTCAGATGCGAGCTGCCCGGTGGATCAGCGCTTACTTGAACAACGCCGTCGCGTCGTCGATCGAAAGCGCGTTGGTGTAGGAGTAATAACCCGGCTTGCCGTCGAGCTGCTTGGCCGCGTCCGCGAGGTTCTTGGAATCGATGAACGGGATCGGCAGATACATGGCGTTCTTGTACTGCCCCGCCGTTGCCGGCTCCTTCAGTTCCTTGCCCTGCAGCATCAGCACCGCGACGTTGAGCGCGCTCGCCATGACGCCGGGCGGGTTGACGGTCGCGCCGGAATTCAGCTTGTCCTTCACCCAGAGGTCGATGAAGTCCTTGCGGATTTCGCCGGTGGCGGCGATCTGGCCGGTCTTGCCGGCATCCATGATCGACTTCCAGGCCCCGGCGGCCATGCCGTCCTGCACGACGACGCCGTTGATGTCAGGATAGGTCGCAAGGATGTTCTGCATCGCCTGCTGGCCTTGCGCCTGATCCCAGTTGGCGTTGACTTCGTTGACCACCTGGATATCCGGATAATCCTTGAAGACGCTCTTGTAGCCGGCAACGCGCATCTCGTTTGCCGGATGACCGGCGACGCCGTTGATGGCAACGACCTTGCCCTTGCCGCCGAGCGTATCGGCCAGCCACTTGGCGCCGGCCGCACCCCAGGCCGTCTGATCGATGCCGACATAGATCGCATCCGGCGACGACACTTCGGCGTCCGTCGCGATCACCAGAATGCCGGCTTCCTTCGCCTGAGCGAAGATCGGATCGAAGGCGGTCGGGCTGTTGGGGTTGATGATGATGGCGTTCACGCCCTCGGCAATGAAGTTGCGCACCTGCGCAATCTGCCCGGGCACGTCGACATTGGCACTCTGGACCGAGACTTCGACGTCGACGCCTTTTTCCTTCCACTTCGCCGCGGCCTCCTTGGCCTCGTCGATCATCTGCGTGCGCCATTCGCTGCCGACCCAGCCGTTGGACAGGCCGATCTTGAAGGTCTCGGCATTGGCGAAAGAAGCGGAAATGGCAATGGTAGCGACAGCGCCAAGCGCTGCGGCGATAAATCTCTTCATAAGATCCTCCCAAATCTTGCGAAACCTATGAAGCCAGAAAATGTAATCGATTTCAATGGGGGTTTTCCAGGGATTTTTACAGAGGATTCTATTTCGGCCACTCACCTGACCCCCGGAGCAATGGAATGCGGCAACGCGCAGACGCCTGGCCACTTCCGGAGGAGTGCAAAGGAGGGGGCAATAGCGCTTGGCACCCCCTTCCCGCTGTGCAACAGCTGGGGCAGAGGCGACGACGATTCGTCGTGACGCCAGCTGGAATGAAATGCAGGAATGAAGCCATGACATGAAGGCGCTGCGGGACTGATCCCGATTGCCGCCGGAGCGACGGCCAGCCCGTTGCTCAAATCGCAACACTTCGTTGCTTGCCGGCCGGCTAGCCGCAATTTGCCCTCTCCCCCTACTGTGAAATCTGGGCAAAGAACAACAACTGGCTCCCAACCAGAGGAGAACATCATGACCGGAAAAACCGGAGCCGCCTCGGGCGCGCTCTATCTGCACATCCTTGTGCTGGCGATCGTCATCGTCTCCGAGCTGATCGGCATTCAACGCCTTCCGATCGGCATCGGCACCGTCATCTTCCTGCCGATCCTCTACGCTTTCGCGCTCGGCATCCTCGTCAATCCCGCCATTTTCAAGGCGAGCGCCAAGTTCCTGTCGCGCGATGCGGTCAAGCTTTCCGGCGCGATGATCACCGTCGCCATCATGCCGTTCATCGCCAAGTTCGGAACGACCGTCGGCCCGCAGATCTCCAAGATCATCGAGGCCGGCCCGGCGCTGGTGCTCCAGGAGCTCGGCAATCTCGGCACGATTCTCGTCGCCTTCCCGGTCGCGGTATTCCTGCTCAAGATGGGCCGCGAGGCCGTCGGCGCGACCTATTCGATCGACCGTGAACCGAACCTCGCGCTGATCGCCGACAAGTACGGTCTCAACTCGCCGGAAGGTGCGGGCGCCATGGGCGTCTATGCCACTGGCACGCTGATCGGCACCTTCGTCTTCGCCATCATGCCGCCGATCGTCCATGGCCTCGGCATCTTCGACGTGCGTGCGCTCGCCATGTCCTGCGGCGTCGGCTCCGGCTCGATGCTGGCGGCCTGCACCGGCGGCCTCGTGGCTGCCGTGCCCGACCAGAAGGACATCATCCTCGCGCTTGCCGCCGCCAGCAACATCCTGACCTATGCCACCGGGCTCTATGTCGGCATGTTCGTCGCGCTGCCCTTGACCGAGTGGCTCTACAACAAGGCTCGGCCGTCCGAGCGTCGCGCTCAAGCCTGATCGGGAGAGATATCATGGCCAACCAGACCAACACCTCCGCCAACTACGCCGACGATCTCCCTCTTAACGCCGAAGACGAGCGCAAGATCGATGTCGTCGGCCATGCCGGCCTGCTTCTGATCGCTTGCGCCATCGGGCTTATCGCCAATTGGGTCGGCACCGGCACCTCGCCGCTGACGGCGCTCCCGGGCATGGCAACGCTCTACGTCGCCTGCATCGTCGGCCTGGCGCTCGCCCGCTTTGTGCCCTTCTACCTGCCTGGTGTCGCCTGGGTGTCGCTGATCGCGATCCTCATCACCATCCCCGGCGTCCCGGGTGCGGCCTGGGTCAGCGAACAGGTTGAACACCTGAACTTTCTCGCGCTGGCAACGCCGGCGCTTGCCTATGGCGGCCTCGCGCTCACCGCCAGCGAATTCACCATCGCCCGCCGCTCGGGCTGGAAGATCGTCATCGTCGCGATCTGCGTGATGGTCGGCACCTACATGGGTTCCGTCGTCGTTGCCGACCTCTTCCTGCGCCTCGGGCAATAACCGAGACCCTGACACAAGGATTGGCCGGCCCGCGCAGGCCGGCCAGCCATCCCTTCATCGACAGGATGCAAACCATGACACGCCACGACATCAGCCCCGAACGCATCGAGGAAACGATCCGCTGGCGTCATCACCTGCATGCCTATCCCGAGCTTGCCTTCGAAGAGCGGCAGACTGCGGCCTTCATCGCTGGCCGGCTGGCCGAATGGGGCATCACGGTGAAGGACGGCTATGGCGGCACCGGCCTCGTCGGCACGCTCACGCGCGGCACGTCGAGCCGCGCCATCGCCATCCGCGCCGACATGGACGCGCTGCCGATCATAGAGACGAGCGGCGTTGCCTATGCCTCGAAAACGCAGGGCAAGATGCATGCCTGCGGCCATGATGGCCATGTCGCAATGCTGCTTGCCGCCGCGCGGCAGGCAAGCGAAATGGATTTCGACGGCACGGTGCACTTCATCTTCCAGCCGGCCGAAGAGGCCGAAGGCGGCGCGCAGGTCATGGTCGCCGACGGGCTCTTCCGCGATTTTCCGGCCGATGCCGTCTATGCGTTGCACAATTGGCCGGCGCTCGACGTCGGCTCGGTGGTCGCGCGCGACGATGCGATGATGGCCGCCTTCGGCGTTTTCGAAATCGCCATCACCGGCCGCGGCGCCCACGGCGCCATGCCGCACGAGGGCGCCGACCCGCTGGTCGCGGTCGCCCAGATTGTCACCGCGTTGCAGACTATCGCCAGCCGCAACGTCTCGCCGCTCGAAGCTGCCGTCGTCTCCGTCACGCAGATTCATGGCGGCGACGCCTGGAACGTCATCCCGGAAAAAGCCGTGATCCGCGGCACCACGCGCTGGTTCGACAAATCGGTCGGCGACACGCTGGAAACACGCATGCGCGTACTCGTCACGGCGCTTGCCGAAGGGCTCGACTGCAAGGCGGAGTTCGACTATCAGCGGCGTTATCCCGCCACGATCAACGACCCGGCTGCCGCCGCCCTTGTGCGTGCCATTGCCGCCGAGGACACCACATTGACCGTCGTCGACGCGCCGCCAAGCATGGCCGCGGAAGATTTTGCCTTCATGCTCGACGAACGCCCGGGCTGCTATCTCTGGCTCGGCGCCCGGCGCGAAGGCGCCAATCCCGGCCTGCATTCACCGCACTACGATTTCAACGACGCGATCATCGGTGAGGGCGTAAACCTCTGGACACGCCTCATCTCCACATCGCTTGGTCGTTGACCCCGAGGGGATTCCGTCGCATCCATGACCGCCATGGATGTACTCGACGCGAAAGCGCTCAGGATCTTTATGGCGGTTGCGCGCATCGGTTCGATCCGGGGTGCTGCGGAGCATATGGGGCTGGCGCCATCGGTCGTCAGCCGGCAGGTCGCCGACACCGAACGCGACATCGGCCTTTCCCTCTTCGAACGCACCGCGCGCGGCACGGTCTTGACCGATGCCGGCGAACTGGTGCTCGAACACGGCAAGCGGGTACTCGAAGACAACGGACTGCTCGCTGAACAGCTCGACCAGATCCGCGGCGTGCAGCAGACCCGCATCCGTATTCGCTGCGGCGAGGGCTTCATGGCCGATCTGGTGGAAAACGGGCTTTCCTCGTTCTCCAGGGCGCACTCCTACGTGCGCTACATCGTCGAGCTCGGCAGCACCGAAGACGTGGTCGACGCCATCGCCAACAGCGACGCCGATATCGGCATCGCCTACACCCCCTTCACCGACCCGCGCATCCGGGCGCTGGCAATCGCCCGCCAACCGCTCTGCGTCATCGTGCCGACAGGTCACCCGCTGTCAACACGCCGCGACCTGAAGCTCGCCGATTGCCTGACCTCGTCTTGTGCGCTGCTCGGCAAGGGCAATGGCGTGACGCAACTGGTGGCGCGGGTGGCGGCCGATGCGGGACTGGCGCTGGCGCCGCTGCTCGAAACCCATTCGATCGAGGTGCTGCGCCGCTTCGTTGCCGCCGGCCTCGGCGTCACATTCCTGCCGCGCACGGCCGTTGCCGTCGAAATCGCGCGCGGGGCGATGCAGGCGATCGACCTCGCCGATCCGCTGCTGCGCGAGGCGAGTGCCCACCTCATGGTGCGCGCCCACCGCCGCCTGCCGCTCTCGGTCGAAAAACTCGGCCAACATCTCGCGGAAGAAATGCAATCCTTCCGCGGCTGACGCATCGGCTCCGCGCCACCTCGCCCTTAGTTCTGAACGGCCGTCCACGGTTCTCGGCAGCTAAGCGCGCCCTCTCGGCGCCGCTGGACAACGCCGCAGACGTTGCCACGCCAGCAACGCATTGTACCAGGCGCGCCGTCTACCCGCTCGCCACCCCGCATGCCACCTTCGCCCGATCATCAGAACCAGACGAGGGTAGAGAAGATCATGACGGCGGAACGAACGACAGTGGGCGTGGTGGGATTGGGCGCCATGGGGCTCGGCATCGCGACGACGCTCGCCCGAGAGGGTTTCGCGGTCAAAGGTTTCGACCTTTCGGAAGCCCGGCGCACCCTTGCGGCCGAAGGTGGCGTTTCCCCGGTCGCCTCGCTCGCCGACGTCTTCTTCGATACCGATTTCATCGTCTTCTCTCTGCCGACCGCGAAGGACGTCGCCGCTGTCGTCGAGGCCAATCTCGAGGCGCTGAAATCGGCCAGCCCGCGGGTCGTGATCATCGACACCTCGACATCCGAGCCGGATGTCTCGCGTGATCTCGCCGCAGCCCTTGCCGGCCTCGGCCACGGCTTCATCGACGCGCCCGTGTCCGGCGGGCCGGCCGGTGCCGCAAGCGGCAAACTGACGATGATGATCGGCGGCAGCGATGCGGACGTCGCCCTTGCCGGCCCCGTCATCGAGGCGATGTCGGCGAAGGCGCTGCATGTGGGTGAAAGCGGCGCCGGCAACGTCGCCAAACTTGTCAACAACCTGCTCGCCGCCGCCCATATGGTTACGACGGGCGAAGGCCTGAAGCTGGCGCTTGCGGCCGGGCTTGACGCGGAAGTGGCGCTGAAGGTGCTGAACGCCGCCTCCGGCAAGTCGATGATCAGCGAGGTGCATTTCCCGACCTGGGTGATGAACGGCCGCTTCGACAGCGGCTTCACCATGGGGCTGATGCGCAAGGACGTGCGGCTTGCGAGCGAACTTGCAGCGCGCACCGGCGCCGAGCTGCCGCTTTCGCGTGCTGTCGCAAGGCTCTGGGCCGAGAGCCCGCTCGACAATGCAGATGACTTCACCCGCATGGGCGCCTTCCGCCCCGCCAACGACAACTGATACCCAAGGGAACGACGATGAACGAAATGACCATGCCCGCCAAGGCCGAGCGCATCCGCGCTCTCTTTCACGGTTTCCTTCCTGGCACGGAAATCGGCAGCTATGTGGATGGCGCGCTTGTGCCCGGCTCCGGCGATGAGCAGAAGCTGACGGATCCGGCGACCGGCGAAGTCTTTGCCACCTTCAAGGATGCCGGCAAGGACGTCGTCGACGCGGCGATGCAGGCCGCAGCGCGTGCCCAGCGCGAGTGGATTTCGATGACCGCTTCGGCCCGTGGCCGGGTGATGAACGAGATCGCCCGCAATATCCGCGAGCGCGCCGGCGAGATCGCCGAGCTCGAAAGCCGTTCGGCCGGAAGACCGATCCGCGACATCCGCGGCGAGGCCGTCCGCGTCGCCGAAATGTTCGAATATTATGCCGGCTGGTGCGACAAGCTCCATGGCGAGGTCATCCCGGTGCCGACTTCGCACCTGAACTACACCCGGAACGAGCCGCTCGGCGTCGTCGCGCAGATCACCCCCTGGAACGCGCCGCTCTTTACCGGCGGCTGGCAGATCGCACCGGCGATCTGCACCGGCAACGGCGTCGTCATCAAACCGTCGGAACTGACGCCGCTCAGCACGCTGGTGCTCGGTGCGCTCTGCGAGGCGGGCGGCGCGCCGCGTGGTCTCGTCAACGTCATCGCCGGCCAGGGCGTGACGGCAGGCCAGGCGATGGTCGCGCATCCGAAGACGGCACTCGTCGTCTTCGTCGGTTCGGCGCTGGCCGGTTCGGCAATTGCGGCGGCGGCCGCAAGGAACGTCGTGCCCTGCATCCTCGAACTCGGCGGCAAGTCCGGCAACATCGTCTTTGCCGATGCCGATATCGACCGCGCCATCGTCGGCGCTCAGTCGGCGATCTTCTCCGGCGCCGGCCAGAGCTGCGTTGCCGGCTCGCGCCTGCTCGTCCACCGCTCGGTGCATCAGCAGTTCGTCGAGCGCTATGCCGAGGCCGCCGCGCGCATCCCGGTCGGCGATCCCTATCTCGAAACGACGCAGATCGGCCCGATCAACAATGCCCGTCAGTGGGCGAAGATCGAGGAAATGGTCAAGCAGGGCGTGGCGGAAGGCGCCACGCTTGCGACCGGCGGCGCCAAGCCAACGGCACTTCAATCCTCCGGCGGCTTCTATTTCGCCCCGACCATTCTCGACAACGTCAAACCGGAGATGACGATCGCCCGTGAGGAGGTCTTCGGCCCTGTCGTCGGTGTCACCGTCTTCGACGATGAAGAAGAGGCAATCACGCTCGCCAACGACAACCCCTATGGCCTTGCCGGTGCGGTCTGGACCCGCGATGTCGGTCGCGCGCATCGCGTTGCTTCCAAGGTACGGGCCGGAACCTTCTGGATCAACGGCTACAAGACGATCAGCGTCATGTCGCCCTTCGGCGGCTTTGGTCGCTCCGGCTATGGCCGTTCCTCCGGTCGTGATGCCTTGATGGCCTATACCCAGACGAAGAGCGTCTGGGTTGAAACAGCAGAAAATCCGGCCATCGTCTTCGGCTATGCGCCGGAAACGTGATCGATACGCAGTTTAAACGAGAAGCGGCCGGCATATGCCGGCCGTTTCTTTTTGCTAACTGAAATCTGGGCAGCAGCCTCAGAAATCAACCGAAGCCGAAAGCATGAACGTGCGTGGTGCGCCGGCCGAGAGGAAGCCACAGGCAGACGATGCCCAGTAGTTCTCGTTGAAAACGTTCTCGACCGTCGCCCGGAATTCCAACGGATTGCCGTTTTCTCGCGCGCGCGCCGAGATTAACCCGCGTCCAGTCCGAAACCTTCTGCGTGTTCGCCCGATCATAATAGCTGCTGCCGGTGTAAATGACGCGACCCGTGAGCGTCAGGTCCTCAAACCCAGGGCATATCGTATTCGCCGTAAAGGCTGATCACCGTTTTTTTGGGACGCCCGTGACGCTCTTGCCGTCGTGCAGGCCGCCTTGTGTCTTTGCCAGCTCGACATCCATGAAAGTAATGCCGCCAAGCAGACGAAGACCGTCCATCGGCTCACCGAAGGCAGAGAGCTCAAGGCCACGATTGACCTGAAGGCCGCTCATCGAGAAGAGGCGGGTCGGTGAAGCAGTTAGGCTGCCGGATCTCGAACAGCGCCGCACTGAGCATCATCGGGCGCGACCGAGGAGAAAGGCGCCGCCAGTGCAGCCCGGTGCCAGCGCTGGCGCTACGATCGGCAGGTTGCCTTCATACAAAGGCCGGCAGAAAACGGGATAATTTGATTGACAGGGGCCGCGTCCACGCAAGGTCTACCCTGGCGATCCCGCGTGCTCGTCTGATTGTCAGGCGCGGAACCGATCGAAAGCGGTCAAGCGTTTGATCGGCGGATCGGCTTCATTCCAGCGATAGATCTCCGAGCGCAGATAAAGGAGCTCGTCCTCAAGCGCAGCATCGGCGATCTCGATCCACCAGGATTTCGGACGGCCGTCGCTTCCGTCAGACCAGCGATAACCGCGCGCTTTCAGATGGTCCTTCATGTCGAACGGGCTGTTCTCCGCGAAAATGCGGATGCGCGTTCGCTGGCTTGCCTGATAAAGCTCGGCAAAGGGCGTGTTTTCGGAGCCGCCATCCTTGGCAAGGACTTCGAGCAGGGCGAAACAATCGTCGACCGCCCGGTGGCCGTCGTGGAAATAGCCGGCCTGCCCGATCAGATAACCAAGTTTCGTGCCTTCGAAGCCGCGAGAGGACCAATCGACCTCAGAGACGGAACAGGCCCATGCCTTTCCTTCGAAGACGGGTGAAAAGGCCTCACAGAAGGGACGGTCGAAGCCGGCATTATGCGCGATGACAAGGTCCGCTCTTTCCATCAGCGTCCGTATCTCGGCGAGATCGATCGCCTTTCCCGCGACCATCGCATCGGTAATGCCGGTCAGGCGCGTGATGTCCGCAGGGATCGGATTGGCCGGTTGCCGCAAACCGCCATAAACGCCCGTCACATCGCCGAGGTTCCCCTTTTCATCGAAGGTAAAAGCGATCAGCCCGATCTCGATAATCTCGTCCTTGCGATTGTTGAGCCCAGTGGTCTCGGTATCGAGGATGACGCCTTTCAGCGGAAAGCCGGGACGAGCAACAGGCACCACGGCGCGCGGCACAAGCCGCTGCAGCAGGCGGTAGCGGCCCGTCGCCTGAAGGTGACGGACCATATCTTCCTCGTTCAACGAGGTCCTCTTGACCGCTGACCCGCCGCCTGCCTTTTTGGTAGCTGCCTCGTTCGAAGCAAAGAGGTCGAACTGCTGCGTCATTCGGTTGTCCCGCAAATCAACGACTCACACGTGTGCCTTCCAGAATAGCCGCTAACAGCGCTTCACAGCAATTCAGGAAGAATGATGGAGCCACCACCCGCGCAAGCCCCGCAGGCCGACCGGGTTTGTTCTCGCAAACGGGGCCGGCCGAACCGACGCGGCGCTATCGGCGGGTGGGAAGGAGCGTCTTCGCCAGACGCACCAGCGCCCGGATCCCCGGGGGCGGCAATGCGGAGACTATCGCCCCTCTGAAAAGCCTGCGGCGGCCTCCGCGCCCTGCCCCGCAAATGCAGTGCAGGAAGGACAGTGCCGCCGCAGATATGGCTTCACTTGAGCGCGTGTAACTTTCGCCCCTCGATCAGGCCGCCCGGCTCCAGCTGTCGCGTGCACTCTGCGCTTCGAGCTTGAACTTCGCCAGCATCGTACGGAGCTGGCGGCTTTCTTCGGCAAGCGTGCCGCTTGCCGCCGTCGTTTCTTCCACCATCGCCGCGTTCTGTTGGGTCATCTGGTCCATGTGGTTGACCGAGGTGTTGATCTCCTGCAGCGCCGTCGCCTGTTCGCGGGCGGCCGTCGCGATCGTGTTGACGTGGCCGCTGACATTGTTGACCAGCGTCTCGATCTCCAGCAGAGCCTCACCGGTGGAGCGCACCAGCGCCACGCCATTCTCGACTTCCGACGCTGAGCTGTGGATCAGCGTCTTGATCTCCTTTGCGGCGTTGGCCGAGCGTTGCGCCAGTTCGCGCACTTCCTGGGCGACGACGGCGAAACCACGACCCGCCTCGCCGGCGCGGGCCGCTTCGACGCCGGCGTTTAGCGCCAGAAGGTTGGTCTGGAAGGCGATCTCGTCGATCACCGAGATGATCTGGTTGATGCGGTTGGACGAATCCTCGATCCGGCCCATCGCATCGACCGCGCTGCGCACGATCGCGCCGGATCGGCCGGCACTGTCTTTGGTGGCGCGCACCATTTCATGCGCCTCATTCGCCCGCTCGGAAGCTGTGCGCACGGTCGAAGTGATCTCGTCGAGAGCGGCGGCCGTCTCTTCGAGCGCTGCGGCCTGCTGTTCGGTGCGCTTCGACAGATCGTTGGCGGCAGAACTCAGCTCGGCAGAGTTGTCGTTGATGGTGCTTGCCGCGGTGCGTACGTTCTGCATCGTCGAGCGCAGCGTCACCATCGTCTGGTTGACGTTCGTCTGCAGTTCGGCGAATGCGCCGTGGAATTCGCCACGCATGGTCTGCGTCAGGTCGGCATCGGCGAGTGCGGCGATCACGCGGCGGACTTCGTTGACCGTTTGGTCGACGCTCGAGACGAGCTCGTTGACGCTCGATGCGAAGCGGTTGAGGTCGTCGTTTTCATAGTCCTTGGTGATGCGGCCGGTGAAGTCGCCGGCAACGGCGGAAGCGACGACGACGCTGATGTTCGACTGCAGGTCGCTGCTGCGGGCATGCAGTGCGGCTTCCTGCGCCTTCATCGCGCGCATGGCAATGCCGTTCTTGCGGAAGACTTCGACGGCACGGGCCATCTCGCCGATTTCATCCTGGCGCGAGACATCGGTACCGTTGCCATCAAGCTTGCCGTCGGCAAGTTCGCTCATGGTCGAGGTGAGTTCGCGCACCGGCATGACGATACCACGACGGGCAACGAAGAGGCTGACGCCGACGCCGAAGAGGACGCAGGCCGCAGCGGCGGCGGCCAGGATGGTCATCGCGACGGAAGAGGAATTGAGCGCTTCGGAGCGGGCGGCGGCGAGCGCGTCGCCGGAGTAGGTGCTGTAGGTCTTGACCGTCGCCGTCACCGTCTTTTGGGCTTCGAGCGCCTTGTCGAGTGCCGCCTTGACGGCGCCAGTGTTTGTGCCCGTGTCGGCGGCAACGGCGATCATCGCGCGGATCTCGTCGAAATAACTGTTGAGCGTGATGCGGATGTCGTTCAGCAGCTTGTCTTCCGCATCGTCGGCAACAGCCTCGATCTTCGTCAGACGGCCGAGCATTTCCCCGGCGCGCTTCTCGGTTTCCTGGCCGAAATCGGCGGCTTTCTCGGGCGCTGCAGCAAGCTGGTAGGTCATGCGGCTGATGGCGATGATATCGACGCGCAGGTCCATCGCCTCGCGTGCTGCCTCTTCGCGCGCGCCGACGTCGATGATCGTCGCGCCGAGAGAGGAAAGACCGCGCGCACCGGCAAGCGCGATCAGAATGGAAGATATGCCCATGACCACGACCACAAGGCCGACCTTGGTCAATATCGATAGGTTCTTGAACGTCACTGCCGTGACTCCTGTGATGTCGCGATCGCGTTGTTGGGAGGACATGGTCAGCCATACCGGCGGGAGGAGGACCGGCTGTTTGCGTGCGCTATTTAGGAGGAATTGCAGCGCGCACTGACCGATAAGTACATAGTAATCTTGCATTTAAATTCGGGTTAAAAAAGCGATCGCAGCTTTTCGCAGTGCAGCAAAAAATGGAGACGGGAGCGAAAACGAAAAACGGGCGGACGATCGCTCGCCCGCCCGCAGACCACCGCAGCAGTCTTGGGAGATCTTGTTTCGAAGCCTACGACCGGCCGTAGCCGCCGCCGGTCGGCGTTACCACGGTAAAGGCTTCACCGGCTTCGAGAACCGTGTGGGCGCAGCCCGGCAATTCTTCCGTCCGGCCGTCGTTGCGGCGTACCAGGTTGCGGCCAAGCTCGCCGGGGCTGCCGCCCTTGATGCCGAAGGAGGCTACACGGCGATGGCCGGAGAGGATGGCGAAATCCAGTTTCTCGCGAGCGCGGATCGTGCGTTTGGTACCGTTGCCGGCGTTCCATTGGCCACGGCCGCCCGAGCCGACACGAATATGGAAATCTTCGAGCACCACCGGGAAGCGGGTTTCGAGGATTTCCGGGTCGGTGAGGCGCGAATTGGTCATGTGGGTATGGACCGCATCGGCGCCGTTGTAACCGGGACCGGCCGGCGCACCGGAGCAGATCGTCTCGTAATACTGGTAGTTCTGGTTGCCGAAGGTCAGATTGTTCATCGTGCCTTGCGCGCCCGCCTGACTCTGAACGGCGCCGAACAGGCAGTTCGTCACGGCCTGGCTGACCTCGACGTTGCCGGCAACGACCGCAGCCGGATAGCGCGGCGTTAGCATCGTTCCCTCTGGAATGACGATGTGGATCGGACGCAGGCACCCGGCATTCATCGGGATGTCCGCCTCGACCAGTACACGGAAGACATAAAGCACTGCGGCGCGGGTGACCGGCGCCGGGGCGTTGAAATTGTCACCGCGTTGCTCGGACGTCCCCGTGAAATCGACGGTCGCCTCGCGCTTGTCGCGATCGACGGTGATCTTGACCACGATGCTGCAGCCCTGGTCCATCTCGTAGGAGAATTCACCATCGGGCAGCTGATCGAGGACGCGGCGCACGCTCTCGGCGGCATTGTCCTGAACATGGCCCATATAGGCCTCGACCACGTCCTCGCCGAACTGGGCGATCATCTTCTTGAGTTCGGCGACGCCCTTTTCGTTGGCCGCGACCTGCGCCTTCAGATCGTTGACGTTCTGCAGGATGTTGCGCACCGGATAGCGCGCGCCATTGAGCAGCGTCTCGAGTTCTGCCTCGCAGAAGCGGCCGGCATCGATGAGCTTGAAGTTGTCGATATAGACGCCTTCCTCCTCGATATTGGTGGCCAACGGCGACATCGAGCCCGGCGAAATGCCGCCGATATCGGCGTGATGGCCGCGGCTGGCGACCCAGAAACGGATCTCCTTGCCGGCATCGTCGAAGACCGGCGTGCAGACGGTAAGGTCAGGCAGGTGTGTGCCGCCGTTATAGGGCGCGTTGATCAGGAACACGTCGCCCGGCTGGATCACCGGATTCTCGCGGATCGCGGTCGCGACCGAGGCATCCATGGAGCCGAGATGCACCGGCATATGCGGCGCGTTGGCAACGAGATTGCCGCGGTTGTCGAAAACGGCGCAGGAGAAATCGAGCCGCTCCTTGATGTTCACGGAATAGGCGGTGTTCTGCAGCGTCACACCCATCTGCTCGGCGATCGACATGAACAGGTTGTTGAAGATCTCCAGCATGACCGGATCGGCATGGGTGCCGATCGCGCTCTGCTGCTGCAACGCCTTCACGCGGCGAAGCACGATGTGGTCCTTGGCCGTCAGTTCCGCCTGCCAGCCATCCTCAACGACGATGGTCTGGTTCGGTTCGATGATGATCGCCGGACCGTCGAGCCGCTGGCCGGGCGCGATCTCGGCGCGCAGCAGGACGGGCGCGTCGTGGAACTGGCCCTGCGAATAGAAGCGCGTGCTGCGGACGATATCCGGCGTTCCCTTAGTGACCGCCCCACCCTCGCGCTCCATCTGGGCAGCACCGCCACCGACCGTCTCGACCTCGACGGCGTCGATGACCAGCGCCTTGTTCTCGGCGACGAAGCCGAAGCGGCGCTTGTGCAACTCTTCGAACTCGGCGCGCAGGCGGGCGATGTCGTCATGATCCGGGAAGGTCGCGTCGACCGCGAGCACCGTATCGGTGCCGGCGTAACGGATATGGGCGCGCAGATGCGTGCGGATCTCGTCGCGGGCGATACCCTGCGCGTCGAGTTCGGCAAGGCATTCGACCTCGAGCTCGGCGCCAAGGGTGCTGAGCGCTACCGGCGCCTTGTCGTCAAGCGCCACGCCGAGCGCCTTCTGGCGCGTCGAACGAATATCGGCGAGCCCCATGCCATAGGCCGAAAGCAGACCGGACATCGGGTGCACGAGAATGCTCTTCATGCCGAGCTGATCGGCAACGAGGCAAGCATGCTGCCCACCGGCGCCGCCGAAGCAGCTTAGCGCATAGCGCGTCACGTCATAGCCACGCTGGACGGAAATCTTTTTGATCGCCTCGACCATGTTGGCAACCGCGATGCGGATAAAGCCGTCGGCTACATCCTCCGGGCTACGGCCGTCGCCGATCTCGCCGGCCATCGTTGAAAAGCGCCCGCGCACGGTCTCGACATCGAGGCGTTCGTCCTGGTTCGGGCCGAAGAGCGCCGGGAAGAATTCCGGCAGCAGCTTGCCGAGCATCACATTGGCATCGGTAACCGCGAGCGGGCCGCCGTTTCGGTAGCAGGCAGGACCCGGATTGGCGCCGGCCGAATCCGGCCCAACGCGGAAGCGCTCGCCGTCGAAATGCAGGATCGAGCCGCCGCCGGCGGCAACCGTATGGATCAGCATCATCGGCGCACGCACGCGCACGCCGGCGACCTCGGTCTCAAACGCACGTTCATATTCGCCGTCGAAATGGGCGACGTCGGTCGAGGTGCCACCCATGTCGAAGCCGATGACGCGCTCAAAACCGGCAGCTTCGCCGGTTTTTGCGAGCCCGACGACGCCGCCCGCCGGACCGGAAAGGATTGCATCCTTGCCCTGGAACATTTCAGCCGCAGTCAGGCCGCCCGAAGACATCATGAACATGACGCGCGCGCCGGTGCGGGCGATATCGAGTTCGCCCGAGACCTGGGCGACGTAGCGGCGGAGAACCGGTGACAGATAGGCGTCGATGACGGTGGTGTCGCCGCGCCCGACATATTTGATCAGCGGCGAGACTTCGTGGCTGACCGAGACCTGCTCGAAGCCGAGTTCGCGGGCAATTCGGGCAACGACCGCCTCATGCTCGGGATATTTGTAGGCGTGCATGAAGACGATGGCGACGGCCTTGTAGCCCTTGCCCTTCAGGTCTTCGAGTGCCGCGCGCGCCTTCGCCTCATCGAGCGGCGTCTCGACTGTTCCGTCGGCCAGCACGCGTTCGTCGAGCTCGACGATGTCCTGATAGAGCGCTTCCGGCTTGATGATCTCGGTTGCGAAGATCTTCTTGCGCTCCTGGTAGCCGATCTTCAGAGCGTCGCGGAAACCCTTGGTGGTCACGAGCGCCAGCGGCTCGCCCTTGCGTTCGAGCAGTGCATTGGTGGCAACGGTCGTGCCCATGCGCACTTCGCCGATGAGACCGGTCGGGATCGCGGCACCGGTCGCAAGGCCGAGATGCAGGCGAATGCCCTGCACTGCGGCGTCGCGATAGGCTTCCGGATTTTCCGAAAGCACCTTGCGCGCATGCAGCACCCCTTGCGGATCGCGGCCGATGACATCGGTGAAGGTGCCGCCGCGGTCGACCCAGAAGTCCCAACTGCCGGTTTCGCGTGCGCTCATTGTCCATCCCTCTCGTTCGCGAGCCGCATGACTGTGCAAGCCCGGAAATTCATCAAAGCAGTTCGTTGACAAAATGTCGATAAAATGATGACATAAAATCGTCAAGATGAGGAAGAGCTGAATGACGAAGAAGCCTGAGGATAGCTTCGAAGGTCGGGAATGGGCCGAAAACGCCCTGCCCGAACATCTAAAGCCGGTCGCGGCCATCGGCCCGATCGTTTCCTCCGCGCACTTGGCGGAAGGCGGTTCCCCTGGTCTTTCGGAAGTGGAATACGGCCTGATCCTCGCGTCGCACGCCTTTCATCGCTGGATGATGCGCTGCATGGCGGCCGCCGGCGTGCCGGGCCTTTCGCCGATCGAAATCCTGATCCTGCACACGATCCGCCACCGCGACCGCGGCAAGAAGCTCGCCGACATCTGTCTGGTCCTCGATATCGAAGACACCCATGTCGCGACCTATGCCATCCGCAAGCTCGAAGCCGCCGGCCTGGTAACCACGGGCAAGGAAGGCAAGGAAAAGACCATCCTCATCACCGACAAGGGGTCGGACGCCTGCACGCGCTACGCTCAGATCCGCGAACGCCTGCTGGTTTCCTCGACCGCGAAAGCCCGCCCCTCCGAAGAGACACTCTCCGAGATCGCCGCCGTCCTGCGTTTCATGTCGGGCGCCTATGAACAGTCCGCGCGCGCCGCGACCACATTGTAACGAGGAAGACCGCGTGACTGTCGAAATGCCTGCGCCCCTGCTCGCCGTCGAGAAGCTTTCCGTTGCCTTCAACGGCAACCCCGTCGTCGAAGATCTAAGCTTCACGGTCACGCCCGGGCGGACGCTCGCGATCGTCGGCGAATCCGGTTCCGGCAAATCCGTGACGTCCCTGTCGATCATGCGGCTATCCGACATGATGGGTGGCCAGTTCCCCTCAGGCCGCATTCTGTTTCGCGGCAAGGGTGGCGAGATCGACCTGACGAGCGCGCCGCAGAAGACCATGCGTGCGATCCGCGGCAAGGAGATCGCCATGATCTTCCAGGAGCCGATGACCTCGCTGAACCCGGTCTTCACCATCGGCGACCAGGTCGCCGAAGTGCTGATGCTGCATGAGAAGATGACCAAGGCCGAGGCGCTCGCCGAGACGCGTCGGCTGCTCGACATGGTCCGCCTTCCCGACAGCGCCGAACTGATCGGCCGCTATCCGCACCAGCTTTCCGGTGGCATGCGCCAACGCGTCATGATCGCCATGGCGCTCGCTTGCCGGCCGAAGCTGCTGATCGCCGACGAGCCGACCACGGCGCTCGACGTCACTATCCAGGCGCAGATCCTGACAATCATCCGGGACCTGCAGAAGGAACTCGGCATGGCGGTGATCTTCATCACCCATGATATGGGCGTCGTCGCCGAGATGGCCGACGACGTCGTTGTGATGTGGAAAGGCCGCAAGGTCGAGGAAGGTCCGGTCGACGAGATCTTCGCCGCTCCCAAGCACCCCTATACCCAGACGCTGCTTTCCGCCGTGCCGAAGCTCGGCAGCATGGTGGGCGAAGAATTCCCGAAGCGCCTGCCGCTGACCATGATGGTCGACGGCGAGCCGAAGCGCGTCGGCGACGTCCATATCCAGCGCACCGCCCGCTATGAGGCCGCACCAATCCTCTCGGTGCGCGATCTCGTCACCCGTTTCGACGTGCGCAAGAACCTTTTCGGCAAGGCGACGCACCGCGTGCACGCGATCGAAAACGTCAGCTTCGACATCTTCCCAGGCGAAACGCTGGCGCTCGTCGGCGAAAGCGGCTCGGGCAAGTCGACGATCGGCCGCACGATCCAGCAGCTGCAGAACGCGACATCGGGCGAGATCCTCTTCGACGGCCGGCCCGTCTCGGCGATGAGCTATGCCGAGCGGCAGAGACTGAAGCAGGAAATCCAGTACATCTTCCAGGACCCGTTCGCCTCGCTCGACCCGCGCAAGACCGTGGGCTTCTCGGTCGCCGAGCCGATCCGCACCCATGGGCTGATCCTCGGCGAAAAGGATATCGAAAAGCGCGTGCATGAACTGCTCGAGCGTGTCGGCCTGACGGCCGCGCACGCCCGGCGTTATCCGCACGAGTTCTCCGGCGGCCAGCGCCAGCGCGTCTGCATCGCCCGAGCGCTCGCCTCGCGCCCGAAGCTGATCATCGCGGACGAAGCGCTGTCCGCCCTCGACGTCTCCATCCAGGCGCAGATCATCAACCTCTTCATGGAGCTGCAGGAGCAGGAAGGCCTCGCCTATCTCTTCATCAGCCATGACATGGCGGTGGTCGAGCGCATGAGCCATCGCGTCGCCGTGCTCTATCTCGGCCAGATCATGGAATTCGGCAGCCGCCAGCAGGTCTTCGAAACGCCATCCCATCCCTATACCCGCCGGCTGCTTTCCGCCGTCCCGGTCGCCGAGCCCGGCAAGGGCCGCGAGCGCGCTTTGCTGGAAGGCGAAATCCCGAGCCCGATACGTCGCGTCGGCAACGAACCCGCGGTTCTGCCCCGCAAAGAAATCGCCCCCGGCCATTTCGTGGCCAAGGGTGCGTGAGCCGCTTTCTTTTTCAGAAGAAGGCTGTCGAAACAGGAGTGAGTAAATGATCAACAAAAAGGGGATCCACGCCGCCTTCATCGCCCTCGCGATGGCCGGCAGTTTCATGACCGCAGCCCCGGCCTTTGCCGCAGGCACGCTGACGGTGTCGTCGCCGCAGGATCCGGGTAGCTGGGACCCGGTCGACACCTTCCTCGTCAACTGGGCGTCCGTCGCCACCAACATCTATGACGGCCTCACCTATCGCGGCCCGGATCTCAAACTCGTGCCCGGCCTTGCCACCGCGTGGGAAGAGCTCGACGGCGGCAAGCGCCTGCGCTTCACGCTGCGCGAAGGCGTCAAGTTCCACAATGGCGAGCCATTCAATGCCGAAGCGGTAAAATTCACCTTCGACCGCCTGCTCGGCGAGGAAGGCTCGAAGGGCCCGCAGAAGTCCAACTATGCCGTGATCGAAAAGGTCGAGATCATCGACGAGAAGACTGTCGATCTGCATCTGAAGACCCCGGATCCGGTGCTGCTCACCAAGCTTGCCGGCTATGGCGCAATGATCGTGCCGCCGAAGTACATCCAGGAGAAGGGCGAGGACTATTTCAACGCCCATCCGGTTGGTACCGGCCCGTTCAAGTTCGTCTCCTACGAGCCGAAGGTCGGCATCAAGCTCGAAGCCTTTGCCGATCATTGGGGCGGCGCGCCGAAGCTTTCGAACCTCAACTACCGCTTCATCTCGGAGCCGGCGACCGCCGTTGCCGAACTGCAGGCCGGCCGCGTCGATCTCGTGATCCCGCCGACCATTCCGATCGGCATGATCCCGACCATCCAGGACGACAGCAACCTGGAGATCATCACCAGCGCCGGCCCGACGGTCTACGCTCTTCGCTTCAACACCCGCGACGGCATCACCAAGGATCCGAAGGTCCGCAAGGCGCTCATCCTCGGCGTCGACCGCGACACCATCATCCAGTCGATCCTCGGCGGCCAGGCGGACCCGATCGCCAGCTTCCAGGGCAAGCTCTCCTTCGGCTTCGACCCGGCGATGAAGCCGCTTCCCTACGATCCCGAACAGGCCAAGGCCCTTCTGAAGGAAGCCGGTGTTGCGCCGGGCGCCTCCGTGCAGATCGACGTTCGCGGCAACGATGCGACCTTCAACGAGGTCGTACAGGCGATTGCCAGCTACCTGCAGCTGATCGGCATCAACGCGACGATCAAGCCCTATGAAACCAACGTTCTGCTGAACGACATCATCCCGGCCGGCAAGACCGGCGCGATGTTCCAGCAGTCCTGGGGTGGCTGGACACTCGACTACGACAACACCGCCTACTCCATGTACCACTCCGGCGAAAAGTGGAATCCCTACGACCAGGATGCGGAACTCGACAAGCTGCTCGAATCCCAGCGTTCGATCACCGATCGGGCCAAGCGCGAGGAGATCCTCAAGCAGATCGCCAACTACGCCGCCGACCGGTCGCTCGAGATGCCGCTTTACAACCTCAATGCCATCTTCGGCGTGAGCAAGCGCGTCAAGAACTTCACCCCGGTGCCGGACAGCCGCCTACGGCTCACGGACGTGACGGTCGAGTAAACAATCCGGTCCGCCGCCGCGCGTGAGGCGGCGGACCATTTTCTTTAAAGGGCGGGTCACTTGGCCGGATTTCTGATCAAACGTTTTCTGCAGGCGGTCTTCGTCGTGTTCGTCGTGACACTGACCGTTTCCTATGCCATCCGGTTCACCGGCGACCCGGCCCTGATGCTGGCGCAGGGCGCCGGCAGCGTGACTGAGGAAGACCTCGTGCGCATCCGCGAGGGGCTCGGCCTCAACCAGCCCTTCCTTTCGCAATATGCCGACTTCATCAAAGGCATGTTCACGCTCGATTTCGGCCGCTCCTTCCTCGGCGGCACCCCGGTTTCGCAGCTGATTGCCTCTGCCCTGCCGGCGACCATGCTGCTCGCTTTCGCCTCGCTGATCGTCTCTATCGCGATTTCCATCCCGCTCGGTATCCGCGCCGCCGTTGCGCGCGGCAAGTGGGCAGATCAGACGATCCGCATCCTATCGCTGATCGGCCTGTCCTTCCCGAACTTCTGGCTGGCGATCATGCTCGTGCTGTTGTTCTCGATCGTTCTGAAATGGCTGCCACCGAGCGGCATGGACGGCTTTGCGAGCTTCATCATGCCGGCGCTGACCATGGGCATCATCCTGACGGCGACGAATGTGCGCCTGGTGCGCACCGCGATGCTGGAAACCCTGCAGTCGCAATACATCATGGTTGCCCGCGCCAAGGGCCTCAGTGAGACCAAAGTGCTCTACAAGCATGCGCTGCGCAATTGCGCGATCCCGCTGATCACCTATTTCGGCCTGCAGTTCGGCGGCCTGCTCGGCGGCATCGTCGTCGTCGAACTCGTCTTCAACTGGCCGGGCATGGGCACGCTCGCCTTCGATGCGGTCGCCTCGCGCGACTACCCCGTGCTTCAGGCGGTCATCACGGTGCTTTCCCTGATGATCGTGTTCGTCAATCTCCTGGTCGACATCGCCTATGGCCTCGTCGATCCGCGCATCCGGACGGAGTGAGCCGATGACCACCAAGGCTGCAAACACCCGTTTCGCCCGCTTCCGCAATCTCGAATTCATCCTCGGCGCGCTTCTGACTGGCGGCATCTGCCTCGCCGTCGTCTTCTCCGGCGTGCTCTTTCCGGGTGGCGTCGACAAGATCGACCTGTTGGCGCGGCTGACGCCGCCCTTCGTCAACTGGGCCCATCCGCTCGGCACCGACCCGCTCGGCCGCGACGTGCTCGCCCGCGTGGTTGCCGGCGGCAAGATCTCGCTGCTCGTCGGCCTGACCTCGGTTGCCGGCGCCGTCGTCGTCGGCGTGGTCATGGGGCTCGTTTCGGGCTACTATCGCGGCTTCTGGGATATGCTCGTCATGCGCTTTGCCGACGTTCAACTCGCGCTCCCCTTCATCCTGCTTGCGATCACTTTCATCGCCATCGTCGGCGGCGGGCTGACCAACACCATCATCCTCCTGATCGTTTCGCAGTGGGTGCAATATGCCCGGCTGGTTCGCGGTTCGGTGCTGTCGCTGCGCGAGCGCGAATTCATCCAGTCGGCCCGCGCCATCGGCGTGCGCGACTACAAGATCCTGTTCCAGCACCTGCTGCCCAACCTGATCGGCCCGGTCATCGTGCTGATGACCTTGAACGTCGCCAACAACATCCTGCTTGAAAGCAGCCTTACCTTCCTCGGCCTCGGCGTCGATCCGCTGATCCCGAGTTGGGGCGGCATGCTCGCCGACGGCCGCACCTACCTGCAGAACGCCTGGTGGGTCAGCGTCTTCCCGGGCCTGGCGATCCTGCTCACCGTCCTCGGCCTCAATCTTCTCGGCGACTGGCTGCGCGACAGCCTCGACCCAACCGGTAGAACTTCACGATGACGACGATTTTCGAAGGCGCCTTCGAGCGCACGCTCGATACCCTTCTCACCACCTACGGCAAGGAAGCGGCCCGCGGCACCAAAGTCGAAGCCTGGCTCTTCGACGATGCCGCTAGCCGCAAGGCGGCGGAACAGAAGCTCGCCAGCTTTGGCGTGAAGGCGACACTCAGGAGCGCCTACAAGCCGCTGCTGCATTTCTTCCTCGAAGAGGTCGACCGCAATGCGCTCGCCAGCGTCGTCGTCGGCTATCCCCAGCATGAGGGTGCTGCGCAGAACCGCTTCCTGCTCGAAGCCTATCCGCTTGCCGCTCTGGTCGGCGATGCCGATATCCGCTTCGAGGCCGGCAGCAAGCCGGCCTTCACCTACGACGTCGCGCTGACTTTCCGCGATGGGCGCCAGCAAAGCCACGCCGTCTTCGCGCCAAACCGTATCCATACCGACTTCGTCGGTGAAACTCTGCTGTCGCCGACCGGGTGGATTCGTCTCGACGAAGGCTGCGACAAATGTCGCGAATGCCATCTCGAAACCGACTATGAGCGGCTCTTCGCGGGCACTATGCGGGCAATTGCCGACTATGCCTGGGGCGATAGCGAGCCCTATTTCGAAGAGCTCAACATCCGCGTGACCCTGCCGATCACCGACTTCCGCCTGCCCGTCGGCGAAGAGGTCTTGAGCCTTCGTGAGGCGCTGCACGAGGACTTCTATTTCTCGCTGCTCGAAGTCTTCCAGAAGAAGTCCGGTCGTCCCCTCGGCGACCGCGGGCTGAAACCCGGTCAGATCATACCGGAGATCGTCTTTGGCGTCGGCAAGCCGACCGTCGTCGTCGAAGCGCGGCCCTTGCAGGCAGGGGATGCCGAGGGCGAAGCCCAGACGCTCGAAACCGCCGAAGCGCCGCTGACGGTGGCGCAGATCCACACGGAACTCGCCGCGATCGATGGCCAGCCCTTCGAGGCACAGTCGCGCGCCGGCCGGCCGGTGAAGGCCCGCTACCACAAGGGGACTGATGCGCCGGTCATGATCAGCGGCGGCCAGCATCCGAACGAGACGACCGGCATCGTCGGGGTGCTGCGCGCAGCCCAGGCGCTTGCCGCCCGCTCAGGCACCCATTTCACCATCTCGCCGCTCGAAAACCCCGACGGCTACGCCGTGCACCAGCGGCTGCGGGTGGACAATCCGCTGCACATGCATCACGCCGCCCGCTACACAGCACTTGGCGATGACCTCGAATACCGCACTGGCGCAGCGCTCAACGAGCGCGAAATCCGCAAGGAAGCCGAACGCCTGACCGGCGCACAATTGCACGTCAACCTGCACGGCTATCCCTCGCACGAATGGACCCGGCCGCTTTCGGGCTACGTGCCGCGGGGCTTCGCCATGTGGACGCTGCCCAAGGGCTTCTTCCTGATCATGCGCCATCATGCCGATTGGACCGACCGCGCCGAACGGCTGGTCGAGGCAGTCACCGAGCGGCTCGCCAAGGTTCCTGGCCTGCGCGCCTATAACGACGCGCAGATCGCGCTCTACGAGACCCACGCCGGCGAAACCGGCTTCCGGATCATCAACGGCTTTCCCTGCATGATCTCGGTCGACGACCGCCACACGGCGCCGCTGACGCTGATCACCGAATATCCGGACGAGACCATCTATGGCGATGCCTTCATCGCTGGCCACGACGCCCAGAAGGAAACGGTGCTTGCCGCCTACGACGCGTTTCAGCGGATGATGGCCATCGCCTAAAGCCTCACAGGGCGACGGTATCCAGTGCCGCCGCCCAAAAGCCGACCCCTTGAGCGTTCCCCGCAAGCGACAAGCCGCCGCTGGCGATTTTGGCCATCCGACGCCCCACCACCGAATACGGTAAAGCCTGACGAGGCTGCATTGCCGTGCCATTGCGTGTCCCGCTAGAACCGGCACACGCCCGCGCACCCATGCGCCGCAACGTTGCTGCAATCCTCGTCGACCAGACGTGAGGCAACATCTATCGTATTCGGAGAATTCAATGCGCCTGCTCCTTGTCGAGGACGAGCTGGAAATGGCGGCGGCGCTCAGCGCCGCGCTCGGTCGCTACGACATGATCCTGGATCATGCGCCAACGCTCGACCATGCATTGGCGGCGCTCGCCAATCACGTGCATGACGGCATCATCCTCGATCGCCAATTGCCCGATGGCGACGGGCTGTCACTGATCCCGCGCGTCCGTGCGCTGAAATCCGGAATTCCCGTGATCGTTCTGACCGCGCGTGGCGCGGTCGACGAGCGTGTCCGTGGCCTCGACATGGGCGCCGACGACTACCTCGCCAAGCCCTTTGCCGTGGAAGAACTGTTGGCGCGGATCCGCGCCCTCATGCGGCGTTCGCCGGATATCGCCCCCATGACGGCGCGCATCGGCAAACTCGTCTTCGATTTCGACGGCAGGCAGGCGCAGGTGAACGGCCAGTTGCTTGACCTGCCCCGTCGCGAACTGCTGGTACTGGAAACGCTGGCGCGGCGGCAGGGCCGCACGGTGCAGCGCTCGACCTTGGAGGAGTCTGTCTACGGCTACGATGACGAGATCCAATCCAACTCGCTCGACGCGCATGTCTCGCGACTACGCCGGAAGCTTGCCGACACCGGCGCCGGCGTGGAGATCCACAGCATCCGCGGCGTTGGTTATCTGTTGAGGCCTTCGCCATGAGCACGTCATCCGTCAACTCGTTGAAGAAGCGCCTGATCTGGCAGATCCTCACCTTTCAGGTGCTGCTGTTGATGGCGGTCATCGCCGGCCTCATGGCATTGCTGACGCGCGCCGATCTTGGCGGAAAGTTCCTCGATGCCGACGCAGCTTCGGTCGCCGCCGGAGCGATCCGCTCGCAGCCCGCGGGTGGACTGACGCTGGTCGAGACACCGCAATTGCTCGCCATGCGGGCCGAGTCGCCGGATTTCTGGTTCGTCGCGAGAAACGAACGCGGCGACATGATCCGCAGCGGCCCCGTGCCGGACGCCTATCGCGGCATTGGCGAACATCTGGATCGGATCGCCTTTGGCGATATCCGAGACAGCGTCGAGCCCTACACGCTCTCGTCGATCGTGCGCTCGGTGACCACGGAAAGCGGAACCTACACGGTGCTCGCCGGCGGCGGCCGGTTGTGGAGCGCGTCCTTCGCGGTTTTCCTGCTGGCAAACCTGGTGCTGCTGCCGATCGTGCTCATCGTCGTGCTGATCCCGGCCCTTGCCATCCCGATCATCGTCAGGCGTGCCTTTGCCGGCCTCGCCGATATGGTCGATCAGGCCAAGAAGATCGACGTCGATCGCCGCGGCGCCCGCTTGTCCGATCATCGGGTTCCCGGCGAAGTGCGTCCGCTGGTCGAGGCATTCAATGGCGCGCTGCAGCGACTCGACGAGGGGTACGAACGGCGACAGCGCTTCATTCTGGATGCGGCGCATGAACTGAGGACTCCGGTCGCCATCCTGCAGACGCGGCTGGAAAGCATGGACGCCGGGCCGCTCAGAAACCGCCTGTTGATCGATTCCAATCGCATCGCGGGGCTTGCGGAACAGTTGCTGGACCTTGAGCGGATCGATCGCGATGGCGCGGACTTTTCCACGCTCGACCTAGTGTCGCTGTGCCGTGACGTCGCCGCCGACCTCGCGCCGCTCGCGCTTTCGGCCGGCTGCGAACTCTCCTTCGCCTCGGACGTCGAGCGTGTCGTTGCGCGCGGCGATGCCGGCGCCATTGAGCGGGCGGTCACCAATCTGGTGCGCAATGCCATCGAGCATGCCGGTGGTCTCATCACCATCCGCGTCGAACGCGGCGGCGTGATCGAGGTCACCGATGAAGGCCCCGGCATTCCCGAACGCGAGCGTGAACGCATCTTCGAGCCGTTCCATCGCCTGCAGCCACGCGACCACGGCGCCGGCCTCGGCCTGCATCTGGTCAGCGAAATCGTCGGTCGGCATAAGGGCCACATTTCCGTTGTCGATGAACCCGCCGGCGGCGCCTGCTTCCGCATCACCTTGCCCGCGGCATGATACAGATCGCGCGGCTCCCAACATGATTAATAGACAATTAATAACGAAATCAGCAGCTTAGGTAATTTGTGCAATGTTGGCGCAATCCGTGGAGCCGACAAAGGATGCGCATCTTCCAAGCTTCGCGACCACGCTACCCGGCACGAGACGCGAATTGGAAGAGCGAAAGCGCCGCGAAGGGCGCCCTAATCCAATCCACGGAGCAATATCATGCGGCAATCCAGCAAGTTTTCGATCTGGTCCAGTCTCACCCTGCTAACCTTCCTCGGCGTCCAGCAGTCCCAGGCGACCGACTTCTCCGTGCCCGATTATCAGGATCCGCCAGCATTCAGCTGGAGCGGCGCCTATGTCGGTGCGCATGGTGGCCTCGGCTTCAGCGGCAGCCCCAATCCCTTCGCCGATCGCAATGGCGTCGCGCTCGGCGTCCAGGCCGGCTACAACATGCAGGCGGGCCCGGGCATCGTCGGTGCCGAGATCGAGGGCTCCTACCTCGGCGACACGGAGCACAAGGTCAATGGTGGCAAGCTCAAGGAAAAATGGCGCGGTGCGATCAAGGCGAAGGCCGGCCTCACCTTCGACCAGACGCTCGTCTACGGCACAGCCGGCTATGCGATGACCAACTACAAGAAAGGCGGCGATGTTCGCAACGACGTCGGCTTCAAGGGCGGTTATCTCGTTGGCGCCGGCATCGAGCAAGCCTTCGCAGGCGGCCTGTCGGCCAAGCTTGAGTACAACTACATCATGACGCCCGATGTCCGCACCAGCACCGTTTCAGGCTCCAGTGAAAAGGACATCAACAGCCACGTCATCAAGGCCGGTATCAACATGCGCTTCTGACGGGGCCGCCGGTTCGCAGCGGCGCCCTGCTAAGCCGACGACCTTCCCGAAAGGGGGCCTGCCGTTGCAGGCCCGGCAAACGGCAGGGCGTCACGCCGAAATCGGATCACTCCGCCGCTTCCCTCGCCAACGGCTCTGATGTCGCCAGCCGGCGCCAGATCGGCGCCATGGCGGCGGCGATCTCACCGTAGATCGCGAAGCGCCGGTCATAGTGTGCACCGAGCGCGGCATTCGGTCGGTAGTGGCGGTCGGTTTGCACCATCGCCGCAGCTCCGGCGGAAATGTCCGCAAAGAGACCGATGCCGGCACCCGCGGTGATCGCAGCACCAAGCGCGCCGGTCTCGCGCGAACGCGCGACCGTCACCGGCACATCAAGCACATCCGCAAAGATCTGCGGCCAGATCAGGCTGCGCGATCCGCCGCCTGAGAGCACCGCCTCGTCGAAACCCGCGCCTGCAGCTCGCATCGTCGCGATGTGCTGCCGATGTCCGAAGGCGACGCCTTCGAGCACGGCACGGACCAGATGGCCCTTGGTGTGCCAGCCGGCGACACCGTAGAAACCCGCCCGCGCGTTGCCATCCTGCTGCGCTCCATAGAGAAACGGGTGGTAGAGCGGATCGTTCGCCGCAGGCGCGACCTCGGCCGCCAATTGGCAGCACAGATCGAAGGGTGAGCGGCCGTCCTTGCCGTCGTGTGGAAACAGTTCCCGTACCAGCCATTCGAGATTGGCGGCAGACGTCGCGCTCGCCTCGATCGCCATGTAGCGGTTTCGATCGAAGGTCGAGAACATGAAGATCGGATTGCTGAGGTCCGGCTTTTCGATGATGACCTGGTTGATGCTCCAGGTACCGGCAATGATCGAGGCCGCTCCGGTCTTTGTCACGCCGGATCCTATCGCCGAGGCGACGACGTCGAAGAGGCCGCCGACAACAGGCGTACCGGCCGCCAGTCCCGTTTGCACGGCTGCCTCTTCACTCACCCTTCCAACGATCGCGTCGCTTTCGGCGAGATCGGGCAACAGATCCATGCAGTCGTGAAGGCCATAGGCCTTCATCAGCCCATCGTCATAACGTCGCCCGGCGACGTCGAGCAGCCCCGCTCCACTCATGTCGGAGACGTCGCTGACGCGGGCACCGGTCAGGCGATTGACGACGAAGTCCTTGCAAAGAAACACCGTGCCGATCTTAGCGAAGAGGTCCGGGCGAAAGCGTTTCAGCCAGGCAAGCAGCGTCGGCGTCTGCGATGGCCAGGGCCGCTGCCCGGCGATCGGATAGGTGCGCTGGCCGACGCCTTCGGCTTGCCATTCCTCCACGAGGCCGGCTGCGCGGGTATCGAGCGACTGGATGCCGATCAAAGGCGCGCCGCTACGATCGAGCGCATAGAGGCCGTTGCCATGCCCAGCGCAGCCGATCGCAGCGATCTCATCAGCACGGATACCGGCACGCTCGATACAGGCGCGGATCACCACCTTTGCGTGGCTCCAGAGCTCACCGAGCCCTCGCTCGACATGGCCGGGCGTCGGAACCTGGCTATGCCCTTCCTCAGCGGCCATCGCGATCTCGTTGCCCTCTCGGTCAAATAGCACCGCCTTGATCACGGTGTTCCCGGCGTCGATCCCGAGCAGATACTCTCCCATGCGCGAACCCCTCCCAAGGTTCTAAATCCGTTCGACCGAGACGTCGCCGCTGTCCTCCACGGCGACGCGCTCCACCCTGTCACAAGAGGCGTCGCGCCCTGAGGCGCGATGCCGTCCCAGCCAATCTCAGCCGCGCTGATAGAGCGCGTAAGCTTCTTCGCCGCCCGCATCCTCATGGATGATCGCCATCAGCCCGCGCACGACGGCGCTCGGATTGGCGTGCTGGTAGATGTTGCGGCCATAGACCATGCCCATTGCGCCCTGGCGCATCAAGGCCGCCGATTTGGCAAAGACGTTGCGCAGATCTTCTTTGCCGCCGCCGCGCACCAGGACCGGGCAGCGCGCCGCCTCGACGACCCTGTGGAAATCTTCCGCGTTGGTGGTCGGGTCCGCCTTGACGATATCGGCTCCCATCTCGCGCGCAAGCCGGGTCAGGGTCACGATCTTCTCGGCATCGCCATCGACCATGTAACCGCCCTGTTCGGTCACCGGCTGCATGACCAGGGGCTCGATCATCAGCGGCATGCCGTATTTGTCGCAATCGGCCCGCACCCGCGAGATATTGGCGACGCATTGGCGGAAGAGATCGGGCTCGTCCGGCAGCATGAACAGGTTGACGACGACGCAGGCGGCGTCCATCGCCAGCGCGCCGATCAGCGGCTCGGCCTCGTTCTGCAGCACCGCCCACATGTGCCGGTGGCGGATGCGGTTATAGGGGTTGCCCATGTCGAGACGCATGACGAGCGCCGGCTTGTCCTTGCCGGGCACGTCCTGCAAGAGGTCAGCCTGGCCATAGTTCATCTGGATCGCGTCCGGTGCCGCCGCAACCAGAGCCTTCACCACGGCGGACATGTCTTCGAGACCATTGAGGAAGGACGGTTCATTGCAGACGCCGTGATCGATCGCGACATCGAGGCAACGTCCACCACCGAAAAGACGGTTCATCCGGACCTTGCTGTTGTTTCGCATAATGCACTCCTTTGTTCATTCCGTGCGGAAAGGGTTTCCTCGTCGACGCCATGGCGCTCGGCGAGGAGGGTGAGAAAGCGTTTGCGCTCGTGATCGGCGAGGGGCAACGACCAGTGTTTTTCGCTCGCGAGCAAGGCGAGTGCGGCGTCGGCCATGTCGAGCGAGAGTTCGCCAGATATCGCCAGCGTCGTGCGGCGCAGCAGGAGATCGTCGAGATGCTCGACGGCCTCGTTGCGGACCAGGAACTGCAGCTCCCGCGCGGAGTAATCCGGATATGGCAAGGCGTGATCGGCACCGCCAGCGATGAAATCGGCGATCTGCCTCGAGCCCGTTCCATAACGCGTAAACAGCGTGCGCATGCGCTCGCGCGAAAGTCCGGTGGATGCCGCGACGTCGTCGATCCATGTATCGCGATCGGACGGATACTGCCGCCCGCCGCCAATGGCGCGTTCGCCGGTACTGACACGGCGCGCCCGGCCCAGACGCTCCAATGTGAGATCTGCCGCCATTTCGCCGAAGGAGCGGAAGGTCGTCCACTTGCCGCCGATCATGCACAGCACCGGCGGGCCATCGTCGACTGCTTCGACGAAGGTGCAGAAATGGTCGCGCGGGATGCGTCCGGTAAAACTGTCCTCGCTTGCCGGCAGCGGCCGCACGCCCGAGAACTGGAAGACCACCTCCTCCCGCCGGATCTTGATATCAGGCAGAACCCAGGCGAGCGACTGCAGGATGTAGTCACGCTCGTCCGGTTCGCAGCGCACCGTTTCCGGGTCGTCGACGCGGATATCGGTCGAGCCCACCAGCACCTTGCCGAGATAGGGAAAGAGGATGCAGATGCGGCCATCCTCGTTCTCATAATAGATCATATGGCCGTCGAGCGCTTCCATCAGCGCCGGGTTGTCGATGATGAGATGCGATCCCTTGGTGCCGCCCATCAGCGGCGCCGGCTTTGACGTCGAGGGAAACAGCGCTCCGTTGGCGATATCGATCCAGCCGCCAGTGGCGTTGATGATAAGCGTGGGCTCGATCGTAACGACCGCGCCGCTGACACCGTCCTTCAGCTCGTATCGCCCGGGCGCCGCAAGGACCAGTTCGGCATAGTTGAGCGCATGGGCATGTGGGCCGGCAGCAAGTCCGTCCTTCAGGAGCTCGAGACCGAGACGCTCCGGCTGGCTGACCCAGGCGTCGTAGTAGGTGGCAGAACTCTTGATGTCGGGATTGAGCGCCGGCCAACGGGCAAGCGTCGCGCGCCGGCCTCGAAAGGCGTGCTTCGGCATCAGGGCCCGCTTGCGCGTCAGGAAATCATAGATGCCGAGGCCCAGCTTGACCGCAACGGCGCCGCGACGGCTCGGACGGCGGGTCAGCCCCATAAACCGCACGGCCCCGTTGGCGAGACCGGAAAAAATATCGAAGATCGGCACCGTCGTTGGAAGCGGCGCCACGTAATGCGGCGCGTTCTTGAGCAACCGGTCACGCTCGACGAGCGATTCCCGCACCAGGCTGAACTCGCCGTTTTCGAGATAGCGAAGGCCGCCATGCACCATGCGCGACAGCGCAGCACTGGCGCCCGAACAGTAGTCGTGCTTCTCGACGAGCAGCACGTTTATCCCTTGCAGCGCCAGCTCGCGAAAGACGCTGAGGCCGTTGATGCCGCCGCCGAGGACGCACACGTCCACCTTCGGGCTCTCTACGAGCCCGTTGAAAATCTCTTCACGGTTCATGATGCCAGCCCGTTACCTGTCCATGTTGACGAGCTTCGCCGCGATCGCCGCGTCGATTCCCTTAAGGTCTTCTTCGTCGAGCCGGATCGTACCCGCTCGGGCATTGTCGAGCGCCTGGCCCGGATTGCGTGCACCGCAGAGCGCGAAGGTCACGCCCTCCTGTGCCAACGTCCAGGCAATCACGATCTGGGCAATCGTCGCGCCATGTTTCTCGGCGATCGACCGGATCGACTTGGCAAAGGCTGCGACCTTCTCGCGATTGCCGACGGAGAAACGTGGATTATCGCGCCGCTGGTCGTCGCCCGAGAAGACGCGCTCCGGCCCGATGCCGCCCGAAAGAAGACCGAGCGCCAGCGAGGAATAGCTGAGCGTCGCGACGCCGTTGCGCCTCGTCAGTGGCAAAAGATCGGCTTCGATCTCGCGATCGATCATGCTGAAGCGTTCCTGGATCGCATCAAGCCCGCCGATTGCGATGTATTGTTCCAGTTCGCCGCGGCCGACATTGCTGGCGCCGATCGCCCTGATCTTGCCCGCCTGGCGCAGCTCTTCGAGGGCGGCCATGGTTTCCTCAATCGGCGTCGTCGGGTCCTGCCAGTGGGTGATGTAGAGGTCGATATAGTCGGTGCCGAGCCGCTTCAGGCTCTGCTCGACCTCATGGCGGATGGCGTCGCGGCCGAGGTAGCGATGCACCGGCTTGCCGTCCTGGTCGAAGAAGTGCCGCCCCTTGTCCGTATGCCAGACGAGACCGCATTTGGTGGCGATGATGGCCTTGTCGCGCCGGCCGGCAAGCGCCTTGCCGACGATTTCTTCCGAACGCCCGAGGCCGTAGGCGGGCGCCGTGTCGATCAGCGTCACGCCGGCGTCGAGCGAGGCCTGGATCGCGGCGATCGATTCCCGCTCGTCGGTGCCGCCCCACATCCAACCGCCGATCGCCCAGGTGCCGAGCCCGACGGCCGAAGCCTTCACGCCCGATCGGCCGCTCTCGCGCATCAACTGTTCCCCACTCATGCCAGAAGTCCCTTTTCGCTTGCCATGGCGAGCACACGCTCACCGGTCGCCTCGTCCGTCACCAGTGTATCGAGATGCCGCCCGCGCATGACGCTGAGGATCGGCCCGGCCTTGTTCGGGCCGCTTGCCACTCCGATCTTCGTCGGGATCGAGGCAAACTCCTCAAGCGTCAGCGACACCAGCGAACGGTTGAGGCTGTAGTCGCAGACGCGGCCCTGTTCATCGAGCAGATGGGCGAGCAGTTCGCAGCTCGCGCCGGAGCGCTCGATCGCCGCCCGGTCGGTGCTCGATGACGGATGCAGGTCGTAGTAGCTCGAATCGTCTGACAGGATCGAACCGATGCCAACCACCGCGACCTTCGCCTCTCGCGCCCTGCCGAAAACGTCGGCCACCGCGCGCATATTGATCAGCATCGCCCGCTCGGCAGCGCTGTCGGCAAAAAGCGGCGCATGGATCTGAAAGGACCGGCCGCCGAGCCGGTCGGCCATCAGCGTCGAGACGTGGTTGACGTCGGTATAGTGCTTGCCCTGGACGCAGCCGGTCGCCGGGATGACCTCGACATCGAAGCGGCGCGGTGCCTGCAGCCCGGCAACGACGGCGCTGACGCCCTTGCCGCCGGTGATGCAGATGGTGTCACCATCGCCGATCTCTTCGAGCAGCAGACGCGCCGCCGCCTCGCCGACCGCCTGAAGGGCGGTCTGCTGGTTGTCGGAGACAGTGGGCACGACGATCGCACGGCGGATGCCGCCGATCGCCAGCAGCTGCTCTTCCATGTCGACCAGCGGCTCGATCGGCGATTTGATCTTGATCTCGACCAGGCCGAGCTGGCGGCCGCGCTTGATCAGCCGGTTGACGGTCGGCTGCGAAATGCCGAGCCGGTCGGCGATCTGCGACTGGGTCAGCCCTTCGAGGAAATGCAGGACGAGCGCCTGGTGCATCTGCCTTGCGACGACAAGTTCTTCGCGCGCATTCGAAACCGGGGACAGCGTGGATTTGGCAATCGGCATGTTCAGACGGCCTTCCGCTTGTGCAGCAAGTGGTCGATGGAAACGGCAGCTAAGAGAATGCAGCCTTTGATCATGTCCTGCCAATAGACGGACACGTCGAGCAGGATCAACGAACTGGTGACGACCGAAAGCAGCGCGATGCCGAGAATGGCGCCGAGGATCGTGCCCGAGCCGCCGTTGAGCGAGGCGCCGCCGATGACGGCCGCCGCAATGATGTTGAGCTCCATGCCGACGCCGAAGGTCGGCGTCGCGGCTCCGAAGCGCGACATGTAGACGACGCCGGCGACACCGGCGAGCGTCGAGCAGAGCACCGTCACCCAGAACTTCACCTGCTTGGTCTTGATGCCAGAGTAGAGCGCCGCCTTCTCGTTGCTACCGGTATAGAACACCTTGCGGAAGGCGGTTGCCCGACGGAGCAGGAAATCGAAGAGGATGACGACGGCGACGAAGATCAGGATGACATAGGGGACACCATGGAAGGTGCCCTGCCCCACCGCCTTGAACGAGGCCGGCAGCGTGAAGAGCGACAGCGGCGTGCCCTTGGTGATGACGAGGCAAAGGCCGCGCACGATGACCATCGCTGCCAGCGATGTGATGAAGTGGTTGAGCCCGACGACGGTGACGAAGAAGCCCATGATCATGCCGATCATGCTGCTGGCGAGGATGCCGACCAGCGAGGCCGTCCAGGGATCGACGCCGGCAAGAAACAGCGAACCGGCAAGCACCATGGCGAAGCAGACCACCGAGCCGACGGCAAGGTCGATGCCGCCGACGATCAAGAGGATCGTCATGCCGACGACGACGATGCCTTCGACCGAGAAGCTCATCAGCATGGCGCGCATGTTGCCGAAGGTGAGAAAATGCGGCGATGCGAAGCTCATGACGAGCCCAAGCGCCAGGATGATCGCGATCAGCCCGGCTTCGCGCATCGTGCCAATGCGCTTCCAGGCCGGCACCGCCCTCTCGGTTGCAACCATCGTATCAACTGCCATTTCCGCCTCCTCGGCTCTTTCCGTTCTTTCAGGCGACATTTGCTGCCCTGCCTACCGCGATCCGATCCGTCGGCGTCACGCCGGACGCCAGGCGGATCACCGCCTCCTCGCTCATTTCAGTGTCATCGAGTGCGCCAGCAATCGTGCCCTCGCGGATGACCAGCACCCGGTCACAGAGCCCGAGCAGCTCCGGCAGTTCCGACGAGATCACGACGATGCCGATGCCGGTTTCCGCAAGCTCGCGCAGCAACCGGTGGATCTCGGATTTCGCGCCGACGTCGATGCCCCGCGTCGGCTCGTCCATCAGGATCACCTGGGGGCGGACGGCCAGCTGCTTGGCGATCGCCACCTTCTGCTGGTTACCGCCCGAAAGCGACGAGACCGGCATGTCGATGCCGCCCATGCGCACGCCAAGGCGGCGGACGAACTCACGCGCCAGATCGGCCTCGGCCCTGGAATTCAACAATCCGAGCGGGCCAGTCAGCGTTTTCAGATCGAGGACCGAGATATTCTGGGCGATCGACAGGTCGATGAAGACGCCTGAGCCCTTGCGATCCTCGGAGAGGTAGACGATGCCGGCGTTGACCGCGTCGCGGTAATTGGCGATGCGCTGCGGCTTTCCGCGCAGAGCGACCTCGCCCGTCGATTTCGCCCGCAGACCACAGATCGCTTCGGCGATTTCGGTGCGCCCCGAACCGATCAGGCCGCCGATGCCGAGGATTTCGCCGCGCTTCAGATCGAAGGAAACACTGTCGATGCGGTCGCCGTCGCTCAAGTTGCGGACCGAAAGGATGGGTTCGCCCGAGCGCGCTTCCGGCGCCTGTTTCGGCGGATAGAGCTGGCTGATCTCGCGGCCGACCATGCGGCGCACGACGTCATCAGGCGTGACGTCCGCAATCTTCTCGGTGACCACATGGCGACCATCACGAAACACGGTGACCCGATCGCAGAGCGAAAAGATCTCCGCCATGCGGTGGCTGATATAGATGATCGAAATGCCCGCGGCCTTGAGATCGCGGACGATGCCGAACAGCGCCTGGGCTTCCGCTTCCGTCAGCGCCGCCGTCGGTTCGTCGAGGATCAGCACGCGGCAGTCGAGCGTCAGCGCCTTGGCGATCTCGACGAGTTGCTGGCTGGAAATGCCGAGGTCGGCGACCTTCCGGCGGACGTCGATCGGTGCCAGCCGGTTCATCACACCTTGCGCCTCGCGCTCAAGCGCGCCGTAATTCATCAGCGGCGAGCGGCGGCGATTGGTGGCGGCCATGAACATGTTTTCTGCCACCGTCGCGTCCGGGCAGAGCGCGATCTCCTGGTGGACGAGGCCGATCCCGAGCGTCTGGGCGATCGCCGGAGAGCCTATTTTGACAGGTGCTCCGTCAACGAGGATCTCGCCCTCGTTCGGCTGCAGCACACCGGCAATGATGTTCATCAGCGTGGATTTGCCGGCGCCGTTTTCGCCGCAGAGCGCGTGGATTTCTCCCCGCTCCAGCTGGAAATTCACCTCGGTCAACGCCTTCACCGCACCGAAATGCTTGGTGACGCGCCGGACCTCCAGAACCGGTTGTGCTGTCATGCCGTCCTCCACCCGTATCATTGGCTGCCCGGAGCGGACCGGGCAGCCATTTTTCGCCCTTACTCGTCGATACCCTTGGTACCACGACGCTTCAGGTACTTGTCCCAGTAGAAGTCGTCGGCATTCTCGGCTGTGACGATCGAGAGACCATTGTCGACGAAGGGGATGCTCATCGGGTTGAAGCCGGCGCGCTTGGCGTCGTTCATCGGGTCGATCAGTTCCGGGTGCTTGGCCATCCACAGCAGCATGAAGCCCATATAGCCCTGCATGCCCTGGTTCGGGTTGATGGAGCCGAAGACTTCGCCGGCCTTGATCATATCGAGGATGTTGGCGTTGACGTCGGCGCACATGACGAGCACCTTGCCGCCGCTTTCCTTGCTGGCCTGGGCCGCACCGATGGCAGAGTTCGCTTCCGGCATGAAGACTGCGCCGAGGTTCGGATTGGCCTGGATGATGCTCATCAGGCCCTGATAGGCCTTGTTCGGATCCTGGTTCGAGGCGGCGCGGCCGACGAGCTTCATGTCAGGCCACTTCTCGGCCATGCGATTGACGAAGGCGGTGATGCGCTTGTCGTGGTTGTCCTGGCCGGGGTTTTCGAGAACCGCGTACTCGCCCTTGCCGCCCATCTTCTCGGCGATCGCGTCGGCGGCGTAGGTGCCTTCGCGGCTGTTGTCCGAGGTGATGAAGGAAACACGCTTCGACAGCGGCGAGTCCGCGGCGAAGGTGACGACGGCCGTGCCCTGGTCGATCGCCCGGTTGATCGGCTCGATGAACGGATCGGAGTTCATCGGGTGCACCAGTATCCCGGCCGGATTCTGGGCGAGCGCCTGGTCGAAGGTGGCGATCTGCTTGTTGACGTCATACTCCGGCGTGCCGGTATATTCGGTCTCGCAGCCGAACTGCTGGCCGGCCTGCTTGAACATCTCATAGACCGGGAACCAGTATTCGACGCCGGATACCATGACGTTCATGACGTATTTTTCGCCGGGCTGGCAGCGAAACGGGTTTGTCGTTTCGGCGCTTGCCGAACCGGCCCAGAATGACGTTGCAATGACCGCCAGAGCGGTCGTGCTGAAAAATTTGCGCACGCGTTCCTCCTCGGGGCCGAAGCCCCTCCCAAAAACCGATGGACCGCCTGTTTGCGGCCGCTGAATATGTGAGTTCGCCGGAACTCCTCCTCGACTTCCGACGATTGCGATTAAAGCCGCGGACTCACCGTCTGTCAATATAATTCATGGCATGAATAATAATTCATGCGCGATGTGAAAAAACAGCGAGGGGTGGCCTTCAATCTGCTGTCACGGGGATCGGCTAGAGGGCAGCGATGGCCACCCTGCAACAGATCGCCTTTCATGCCGGCTGCTCGCTGGCGACCGTCTCGCGCGTGCTCAACGGCGAAGGCCCCGTCAGCGACGAGATGGTACGGCGCGTGCGTCGGGCCGCCGCCGAGCTCGGCTATCGGCCGGCGACGGCCGCGGGGCGCACCGCCAGCCGCAGCCAACCGGTCGTCGGCGTGCTGGTGCCGAGCGTCACCAACCCGGTCTTCGCCGCCTCGCTTGCCGGCATCCAGCACCGCATGCAGGTAGCAAGCCATGGCGTTCTGATCGCGCAATCGAATTATGATCCAGCACTCGAGGCGCGCGCCGTGCGCTCGCTGCTCGAGCAGCGCCCGACCGGGCTGATCCTGACGCTCTGCGACGCCCGCACCAGCGAGGCGCTTTCGGCGGCGCTGCCGCCGACCGTGCTTCTCAACAACCGGCCCGTCGCCCGCTTCGCCGCCGCCGTCACGGTCGACAATTACCGCGCAGGCTACGAATTGACCCGGCATATCCTTGCGCATGGGCATCATCGCATTGTCGTGGTCACCGGCCATTTCCACTCCTCCGACCGGGCGCGCCTGCGTTACGACGGATATTCCGCCGCCATGCAGGAGGCGGGCGTCCAGCCGATGGAGGCTGTCGAGATCCCCTTCGTCGACGGTTACGAGAACCTCGACCTCGCGGCGGTCCTCGCGCATCACCGCCCGACGGCGATCATCGCCTCCAACGACCTTCTCGCCCTCGGCGTAATCGCGGCGCTCCGACGCGAAGGCCTTTCCGTACCGGATGATGTCTCGGTCGCCGGCTTCGACGGCATCGCCCTCGGGCGATTGATGAGCCCAACACTCACCACGATAGCGATGCCCGACGGAGACATGGGGCTTGCGGCGGCGGCGCTATTGCTCGACATGGCCGAGAACGCCTCCGGCTGCCGCCATCTCAACCTCGACTGCCGCCTCTACGCGGGCGGGACCGTTCGCCACCTCGTCTGAGCGACACAGGAACGCCGCCCGCGGAATTTCCTCCGGGGCGGCGACAATCATCAAGGAAATAGTATCAGCTACGCGGCAGCAGGCTTTCGACTTCGGCTGCAGCCTCGTCCAGCGCTTCCTTCGGCGTCGTCGACTGCTCAACGATGCGCGACAGGTTCTCGACGATCGTCTGCGTGACCTTCACGCCGTTGCTGCCGGGGAAGGCATACCAGGGGCGCATCAGCGGCATCTGCTCGAGACCGGCGCGGAACAACGGGTTTTCCTTGTAGAAGTTGGCGAGATACTCCGGCGACTTGGCGGCGAGCTCGTTGTTCGGCACGTAGCCGGTACCGGGAACGACGACCGAGGCGCCATAGGGGCCGGCGGCGAACTTCGCGAATTTCCAGGCCGCTTCCTGCTTTTCGGCATCGCGCGTCAGGATGACGACGGCATTGCCGCCGGTCGGCAGCTTGCCGTTTACCGGATCGATCAGCGGAATGTGCGCGGTGCGCAGGTCGAACTTGCCGCCAACATTCTTGATCGTGTTGCGCAGCGCCCCGGTCGTCTGGAACGCAAAGCCGGTCTTGCCGGCAACGAAGGCCTGCTCGCCAGCCTGCTTGGTCAGAACCGGCAGCCCACCTTCCTTGACCATGCGGTCGAGCACGTCGACGGCCTTCTGGCCCTCCGGCCCGTTGAAGGCAACCTTGCTCTCGTCTGCACTCAGCATGTCGCCGCCGGCGCCGAAGAGCAGTGCGGAGAACATCCAGTCGTCGCCCTGCCAGCGGAAGTCGATGCCCTCGTTGCCGTCGCCGAGCGCCTTGATCTTTGCCCCGAGCGCGATGACCTCGTCCCAGGTCTTCGGCGGGCTGTCCGGGTCACCGCCGGCTTTGCGCACCAGATCGGCATTGTAGTACATGATCGGGTTGGAGGTGGCGAAGGCAAGGCCCACCTGCTTGCCGCCCACCTGGGCGAGCTTCAGGATGTTTTCTGAAAAGCCCTGCTCGGCCATATTGCCGTCCTTGGCAATGAACGGGCCGAGATCGACGGGGATGTCGCGCTCGTTGACCATGCGCAGGCGGTTGAGGCCGATGAAGGTCAGATCGGGCATCTCGGCCGTGCCTGCCTGACGCATGATCGTCTGGATGCCTTCCTCATAGGTGGCCGACGGGTTGGCGAAGGTGATCTTGATGTCGGGGTTTTCTTCCATGAACTTCTTCGAGATCGTGTCCATCACGTCCTTGAAGAACCCGGGCATCGGATAGTGGACCGTAAGCTGGGTCTCGGCGTAGGCAGGGGCTGCGAGCATCAGCGATGCGGCAGCCGCGGTGAAAAGCTGTCTCAGATGTTTCATGGGGTGCGCTCCAGGTTGGACCGTTCAGCCTTTGAGACCGGTCATGGTGATGCCCTCGACGAAGCGCTTCTGCGCCAGCAGAAATGCAGAAACGAGGGGAAGGGTAATGATGAGGGTCGCCGCCATCAGCGCGCCGTAGTCGTCGCCGGCTTCAGCCGCGCGGAAAAAGAGAAGGCCGAGCGGCGGAGTCGCGTAGTCCTGGTTGGTGACGACGATCAGCGGCCAGAAGAGGTCGTTCCAGTGGGCGACCACCGAGAAGATCGCAAAGGCGGTGATCGCTGGCCAGGCGTTCGGCACGATGACCCGTGCGACGATGCCCGCCTCCGACATGCCGTCGAGCCTTGCTGCGTGGATCAGGTCGTCGGGCATGGCGCGGAAGAACTGCAGGAACAGGAAGATCGCAAAGACCGAGATCGAGAACGGCGCCACAAGTGCTGCGTAGCTGTTCAGCACCGACAGCTTGTCGAAAGCGACATAGATCGGCAGCGCCGTCGCATGGATCGGTACCAGCAGTCCGAGCATGACCAGCACCATCATGGCGCGGGCCGCGCGAAACTTCAGCTTCGCCATGGCATAGGCGCACGGAATGGCGACGACGATCTGGATGACGAAGATCAGTGCGCAGACGACAACGCCGTTGAAAAGCAGGGTCGTCATCGAGACGCGCGACAGAGCCTTGGAGAAGTTCTCGATGTAGGACCACTGCTCCGGGATCAGCGACAGCGACGAGGAGAAGATCTCGCTTTGCGCCTTGCCCGCGGTCGAGACCATGAAGATGTAGGGCGCGAGGAAGAGCAGCGCGCCAAGCGACAGGACCGCGAGGCGGACGATACGGGCGACGGAAAGAGCGTTCGTGATCATGCGTAGTGCACCTTCCGGTCGAGCACGCGGTACTGCAGGAACATCAGGACGACGAGGATCAAGAGGAAGACGACGGTCATCGCCGAGGCGTAGCCGACGCGCAGGTAGACGAAGCCCTCCTGGTAGATGGTGAAGAGCAGCACTTCCGATGCCTTGTTTGGCCCGCCCTCGGTCAGCGTCTTCACCGTCTCGAAGACCTTCACCGAATTGATGATACTGATGGTGGTGACAAACAGCGTCGTCGGCCCAAGCATTGGCCAGGTCACCAGGCGAAAGCGGTCGAACCAGGATCTCGCACCGTCGACTTCGGCCGCTGAATAGAGCTCCCGCGGGATGGCGGTGAGACCTGCGAGGAACAGCACCATGTTGAAGCCGACCGACTGCCAGACGCCGATGATCGAGAGGCCGTAGAGCACCGTGCCGGAGGCGCCGAGCCAGTTGGGGCCGGCAATGCCGAAGAGGGCAAGGAAGGTGTTGATCGGGCCGATGGTCGGATGGAAGAGGAACTGCCAAACGGTCGCCATGGCGACGAGCAGCGAGGCGACCGGCAGAAAATAGACCGTGCGGAAGAAAGCCCGGCCCTTGGTTTCCGCTTCGATCAGCATGGCGATCGCAAGCGCCAGAACGATCGAGACCGGCGTGACGATCGCCGTGTAGACCGCGGTGTTCCAGAGCGACCGGCGGAAGGTGCGGTCGCCGAAGAGTTCGGCGTAATTCTCGAAGCCGACAAAACGAAAGCTGCCGTAGCCGAGCTCGAAATCGGTAAAACCGAGCACGATCACCGCAAGCGTCGGCAGCAGGATGAAGAGAAAGAGGAGGAGGATCGCCGGAAGCGCGAGCAGCCAGGCGATGCGAGCCTCGCGCGTCGCGGGCTCGGCGAGTGCGGTTTCGAAGGCCGCGACGCTAGCCATGAATCTTCTCCCGCGTCGCCGCAACAGCAAGCGGTTCGGCCGGAAGCCGCGCACCTTCGTGATCGAAGAGCATTGCGCGTTCGGGCATGATCTCGACGTCGACAGGCTGGCCGATCGCAAGCGATGCGGCCTCGGCAGGCGCCGACTTGGAGGTCATCACCTCGCCGATCGCATCGAGGCGGGCATGGACGATCACTTCCGAGCCGAGGAATTCCATCCGCTCGACCCGCGCGCTCAGCCGGCCGGCACCTTGCGGACTAAAGCGAACGAATTCCGGGCGGACTGCAAGCTTCACCGGCGCGTCAGGTGCCTGCCCCCGGTTCGCCATCAGCACCAGATCACCGAAGCGGACGATGCCGGCGGCATCAGTGCGGGTTTCCACCACGTTGATCTTCGGCTGGCCGAGGAAGCGCGCGACTTCGACATGGGAGGGGTTGTCGTAGATCTCCTTCGGGTTCGCCAATTGCAGCAGATTGCCGCCGATCATGACGGCGACCCGATCGGCCATCGACAGCGCTTCCGACTGGTCGTGGGTGACATAGAGCGTCGGCACGCCGGCGCGGCGGTGGAGATCGACGATCTCGCCGCGGGCATGGACGCGCAGGTTGGCATCGAGATTGGAGAGCGGCTCGTCCATCAGGAAGACGGCCGGACGCCGCACCATGGCGCGGGCGAGCGCCACGCGCTGGCGCTGGCCGCCCGACATCTGGCCCGGTTTGCGGTCAAGCAGGTGGTCGATCTTCAACGCCAGAGCCATTTCCTTGACCTGACGCTGGATATCGGTGCGGATCTGTTTCTGCCCCGGCAGGACATTGCCAACGAACGGCAGACGCTGCGCCGCCGTCAAGCGCCGCATGGCGAGCGGCACAGCGATATTTTCTCCGGCGGTCAGGTGCGGATAGAGGGCATAGGACTGAAACACCATCGCGACATTGCGATCGGCCGCAGCCTTGCGCACGACGCTGCGGCCACCGATGACGATCTCGCCGGTATCGCCGTGATCAAGCCCGGCCACGATTCGAAGAAGCGTGCTCTTGCCGCAGCCGGAAGGACCGACAAGCGCGATGAATTCGCCCACTTCGGCCTCCAGGCTGACGCCTTTCAGGATGGCGTTGCCGCCATAGGATTTGGTGATGCCATCAAGCGAAAGCACGCTCATTGCGCCGCCTCCACCTTAAGCTTCTTCTTGGCGGCGAGCGGATAGACCTCCTCGACGATCGGATCGAGCACGTGGCTGACAAGCCCCGGAACGGCAACGATCTCGCTCACGACGCCGGCTTCGCTGAACGTGTGCACGACGGCACCGACCAGCCGTTCGCCCGGCATCGGCCGCTCCAGGGTGTCGATGATGAAGGAGGTCGGCGGCGCCCAGACGAGCGACATTCCGGCGTGTTCCCCCGTCCAGGCCCAATGCAGATGGCCGCTTGCATGCAACGCCACGCCGGACGCGGCGAAGAGATCAAACAGACGCCGGCGCTGGCGGGGGCGGATGCCCCAGTAGCCGGTGTCGCCTTCCTGCGGTCCATCGACGAAGAGCGGCTTGTGGGCAAAGACCGCCACCTTGCGCCCGTCGCGGTCTCGCAACTGCTCTTCCAGCCAGGCGAATTGCTTCTCCTCTTCCTCGTCCTCGAAGCCCACAAGAAGGCTGTTGAAGCCGACCAGTCGCCAATCACCGTGATCGGAGACCCAGTAGTCCGGGCCGGCGAGTCCGCGCCAGCGGGCAAGACGCTCCGGGTCGACCGGTTGGTGCGAGCCCGGCAGATGGCCGACGTCATGATTGCCGGGAACGACGAGCACCGGCATCGAGAGCCGGTTGATCAGGCCCAGCGAAAAGGTGATGTCGTCTTCACGGTCGGCGCCGTCGATCGTGAGGTCGCCGGTGTGGATGACGAGATCAGGCGCCATTTCCTCGATCCAGGCGCGAACCGGCTCCCAATTGTTGTTGAAATGGCTCTTGGAGGGGCTGAGATGGGTGTCGCTGATCTGGACGATCTTCATGGGAACGGGCCTCCGACGATGGCTTCAAGGCGTGCCTCATCGGATGGATTTCTCTCCCCTCCGATGCGGTTGGCCGCAGTCTTTAGGGGCTTGCCATGTCAGTTTGGTAACAGTCGTTCTCAGCTGATTTTCAGTTTCTCCATGAAAGCGTCACCTTCAGGAAAGCCAACCGGTCGCGAAGTTCACCCTTGCGCGTCCCGATGGAAGCGTTGCGGTGGGTGTGCTCAAAATTTCATACTATTGTATACAATAATTGCGCATATTGACGACGAAAAGCTCAATTCGTGAGCAGTCGCCCTAAACCGATAACGACTGCAGCCGGCAACCGAAACGGCCATTCTCGCGCGAAAACATAGCCTTAGGCTCGGCGAACGAAATTGGCACGATTGATGCTTCTTCTCTGGTGCAAGGAGAACGCTCATGTCGAAAGCCGCAGAGATCGATATCGTATCCGTTTCCAAGATTTACGGCTCGACCACCGCCGTACATTCCATCAGCCTGAAAATCCCCGCCGGAAGCTATTGCTGCTTCCTCGGCCCTTCGGGCTGCGGCAAGACCTCGACGCTGCGCATGATCGCCGGCCACGAGAGCATCTCCTCAGGCGACCTGCGGCTCGGCAACGTCGTCGTCACCGATTTTCCGCCGGCCAGGCGCAGCACAGCGATGATGTTCCAGTCCTATGCGTTGTTCCCGCACCTCGACCTCGTCGACAACGTTGCCTTCAGCCTGAAGATGAAGGGCGTAGAACGCGACGCGCGCCGCGCCAAGGCACTCGAGATGCTGAAGTTGATGCAGATGGAGGCCTATGCTTCCAGGCGCCCGGCCCAGCTTTCCGGCGGCCAGCAGCAGCGCGTGGCACTCGCCCGTGCGCTCATCACCGAGCCGGAAGCGCTGCTGCTCGACGAACCGCTGTCGGCGCTCGACCCGTTCCTGAAGATCCGCATGCGGGCGGAATTGAAGAAGCTGCAGAAGACGCTCGGCATCACCTTCGTGCATGTCACCCATAGCCAGGAAGAGGCGATGGCGCTCGCCGATCTTATTGTCGTCATGAACAGCGGCCGGATCGAGCAGGCGGCCGCACCTCGTACGGTGTTCGAGCACCCGGCCACTGCCTTCGTCGCGCGGTTCATGGGCGACCACAACGTTCTCTCCGGAAAAGTCCGCGCGATCAGCGGCGATGTCGTCGAAATGGAGACCGCCGAAGGCCAGACCTTCGCGGTGCGCGACATCGCCCAGGAGGTCGGCCGGCCCATCGACATCGGCATCCGCACCGATCGCGTGCGGCTCGACCCGCCGGGCGAGAAGGGCCTCGGTTTCCAGGCGGTGGTTTCCAACATCGAGTACCGCGGCGCCTCGGTGAAGCTCACCGCCATCGGTGCCGGCAGCGACGACTTCACGCTGATCGTCAGCGACGCTGACTATTTCAGGAAGCCTGTCGCGGTCGGTGACGCGGTGTCCCTGAGCTGGACCCTGGAGGACGTCGTCCCCCTCGGCCGCCTTTCCGCATGAGCTAATCAACCATCACAAGAAGGGGAACTGCACATGACGACTGAAACTAAAACCGAAAAGCCTGGCGCCGGCCTGACACGCCGATCGTTGTTGAAGACCGGCGCTGCCGCCGTCGGCGCCATCGCCGGATCGGGTGCCATTACCGGCTTCCCGACCATTTGGGCCCAGAACCCGATCACGCTTCGCCAGTTCGGCACCGGCGTTTCCAACATCAATGCGATTGCAGAGAAGTGCAAACAGGACCTCGGCATCACCTTGGAAATGACGGCGACCGATTCCGACGCCGCCGCCCAGCGTGCGGTGACCCAGCCCGATTCCTACGACATCGCCGACATCGAATACTGGATTGCCAAGAAGGTCTTCCCAGCCGGCGTGATGCAGCCGATGGACGTGAAAAAGATCAAGTACTTCGACAAGATCGTGCCGCTGTTCATCGACGGCAAGCTGAAACCCGAAAGCGTGGTCGCCCAGGGGACCGCACCGCACACCGTCGGCTTCGTCGAGGCGCAAGATTCCAAGACCTTCGCCAAGTCGCCGACCGACTGGATGACGCTGATCCCGACGATCTACAACGCCGACACGCTCGGCATTCGCCCCGATCTCGTCGGGCGCGAGATCTCGACCTGGGCCGACATCATGGACCCGGCGTTCAAGGGTAAGACCGCGATCCTCAACATTCCTTCGATCGGCATCATGGACGCCGCGATGATCATGGAGGCGCTCGGCAACATCAAATATGCCGACAAGGGCAACATGACCACGGACGAGATCGACAAGACGATCGACTTCCTGATCAAGGCCAAGCAGGACGGCCAGTTCCGTGCCTTCTGGAAGTCCTTCGACGAGAGCGTCAACCTGATGGCTTCGGGCGAAGTCGTCATCCAGTCCATGTGGTCGCCGGCCGTCGCCGCCGTCCGTTCCAAGGGCATCGCCTGCAAGTACCAGCCGCTGAAAGAAGGTTATCGCGCCTGGGGCGGCGGCCTCGGGCTTGCCGCCCATCTCCAGGGCGCACAGCTCGACGCGGCTTATGAGTACATCAACTGGTACCTCTCCGGCTGGGTCGGCGCCTACCTCAACCGTCAGGGCTACTACTCCGCCGCGATGGAGACCGCCAAGGGCTTCATGTCCGAGGACGAGTGGGGTTTCTGGGTGGAAGGCAAGCCCGCCCAAGGCGACATCCTTTCGCCGGAGGGCAAGATCATGGAGAAAGCGGGTGCGGTGCGCGACGGCGGCTCGTTCGAGGAACGCATGGGCAAGGTCGCCTGCTGGAACTCTGTGATGGACGAGGACCGTTACATGATCAAGCGCTGGAACGAGTTCATCGCGGCGTAATCGCCGGCGCGGAAGCGCCCCCTCACCCTAACCTTCTCCCCGCAGGCGGGGAGAGGGGACGTGCCACATCGGCCGGCCGAGCGTGCACATAGGCGATCAAGAATGAGCGGGACGGCGACGCATCTCCCTTCTCCCGCAAGCGACGAGAAGGTGCCGGCAGGCGGATGAGGGGCGGACCCCGATCGCATAAATCCAGAGAGGAACGACGATGGCGACACTTGCGACGTCCCAGCCAGGGGAAATCAGGACAGAGAAGGCATCACGTCGCCGGGGCGCTCCGCGCGCGCTGGCCTCCCATCTCCAGGCAACCCCTCTCCTTTTGATCCTCGGATTCTTCTTCGTGCTGCCGATCCTGACCATCATCGTCGTCAGCTTCTGGGACTATGACTTCGCCGGTCTCTATCCGGACTTCCTGACGATGAACTACGCCGATACGCTCGGCTCGTGGGTCACCTGGAAGACCTATCTCAACACGCTGAAATTCACCGTCCTCGTCTGGGCGCTGACGCTCTTAATCGGCTTCTGGGTCGCCTATTTCCTCGCCTTCCATGTCCGCACAACAACCATGCAGATGGTGCTGTTCCTCGTCTGCACCGTGCCGTTCCTGACCTCGAACATCATCCGCATGATTTCCTGGATCCCGGTGCTCGGCCGCAACGGCCTTGTCAATTCGACCCTGATCGAGCTTGGCCTGATCCCACAGCCGATCGAGTGGCTGCTCTACTCCGACTTTGCCGTGGTGCTTGCCATGGTGCATCTCAACACGCTGTTCATGGTCACGCCGATCTTCAATACGCTGATGCGGATCGATCGCTCGCTGATCGAGGCGGCGCGCGACTGCGGCGCTTCCGGCGGCCAGATCCTCTGGAACGTCATCCTGCCGCTCGCCAAGCCGGGCATCGCGATCGGCTCGATCTTCGTCGTCACGCTCGTCATGGCAGATTTCTCAACGGTGCAGGTCATGTCCGGCGGCCAGAGCGCCTCCGTCGCGCTGATGATGAAAAACCAGATGTCTCTGCTGCAATATCCGGCAGCGGCCGCCAATGCCGTGGTGCTTCTGATCGTCGTGCTCTTTATGGTCGCCGCGATCCTGCGCGTCGTCGACATCCGCAAGGAGCTTTGACATGAACCACGAGAGACGCGGCAAGGAATTCTACCTGCTCGCAATCTTCTTCACGCTGTTCGTGCTGTTTCTCTACGGCCCGCTGTCGGCCGTGCTGATCCTGTCCTTCCAGGGACCGGACGGCGGCCTGACCTTTCCGCTGAACGGCCTATCGCTGCACTGGTTCTACAACCTTTTCGAACGGCAGGCGGTCGGGGACTTCGGCGCCTCATTCCGGCGCTCCTTTACGCTCGGCCTGATGGTAATGACGGTCAACGTCGTGGTCGCCCTGCTTGCAGGCCTTGCCTTCCGCCGACGCTTCCGCGGCGCAACCGCGCTCTTCTATCTCACCGTCGCAAGTCTCGTCGTGCCGTCGATCATCATCTCGCTCGGCATCGGCGTCGTCTTCCAGCAGTTCGGCCTGAAGCCCGCCTGGTACTCCTCCGGCTTCGGCGCGCATCTCACCTGGACACTGCCTTTCGGCGTGCTCATCATGTTTGCGGTCTTCAACCGGTTCTCACCGGCCTACGAAGAAGCGGCGCGCGATCTCGGGGCGACGTCCTGGCAGACTTTCCAGCACGTTCTCCTGCCGATGATCGCGCCAAGCCTGATCGGCGTCGGCCTCTTCGGCTTCACGCTCTCCTACGACGAATTCGCCCGCACGCTGATGACTTCGGGCAGCTACAACACTCTGCCACTCGAGATCTACGGCATGACTACGAATGTGACGACGCCGGTGCTCTATGCGCTCGGCACGGTCACCACCCTCTTCTCCTTCACCATCATCCTCGTCGCGCTCGCAGTCATTCTGACCTTGCGACGCCGCCAGGCAAAGCTGAGCTAGGCTAGATGCGCATCCTGATCATCAATCCCAACACCACCGCGTCGATGACGGCCAAGGCAGCCGCGGCCGCTCGGACTGTCGCCAACCCTGCCACGGAAATTCTCGCGCGCACCTCCAGATCGGGACCGGCCTCGATCGAGGGGCATTATGACGGCGCCGTCGCCCTGCCGGGCCTGCTCGCCGAAATCCGCGACGGCGAGGCCGCAGGCGCCGATGCCGCGGTCATCGCCTGCTTCGACGACACCGGCCTCGAGGCGGCCCGTGCGCTCGCCCGCATACCGGTGGTGGGGCTCTGCGAATCCGCCGTCGCGACCGCTGCCATGCTGGCGCAACGTTTCACCGTGGTCACCACGCTCGAACGGTCACGGGTGCTGATCGAGAATCTCGTCCGGCATTACGGCATGGGCGACCGGGCAAGGGTCCGCGCCGCCAACATCCCGGTGCTCGAACTGGAGGACAAGGCATCAGACGCGCTCGCCAAACTCCGGCGCGAGATCGAGCTGGCGCTCAATCAGGATGGCGCAGAAGCGATCGTGCTCGGCTGCGCCGGCATGGCCGATCTCGCCCGGGCGCTCCAAGCGGACTATGACGTCCCTGTCATCGACGGCGTTTCGGCCGCGGTCAAGCAGGCGGAAGCACTCGTGTCACAGGGACTTATGACCAGCAAGCGCGGGGCCTATGCGTCGCCGCTCAGCAAGCCCTATTCAGGTTTCATGAGCGCGCTCGCTCCAACCCCGGCTTGAGGTGATGCCGACCTGGAATCGCCCACGACTGTCGCCAGCAGCGCATTCGATGCGTCGGCCTCGGCAATAATCCAATCGCGAAAAGCCTGGATCTTTTTCTGCCGCCTGCTGCTCTGCGGATAGACCAGCCAATAGGCGCGACCATCTCTTACCACATGGTCGAAGGGCCGGATGAGCCTGCCGCTCTTCAGTTCGTCCATCAGGAAGGTTGAAACGGCAATCGCGATGCCATGGTCGTTCAAAGTCGTCGTGACGTCCATCGCCTGGACGTCGAAGATCAGTTCGGTACCGTTGCTCGCCGGTGGCTCCACCCCGGTTTCGATCATCCATCGCCGCCACCAGCTGGCGTTGCCGAAGCGCCGTACACGCAGGACGTCCGAGGGATGCCTGAGCTGGTGCTTCTCCATGAAAGACGGCGTGCAGACCGGCATGTAATCGATAGGGAAAAGCGGGAACACGTCGTTGCCGGGCCAGTCGCCGTTGCCGCTGCGCACCACGAGATCGATGGCGTCACGCTTGAAGTCGATCAGCTCGGTCGACATGTGCACCCGGATGCTGATGTTCGGATGGGCCGTCTGGAACGAGGCGAGCCGCTGGCCGAGCCAGCTCGACACGACGGTCGGCAGCACGGAAATGTGCAGGTGGTGTTCGGTCTTGTCGGCAATCTCCGAGAAGGCCGCCCCGAGAAGGTCGATCGCTTCCGTCACCTTCGGCGCCAGCTGCCGCCCGGCCGCCGTCAGCCGAACCTCGCGCGGAAGACGAACGAAGAGCGGCGTGCCGATGCGCTCCTCCAACAGCCGGATCTGGTAGCTGACCGCCGCCTGCGTCATGCCGAGCTCGTCGGCGGCGCGGGTGAAGCTCAGATGTCTGGCGGCCGCTTCGAAGGCGCGCACGGCACTCATGGGAGGAATCTTGCTCATGGCCCTGAGATAAGCATTCTTTATGCCAGCATGCGAGAAATCGCTTTGCGCGAAGCAGCAAAAATCCTCACTTTTTTCGTGAACACAACAGCAAAAACAAAGAGGATAGCAATGCTTAGCGCAGTGCGATCAACGATCCTTCATGCCCTGAACTGGGCCGGCAAACGCACTCAACCCAATCATCGCCATCGATACGTTCAGCGAATTCCAGCTGAAGGATATCGGGCTGACGCGAGATCAGGAGACCATCCGGGCGCGCGTCGGCGATGGTGCCGATCCTTGGCATTGGCCGAAGGACGACGATCCGCGCAGGTCACCGCCCTCGCCGGAGCGGGATTGCGGCGACGCGCCGCAAATGGCAAGGGCTTCGCCTCGAGCCCAGCCCGGAGAAAACAAAGACATAAGCATGTCGCTCTGCGATTGACGGAGCGCAGAGGCAAGACACAGCGCAGTTATCGTGATCTGCCACCTTCCCAGCCCGCGGACCGAATTCGGGAGAGATCCGGCGTGGCGTTTCTAAAAGCGGCGTGCCGAAGCCCCTTCGCAAGTGATCGCAACGGAGCGAGCGCGGGGCTCAAAGCCGAGAAGTTCTTCACCCACAGGTTTCGCCGCCTCCCGCCGTTTACTCCTTGTTATCCACACGGCGAAAGAAATCACCTTCTCACCCCGGCTTCGGGCACCTCGAACCTATTGACGCAGATTTGCGATGAACTACTATATCTAGTGTTCGAGGTTCTCTCGATTCGCAGGGATTGAGAGCTAAGACGGGAATACGGTGCGTCGGCGAGTTTTCGCTAGGCTATGCCGTAGCTGCCCCCGCAACTGTAGACGGCGAGCGACTGTCCGGAATTGGACCACTGAGGCATGAGGCCTCGGGAAGGTCGGGATGGAAGCTGAGACCCGTGAGCCAGGAGACCTGCCTCGAGCAACAAACGTCCACGGGCGGGTGTCCGGAGGGGTTGAGTCTACTGCATGTTTCCTTAAATCGTCGCCGATTTAAGGATAAAAACATGCAGCAAATCGAAGTGCTACAGCGATCTTTGCGCGTCTGATAGGACGCACGGCGCTGTCGTGCGGCAGGATGAGCCTGCCTGATCGTCTCGACATCTCCCCGGCAGCCTGTCGAAAGCTTCGGGGTGAAGTCATGTCCGCGTCATTGAAATTCTATCGCTCGCCAATCAAGAGGCGCGGTTTCCCGCGCAGCTGACGAAGAGGCATGCCCGGGCGTCCAGATCCGAGCGAGCCACAGCCATGACAGCCCTGCATTTCGCCGGATCGCGGCTGCGTGTCCGTGCGCCTTCTCATGCTCTCATCCAGCCGACCAAACGAGGAAGAAATGAACGTTACCGTCTACAGCAAGCCCGCCTGCGTCCAATGCACCGCGACCTACCGAGCGCTCGATCGCCAGGGCGTCAACTACGAGGTCATTGATATCTCCATCGACCAAGACGCGCTCGAAACGGTCAAGGGCCTCGGCTACATGCAGCTTCCCGTCGTCGTCGCCGGCCCCGAACACTGGGCGGGTTTTCGCCCCGACAAGATCAGCGCGCTTTCCTAGAGGAGACGGGCGGTGGGCCTGATCGTCTATTTTTCCAGCCGCTCGGAAAACACCCATCGCTTCGTCGAAAAGCTCGGCCTTCGCGCAGCGCGCATACCGCTCAAAGAAAGTAAGGCTTCACTTACGGTTTCCGAGCCTTTCGTGTTGGTCGTGCCCACCTATTGCGGCGATGACGGCCGGGGTGCGGTGCCGAAACAGGTCATCCGCTTCCTCAACGATGCGGGCAACCGCTCTCACATCCGCGGCGTCATTGCTGCGGGCAACAGCAATTTCGGCGCGACCTACGGGATCGCCGGCGACGTCATCGCGGCCAAGTGCCAGGTGCCCTACCTCTACCGGTTCGAGCTTCTCGGAACAGAGGAGGACGTCGCCAATGTCAGAAACGGGATGGAACGATTTTGGACGTCTCAACACTCGAACGCCCCCTGAAGGCGACGGAAGCGGCGCTGGACTATCATGCGCTGAACGCAATGCTGAACCTCTATGATGAAGAGGGACGGATCCAGCTCGACAAAGACCGGCTGGCGGCGAAACAATACTTCCTCCAGCACGTCAACCAGAACACGGTCTTCTTCCATAACCTCAGGGAGAAGCTCGATTATCTGGTGACCGAGGGCTACTACGAGCAGCAGGTTCTCGACCAGTATTCCTTCAACTTCGTCCGCGATCTCTACGACCACGCCTATGGGAAGAAGTTCCGCTTCCCGACCTTCCTCGGCGCGTTCAAATACTACACGTCCTATACGCTGAAGACCTTTGACGGAAAGCGCTACCTGGAGCGCTACGAGGATCGCGTCTGCATGGTGGCCATGACACTGGCGCGCGGCAACGAGGGACTTGCCCGCGATCTCGTCGATGAGATCATTTCCGGGCGTTTCCAGCCGGCGACGCCGACCTTCCTCAATGCCGGTAAAAAGCAACGCGGCGAGCTCGTCTCCTGCTTCCTGCTGCGGGTCGAGGACAACATGGAGAGCATCGGCCGCGCGATCAATTCCGCATTGCAGCTCTCCAAGCGCGGCGGTGGCGTGGCGCTGTCGCTCACCAACATCAGAGAGATGGGCGCGCCGATCAAGCAGATCGAGAACCAGTCCTCCGGCATCATCCCTGTCATGAAACTGCTTGAAGACAGCTTCTCCTATGCCAACCAGCTTGGCGCCCGCCAAGGGGCAGGTGCTGTTTATCTGCATGCCCACCACCCGGACATCATGCGCTTCCTCGATACCAAGCGGGAAAATGCCGACGAAAAGATCCGCATCAAGACGCTGTCGCTCGGCGTCGTCATCCCGGACATCACCTTCGAGCTCGCCCGCAACAACGAGGACATGTATCTGTTCTCGCCCTATGACGTGGAGCGCGTCTACGGCGTGCCGCTGACCGAAATTTCGGTGACGGAGAAGTACCGCGAGATGGTCGAGGATGCTCGTATCCGCAAGCGGAAGATCAAGGCGCGCGATTTCTTCCAGATCATTGCCGAAATCCAGTTCGAGAGCGGATACCCCTACATCATGTTCGAGGACACGGTGAACCGGGCGAACCCGATCGCCGGGCGCATCACCATGAGCAACCTCTGCTCGGAAATCCTGCAGGTGAGCGAGGCGAGCGAATTCAACGACGACCTCTCCTACGCAAAGATGGGCAAGGATATCTCTTGTAATCTCGGCTCGCTGAACATTGCCGCGGCGATGGACAGTCCGGATTTCGGCCAGACGATCGAGACCTCGATCCGCGCGCTCACCGCCGTCTCCGAAATGAGCCACATCTCTTCCGTGCCTTCGATCGAGAAGGGCAATGACGACAGCCACGCGATCGGCCTTGGCCAGATGAATCTGCACGGCTACCTCGCCCGCGAGCGCGTCTTCTACGGCTCCGAGGAAGGCATCGATTTCACCAACATCTATTTCTACACGGTGACCTATCACGCCATCCGCGCATCCAACCGGCTGGCGGTCGAGAAGGGCGTGACCTTCAAGGGCTTCGAGAACTCGAAATACGCGTCAGGCGAATATTTCGACAAATACACCGAAGCCGAATGGCTGCCGGCGACGGAGAAGGTGAAGGGCCTGTTCGAAGCGGCCGGCATCCGCATCCCGACGCAGGACGATTGGCTGGAACTGAAACAGGCGGTCACGCAAGGCGGCCTCTACAACCAGAACCTCCAGGCGGTGCCGCCGACGGGCTCGATCTCCTACATCAACCACTCGACCTCCTCGATCCACCCGATCGTCTCGAAGATCGAGATCCGCAAGGAAGGCAAGATTGGCCGCGTCTACTATCCGGCCGCCTTCATGACCAACGACAACCTCGAATATTACCAGGACGCCTACGAGATCGGGCCGGAGAAGATCATCGACACCTATGCGGCTGCGACCCAGCATGTCGACCAGGGCCTGTCGCTGACCCTGTTCTTCCGCGACACGGCGACGACGCGCGACATAAACCGCGCGCAGATCCACGCCTGGAAGAAGGGCATCAAGACGATCTACTACATCCGCCTTCGCCAGATGGCGCTTGAGGGCACGCAGGTCCAGGGCTGCGTTTCCTGCGCGTTGTAGCGCCGCGTTCCCATTAAGTGCCCCTCACCCTAACCCTCTCCCCGCCTGCGGGGAGAGGGTACCTGCCACACTGACGGCCCAGATTATGCGAGATGGCGCGGCATACACCTTCTCCCCGCAAGCGGGGAGAAGGTGCCGGCAGGCGGATGAGGGGCGTCCACGCCCGAGAGGACAACGAAATGAACATGCACACCAAGCCAGCAAACCGCATCCGCGCCATCAACTGGAACCGCATCGAGGACGACAAGGATCTGGAGGTCTGGAACCGGCTTACCGGCAATTTTTGGCTGCCGGAGAAGGTGCCGCTCTCCAACGACATCCCCTCCTGGGCGACCCTGAAGCCGGAGGAGCAGAAGCTCACCATCCGCGTCTTCACCGGCCTCACGCTGCTCGACACGATCCAGAACGGCGTCGGCGCCGTCAAGCTGATGGAGGATGCCATCACTCCGCACGAGGAGGCGGTGCTTTCCAACATCTCCTTCATGGAAGCGGTGCACGCGCGCTCCTATTCCTCGATCTTCTCGACGCTGTGCCCGACGCCCGATGTCGACGACGCCTATCGCTGGTCGGAGGAAAACGAGTTTCTGCAGAAGAAGTCGGCGCTGATCATGGAGCAGTATGCCTCCGCCGATCCGCTCAAGAAGAAGGTCGCCAGCGTCTTCCTCGAAAGTTTCCTGTTCTATTCCGGTTTCTATCTGCCGATGTACTGGTCGAGCCGCGCCAAGCTCACGAACACCGCCGATATGATCCGGCTGATCATCCGTGACGAGGCGGTGCACGGCTACTATATCGGCTACAAGTTCCAGCGCGGCCTGGAGAGGCTGACCGAGGAACGCCGGCAGGAAATCAAGGACTTCGCCTTCGACCTGCTGCTCGAACTCTACGACAACGAGGCGAAATATACGGAAGCCCTTTATGACGGCGTCGGGCTTACCGAGGACGTGAAGAAGTTCCTGCACTACAACGCCAACAAGGCCCTGATGAACCTCGGTTACGAGGCGCTGTTCCCGGCAGAAGCCTGCAAGGTCAACCCCGCCATTCTCTCCGCGCTCTCACCCAACGCCGACGAGAACCACGACTTCTTCTCCGGCTCGGGCTCGTCCTATGTCATAGGCAAGGCGGTCGCGACCGAAGACGAGGACTGGGATTTCTGAGGAACCCCAGGCACCTGCGGGAACATGAAGAACCGCCCGAGGACATGATGTCTTTGGGCGGCTCCGCGCATCAAAGGGGTGTGGTTATTCCGCCGCGACCACACGGCTGCGGCCGATCGTTGCCTGCGTCAGCAGGAAGGCGGCAAGCGCGCAAGCCGCGATGGCACCGGTCATCGGCAGAGCGGTTCCATCGAAGAAGACGCTCGCGATGATCATCGCGACGGCGGCGGTGACGAAATGCAGCGTGCCCATCAGCGCCGATGCGGTGCCGGCGATTTCGCCGTGATCCTCAAGCGCCAGCACCGCCGAGGTCGGGATCACCAGCCCGAGCACGCCGTAGCCGACGAACAGGAAGGCGGCCATGACGGGCAACTGGTTGAAGCCGAGGCTCATGACGATGAACATCGTGACCATCGTCAGCGCAAAGGCGGCGACGGCGAGGTGCATCACCCGCACCAGGCCGAAACGCTCGCCAAGCCAGCCGGTAGCCTGCGACACCGCGAAGAACGAAACGGCATTCATCGAAAAGGCGATGCTGTATTGCGTTGGCGTCAGCCCGTAATGGTCGATCAGCACGAAGGACGAGTTGGCGAGATAAACCAGGAAGCCCGAGATCCCGAGCCCGCCGATGAAGGTGAGCGTCAGGAAGTTGCGGTCAGAAAGCAGCAGGCGGTATGCGGCAAGCGCGCTCGCCACGCTGCTGCCGGCACGGTCCTTTTTGGGTCGGGTTTCCTGCAATTGGGTCGACAAGAGGATCAGGCCGATGAAGGCGGCGATCATCACGGCATAGAAGACGCCGCGCCAGCCGTAGAACTGGATCACCGCGCTGCCGGCCAGTGGCGCCAGGATCGGCGAAATGCTGAAGACGAGCATCAGCAGCGACATCAGCCGCGCCGCCTGAACGCCGGTGTGCATGTCGCGGACGACGGCGCGCGGGATAACCATGCCGGCGGCGCCGCCTATACCCTGCAGAAAGCGAAAGGCGATCAGGGTTTCGATGTCGGTTGCGAGCGCGCAGCCGACGCTGGCAACGGTGAAGAGGCCGATGCCGAGATAGAGCGGCGCCTTGCGCCCCCAGATATCGGAAAGCGGCCCGTAGATGAGCTGCGAAATGGCAAAGGAAATGAAGAACGAGAGCAGGCTGAGCTGCACGACGCCGGTTTCGGCAGCCAGGTCTTTGCCGATCGACGGCAAGGCAGGCAGATACATGTCGATTGCGAAGGGACCGATCGCCGAAATCAGACCGAGGACGATGGCCGTGCGAAGGAAGGACGCTGTCATGGCAATGATCTTTCAGAAATCACGACAACGCTCCGGCCCAGGGCCGACATCGCTGTCGCCGGGATTGAAACTCGAAAGATGACGGTCGTGCCAGGATCGAACGTTTGGGAGACGCATCCTGCGCTGACTACTTAGTCCATTAATTTGGACACAGATGTAAAATTAGACAGCATTGTCTAAATCGTCAATGGGCTCTATCTTCAGTCCATGAAAAAATCTGGCCTCGCCTCACCGGACGTCCGCGCGCAAAAAGGACAACTCGCGAAACGCGTTTCGATCCTGGAGGCCGCGGCGGACGTCTTCTGCCGCGAGGGCTTTTCCGGTGCCAGCATCGACGAGATCGCCGCCGAAGCCGGCGTGTCGCGCCAGACGATCTACAACCACTACCGCGAAAAAGAGACGCTGTTCATGGCAGTGATCCAGGACATCATGGATCGCACCAACGGCATGCTGTTCTCCATCCTCGCGACGTTTCCCGAAAAGGCCGACAACCTCGAGGAAGAGCTTGCCGCCTTTGCGGTGCGCCTCAACAAGAGCTGCATCTGCAACCAGGACGCCAAGTTCATCCAGAAGCTGATCGCGACGGAGGGCAATCGCTATCCGCATCTGTTCCAGTTCTGGCGGGAACAGGGCCCGGGCAAGACCGACAGGGCGCTGGCGGCGCTTTTTGCCCGGCTCGCCCATTCAGCACCGCTCGACATCGATGACTTCGACCTCGCCGCCCGGCAGTTCATCGCGCTGATCAAGGCAGACTTGCAGATGGGCGGGCTTTTCGGCGAGGCCCCGAGCGAAGCGGAACTGGAAGTCAGCGCCCATCAGGCGGTCAGGACGTTTCTCCGTGCCTATGGCCGCGAGCGGAGAACGAGCGGTCTCGAAGCGCAACATTGATTTCGCGCACGATCGCCGCAGGGCTGTGCCCATTGCGACAGCCGCGCACGCTCTGATGCGGCGGGAGAACTGAAGCTCAACCTGTATTGGGCAGCATCACGAGAGGCACGAATGCCTATCTGGTGATCCGAAAGCCGCTGACGCCTTCCGGCGCTTCGACGAACTCGGCAACGACCTTCGAAACCCATGCGGCCGGCGGCCCTTCATGCAGACGCTCGAGCATGAGGGTGATTGCCTCCTCCGGACCGCTGATCAGAGCGGCAACCGAGCCATCGGCTTCGTTTCGAACCCATCCGACGAGACCGAGCTTCTGCGCCTCGTCACGGGCCCAAACCCTGAAGCTAACGCCTTGTACCCGCCCGAGGATTCGGACCAACACCGTCTTGCTGGTCTCAGACATGATCTCGTCTCCGTCACCGTTTGCCACGCTATCTGGCGCGAGGAGGGGCAAAGGCAAGTCATCCGCGCAACGAAGTTGGAGGGAGCCCTTGCGGCTGCTCAGCAGGCTGCGATGAACCGTGGGGAGGTATAGTAAATTTCCTCGGTATACTTTTTATTTTTTATTTGCGTATTATTAAAAATTGACGCGCGCAAAGTTTTGTGGTTTTTACGCCCTCACCAAGACGGCGGTGGGAGGGCCTCGCCAGCTTGGCTGCACAACACCGAAGGCCCGCGCCGTTTCCAGGGAGGAAACCATGAACATGTCCCGCATTCTGAAATCGCTCGTCGCCGGCACGGCGCTCTCGCTCCTTGCCTCCACGGCCTTTGCCGACGGCATCGGCGCATCGCTGCTCACCCAGCAGCATCCGTTCTACATCGAGCTCGCCGACGCGATGAAAGCCGAGGCGCAAGCCAAGAACGTCAAGCTCGAGGTCTCGATCGCCAACCAGGATCTCAACAAGCAGCTCGCCGATGTCGAGGATTTCATCGTCAAGGGCGTCGACGTCATCGTCATCTCGCCGGTCGATAGCCAGGGCGTGCGCGCTGCGATCGAGAAGGCCGAGAAGGCCGGCATCAAGGTGATCACCGTCGACGTTCCGGCCAATGGCGCGACGGTCACTTCGCATATCGGCACCGACAACTTCACCGGTGGTGTGAAGGCTGGCGAGCTGATGGCCAAGGTCCTCGACAACAAGGGCAAGGTCGCCGTCATCGACTATCCGACCGTCCAGTCGGTGGTGAACCGCGTCAACGGCTTCAAGGAAGCGATCGCCAAGCATCCGGACATGGAGATCGTCGCCATCCAGACCGGCATTACCCGCGCCGAAGCGCTGGCTGCGGCCCAGAACATGCTGCAGGCCAATCCCGATATCACCGGCATCTTCGGCTTTGGCGACGATGCAGCCCTCGCAGCCGCCGTCGCGGTCAAGGCCGCGGGTCTTGAATCCCAGGTCAAGGTCATCGGCTTTGACGGCATGAAGGAAGCGCGCGACGCCGTCGACACCAACCCGGTCATGGTCGGCGTCATCCAGCAGTTCCCGGACCAGATGGGCAAGCAGGCAGTCGACACCGCCGTCAAGGTCGCCGCCGGCGAGACCGTTCCGGCCGAACAGCCGATCGTGCCCGGCGTCTATACCGCGAAATAAGTCCTCCCAGGACAGCCGTCGCCTCCGGGCGGCGGCAACCTCAGGAGTGAGCGCTCCGGCATATGGCCGGAGGCGCCTCGGCTCGCCCTTTGCGCGCGCGGATGGGACGCGCGGCGTCGTATGGAGGCCACCATGCATGGTTCGACCACGGACACCATCCTCGAGATCAGTGACGTCACCAAATCCTTCGGTCAGGTCGCGGCGCTGAAAAGCATGCGTCTCAAGGTCAGGCGCGGCCGGGTGCACACGCTGCTCGGCGAAAACGGCGCCGGCAAATCGACACTGATGAAGATTCTGGCCGGCGTGCACGAGGCAACTTCGGGTGTCATCACGCTTGATGGGCGCCCCTACCGGCCGGCTGATCCGCAGGACGCCGCAGCCCTCGGGCTTGCCATCGTCTTCCAGGAACTCAGCCTCTGCAGCAACCTGACGGTGGCCGAAAATATTCTTGCCACCCGCGAGCCGCGCCGCTTCGGCTTCATCAACGACAAGGCGCTCGTCGCCAAGGCCCGCGCGATCGTCGCCGATCTCGGTCTGCCGATCGACGTCAGCGAGAAGATCGGCAATCTCTCGATCGCCCAGCGCCAACTCGTGGAAATCGCCAAGGGGCTGAGCCACGAGGCCAAGGTCGTCATTCTCGACGAGCCGACCTCGTCGCTGAGCGACAGCGAAGCCGAGATCCTGTTCGAGATCATTACCCGGCTGAAGCAACGTGGCGTCGCCGTCATCTACATTTCCCACCGCATGGAAGAGATCATGCGGCTCAGCGACGACATCACCGTCATCCGCGACGGCGAATATGTCTCGACCCATGATCGCGACGACGTCACCATCGAGGCGCTGATCGCGCTGATGGTCGGCCGTCGCATGGATGAGATCTATCCGCCACGGACCCACGAGCAGTCGGCGAAGACAGCTCCGGTTCTTTCGATCGACAGCCTTACCCGTGATGGCGAGTTCGACGACATCTCCTTCGACGTCCGCCCCGGCGAAATCCTCGGCTTTTTCGGCCTCGTCGGTTCCGGCCGCTCCGAAGTGATGAACGCACTGTTCGGCATGAAGGCGGCGACCGGCACGGTTCGCTTCGAGGGGCAGCCGGTTCGTTTCCGCTCGCCGGCAGAGGCGATTTCGCGCGGCATCGGCTTCGTCACCGAAAACCGTAAGGAAGAAGGCCTCGTTCTCAGCCACAGCGTCGGCTGGAACATCTCGATGGCAGCCCTTGCCGATTTCACCGGACCGCTCGGCTTCACCCGGAGCCGCGCCGAGCGCGAAGCCGCGGCCGTGGAAGTCGGCCGGCTGGCGATCAAGACGCACTCGCTCGACACGCCCTCAGGTTCGCTCAGCGGCGGCAACCAGCAGAAGATCGTGCTCGCCAAGTGGCTGCTGACGCGGCCCAAGGTGCTGATCCTCGACGAGCCCACCCGTGGCGTCGACGTCGGCGCCAAGTTTGAAATCTACAAGATCATCCGCCAGCTGGCGGCCGAGGGCACGGCGATCCTGCTGATCTCCTCCGAGCTGCCGGAAGTTCTGGGAATGAGCGACCGCGTCGTCGTCATGCACGAGGGCGGCATCGGCGCGACCCTTTCCGGCGCCGACCTCAGCCCGGAAACAATCATGGCGCACGCAACGGGATTCCAATCATGACACAGCAATCCGAGACCCAGGCCGCCTTCATGCGGGCGTTGAAACAATATGGCGGCATCCTGCTGTCGCTGGTGATGCTCTGCGTCATCTTCTCCTTCCTCAACCCGCGCTTCATGTCAGTCGTCAACTTCATGAACATCCTGCAGCAGGTGGCGGTGGTGGCGATCGCTGCCTTCGGCATGACCTGGGTGATCCTGCTCGGCGAGATCGACCTTTCGGTCGGCTCGATCATCGCAGTTGCCGGCATGGTTGGGGCGCAATGTTTCGCCTTCGGTCTCGGCTTCGCGCCGGCGATCGTCATCACGCTTCTGGCCGGCGCCCTGATGGGCATGCTGAACGGCGTGCTGACGGCGAAATTGCTGTTGCCTTCCTTCATCGTCACGGTCGCGACGATGGGCATCTACCGCGGCATGGTCAGCCTGCCGACCAACGGCGCGCCGGCGATGATCGAGAATGCGACCTGGACCGCCATCGGCACGGAGAGCTTCCTCGGCCTGCCCATCATCATCTGGGTGGTCGCCGTTCTGTTCGTGGTCAACCACATCCTTCTGAGCAAGACGAGCTTCGGCCGCCGCGCTTATCTGACGGGCGGTAACCGCGAGGCGGCGGTCTATTCCGGCATCAAGGTCGACCGGCTGAAGATCACGATCTTCATGATCTCCGGCGTCATGGCGGCAATCAGCGGCGTGCTCTTGTCCTCCCGGCTGTTCTCCGCCCAGACCAATGCCGGCATGAGCTATGAGCTCGACGCCATCGCTGCGGCCGTGCTCGGCGGCACCTCGCTTGCCGGCGGCGTCGGCACCATGGTCGGCACGCTGATCGGCGCGCTCATCATCGGCGTCATGAACAACGGCATGAACATGCTGTCGGTCCCCTACTTCTACCAGCTCATCGTCAAGGGCCTGGTGATCCTGATCGCGGTTTGGCTCGACGTCCGCGCCAAGCAGGCCAAGCGCTGATCCTCAGAAGAGAAACATACCCATGCACAAGATACTGACGATCGGCGAAATCCTCGTGGAGATCATCGCCACCGAAAAGGGCGACGGCTTCCGGCAGGCCACGCCGCTCATCGGCCCCTACCCCTCCGGCGCCCCGGCGATCTTCATCGACCAGGTCGGCAAACTCGGGCAGGCAGCCGCGATCATCTCGCGCGTCGGCGACGACGATTTCGGCCACGTCAATCTCGACCGCCTGAAGGCTGATGGCGTCGACATCTCCGGCATCGCGGTTGATCCGCTCGGCACCACCGGCAGCGCCTTCGTGCGCTATCGCCCCGACGGCAGCCGCGCCTTCGTCTTCAATATCCGCCACAGCGCCTGCGGCGCGATCCGTCTCGATGACGCCGCGCGGGCATTGGTGCGCGGTTGCAGCCATCTGCATGTGATGGGCTCGTCGCTCTACGCACCAAGCGTGGTGGAGAGCATTATCGCAGCGATCGAGATGATCAAGGCGGCCGGCGGCACGGTGTCCTTCGATCCGAACCTCAGGCCGGAAATCCTCGATAGCCCCGGCATGCGCGAGGCGCTGCGCGCGGTGCTTGCCAGGACAGACGTCTTCCTGCCGAGCGGGCAGGAGCTCTTCCTGTTCACCAAGGCGAAGACCGAGGCCGAGGCGGTTTCGGAACTGCTTGCCGCCGGCATCAAGGTGATCGTCGTCAAGCGCGGCGCTGAAGGCGCGAGCTATTTCGATCGGGAAATCACGCTCTCGCATCCCGGCTTTCCGGCCGAAGAGGTCGATCCGACCGGCGCCGGAGACTGCTTCGGCGCGACCTTCGTCACCTTCTGGCTGAACGGAGCGGCACCCGCAGAAGCGCTGGAATTCGCCAACGCCTCGGGCGCACGCGCCGTCATGATCTCCGGCCCGATGGAAGGCGCCTCGACGCGCGCCGATCTCGAAACCTTCATCTACGCGCGAAAGGGCTGACCCATGCAACCGAACCTGCTGATCGACATCGCCCGCTGGAACGAACGCCCCGGCCCGCGCGGCATTCCCTCCGTCTGCTCCGCCCACCCGCTGGTGATCGAGGCCGCGATGCTGCGTGCGCTACAGGAAGACGCCGCCCTGCTGATTGAGGCGACCTGCAACCAGGTCAATCAGGACGGCGGCTATACCGGCATGACGCCCGCCGATTTCACCCGTTTCGTCGCCGGCATCGCCGACCGCGTCTCCTTCCCGAAGGAGAGGATCATCCTCGGCGGCGACCACCTTGGCCCAAACCCGTGGAAACATCTGCCAGCGGAAGGCGCCATGGCCAAGGCCGTGACGATGATCGAGGCCTATGCGCGGGCCGGCTTCACCAAGCTGCATCTCGATACAAGCATGGGCTGCGCCGGCGAACCGGTGGCGCTTCCAGATGCCGTGACGGCGGAACGCGCTGCGCGGCTTGCCGCCGCCGCCGAGGCCGCCATTTCCGGCCAAGAGGGGGTCGCTCCCGTCTATATCATCGGCACAGAAGTCCCGGTTCCGGGCGGCGCACTCGAAGAGCTGGATACGCTGGAGGTCACGGCGCCCGAGGCGGCAATCGAGACGGTTGGCGTCCATCGCCAGGCCTTCGAAGCGGCGGGCGCCGCTAACGCTTTCAAGCGTGTGGTCGGCGCCGTCGTCCAGCCGGGCGTCGAGTTCGGCAACGAGAACGTCATCGCCTATGACAGGCAGAAGGCGGCAAAGCTTAGCGCCAGCCTGAGGCAGCTGGATGGCATCGTCTTCGAGGCGCATTCCACCGACTATCAGACGCCGGAGGCATTGCGCGATCTCGTCTCCGATGGCTTTGCCATCCTCAAGGTCGGCCCCGGCCTTACCTTCGCGCTGCGCGAGGCGCTCTACGGCCTCGACCAGATCGCTACCTTCCTCTTCCCCGAGGCACGCAAGCAGACACTGGCATCGGTCACCGAGATGGTCATGCGCGAGGAACCGGCGAACTGGGGCAAGTATTACCACGGCTCGCCGGAAGCCCAACGGCTGCAGCGGCATTTCTCCTACAGCGACCGCATCCGCTATTACTGGCCGCACCCGAAGGTTGCTGCAGCGGTGGAAGAACTTCTGTCGCTGCTTGAAGGCGTCAACATCCCGGAAACTCTGATCAGCCAGTATCTTCCGGGCAGTTACGAGCGCGTGCGTGACGGCGAAGTTGCCGCCAAGGCAAAATCACTGGCACTTGCCGCGGTCGACCGGGTTCTCGAGGATTATTTTTTGGCCTGCCGAGCTTAGCGGCAGGTCATGCATTCGGTAAATATTTCCGAGCCGGTACTGCCTATCCCCTCAAAATGAACCTATAAACGAAATCAAAACAATATGGGGTACAGCAACGGTGGACAGACAGATCAAGACGATGGAGGATTTTTCGGAGTTCGTCGGTTTGTCGCGCCCCACGGTCTCCAAATACTTCAATGATCCGGGCTCTGTTCGGAAGAAGACCCGCGATGCTATCGAGGCGGCGATCAAGCAGTCGGGCTTTCGCCCGAACATCTTCGCCGTCAACCTCAACCGCCGCCGCACCAACATCCTCGGCGTCATCGTCCCGAACTCGACCGACCCCTTCTACATGGCGCTGACGCGCCGGATCGAGCACATCGCCAACCAGGCGGGTTTCCTCGCCTTCGTGCTCTCCTCCGATGGGCGGCCGGAGATGGAAGAGCGGGCGATCGAGACCTTCAAGTCGATGAACGTCGCCGGTGCGATCATCGCACCGCTCGGTGTGCAGTCGCATCACAAGACCCTGACGGCGCTCGGCGAAAGCATTCCCCTGATCTACGTGGACTCGCCGCTCGACGACAGCTCCTCCTTCGTCGGCACCGACAACCGCCAGAGCTTCCGCCTGATGGTCGATTATCTCTGCCGCTCGGGAAGCCCCCCCTGCTATTTCGGCATGCCGCCGGTCAACAACAACGCGATCGCCCGGCGCGACGCCTATCTGGAAGCGATGCAGCAGTTGAAGATGGAGCCGGCGCTGGTCGAGACCACGCCGAACGCCTCCTGGGATTTTGAAAAATTCGGCTTCGACGAAACGCTGCGCATCCTCGGCGCCGGCGGCTTCCCGACGCAGACGGTGCTCTGCGCCAACGACCGCGTCGCCTTCGGCGTCATCGCCGCCGCCTTTCAGTCGGGCCTCAAGGTCGGACGCGAGGCGGACGCCGATATCCGTGTCGCCGGCCACGACGATCATCCGCTGTCGCGCTACACCTGCCCGCCGCTGACGACGGTGGCGCAGAACTACAACGAGATCGGCCGACTGGCGATCGAACTCTTGTTGTTCAAGCTCGGGGAAAGCTCCGACGACGGCGGTGCCTTCCCCGAGGATGAGCGCATTCTGCTCAGCGCCGAGATCATGCTGCGCGGTTCGGCCTAGGCAGATCCAGAGGATACGAGGGGGCGTCCGCCTGGAATTGCTCCGCCTTCGACAATCCGGGCCGAACCGGTAGCCTATGCGCAGATCAGGACCGACGCGCGAGTGACAGGATCTGATCGGTCGTCAGGATGTCGCCGAAGGTATCGTCGATCGTCGCCAGCGACGCGCGATGCAGCACGGCATGTGGAACGACGTCGCCGTCGTTAGTGTCGAGGTCGCGCGTGGCACAGGCATCCGCTGCAACGATCACGTTGAAGCCGAGCGGCACGGCGTCCCGCGCGGCGCCGGCAACGCAGGCATGGGTCATCAGCCCGGTGATGATGAGCGTATCGATCCCGGTTTTCTTCAGCTGCTCGCCGAGGTCGGTGCTGGCAAACACACTCACCGACGACTTTCGGACCACGGAATGGTTGGCTGCCGGCCGGATGTCGCGGTGAAAGTCAGAGGTCGCACTGTCTTCGGCAAACACCGGGCTGCCGGCCGGCGTCACGTGCTTGACGTGGTAGACCTTCATGCCCTCGGTGTCGGCGCGTTCGATCAGCCTCTTGGCATTGGCGAGCGCCTTTTCCCCATCCGGGATCGGCATGCGGCCCGTAAAGTATTCGTTCTGGAAATCGATCACCAACAGGGCTGTCTTGCGGGGATCGAGGCTAGCAGGAGCAGCCGCACCGGCGATGGTTCGGATGGTCGGGTGTTGTGTCATGGAGGTTCCTTTCGCAATCTGACGCCGCGAAAGTCGCGAAAACGCCCATGTTGCGAAAGTGGCCTGAACGACAATATGTGATAGGTTCCGGCCAACTTCAGGCCCACCGGGTTTATACCGCAATGCACACCGTCGCCATCGTCGCCTTCGAGGGCATCAGCCCGTTTCATCTGTCCGTTCCCTGCATCGTCTTCGGCGACGACCTGCTGAAGCTCGGCGTGCCGCGCTACCGACTGCTGATCGCCGGTGAAAAGACCGGATCTGTCCGCACCATGTCCGGCTTCAGCATCGAGGTGGAAGATGACCTCTCCAGTCTTGCGGAGGCGGACACGATCATCGTCCCGGCCTGGGATGACCCGAACACCCGTCCATCGGAAAACCTGCTGAACGCGCTACGCACTGCCCACATCAGGGGCGCCCGGCTTGTCGGCCTCTGTCTCGGCACCTTCGTGCTGGCAGAGGCAGGCCTGCTCAACGGGCGAGCAGCCTCGACGCACTGGGCCTGGGCCGATGAATTCGAGCGGACCTATCCTCGGGTCGCCCTGAACCGCAACGCGCTCTACATCGACGAGGGCGATATCCTGACCTCGGCCGGCACCGCCGCCGCGATCGACTGCTGCCTGCACATCGTGCGCAACGACCACGGCGCCGAGATCGCCAACCGCATCGCCCGCAGGCTGGTCATTGCACCGCATCGCCACGGAGACCAGGCGCAGTATATCGAGGCGCCCCTGCCCGCTCCGGGCAGCGGCGATCCGCTCAGCGCAACGATCGCCTGGGCGATCGAGCATCTCGATGAGCCGCTTTCGCTGGAACGGCTGGCGGATCATGCCGGCATGAGCCTGCGCAGCTTCACCCGGCACTTCCGCAAGAAGACGGGAACGACCTTCACGCAATGGCTTCTTCAGCAGCGGCTCGCCGTCGCCCAACGCCTGCTTGAGACCGGCTCCTGTTCCGTCGATCACGTGGCGGAGATGGCCGGCTTCGGCTCGACCGTCTCGCTCCGACAGCACTTTACCCGCGCCTTCTCGATCTCGCCGGCGAGCTATCGCCGGCAGTTCCGAAACCGGCCGGCACTTGATATCGTCGCTTAGATCCGCGCTCATCCAGGTGACCAACGACATGGCCCACGATCCACGACTACACTACGACCGCAAAGATCTTGAATTGGTTCAGGAAACCACCCCTGAAGGTTTTCGGGAGTGGGTTATTCAGAAGGTTGGTGGGCTCAAGAGTCTTCCACGAGATCTTGTTTACCGCCTCCCCGACCCGCGTGTGGAGCTCGCGCCCTTGCTGGATGCGATGATCGCGGGGGATTCCTTATGGCTGTGCCGCACCAAGAAAGTGGCGCCCCTCTACGGCAACGAGGGCATCGCCCTGGTTCGCGACGGCCGACCAATTATCTACTTGCGAGCGTATGACTATTAAGCAGTCGGTTGAAGGCGCGGATATCGCTGGGAGCGGCAATGGCTCCCATACGCAAGACTGATTAAACAGGCATTCTTCGCGTCACCGAGTGCGCTCGTAGAAGAAAAGCCAGCAGAGGCACTGCGGCGGTTGAAACGCCGGCGGCGCAAAGGAAAAAGGCCGCATAGCCGAAGCGCTCGGCAATCCAGCCGGCTCCGAGACCGCCGGCCATGCCAACGAGGCTGTCCACGCATTGGAAAAGCGTGAAATCGACCCCCGCCTGGCGCGGATCGGCCCAGCCCATGAACTGGGCATAGAGCGCCACGAAGCCGATCGCCATGACGCCGGAAGAACTGGCGACCGCAAGGGTCATCACGAGCGGCGCCCCGACATAGGCGAAGGCGACAAGCATCGTGACCTGCAAGAGCAGGGCGCCGATCAGTATCGTGGCAGCGCCGCACAGCCGCACGAGCAAGCCGCCGAACAACGCCCCGCCGAAACCGACGATCATGCTGCCAACACCGTTCAGCACTCCGACCGAAGCAAGATCGAAGCCGTAATCGATGAGGAAAGGCCCGAGCATGGCGAGGCCCCATTTCTGCGCCGAGACATAGATCGCTGCGAGTAGCAGCCCCTTGCGCACCTCCGGTCGCCGCAGTGCGGCCTTGAGCGACGGCACATGGCTGCGCGTTGCGCTTGTCGGACGCGAACCCGGGCCAAACAGGAAGGGAAGGCCGAGCAAAAGCACGACGAGCGCCATCACCCAAACGGCAGGCGCCCAGCCGAACCAATCGACCAGAACCAGAAACAGCCCGGCGCCGATCGCTGAGCCGACATAGGAGCCGCCGACCTGGGCGGCATTGCCCCAGCCATGGTGTTCTTCGGCCAACGTCTCGACGGCAAAGCCGTCGCAGGCGATGTCGACGGTCGAGGTGAAGAGCGCAATGAACACCAGGCAGGCGAGCACCGGAGCGAGCCGCTCCGGCCCGAGCAAGCCCAGCACCGCGAGCATCGTGGCAGAGAGTGCGCCGCCGGCAATCACGATGACAGCCGAGCGGTTGCGGCCAATCGCCGGCAGGCGGTAGCGTTCCACCTGCGGCGACCAGAGGAACTTCAGTGCCCAGGGCAGCACGGTCAGATAGACGAGGCCGATCTGGTCGAGCGGCAAACCTTGGGTTCTGAGCACCGCCGGCAGACCGAGCATCGTCAGCCCACCGATCACGCTCTGCGCCACATAAAGCCCGCCGACCGCGAAGAAGATCGCGGCGGGCGACGGCCTTGTTGACGGCTTGGCATCGATCGCCATCAGAAGCGATAGCGGACGCTGGCGACGACCTTGCGGCCTTCGTCGAAGTAGCAGAAGCCCGTGGTGCAGAGCTGCTCGACCTCGTTGAAGAGGTTGGTCGCGTTGAGCTGCAGCCGCACGCCCTCAAAGTTCGGATTGGCGGCGCCGAGATCGTAGCGGACCGAAGCGTCGACGAAGGTGCGCGCCTGGTTCTTCAGGATCGGCGTGTGGACGTTGTCGCCGAAGCTCGATCCGACATAGCGCACGCCGGCACCGACGCCGAGCCCCTCGAGCACGCCGGATTGCACCTCGTAATCCGCCCAGAGCGAGAACATGTGGTAGGGCGAGGAGTTGAGCTGGTTGCCGAGCGTTTCCGATGTCAGCTTTGTGATCTCGACATCGTTGTAGGAATAGGAGGCGATGAAGTTCCAGCCATTGTCGAGCGAAGCGGTGCCTTCCAGTTCGAAGCCACGCGACTTGAGGTCGAGCTGGCGCAGGAGGTTCAGGCCCGAGGACGTTTCGTAGACGGTGGCGTTTTCCTGGTCGATGTTGAAGACTGCGGCGGTGATCGTCGCGTTCTGGCCGGGGATCTCGTATTTGACGCCCGCTTCCCATTGCTTGCCGAGCGTCGGCATGGCCGGCGTATCGGTGCCGCCGAGATTGATGATCACGCCGGGATTGGAAACGAAGGCGGTGCCGTAGCTGACATAGGGCATCATGCCGTTTGGCAGGACATAGCCAAGCGCGGCGCGCGCCGTCGTTTCGCTGTCGTTCCGGTCAAAGGGTGAGCCGTCGACCGAATACTTGTTGTCTACCCAATCGTGACGAACGCCCGCCGTCAGGCGCCAGGCGTCATATTCGATCTGGTCCTGGAGATAGATGCCGATGCCGCTTTGCGATTGCTTCTGGGTGGAGGTCAGCTTCGGCACATAGGTGAAATCGTCGGTGAAGAGGTCCGGCCCGCTGCCCTGCTGCGAGGTATATTTCATGTAGCTGTAGTCGATACCGGCAATGAGCTGGTGTGCTGCGGCGCCGGTGTCGAAGTCGAACTTCAGGTAGGTGTCGCTGGCAACGCCGGTATTGTCCTCGACGGTGAGGCCCGGATACTTGGCGAACACCCATTCCTGCTGCGTCGAGATGTCGGAGTAGCGCAGCTTGTGAAAGAGCGTGACGTTGTCTGAGAGCTCATGTTCGAGCTCATAACCGATACGCGCCTGCTTCTGGGTGAAATCGTTGAAGCGGGCGTCGCCACCATAGGTCGGGATCGCGCCGATCGACTTGCCGTCCGGCCCGTAGCGGTTGAGATAGCCCCAGGTGCCACCGGTCGTCGAATCCATGTATTCGCCGAGCAGCGTGAACTTGGTGCCCTCGTCCGGCTGCCAGGTGAAGGCGGGCGCGATGAACAGACGATCGTCCTTGACCGCCTCGATTTCGGTGCGCCCGTCACGCGCAAGGCCGGTCATGCGATAGAGCATCGTGCCTTCGTCATCGAGCGGCCCGGAAACATCGAAGGCGCCCTGCACCCGACCGTAGGAGCCGTACTGGACTTCGACTTCGCGCAGCGGATCGCTGGTCGGCCGCTTCGAAACGATGTCGACGATGCCGCCGGAGCTGCTGGCGCCGTAGATGGAGGCCGCCGGGCCGCGCAGGATGGCGATCGCCTCGACGCCATAGGGCTCCAGCCGGAAGAGGCCGTTCGGGCTCGCAATCTGGCGCAGGCCGTCGCGGAAGATGCCGGTCAGCGTCAGGTCGATGCCGCGGACCTTGAAGGCGTCGAAGCGCGGTTCGGCGCCGTACTGGCCAACGCGGGCGCCGGGCGTATAGTTCAACGCCTCCTGCAGGTTCTGAGGCTTCAGGTCCTGCAACTGCTTCTGGCTGATCACCGACATCGACTGCGGCGTCTGCATGACCGGCGTATCGGTCTTGGTGGCGACGCGCGCCGATTTCGCGACATAACCGTCGGTCTCGACAATACCCTCAGCACCGGTCCGCTCACCGGTCGCGGTGATTTTTTCGAGTTGTGTCGCGCCATCCTTGACGACGGCGCCGGTGGTGATCGTTGCATCCGACGGATCGAAGATCTGCACGGTCTTCTCACCGACGAAGCGATAGCGAAGGCCGGTTCCTTCCAGAAGCGATGCAACGGCCGCTTCCGTCGCCAGCGTGCCGCTGACGCCGCTGGTGGTCTTTCCGCTCGTCAGCGTGCTCGGATAAAGAAGGCGCAGGTCGGCCTGCTGGCCAAGTTTCAGGATGCCCGCTTCGAGGGATCCCGCGGGAACGGCGAACGCCTTCGGCGCAATGACCGCGGCCAGTGCCGTTGTCGCCTGTGCCTGAACTGCCGTCGCGCAGGCGATGAAAGAAACGCCGGCAAGCGCCAGGCGTGTGAAAGAATGGCGTCGTGATCCGCGACCCTGCATAATTCTCATCCGAGATCCCCTACTCAACTCCTGGGCAGGCTGCCTCGATCCATGTGCAGCGCCGCCACTTCTGAATAAGAGTTCGGGGAACGCGATCTCCTGACGTCACCGGACGATTTTTTTGAGCGATGAATATGGCCAGGCCTGGAGCGGCCTTGCCTGCTTGGGTTTTTCCTAGCGCGACTGAACGACGACCATCAGGCCCGAAATCCGCATGACACGCAGCGGCAAACTGGCTTCCAGAACCTGCAGGGCAGCGTCGGTGTCGTGCAGATCGAAGATACCGGAGACTTCGAGACCGCCCGCCGCCTCGTCGAGCAGCAGGATTCGGCCGTGACGGTAGCGCTCGAGGGTCGCCAGGACGTCGCGCAGCGGGCGGCGCGAAAAGACGAGCTTGCCGTCGCGCCACGCCGTCCCGGCCGCGACATCCGTCTTCGACAGGGACAGGCGTCCCTGTTTGTCGATCGTTGCCACCTCGCCCGCACCCAGGATCGCTTTCTGGCCGGCCGCCGCGACCTCAACGCGGCCCTCCTCCACCTGGACGCCGGCGGCTCGTTCTGCACCGGCCGTGCCTACGGAGTACCGGGTCCCCAATGCCATCGCGCTCAGCGCCCCATCTTCGACCACAAACGGCCGAAGCGGGTTCCTCGCAACGGCAAAGAATGCTTCGCCGCGCAGGAGCCGCACCTTTCTGCGGCCCTGCTCGTAGCGAACCACGAGGGCCGTGTCGGTGTTCATGTCGACTTCGGTCCCGTCCTCCAGGGTGATCCGCCTGATTTCACCGACGCCGGTGTAAAAGTCGGCACGCCAGCGGTCGCCGTAGGGCGTCGCGAGCGAGAGCATGGCAAGACCCGCTGCAAGACAGAGCCCGACGAAACCGCCGACCCGACGGCGGCGTTGGGCGCGCAATTCACCGAGGCGCTCGCTTGGGATCGGCACGTCTCCGAGATCGCTCCAGAGCGCCCGCAATTCTTCATAGGCCATCCGGTGATCGGGATGTGCGGAAACCCAGAGCTCGAACGCCGCACGGTCGGCGGCCGTCGCGTCGTCGGACTGCAACTTCGCAACCCACGTCGCCGCCGCTTCCAGAGTGCTGTCATCGATGGTCTGGCGATTGCCGTTCATGCACGTCTTCCGGTCGAACTGAAAATGCCGTCAGGCGAACCCTCCAAGGGAATCGCTTCAATCATCTTAGAGTTGAAAGAACGGTTTGACCTGACGTCGGTTCAGAAAATAATCTCGGCGCGCATCTTCCGGCATTCGAGCAGCGCTCGGATGATATGCTTTTCGACCATATTTCTCGAGATGCCGAGCTCATCGGCGATCGCGCTGTTGCTGAGGCCGTGCAGGCGGCTGAGGATGAAGACCTGCTGGCAGCGGTTCGGAAGGCCCTGGATGGTGCGCGCCATGATCAGCAGGCACTGGCGGGCGTTGACGATGCGGTCCTGGATCGGCCTGTCTTCCGCATGCTCCATGCCCTCTTCGTCGGCAACGAACATCGCTTGCTCGCGCGCAGCGCGTTCGGACGCGACCCGCGCCACCGAGCGGGCAACCTGGAACAGGTAGGCCTGCGGGTTCTCGATCAGCGTCGAGCGCGATGCCTCCAGCATGCGCATGAAGGTCTCCTGCGTGGCGTCGACGGCGTCCTCGCGGTTTCTGAGGCGGCGGCTGAAGAAGCGGCGGATCCTGCCCTCTTCCCGCTCGTGAAGCCCCCGCACCATCGCATCGGTCATCAATCTGCCTCTCCAGCGTGCGGCTGTCGCACCATCATCCTGAACGTACGGCCCGGGTCGCTGCCGCTTATCTTGAATACGTTTCTCATGTTTCATAAGTGAAGCGGAGGTGTGCTGCAATGCACTGACGTGCGGCATGACGAGCCGAAACTGCGTCAGGACCGGCCGCGCCGTCTATTGGAAAAGGACTGTTGCGCGAAGGCCACGGCGTCTGGTACGGGCGCGACCCTGATTGGCGGCTTCAGGTTCGTCCCTTGCTCGGCCTCTCGATGGAACTCAGCTCCGAGGCGATGCGGTCTATCAGCAGTCGCACCCGGCGCGGCTGGACGGTGAGCGGGGGATAGACGATCTGCAATCCCGTCCCACCTATAGAGAAATCCTTCAGGAGTTCGACAAGGGCACCGGACGCCAGGTCCTCGGCAATGTCCCAAACGGATTTGAGCGCGATGCCGTGCCCCGCGCGACACCATTCCCCAACCACCCCGCCGTCATTGGCGACGCGCCTGCCGCGCACCATGACCTTGTGCGGCTTGCCATCGACCTGAAAAGCCCACTCCCTGTCGAGATTGGCGCCGAAGCGCATGATGATGCAGTCGTGACGGGAAAGATCGTCCGGATGCTCCGGCCGGCCCCTGGCCTCCAGATAGGCGGGTGCGGCGCAGACGACCCGGCGGTTTTCGCCGAGGGAGCGCGACCGGAGCGTACTGTCGGCGAGAAGGCCGTGGCGGATGGCAAAGTCCATGCCCTGACCGACGAGGTCGACGTAGCCGTCGGTGAGATTGAAATCCACCGTCACGTCAGGGTGCTCGGCAAGAAAGCGGTCGAGGATCGGCACGATGTAGCGCCGTCCCATATCTTCGGGGGCGCTGAGGCGGATCGGCCCCGAGATCGTTCGGGTACCCGATCGGATGCCTGTCTCAAGTTCGTCGGCCTCCGCCAGCAGCCGGCGGGCGCCATCGACCAGCAGACGGCCCTCCTCCGTCAGGCTGATTGCGCGCGTCGTGCGTTTCAGAAGGGCAGCACCGTAGTGGGCTTCAAGCGCCGCCAACCGCTCGGAAACAGAGGCCGGCGACAGGCCCTTTTCGCGACCTGCGGCGGAAAGCCCGCCCTTTTCGACGATCAAAAGGAACAGAGCCAGATTGTCGAGCAACATCTTTCGCCTCTTCCGAAATATACTTTTGGAAATAAGCCAATTATCCGGATGCGCCGCAAGAGCTAAATTCCTTCCCGAAAGGAGACGCGGCATGCATCTCGACCACGTAACCATCCGCACAGGCGACATCGCGGGCACGCGCGCGTTCTTCGAGACGGTCTTCGACCTGACCGTCGGCGAGCGCCCGGCGGCGATCCGGCGCATCCCGGGCTACTGGCTCTACGCCGACGGCAAACCGATCGTGCACATCATCGGCAGCCAAGGCAGCGGTTTCGACCGGGCCGCCGAGGCTATCGATCACGTCGGCTTCCGGCTCGACAACTACGCAGCCTTCCGGGCCAGGCTCGACCGGCTCGCCATTCCCTACTCGACCATGGACCTTGCCGACATCGGCGAGCGCCGGCTGTTTCTGCGCACGCCCGGCGGTCCGTTGCTTGAAGCACTCTTTTCCGAACCCGTTCCCCCACATTCCCCTGGAGCATGAGAATGACGATGACATTCAATGACAATACCGTTTCCGTCGTCATCGGCGGCACGAGCGGCATCGGCGCCGCCGTTGCCAAGGCGCTGACCCAGCGTCCCGGCCGGGTCGAGATCGCCAGCCGCGCCACCGGCCTCGATATCGCCGACGCCGCTTCCGTTGCCGCCTACTTCCGCAAGCTCGGGCCGATCGACCATCTGGTCGTCACGGCCGGTTCTTCGGCCCCCGGCGGCAAGGTTGCCGATATCGACCTGGATGCCGCCAAGGCCGCCTTCGACGTCAAGTTCTGGGGCTCGATCGTGCTCGCCCGCGAAGCGGCCAGGTATATACGTCCAGGCGGCACGATCACCTTCACCTCAGGTTTTCTCGCCCGCCGGACTGTTCCCGGCACCTTCGTCAAGACCGCGATGAATGCTGCTCTCGAAGCCGTGGCGAAGATCCTGGCCAGGGAACTGGCGCCGCTGCGCGTCAATGTCGTCAGCCCCGGACTGACGCAGACCGAGGCCTATGCCGGCATGACCGGCGACGCCCGCGACGCCATGTTCGATCGCGCCGCAGCGACCTTGCCCGCCGGCCGCTTCGGGCAGCCGCAGGACATCGCCCACGGCTACCTCTTTGCTATCGACAATCCATTCGTCACCGGATCCGTCATCGACATCGAAGGCGGCGCGCTCATCAACTGACGCAAACCGTTCCGACATTTCGCCCGCAAGAGGACCGTCCCATGCCGACAACGCTCTTTTCTCCTGTCTCCCTCGGCTCGTTGACCCTGCCGAACCGGATCGCGCTTGCGCCGATGACGCGGGCGCGCAGCAGCCAGCCGGGCAACGTCCCGAATACACTGATGGCCGAATACTATGCGCAGCGCGCCTCGGCCTCGACGCAGGGTCAGGGCTCCTTCATCGCCAATCCGGACCTGCCGCGCCGGCTGAAGGAAGGCTTGCCGCTTGCGACCTTCGACGGAACCAAGCTTTTCGGCGGCAGTGCCGACGGATATTGTACCTATCCGGCCCTGGAGGACGCCGCATGAGCGCGCCATTGACGGAACACGAGCGCGCGGAAGCCCTGGTCAACGATCACATTGGCACCGAGCTGGTGCTAGAGGAAGAGAGCCTGCGCGTCTGGCATCTGCGGCTGAAGCCCGGTGAACCGCTTCGCCCCCATCGCCACGACCGGCCCTATTTCTGGACGGCGCTGACCGACGGTACGGCACGCTCGCGCTCGGGCGGCGGAAAGGTCACGGACGTGGTCTACCGCGCCGGCGACACGCGCCACTTCAGCGACCTGACGCCGGAGACCGCCTTCGTGCACGATCTGACCAATACCGGCGACGCCGAACTCGTCTTCGTCACCGCCGAATTCACAGCCCAAGACCATTCGTCCATGACAAGGAGCAAGCCATGAAAGCCGTCGCCCTCACCCGTTATCTCCCGGTTTCCGACCCGCAGTGCTTCCTCGATGTCGACCTGCCGAAGCCGGAACCCAAGGGGTATGACATTCTGGTGGCCGTCCATGCGGTCGCCGTCAATCCGGTGGATGTGAAGATGCGCGCGCCGAAGGACAAGATCGAGGAAACGCCGCGCGTACTCGGCTGGGATGCCAGCGGCGTGGTCGAAGCGGTCGGCCCGGATGTGACCCTGTTTAAGCCCGGCGACCATGTCTACTACGCCGGCGACCTGACGCGGCCCGGCACGAACCAGCAGTATCAGCTTGTCGACGAGCGCATCGTCGGGCGCAAACCGAAGTCGCTAAGCTTCGCCGAGGCAGCCGCCCTGCCGCTGACGACGATCACCGCCTATGAAGCCTTCTTCGACCGGCTCGGGATCGACCGGGACGGTGCGGATCGCGGCCAGTCGATCCTGATTGTCGGCGGCGCCGGCGGCGTCGGCTCGATCGGCATCCAGCTTGCCAAGCGCGCCGGGCTGACCGTGATCGCCACGGCCTCGCGGCCGGAGACTATCGCCTGGGTGAAGGAACTCGGCGCCGACCACGTCGTCAGCCACCGCGAGCCGCTGGTTGCCCAGGTCAGGGCGCTCGGCTTCTCCCATGTCGACCACATCGCCATCTTCAACGATATGCGCCATTGGGACGATGCGGTCGAGCTGATCCGGCCTCAAGGGGGCATCGTTTCGATCGACAACACCGACGTGCCAATGCCGATGGCGGGCATGAAGACCAAGGCGGCGAGCCTGCATTGGGAATTCATGTTTGCCCGCCCGATGCATCAGACGCCTGACATGATCGAGCAGCACCGGCTGCTGTCCTTCGTCGCCGACGAGATCGATGCCGGACGGCTGAAAACGACGCTTGCCGAGGTGCTGTCGCCGTTCAATGCCGCAAACCTGCGCGAAGCCCACCGCCGCATCGAGACCGGTGCTGCCATGGGCAAGATCGTCATCGAAGGTTTTGAAGGCTAGCGCCCAGCTACCGATCTAACTGAAATCGCTCGCCGCGACGTAAATCGCGGCGAGCACCTCGAGCCCAGCCTGATCCTCGGCATCGAAACGGTTGGGGCTCGGGCTGTCGAGATCGAGCACGCCGAGCACTCTGCCATCCTTGAGCAAAGGCACGACGAGCTCGGAGCGGGACGCGGCATCGCAGGCGATATGCCCGGGAAAGGCATGCACATCGGGCACCAGCATCGTCTGCCGTTGCGTGGCGGCAGCCCCGCAGACCCCTTTACCGACCGGAATGCGCACGCAGGCGACCTTGCCCTGAAACGGCCCGAGCACCAGCTCGTCATTCGGCCGCAGGAAATAGAAGCCGGCCCAGTTCAGATCCGGCACCAGATCGAAAACGAGGGCGGAAAAATTGGCGGCATTGGCGATGAAGTCGCGCTCGTCATGCAGAAGCCCGCCGAGCTGGCTCGCCAGTTCGCGGTAGAATTCGGGCTTGTCGCCGGTCTCGATTGTCTTCGTGGCAAACATCTCTCACCTTTCAAATCTCGGCATCCTGAGCCGCTGTTGGGCACGCGCCAGCCGGCATGAGCGGCACGCGGCCTGTCACCCGTCCGTTTCCGGAGCGGCCTCCACCCTTGTGATGATCTCGCCGAGCACAAAGTGTAGAGCATCGCGGTAGCCGTTGCGGGCTGACGGTCCGCTCTCGGCCGAGGTCATCACCACGGTCAGATCGAGGCTCGGAACGATGTAGAGCATCTGCCCGCCGTAGCCCCAGGCGAAGTGCACCTCCTCGCCAGCGATCTGGCGGTCGAACCAGCCGTAACCGTACTCGTCCCCGGAGAAACGCGAATTGGTGCGGTGCTGCCAGGATGCTGCGATCCATTCTGATGACACAAGCTGCTGGCCTGAGGTCGCGCGGCCGCCATTGCGGTAGAGTTCGCCGAAGGCAAGCAGGGAACGGGCGCTCATCGCCATCTGGTTGCCCCCGAGATAGATGCCTTGGGGATCGCGATCCCAGGATCCGATGCGAAAACCCTCGAGTAGCCCCAGCCAGTCGCTTGCCAGCGCCAGGGTCGACTTGCCGCTGACCTTCGTCAGGATCGCCGAAAGCAGGTGGGTCGATGCGGTGGAATAGAGCATCTCACCGCCCGGGTCGTCGTCGAAGGGCTGAGCGAGCGCCGTACGCACCCAGTTGCTGCTCGCGACCCATCGGCCATAGTTCGGCCCCGACAGCCGGCCAAGCCCGGCCTGCATCGACAGCAGGTTGCCGATGGTGATGTCGTTGATGCGCGGATCAGGCGAAGCCGGCAGGTCCGTCTTCAGGATCGGCGCGATCTTCTGGTCCGGCCCTTCGAGCAATCCCTTGTCGATCGCAATGCCGACCAGCGCCGAGATGATCGATTTTGACGCCGACTTGATGTTGGTCGAGTCGGTCACGCGGTTGCCGCGATAGCCGCGCTCGGCGAGGACCTTGCCGTCACGCGCGACGATCACGGTCTTCAGGGGCTCAAGCTCCTGCCGCGAAGCCAGTTCTTCCAGCAAGGTCGAAACCGGCGCCACCACCTGGGCAGCCGCCGGCAAGGTGAGCAACGTCAGGACGACGAGTGCCAAGGCGACGATCCGGGCGAAGAGAACGGCAGCACATCTGAACATGGAACAGCATCTAAGACGATCTTCCGCCGCCGTCATCCACTGCACGGCCATCTCACGGCGATTTGACAGCCGGGTGACTGAAAGGCCGTGGCGCTGACCTCAGGCCGTCGGTTGCCTTGCAAAGGCCTCAACGAAACGCCGCAGGCTCTGTTCGACGAACTCCGCGACAGGCACTTCTGGGTCGAAACTCCACCAGAGCAGCGATCCCTGCCATTGCGATGCCATCAGGAGTCCGAGTCCAGGGGCAGCGGCGGGCAATCCCGAAAGACATTCGTCGAGCACGCCGGAAAGCACGTCGCGCCACGTCACCCCCCGCGCACGGAGCAGCGGGTCCCGTAGGTCTTCCCGGAGAATTCGGAGATCGTCGGCATAGGATTCGATGGCGCCATAATCGCCGGACAGGCCGACGAGCAGCGCGATGGCTCCCTCCGGCGTTCTCGGCACCGTCGCCACCAGCTCCGCTGTCTGGCGGTCAAGGCCGTCCCAGGCCTGGTTGAGCGCGCGCTGGATCAGCTTCGTTTTGTTTTCAAAGCGCTGCACGAGCGTGGCGCCGGAAAGGCCGGTCCTTGCGGCGAGCGACGCGAAAGTCAGGCCATCCGGCCCTTCGGCCCGCATCAGCGCAAATGCAGCCACCAGCACCTCTTCGTCTGGCATCGTTTTTGGTCGTGGCATCTTGACTCTCATTTATAACCGAACAATCATTTATATATCCAATTCAAGAGAAAGCACCAGCGGCTATCGGCCCCAAGGAGGAAAACAATGACGCTCGAAGGAAAAATCGCGCTCGTCGCCGGCGCGACACGGGGCGGCGGGCGCGGCATCGCCGCGGAACTCGGCGCCGCCGGCGCCACCGTCTACGTGACCGGCCGCACCACAAGGCAACAGCAATCCGAATACAAGCGGCCCGAAACGATCGAGGAAACGGCCGACATCGTCACCAGCCTCGGCGGTAAGGGTATTGCCGTTCAGGTCGATCATCTCCACCCGGCCGAAGTCGCAGCGCTGGTCACGCGCATCCGCCGTGAACAGGGGCGGCTCGATATCCTCGTCAACGACGTCTGGGGCGGAGAAAACCTGTTCGAGTGGGAGAAGTCCGTCTGGGAGCACAATCTGGAGAACGGCCTGAGGCTTCTGCGCCTCGGCATCGACACCCACCTGATCACCGCGCACTACGCCCTGCCCCTGATGATAGAGAAGCCGGGCGGGCTGCTCGTCGAGGTCACCGATGGCACCGCCGAGTACAATGCCACTCACTACCGCATTTCCCCCTTCTACGACCTCGCCAAGGTGGGGGCCAACCGCATGGCCTGGGCCCATGCCAAGGATCTGGCGCCGCACGGTGCGACCTCGGTTTCGATCACGCCCGGCTGGATGCGCTCCGAAATGATGCTGGAGCATTTTCAGGCGACCGAGGAAACCTGGCTGGAGGGGGCCAAGGTCCAGCCGCACTTCGTCATTTCCGAAAGCCCGCGCTTCGTCGGCCGCGCCGTGGCGGCGCTGGCGGCCGATCCGGACAGGGCGCGCTGGAACGGCCAGTCGCTGTCGAGCGGTGGACTGGCTCAGATTTACGGTTTCACCGATCTCGACGGCTCGCGGCCCGATTGCTGGCGTTACATGCGCGAGGTGATGGAGGCAAACAAGCCGGCCGATGTCACTGGGTATCGGTAAGCCTGATGTCGCATGCCGCTGCGGCTTCTCGATGCATCCCGCCCAATAGAGCGCGAGAAATGACGGTCATGACAGCGGCCGAGCTTGAACCGAAAGGCCGGCTCCTGTAGGTCCGGGTTCGACGGAACGGCGCGGCAGCGCAATCAGGTGTGATGGAAGATGGCGTCGCGGGATCGTTATTCGAGAAAGCTGGAATGCGCGAAATGCGGGGCGTCCGGTTTCGCCGAAGCCTCTGAAAATGACAAGGCGAAGGGCGGCAATCGCGGCTTTCTCATCGACGTCATGCCCAAGGGCTTTTCGACCGAGCGCACCTCTCCCGACCCCGCCAAGCACATGGTCCGCTGCCGCTGCGGCAACGTTTTTGCGTTCAGGCAGAAGACCGTCTACGCGCCCGGCAGCGAGCCACGGGACTGACGCGCCTGGAGCAATCCGGCGCCCGCGTTGAGAAAAAATTCACCATCTTGTCTCAACATCGACCCAATCGGCGGGCAGCTATGGCGGCGCGCGTTCAAGTATTGTTGATCGCCAGCGCCCAGGACAAAGGCTTGCAGCCAGGGCTGCCACCGCTTAATCGCTGAACTAAAGCCGACCCGCTGTGCGTCGAACGCATGCCGTCGGTAACCGCGCCGAACGCAAGACGCTGGGCGGCGGCAGCATAGCCAGGAGCCCGCATGCGGCGCGAGACGATACAGAGCCCCTCTTCCCAAACGCCCTCCACTGGCAAGTTTTTCACGCAGGTGCGTCGGATGCGGCATGCTCTGGCGATCGGCGCGATGGCACTTGCGCTTTCCAGCTGCATGGCGCTCGATGCCGACGACGTGCGCGAACCGCCGCCGATCCCGGCCAAGCTGATCGCCGCCATGGCGAAGAACGGCAGCAAGCCGGAAAGCCCGGTTCTGGTGCGCATCTTCAAGCAGGAAAGCGAGCTGGAAGTCTGGAAACAGAACAAGCAGGGCCAATACGCCCTGCTGAAGACCTACCCCATGTGCCGCTGGTCGGGGAAGCTCGGCCCGAAGACGAAGGTGGGCGACCGCCAGGCGCCGGAGGGTTTCTACAATGTCTCGGCCGGTATGCTGAACCCGAAGTCGCAATATTTCCTGTCCTTCAATCTCGGCTATCCGAACCGGCTGGAGTCGGCGCTCGGCTATACCGGCGAAGCGCTGATGGTGCACGGCGCCTGCTCGTCGTCGGGCTGCTACGCACTTACGGACCAGGGCGTCGGCGAGATCTACTCCGTCGTCCAGCGCGCGCTTGCCGGCGGCCAGGGCACCTTCCAGGTGCAGGCCTATCCCTTCCGCATGACCGCCGAAAACATGGCCAAGCATCGCGGCGATCCGAACTTCGAGTTCTGGAAGAACATCAAGCAGGGCTACGACATCTTCCAGACGACGAGGCGCCAGCCGAAGGTTTCGGCCTGCGGTCGCCGTTATGTCTTCAACACCGAATTCGCCGATGGCGAGCCGTCCGATCCGCTCGCGGCCTGCCCCGCCGCTGCGACGGCGCCAGACGCCGGGCTCGTGGCAAAGCTGCAATCGGAGGACGCGAAGCTCGCGGGCCTGATGGCAAACCAGACGTCGGCGCCGCTCAACGCCTATGTCGACGGCGGCATGCATCCGAGCTTCCGGGCGCTCCTTGAGAAAAACGGCGCCGAAAAGCTGGCAGCGAAGATCTCGGGAACTAAGTATCCTATTAGCCGACCCGAAGCGGCGCTGGCGGATCCCTACGCCGGCCTGTGATCGTTCGTCGGCTGGCGACAATTGACCTACAAGATCGGTTGTATCGCCAGAAGCGAACACCGGACGATCGAGGGTTCCATGCCTGAAAGAGAGATCCGCCGCCGCACCTTCCTGCAACTCTCCGCGGGGCTCGCGGCCGCCGGATTGGCAGGCTGTGCCTCGACGCGGCCGACGATGACGCGCTCCTATGCACCGGAACCTGTGCCCGAGGCGAACGCCTTCCTTGCGGATATGTACGGCGAGAAGCCGAACGAACCCTATCCCCTGCCGGCCATCCCCTACGAGAAGATCGAGCCCCGTTTCTATCGCCAGATGGTCGCCGATCCGACCGGCGAGAAGCCGGGAACGCTGGTCGTCGACGTCGGCAACCACTTTCTCTATCGGGTCTACGAGAACGGCCAGGCGATGCGCTACGGCGTCGGCCTCGGGCGCGCCGGCTTCGCCTGGGCCGGGCGCGGCGTCATCCAGTACAAACGCGAATGGCCGCGCTGGAAACCGCCGAACGAAATGGTGGCGCGCCAACCCGAGCTGCAACAATTCAGCATCGAGGCCGGCGGCATGGACCCCGGCCTCAAGAACCCGCTCGGCGCGCGCGCCATGTATATCTTCCAGAACGGCGAGGACACGCTCTACCGCATCCATGGCTCACCGGAATGGTGGACCATTGGCAAATCGGTATCCTCGGGTTGCGTGCGCATGATCAACCAGGACGTGGTCGACCTCTACAATCGCGTGCCAAACGGCACGCCGATCGTCGTCACTGACCTCACGGGCGGGGGCATGGTGCAATCGCAGCCGATGCCGGAAATACAGCCACTTCCGGACTCGCAGCCACTTCCGGATTCGCAGCCACTGCCGCAGCCGCAGGACTATATGCAAATGGGACCGGACGGACTTCCGCCGCCTCAACCGCTCTGAGGCAATCCGTCCGGTGAAAGCTGGAAAATCACGCCAAAGCGTAGCGCGTCACAGGACGATGAGCGGGGTCTTGCCGCGGACGCGATCGTAGAGATCGATCGCGTCCTGCTGCAGCATGCGCACGCAGCCGGCGGATGCGTTCTTGCCGATCGAGCGCCACTGCGGCGAGCCGTGGATGCGGTAGAGTGTGTCCTGACCGTTCTGGAAAATGTACATGGCCCGCGCGCCGAGCGGATTGTCGAGACCCGGATCCATGCCGCCGGCGTCAATGCCGTATTTCTTGAGGTGCGGCTGGCGCGCTACCATGTCGTCCGGCACCGTCCAGCGCGGCCACTTGCGCTTCCAGTGCACGACCGCGCGCCCCTTCCAGGCGCGCCCCGCGGCCCCGAGGCCGACGCCGTAGCGGATGGCGCGACCGCCCGGCAGTACGTAGTAGAGGAACATCGTCTGGGTATCGACGACGATCGAATAGGGCGGCTCGTTGGTGGCATAGGCCACTTCCTGGCGCAGGAACTGCGGCTTGATCTCACCGTACTGGATGCCTGGAACGTCGTAGCCCTCGTCCTTCACCGGCCCATAGATCTTCGCATAATCGAAGGTCTTCGTCGGCACGCCCGCGGCATCGGCTGCCTTCTCCGGCGAGCCACCGTCCCCGGCGATCGGCTCGATCAGCTTCGGCTTCGGTTCTGGTTTCGGGATCTGCGTGCAAGCGCTCAAGACAGAGCTGGCGATCACCGCGAGCAGCGAGCGGCGGGACAAATTCATCGACACTTTATTCTATTCCAGGTTGGGGATTTCGGTAGGAAATGTTCCGAGGAGAGGCCCAAGGCTGTTGGGCCGAACCGTGACCGAAATGTGGTGATAATCATTCTTTGGCGTGGATCGCCGCCCGCTGCGAGCACTCGTTTCCGGAGTGTTGCAGAATTCCCGCGCCACCTCTGTTGGCTGCCTTTAGCCAATGGCCAGATCGCCCTTCGTGGGATCCGGAATGACGACGATGGTGCTACCGTCCCGCGCCTGATCGTAGAGATAGACGACATCCTGATTGAGCAGGCGAATGCAGCCCGACGAGACCGCCTTGCCGATCGAATGCGCCTCGGGACTACCGTGAATCCGATAGAGCGTGTCCTTGCCGTCCTTGTGGATGTAGAGCGCACGGGCGCCGAGCGGGTTCTTGATGCCCGGCGGCATGCCGCCATTGGCGATGCTGTAGGGCGCGAGCTTCGGCTGGCGCGCGACCATCTCATCGGGCGGAGTCCACCGCGGCCATTTGCGCTTGTAGGCGACAATCGCCCGCCCGGACCACGCGAAACCCTCGCGGCCGACGCCGATGCCGTAGCGCATCGCCCGCCCGCCGGGCAGCACATGATAGAGATACTTCGCCGGCGTATCGACGATGAGCGTGCCGGGCCGCTCGCCGCTCGGATAATCCACCTCCTGTCGCCAGAACTTCGGATCGATCTCGGCGACCCTCACCTCGGGGATCGGAAACTCTTCATCCGGCATCGCGTGGTACATCGGCGGCACGGTCGGCCCGGCCGCGGCGCGGACGGGTGTTGCCGCCGGCACGACCGCCGGCGTCGGACGCGCGGTCGCGCAACCGGTGGCGAACAGCGAGGCTGCTCCGACGACAAGGCTGCGGCGGGTGAGCGTGATGCCGGTCTTGTGATCGGCCGTGGATGAAGAGGGCTCGTTTGGTTCGGTCATATCGGGCATTCAACGATTCGATTGTTGCAATGCCGCTTCAGAGGGAAGTCCTACCTTAAGGCTGCCTTAAGGGAGCGATTTAAGAGTTCCGCTCTCAAAAATGTGAGGAATAGCAATGCGAGTCCTGATCGTCGAAGACGACGATATCCTCAGAGACGGCCTGAAGGTCGGCCTGGCGCTGGCCGGATTTACCACCGATGCGGTCGGCACCTGCGACGCGGCGGCGACGGCACTCGCCGCCAACAGCTTCGACGCGATCGTACTCGATCTGATGCTGCCGGATGGTTCCGGCATGGATATCCTCAAGGACTTGCGCTCCAGCCAGAATGACACTCCCGTGCTCCTGCTGACGGCCCGCGACACGGTTCGCGATCGCGTGGCCGGCCTCGACACCGGCGCCGACGACTACCTCGGGAAACCCTTCGACCTCGACGAAGTGGCCGCACGGTTGCGGGCGCTGTCTCGGCGGTCTACCGGCCGTGCGACGGCGGCGCTCGAATGGGCAGGCCTGCGGCTCGATCCCGCCCGGCAATCGGTGGAACAGGCCGGCAAACCGGTGCAGCTCTCGCGGCGTGAGTATTCGATCCTGCACACGCTGATGGCACATCCCGGCGTCATCTTTTCGAAAACCAAACTCGAAGACAGGCTCTACGGCTGGCAGGAGGAAATCGAAAGCAACGCCGTCGAGGTCCACATCCATCATTTGCGCAACAAACTCGGCCCCGGCCTGATCGAAACCGTCAGGGGCATCGGCTATCGGCTGGGTGGGGCCGGCTGATGCGGTCGCTGCGCACCCGCCTCTTCGCCATACTGTTGATCACGACAGGACTGCTGTGGCTGTCAGCGACGGTGTGGATCTTCCTCAGCACGCGCGCCGAGGTGGAGCGTGTGCTCGACGCGCGGCTGATGGAGGCCGCGCGCATGGTGAATTCGCTGATCGTCAGCCCAGACATGATGAAGGAGGAAGGCGACGGTGACGCCAACCGTCCGGCGCAGAGCGCGATCAAGATTCCGATTCTGGAGCACCCGCACTACGACCGGCAGCTCTCCTGCCAGATCTGGTCGCTGGACGGCACGCTGATCGGCAAGTCGGACAGCGCTCCCGACACGACGCTCGCGCCGCATGCGATGGGCTTCTCGGAAACCGTCATCAACGGTGAGACCTGGCGGGTTTTCGCGGTCGAGAATGCCAGCCTCGGCGTACGCGTCCTCGTCGGCGACAACCTTCGCATCCGCGACCGGCTGGTCAACGATCTGGTCAAGGGGTTGCTGCTACCGGCGCTGCTGATCATCCCCCTTCTGGCCGTCTTGATCTGGCTCAGCGTCGGGCGCGGGCTGGCACCGCTCCGGAAACTTGCGGGCGATCTCGCCGCGCGCGAGGCTTCGAATCTGCACGCGATCGAAGACGTGGGCACGACGCGCGAAATCAGCCCGGTGTTGAAATCGCTGAACGGCCTCTTCGCCCGCGTCGCCGGTGCCCGCGAGCGCGAACAGAACTTCATCGCCTTTGCCGCCCACGAACTGCGCACGCCTCTGGCCGGCCTCAAGACGCAAGCCCAGGTCGCGCTTGCCAGCGACGACGGCGAGATCCGTGAAAAGGCGCTCGGCCAGATTGTCGCCGGGGTCGACCGGACCGGCAAGCTGGTGCGGCAACTGCTCGACATCGCCTCCGTCGAGGCCTCCGAGAGTGCCAAGCCAGCAGGAGCCTTCAATGCCGGTGAAATATTGACAGGTCTTCGGACCGAACTCGCCGGCCAGGCTCACCGGGTCGACGTCGCCATCGACCCGCACCTCTTCGGTGTGAAGATCGAGATGGATCCGGACCTGTTTCGCCTGGCGGCGCGCAACCTCCTGGAAAATGCGATCAACCATTCGCCGCCTGGCGCAACAGTCTCCTGCACCTGCGAGATGGCGGCCGGCCGCCTCGTCATTGTGATCAACGACACAGGCCCTGGCATTCCCGACGAGGAGATGCCGCACGTGACCGAGCGCTTCTTCCGCGGCCGCTTCAAGACATCGGTCGGCAGCGGCCTGGGCCTCAGCATCGTCGAACGGGCGCTGGATCGTACCGGCGCGGAGCTCGAGCTCCGCAACCGGCAGGGCGGCGGTTTGTCGGCTCGCATCGTGCTGCAGCAAAGCCTCATCCGGTAACCGGCTATAGGACCTAGCTCGAAAGGAGGCGTTGACCTCAGGATCAGGCGTGACACGCTCAGGCTTGGGTTCATATCGGCCATCCGCGAGAGCCCATTCTCCGGATGACGCGAACCGAAAGGAGACAGTCATGGCAGCGAACGGCAGCTACAACGGAAAGTGCTTCTGCGGCGCAGTCGAGATCGAAGTGAGCGGCGATCCGGCCGCCATGGGCTTCTGCCATTGCAATTCGTGCCGGACGTGGTCGGCGGGACCCGTGAATGCCTTCACGCTTTGGCCGCCGGAGAAGGTCCGCATCGTCAAGGGCGCGGACAATCTTGTCGGCTACCAGAAGACCGCGACGAGCGTGCGCAAATGGTGCAAGGCCTGCGGCGGTCACCTCATGACCGAGCATCCGCTCTGGGGCGTGACGGACGTCTTTGCTGCGGTCATCCCGGCACTGCCGTTCAAACCCGCGCTCCACGTCAACTATCAGGAGACGGTGCTGCCGATGAAGGACGGCTTGCCCAAGTATCGCGACTTCCCGCCGGCATTTGGCGGCACCGGAGAATTGATCGCGGAGTGAATCAGGCCGCTGCCGGAGCGATGCTCGCCAGATAGTGCTGAAGGGCTGTGCGCGTGTTGACGAACAGGCGATCGGGGCCGAGCTGATCGGCAAAACCGGAGGCCCGCACATAGGCGAGCACATCCGGGTTCAGCTCGGCCAGCCAGACGGTGACCCCGTGCTCGCTGATGCGACGCTCGCCCTCCGTCATCATTTGCAGCGCGGAATATTCGATATCGAAGACCCGGCTCATGTCGAGCACGAGAACCTTGGGCTTGTGCTTGGCGACCAGCATCTGCGCCTGGTCTGCCACTTGCTGTGCATTGGCAAAGAACAGGCGCCTCTCCGGCCGAAGGATCAGCAGCCCTTCGAAGGTCTCGTCGTCAGGATGATCCGGCGACAGCGGCCGGAGCCGATCGGTGCCGCGCTTGCGGCCGACGACATAGACCTTCGCCGATGCCGCCTGGCGGGCCAGTCCGATGAAGGAAAGCACGATCGCGACGATGATGCCCTGCAGCGTCCCGAAGAGCAGCACGCCGAGGAAAGCCGCCAGCGCCCACTGAAACTCCATTCGCCGGACCTTGCGGACCGACCAGAAATCCGCCGGTTTGATAAGCCCGATCGAATAGACGATGACGATTGCCGCCAGGACCGCCTGCGGCAGCAGACCCAGCATGGGCGCCAGCACCAGCATCGTGGCAGCCGCTGCCGCCGCGGTGACCAGCGACGCCACCTGCGAATGTCCACCGACGGCACGCACGACGGCCGTCTGTGATGTTCCGCCGCCGGCGCTCATGGCGCCGAAAAGCGCGCCGCCGAGATTTGCAGCGCCGGTTGCCAGTAATTCACGGTTCGCCCTGATCGGCGGGTCGGAGGGGGCGGCAAATGCACGTCCGGCGGCGATGGTCTCGGTGAAGCTCATCAAGGCGATGCCGAGCGCGCCGGGCAGAAGCTCCTGAGCAAGACCGAGGCTCGGAAGCGTGATCGAAGGCAGAGACTGCGGGATGAAGCCGACGGTGGAGACACCGAGCGCCTCGAGGCCGGCGAACCAGGAAAGCGCAATGCCTGCAGCCACCGCCAGAAGCGGCGCCGGCGAATGCGGCCAGAGCCGCTCCATCGCAAGAAGCGCCACCAGCGCCGCAGCCGCAATTGCAAGCGTCAGTAGCGAGGTCTCGGACAGATGGCCGGCGATGCTCAGGATATCCCGGAAGAAGCCTTCCTTGGTGAAGTGAAGGCCAAGCAGCTTCGGCACCTGGTCGAGCACGATGACGAGGCCGATGCCGGCCTTGAAGCCGATCAGGACCGGCGAGGAGATGAAGTTGGCGACGAAGCCGAAGCGGAGAAGCGAAGCCAGGATGAGAAGCCCACCGGTCATCGCCGTCAGCGTCGCGGTTGCCGTTATCAACTTGCCGGGATCGCCATCCGGGACGGCAAGGCCGAGCTGTGTTCCGGCGAGAATGGCAAGGGTCGTGGTCGACGAGACGCTCAGCACCCGGGACGTGCCGAGAAGCGCGTAGATGATCATCGGCACGAAGGCGGTGTAGAGACCGACACTGACAGGCAGACCGGCGACCGTGGCATAGGCCATCGCCTTTGGCAGAACCACGGCAGCGGCCGTGAGACCTGCAGTCACGTCGAGCCGGAAACCCGCAGTGGCACCGCGACCGTCGCCGACAGGCGAATGCTCGTTCGATGCCATCCGGACTATCCTCTGGCAGGAGCTTTCATGAAGTTATTCTAAAGCGATAGCACTGGGTAAAATCCGTTGCAAGGAACGCCTCAGCCACACTTCGGGCATCACTTGTCGCCTACCAAAGCAGACGCTGGCAGGCTGCTCGACTTGCGGATATCTTGAGGACTGCGGGTGCCGGGCCGAGAGGGGATTTCGGCGGCAGGGAGCGAAGCCAAGGCGGACCGTCGCAGGCGTACGGAATCGTTAGCACGGCGGGCTTCCTACCTGGCGAGAGGGAGGGTTGCGTGGCGAAATCTCATCGCAGGAGCCATTCAAAAAGAATGCGGCGCCTGTTCTTCTCCAATCTCTACCAGCAACTTCAGGTGCTCTGGCCGATCTTCTCCGCAATCCTGATCGTGATGACCGGATGCGGTGTCATCATTGGCCGCATCGAGGAATGGCGGCTCGATGAATCCCTCTATTTCACCTTCGTCACCGGGCTGACGATCGGCTACGGCGACATCACGCCCAAACACCTGGGCGCACGGCTGCTGGCTCTGGTGATAGGCTTTTCCGGCATCGTCCTGACCGGCCTCGTCGCGGCCATCAGCGTTCAGGCGCTGAACGCGACGAGCAAGGATGAAACGGACGATCGCTGAGGAGAGCGGGCCGGCAATGTACCCCCGCTCCCCGTCCAAGTCTGCCGAAGCTTAGCCGGCCACGAAGCGCCCTTCAGACACGATTTCGGAGAGGGCTTTGCGCGGGCTTGGTTGCTCGCGCTGTTGCAGAGCCTCCGGAAGCAGAGCCTTATCGCCGAGGCGTCCGATCGCGACGGCAGCCTCGATCCGGTAGTTTTCAGGAACTTCGAGTTCGGCCCGCGCGCGGTCGTAGTCGATGCCGGCCATGCCGTGCGCCTGCCAGCCGGAATGGGCCGCCTGCAGGGCGAGTGCGCCCCAGGCGGCGCCCGTATCGAAGGAATGGGTGTAGGAAGGCACCTCCTTGCTGGCGCCTGGCGGCAGCAGGGAGGTTTTCGACAGCACGAAGATGAGGGCCGAAGCCTCCTTTGCCCAACTGCGGTTGAACTCGTTCAGAAGACCGAGCAGCTTCTCCCAGTCCTGTCCGCCGCGGCGGGCATAGACGAAATGCCAGGGCTGGGCATTGTAGGCTGATGGCGCCCAGCGGGCGGCCTCCAGGATTTCGAACAGTTCGGCCTCGGAAATCTCTTCGCCCGAGTAGGCCCGCGGCGACCAGCGTTCGAGAAAAAGCGGATTGATCGCGTGATCCGCGACGCGTGAATTCACATGCAAGGTCATGGGGATGGTCCATTCATCGGCGACGTGCTGCCGCCTTTCGGGTTGGTCATTGACGGCCGAAGCTTTCGTATCGGTCGCAACGACTTCTTAAGGTCGAGATTTCATCGGAGAGTTCGGCGATGCGGTCCCTGAGCTCATTGGCCGTGCCGTCCTCGACATCGTCGAAGCCGAAACAGTCCCGCGCCTCGTGCAGTTCCAAACGGCCCTGCAGGACCTCGCGAATTGCGCTCAAACGCTCAAATTGCCGCAGCATACTCATCTCGGACCTCATTTTCAGCCGATCAACGCAAACCTGCGCCGACCGGAGGGCGTTTCTGCCCAGCTCGATTCCTGACCGAGCCTTCCGAGATTATCCACTCAAATAGTAGATTAAAGGAATTCTGACCCAAAGAGCGAGCGAGAGATGAAAAACTGCTCCGCTTTTGGCGGACGTCGGAGCTGCGAGTGCAGGGGTAGTGTAACGGAGGAAGGAGGCGGCGGCGGTGTCATGCCCTTGGCATTGGTGGACCTGGGCGATGGGAGGCTCGCCCAGGTCGAAAGTATTCAAGCGGTCGGGAGGTCTTTCGCGTCGGGGCGGTTGCCATCGAGGAAGCCCATGTCCCGTTTCAGGTGATCCGACAGGTCTCTGACATCGACGACCTCGAGCGCACGACGCTTTCGAGCGAACAGAAACGCCAGCCAGGAGCGCGCGGAAAAATCGTTTGTCGACGAAAAACTACGTACTTGAATGGTTGTCATAGCCGTCATCCTCTTCATCAATCCGTCTAATGGACGGATCTTGAAAATGGTTACGAGCGGCATCACCTTCCAATCGAATATCGCTTACCATGCATAAGGCCATTTAATGCATAAGACACTTCCGCTTCCACCATTGACGGCGATCCGCGTCTTCGAGGCGGTCGCCCGGCATGGAAGCTTCACGAAGGCCGCAACCGAGCTCGGCACGACGCAGGCCGCGGTGAGTTATCAGATCAAGGTTCTCGAGGATCGGGTCGGCGCGCCCTTGTTTTTGCGCCGACCGCGGCAGATTGCCTTGACAGAAGTCGGACAGCGGCTCGCTCCGGCGGTCACGCAGGCCTTCGAGCAGCTCAGCGAAGCCTATGTCACGGCGCGCGGCGGCGCCCAGGGAACGCTTGTCATCAGCACGATCGCCACGTTCGCCTCCAATTGGCTGGCGCGGCGTCTTGGCTCCTTTCAGATCGCCCACCCTTCCCTTGCCGTCCGCCTTCAAACGGAGCCTCACCTGGTGGACTTCAGCCGCGAGGAGGTCGATATCGGCATTCGCTCCGGCCGCGGCGATTGGCCGGGGCTTGTGGCGCACCGGCTGATCAACGCCGACTTCACCCCTATGCTCAGCCCGAACCTTGCGGCCAGTATCGGCGGGGTGAAGGAGCCGGCCGATCTGTTGCGTCTGCCGCTGCTCGATCCCGGCGATCCCTGGTGGGCGAAATGGTTTGCGGCCGCGAATGTGCCTGCCGAGGGGCTTTCCAGTCGTCCCGGCGCCAGCATGGGCGCGCAGGCCTATGAGGGCAACGCCGCCACGGCCGGCCAGGGCGTGGCGATCCTGACGCCGGCGTTCTTCGCCGCCGAGCTGGCCGATGGGCGCCTCGTCCAGCCCTTCGATCTTCTCTGCAACGACGACCATGCCTACTGGCTGGTCTACCCGGAGACGCGGCGCAATTCACCGAAGATCAGCGCCTTCCGCCAATGGATCCTCGGCGAAATCGGGGTGTCATCGCGCTGAAGCGGGAACCGAGAACGGCACCCCGAACCGGACTGATCTGCCATGGAATTTTGAATCTTTGCGGAACTCTCGGGCGTGCCCGGGAGTTGCATTCCCGAAGCGCCCATAGTGAGGGCATGCGGGAGCGAACATGCAACGCGAGCCGACGGAACAGTTCCGTTCAGCCACGGAGAACGCCTGGTGGACCGTAAATCGCGGCGATGGACCGATCGTCGGCACCGCGATCCACAATGGGCATGCCATGCGCAGCGATGCCCGGGCGCTGGTGGCGTTGACGGAGGAAGAAAGGCTGCGCGAGGAGGACCCGTTCACCGAATTCATCATCCGGGACCTTGCCAACCGCATCGTCGTCCATCGCTCGCGCTTCGAGGTCGATATCAATCGTGCCCGCGTAGGCGCCGTCTACCTCCAGCCCGCACAGGCCTGGGGTCTTTCCGTCTGGCGGGAGCAGCCGCCTGCGGAGTTGATCGAAACATCCCTTGCCGTCCATGACGAATACTATGCCATGCTCCGGTCGATGCTGACGGCGATCGAGCGCCGCCATCAGCGCTTCATCGTGCTCGACATACACAGCTACAACCATCGGCGGCAGGGGCCGGAGGCCGAACCGGCCGATATCGCCGAGGCACCCGAGATCAACATCGGAACCTCCTCCATGGATCGGGCCAAATGGGCCGACGTGATCGATACGCTGGTCGCTGCCATCAGCGCCACCACGCTCGCGGGTCGGCCTGTGGATGTGCGTGAAAACATTGCCTTCCAGGGACGCGGAGAACAGACGCGCTTCATCCACGAGCACTTTCCCGATACGGGCTGCGCGATCGCGATCGAGTTCAAGAAGACCTTCATGGACGAGTGGACCGGCAAGCCAGACCTCGAAGCGCTGAGGTCGCTGCGCACACTGGTCGGATCACTCGTTCCGATCCTGACCGAGGCGCTCGCGAGGCAGCGATGACGGACGGGAGACCCATGCGCGCGAGCCCTGACCCGGAGTGGCTCGATGAAGCCATTGCCCGACTGAAGGATGGTCGCGCCGTGCGACGGGACTTCGGCGAGGGTGGACGGCTGCACATCGACCGCCTGCTTCCCTTCCTCTGCGTCCATATCGCAGCCGAGCACCAGCAGCCGGTCGCGCGCGATATCGCCCAGGCGAATGCCGCCTATCTGCTGGCTCCGAGCGTCGATATCGCCGCCGTCGTCATCGAGCGGGTCGGCCGCGTGATCGAAGAGCGGCAGGGCATGTTCATCGTTCTCGAGTTTGCCGAGCTCGAAAGCGATGACCCGCCGGCCAAGGACGCGCCGTTCCTGCCGCCCTTCCTGATCGAGGTCGTCGCCGGGCTAAGCGGCGCCGAGCAGGTTGCCGCGAAAGCACTGATCGAGACCGCTGCGACGATCGAGGGAAAGTTCCGGACCCCGCATGTGACGCTTGTCGAGCGGCAACCGGAGGCACGGGCAGGCCGAAAGACCCTGGCGCTCGACTATCCCCATCTCACCGTGCGTTTTGCCCCCATCTACTGCGAGCCGGGCACCCGCCGCATCTATCCGCAATTGCGCGAGCGGCTGGTTGCGAGCGTCTTCGATGCTGGGCTCCGCGCCGTTGCGGCCTTCGCCCGCGCGCGGTCCGATGACTTCCGGCTACCGACGCATCGCGCCCTTGGCCGGAAAGCCTTCGTCGACGCGGTCGTGCGTGCCGACCGCGGCATCGACGAGATCGCCTCGAGCTTCGATTTCCTGCTCGCGGTGACGCCGATCAACGCCGAAACCGCCTGGGCGGAATTCGCGTCGAGCGGCTTTTCCCGAAGTCCCCGCCTCTACTATCGGCCGCTGGCGCTGCAGATCGAAACGGCCAAGCGCAAACTCTTCACCCTCAACTTCGAACACCTCGAAGATCCGCTGCTTTATGCCCTCTATCGGGAAAAGCAGCAGGAGGTCGATCTGCAGCTCTCGATGATATCCGCGCGCGAGACCCGCAAATTCGTCGAACTCGGCCGCGCACTCTACGGCCCGGTGGAAAGCGACCTTCTCAACGCCGCGTCCGACATCCTCGCGCGCACCGCAGCCGATGGCGCCTCGTCTCCGACATCCGGCAACAAGCGCGACTGCGACTACATAAGGGAGCGAGCCCAGGCGATGATATCAGCCTATCGGCGCCAGTCCGCCGATTTCACCGCGTCCGTCGAAATTCGCGACGACCTGCCAGCCGGCCTGCTCGTCTCGCGCGGTCAACTGCTGATCGCCAGAAGCTCGGCACTCGACCCCGATCGCGTCGAGGCGCTGCTCAGCCACGAGGTCGGCGTGCACCTGCTGACCTATTTCAACGGCTCGGCCCAGGGCCTCCGGATCCTCCGCTCAGGGCTTGCCGGTTACGAAGGCATGCAGGAAGGGCTTGCCGTTTTCGCCGAATACTTGAGTGCCGGCATGACCGCGGACCGGCTGCGGGTGCTTGCGGCGAGAGTCGTCGGCTGCGCGGCCCTGCTTGACGGCGCACTGTTTCCGGAGACCTACCGGCTGCTCGTCGACGGCCACGGCTTCGGCACCACAGAGGCCTTCAACATTACGCTGCGCATCTATCGCGGCGGCGGGCTGGTCAAGGACGCGATCTACCTGCGCGGCCTGTTGCAGCTTCTCGAGCATCTCGCCGACGGCGGCAGTCTCGAGCCCTTCTGGATGGGCAAGATCGCCGCGTCGCATTTCGGTGCGATCCAGGAACTCAATTTGCGCGGCCTCCTTGGTGCCGCGGCCATTCGCCCTATTTTCCTCGATGACGTCAAAGCGCGCGACCGACTTCAGCGAGCCCAGAGGGGAATTACCCCGCTCGACATGGTCGCAGAGTAGGAAACTGAATGCGCATCGCCTTTTTCGTCAACTCCATCGAGGGCGAAGAGACGGTCTATGCGACGACATCGCTTGCGCTTGCGGCACTCGCCCGTGGCCACGAGATCGTCTACGTCACCCCTGGTGATTTCATCCTGAGGCCCGATGGCCGCCTGATGATCCACGCCCTCAACCTCGGCGCGGCGAAGCCGCGCAAGGCCGAAACCTTCATCGCCGCGTTGCGGAGCGGCGCCACGCGGCGTGAGACGCTGGACATCGCCGACGTCGACGTTCTGTTTTTGAGAAGCGACCCGTCGGAAGACGCCGGTCCGCGCCCCTGGGCCACCCAGGCGGGCGTGATTTTCGGGCGGCTTGCGGCCGAGCGCGGGGCAATCGTCGTCAACGATCCCGACGGGCTCACGCGGGCGCAGAACAAGCTCTATCTCCAGGACTTTCCCGAGATGGTTCGGCCGACCACGCTGATCTCGAAGCATATTGAGGAGATCAGGGCCTTTGTCGACGAGCACCCGGAAGGTGTCATTCTGAAGCCGCTGCAGGGCTCCGGCGGCAAGAACGTCTTCAAGGTTAGCTCCAGCCACGAGACGAACCTCAACCAGATCTTCGAGGCGGTCAGCGAGATGGGCTATGTGATCGCGCAGGAATATCTGCCGGCAGCAACGGAAGGCGACGTCAGGCTGTTCCTGATGAACGGCCGGCCGCTCAAACGCGGCGATACCTACGCTGCGGTTCGGCGCGTCCCGGCGGAAGGTGAGCTACGTTCCAACATGCATGTCAACGGCAGGCCCGTCGCCGCCGTCGTCACGCCGGAAATGCTCGCGGTGGCCGAGCAGATGCGGCCGAAGCTGGTGCGCGACGGCATGTTCCTCGTCGGTCTCGACGTGGTCGGCGACAAGCTCGTTGAGGTCAACGTCTTTACCCCGGGAGCACTGCCTGAAATCGCCGAACTGACATCGATCGAGTTCAGCGAGGACATCATGGCGGCGCTCGAACGGAAGCTCGACATCAAACGGGCCCATGTCGGCACACTTACCAATCGCGAACTGGCCACGCTCTGACCGATAGCCGGCCTGCGACCGGGGAAATCCTACCTTTCACACTGTCAAAGCCCTGTGCGCGCGGTATAAGCGCCGCGCAACCGGATATCTTCGTGCTCCCAAGTGAAGATCAACGGCTGCCGCCGGCGCGTCCAATGCGACGCCCTCCCAAGGCCCCAAGCTCCGGCGTCAACGACATCATGAGGTTAAACCATTGGCAGGTATCATCACCAAGGGCGCTGAGCCCACGCGCGCGGCCTCATCCGCGTCACCGGACGCGACGGGCTATCGATTTGCCCTCTTCGCGCTCACCTCACTGTTCTTCATGTGGGGCTTCATCACGTGCCTGAACGACATTCTGATCCCGCATCTGAAGAACGTCTTCTCGCTCAACTACACGCAGTCGATGCTGATCCAATTCTGCTTCTTCGGCGCCTATTTCATCGTCTCGCTGCCCGCCGGCGCGCTCGTCAAGCGCATCAGCTACAAATGGGGGATCGTGCTCGGCCTCGTCATCGCCGCCATCGGCTGCGCGCTGTTCGTCCCGGCGGCAAGCTTTCGCATCTATGCGCTGTTCCTCGGTGCTCTCTTCGTGCTGGCGAGCGGCATCACGCTGCTGCAGGTTTCGGCCAACCCTTACGTGACCGTGCTTGGTCCGCCGGATACGGCCGCGAGCCGTCTGACCCTGACCCAGGCCTTCAACTCGCTCGGCACGACGCTGGCCCCGATGTTCGGTGCAACGTTGATCCTGTCGGCTGCTGTCGTCGCCACTGCCGGCGCGACGCCGGAGCAGCTCGACGCGCTGAGGCTCGCCGAAGCAAGCGCGGTCAAGATGCCCTACCTGCTTCTTGCCGCCGCCTTCCTGCTGCTTGCGGCGCTCTTCGCCGCCCTGAAGCTGCCGACCGTCGAAGTGCATGACGAGATCGAGCCGATCACCGACGGCAAGTCGGCCTGGCACTACCGCCACCTGGTCCTCGGCGCCATCGGCATCTTCGTCTATGTCGGCGCGGAGGTCAGTATCGGCAGCTTCCTCGTCAACTTCCTGAACCAGCCCGACATTGCCGGCCTCTCCGAGGCCGAAGCCGCCCATTATGTGATGTATTTCTGGGGCGGAGCGATGGTCGGCCGGTTCATCGGCGCGGTTGCGATGCGCTTCGTCGACGACGGCAAGGCGTTGGCCTTCAACGCAGTCGCAGCGATCGTGCTGTTGCTGCTAACCGTCTTTGCCGGCGGCAGCGTTGCCATGTGGTCGGTTCTGGCGATCGGGCTTTTCAACTCGATCATGTTCCCGACGATCTTCAGCCTGGCGCTCTACGGCCTCGGGAAATATACGAGCCAGGGCTCCGGCATCCTGTGCCTGGCAATCGTCGGCGGCGCGCTGTTGCCGCTCGTTCAGGGCGGCCTTGCCGACAACATCGGCATCCACCTTGCCTTCCTGATGCCCGTCGCCTGCTATGCCTATATCGCCTTCTACGGCCTGAAGGGGCACAAGCCGACCTGATCTCAGAAGCCGCACTTCGCCGCCTCGGCGGCGAAGTGCTTTCCAGCCTCTTGAATTGGTGCCGTTCCAGACGGAAACCGCTTCAAATTCTCATGGAATTGTTCTGGCGCCTAAAGCGACTCGTCGACGATGACGACCGGACGCCCCATGGAGCAAGCCTCCACACGCGCCTCGACGCGGTAGACCGAGCGCAGCATGTCCGCGGTGATGACCTCATGGGTCGGGCCGCTCGCCAGCACCGAGCCGCCGCTGATGACGATCGTGTCGTCGCAGTAGCGCAGCGCATGGTTCAGGTCGTGCAGCGCGATCAGCACCGCCATGCCCGACTGCGCCGACAGGCGCTTCATGAAGCCGAGTACCTCGATCTGGCGGAAGAGATCAAGCGCCGAGGTCGGCTCGTCCATCAACAGCACTTCGGGCTTGCGCACCAGGGCCTGGGCTATGGAGACAAGCTGGCGCTGGCCACCGGAAAGCTCGCCGAGGCCGCGAAAGGCGAGGTCGGCGATCCGGAGCTCGCCGAGCACCCGGTCGATCTCGGCGAGTTCGGCGTCCTTCACCTTCCAGCCGGAACCCTGCTTGGCCGACAGAAGCACCGACTCGTAGACGGTGAGCACGGCATTGGCGCCGGTATCCTGCGGCATGTAGCAGATGCCCTCGGGCCCCTTGGACGTGTCCGAAAGGTGGACGGTGCCGGGCCCGGACGTCAGGCTTGCGATGCGCTTGAACAGCGTCGACTTGCCGGCGGCATTGGGACCGATCACCGCCGTCAGGCCACCGCCCCTAAGGACACCTGTATTGACGTCCGACAGCACCACGCGCCGGCCATAGTTCGCACCAACCTTTTCCAGCGTCAGGCTTACCATGCACGCCTCCTGTTGGTGAAAATCAGCACGAAGAAGAAGGGCACGCCGACGAGCGCGGTGATGACGCCGATCGGCAGCACCGCGCCGGGAATCAGCATCTTGCTGACGACCGAGGTGACCGAAAGCAGCAGCGCGCCGCAGAGCACCGAGGCCGGCAGGAAGAAGCGCTGATCCTCGCCGACCAGCATGCGGGCGATATGCGGCCCGACGAGACCGACGAAACCGATCGTGCCGACGAAGGAGACCGGGATCGCCGCAAGCAGGCTGACGGTCATCATCGCCTCGAGCCTTAGCCGGCGAACATTGATGCCGAAGCTCGCCGCCTTGTCGTCGCCGAGCCGAAGCGCCGTCAGCGCCCAGGCGTGCCGTGCAAAAAGCGGCAAGGCGAACAGCAGCACGGCGCCGGTGATCCAGACCTTCGGCCAGGTTGCCTTGGTGAGGCTGCCCATCGTCCAGAACACGACCGCGGCCAGCGCTTGCTCGGAGGCGAGGTATTCGAGCAGCGACAGCGCAGCATTGAAGGTGAAGACGAGCGCGATGCCGAGCAGCACGATCGTTTCCACTGTGACGCCGCGCATGGTGGAGGCGAAGTGGATGAAGAGCGCCGCCAGCATCGCCATCAGGAAGGCGTTGATCGGCACCATGTACTGGACCGCAACCGGAAAGACCGCGACGCCGGCAACGAGGCCGAGGGCCGCGCCGAAACCGGCAGCGGCGGAGATGCCGAGCGTGAACGGACTTGCCAGCGGGTTGGCGAGGATCGTCTGCATCTGCGCGCCGGCGACCGACAGCGAGGCGCCGACCGTCACGGCCATCAGCGCGATCGGCATGCGGATGTCCCAGATCACCACCCGGAGCTGGTCGCTCACGGTTTCCGACCGGAACAGCGCCGTCAGCACATCGGCAAGCGGATAATTTGCAGGGCCAAGCGCCATGTCGACCGCGACGGACGCAAACAGCGCGCCGACGAGACAGAAGATCAGCACCAAACGGCGCAGGACGAGCGCGCGATAGCGCCCCCGTCCCTCAACGCCGGAAATCTGGTCAGTCATGGCAACCATCATTCACCATCCTTCGGAAGCGAGACGAAGTAGCCCGGGCGATAGGTCACCGGCAGGAACTTCTCGTGAAACTCGCGGAAAGTCCGGTCCGGGTCGATGTCGGCAAAAAGCTCCGGCTGGAACCATTTGGCAAACTGCTGGATCGGAATGAACTCGTAAGGCGCGCCGTAGAACTGATGCCAGACGGCGTGCACGTTACCTTCCTTCACCGCCTTCAGGCCGGGAAAGCCCGGGCGCTGCATCAGGCCGCGCAGACGCTCCTCAGCCGCCGCCGCATCGGCGCCACGGCCGACGCTGACGAACTGGTTGAGATCGGATTCCGCCGACCAGTTGCTGCCGGTGATGATGACATGATCGGGATCACTGACGATGAGCTGCTCAGGATTGAGGTCGCCGAAGGTGCCCTTGATCACGTCCGAACCGATATTGTGGCCGCCGGCCTCTTCCACCATCTTGCCGAAATTCGCCGGACCGAAGGTTCGGCAGCAGACGACGTCGCCGGTGATACCGGGAGAGCGCTCGATGAAGACTTTCGGGCGTGCGATTGCCCCCGCCTTCTTCAGGCGGTCCGTCACCAACGCGATCTGGGCATTGCGGTATTCGATGAATTCACGCGCCTTTGCCTCGGCGCCGAAGAGTTGGCCGAGGATTTCGACCGATTTCTCGCTGTTGGCAGCCGGATCGACGCGGAAATCGAGATAGACGACGGCGATGCCGGCAGCCGCCGCCTTTTCGATGAAGCCCGATTCCTCGACAGCCTTCTCAGCCTCGAGGTTCAGGGTCAGCACATCGGGCTTCAGCGCGATCGCCGCTTCGAGGCTGAAATCGCCTGAAGGGATATAGCCGAAACGCGGCAGCTTCTCGATCTCGGGGAAGCGCTCGACATAGGCGGCGTAGGAATCCGGGTCCTTTTTCACGAGGTCGTCGCGCCAGCCGACGATCGTGTCGAAGACATGCTCGCCTTTCAGCGCCGCCGCGACATGGATCTGCCGCGCCTCGCCCAGCAGCACGCGCTTGGCGGGCAGCGCGATTTCGACCCGGCGGCCGGTAACGTCGATGATTTCCGCAGCACTAGCCGGCAGAGCCGCCAGCACTATGGCGGCGATCATCGCCGACGCGATTTTCCTGAAGATCGGCATTCTCATTCCTTTCGATCGCGACGCTGCTGCTGTTTTTTTTAAATCGCATGCGATTTAAGGACGAAAACATGCAGCAATTCAAAGTGCTACGGCGACCTTTGCGCGTCTAATAAGACGCGCGGCGCCGTAGAGACCTCCCCTCCTCCGGCTGTCGATCTGCTTACTTGCTGGCCGTCAGCGAAACGAAGTAGCCGCTCTCATAGGGAAGCGGCAGGAAGCGCTCATGCAGCTCCTTGAACGTCGCTTCCGGGTCGAGGTCGGCGAAGAGATCCGGATGCAGCCACTTGGCGATCTGCTGGATCGCGACGAACTGGTAGGGATTGTTGTAGAACTGGTGCCAAATGGCATGGACCTGGCCGTCCTTGACCGCCTGGACGCCGGTAAAGGCCGGGCGCTTGGTCAGGTTTTCGAGCTTGCGGGCCGCTTCCTTTACATCCGCGCCATAACCGACCCCAACCCAGGCGCCGCCCGGCACGTAACCCTGCCAGTTGCCGCCGGTGACGATGATCTGGTCCGGGTTCGCAGCGATGATCTGCTCCGGATTGACCGTGCCGAAGGTGCCGGGAATGATGTCCTTGGCCATGTTCACGCCGCCGGCGAATTCGACCATCTTGCCGAAATTCTCGTTGCCGAAGGACATGCAGCAATCGTCGGAATAACCGCCGGCGCGCTCGACGAAGACCAGCGGCTTCTTCGGGTTGGCCTTCGCCAAAACGTCGGTCACCTTGGCGATGCTTTCGGCGCGGAACTTGATGAATTCTTCGGCCTTCTCTTCCTTGCCGAGCAGCTTGCCCATCACACGCATGCTCGGCTCGGTGTTTTCCATCGGCTTTTCGCGGAAGTCGACATAGACGAGCGGGATGCCGACCTTGGCGAGCTTTTCGATGTAGCCAGCCTCCTCCGTTGCGGTCTTGGCATCGACATTCATCAAGACGACATCGGGCTTCAGCGCGACCGCCTGCTCGATGTCGAAAGTGCCGTCCTTCATGCCGCCGAAGGTCGGCAGCTTGGCGACATCAGGGTATTTCGCGAGATAGGCGGCGTAGCTTTCCGGGTCAGCCTTGGAGAGATCGTCACGCCAGCCGACGACGCGTTTGAACGGCTCGTCACGGTCGAGCGCACCGAGGAAATAGATCTGGCGCCCTTCGCCGAGGATCACGTGCTCGACCGGTACATTGACCTCGACATCGCGGCCGGTCACGTCTTTCAGCGTCACGACATCAGCGAAGGCTGCCGTTGAAAAAAGCACGCAAAAGCCCGTGGCGGCCGCAGCCACCCTGTTGAAAAACCGCATTGTTTTCTGCTCCGCTGGGAAAATCGACGCGATCTAATGTTTCATGACTTTATTAGTCAACATTTATCTTTTAGAACGCCTCCAAACAGAGACGGCGGTATCGACATGAGCGATGTAACGGATCGGCAGAACTACAACCTGCGGGATGAAATCAAGGCCTACTGGTCGGAGCGCGCCGCAACTTTCGATCTGTCACCGGGACATGAGATCTTCTCGGAGGAGGAGCGCGCTGCCTGGCACGCGTTGTTTCTACGCCACCTCGGACCTGGCGCCGGCCGCGCCGCGTTGGACCTTGCCAGCGGGACGGGCGTCATCTCGCACCTGCTCGACGAACTCGGCTTCAAGGTGCAGGGCCTGGATTGGGCCGAACCCATGCTCGAACGCGCCCGCGAAAAGGCCCGCAATCGTGGCCGCTCGATCCGCTTTGCCCTCGGCGACGCCGAAAATACCATGGAGCCCGACGGCCATTACGATGTGATCGTCAACCGGCACTTGGTGTGGACACTCGTCGATCCGGCCGCAGCCTTTGCCGAATGGCTGCGCGTGCTGAAGCCGGGCGGCACGCTGCTCGTCGTCGACGGCGACTTCGTCAACTCGACGGCACTCGAGCGGCTGTTCTCGAAGCTCAGCGCCTGGGGACAACGCCTCGGCCTCTTCAGGGCGGAAACGCCGACCGGTTCACCGCAGATGATGGCGACGCATCGCAGCATTCTCTCCCGCGTGCATTTCTCCAAGGGCGCCCACGCCGAGGCCGTCGTCGAACTGTTGCAGAAGGCCGGCTTCGTCGACATCACGGTCGACAGGGACCTGCGCGAAATCCATCGCACCCAGGCCAAGAACTGGAATGTCTTCAAGGGTCTGGCACGGCAGTCCCAGCATCGCTACGCTGTGCGCGCGGAAAAACCCTAGCAAAATCCTGCCATTGGGATTGCCCGATATCGGTTGATCCCCCACATGATAGGACGGAATTTCGACAGCCCTGTCGTGAACGATGAACTGAAAAAGGTAGAAAAATGCGCGCTACAATCTTGTTGGCAATAGTTCTGGGCCTCGCCGCATGCTCCCAAACCGGCGGTGGCGGTTACAGCGGCAACTACGAAGGCGGCGACGGTGACTTCTATCCTGGGATCGTCGCTCCAAAGTAGACGCTGAACCACCGTAAACCGTGATCTAAGATCCCTTCCCGTCGACATTGTGCAATCCTGCGATTGGCGGGGTGGGTTCTCAATAGCTCGTCACTCGCAAGTGAATGGCCGTCATGCGATGTGGAAGAACGTCGCAGGATCGCGCGCTGGTGTACGGCCGGCCATTCTAGCTGCCAATCCGTTCAGCCAGACGCCGCAAGCCTGGAATGTCCTTGAGCATCAGCTTCTGTCGTCCGCCCTGGACGAGGCCCTGCCCTTCCCAGGCGCTGAGGATGCGCGAGACGGTGTGCAGCGTTGTTCCGGTCATCTCGGCGATATCCTGGCGCGAGATCGGGAAGTCGATGCGGACGCCGCCGCCTTCCGGCTTGCCCGCCTGCTCCGCAAGGCGGAGAACCGTGTGGGCGACACGGCGCTCGACCTCTTCCGTCGACATTTCGCGGATGCGGGTATGCGCCTCGTCGAGACGCTGCCCGATCGTATGCATGGCGTTGACGGCGAGGTGAGGGTTCTTCTCGACGAAGACGTTCCAAAGCTCCGTCGGCCAGGCGAGAACCAGGCTCTCGGTCGCGGCTGTCGCCGTTCCCGGATAGTCGCTGCGCTGCAGCGCGCGGGCAAAGCCGAAGAGGTCCCCGGGATTGACGACCCGGACGATGATCTGCTGCCCGTCCTTGGTGACCTGGGTCACCTTCAGCCGGCCGTGCAGCAGCAGGAAGAAGAAGTCGGCCTGCGCACCCTGCTCGAACACGGCTTCGTTCTGCGGAACACGCCGCACCGTGGCGCGCGTCAGCAGCGAATCCAGTTCCTGATCGCTCATTTTCTGGAAAAGAGGGAGCGATTTGACGAGTGTGCGATCGAGTGCAGCCACTTTGGCATCCTGCCGTTTGAGTTGCTCTGCTCTAGCACAGCCCGGAACCCTGCAAAAGGACCACGGCGCCGCACGTCCTGTCAGATGTGCAAAGGACGCCATAGCACCGCGATTGCCACATGCTTTTGCCGGTTGAGAGGTGCGAGCCCCAGCGGGTCCACTGCCTGCGCCATGTTACCCGGCGCCCTGGAGCCGGCGTTCGAAGGCGTAGAGGAAGCCCGAATACCAGCGGCCGTCGCGCACCAACCGGAAGCCGAGATTATCGGGCGGCACGCCGACGGCGCAGCCGCCACTCTTCGGATCACGGATGAAGAAGCTCATCGATGCCCGGTGCTTGCCGTTGACGACGAAGATGCCGCAGGCGGGCTGCTCCTTCAGCACCTCGCCATCGTCGCCGATCGTCACGCGGCGGTGGCAAGTCTCTGTCCATTCCCAGACATTGCCGTCCAGGTCCGCAACGCCGTACTCGTTCTCGCCGAAAGCGCCCGAAGGCTGCGGCAGCGGGTCCTTCGCCCGCTGCCGGCTCGCCTCGCGCTCGTAGTCTGCCAACCAACGCAGCGCCGGATTTTCCTTGCTGCCGTCGATCCCGAGCGCATCGTCAGGAAACTTGGAGCCGGCGGCAAAGGCCCATTGCTGGTCGGTCGGCAGACGCCAGATTTCGCCGGTCTTCCTGGTCAGCCATGCCGCATAGTCGTTCGCGTCGGTATAGTTGACCCCGGTCATCGGCACGCCCGACAGGCCGGCACCATGGCCGCCCTCCGGCTGCTGGCAGGCGCCGTCGGCGATGCAGCGTTCAAAATCTTGACGCGTCACCTGGTACTTCATGATCTCGAGCGGCTGCTCGAGCGCCGCAACGACGATGGGCGCATCGACAGCAAAGCCGTTCTTCAGGAAGTGTCCCTCCGCCCGATAGCTCATTTGACGCGGTGCGATCGTCACGGTCACCGGCGGCCTGATCGACAGGTCGACGCCGTCCTTGAGATCGTCGAACAGCCCCACCTTCGCCGAAAGCACGCCACCGATTGCGGCCAAAAGGACGGCCGGGGCTGCGAGCGAGAGGAGCGAAACCGCAGATTTCTTGTTGCTGGTCATGGGAGGCCTCCGGGGAAGGGCACGCGCTGACGAGCGCGTGCCTTTGTTCGCGTGCGGGATCGCGCAGATCGCGGCCCCGCAATCACCTTGCTTCAGCCGTCTACATCGACGCCGGCTTGACGACCGAAGTCATGAGGTCGTCGTTCCAATCGCCGGTGACCTTGAAGTGGCCGGCAGCGCCGAGTTCGAAGGCCTCGATCAGGTTGTGGTTGACATAGGCGTACACACCCGGCTGGCGGAATGTGTAGAAGGCAGCGCCCGCGGTTCCGCCCGGAATGAGCCAGGTTTCCTGGTCGAGGTCCGGCGGGTTGCGGAACTTGCCGGTCGCCCAGACATAGTCACCATGCCCACCGATCAGGTGCGGCCGCGTATCGCGGTTGGCCTGCGAATGGACGACGAGCACGCGCTCGCCCACAGCCGCTGTCAGGGCGTTGTCGCCGGTCAGCGCGCCGACCGCGCCGTTGAAGACGATGTGGGTCGGGGTCAGCGTGCGCATCGCCTTCACCGCATCTTCGTAGGCATCACCGGGGGTTTCGTACTTCTTGTAGTTCCCGGCCTCGTCCTTCGGCACGTAGAAATCCTGCTCGCCGACATAGTAGATCTTGTCATAGGTCAACGGCTGACCCTTCTCGTCCTTCAGGCCCTCGCGCGGCAGCACCATGATGGCGCCGTTCATGCCCGAGGTGACGTGCCAGGGCACCATGCCTTCGGGCGCGCAATGGTAGACGAAGACACCGGGCTTGGTGGCCTTGAAGCGAAGCGTGGTTTCCTCGCCCGGGTTGACCTGCGTCAGCGCACCACCGCCCAGCGCGCCGGTTGCGGCGTGGAAGTCGATGTTGTGCAGCAGCGTGTTGGTCGCCGGGTTGATCAGCCGGAGCTCGACATAGTCGTTCTCGTGCACGACCAACAGCGGGCCAGGCACCGAGCCGTTGAAGGTCATTGCGTGGATCTCGGTGCCCTCGCGGTCGATCACCAGCTTCTTTTCCTCGATCGTCATGGTGAACTCGACGACGCGCGGTCCGGTCTTGGCGACCTGTTCATGGGCGTGGACGAAAGGCGGCTTGACGAGATCGACCTTCACGCGCGGCAGGGTCGAGATGTCGACGGGGGCAGCACCCGCTGCCGTGGCGGCGCCGGCCGCCTGTGCCGAAGCGGTATGGAGAAGCGGCGCAACCGCGCCCGCCAGGGCAGCGCCGGCAAGCATCGTCCGGCGGGTCATCTGAAGTTGTTCAGTCATCTTGCTCTCCTTCGACGCGCTCCAGCGGCCGGAATTGGCCTTTCTGCGAAACGCGCCTGTATTCAACGAGTTAGGGTGGGCGGCGCCGACTTGGGCGGCCTCACCTCCGGTCTCGACCACGGGTCCCCCAGCAGTCACAAAAGAAATAGAACCACAGACGAATCGCGTCTTTGTCTTGGAACAAATCGTTTCGAGGCGATCGTTTTTCTTTGCCCCGCATGAACACACCTGGCGGAGCGGGGCCGCGATACTTGCGTTTTCGCAAAGAGCCCCTCTGAAGCCATTGATAGATCAAGCCTCATCCGCAAGTCCGCAAGCACGCACGATGAGGACGACGATCATGTTGGACAGACTCATAAGACCGAAACCGAGCGGCGGCATCCCGCGCGGACTCTCCACCACCGGGCCGGTGCTTTTCTCCTATGGCTTCCGGCCGTTCTTTCTCGGTGCCGCGCTCTGGGCGATCGGTGCCATGGTGCTGTGGATCTCGGCACTGATTCTCGGGCTCGACCTTGCCGGCAACTACGGCGCCGCCCATTGGCACGCACACGAGATGCTGTTCGGCTTCTCCTCCGCCGTGCTCGGCGGCTTCCTTTTGACGGCGATCCCGAACTGGACGGGAAGGCTGCCGGTCTCCGGCGGTCCGCTCGCCGGCCTCTTTGGGCTCTGGGTGGTCGGACGGATCGCTCTGCTATCGAGCGGTTTGATCGGCCTGCCAGTCGCGGCCGGTATCGAAGCGTTGTTCCTGCCTGTGCTCCTTTTGATCTGCGCGCGCGAGGTGATCGTCGGTCGCAAATGGAAAGACCTGAAAGTCATCGGCGGGCTGGTGCTCCTGTCTGCCGCCAATATCTGCTTTCACCTTTCGGTTCTCAGCGACCTCGACGTCGATGCCGCGGCGCGACTGGCGATCGGCGCCTACACCATGCTGATCATGATCGTTGGTGGACGCATTGTGCCGAGCTTCACGCGCAACTGGCTGAACAAGGTCGGGCGCACAAATTTCCCGGTGCCCTATAACCGCTTCGACACCGCGGCGATCCTGATCGGTGTCGCGGCGCTCGCTGCCTGGACCTTCGCACCTGATCACATCGTCACGGGGACGATCGCGCTTGTCGCCTGCGCCTTCCACATGGTGCGGCTGTTCCGCTGGCGCGGATGGGCGACCCGGCCGGAGACGCTACTCTTCGTGCTGCACGCAGCCTATGCCTTCGTGCCGCTCGGCTTCCTGGCCGTCGCCGCCGGAGCGGTCGAACTCCTGAGCGAATACCCGGTCATGCACGTGCTCACCGTGGGCGTGATTGCCTCGATGATGCTCGCCGTCATGACCCGCGCCAGCCGCGGCCACACCGGACGACCGCTGGTGGGATCAACACTCACCACCGCCTCCTACGTCGCCATCATGGCCGCAGCACTGATCCGGCCGCTGGCAGAGGTGCTGCCCGCACACTATCATCATCTGATTGCACTTTCGGGCGTGTTGTGGATTGCCGCCTTCGCGCTGTTCGCGCTCGAATACGGGCCGATGCTGGTCTGCGATCGCCGATCGCCCCGCGCGTCATCCTGACTGCACGTTCGAACCCAAAACAAAAGGCGCCGCATCAGCGGCGCCTTTTGTTTGTTGCAGGACAACTCTTAGAAGATGCCGCCTTGCGCGAATTCGATCGCGCCTTCGGCCATCATCTCAGGCGTCCAGGGCGGCTCGTAGGTCAGGCGGACCTCGGCATATTCGACGCCTGGCACATACCAGACGCAGTTCTGTACGGCCTCCTTGAGGAAGGCCGTCGCCGGGCACCCCTTGATCGTTGTCGTCATGGTGACGCGGGCGATGCCACCCTCCTGGACGTCGATGTCATAGATCAGGCCGAGATCGACGACGTTCTTGCCCATTTCGGGGTCGATGATGATGCGCAGCGCATCGCGGATCTTCGCTTCGAGGTCCAGGGTATCAGGCGCCGACATGGGAGCGCCTCCCGCCGACGCGAATAAGGATCCGGTAGGTCTCGCCGGTCGCATCGAAATTGCCGGCCCATTTGTGCCCGCGTTTGGCGAGCTCCGGATAGAGGAACAGCGGCTCGCGTGCGAGCAAGGCGAAGAGCACTTCACCCTCCGCCATCTTCTCGGCCGTCGCCAGAATGCGCACCATGGGCTCGGGCGGATCGAGCTCGGTCAGGTCGAGCTGGCGGCTCGGGTCGGGCCAGGTGTCGAGATCCGTTTCGCCGACCGAAAGCCGGATTTCGTCTACGTCTCCTTCGGGCGTGAACAGAACCTCCCAGTCGCCATTGTCGAGCGGGCGGTCCTGATGGGTGAAACCACGTCCGGCCATGACGCTGTAGAGCGGAACGGGCCGGAAGGTTGCAATCAGCTTCAGCGCCTGGCCCGGCGCCAGATTGTCAACGGCATTCATGATGGCCTGGAACGGGTCGCTGCCACCGCGCAACAGCGGTCGGACATCGAGTTCATAGGGATCTTGGCTCATGGGAACCTCCGTGAGGAATGGATGGCAAAAACAGGCCTGGTCGAACAAGTCCATCAGGCAATCGAAGTTCAGCCGGAACGTTGATCAGACGCCGTGTTCGCACGAACTCCAGGATGAGCGCATTGACGGCAATCAATTGGCCGAGGCTCGCAAAGCGAAAGAGGACAACACTACCGATCAGCAGGGCCAGAGTACCGAGCGCTACCGTCAGATAATAGAGCCAAAACCAGCGAAGGGCCGAGACCTCGACGACGAGGTCCTGAACCCTTGGCGTTGGCATACGCCCAAGCGCCGGCCCGTAGCATTCGAGCCAGGTCATGAACGGCACGATCTTGTAGAGCTGGGCAAGGCCCATGCCCGTCAGCCAGCCGAAGGCGACGAGATAGATAACGGCACCGGAACCCGCGTCGAGACGGCCGGTCGCGAGCAGCGCGACGAACAGCGCAGTCGCAGCGATCAACGACGCGAAGGCGCCGATGCTGGCGCGGCTGTTGAGCTCGATCGCCTTGCGGCGACGCTCCCGATAGATCCGCAGGATATCGGCGATATAGATCGCCACCACGGCAGCGCCGGAGCCAACGGCGAGGAGTAGGAGCGAGGAGCGACCGAAAGTACCCGCGAGAATGACCGGCACAGCCGCTGCAAGAAGGCCGAGGCAAAGGGCACCAAGCGCGAAGACCACGCGACTGCTTGTCCGCTCCTTGTCCGGCGACAGCATGAACATGGTCAAAAGCCGATAACTGACGCCCATGGTGGTGAAGCTCAACCAGCCGCACAGGCCCAGGGAAGCATGCAGTGAAAGCCCATCGATCGTCAGGTCGATCGCAGCTTCCGCATCGATCAACCCCGACAGTACCCCGGCATAGACGCCGCCGAGCAGCATCGTGCCGAAGAGCGCAGCAAGACCGACCGCGACGAAGCGGGCCGGGAGCGGCAGGGGGCGGGCATGCCAGAGCGTGGCTGCGAAAGCAAAGCCAAGCACCGAAAACCCGACAATTGAGAAAGCGGCTCCCACAGGAAGCACTGTTACCGGAAGATCTATCGCGCCGGACAGGCTGACGAAACCAAGTGTCAGGCCGGCGATGCCGGCGATGAGGAAGAGGAGCGCCGGCAGTGCGACGCTTGGGAAGGAAAGCGGCCGGCCGACGAGGACCGGCACGAACTGCAGCAGCGCGCCGGTCATCAACAGGCTCAACCAGCCCAGGACGACGGCATGGACGAGCGCCAGCGTTTCGGGCGCCTCAAGGGCTGAGACCGGGTAGCCGTAGCCGAGAACCATCATGATCTCGCCAAGGACGAGAAAGATCAGCGCGGCCGCGAAGTAGGACATCGTCCAGCGGGATAGCGTTGCTGCGAACATGGTGGTTCATCCCCTAGAGCACGATGGTTTTGGCCGAGCCGACCAAAAGCCATAAACGTGACCGATTCTCGTAAGTTAGAGCGGGATGTGAGCGGAAATCCGCATCCACTTTTCCCGATCCCGCTCTTGAGGCGCACTGGGGCTCAGTGCCCGCCGCAGCAGCAATCGCAGCCGGAGGACTGCTGCCGGCCGATTTCGACACGCCAGACAGCCGGTCCCTGCTCGAGATACTCCCAGGTGAACTCGCCCGGATAGCGCGTTTCCAGCTGGTAGTGCAGCGGACGCGGATCGTGATCGTTGATGATGATGAAGGCACCACCCTCGGCAAGCGCATTCAGCATGCCGAAGATTTTCGGATGGCGCTCCACCGGCGGAATGGTCCGCACATCGATGAAGGGCTTGTCGGTCTCTGCAATGGTCATAGTCATCCGCTCTAGGCGCCGTCGTTTGATGATGGTCCGGGAAACGCCGGCGCACACGCCCCGGATTTCCGCAACCTAGCGGCGGCGGCACCGCGACATTTTGTCGAAGCGCAAACAAATCCCGGTTTGGCCGAGACCACCCCCGTCCTTGACTTTTCGCAAAGAGTTGCCGGGCCGCGAGGCCTAGAAAGGTGCATCCATCGGCACCCAGATGAGGACGAAATGTTAGCTTCCGCGCTCCTGAAATACGGTGAAATGCGCCTGCCGCGCTACACGAGTTACCCGACCGCCCCACGCTTTGCCGCAACGGTCGACGACCACACCTACGGCGACTGGCTGAAGGCTATCCCCGCAGGTGAGGACGTGTCGCTCTATCTGCACATCCCTTTCTGTCGCTCGATGTGCTGGTACTGCGGCTGCCACACGACGATCACCAAGAAGGACGATCCGATCCTCGATTATCTCGACGTGCTGAGAGACGAGATCCGCATGGTCGCCGACACCGTCGGCAGGCCGCTGCCTGTCGCGGAAGTGCACTTCGGGGGCGGCACGCCCACGATCATCGAGCCGCGCGAATTCCTCGCGCTGATGACGCTGATGCGTGAGCGCTTCGCACTGTCGCCGTCGGCCAACGTCGCCGTCGAGATCGATCCGCGCCGGCTGACACTCGCCATGGCCGAGGCGCTCGGCGAAGGCGGCGTCAAGCGCGCCAGCCTTGGCGTGCAAAGCTTCGATCCCGTTGTGCAGAAGGCGATCAATCGCATTCAGAGTGAGAAGCAGACGGCCGAAGCGGTCGCCCATTTGCGCGGCGCCGGCATTGGCGGGATCAATTTCGACCTGATCTACGGCCTGCCGCATCAAACGGTGCGCTCCTGCATCGAGACTGTCGAAGCGGCCGTCACGATGCGTCCGGAGCGGTTCGCCGTTTTCGGCTACGCCCATGTGCCAAGCTTCAAGAAGCATCAGCGCATGATCGACGAGACGGCACTGCCGGACAGTAGCGCCCGCGCCGAACAGGCGCTGGCCATCGGCGAGGCGCTGATCAAGGCCGGCTACCGGCAGATCGGCCTCGACCATTTCGCCCTGCCTGACGACGACCTCGTCACCGCCCAGGCGACCGGCCGGCTTCGCCGCAACTTCCAGGGCTATACCACCGACAACTGCGAGACGCTGATCGGTTTCGGCGCCTCGGCGATCGGCCGCTCGCGCGACGGTTATGTCCAGAACGAGGTGCCGCCCGGTGTCTATGCGAGCCGAATCGCCTCGGGCCGCCTCGCAACCACCAAGGGCTACCGGCTGACCGACGAGGACCGGCTGCGCGCCGCGATCATCGAACGGCTGATGTGCGATTTCAGTGTCGATATTCCCGCGATCGCCGCGGCGCACGGCCGGGACGGGCAGTCGCTCGTCGAAGGCAACGGCAAATTGGCGGAGCTGCGGCAGGATGGCGTGATCGATATCGCTGATGGCGTCATCACCGTCCGCCCCGAACACCGCTTCGTCATCCGCGCAGTCGCGGCCGCCTTCGATGCCTATATCGACGAGTCCCAGAGAGTACACAGCAAGGCGGCTTGAGCGATCTTATCCCGTCTTGAACGCGAAAGGCCCGGCGATTGCCGGGCCTTCTTGTCTTCTCGGCTGATTTCCACCTCCACTATCCCACCAGATTGCGGTAGATCGCCGGCAGTGCCGCGGGCAGGCGCGAGATGTTGCCGACCACGGCGTAGCCGTTCTGGCCGAACATGGCAGGCACATAGGACTTCGCCTCGCGATCGACCGTGACGGCGAAGGTGTTGATGCCGCTGCGCCGTGCTTCCGTGACCGCACGGCGGCTGTCTTCGAGCGCGAAGCGCCCCTCGTAATGGTCGATGTCGTTGGGCTTGCCGTCGGTCAGTACCAGGAGAAGCTTCTTGCGGTTCGGTTGTCGGCGAAGCTCGGCAGAGGCATGACGGATCGCGGCGCCGATGCGGGTGTAATAGCCGGGCTTCAGCGCCGCGATGCGCGCCTCGACCAGGGGTCCCATCGCCTCGTTGAAGGCTTTCACCGTTTCGACCCGCACCCAGTCGCGCCGTCGCGAGGTAAAGGTCAGGATCGAGTGGTTGTCACCGCAGGCCGACAGCCCGTGCGCCAGGATGAGCAGCGCCTCCTTCTCCACGTCGAGCACTCGCCGGTTGTCGGACCAGGAATCGGTCGACAGCGACACGTCGACGAGGATCGTCACCGCCAGATCGTGCACCTGCGGCCGGCTCATCAGATGGATGCGATCACTGCCCTGGCCGCCAGCGGCGAGATCGGTGCGGGCGCGCACGACCGCATCGAGATCGAGATCGGCGCCGTCGAGTTGCGCGCGCAGCATCTCGTGCCGCGGGCGCAGCACTTCGAACTGGCGCCGCACCCGGCGGATCAGGCTCTTGCTTTCCTCCGTGAGCTCGGTCCGCTCTTCCTGGGCCCAGGCAGGCGTCGCCAGCACCCGGCAATGGTCCTTGAGGTATTGTCCGGTTCGGTAGTTCCATTCGGGATAGGTGAGCTCGGCCGTCAACGGCGTCGCATCGACGGCTTCCGGCGGCAGGTCGAGATCGAAGCGGAAGCGTGCCGAGGGGCGTCCCTTGCGCTCGCCAAGCGTCATGTCGTCGAGTTCCTCGGCCGCCTTGCTGTCGTGGTCGTCGCTGTCGTCGCCGGGACGGTCGACATTGACCATTTCGGCCATGGCGAGGATCTTCTCGAAGCGGTTGAGAATGAAGGGGCTGCGCTCCCCCTTGCGGTTTTCCGGATTTTCGCGCACGGCGACGTGGCGTTCGACTTCGGCAACCGCACTCTGAGTGCCCGGTGTCGCGGCGACATCCTCGTCGCGCGTGGTCGTCGTTTCTGTGCGCAGCAGCGTGTCTGGCCAAAGCGGCATCGGCAGCATCGGCAGGTAGCCGGGCGGCGCGCGATGCGGGAAGATCACCGGCAGCGTCGCATCCGCCTCACCTACGACCTTGCGCAACAGGCGCAGGATACGGTTTTCGAGATGCTGCTCGATCGACGGCAGCGCGCCACGCTGGCGCTCGGCAAGCGTCGCCTCGGCCAGGCGCCGATAGCGCCGCCGGAGACCGGGGAACCGCTGGAATACTTCCTCGACCGTTTCCTGGGCGCGCGATACCAGCGCCAGGTCGCGACGGAGCGGATCGGTTTCGTCGATGGGATCAACGGGCATCGTCGCCATATAGGCGACGAGCCAGTGATAGAGATCCCGGTTCAGGTCTTTCGTCGGAAAAATATCGATCTCGCCCGGCAGCATCAGCGACGCGTGGTCGCGCGCCGGCTGGACGAGCTTCTCTTCGCCGAGCCCCATGCGCTGCCGCCAGCGCAAGCGATGGCCCGACGTGCGCCCGCGGGCGGGTACGATCTGCACCGCCGCCTCGCCGCCGTGTCCGCGAAATGAGACGCCGAGCACCGGCATCATATCGGCGAGCTTCACCGCGTGTTCCGGGTAACGCCGCCAGGTTCTGGTATTACCGACGAAGCGGTGCCAGGCCCGTCCGACGGTCTCTTCGAGCTCGAGGAAATCAAGCATGGTCCACCTCAGGCGATCAGCGAACCGGCCACTTCGAGAAGTGCTGCGCGCACATCCGGTTCATCCGTGAGCGGTTCGATCATCGCGGCGCGCACCGCGTCCCTGACCGGCATGCCGGCATCGATCAGCGAGGCGCAATAGACGAGCAGCCGGGTCGACACGCCTTCTTCCAGATCATGCCCCTTAAGCGCACGCAGCCGCTGCGCGAGGTTGACGAGCGGCGCCACCTGGCTTTCCAGCAATCCACTTTCCTGGGAAACGACTGATATCTCTTCGTTCCGCGGCAGAAAGTCGAACTCGATCGCCACGAAGCGCTGCCTTGTGCTGGGCTTCAGGCTCTTGAGCAAGTTCTGGTAGCCGGGATTGTAGGAGACGATCAGCATGAAGCTCGACGGAGCCTCGAGCAGTTCGCCGGTGCGTTCGAGCGGCAGCATGCGGCGATCGTCGGTGAGCGGGTGCAGGACGACGGCCACGTCCTTGCGGGCCTCGACGATCTCGTCGAGATAGCAGACGCCGCCATTGCGCACGGCGCGGGTCAGGGGGCCGTCGACCCAGACGGTGTCGCCGCCCTTCAGGAGATAGCGGCCGGTGAGATCGGCGGCGGCAAGGTCGTCGTGGCACGAAACGGTCGAAAGCGGCAGGCCGAGCTTCGCTGCCATGTGGCTGACGAAACGGGTCTTGCCGCAACCGGTCGGTCCCTTGAGGAGCAGCGGCAGTTGCCGCACCCAGGCGCTTTCGAAAAGCGCGCATTCATTGCCGGAGGGACTATAGGCGGGAATATCGAGCGCCGCGCGGCTGACGGCGGTTTGGACAGGGCTCATGGCAAGTCTCCATGGTGGGATTTCTTGGGGGTGCCGGCGCGGCAAGCCGCGCCGGTTGCTTGGTCATTCGGCAGGCTGGACGATGCTGGCGAGCTTTGCGCTGCGCTCGCGGCCGGGGACGAGAACCGCCCAGATGAACATCAGCGCCGAGATCAGCACGACGGCACCGGAGCCGAGGCGGATCCAGTAGAACAGCGCGAGCTGGTCCTGGACGTCCATGTAGCTTTCGCCGAGCACCCGCTGCAGGTGCGCCTGGAGGACACCGGCGAAGGTGAGCGCGAAGGTCATGACCGACATGGCGGTGCACATGGTCCAGAAGCTCACCATCGACAGCCACTGGTTATAGGGCGCGCGGCCGCGGATCTCCGGGATGGCATAGGCCATGACCGCCAGGTTCAGCATCACATAGGCGCCGAAGAAGGCGAGGTGTCCGTGGGCCGCGGTCACCTGCGTGCCGTGGGTGTAGTAGTTCACCGAAGACAGCGTGTGCAGGAAGCCCCAGACGCCGGCACCGAAGAAGGCCATAACCGAGCAACCGATGGACCAGAGGAGGGCTGCGCGATTCGGATGCTTGCGGCCGGCCTTCCAGGTCATCACGAAGGTGAAGATCACCATGGTGAAGAAGGGGGCCACTTCGAGCGTCGAGAACAGCGAACCGATCCACTGCCAGTAGCCCGGCGCACCGATCCAGTAATAGTGGTGGCCCGTGCCGAGAATACCGGAGAAGAGCGCCAGGCCGACGATGACATAGAGCCACTTCTCGACGACTTCGCGGTCGATGCCGTTGAGCTTGATCATCAGGAAGGCGAGCACCGATGCCATGATCAGCTCCCAGACGCCTTCGACCCAGAGGTGAACGACGTACCACCAGTACATCTTGTCGAGCGCCAGGTTGATCGGGTTGTAGAAGGCGAAAAGGAAGAAGATCGCCACACCCCAGAGCCCGAAGATCAGGATGTTGGTGACGGTGGTCTTGCGGCCTTTCAGCACCGTCAGCGTGATGTTGTAGAGAAACATCAGCGCGACGATGACGATTCCCACCTTGATTGCGAAGGGCTGTTCGAGGAATTCGCGCCCCTCATGAATGTGCAGGAGGTAGCCGACGACGGCGACGGCCGCGGCGATCAGGAAGATCCAGAACTGCGCAATGGCGATCTTCGTGCTGTAGAGTTCGGTTTCCGCCTCTTCCGGCAGCAGGTAATAGGTCGCGCCCATGAAGCCCATGAGCAGCCAGACGATCAGCGCGTTGGTGTGGACCATGCGCACGATATTGAAGGGCAGGAGCTCGGAGAGCGTATTGGGTAGGACATAGATGGTGCCGGCAAGCACGCCGAACAGCACCTGGGCGAGGAACAGGCCGAGCGCTCCGTAGAAGTAGAGCATCGCGACCTTCTGGGTTTGGTATTTCATGGTGTCACACTCCAATTGCTCTGCTCAACCCGCCTCGTTCGGCGGCCAGTTCTGGGTCTTGATGCGGCTCGTCCATTCGAGGAAATCGGCGAGGTCGTTGAGTTCCTGTTCGGAGAGGTTGAACTGCGGCATCTGTCGCCGCCCCTCGATGCCGGTCGGCTGGGCGGCCATCCAGGCTTTGAGCGTTTCGCGGGCGCCGTCTCGATCGGCCTCGCCGCCGAAGCGCTTCCAGACATTGCCGAGCTCGGGCGCGAAATAGGCGCCCTCGCCCAGGAGCGTGTGGCAGTTGATACAAGAGTTCTTTTCCCAGACGTGTTTGCCGCGTGCGACCGCATCGGTCAGCGTCGTTTCATCCGTCGAGGTCGTCCGCATGTAGTAGTGGCTGTGAGCTGTCAGCCCGACGAAGATTGCGAAGAAAAAGAAGGACCCGCCGTAAAAGACGTTACGGGCCCCGGTTTTGGTGAGGCGTTCTGCCATCACGTGGTCCTTTCGATTTCAGTTGGCCGCGAAGAGCGCGGCCGGCTGATCTGATCCCCTCCCCGTGTGGCGTCGGTACTTCCAACGCCGGCAACAATCGGGGCGAACCCATGTCTAGGGAAATCGGCGGCGGCTTCTTTGCGTTTCGGCAAACAAGTCGGCGGGTGAGCTCAGATGAAGAGAACAGTGCTCAACACCTGCTTCGCTGCGGCGAGCAGGACGAGCGTTACGGGCCAAATCAAAAGGCCTAAGCGAAGGGCGGACGGCGCCTGCCTGAGCCCCATGAAATCGAGCGCGACGAACCGGCATTTGACGACGGCGAGCCCGAGCAAGACCGCGATGACGGGAGCTGTCGGCCCGGCGATCGCCATCAACGCCATGCCCGCGATCACGACCACGGCGAGCACGAGCCAGGTGTTGAACAATTGTCGGGGATTTCGGTCGGTCATGGCACTCACACGAGATAGACGAGCGGAAACATCACGATCCAGACGAGATCGATCACATGCCACAGAGTGGTGATCAGGGTGACGTTGCCGGATGCCGGGCGCCACGCAACGATGAGCAGCACAAAGGCACCGAAGACGACGTGCAGCAGATGGAAACCGGTGACGAGGAAATAGAGTTCGAAGAAGGAGCCGAATGCAGGATCGCCGGCGACGCCCGCCTCCGTGCTGTATTCGAAGAGCTTGATCGCCACGAAGGCAAAGCCGATAAGCGCGGCATTCACCAGCGCCCGCCGGCGCTGCCCGAGCGACGCCCGCGGCCTTGTCGCCAGGGCCGCCTGCCAGCCGCTGGTCAGAAGAACAAGCGTGTTGATACCGGCAAGCAGCGGATCGAGATGCAAACGGGCGGCAACAAACGCGTCCGGCTGGACGAGACCGACAAGCAGAAAACCGGCAAGCAAAATGCCGAAGGCGGCAAGTTCGCTCCAGACGAGCACCCAGAGCAGCAGTGTGTCCGTCGTGTCCTCTTCCGCCGTCGCGGCAATCGGATGACTGCGCGCATCCATGTCAGCGCCTCCGTCAAAAAACTTGAGGCTTGAGCTAGGCACGGGCGCCCACCCTGTCTTTGCGATTGAGCAAAGAAGGCGGCAGGGGGCGGGGCTATTGGCGGGAAACAAAGGAGCCTTCCGATGACAGACGCACAGATCGGCCTTTCCGTCGCCACCCCCATCATCATCGTCTTCGCCCTGGTGCTTTATCGTATGGGCGTGCTTCAGCGCGGCGCGACGCTGTCGGCGATCCTCTCCTCCGTTGCAATCGCGATCGTTCTCTTCCTCGATCGCTAAGGCGCGAAGTCTTCCGCGGCGCCAGCTGCCTGGACCTAAGGGAGTGGACTCATAACCACGCTCGCGGACGGCTTGTCAGATTCCGCTTTTGGAGCGATGAGCCGCCCTTCCAAGTCATGCTATAATCGGAGTTCGAGCCTCGCGGTTGACACATGTCAGCACTGCTCAGCTTCGGTTTCTTCCGCATCCAAACTGGGCGCGTGTCGCGGGCGCGGAGCGATGCAGAAGAGTTCAGCCTGACGAGCTGCCCTCTCTCACGGACTAGGGGAGGATCAGGGTATGATCGACCAATGGCTATTCAAGAGCGAGACTTACGATAACTGCAATTGCGCCATGAACTGCGGCTGCCAGTTCAACCTGCCGAGCACCCACGGCTATTGTCAGTCGGCATTCGTCGGCAACATTGTGGAAGGCTACTTTGGCGATACGCCGATAGCGGGCCTGAACTGGGCGGCGATGTACAAGTGGCCAGGTGAAATCAAGGATGGAAACGGCCAGCGCCTGATCGTTATCGACGAGCGTGCGGATCAAGCGCAACGGAGCGCGCTTGAAGCGATCATCTCGGGCGAAGCAGGCGAACCACTCAGCAATCTGTTCTCCGTGTTCGCATCCACATGCTCGGAGTTTTGCGAGACATTGTTCCTGCCGATTCATCTTGAAGCGGACCTGGAACTCAGAACCGCCAGAGTAGAGATACCCGGCGTCATGCGCAGCAGCGGTCGGCCGATGATCAACGAGTTTACTGGTCAACCGTTCCACATTGCGATGGCACGTCCGAGTGGCAGTTTCGAGTTTACCTACGCAGAGATCGGGCTAGGTACGACTGCGGTCACCGGAAGTATGGAGATGGCCTACGAGGATTCATGGGCGCATTTTTGTGTTCACCACTTCAATCAGAATGGTTTGGTCCGCGAAAGATCAAGACTGACTGCATGGCTTGATCGATTGACACCGCGTCCGTGAATGACGGCGACGGAGCCAAGCCCGGCCAAAGGCCGCGGCCGTGTTCCGGGCTTGCAAACTCCAAGTCACAATCTGATTGCTGTGACAAGGACGCCCGTCGCCAACGCGTTCGTATCGCGCGAGACAAGCGTCCGAGCCATGAACGGTCACGCCGCAGACTTTGAGAAATGTCAAAGAGGACCGTTGCCGTTGGGTGTAGTTCAAGCACGACACTCAACGGAGCAGATCGATGCAGCAGCAATTTTCGGAACACCACGAGCTGGGACAGGCTTACCGCGAGCTTCTTTCGCTGTGCGATCGCCTCGAGACGCTCGCCGATTCCATTCCGCGCCGCATCGACCTGACAAGCTGCCGCGTGATCATGACGGAACTTCCGGAAAAGCTCCGGCGCGTCCACGCGCTGGAGGAAATGATCCTGTTTCCTGCAGTCGAAGACCGGCGAGCGACTGATGATCGCGACGCCTTGATCGCCCGACTGCGCGCCGAACACGACCAGGACGATCGGGCAGCCGCCGAACTGGTGCACGTGCTGAAGGCCGTTCTCGACAACAGGGCTTCGCTCAGCTGGGATGCGATCGGCTACATGTTGCGGGGCTTCTTCGAAACCGTTCGCCGCCACGTGGCAACGGAACGCCTGCTTCTCTGGCGCCATGCGTGAGGAGATCGACATGACCTATTTCCTCCTCGCCTTCGCCGTCTTCCTCCTGCTCCATCTGGTGCCGGCCTGGCCGGCGCTGCGCCAGGGCCTGATCGACCGGCTCGGCCGCTCGACCTATTTCGCGGTCTACTCGCTGCTGTCGCTGCTCGCTCTCGGGTTCATTTTTCACGCAGCGCTGCAGCTCGATTTCATCCCGCTCTGGGAACCGGCCGCCTGGCAGGCGTGGATGACCTTCATGCTGGCGCCGCTAGGGATCTTTCTCGTGCTGGCCGGCCTTTTCAGCGAGAACGCGCTGTCGATCTCGATCTACCAGGGCAACGAGCGGCCCGGCGCCATCGTGACGATCACCCGTCATCCGGTGCTCTGGGGCTTCCTCCTCTGGGCCGCCGGTCACATCGTGCCCAATGGCGACCTGCGCTCGCTCGTGCTTTTCGGCGGCTTCGCGCTGTTTTCCGTCGGCGGTTTTTTCATGCTCGAAAAGCGCGCACGCCGTCGTCTCGGTGACGGCTGGCAAGCGGCCTCGAAGGGCACATCGGTCTGGCCCTTCGCAGCGATTATTCGGGGCGAAACCCGTTTGCGTGCCGATCCGGTGATGATCATCGCCGCCTTTGCCACCGTGGCGATTGCCGTCTGGCTGCTGCTTGGCGGTCACGAGGTCCTCTTCGGCGCCGACCCGCTGCTCCAGGCTGCTGCCTTCGACTAGCCTTCACCTTGCCAGGCCTTTGCCAGCGGGGCGATCGGCAGCGCCAGGAGGTCGATAGCCCGCGCCGCCAGATGGTCGACGATGGCGTCCACGGTTTCAGGTCGATGGTAGAAGGCCGGCACGGGCGGCATGATGATCGCCCCCATTTCGGTGACGGCGCACATGTTGCGCAGGTGACCGAGATGCAGCGGCGTCTCTCGCGCCATCAGTATCAGCCTGCGGCGCTCCTTCAGATGCACGTCGGCGGCGCGAACCACGAGATTGTCGGCCATGCCGGCGGAGATAGCCGCGAGCGTACGCATGGAGCACGGAGCAATGATCATGCCCGCCGTCGAAAACGACCCGCTCGCAATCGCCGCACCGATGTCGGCGTGATCATAGGTTCGGGTAGCCCTACGTAACAGCGACGGAAGCGCCTCCGCGCCAACCTCGTGCGCGAGTGTGCGGTGCGCCGCCGGCGACAGGACGAGATGCATCTCGACGCTTTCGATATCGCTGAGCCGCTCGGCGATGCGCACCGCAATCGCTGCACCGGAAGCGCCGGTGACGCCGAGCACGATCTTCATTCGGGTCATCGTGTCAGTCCTCCAAGCCCGAGACCGGCCCAGATCGCATCGACCTGACCGATGACCTCTGGCGACATTTCGAGGACCCGCCCCCAGTCGCGATCGGTTTCGGTGCCTATCTTGTTGGTGGCGTCGAGCCCGAGCTTGCCGCCGAGGCCAGAGCGCGGCGAGGCGAAGTCGAGATAGTCGATCGGCGTACCCTCGATCACGGTCACGTCGCGGCTGGCATCGAAACGAGTCGCCAAGGCCCATATCACATCGGACCAGTTGCGCACGTCGATATCGGGATCGACGGCGATAATCAGCTTGGTGTAGCTGAACTGCGGCAGCATCGACCAAAGCCCCATCATCACACGCTTGGCCTGTCCCGGGTAACGTTTGTCGATCGAGACGACCATGGCCCTGTAGGAACAGGCTTCCGGAGGCAGCCAGAGATCGGATATCTCCGGAAACTGCTTGCGAACCAGCGGCACGAACAGCCTGTTCATCGCTTCACCGAGCCGCGAGGGCTCATCCGGCGGCCGGCCGGTATAGGTCGAGAGATAAAGCGGGTTCCGGCGCATGGTGATCGCCGACAGACGCATGACCGGGAACGGCTCGACCGAATTATAGTAGCCGGTGTGGTCGCCATAGGGACCCTCCTCTACCGTTTCGACGGCAGAGACGGTACCCTCCAGCACGATCTCCGCATTGGCCGGCACCGAAAGCGGCACGGTCTTCGCCTTCACAAGCTGTGTCCTGCCGCGCCTGAGCAGTCCTGAAAAATTCAGCTCGCTCAACCCGTCGGGCAGCGGCATGACGGCAGCTAGGATCGTTGCCGGGTCGGCGCCAATAACGACCGCTATCGGCATATCCTGACCCAGCCGTTGCCACAGACGGTGGTGGCGGGCGCCGCCGCGGTGCGCGAGCCAGCGCACGATGGCACGATCGGGGCCGAGCACCTGCATGCGATAGATGCCGACATTGACATCCAGCGGATCATCCGGGGCGCGCGTGATCACCAGCGGCCAGGTGATGAGCGGCGCCGGCTCGCCCGGCCAGCACCATTGGACCGGCAGGCGCCCGAGGTCGATTTCGTGATCACGCCAGACGACCTCCTGGCAGAGTGCGCGCGTTACCTTTCGCGGCCGCATATACATCGCCGATCTCAATAGAGGCAGCCGATCCCAGGCGTCGCGCAGCGACTGCGGCGCTCTGGGGTCGCGCAGTTCCGCCAGTTCGGCGGCAAGCGCATCGAGCCCTCCCGGCATCAGGCCGAAACCGCGTTCGATCCGGCGTTCCGACCCGAAGAGATTGGTGAGAAGCGGGATCGGCTGCACGGCGCCAGAGGCATCGATCGGCTGCTCGAAAAGAAGCGCCGGCCCGTCGTCCGCAAGCACGCGGCGGTGGATCTCGGTCATCTCGTGCACCAGCGAAACCGGCCGTGAGATGCGCTTCAGGTCGCCCTCGCGCTCGAGCGTATCGACAAATTCCTGAAGCGTTGCAAAGCCCTGGGACGGGCGGAAGGTCCTGTTCATGGAGCCTGTTTGTGGCGGCGAATGGCCCTTGTCTTTGACGTGGCGCAAACAACCGGCGGCGGCGGGCGACTAGCATGCGCCGCATCGTCCGATTCCGTCGCTTCGCAGGTAGCCCCAAAAGGTAACAATGTCACTTCCGCTCGCGATCACCGCACCTCTCAGCTTCGTTCCCATCATCGCCATCGAAAGCGTGGTGCAACGTGTCTTCACCCGCGTGATCGAGACCCATCCCGGCCTCTTCGATCGCTTGGCTGACCATGCCAACAAACGCTACGCCTTCCTGCCCTCCGATCTGCCGATCGGCTTTCTCGTCGAACCGGCCGTGCCGCGCATTTCCGTCCATCGCAAGGAGCGCGCGCCGGCTTCCGATGCCTGCATGGAAGGCGAATTGGTGCTGCTGCTGGCCCTGCTCGAAGGCCGTGTCGATGGCGACGCCGTCTTCTTCTCGCGTGATCTCACCGTCAGCGGCGACATGGAGGCGATGCTGGCGCTGCGCAACGCACTCGACGATTGCGAAATCGATCTCCCACGCGATCTTGCGCGGATGAGTGGGCCGTTCGCACCGCTCGTGCGCCGCGCCACGGAGGAAATCCGCGAGCGCGCACTTGGCCGTGTTGTCAAGGAGGAGGCTCCCCAATGGAACTGATCTGCCCCGCCGGCACGCCGGCCGCCTTCCGCGAAGCCGTCGATGCCGGCGCCGACGTGGTCTATTGCGGTTTTCGCGACGAAACCAACGCCCGCAATTTTCCCGGGCTGAACTTCTCCCGAGAGGAACTCCGGACGGCAATTGCCTATGCCAAGCAGCGCAAGGTGATGACCTTCGTCGCGATCAACACCTTCATGCGCGCCGGCCAGGAGACGCTCTGGCACCAGGCGGTGGACGACGCCGTGGCACTCGGCGCCGATGCCGTCATCCTCGCCGACTTCGGCCTGATGGCCTACACGGTCGAACGCCATCCGCAACAGCGGCTGCATGTCTCCGTGCAAGCCTCCGCCTCCAATGCCGATGCCGTTCGGTTCCTTGTCGAGGCTTTCGCGGCAAAACGCGTCGTGCTGCCACGCACGCTGACGATCGCCGACATCGCCCGACTAGCCAAACAGATCGATTGCGAGATCGAGGTCTTCGCCTTTGGCGGCCTCTGCGTCATGGCCGAGGGGCGTTGCTCGCTCTCTTCCTACGCCACGGGCAAGTCGCCCAACATGAACGGCGTCTGCTCGCCCGCAAGCCATGTGCGCTACCGCCAGGACGGGCGCGAACTCGTCTCCGAGCTCGGCGACTACACGATCAACCGCTTCCCGGCCGGAGAGGCCGCCGGCTACCCGACGCTCTGCAAGGGGCGCTTCGATATTGCCGACGAACGCGGTTATGCCTTCGAGGATCCGGTTTCGCTCGACGTGATGGACCATATCGATGCGCTGCGCAGCGCGGGCGTCAGCGCGCTGAAAATCGAAGGGCGGCAGCGCGGCAAGGCCTATGTTGCCGAGGTCGTCTCGGTCATGCGGCGGGCACTGACCGCCGGCGCCGCCGAGCGGCCCGCTTTGGTATCGCGGCTGAAAGCGCTTAGCGAAGGCCAGAAGACGACAACAGGCGCCTATGAAAAGCGCTGGAGGTAATCGGCCCATGACCACATCTACGAGCCCATCCAAACCCGCCTTGAGCCTCGGCCCAGTCTATTATCTCTGGGACGGCCCCAAGTGGCGCGACTTCTACTTTCGCATCGCCGACGAGGCGCCGATCGCCCATGTAACGATCGGCGAGGCCGTGTGCTCGAAGCGGCTGCATTTCATCGAGCCGCATGTCGGAGAGGTCATCGAGCGGCTGGAGAGTGCCGGCAAAGAGGTTAGCCTCGCCTCGCTGGCGCTGGTGACGCTGGAACGCGAAAGCCAGCTCGTGCGCGGGCTGGTGCGTGACAGCACCTACCCGATCGAGGCCAACGACCTATCCGCGCTGCACCTGCTTGCCGGCAGGCCGCATTCGGTCGGGCCGCTGGTCAACGTCTACAACGGCGCAACCGCCAGGCTATTGGCATCGAGGGGCGCGACGAGCATCTGTCTGCCGCCAGAACTGCCGATGGCATCGGTGCGCGGCATCATCAAGGACAATCCGGGCCTCGCTTTCGAGATCTTCGCCTTCGGTCGCGTGCCGCTGGCGATCTCGGCGCGCTGCGCCCATGCCCGTTCCAAGGGCCTGATCAAGGACAATTGCCAGTTCATCTGCGGCGAGGACACGGATGGCCTGACCGTCGAGACGCTCGACCGTCAACCTTTCCTCGCACTGAACGGCGTGCAGACCATGTCGCACACCTGCCAGGCGCTGATGCAGGAACTGCCTGAACTTGCCGCCGCCGGCGTCTCCCGGATCCGGCTGTCCCCACAGGACTGCGACATGGTCGCCGTCGCCGAGATCTATGGCGACGCGATCGCCGGCCGGCGCGCCATCGACGAAAGCCTGGCACGCCTCGAGTCTGTCTATCCGGGAGTCCCGTTTTCCAATGGCTTCCACCACGGCCAGACGGGAGCGGCCTGGGTCAAGGTACCAGCGTCCTTGGCGATCCCGGCTGCCTGAGTCGCGGGCCGGCCACACTTCTGCCGGGCGGCGAGGAAGCAACGATGCCGACTTCCGTCACATCGCCTCGTCCCAACGGCTGGTGGGCGGCACTACGCCCTTGGTGAACAGGAAGCAGCCATAAAGGCGCGCCTCGCCGGTCACGATGACGCAATAGGCGCGTCTTGCTTCCTCGTAGAAGGCGAAGCGCTCGATCGCGTACATCTTCGGCGCGTCGCCATCCGCCCGTGCGATTTCGGCCTGCACCTCCAGCTGGACATCCGGCAACTCCCCCGCCTTGGCTTCTGGCGCCATTCGAGCGGCGGAAGGCTGCAGCGGCGTATCGAGCGGCATGACGGAGAGGATGGCTCTGGCTGCGCGCGCAGCCGAAACATTGGCAATGTGCAGCGGCAGGCCAAGCCGGGTGTTGCGGGCAATCGTGTCGGCCGGAAAGTTCGCGTCGACGAGCGCGATCCGGTCTCCGTGGCCCATGGAGCGAAGCGCGTGCAACACGTCCGCATTCAGTGCCGGGTCAACATTCATAAGCATCAGCCTATCCTTTCCTCAGCTTGTCTCTGCCCACGGAAATCCGGGCACGAAACTGCGATGCATGCGGGCCTTATCGCCCCAGCAGCGCGCATGAACGTTTCTCGTTGGTTGGGAGCGGGCGGCAAGCCGCCCCGATCAAATGCCCGTCAGCCGCTCGCGATATTTGTCGATGATCACGGCGAGGATGATGACGACGCCTGTTATCATCTGGCGCATGAAGTCGCTGAGCCCGAACAGGATGAGGCCGTTGGCCAGAACCCCGGTGATGCAGGCGCCGAGCAATGTGCCGATGACCGTGCCCCGGCCGCCGTTGAGACTGGTGCCGCCAATGATGACTGCCGCGATCGCATTGAGCTCGAAGCCGATGCCTATGATCGGGCTCGCGATGTTGAGGCGGGCCATGTAGACCATGGCGGCAATGCCGACGAGCGCGCCGGCGATGGTGAACGCCGCCACCTTGTAGAACATCAGCGAGTGGCCGGCGAGGCGCACGGCCTCCTCGTTGTTGCCGATGCCATAGAGCAGCCGGCCGAACACCGTCTTCGACAGCACGAACCAGGCGATCGCGACGAGCACCAGTGCGATCAGGAAGACCACGGGTATGCCGAGGATCATCTGCGAACCGAAGGCGTTGAAGCTCGGCGGGAAGGAATAGATCGTCCGCGCATCCGTCACCTGAAGTGCTGCGCCGCGCGCGATATTCAGCATGCCGAGCGTGACGATGAAGGAGGGCAGCCCCCAGAAGGCGCTGATCCAGCCATTGAGGAAGCCGCAGACCACGCCGGTGCCGACGGCCGCAAGGGTCGCAAGGGCTACTGCCTGAAACACAGAGAGATCGGGGATCGTCAGCACCGTGCCGCCGACGACGGCGCAGAAGGCGAGCATCGAGCCGACGGAAAGATCGATGCCGCCGATCAGGATGACGAAGGTCATGCCGACGGCGAGGATCAGGTTGATGGTGATCTGCGTCAGGATATTGGAGATGTTGTTGGGCGTCAGGAAATGCTCGGTGCTGACCGAGAAGAACACGATCAAAAGCAGCAGCGCCAGGCCGATACCGGCATCGCGCAGGAGCACCTTCGGCGACCAGCCCGTCAGCCGGCGCGTATCGGCGGTGTCGCTTGCTTGTGTCTTTTCGAGTGCTTGCATCTCAGTGCCTCGCCTGTTGCTGCTCGCCCTGGTAGGCATATTGCAGGATACGTTCTTCGGAGAATTCCGGCCGCGACAGTTCGCCGACGACGCGGTGCTGCGACATCACCAGGATGCGGTCCGACAGCGTCATCAGCTCCGGCAGTTCGGAGGAGACGACCAGCAACGCCAGGCCACGCTCGGCGAACTGGCGGATCAGCGCATAGATTTCAGCCTTCGCGCCGACGTCGACGCCGCGCGTCGGTTCGTCGAGCAAAAGCACTTTCGGATTGCGCGCCAGCCACTTGGCGAGCACCACCTTCTGCTGGTTGCCGCCGGAAAGGGTCGCGGCATTCCTGCCCGGCCCGCCATATTTCAGCTTGAGCTCGGCACCGAGCCGCTCCGTCACCGCGATCTCGGCCTTCCTGTCGAGGATGCCGGCGCGCGACACGTCCGAGAGAGACGCGAGCGTGACATTGGCGGCGATCGGCATGTTGAGGATCAACCCCTCTTCCTTCCTGTCCTCGGTGACGAAACCGATGCCGGCATTGATCGCCTCGCGCGGCGAGCGGAAGGAAACGGGCGCACCCTCAAGACGAAGCGCGCCGGAGAGCGGTGGCTCGGCAGCGGCGATCGCGCGCAAGAGCTCGGTGCGCCCCGAACCGACGAGACCGGCAATCCCGAGGATTTCGCCTTTGTGCAACTGAAGCGAGATGCCTTGGGCATGGGGCGATTGCGGATGGCGGAAGTTGACGAGCGACAGCGCTTCTTCGGGGCGCGCCAACGACACCATTTCGCTCGCCATCTGTTGTTGCAGCTTGCGGCCGACCATGGCGCGCACCAGTTCGTCCTGGTTGGTTTCGGCAATCGGCCGCGAGAACACCGTCTCGCCATTGCGCAGCACCGTCACTCGGTCGCAAATGCGGAAGACTTCGTCGAGGTGATGGGAAACGAAGATGATCGACACGCCGCGACTGCGAAGCTCGTTGATGATCTTGAACAGCCGCTCGGTCTCGCGCGACGTCAGCGTTGCCGTCGGTTCGTCCAGTATGAGGATGCGGCTTTCCGTCATCAGCGCTCTGGCAACTTCGACGAGCTGGCGATGGGCGATGCCGAGCCGCTCGACCGGCCAGCACACGTCGATGTCGCTGAGTCCGATGGCGTCGAGCGCGGCACGCGCGCCGGCATGCATCTCCTGCAGCCTGACAACGCCGAGTGCATTGCGCGGCAGATGTTCGATGAAGATGTTTTCCGCCACTGAGAGATAGGGCAGCAGGTTGAATTCCTGGTGCACGACCTGGAGGCCGTTGGCCTTGGCCTCGCGCGGCGTCGTCGGCGCGTAAGCGCGGCCGGACAGGTTGATCGCGCCCTCGTCCGGACGGACGATGCCGCAGAGCACCTTGATCAACGTGGACTTTCCGGCGCCGTTCTCGCCGATCAGGCCATGCACTTCGCCTGGCTCAATAGAAAGGCTGACGCCGTTCAGCGCCTTGGTGCCGCCGAAGGCCTTCCTGACATCGTGCAGCTCCAGAACGGGCCGCGTCGAAATGTCAGCCGCATCCGCGCGCACTGATTCCGTGTTCATCATAATCTAGCCCTTTGAAACGCAGCAATTCCGAACGGGAGCCAATCGCATCCCGCGTCCGCTGTTCCTGCCTAAGCCGCACCGGGCGACACCCGGTGCGGTAGAAGCAATCTCTGGGCTATTTCACGTCGTCCTTGGTCACGAGTTTGATGTCGGTCTTGACCCAGCCTTCAAGCTTGGGACCGCCGGCGACGACGGCGAGCGCCTTGTCGATCGCATTGGCCGCCATCTCCGAGCCGAACTGGTCGACGGTCGCGAGCAGCTTGCCGTCCTTCAGCATGGGCGCGACCGCTGGCACGTTGTCGAAGCCGACGACCTTGATGTCATTGCGGCCGACCGCATCGAGCGCCTTGACCACCCCGATCGCCATCGAATCGTTGGCCGCGAGCACACCCTGGATATCGGGATGCGCCGTCAGCATGGTGGAAAAGACGGCGTTCGCCTCTTCCGTTTCCCAATGAGCCGTGCGGGAATCGAGAAGATCGAGCTTGCCGGCGGCGACCGCGTCTTCAAAACCGAGCTTGCGCTGCGCCGCATTGTCGGCGCCCGGGTTGCCTTCGAGGATCACGACCTTGCCGCCGGCGCCAAGGTCCTTGGCGAGCGCATCGCCGACCATCTTGGCGCCGCCGCGGTTGTCAGGACCGACGAAGGCGAGGTCGACACCCGCATCCTTCTTCGCCTGCTCGTCGAGCGAGACGTCGAAGTTGACGACGACGATGCCGGCGTCCATCGCCTTCTTCAGCGGCGCGACCATGGCGCGGGAGTCGGCTGGTGCGATGACGATCGCGTCGACGCCTTGGGTGATGAAGTTTTCGACGCCGTTCAATTGGCTCTCGAAATCCGTCTCGTTCTGCATGCCGATGGCTTTGAGCTCGTAGTCGCCCCGCTTCTTTGCATGCGCCTCTGCGCCTTCGAGCATGTTCTTGAAGAAGTCGTTGGCAAGCGACTTCATGACGAGGCCAACGACGGGTTTGTCGGCGGCCATCGCGATCGTCGGGAGCGCAGTGGCAACAGTGAGCGCGACGATAGATGCGAATCTTGAAAGCTTCATGGGTTCTCCTCCGGTGAAACGACGGTCCTCCAACCATCGATGAAACGTTTCATCAAGTGAATGCGAATGAACCGCTTCTGCCGCCAAGAAAAGCGAAACATCTCTCTGCTGTCAATATGAAACGTTTCATCACGGTGAAATTTGTGCTGGAAGTCGCTATCTGTTGCCGGCATTCTCTGATTTAAAAGGAAGAAACCAGCCGCCACCCGATACCCCGGGGGCTTGCGATAACGCTTTGATCTGCTGCATGATTTCTAACCGCAGCGGACGCAGAAAATGGGACTGGAGCCGACCGTTTGAACCCGACGATAAAGGATGTTGCCCAGCGTGCCGGTGTCTCCGTGGGCACTGTTTCGCGCGTCCTCGCCAAGAACAAGACGGTCAGCGAAGACATCCGGAAGAAAGTGGAAGCAACGATTGAGGCAATCGGCTATCGCCCGAACATCCTCGGCCGCAGTCTCAGGCTCGCCAAAACCGACATCATCGGGCTCGTCGTGCCCGATATCACCAATCCCTTCTTCGCTGAGCTTGCCAAGCATGTCGAGATGCTTGCTTCGGCCGAGGGATATTCGGTCCTGCTCGCCAACACCCATGACGATCCGGAGGCCGAAAGGCAGCAGATCGAGACACTGCTCGGGCGCCTGCCCGCCGGTTTGATCCTCGTTCCCGTCAGCAACAGTCTCGTCGACGGACTTGTCGCCGGCACGCGGACGGTAACCGTCGACCGGCCCTTGAGCGGGCATGCACTCGTTGCCGTCGACAACAGGCAGGGCGGCTACCTCGCCGCCGATCATCTGCTCGCACTCGGGCATCGCCGGCTCGGCTACATCAGCGGACCGAGTTCGACCGAGGTGTCGGGCGAGCGCCGCGATGGCTTTAAGCAGCGGCTCGAGGAATTCCGCACGACCCATCCAGGCGAATACGTCGCACCGCAGGTCGTCGAAGGTCACTTCGACTACCGCTCGGGCGAAGAGATCGGTAAGCAGATGCTGACACAAGCGGCAGCAACGCGCCCGACGGCGATCGCGACTGCGAGCGATCAGCAGGCGATCGGTCTTCTGCGCGCCGCCGGCGACATGGGCGTGCGCGTGCCGACCGATCTTTCGATCGTCGGCTTCGACGACATCCCGCTTGCCTCGCTGGTGCTGCCGCGCCTGACGACGATCCGCCAGCCGATCGACGAGATCGCACGGCTGGCGCTGGACGGCGTGCTCGGCAGCCACGCGCTGCAGGAGGAATACAAGCTGCAGCCAGTCCTCATACGCCGCGGATCCTGCGCAGCGCCTGGGACGCCCTGACTGCGAGCCTGCCCAAGTGAGGCGCGAAAATTGCGCGCGATTTCCGCACCCGTCTCGCACCGGCTAACAGCCAAGCACCACCGCGCCTCCGGTGAGCCCGGCGCCCGCTGCCGTCAACAGCAGCTTCTCCCCGCGAGCGAACGGCCGATTTTTATGCGTCAGCGATAGTGACAGCGGGATCGTCGCGGCGGACGAGTTGCCGTAGTCCGCGATGGTCCGTACGGTTCTTGCAGGCTCGATGGCAAGGCGATCGCAGACGGCGTCAAAGATCCGGGCATTGGCCTGATGCGGCACGAAGCGGCTGATCTCTTGGGGATTGCAGCCGGCGGCATCCATTGCGCGGACGGCACAGGCTGTCATCATCTCCACCGCCTGGGCGAACATCTCCCGCCCGTCGCGCATCGTCATCAGGAAATCCTCGGGCTGCAGGCCCGGTGAGAACGGTTGGCTGCTGCCGCCGGCTGCGATTGAGATCAGGTCGTAGCGGCTGCCGTCGGCGGCAAGGTCAACGCCAAGCAAACCGGTCTGCGGATCATCGGAAGGAGCAACGACGACCGCACCCGCCGCGTCGGCAAAGAGAACGGTGCTTGCTCTTTCCGCCGGGTTGATGCGTCGGCTCAGAATGTTGGCCGCCACCACCAATACCGGTTTTCCCTGCGAACGGACAAAGCCGTCGGCAAGCGTCAAAGCATAGAGGAACCCCGAGCACGCACCGGCCAGATCGATCGCGCCGGAACGGGTGAGCCCGAGCCGGTGGGCGAGCAAAGGTGCGGAAGGCGGCAGGAGATGATCGGGCGTGGAGGTCGCCAACAGGGTCAGGGCGACATCGCCCCGCAGCATGCCGGCATCCTCGAGCGCCGCCGCGCCGGCGCTCGACGCAAGTCCCGTCAATGTCTCGCCATCCTCGACCCAACGCCGCTCGCGAATGCCGGTACGACGCTCGATCCAGCCGGGCTCGAGACCGAGCTTCGTTTCGATCTCGGCATTGGCAACGCGCCGTGCCGGCACGGCATGGCCGAAGCCGGCGAGCCGGGAGGACCGTGCGGCGCTCACAGCCGCCCTGCCGCGAAAAGCGATGCCGCCTCGTCGACCGCGCCATAGGCCCGGTCGAGCTCTTCAGCGGTCACGCAATAGGGTGGCATCAGATAGATGACATTGCCGAGCGGGCGGATCAGCAATCGCCGCTCGCGGAAGAAGGCCCTGAGCCGCGGGCCGATCTCGGAGAGATAGCCGCCGGCCGGAACCTTGAGATCAAGGGCAGCAATCGTTCCGAGCTGGCGGGTATCGCTGAAGCGGGGATCGTCGGCGAGGCGGGCGCCATGCCGACGCTGCTCCTCCGACAACGCGGCGATACGTTCCCGCACTGGCTCTCCCTTCCAGACGGCGAGATTGGCGAGCGCTGCCGCGCAGGCGATAGGATTGGCCGTATAGGAACTCGAATGAAAGAACGTCTTGCGTCGATCGGTCGAGAGATGCGCCTCGAAGATCTCGGCCGTGCAGAGTGTCGCCGCCAAGGGCAGCGCGCCACCGGTCAGTCCCTTCGACGTGCAGAGAATATCGGGCGTGATGCCGGCCTGATCACAGGCGAACAGGCTGCCCGTCCTTCCCCATCCGGTCATCACCTCGTCGGCGATCAACAGGCTGCCATGCCGTTCGGCAATCCGTTTCAACTCGGCAAGCACGGAAGCCGGGTAGGTTTTCATGCCGCCTGCACCGAGGAGCAGTGGTTCGATCAACAGGGCCGCGACCTCGCCGGTGGCACAGGCCGCCTCGAAGGCATCAAGCGTCGCCTGCTCTTGAGCCGGCTCCGGAAACGTCAGCCGATCGACGGCAAAGAGCAACGGTGCGTAAGGCGCATTGAAGACGCCCCTTTCTCCCGCGGACATCGTGCCGATCGTATCGCCATGATAGCCGTGTTCGAGCACACAGATGCGGTTCCGCGGCCGGCCGAGATTGTGGAAGAAACCAAGTGCCATCTTCAGCGCGACTTCGACCGCGGTCGAGCCGCTGTCGGAATAGAACACATGGGCGAGCCCGGGTGGCGCGATCTCGATCAGCCCGCGCGCCAGGTTCTCCGCCGGCGCATGCGTATATTCGGCGAAGATAAGCTGATCGTAGGTTTGCGAGGCGGCGCGGATCGCTTCCATGATGGCGGGATGCCGGTGGCCGTGGGTGATGACCCACCAGGACGAAATCGCATCGAGGATCGCCGCCCCGTTTTCGTCGATGAGATAGGCGCCCTCGGTCCGGACGACGCGTCGCATCGCCGGCTCCAATGCATGCTGGGTGAAGGGATACCAGACGGTGGAATTTCTCATGCCGGCACCTCCAGCAAATCGTCGACGTTGAAATTCTCGCGAAACGCCTGCCGCAGCCGTTCCGGCGTCAACGGGTCGAGCCGCGGCAGCCGCCCAAGCCGTCGAACCTCCCCCAGTTCCGCGATGATCGCTTCGCTATCCGCCTGCTCGTCGCCGATGAAGGCGACACCCAGGACCGGGATCGCACGGCGCCGGAGCGCATCGAGCGACAACAGCGTGTGATTGATCGTGCCGAGCCCCGTGCGGGCACAGAGAATGACCGGGATGTGCCAACGCGCGAACACATCGGCAAAGACGCTCCGCTCGGTGAGAGGCACCAGGAGCCCGCCTGCCCCCTCGATGACGAGCGGGCGGTCGACCTTGGGCGGCAAGAGATGTTCAGGTTGGATCGACTGACCATCGATCCGCGCCGACAGATGTGGCGAAGCCGGTGTCCGCAGCCGATAGGTCTCAGGCAGGATGCGGTCGGGCGGGATCCGACCGAGCCGCGCTACAGCCTCGCTGTCGGTCTCTTCATCGAGCCCCGACTGCACCGGTTTCCAGTAGCAACCGCAAAGCGCGTCGGTCAGCGCCGCGGAGAATATCGTCTTGCCGATCCCGGTATCCGTGCCGGTGACGACGAAACGGCGCATCATGACCGCTCCTCCGTCATTGCGACCTTCAAGCCCTGCAGCATGCGCGTGATCATCGGCCGGTCGACATTCAGCGTGATCGCGATCCGAAGCCGCGCCGTCCCCTCGGGAACGGTCGGTGGACGGATCGCCCTGAAATCGAAACCTTCGGCGCGCATTCGCGCGGCAATCCTCACGGCGCGACCGTTGTCGCCGATCAGGACGGGCTGGATCTGCGAGCCGCTGCCTTCGATGCCGAGGGTCTCGGCAAGCGCCCGATTGGCGAAGGTCCTGAGATCATCGAACGCTGCCCGGCGCTGAGGCTCATCCGCCAGTGTCACAAGAGCCTCGCGGACGGCGACAGCAATGAGCGGCGAAGGCGCCGTCGCATAGATGAAGTTGCGAGCACGGTTGACGAGATAGTCGCAAAGCACGGCGTTTGCGCCAACGAGGGCGCCGGAAACGCCGAGCGCCTTGCCGCAGGTATGCAGCACGACGAGATTTTCCCTGCCGTCCAATTCGGCCGTCAAACCGCGGCCATCTGGCCCGAAGACGCCGGTCGCATGCGCTTCGTCGACCACCAGAAATCCATCATGCCGATCGGCGAGCGCGGCGAGGTCTGCAAGCGGCGCCCGGTCGCCGTCCATCGAATAGAGGCTTTCGACGGCAATCCACGGATGTCCCATGCCGCCGCGCTTGCGCCACGCACCGATCGCATCGGCAAAGGCGTCAACGTCGCTATGCTTGACCGCGATCGCACCGGCCCTGCTTACGGCGATACCCTCATGGGCACTCGCATGGATCAGGGCATCGTGGACGATAATATCGTCGCGCTGCGGCAGCGTCGAAAACAAGGCGGCATTGGCCGCATAGCCGCTGCCGAAGAACAGCGTTCGCTCCACGCCAAAGAAGGCGGCCGCCTCCGCCTCCAGCGCCTCGTGTTCCCTGTGGTTGCCGCGCAACAGTCTCGAACCGCCTGATCCAACCGGCAGGCCGCGGTCGATCGCCGCGATGATCGCCGCCTTGAGACGCGGCGAACCGGCAAGCGCCAGATAGTCGTTCGAGGTGAAGTCGACCCCACTGCCGGAGGCGAGTTCGCGGCGGCGCTCCTTGCGTTCAAGGCCGTGAAGCGTCTTCTCGTAGCGGTGGAGCAAGCCCGCGGTCATTCGGCCGCTTCCGGTTCTGCCGTAAGCGGCATCGGCTTCAGCCCGAGCCGGCGGAAGAGTGCCGCATCGTGATCCTCGCCGGGGTTGTCGGCGGTCAGCAGCGTTTCGCCGACGAAGATCGAATTGGCGCCGGCGAAGAAACAGAGCGCCTGCATCTCGTCGCTCATATCGGTGCGGCCGGCCGAAAGGCGGACATGCGACTGCGGCATCAGGATACGCGCCAGGGCGATGGTGCGAACGAAATCGATCGGATCGACCGGCGCCGCATCGGCAAGCTTCGAGCCCGGGATCGGAATCAGCATGTTGATCGGCACGCTTTCGGGGGGCACCGGCAGATTGGCAAGCGTCACCAGCATCGAGATCCGATCGTCAGCCGTCTCGCCCATGCCGAGGATGCCGCCGGCACAGACCTTGATGCCGGCGTCGCGGACGTTCGCCAACGTTTCCAGCCGGTCGGCAAAGCTGCGGGTGGTGATGATCTCGCCGTAGAAGCGCTCCGACGTATCGACATTGTGGTTGTAGTAATCGAGCCCGGCATCTGCGAGCCGCCCGGATTGTTCCGGCGTCAGCATGCCAAGCGTCATGCAGGTCTCCATGCCGAGCGACCGGACGCCGCGGACCATGGCGACGATCGCCTCCATGTCGCGCTCCTTCGGGCTGCGCCAGGCGGCGCCCATGCAATAGCGCGTCGCGCCGCCATCCCTCGCTTTGCGTGCCTCTGCAAGAACCTGTTCGACTTCCATCAGTTTCGACGCTTTCAGCCCCGTCGGGTAGTGTGCCGACTGGCTGCAATAGCCGCAGTCTTCGGCACAGCCGCCGGTCTTGATCGAGAGCAGGCGGCTCATCTGGATGGCATTGGGGTCGAACTGGGCGCGGTGAACGGACTGCGCACGATACAGAAGGTCGTTGAACGGCAAATTATAGATTTTTTGCGCGTCGCCCAGATTCCAACCGGTTTTGCCGGGCTTCGTAGCTCCGGAGGTCGGCTCAGTCGAACTGTTTGTGTCGAGCATGTTCGTTCACTTCCCCAGAATAGATAGAATCCATTATTATCTATAATTTTCACGGACACTGCATCGAGCAACCATCTAAAAGGAGACCTAATTGCAATGACTCAACCTTGTCGTGCTTTTTCGTGCCTCGACGGCTGCGGTCAGAAGGGCAAATACCGCGACTTTCCGCCTCGGCGGCATCAGCTGATGGCGATGACAGCAACGGCCAGATGCCCGGATTTTCGGGACCTTGCGCCTTGCACTAGCCGTAGATCTCTCGACCGATGCCCGCTACCGACACCAGCGAGCCTCAAGAACACATGTCCTTCCACTTTTTATAGATAATTTTTTGCGCACGAGGTACACACCGGCAGCCCTTGACAAAATCCGATCCAGCCGCTCAGTTTGAAGCATTCACCAGGGGTGTCCCGACAAGGGGCTGAGATTCTGCTAGGCGGTTTCCGCGGCGCAGTGACCCGTTGAACCTGATCCAGTTCATACTGGCGTAGGGACGGTGCAGACATCGCTGCCGCATTCGCGTTCGCGCGAGCAGATCTCGGCAAGGCGTCCTTCCCTCTCTTCCGGTCCGAGCTGGGTCTCCAACAATGGAGCCTCGGCAATGCGTATCTTCATCGCGATTCTGCTTCCTTCTGGCCGACGTTCGGCTCGCCGCAGCTGGGCGCATTGACCATGCGTGTCCTGATCAAAGGTGCCGGCGTCGGCGGGCTGACCTTGGCGCATGAGCTGGCGGGCCGCGGCGTCGAGGTGGCCGTTGCCGAGCGGCAGCCAGACTTCGGCGGGGCGGCCTCGTGGTTTGCCGGCGGCATGCTGGCGCCCTGGTGCGAACGCGAGAGCGCCGAGGAAACGGTGCTGACGCGCGGCATCGGCGCCATCGACTGGTGGGACCGCGCGCTTCCGGGCGAAGTGTCACGCAACGGCACCCTCGTCGTCGCTCCGCCGCGAGACGTCGGCGAACTCAAACGCTTCGCTTCGCGCACGTCCGGCTTCGAATGGCTCGGCGGAGAAGCGATCGCGAGGCTGGAGCCGGCGCTTGCCGGTCGCTTCCGAGAGGCGTTGTTCTTCCCCGGCGAGGCGCATCTCGACCCGCGCCGGGCGCTTGTCTTGCTGCGGCAAAAGCTCGTCGAGAACGGCGTCGCCTTCATCGGCGAGGCGGATAATAGCAGCGACAGCGATCTGATCGCCGACTGCAGCGGCGCTTCGCGGATCGGCGCCATCGCCGGCCTGCGCGGCGTGCGCGGCGAGATGCTCTATCTGCAGACGGGCGAAGTGGAATTGTCGCGGCCAGTCCGTCTCATCCACCCGCGCATCCCGCTCTACATCGTACCGCGCGGCAATGGTCTGTTCATGTGCGGAGCGACCATGATCGAAACCGACGACGGCGGTCCGATTGCCGCCCGTTCGCTGATGGAATTGCTGAACGCAGCCTATGCGCTTCACCCCGCCTTCGGCGAGGCGCGCCTTCTCGAAACCGGCACCGGCGTCCGGCCGGCCTTTGCCGACAATCTGCCGCGCGTCATGCGCGCCGGAAACACCATCACGCTCAACGGGCTCTATCGCCACGGCTTCCTGCTTTCACCGGCCCTGGCCGAGGAAGCGGCGAACCTTGCCCTTACCCGGAACCTGAAGGGAGACGCCGCATGAAATTGACCGTCAACGGCGAGGATCACGACCTCACAGTCACGACCCTTGCCGAACTCCTGGCCGCACTCGACTTCGAAGGGGATTGGCTTGCCACCGCCGTCAACGGCGAGCTGGTGCACCGAGCCGACCGCTCGGCCCATTCCCTCAGCGATCGCGACCGGATCGAAATTCTCTCGCCGATGAAAGGAGGCTGAGACATGCTGACGCTTTATGGACAGGAACTGCGTTCCCGCCTGCTTCTGGGCACCGCCCGCTACCCCTCGCCTGCCGCGCTCGAAGACGCGGTTCGTTCGTCGGCGACCGAGATTGTCACGGTTTCGCTGCGCCGCGAAACCGCCGGCGGCCGTCAGGGCGGCGCTTTCTTCGACCTGATCCGGTCGCTCGGCGTGCACGTGCTGCCCAACACCGCCGGCTGCCACTCGGTGGCGGAGGCGGTGCTGACCGCCAAGATGGCGCGCGAGGTCTTCGGCACCAACTGGATCAAGCTCGAAGTCATCGGCCATCAGGATACGCTTCAGCCCGATGTCTTCGGGCTGGTCGAAGCAGCACGCATCCTTTGCGCCGAAGGCTTCGAGGTCTTCCCCTACACGACCGACGACCTCGTGGTCGGCGAGCATCTCGTCGAGGCCGGATGCAAGGTGCTGATGCCCTGGTGCGCGCCGATCGGCAGCGCCATGGGGCCACAGAACATCCCGGCGCTGCGCGCCATGCGGGCCCATTTTCCGGATATGCCGCTGATCGTCGATGCCGGCATCGGCCGGCCCTCACACGCAACGACAGTGATGGAACTCGGCTTCGACGCGGTTCTGCTCAACACCGCCGTGGCCGGGGCAACGAAACCGGCCCTCATGGCCTCCGCCTTCGCCCGAGCAATCGACGCCGGACGCGATGCCTTCGAGGCGGGCATGCTCGAACCGCGCGATTTTGCCGTTCCCTCCACGCCCGTCATCGGAAAGGCGGTGTTCGCGTGAAACTCGACCCCTTCTACCTCATCGTCGATAGTGCCCAATGGATCGGGCGGCTGGTGCCGCTCGGCGTGAAACTGGTGCAGCTTCGCGTCAAGGACCGTCCGGAAGCAGAGCTTCGCGACGAGATCCGCGCGGCCAAGGCGATCTGTGACCATCATGGGTGCCAGCTCGTCGTCAACGACTACTGGGGCCTCGCGATCGAGGAAGGCTGCGATTTCGTCCATCTCGGCCAGGAGGATCTCGCGGATGCGGATCTTGCCGCAATCCGCGCTTCCGGCCTGAAGCTCGGCCTCAGCACCCACGACGAGAGGGAGCTGGAGACGGCGCTTGCCGCCAAGCCCGACTATGTCGCGCTCGGACCGATCTATCCGACGATCCTCAAGCAGATGAAATGGGATCCGCAGGGGCTGCCGCGCCTCTCCGCCTGGCGGGAGCGCGTCACGCCGCTGCCGCTCGTTGCGATCGGCGGCCTCAATATCGACCGGATTGCCGGCGTCTTCGAGCATGGCGCCGACAGCGCCGCGGTCGTCACCGATATCACGCTGAATGCCGATCCAGAGGGGCGGACGCGGGAGTGGATTGCACGCACGGCGCCGTGGCGCTGATCGAGGAAAACAGCGGGATCACCTGACGCCGTGGCTCTGCCTCAGGCAATCGCCAGTTCTGAAAGCCAGGCCGAACCCAGGCCGTGCTTGTCGCAATAGGCGGTAAGCCGGTCGCGCGTTTTGCCGGGCCGGTCGAGACCGAGAAAGCGGGAAGCGTTCCTCCAGAGGATATTCTGCTGGTGCTCGTCGCTGACGCTGGCGAGCGTCAGTTGCTCGACTATTCTCGAAACATAGGCGTTGTAGTCCTTCTCCAGCGCCATCATCGACCAGTCGGTGCCGAACATGAGATGGCGGGCGTCCGGGTCGTAATCATCAAGCCATTCGTCCAACAGCTGCCGGATCTTCGTGTGAAGATTCTTGTCGTCGCTGCTGACCAGTTCGCTGAGATAGCTCAGATCCGCAAACAGGTTCGGGCGACGCTCGTGATCGATCGTCCTGCCGATGATCTCTTCCCAGGTCGGCGGCCCGGAAAACTTGTCCTGGGCACAGGAGACCATCACGCCTGTCGGCGCCCCCGGGCGCAGGATTTCGTCGAAGGCGCCGAAATGCGCGAGATTGATCCGCAGCTTATCGTACTGGTTCGTGTCGAGCAGCTTCTTCCAATAGGCGGGGCTTGCAAGATTGCCGTAGCCGCAGCCGGCCCCGATGCTGTTTTCCGCATGGGCCATGATCGGCACATCGTTGTCGCGACACCAGGCGTAGAGCCGCTTCAGCGCGCCATCGATCGCCGGATCCGCATTGCCCCATGCCTTGAAGCCCATCGGCGGGTAGATTTTGACACCGATGAAGCCCTTTTCCATGATCGCGTACTGGACGTTTGCCAGCGATGAACCCGGCCTTTGCGCTTCCCGATGCGGATCGAAGCCGACGAAGCTGTGCATGCGGATGCCGTGCTTCCTGGTGACGATCTGCTGGACCTCGTCCATGACGTCGATCTGGTCGCGCTGTGGCGATGATGTCCCGTGAAGCGATTTATCGAAGTCCAGGATGCTCGGCGTGATCAGAGAGAGCCGACATTTGGAAGCGAAGATCTTGACATAGGCTTCCGCCAGGTTTTCCCGGTAGTCCTGCATCAGCCGGACGAAGGAAAGATAGGTTCCGATCTGGTCGTGCGCCTTTGCGGCGGTGGCGACGGTATCGACATCCGCTTCACTCACGCCGCCGCCCGAACGCCGCTGGAATGTCTGGGGCAGATCGGGAGTTCCGCCGAGCTGACGCAGCAAACCGTCATAGTCAGGGGATTCGCCAAGACTGCGCCTCGAAAACGTCGATCGTTGCTCGCCTGCGCGCGCGATCAGATCCCTTACCGCGACGCGCAATTGCTCGTCCTTGCGCCGCGCGAGCTCGGCGTCGGAAAGGCGCCGAGCGCCTTTTTTCAGAACAGCAAGTTCATGTTTGGCTTTGGGCGCGACATCGCCAAGCGCTGTCACGAGAAAGACCACCAGGGCATTTTCCAGCCCCTTCGCCTCCTCAGCGTTCGCGGAGAGCCTTTTCTCCGGCATCTTCTCCCGCAGCGCCACATAGCGAACCAGTCCATCCACCGGCACATCGGCCGCGTTGAAGAAATGGCAATGGACGTCGATGATCGGATGACTGAGACTGCAGGCGCCGGGCGAAGGCAGATGCCGGCACCCGGAAAGCACATTTGCAAGCACGCCCGCCGAAACCAGCCGCAAGACATCGCGGCGCGTCACGGCGGCGACCGGACCAGCCCAGTCGACCTCCATTGTCCCCTCCTGTTGCGAGACCCCCTCGAACAATCGGGCAAACATTACTCCGTCCGAAAGCCGCGCGAAACAGATATTTACTTGCCGTTACTGGGGTCCCGTAGATCAGCGTGAGTCGACTTTCAGTCAGACAGGAGGCGTGTTACTCTAAAATCTTGGGGAGAATTTTGCGTGGTTGGTGGCGCCGGCAAATATGAGTTCCAACGTTACCTGTCCGGAGCCCTGGTCCAATGGTCCTCCCCGGCAGCAACGGAATCGGCTGCCCCCGCTCGGGAAGACTTTCTCGGCTCGCTGCTTTTCGCCGACATCTCCGGCTTTACGCGTTTGACCGCCAAATGGTCCGAAAGCGACCGCGCTGCCGGCGCCGAACGCGTCAGCCTGCTTCTGAACGCCTTCATGGGCGAGCTCATCACCCATATCGAGGAGCATGGCGGCACGGTCTTGAGTTTCGCCGGCGACAGCCTGATTGCCGGCTGGCGGGCACCGTCCCCGGATGAGCTCGAACAGACGGCCTGGCGCAGCTGTTATTGCGCCGAACGTATCCGCGAGCAAATCGGCGGGCCGGGCAATCCCGAAGACGCGCTTCAACTGCGCATCGCCGTCGGTGCCGGCGCCATCACGCTGCTGCATCTGCTGCCGCGCGCGGACCAGCGTTGGCTGATCGTCGGAGGCGACTGCCTGGCCCAGGCCGATCATGGCGGCCAACTGAGCGACGCCGGAGAAATTCTCGTCTCCGATGCCGCGTGGCAGCTGATCGGCAGGCGCGCCAAGGGCGGGTTGAACCGGGAGGGGACCACACGCCTCGAAAGCATCGAGCCCTGCTCGACCACGAAGGAAGCGCCCCGCACTCAGCCGGGCTCCGCAACCGACCGGCTTGAAGCCTATCTACCGCTTTCGCTGCGCAGCCGCCTGCTCTCACCGCTTTCACAATGGCTCGCAGACCTCAGGATCGTGACCGCGCTTTTCGTGCATATCGTCGGGCGCGATCTCGATACGGATCTCGATCGGTTGAACAAGCTCGTAGCACGATCGATTGCCGTCGTCGGCCGCACCGGTGGAGAGATCCTGCACACAGCGCTCCATTCCGGCGGGCTCGAAGTCTTCGCCGTTTTCGGCCTGCCCGGCAAAAAACATGCCGACAATGCGCGCCGGGCGATCATCGCCGCCCTTCGCCTGTCGAACGAACTCGACGAGCCGGATCTCGGCCTGTCGGCCGGCATCTCGACCGGCGAGAGTTTCTGCGGCGCGCTCGGGACGATCCATCGTGCCGACTACACTGTCGTTGGAGCCGCCGTGAACATGGCCTCCCGGCTGGCGAGCGTTGCCGCAGGCCGCATTCTCGTCGACCAGGCAACGGCGAAGGAGACTGCCGGCCAGATTGCTTTTTCCGGTCCCTGGACACTTGCCGTGCCCGGCATGCGCGGCGGCGTGGTCGCCTTCGCGCCATTTGCCGAGACCGTCGCGACCATCGACACCAAGTCCCCCGTTCTCTTCAACCGGGCGGCCGAACTTGCAGCACTCAACGCGTATGTGGAGCGCGCAGGCAGAGGACAGGCCACCGGCGTGATGATCGTTAAGGGTGATTCCGGCGTCGGCAAATCGGCGCTGCTTCGTTCCTTCGTCGAAACCTGCCGTGACCGTGGAAGCCAGGTTCTGGTCGGCAATGCCGACGATATCGAAAGCGACGTGCCCTATTTTGCCTGGCGCGGAGTGATCCGCGACCTGCTTGGTATCGGCGACCTGCGCGGCGCCGAAGCCTCGGATCAGGTGATGCAGTTCTTCGCCCACCGACCGGAACTCGCACATCTGGCGCCGTTGCTGAACGATGCCATCAACCTCACCTTGACCGACACGGTCGAGACCCGGGCGATGTCAGGCGACGGGCGGTCGCACCGGCTGCGTGAATTGCTGCGCGATCTGATGACCGACAGCCTTTCCTGGGGGCGCGGCCTTGTAGTGCTTGAGGACGTCCACTGGCTGGACGAGGCATCCGGTCAGCTGCTCGGCCGATTGGTTTCCGGAACGGCGCCGATCCCGGTCGTTGTGTCAACCCGCACGGCCAGGACGCAACAGGACCTGACGCGGTGGACCGGACAACATTACAATGGTGCGCAGACACTTGATCTCTTGCCCCTCGATTTCGAGGGCACGATTTCACTGGTGCGCGCGTCGATCGGCAGCAACTCCCCGGCAGATGGCTTTTGCGAAGCGGTCTATGCACAGTCGGCGGGAAACCCGCTGCTCATACGCGAAATCTGCCGGATGATCGGCGAACGGCGATTGCCGAAGGCTGCGGAAACCCAGGTCCCCCTGTCGCTCGCCGAAGCCCGTTCGAACGAAGCGACCTTGCTCAATACGGCCAAGGTCACCGTGATCGCCCGAACCGACCAGCTCCCGGCTGAGCTCCAGGCTCTCCTGAAGATCGCAAGCGCCATGGGCGCGACCTTTTCCATCGCCGAACTCCAGGCGCTTTCACCGATCAGGAAGTCCGCCTTGGACATCGAGGCAAGCATCGAGCGGCTGCAGGCGGCCCATCTGATCAAACCCATGGACGACCGTCCGGGCCGTTTCACATTCAGCCACGCCGTCATCCGCCAGGCCATTTACGACAGCATGCTGTCGGAACAGCGCCGTGAGGCACATCGCGCCATCGCCCAGGCGATGGAAGAGAGCGGGCAGCCCGACAATGCGGAAAATCTGCCGCGCATATTGAGCCATTGGGAGCGCGCCGGCGATGCAGCGCAGGCATTCAACTACCTGGATCGTGTAGCCGAGCTGCGTCTGCGCCAGTTCGACAATGCCGCTGTCGTCGACCTGATCGAGCGCTTTTTCAAGACCGCGCGCGAGCTCTCGATCACGATCACGCCTGCCCGGCGGGCGGCCGCCTGTTTCCTGCTCGGGGAGGCCAGTCTCAATCTCGGCCGGGCCGAAGCTGCAAGGCATGCCTATGAGGAGGGCCTACGGCTTTCCGGCCTGCCGCTTCCGCGCACCTCGGCCGGCCTTGCGCTGCATCTCGTTCTCGATCTTGCCGAACAGGTGTGGCGTCGCGTGACCCATGGAGACAAGGACTGGATCCTGGAACGCGAGATCTCGCGGTCACCATCCGATCCTTTCCTTCTCGCGGCAAAGGCGCATGAGGACCTGACGCGGATCTACTACTTCACCAGCGAGAAGCTGCGGCTGATCCATGCGACGCTTCGGGCGACGAACCTCGCCGAAAGAAACAAATATGTCTCGCCGACGACCGCCACCAATTACGCGAGCCTCGGCGCCATATGCGGCGTGATCCCGCTTCACAAACAGGCCGAGCACTACAGCCGATTGGCCGCCGCCCTTTCGGAGCGCGTGGATCAACTGGGAACGCGCGTGCGCGTCGACCTTTTGTCGGGCATGTACCAAATCGGCATAGGCCATTGGCGCGAAGGCAAGCGGGCGTTCGAGGCCGGCCTCAACAACGCCTCGACCGTCGGCGATTTGAGACGTTGGTGCGAAGTGGCCGTTGGCCTCGAGACGATTTCCGGCCCCTGGCTGCTGACCTCCGCTTTCGAAGGCATTGCACCATGGGAAATCCTGGTTCAGCGCATCTGCGAAGAGGGCCGCAGGCGCGGCGACACCCAGGTGCTCGGCTGCGGCCTGCTCGGCCGCCTCAGGGGCCATGCGGCGCTTGGCCGATGGGCCGCCATCGACGCCGATCTCGATGAACTCAGGCAGATCATCACCGCAAAGGCCGACGGACTGGAACTCGTGCACTGCATCGAGGGTGCGTCTCTTCTCGCGGAAGCCGCCCGGCGGCAAGGTGATGGAGGCGAAGCAAAGGCGTGGTTCGAACGGGCATTCTCCTGGTGCCAGACGCTCAACCCGGCGATGAAGACGCGAACCCTGCCGGCGCTCGCCCGGCTGTTCGACGTCGCGAGCGACACGGAGGGCGGCGACCCGGCAGCGGCGCAGCTTGTCCTGCGAAAGCTCGAGCGGTTCGCACGCGTCTATCCGATCGGCCGCCCAACGGCAGCACTCGGCGAGGCGACCATTTACCTGCATCTCGGCCAGCAACGACGCGCCGAGCGGGTGGCGCGATACGCCTTCGCAGAGGCGATACAATTGGAGATGCCGGCCGTGGCGCTCGCCTCGTTTCGCCACCCGGCGGGGCCGAAGGATGCTGCGGCGTGGCAGGCCTTGGAGACAATGTTTGCCGTTCGGCAAAACACCTGGGGCGAGGTCCTCCAGCTCGATCAGGCCGCGTTTCCGCCCCATGTCCCGGTTGTTGCGTTTGAGGGAGGCCATGCGTGAACCAGTATCGAGTGCCTCGCGTCCTAATCGTGCTTGCGCATTTCGACGAGACCAGAAATCCGGAAGGTCGCCCCGACTTCATCCCGCAGGGAACCGGCCACCTGTTCCTGGCGGGCGCCTTTGCCCGCGATCGCGTGAGCCTTCGCGCCTACAGCGAATTTCACGACGGGCCGCTCGTCGACGAGGCGGCCTTCGCGGAACTGGACATGCTGGTGCTGACCGGGGTCACCGCCGCCTTCGACCGGATGCGCCATCTGACCGCCTATGCCCGCACGAAATCTCCAGGCTGCGTCATCGTCGCCGGCGGACCGGTCGTCCGCAATCTGCCGGTTTCGAGCGCCGAAACCTTCGACTACGCCTGCGAAGGTGACGTCGAGGAGATGCAGGCGGTTATCAAGGAGGTCTTTGGCGAATGGGCCGTCTCCGAGACGATCCTGCCGCGCTTCGACCTCGCCGGCTGGGGCGGCCCGGTCAGCTATGTCGAGACGAGCCGCTACTGCAATTTCAAGTGCAGCTTCTGTGCGCTCACCGCCGAAGGCCGGCGCTATCACAGCTACGACCTCGGCTATATCGAAGCGCAATTGCGCAATGTCCCGGCCAAGAAATACGTGCTGTTCATCGACAACAATTTCTACGGAAACAGCAAGGACGCCTTCCATGCCAAGCTCGACCTGATCCGCTCGCTTTGGAAAGAGGGACTGTTTCAGGGATGGATTGCGCTCGTCACCGGAGATTTCTTTCGCGATCCCGACAATCTCGAAGCGGTGCGCGCGGCCGGCTGTCTCGGCCTCTTCAGCGGCGTCGAGACGCTCAACGAAGCGCAGTTGAAGCGCTACCAGAAGAAACAGAACCTGGTGGTGCCGCAGTTGGAAGCCATTCAGACCTGCCTGAAGGCCGGTGTCGCCTTCCAGTACGGGCTGATGTTCGATCCGTCGTCGCAGACGATGCAGGCGATGCAGGACGAACTCGCCTTCATCACCGGCGAAAGCAGAATGCCATTGCCGGCCTTCCTGAGCCTGACGATCCCGCTGCTGGGCACACCCCTGTTTGACGAATGCGCCGCAGAGGGCCGCTTCCTTCCTTCTGCCAAACTGCGCGACATGGATGGGTTCACGCTGATGACCCATCCCCTCGACAACCTTGACGACGTCGCCTTGTTTGCCCGCAAGCTGTCGCGTCTCGACGGCAATCGGACCCAAATCCTGCGCCATTGCCTGGGCTTCTACCGCAATTACCGTCGCTCGCTTTCGGGCCGGCAGATGATCCATCTGCTGGCCAACAGCCTGCGCCTCGCCTTGCCCTCGGTCATGCATCGCCATGGTCTTCCGACGCGTTCGGGCAGCGACGGCAATCTCACCTATGTCACGACGACGCAGCCGCTTGGGCCGCTCTACACGCCGGCCTTTCGGGTCGGCGAAGGCTTCCGTGCGCATTTTGCGCCAACGATGATCACCGACGCCTCGGGCGCGCTTGACGAGACCATTGCCCGCAATCTCGAATATCGGACCGGCCAGCGACAACGAACGAGCCTCGGCGTTAAATAGCCCTGGTTGAGAGCGTCCCGGCGTCTGCGTCAATCTGCCCCGTAATTGCAACCTCCAGTGCGTGAAGTTGGGTCGGCTTGGTAAGATTGGATTCAAACTTTTTGGGTAAGCTTCCGTTAGCTATTTCACACCTGTCGGCCGGCGATCGCCGTCGACCTTGTTTTGCGTACGGGTGCCCATGCGTCTTTCAGCTGCGACCGCAATCATCTTTGCCGGCCTAGTTTCCGGCTGCTCTTCCAGTTCGAGCCTGGACACGATCGCACCGCGGCCCTCGCGCGAAACGACCAGCTCGGTCGTGCTTTCGGCCGCGCCGGTACCCGCCGCCAATGTCGGCGCAAGGGTGGCCGAGGTCACGCCGCCGCAGAACGTCCAATCCGCACCGCCGCAGGAAATGCTCGCCTGGGCCGGCCCGGTTCCCGAACCCGAAGCCTTCGCGCCCGCGGCCAATACCACGACGACCACGACGACCTTGGCCACGCCCGTTCCGGGCGCGCGTCCGGTCGCCTTCGTCGCGCCGGACAATCCGGTGACGCAGGCGATGCCGCAGGGCCGTTCGCGGGTCTACGGTCACCGTTTCCGCGACGCCAAGCCGATCAATTTCGGCCGCGCCAAAAATCCGCGCAAGATGGCCGTTCACGGCGTCGATGTCTCACGCTGGCAGGGCGAGATCGACTGGCCGAAGCTGCGCACTCAAGGGGCCAACTTCGCCTTCATCAAGGCGACCGACGGCGGCGACCATCTGGACCCGATGTTCAAGAAGAACTGGCGCGCCGCCAAGGCGGCCGGCATGCGCCGCGGTGCCTATCACTTCTTCTACTGGTGCCGCACCGCCGGCGAGCAGGCCGACTGGTTCATTCGCAACGTTCCGCGCGAGCCCGGCGCGCTGCCGCCCGTGATCGACGTCGAATACAACGGCGAATCGAGCTGCAAGCGCCGCCTGTCGCCCGAACGCGTGCGCGAAAAGATGCAGGTGTTCATGGACAAGCTCGAGGCGCATTACGGCCAGCGCCCGATCATCTACACCGCCCCGGACTTTTATGCCGACAACCTGCAGGGCGCGTTCCAGAAGTATCCGTTCTGGCTGCGCGCCGTGGCCCAGCATCCGTCCAAGGTCTACCCGAACCGCAAGTGGCTGTTCTGGCAGTATTCGGGCTCGGGCCTGTCGCACGGCGTCGACGGCAAGATCGACCTCAACGTCTTCCACGGCAGCGAGGCGGAGTGGCAAAACTGGCTGGAGGCGCGGGCGAGTTGAGGCTCGGTCACACTCTGCAGCGCCGCGCGTCATATCAGACGCGCAAGGTCGCCGTAGCACTTTGATTTGCTGCATGAGGTCACGATAGTCAGCCCCGGCAACTGCGACGTCAGCGCCTCTCCTCGCGCGTCAGGAAGAGGAGCGTGCCGCCAAGTTCGGAGATGACGATCTGCCTCACATCCCAGACGAGGATGGAGACCGGTCGCGTCAACCCACCGACAACCGTCTCGCGGCGGCCCGTCGCCTTGTCGAGCCGCAACAGCCGGCCGCTTCCTGACCGGAACCCTTGCTGCTGGTCGTATAGGCCGTGTTCGAGGATGAGCATCTGTCCTTCGTCGTCGAAGGCGATGGCGACCGGTGCGTTCAGGCCCTCAACGTCCGGCCGCACCTCCGTGCGATCGCCTTTCTCGGCCATCGAAACGACCTTTCCGGCAGCGGCGAGGAAGGGAAAGCCGCCGAACAGCGCGACATAGAGGCGCCCCTCGCGAAGCGCGATACCGGTCGGCACGGCGTCGACTTCGTAGCTGTCTTCACCCTTGAACTCCGTCGGCGAGAGCGTCTCCAACGCGGTCGCCTGTTGCTGCAGGCGGCGGAAGCTCATCATCGTCTGCTTGCGGCCATCGACCCCAAGACGCTCGACACTGTTGCGCGCGGAGTCGACGACGTAATAGGCATCCTCGACGGCGACAAGGTCGAACGGGTTCCAGAAATCGGCGCTGATAACATGGCGTCTGCCGGTACCGTCGATCGCGATGAGCGCATGGTCATAGGGTCCCTCATCGCCGTTTGCGGGCGTCCAGCCTTGGGCGACGATCAGTTTGTCACCGACGCGAAACACGCGATAGGGACCGGTCGGATCGCCGATCACATCGAGCCCATGGGGGAAGACAGGACCGAACGCATCGAAATCGCCGCCCGGCGTGCCGCGATAGAGCCGGCCACTGGCGAGATCGGTGACGAGCAGAGCCTCGCCATCGCGAGAAAGGCCGGCGAAGGCGGCGCCGGTTTTGCTGAAGCTTTCGAGCCGATAGCCTGGCGCGACCTTCGGCTCGGCAGCGGCACCTGCTGCCAGAAGCAAAAAGGCGACGAGGATCGTCATCTGCCGGAACGGACGCATCGGAAGCCGCCATTGGCCGAGAACCGGAAATCCGGATCATAGGCCAAACGATAGGTTGTGGTAAGATGCGCGGAATCGCTGTTCCAGGACCCGCCGCGCAGTACGCGATACGATCTGCCACCCATGGCTCCCTTGGGTTCATGGGGCACATAGAGATCGCTGGTCCATTCCCAGACATTGCCGATGAGATTGAGCACCCCCTCGCCGCTCGCGCCGGCGGCAAATGACATCGCCGGCGCGGTCATCGGATAGCCGTCGCTCGCATCGCCGGAGCAACAGATCGTCGTGCCGGCATTGACCCGCCGATAATCCGCCGGCGCCATGCCCCAAGGGAACGCCAGTCCCTCGGTTCCGCGCGCCGCTCTTTCATATTGCTGCTCCGACGGAAGGGTGAGGACGTAGTGACGGCAAAAGGCATCGGCGTCCGCCCAGCTTACGCCGACGACAGGATGATCGTCCAAACCGAGAAGCGGGTGACCGGCATAGAAGGCGGGGCGATGACCCGTCGCAGCCACGAAATCCTGATACTGACGATTGGTGATTTCGGTGCGGTTGATCGCAAACGCACCGCCTAGCAATTGCCGACGCGGACGTTCGTTGTCCGGGCCATTATCGCGACCGAAGACGAAGGTGCCGGCGGGAATATCGACGAGCGGATTGCCGGTGATCGGGCCGTCATCAGCGACGGCAGCCCCTGCCGCAAACGTGATCGCGACGACTGCGGCCGCCAACCGGAAATCAGAAGTCGACACGACGCTGAGACTCGCCATCGAAGAGAAACACCCGGTCGGCCACGACCTTGATGCCGATCGGCTGGTCGATCTGGCCGGCGAAATTCTTGTCTGCACGCAAGGTCAGCAATTGAGCACCGAGCCGCAGGCTGACCAGCGTGTTCTCGCCGGTGAGCTCGACCGAATAGATGGGCGCAACCAGATTGACATCGGCGTCTGCGGCGCTCGTTGCCTGGACATCTTCCGGGCGAACACCGAGGACGGCGCGGGGAACGGTCGCCTGGCCAAGCCCGCCGACCCTGAAGCCGGCGCTTGTGAACACTCCGTCGCGTGCCTCCCCCGGGATGAGGTTCATCGGCGGAGAGCCGATGAAGCCGGCGACGAACAGCGTGCGCGGATTGCTGTAGATTTCCCGCGGCGTTCCCAGTTGCTCGATCACACCCTTGTTCATGACCGCCACCCGATGCGCCAGCGTCATCGCCTCGATCTGGTCATGCGTGACGTAGATCGTCGTGACCTGCAACTCGTGCTGAAGATGTTTCAGCTCCGCGCGCATCTGGGTGCGCAGCTTGGCGTCGAGATTGGAGAGCGGCTCATCCATGAGAAAGACGCGCGGCGTGCGCACGATCGCACGGGCGAGCGCGACGCGCTGGCGCTGGCCGCCGGAGAGCTCCTTCGGCAGGCGGGAGAGCATGGTCTCGAGTTCCACCCGGCGTGCGACCTCGGCGATACGTTGCTTGCGTTCCTCCTCAGGCACTTTGCGGATCCTGAGCGGGTAGCCGATATTCTCCTCGACGGTTAAATGCGGATAGAGCGCATAGGACTGGAAGACCATCGCCACGTCGCGGTATTTCGGCAGCACGCCATTGATGCGTACCGCATCGATGAAGATGTCACCCGATGTCGCCTCCTCGAGACCGGCAACCATGCGCATCGTCGTGGTCTTGCCGCAGCCGGAAGGCCCGAGCAGGACCAGGAACTCCTTGTCCCGAACCTCCAGATTGAAGTCGGCCACCGCGACGAATTCGCCGAACTTCTTGGAGACGTTGTTGAACGTGACGGACGCCATCGTCTCACCCCTTGACCGCCCCGAGAGACAGCCCCCGGACGAGATGCTTCTGAACGATGAAAGCGAAGATGACGATCGGCACGCAGGCCATGAAGCCGGCGGCGCTGATTTCCCCCCAATAGGTCTTGTACTGCGTCACCCGCCCGGCGATGCCGATCGGCAGCGTCTGCGACTGCTCGGTGAGCGTGATGATCAGGGAAAGCAGGAACTCGTTCCAGGAGATGATCAGGCAGAAGATGGCCGTCGCCGCAAGCCCGGGCCTGGCGAGCGGCAAAGCGACATGGAGGAAGGCGCCCCAGCGCGTGTCGCCGTCGACAATCGCCGCCTCTTCCAGTTCGACCGGCAGGTCCTGGAAATAGCTCTTCATCATCCAGGTGGCGAACGGCAGGTTGAAGGCTGTGTAGGCGATGATCAGCGCCGACTTCGTGTTGAGCATGTCGAAGTAGTTGAAGAACAGGTAGAGCGGGATGATGCTGACGATCGGCGGCATCATCCGCGTCGACAGTATCCAGAAGGAAATCTGCTTACGCCATTGCCAGGGATAGCTGAAGCGCGCCAGCGCATAACCCGCCATCGTACCAAAAACCACGGAAACGATGGTCGTGCCGGCCGCGACGAGGAAGCTGTTCAGCGCGTAACGCAGGAACGGTCGCTGAATGAAGGCTTCGTCATAGTGCTTCAATGTCGGGTTGCGCGGCAGCCATTCGGGCGGCACGGCGAAGATATCGATGTCGAACTTGAACGAGTTCGCGGCGATCCAATAGATCGGGAAAAGCGTGAACACCAAGGCGACGAGGATCGCCAGATAGGCGGACAGGCGGATGAGCCATTCTCTGGTGCGGCTGCGTGTGGGGAGGGTCGTCGTCGCCATATCGTCAATCCGCCAGCCGCATGCGTTTCATGAACCAGGTGCTGAGAACGATCGTCACGAACAGGACGAACAGCGATATCGCCGCCGCGTAGCCGGGATCGGCGAAGCGGTAGGCGACCTGGTAGATATAGAGGCTCAGAACCTTGGTGCGATCGGCGGGACCTCCTCCCGTCAGGATGAAGACGAGATCGAATAGGCGCAGCGCATCCATGACGCGCAGCAGCAAGGCAATGGCAATCACCGGTTTGAGGAACGGCAGCGTCAGGTCCCAGAACTGCCGCCAGGACGAGGCGCCATCGAGCGCGGCCGCCTCGTAGGGCTCGACCGGGAGACTTGCCAGCCCCGCCAGCATCAGAAGGAAGATGAAAGGCGTCCATTGCCAGACGTCGGCAACGATGATCGAAAACATCGCAAGGTTCACGTCGCCCGCCCAGGCCTGCAGTGGAAGGCCGAGACGGAACATGATTTCGTTGAGGACGCCAAACTGTGGCTCGTAGATGATCTTCCAGGTGATCGCGACGGCGATTGGCGGCAGCATCATCGGGATCATCAGCACAGTCTTCAAGAAGGTGAGCCGGCGAATGAACCGATCAAGAAGCAGCGCCAGGCCGAGACCGAGCACGAACTCCACTGACACGGAAACGATGGTAAAGACTGCAGTGTTGCGCAGCGCGGCGTGAAATTGTGCATCGGTCAAGAGCCGCGCAAAATTGCCTGGACCGACGAATTGCCAGGGCAGGTCGGGATTGGGGCTGATCTTGTGGACCGCCGCATAGAACATGTAGAGGCTGGGGAAGATCGTCAGCGCCAGAAGGATGAGCATGGTCGGCGCCAGCATCAGGTAGCGCAGGTGCCGCTCGGTCCAATGTTCGAGTGCGCCACCCAGTCGGAGCGACGCCGCCGGTATGCCTTTGCCGGGCTTCAACATCGATTTCTCCCGCAGGCGCTGTCCATACAGACCTCAAGTGCGACCCCACCGGACCGATGCCGGTGCGGCCGCGAGAGTAGGGTCTGTGGCCCCGCCGATATATGCCTCCGCCTATTTAAGGCCGGTGATTTCTTCGACCGCTGCCTGTGAGTTCTTCAGCGCTTCCTCGGGCGTGATCGTGCCCGCGACCACCTTGGAAAGCTCGATGCCGAAGGCATTTTCGATCTCCGGCCACTTCGGATGGCGCGGCCGTGGCGTCGAGGCCTGGATCGCCTCCATCAGCACCGGGTAGTGGCGGAATTTCTCCTGCTTGGTCAGTTCCGGGTCGGTAAAGACCGAGGTCCGCACCGGTGGGTTGCCGCGCTCGGCGGAGATCTTGATCTGCTCGGGCGAAGTCGCCCACAGCATGAAGTCGAAGGCTTCTTGCTTGTTCTTGGAGGCCGACATGATGCCCATGGTCCAATGGCCGATTTCCGAGCTGCCCGCTTTCGTGCCCGCCGGGATCGGGCTGTAGGAGATCTTGCCGACCATTTTCGATTGGCTCGGATCCTCGAAGGTCGCAACCCAGTTCGGCCAGTTGATTGACGAGGCGGCGGTGCCGGCGGCAAGCGCAGTGCCCACTTCGTTGGCGTTGTAGCTCTCGATCCCCTTTGGCGAAACGTCGCGGAGCGCCATGAAGGTCTTCATCGCGGCCGCGCCTTCCGGCGTGTCGATCGTCACCTTTGTGCGATCCGCGTTGAACATATCGGCGCCGTAGGACCAGAAGATCGGCATGAAGTCGGCCACGACCGGGTTACCCTGACCGCCGCGGAAGACATAACCGAAATAGCGGCCGCCGCCGTCCTTGGTCAGCGCCTGGCTCGCCTTCAAGACGTCATCCCAGGTCTTGGGAGCGTCGACGCCGGCTTCCTTGTACTTGGCGGCGTCATAGAAGAACATCTGGGCGTTTCCCACATAGGGCAGGCAAACATAGGGGCCGGTATTGTAAGGGTTGCGGCAGATCGCCAGCGACTTCGACAGGAAGTCGGTGTCCGGCCCCTCCAGGCCCGCTTTCTTGAAGTATGGTGTCAAATCCTCGAGATGTCCGTTCTCGGCGAAAAACGGAATCCACGGGTCATCCATCAGAATGATGTCGAATACGCCGGATTTGGTTGCCCCTGCATTGGCTCCCTGTTCGAAGACGTTGGCATAGGGCGCCTGCACGATCTCCACCTTCGTGCCCTTCATCTTCGAGTAGTCGTCGGCAGCAGCCCTAAGGCCGTCCCCCTCGCTGCTCGATGGCACGAGGACCGTGAAATCGGCCCAAGCGGCTCCGTTGATCGCAAGCGCGGACGCCGCGGCAGCCAAGATGAGAAACAATTTGCGAACCATCATACACCTCCCAATCCGAGTTTCGGTCAATGGTCGACTTTGCGGACGGCCTGACCTGGTCCGGCATGGTGGAGACACTGCCTCGACATCCACGAACGACTGAACTGCGAGATGAAACGGAGGCCGGCATCTCCTAAGCCGGCTGTTGCTCCCGCGATGAGTTTATCACATCGAAAGCCTTATTCAGAGAGGTTGTATTAGTATTTACTGTTATTTGAGATTGCCTCAGCGCCAATTCGACAAGGCGCTGATACGCCCATCCGTGGTGCCCCGCCTGATGCGGTCCAGGAATCGCTGGTATCCGGGATGTTCGATAAGCAGCCGCCGGCCGAGGCCCGACAGGAAATCGACATCCTTCGCATCCAATGTCAGTCTGTTGTGGAGCGTCATGATCCGCCGTGCCACCGGCGGGTCGACGATGTCGGTCAAGGCCAGCCGGACGACGTCGACATCGAGATCGCCGCAGTTCCGTTTCGCCCTCCCGTTACCGCAACGCCACTTCACGAACCTGTCGCGCCATGCCGGCAGATGATTGCGGAAGGCATCGAAACTCTGGAGATTGGGAATGTTGATCATCGCGTCGATGGCCGCGACAATCGCGTCCGGCGCCTTGGGGCTATCGACGGTTTTCGACAGATCCCCTCCGATCCGGGTCGAGGCATCCACGACGATGACGATCACGTGCCTCAAGCGCTGGGCCCGCTCCTCGGGAATGGGTTCGGGTGCAGACCGCACCATCAGATGCAACAGACTCTGTGTTCCGACGCCATCCACCAGACCGCCGTCGTAGAGCTTGAGGTAGTTCAGGTCTTTTGCTGTTTCGTATCGCCGAAGGGCGTCGGCGTACTCGCTTGCGACAAGCGAACCCGCTGCGCGTGATCCGGCAACCGGGGCAGCCTTTTCAGGCAGCGCCTCGCAACCCGTCCGGAAGTTCTGCAAGGTCAAGGGCGCAAAGACGACCGGGACGGCGGCCGAGGCCGCGACAGCATAGGCGAGCGGATAGTCGTCAAAATCGCTGCAAATGGCAGTGAAAGATTCACGGTCGAAGATGAACGGCGCGCGGTTGTAGAGGTCGGTCGCATGGATCACCAGGCGCGGATGGCCCGGGCGCGCCACCGTGCCGAGCGTTGCGCCCTTGAACAGGTTCGCATCAAGCCAGGCGGGCAAGCCGGACCGGTCGTTCACCCCGCCCTGATAGCCGCGCAGGATGTTCCCCGGCGAAAACGACAACCGGAGCGACGCCTCGACGTTTCGCCCGAGAAAGCGCTCGCGGAAGTCGGCGAGGCCTGGGCGGCCGTAAAGTGCGAAGTACGACGCAAGCACCGCCCCGCCAGAAACGCCGGCGACGACGGCAACCTCGTCCGCGAGCTTGCGTCCTCTTACCCCTGGCGATGGCGCCTCCGCCAGAGCCGACAGCACACCATAGCCGAACGCAGCCGAGCGGGCGCCGCCCCCGGAAAACGCAAGAATGATACCCGTGTCGTCGGCATCCGGCGTCGGTTGCTGCAGCGGGACGGCTCCGGTCGTCAATTCCAGCCGCCTGTTCGTCGGCGTCACGTCCGGGCCGACGCAGCCAGCCATGGCAAGCGCGAATGCCAGAACCGCGTACTGCAGAAGCCTTGAGGAATGGATCGCCGCAGCCCACCCCGTGGCTGGGTTGCGGCCGGGTCGATCTCCATGTGCGTGGCGCGAACGCCACCTTCGGTTCCCGATTTTCATGCGTCCTGATCCAGGCCCTTTGGCGATATCTCGCGGAACGCATGCCCACGAGCGATTGTCGCACAGCCTAAGGATCAACATTGAGACAGCATGTCATGCGCCGCGCTCGCAACGAATGATTGTGCAATGCTGGCGATCGGGATTAGCTTGCGGCATCCTACGGAAGGAACGCCCTCTTTGAAGATACCGATCGAACCAGCATTTGCCCCATAGGACGAATGACAGGTTCCCTCAATGAAGCGGCACTACGTTGCGCGCGCGTAACGACATTTGCACGAGGTGAAGCGCAATCATGCGGGTCTTGCTGGTCGAGGATGAGAAGGAACTCGCGGATGCGCTGAGGGCGGCGTTGAGCAATCACAGGATGATCGCGGATCATGCGCGCGACCTCGCCGAAGCGGCCTTGATCCTGCGCGATGCGGTCTACGATGTCATCGTGCTCGACCGCAAGCTTCCGGATGGTGACGGGCTCTCGCTCATCCCCAAGATACGGGCGCGCGGCAACAACGTGCCCGTGCTGGTGCTGACCGCACTCGACGACCTCGCCGACCGGGTTGCAGGGCTCGATGGTGGGGCCGACGATTACATCGGCAAACCCTTTGCCTTTGAGGAGCTGCTGGCGCGACTGCGGGCGTTGGCGCGGCGGCCGATCCCTGTGCAGTCCGACATAGTCACGGCCGGGCGCTTCTCCTTCGACCTCGCGCATTGCGAGGCAAGCGTGGCCGGCACATCGCTGAAAATGCCGCGGCGCGAGCTTCTGGTGCTCGAAACCCTCACCCGCCGCATGGGCCGGATGGTGCTGCGCGCCGCCTTGATGGAAGCGGTGTTCGGCCTCGACGACGAAATCCAGTCCAACGCACTCGACACCCATATCTCGCGCGTCCGCCGCAAGCTGCAGCAGGCGGACGCCGGCGTGATCATCAACGGCATCCGCGGCGTCGGCTACCTCTTGCGGGAAGGCTCATGAGCGGCAGCGCTTCGCATTCGTTCAAATGGCGTCTCGTCGGCTGGCTGGTGCTGTTCGAGACGGTCGCGACCCTGGTCGTGATCGCCATTGCCGTCGGTTTGCTCTGGGTGACCGGCTATCTCATTGACGGCTACGAGAACGGCAATGTCGACGTCTTAAAGGATGCCATCACCCGCAATCAGAACGGCGACCTCGTCCTTCAGGAAACGCCTGACTTGACCCGGTTGCGTCAGCAGGCGGGGAACATCTGGTTCATCGTGCGTGACAAGGAAGGCTCCGAAGGAGAGGTGCCCGACGCCTTCGCCTTTGCGACCGCCGGCCTCGAGCACATGAACGACGCCCGCTTCAGGCTTTCCCCGGACAAGAACGCGCGCCCGGAAGCCGTTGTCAAATGGCTCGAGTCCCCGGCCGGCAGCGTCCAGATATTCAGCGGCACAGAAGGGGAGCTGACCTTGAGCCGCCTTCTGCTCAGCACGACCGGCGCCTTCCTCACGATCTTCGTGCCGATGCTGCTGCTTCTGGCGTTTGCGACCGTGGTGGTCACGCCGATCGTCGTTCGCAGGATGCTGTCGGGCCTGTCACACGCCGCCTCGCATGCAGCGCATATCGAATATGACCAGCGCGGCATCCAGATGCCGGTCGCGGACGTTCCCTCGGAATTCCTGCCGCTGGTGACGGCGGTCAACGATGCGCTGGTGCGGCTTGATGACGGGTATACAAGACATAAGCGCTTTCTGGCGCAGGCGGCGCATGAACTGCGCACACCGGTCGCCATCCTCGGCGCCCGTATCGCGTCGCTTCCACCGGGACCGGACAAGACCCGACTCAACGAGGACGTGACGCGCCTTTCAATTCTGGCAGGCCAGTTGCTCGACCTCGAACGTCTCGATGCCCAAAAGGACGAGTTCAGGCCCGTCGATCTCGCAGCGCTTGCCGAGCGGGTGATCGTTGCGCTCGCACCACTTGCCTTCGGAGCGGGCTACGAGATGACCTTCGAGGCAGATCAACGCCCTGTCATGGTGACGGGGGACGAAGCATCGTTGGAGCGGGCGCTTACCAATCTCGTACAGAACGCCATCGACCATGGCGGTCGCCGGGGCACGATCACGGTTAAGGTCGACTCGCAAGGTTCGATCGATGTGTGCGACGACGGCGACGGAATACCGCGCAGCGAGACGGACAAGATATTCGAGCCGTTCCAGCGGCTGCGCAAGGACGGCAAGGGCGCCGGCCTTGGGCTCAATCTCGTGCAGAAAATCGCCCATCTGCACGGCGGTTACGTCGATGTCGCCCGCTCGGCGTCCGGCGGCGCTTGCATGCGCATTGTGCTGCCGCTTTCGCAAGGCGTTGAAGCCTAACTGGATGTTTCCTTTAATCGTCTCCGATCAAAGGACAAAAACATGCAGCAATTCAAAGTGCTACAGCGACCTTTGCGCGTCTGACAAGACGCGCGGCGCTGTAGTGAAAGGACAAGCCCCGGAACAGCAGTTCCGGGGCTCGATCGCAGCTTAGCCGGGAGAAAGAGCTAAGCCGCCTGGACCTTTTTCGAAACTCGCGCCCATTCCGGGATCCAGTCGCGATGGGCGACGAGCAGGTCGTCGACGAGCGACCAGATCTGGTCGAGGTCGAGTTCGGCCGCCGTGTGCGGGTCCATCATCGCGGCATGATAGAGGTGCTCACGGTTCTCGGTCACCAGCGCCTGGACCGTCAGTTCCTGAACGTTGATGTTGGTGCGGATCAGCGCCGTCAGCTGCGGCGGCAAGTCGCCGATGAAGGTCGGCTGGATGCCCGATGCGTCGACCAGGCAGGGAACTTCCGCGGCGCAGTTTGCCGGCAGCGAGGTGATGCAGCCGTTGTTGCGGAGGTTGCCGTAGATCACCGAGGGTTCGCCGGTCCAGACCGAGTTCATGATCGAGGAGGCATATTCGTGGCTCTCGGCCACTTCGATCGTCTCGGCTTCCTTGAAGGCTGCCGCCTGCCCCTTCCAGCGCTCGATCTGTTCGACGCAACGCTTCGGATATTCGTCGAGTGGAATGCCGAACTTCTCGATCAGATCCGGACGGCCGTCCTTGATGAAATAGGGCGTGTATTCGGCAAAGTGCTCCGAGCTTTCGGTGACAAAGTAACCGAGCCGCGTCAGCATCTCATAGCGAACCTTGTTGGGGCAGCGCGGGTTCCAGTGGCTGGGCTTCGGAAAACGTCCCTCGCGGTAGCCACGCACCAAATCCGGATAGAGATTGCGGAAGCTGCCGTCGGCCTGCTTGTGTTCGAACGTCAGATAGAAGGCCATGTGGTTGATGCCTGCGGCGCGGTAGCGGATCTCCGACACCGGGATATCGAGATCGCGCGCCAGTTCGAAGGCCGTGCCCTGGACGGAGTGGCAAAGGCCAACCTGGCGGATCGTCGGATACTTCTCGGCGATCGCCCAGGTGTTGATCGCCATCGGGTTGACGTATTGCAGCAGGATCGCGTTGGGGCAGACCTCGAGCATGTCCTCGCAGATCTTCCAGAGATGCGGCACGGTGCGCAAGCCCCGCATGATGCCGCCGACGCCGAGTGTGTCGGCGATCGTCTGGCGCAGGCCGTATTTCTTCGGAACCTCGAAATCGGTGACCGTGCAGGGCTCATAACCACCAATCTGGAAGGCGACGACGACGAAATCGGCACCTTCGAGCGCCTTGCGCTGGTTGGAATGGGTCTCGATCTTGGCTTTGACGCCGAGCGTGCGCACCAGCTTGCCGGCGACGATCTCGCTTTCACCAAGGCGCTGCGGGTTGACGTCCATCAGCGCGATCGTTGCGGCGGACAGGGACGGCCGCTGCAGCACGTCGCCGATGATGTTCTTCATGAAGACGGTGGATCCAGCGCCGATGAAGGTGATCTTGGGTTGTCTGGTCATGGATTGCCTCTGTTTTCTCGTGGTCATGCTGCCACATCGAAGGCGGCTTTAACGAGCCGTTCGGTGTAGGCGGTCTTGGGATTGGAAAGGATTTCGCTCACCGGCCCCTCCTCGACGATTTTGCCATGCTGCATCACCACCACCCGGTGGCAGAGCGCGCGCACGACCTTGAGGTCATGGGAGATGAACAGATAGCTCAAGCCCCGCTCGTCCTGCAGCTTGCGCAGGAGCTCGATGATCTGGGCCTGGACGGAGAGATCGAGCGCCGATGTCGGCTCGTCGAGCAGGATGAATTCCGGCTCGAGCGCAATGGCCCGAGCGATCGCGATGCGCTGGCGCTGGCCGCCGGAAAACTCATGCGGGAAGCGCGACAGGATGTTGCCCGGCATGCCGGCGGCGCTGAGCGCGTCCACCACCCGGTCGAGCCGCTCCTTGCGGTTTTGACCTATGCCGTTGACGACGAGCCCCTCCTCGATGATCTGGCCGATCGACATGCGCGGATTGAGCGAGGCGAAGGGATCCTGAAAGACGATCTGGATGCGCGAACGCAAGGGCCGCATCGCGGTCCGGTCCTTGTCGTGGATCGGGATACCGTCAAAGAAGACCTCGCCGCCATCGGCATTGATGAGACGGATCAGCGCCTGGCCGAAGGTCGTCTTGCCCGAGCCGGATTCGCCGACGAGCCCCAGCGTCTCATGCTTGCGCAGATTGAGGCTCAGCCTGTCGACGGCGACGAACTCGGAGAATTGCGGGCGAAACAGGCCACCCTTCTTCAGCGTGAAGCAGACCTTCACGTCCCGTCCATCAAGCATGATCGGCGCATTGTCGGGCAGCGGCTTGGCGGCACCCGACGGCTCCGAAGACAGCAGCCGTTTGGTATAGGCATGCAACGGGTTGGCGAAGAGCGCAGCCGTCGTGTTGTGCTCCTTCACCTCGCCATACTGCATCACATAGACGTAGTCGGAGAACTGCCGCACGACCGTCAGGTCGTGGGTGATCAGGATCACCGCCATGCCGAGTTCGCGCTGCAGGTCGCGGATCAGGTTGAGGATCTGCGCCTGCACGGTGACGTCGAGCGCCGTCGTCGGTTCGTCGGCGATGAGCACATCAGGATCGTTGGCGAGCGCCATGGCGATCATCACCCGCTGGCGCTGGCCGCCAGAAAGCTGGTGCGGATACTGATTGAGCCGCAGTTCCGGGTCCGGGATCCGCACGTGGCGCAGCAGTTCCAGTGCCCGCTCCATCGCCGCCCGGCGGCTGATCCTGCGGTGCGCCCGGATCGCCTCGATGATCTGCGTGCCGACCGTATAGACCGGGTTCAGCGAACTCATCGGCTCCTGGAAGATCATCGCCAGCCGATTGCCGCGCAAGGCGCGCCGCTCGCGCGGCGAGAACTTCAACACGTCCTTGCCGTCATAGTCGATGCGCGATTGCGGAGCGATGGTGGCGCGCTTGGAGAGAAGCCCCATGACGCTGCGCGCCGTCACCGATTTGCCCGAGCCGGACTCGCCGACAATGGCGATGGTTTCGCCACGGTAGAGCTGGAAGGACACGTCCTTCACCGCCTCCACCATGCCGTGTTCGACCTTGAAACGAACAGCGACATTGCGGGCGTCGATGATCGGCCGGCCGTTTCGTTCGGTAAGATCCTTGCGCTCGGCGGGCGCGGCTACGAGGACGTCGATTGTCTCAGTCATGAAGCGTCCTCCTCAATAGGGATCGATGGCGTCGCGCAGACCGTCGCCAAGCGCATTAAAGGCGAAGACTGTGACAAGCACGAAGGCGACGGGCGACAGGATCCAGGGATAGGACCCGATGACGGAATAGGTGGACGTGTCCTGCAGCATCAGTCCCCAGGAAATCAGCGGCGGCTTGACCGCAAAGCCGAGGAACCCGAGGAAGGATTCCAAGAGCACCACCTGCGGGATCGACAGCGTGACCGCGACGATCACATGGCTCATCACGTTCGGCAGGATGTGCTGGAAGATGATGCGCCGGTCGCTGGCACCGACGCCGATCGCCGCCCGCACATAGTCGATGCGGGCGAGTGCCAACGTCTTGCCGCGCACCTCGCGTGACATCTGCGCCCAGCCGAGCGCCGACATGACGATGATGACGAAGGCGAGGAAGACATTGGTCGGCGCCGTCACCGGGATCAGCGACGTCAGCGCCAGATAGAGCGGCAGTTGCGGGAAGGCGAGCACCAGCTCGACGAAGCGCTGGGTCCAGACGTCGAAGCGGCCACCAAAGTAACCCGACGCCATGCCGACGGTGGTGCCGACGAAGGTCACGATCGATACCACGATCAGCGCGATCATCAGCGAGATGCGCGATCCGACCAAAATTCGCGAGAGCACGTCGCGGCCGAACTTGTCGGTTCCGAGCAGATGCACCGGCGAACCATCGACCGCGCCAAAGAGATGCCGCTCGGCCGGGATCAGGCCGAAGAGGCGGTAGGGCGCGCCCTTGATGAAGAAGCCGAGGATCTGCGGATTGTCGTAATCGGGGCCGATGATCGGCTGAAAGGTGATCGGGTCAAGCTCCGTGCCCTCGCTCAGCGGGTAGCTGCGCGGCGGGAAGACGAAGTTGCCGTCCTTGTCGGCAAAGCTGATCGCCTGCGGCGGCGCGAAGGCGACACCCGTTGCCTTCGGATCGACCGGCGACAGGAAGTCGGCAAAGACCGCCATGAAGATCAGCAGGCCGACGAGGACCAGCCCGAGCATGCCCGTCCAGGAGCGTTTCAGCCGGCGCCAGACGAGCGCCTGGTAGCTTTCATTGTGCTGCTCGTGCTTGGGCTCGACAACGAGCGGAAGGGTTGTCTCAATCTCGACGGTCATGCCGGGGCTCCTCCCAGACGCACGCGCGGATCAAGTGCTGCGAGCAGCATGTCGGCGATGATGTTGCCGAGGATGAGGGTGGCCGACAGCACCAGCATGAAGGTGGCGGTGACATAAACGTCGCCCACCCACATCGAGCCGACGATGGCCGGACCGACGGTCGGCAGCGCGAAGATGATCGCGGTCTCGATCTCGCCCGTCAGCATATAGGGCAACACGACGCCCTGATACATGATCAGCGGGTGCAGGGCGTTCGGAACCGCGTGGCGCATGACCACGGCCCCTTCACTGAGGCCCTTCGCCCGGGCGGTTTCGACATATTGCGCGTTCAGCGTGTCGAGCAGATTGCCGCGCATCACCCGCATATTGTAGGCGAGCCCGCCAAAGGTGGCGATCGCCACGACCGGCCAGACATGTTTGACGAGGTCGACGAACTTGTCCCAGGACCAGGGCGCGCCGCCGTAGCGGGCCGAGTGGAAGCTGTTGATTTCGCTGACATTGAAGTGGAAGACGAGGATATAGACGATGATCAGCGCCATCAGGAAGCGCGGCACCGTCATGCCGAGAAAGGCAACCGTCGAAAGCAGGCTGTCGATCCAGGAATATTGCCGGGTGGCGGCGATAATGCCGAAGGAAATGCCGATCACCGACGCGAGGATGTGGCAGACCAGCGCCAGCGCCAGCGTGCGCGGCAGGCGCTCGCCGACGACGTCGGCAACCGGCTTGTTGTAGTAGAGGCTGTGGCCGAAATCGCCACGCGTCAGGATGCCGGTCATCCAGTTGACGTATTGCACCGCCATCGGCTGATCGAGCCCATGCTCCTTGCGATAGGCCTGGGCCTGGGCTTCCGCTTCCTCGTAGGACGCGCCGCCCTGGTTGATCAGCTGCGAGCGGATGTAATCGCTATAGTCTCCGGGCGGGGCCTGGATGATGGCGAAGGTCGCTACGCTGAGGACAAGCAGCACCGGAATGGCAGAGGCGATGCGGACAAGCAGAAACCTGAACATGCCGTTTCCTTCTGTCGGTTGGGGTGATGGGAGCGCTCCTCCGGCCTGCGACCGGAGGAGCTGCGTGGCATCAGTTGCTGAGGCCCTTCTCGCCGGGCTTGCCCGGAAGCTGTTCAGCAAAGAGCTCGAAGTCACCCTGCTTGTCCGCGGGCACGAAGAGGCGTTCGCGCATGATCGTGTCCTCCGCCCAGTTGAACATGAAGATCGGAGCGCCGGTCGGAACGTTGGCGAAGCGCTTGTTGATAATCAGCGCCCCCGGGTATTCGGTAAGCCCGATCGTATCGAGGTTTGTTGTCGCGATCTTCTGATATTGCTTCATCAGTGCGACACGCTCTGCATTGTCGTTGCTGGCGATGAACTTGTTGATGGTATCGACAAGCTCCTGCTCGAACGGCATCAGATCGACCTGTCCACCCTCCGGCGCGCGGTGATGCCAGCTAGTGCGCGGACCCGTTGCGCCAAGCTGCGGCGTGTTCTGCACGACGGACGCATATTCCGGGCCGTTTCGGTGAACCATCCAGTCGAAGCGGCCGGCATAGTTCGTCGCATCGCGCTGTTTGCCGTCGAGCGAATTCAGCACGACCCGAAGGCCGAGCTTTTCCATCTGCCCGATGATGCCTTCGGCGAGGTTGCGGTCTGTCGCGTAGCTGTTGTCGATCAGAAGCACGATCTCGACGTCTTGACCGCCGGCCTTTCCGGTCGGGAAGTTGACGAAGCCGTTGCCGTCCGTGTCCTTGAGTCCCGCTTTTTCGATCAGAGCCTTCGCGCCATCGAGGTCAAAGGGATAATAGACGGTCGACTCCCGGTCATAGAAGCTGGTGCCAGAGGAAAGCCCGCCCGGATAAATCGCGGTGAAGGGACCCTTGACCAATGCTTCGCCGAGCTTCTTGCGATCGACCGCCATGGTCACCGCCTTGCGGAAATCCTCGTTGCGGTTGAGTTCGCGCACGGCCTGAGCCCGCTCGTCCGGCTCGCCCCAGCCATTGGCCGAGAAGTTCATGTGCAGATTGTAGCCGATGAGGCGCGGGCCGAAGGCAAGCCGAGCGGGCGCCGTGTCCTGGGCGGCGCGCTTCAGCGACTCGACGAAGTTTTCCGGCTGCTCCAGGTTGGAAAGATCGGCGGAACCGGCGATCGCCTGCACGTCGCGGTCGGCCCAGGTCGAGAGCTTGTAGTGCAGCTCGTTGACATAGGGCAGCTGGTTACCGGCCTCGTCCACCTTCCAGTAGTAGGGGTTGCGGCGGAGCACGATGATGTCGTCGGGGCGGTAGGCGACCGGCACCCAGGCGCCCATGACCGGGATGTTCATATATTCCGGCGGGAAGGCGTTCTTGTACTGGTCGTAGGTCGTGCCGGCATACTTCGGATGTTTGGCTTTGAGAATATGCGACGGGCCGGGGCAGAAGGTGCCATAGGCCATGGCATAGAGATGCTGACGCGGGAAGGCCTCCTTGAAGGTCCACTCGACGGTGTATTGGTCGATCTTTTTCAGCGTCGTTCCGACGCCGAAGGTCTCGGGCGTCGCGCCGTTCAGCGGAGATACATTCGGGTCGAGGACATTGTCGTCCCAGTAGAACATCACGTCATCGGCGTCGAAGAGGTCGCCGTCCGACCATTTCGCACCCTCGACGAGATGCATCGTCAGCTTGTGGCCGTCGGCCGACCAGTCCCAGCTCCTGGCAAGGTTTGGCAGCGGCTCGACGTCGTTCGCTTCCACCTGGAAGAGTGGTGCGGTGCGGGTCAGGCATTCCGACATGCCGATGTCGATGCCGCCCCAGCCCTGGCTCTGGCCGGCCGAGTAGTTCCAGCCTTCCGGGCGGCCGCCGATCACGTGGCGCAGCGTGTCGCCATAGACGCCGACGCCATCGGGCATGTTGCCGGTCTTGAAGACCATCGGCTCCTTCGGCAGGCGCTCGGCAACCGGCGGCAGCTTGCCGGCCTTGACGTATTTTTCGGTGACCCAGGCCGGCTCCTTGTATTCCGGCAGCGCCTTGAACTCGGCAATCGAGTCGCGCGGCACATAGGTGATCTTGCCCTGGGCCGGGAATGGCGGCTGCTCGGGCACGACTGATGGATCGGAGGCCGCCGCGTTAAGCGCGAAGGTCGAGATGCCGACGAGCAGCAGGCTCGCCATTTTCGTCAGTCTGTGGCTGGTCATTGGCTCAGATTCTCCCTCTTTTCGCCGCGCCGAAGCGTGGCCTCCTCCTTGAAAGTCTGCAGTTGTGGCAGCGCATGCCCGCGTCTCCTCACGCGGGCATGCGCTGCAATCGGTCAGCCGGCGGCGCGGGCCGCCTGCCGTTCGGCACGCAGTTCGTCGAGCGAACGCACCTGGCGCCGCGCGGCACCGTTCCAGTCGCGGGTCTTGACCGTGGCGCGGCTGAGGCGCTCCTTCGCGCCGTCGATGGCGTGGGCGTATTGCGGCAGCCACTGGCCTTGAGCGACCACCATCTCGTCGACCATCTGCCAGACCTCCTCCGGCGTGCAGATCGCACCGACCAGCGGATCGTGCAGCATTGCGAGCTTCAAAAGGTCGAGATCGCCCGTAACAGCCGCATGCACCGACATCCGCTGCACGTTGATGGAGGAAAGGCAGGTGGCGGCACAGGCTTCCGGAAGCGTGATGCCCGAGACCATGTTGATGCCGAAGCGGTCGACGAAACCGGGGGATTCGATGATCGCATCAGCCGGCAAGTTGGTAATGACACCTGAATTCTTGACGTTGAAGTGGCCGCGATAGACACGCCCCGTCTCAAGCGCTTCCAGAATGTGGCTCGCATGTTCGTTCGAGCGCTTCTGGTGATCGAGCGGTTTTCCGGCGGCTTCCAGGAATTGCGGAAACTCGGTCTCGAACCAGTTGCGGGTTTCCGTCGAATACCTGAGATAGCCGCCGGTTTCGCCGTGGATCCAGTCCGACATGTCGATCCATCGGCTGATCTCTTCCGGGCGCTTGCGGTACCAGGGAAGATATTCGGAGAGATGGCCGTTGCTCTCGGTCGAGTAGACGCCGAAGCGCTTCAACACGTCGATGCGGAGCTTCTCCTGTTGCGAAAACACCGGGTGCGCCTCGAAGGCGGCGACGAGTTCGTCCTTGCCTATTCTGCGGCCCTTGAGCCTGACGTCGACGAACCAGGTCTGGTGGTTGATACCGGAGCAGATGTAGTCGAGTTCACCCTCGCCGGCGTTAAGGATTTCGGCGATCTGCTCGCCGCCGTGCTGGACGCCATGGCAGAGACCGACCGTGTCGACCTTGCCGTATTCGATCGCCGCCCAGGTGTTCATCGCCATCGGGTTGGCATAGTTCAGGAACCTGGCACCCGGTTCTGCGACCGCGCGGATGTCCTTGCAGAAATCGAGAATGACGGGGATGTTGCGCTGGCCGTAGAGGATGCCGCCGGCGCAGATCGTATCGCCGACGCATTGGTCGACGCCGTATTTCAGCGGAATGCGGATGTCGTCGGCATAGGCTTCCAGACCGCCGACGCGAACGCAGCTGATGATGTAGCGGGCGCCTTCCAGCGCCTTCAGCCGATCGGTCGTCGCCGTCACCTTCGTCGGCAGGCGGTTGACCTCGACGATCCGGTCGAGGATCGCCTTGATCATCTCCAGATTGCGGGCGCTGAGATCTGTCAGCGCCACCTCGATATCGCGCAGTTCCGGCACGGCGAGAATGTCGGTGAACAGTTTCTTGGTGAAGCCGATGCTGCCGGCGCCGATGATGGCGATCTTGAAACTTGCCATGCCCTTTTCACTCCTCCTGGACTGCGCGCTCTCAAGCGAAGGGTAAAATTAATTCAAAAATCCTGACCCGCCGCCTGTGCAACCTGACCGCGGATCCGTCTTTCCATTCGATTACAAGAGCCGACTGTTGCGCGATTGGCCGTCATTATGTGTATAATCGCCGACCCCGCCAGAGCGGTATTGTGCTTTCATGGGTAATTTTATGCTGCACGATTTGATCAATAATGGCCCGATCATGCGAACGGTTTCGCTGCCGCGGGGGCGCCAGAGCCTGCACACGATGCCTACCAGCACCGGCTATGAAGTCCGCACCAATGCCACCTATGACTGGGACGGGCGGAAGCGCGGCAATACGCCGTTCACGGTGCTGCAGCACACGATCGCGGGTGCTGGAAACCTGCGCTACGAGAACCGGACCTATCGGGTGCGCGAGGGCGAGACGCTGCTTTTGCTCGTGCCGCACAATCATCGCTACTGGCTGGAAGACGGCGGGCGCTGGGAGTTCTTCTGGATCTCGATGAACGGCGACGAAGCCTTGCGCGTCCATCGCGCGATCCTCGCCGTCACCGGCCCGGTTTTGAAGCTGCAGCCGGAAACGATCGAGCATCTGGCTGACTGCAGCCTGCGGCTGATCCGCGGCGGCGAGACGCCCGGACGCGCTTCCGCGATCGCCTATGAGGCGGCGATGGCGCTTTATGACGACGTCTTCGGCTCGCACCCGGTGTTCAGCCATGAGCACAGGACGATGCACCGCGTCGTCGACTACATCATGAACAACCTGCAGAGCCCGCTCCCGGTGGAGGAACTGGCGCGCGTCTCGGGCTTGAGTCGCGCGCATTTTTCGCGCGTCTTTGCCGCCAGCGAAGGCATGGCGCCAGCGGAATATGTTTTGCAGAAGCGATTGCAGCGCGCCGTGAAGCTTTTGACAAAGACGGCGAGCCTGCAGGTCAAGGAGGTGGCGATCCTCTCAGGCTTCGAAGACCCCAACTACTTCGCCAAGGTCTTCCGCCGGTCCTTCGGCCTGAGCCCGACCGAGTTCCGCACGACCGGCATGTATGCCAGCGTCGCCGCCGGCTCCGTCGAAGAGCCATCCGAGGACATTGGCGATAGGGCGCCATCGGACTAACGCCCCCCCGCAGACGCGGCGGCACCGGGTTTCAGCGCTGGTACCACCGCGCAGAGAAGCAATCTTACGCCGTCAACACGTCCTCGATGTGGATCGGCAGCGAGCGAACCCGCGTCCCCGTCGCATGGAACACCGCATTGGCAATGGCAGGTGCCGTTCCGACCAGGGCAATTTCGCCGAGGCCTTTGACGCCGAGGGCGTTGACGTGCGGGTCGACCTCGTCGACGAAATGCGCGTCGAGCTCGGGGATGTCGAGGTTCACCGGCATGAGATAGTCGGCCATATGGGCGTTGACCGGCCGGCCATCACGGCTATCCAGAACCGTGCGTTCCATCAGGGCCATGCCCATGCCGCCGATCATGCCGCCGGTGCACTGGCTGCGGGCGAGAAGCGGATTGACGACCCGACCAATGCCATAGGCGCCGACGATGCGGCGCACACGGATGGTGCCGACATCCGGATCGACAGCGACCTCGGCAAAGACGGCACCGAAGGAATGCATCGAATAGCGCTCGGCAACCTCAGGATCGCGCTGGGCCGAACCGTCCGCCTCGATCGGCGCGCCGGCTTTGGCGACGATCTCGCGATAGCTGATGCCCGTCGTTTCGCCGCGGCGCCGCAGCCGCCCGTCGCTCCACTCGAGTTCCCCGGCCGCAACATTGTAGAGCGGCGACGCAGAATCGGCCGTGGCGAGACGCGAGACCTGCGCCTGCGCCTCGATGCAAGCCGCCTGGATGGCCGACCCGACCGAAGCCATGGTCCAGGAACCGCCATGCGATGGGGTCTGCGGGTAGCTTGACCGGCCGAGCCGGAAGCGGATCCGTTCCGGTGGCAGCCCAAGCGTCTCGGCGGCAACCTGGGTCATGGACGTATAGGTCCCCGGCCCCATATCGCTCGCAGCCGCCTCGACCTCGACCGTGCCGTCGGCAAGCAGCCGCACCCGGGCGTTGGCCGGCGCATGGAACGCCGGGTAGGTGGCGGTGGCCGCGCCCATGCCGATCAGCAGCCGCCCGTCACGCATCGAGCGCGGTTCGGGCGTGCGCCGGGCCCAGCCGAAACGCTCGGCACCGAGCGCGTAACATTGCATCAGCGAGCGGCTCGAGAACGGTTTGTTTTCCGCTTCGTCCTTCTCGGGCTCGTTGCGGCGCCGAAGCTCGATCGGGTCGATGCCGAGCTTGTAGGACAGCTCGTCCATCGCGCTTTCGAGCGCGAAGATGCCGCTCGCCTCTCCCGGCCCGCGCATGTGATTGGGTGTGCCGGTGTCGAGTTCGGTCAGCCGGTACTGGGTGCGTACGTTCGGGCACGAATAGAGGTAATCCGTGACTGCGGTCAGCGCCTCCATGAACTGCTCGTAACGGCTGGTCTCGCCGGTGCCTTCGTGAACAACACCGGTGAGCTTGCCGTCGTTGGTGGCGCCCAGCGCCACGCGCTGAAGCGTGCGCGGCCGGTGGCCGGTGGTGAAGAACATCTGCTTGCGGGTGAGCACGAGCTTCACCGGCTTGCCGACCTGACGGGCGGCGAGTGCCGCCAGCGTCACATGCGGCCATGTCCTGAGGCTCGTTCCAAAGGCACCGCCGATAAAGGGACAGATCACCTCGATGTTTTCGACCGGCATGCCGAAGACTGCAGCGATCTCCGCCTGCTCGTTGACGAGATACTGGCTCTTGCTCCACAGCGTCAGCCGGTCGCCGCTCCAGGCGGCGATGGTTGCGTGTGGCTCCATCGGATTGTGGTTTTCCCGCGCCATCTCATAGGTGGCATCGAGGGTGACAGGCGCTCCTGCCACCGCTTTGTCGGCGTCGCCGCGCGCCCGGTCGGGAGACACGCGTCCGCGTGTATCGGGGACAATGCTCTCCGCCTTCGGATCCATCGGGTCGACGAGCGGCGGCCGCGCCTCATAGGTCACGCGGAGTGCTGTGGCGGCGCGCTCGGCATGATCGAGCGTGTCGGCAACGACGAGCGCAACCGGCTGGCCATAGAAGCGCACGGTATCGTCCTGCAACACGTGCAGCCGCTCGCCGGTCGCGGGGTCGATGCCGGCCTTGTGCGGCAGATAGGCCAGCTTCTCCGCATTGCGGTGTGTGATGAGCGCGACGACGCCGGGCATGCGCTCGACCTCGGCAGCCTGAATTCCGGTGATGCGGCCAAGACCGACGGTGGCGCTGACGATCACCGCGTAGAGTTGACCCGGCTGGTTGAAATCGGCGGCATAGCGCGCCCGACCCGTAACCTTGGCCCGGCCGTCGACGCGGGTCATTGGTTTTCCAATGGTGCTGACGGTCATGCGACTTCTCCTGCCATTTCGAGTGCCCGGACGATCGTCCGCGGCAAGAGTTCGACCTTGAAGTGATTGTGCTGCAACGGCCGCGCGCCCTGTGTTGCCAGATGCGCCGCTGCCTCGAATGCCGGCCTTTCCAAACGCTTGCCGACGAGGGCCGCTTCGCAATCGCGCAGGCGCCAGGGTCTCGTCCCGACGCCGCCGACGGCAAGGCGAGCCTCGCGGATCACGCCGCCTTCGACCGAAAGTGCAGCGGCAGCCGAAACGAGGGCAAATTCATAGGAGGCGCGGTCACGAACCTTGAGATAGCGCGCACGGCGACTGTACGGCCCTCCGGGCACACGCAGTTCGACGATCAGCTCACCGGGCAGCAACGTGTGCTCGAGATGCGGCGTATCTCCGGGTAGCCGGAAGAGTTCTTCGATCGGAAAGCTGCGTTCGCCCTCAGGCCCCCGCACCCGCATCGTCGCATCGAGCGCCACCAGTGCGACGGCGACGTCGGAGGGATGCGTCGCAACGCAGTGCTCGCTGGTGCCGAGGATCGCGTGACCGGCGTTCAATCCGTCGATGGCGGCGCAGCCGGAGCCGGGCGTGCGCTTGTTACAGCCGGCGTCCAGCATGCGGAAATAGGGACAGCGCACCCGTTGCAGCATGTTGCCGCCCATCGACGCCATGTTGCGCAGTTGCGGCGAGGCGCCCTCAATCAAGCTTTCGGCGATCAATGGCTGCAGCCGTTGGACGTTGCGATCGGCCGCGACTTCGGACATGCGAGCCAGCGCGCCGATGACGAGGTCGTCGCCCTCAACGCGGATACCGCCAAGCGGTAGCGCGTTGATGTCGACGAGCCGTTCCGGGCGCTCGACCTCTTCGCGCATCAGGTCGACGAGCGTGGTGCCGCCGGCAATGTAGCGCGCGCCGCCGGCGGCCGCCGCAATCGCCGCTTCGGCACTCTCAGGTTTTTCCATCGTGAAAGGAAGCATGGTCAGTCCCTCCCCGCCGCGTCGGCAACAGCCGCGACGATGCCGGGATAGGCGCCGCAACGACAGATGTTGCCGCTCATCCAGAAGCGGATCTCGTCCGTCGAGCCGGCATGGCCTTCAGCGATACAGCCGACACCCGACATGATCTGCCCCGGCGTGCAGAAGCCGCACTGTAGGCCCTCATGCGCCACGAAGGCTTCCTGGAGCGGATGCAGCACGCCATCTTTCTCGAGCCCTTCGATCGTTTCGATCCTGGCGCCGTCATGCATGCATGCCAGTGTGAGACAGGAGACGATGCGCTTGCCGTCGACAAGCACCGTGCAGGCGCCGCAGGCGCCCTGGTTGCACCCTTTCTTGGTGCCGGTGAGATCGAGCGTCTCGCGCAGGACGTCCAGGATCGATTGCCTTGGGTCGATGGTCAGAACATGCAGTTCGCCGTTCACGGTCATGGTCAGGGTCATGGGGCTTACCTCCTTCGCCGGAGAACCTGTCGCTGCTGTCGACTGGGACGGCAGCGCCGCCAGCGCCACGGTTCCGGCACCTGCCAGAAGCGCTTCCCGGCGCGACAGCACCGGACCTTGCACATAGGATTCTGATCTATTTTCGACCATGTCGGAAACACTCTCCTGCCTCACCAAACCGTGCAGAAGATAGGCGTCGAACGACGGCGTTACTGTTGCGATCTTTCGATCCTGCTTGAAAGTTGCGGCGGTCGAGGACGCCGGCGCACGGGAGCGCCGGCCCGGCCGCAGCCGAGGTCAAAGCCGACGGCGAAACTCGCTCGGGGTGAGGCCCGTCACCTTGCGAAAGCTCGACGCGAAAGCCGATTGCGTTTCATAGCCGACGACAAGAGCTATATCGGTGATGCGCAGCGTCCGGTCCGCAAGCAGCGCCTTGGCGTGGGCGATGCGCTGCCGTGTCAGCCAGACATAGGGCGTGTGCCCGGTCGCCACACGAAAAGCGGTACAGAAATGAAAACGACTGAGATTCACGAGATCCGCCAGTTCCTGAAGCCGAATATCCTTGGTGAGATTGTCACGCATGTAGGTGGTGACACGCTTGATCTGCCAGGCTGAAAGGCCACCCCGTGGTCCGGGGGCGAGGGGCACGGATATTGCGGCGTGCCCGCGCAGAAGCTGGAGACAGACAAGATCGAGAAGCTGCTCGATGAACAGGTGCGATACCGCGTCACCGGTACTGATCTCGTCGTTGATCAAGGACATGATCGTAAACAGTTTGGGATCGCTGAAATTCACGCGGTCGAGAAGCTCGGGCTCACGACCATTCCCAACCTGATCCGCGCAGGCAAGCAGGCGCTGGTGCCCCAGAAAGATATTCGACACTTCGACGGCACCATCCGCGCGCCAAAGTCCTTCGTGCCCTCTGGGCGCAAAAGTGATGGTGCCGGCATGCGCCGGGGCGGTGATCGTCTGACGACCAACCTTCAACGAAGCAGTCCCGTCGCCTGCATACTTCGCCGCGAGAATATGATCCTTCAGTGGTGGCAGGTGGTACTCGAAGGGCTCGTTGCGCCAACGGCCGACCAGGCGCGTATCGCCGGAGAACACGTCTGGAATGACCGGCGGGGAAAACCCCCGCTGCAAGCGACGGATATGAGCCTCCGTATCCGCAAGTCCCATTCCGCCCATTCGATCTTGTCTCTCGTGGATAGCCAGAAACGCGGTATCTCCCGGAGAACTAACATCTTTCCCCGCGGGCGAAAATATCGCGCGCGGGTCAAGTTTTCGACCCGCGGGCTGCAATCACGCCCAGGCTTGCCGGCGGTATTCGGCTACCCTTGGGAAAACGCCACCAAGGTCGGCATGCATGGCGCGCGCGATCACGCGGAAATCATGTTCGCTGATGGCGAAATGACCGAAACGAAGTTTCTGATCCCAGTTTCGATTGCCCTCGGCAAATTCCAGGCTGTCGAGCCACGGACGGACGGGAGCCTCCATACTATCGGCCCAATCGATATCGCCGCGATGCGGCGCGACTCCACCCATTGCAAAGAAGTGGGGCGGACGCTCCTTGACCACACCAATGGCCGTAAAACAAGCGAGCCCCGCTCTGCCGCTGAAGGCGGCGTTGGGTGAATAACCGATAAAACCGTCGCCCGCCTTCATGCGCGTCAACGGCTGCACGTTGCCGTGGCCGAATCGCGAGAAGCCGCCTTCCTGCGCATGCTGCATGTCATCGCCGGAAACCGCGCCGATCCAGAAGTTGCGCTCGCCCTGCCGGCTTCCTGCACCCACTTGAAACACATCCTGCGCCAACATCGGTCATCCCTCGATCTCTGATCATGGGAGCACTTTACGCGCGACCCCTGCCAGATTCTGTCAGCATTGAATTCGAGGAATTGGTGCCGGGGCAACCTGGATTTCGGCGGAGCAGTTGCCCCGCGTGCAACCGTTCGCCACAAAGCAAAAGCGCCCGCAGGAGATGCAGGCGCTTGGCAAATTTTCAGTCTGTGTAGATCGCCTTAGCGGGCGAAGGCCGTGCGTGCGACGCGGTCGATGTCGGCGCGTTCGATGCCGAGGTCACGGAGTTCCCGGTTCGACATGCGGCCCAGCTCGGTGACCGTCTGACGATACTTGCGCCAGTTGTTGATGGAGCGTGCGATGTTCATTTGATCCCCCTTTCAATGGGCTTTCGAAGCCTGGCAGCCAGTCCGTGGCGCCTCGTTTCGCTTCGATGAACACCTTATAACTCAGGCCCTTGGTAAGTTGCAGCGCTCAAAAGTCAGCGCTCCCATGTGGGAAATGCATGGGTCGTTTTGCGTGCCGCAAGGTCAAGCGCAAAGCCCGCGCGTTGTGATCTTCCCTTGTTCGCGCCCTACCGGACAGAAGGCAAAAGCAACAGCTGCGTGCATTCGAAATGTCAGCCTCGCACAATCGTTGCCACGGAAGCTGTTGATCCCGACGGCAGAGACAAGTATTTCTTTTGTCGACAAAGGAATCCGAGATGACCGATATCGACACCGACAACAGCCCCATCCCCGAACGCAAGCGCGGTTCCGGCGTGAAGATGGTCTATGACCTCCTGCGCGACGAGATCCTCGACCTGGTGCTGCCGCCGGGCAGCCCGATCGACGAAGTGCAGCTTGCCGAGCGACTGAAGATGTCGCGCACGCCGATCCGCGAGGCGCTGGTCCGACTTGCCGGCGAAGGGTTGATCGACACGCTGCCCAACCGCTCGACGATGGTAGCGAACATCGACTTCCTCAACTTGAACCCGTTCTTCGACGCCCTGGTGCTGATGTACCGCGTCACCACGCGGCTTGCGGCGCAGAACCACCGCCCGGAAGACCTGCCGATCATTCGCGGCTTCCACGAGGACTATGCCGCGGCCGTCCAGGCGCGCGACGCGCTGACGATGATCGCCACCAATGCCGCTTTCCATGCGGCGATCGCCGAGGCCGGCCGCAATCCCTATTTCACCAGCCTGTTCCGCCGGCTGCTCGACGAGGGGCGGCGCATCCTGCGCCTCTACTACCAGTCCTACGAGGAGCAGTTCCCGCAGCGCTTCGTCGACGAGCACGCGGCGATCATCGCTGCAATTGCGGCGCGCGACATCGAGACGGCGGACCGTCTCGGCAAGGCGCATGCCGAGCAGATCGTCGAGCAGGTACAGAAGCTCTTTGCCCGCAATAATAAGCTTGATATCGCCCTTTAGAGATCTTTGTATTTTTCTTGTCGACAAATAAAATACAAACGGCTATTGTCTAGATCAAAGGCAAGGGCGCGCGTGCGCCGTTGCCCCGAAGACAAAGCCGAGAGGAGTTTCAGATGAAGGCTCAGATTTTCACCGGCGTCATCCCGGCGCTGATGACCCCCTGCAAGGAAGACCGCACCCCCGATTTCGACGCGCTGGTGCGCAAGGGCCAGGAGCTGATCGCTCAGGGCATGTCCGCCGTCGTCTATTGCGGCTCGATGGGTGACTGGCCGCTCTTGACCGATGCGCAGCGCATGGAAGGCGTCGAGCGCCTGGTCAAGGCCGGCATCCCGGTTATCGTCGGCACCGGCGCCGTCAACACCGCGTCGGCCGTCGCCCATGCGGCGCACGCCGAGAAGGTTGGCGCCCAGGGCCTGATGGTCATCCCGCGCGTGCTGTCGCGTGGTTCGGTCGTCGCCGCCCAGAAGAACCACTTCAAGGCCATTCTTTCGGCCGCCCCGAGCCTGCCGGCCGTTATCTACAACAGCCCCTATTACGGCTTTGCCACCCGCGCCGACCTGTTCTTCGCGTTGCGCGCCGAACATCCGAACCTCGTCGGCTTCAAGGAATTCGGCGGCGCTGCCGACATGCGTTATGCGGCCGAAAACATCACCAGCCGTGACGATGGCGTTTCGCTGATGATCGGCGTCGACACGGCCGTGTTCCACGGTTTCGTCAACTGCGGCGCCACCGGCGCCATCACCGGCATCGGCTGCGTGCTGCCGAAGGAAGTCATCCACATGTGCAACCTGTCGCGTGCCGCCGCCGAAGGCGACGTCGACGCCCGCCAGCGCGCACTGGAACTGGAACAGGCGCTCGCCGTGCTCTCGTCCTTCGACGAAGGCCCGGACCTCGTTCTCTACTTCAAGCACATGATGGTGCTGAAGGGCGACAACGAATACACGCTGCACTTCAACGAAAGCGACGTGCTTTCGGACAGCCAGCGCGGCTACGTCGAAGCCCAGTTCAAGCTGTTCAACAGCTGGTACGCCGAATGGAGCAAGCTCCCGGGCGCTGTCCAGAAGTGCAAGGCCTGATCGTTCGATCGGCCCGCAATTGAAAAAGGCCCTCCGGTTGGAGGGCCTTTTTTTCGTCTGGCGACCTCGACGGCGTGTCGAGGAGAGTACAGTTCGCGTAAGTATCGGCTTACGCGATGGCGTCAATCCCGAGGGCAAGCAGCCGGTCCAGCTGCTCGATCTCGGATGTGTTGAGGACGACGCCTTCGGCCTCCGACTTGGCGCGCGCCGCGAAACGGCGCTGCGACGGCAGGCGGGCGCCCTGGCCGACGATCGCCTCGAACAGCACTTCGGCGCGGGCAAACGGATTACCGGGCCTTCCGGCTGCAAACTTCTCCGGCGAGAAGGCGACGATCAGTTCGCCGTGGAAGGGCGCAAGGGTCGTCGTGCCGAGATAATCCAGCACTTCCGGGCTCGTGAGGTCGCCGATCATGATGCCGGCGAGAAGCTCCACCATCGTGCCGATCGCAGAGCCCTTATGGCCGCCGAAGGGCAGCATGGCGCCGGCAAGGGCTGCTTCCGGATCGGTCGTCGGGTTGCCCTCGGCGTCGATCGCCCAGCCCTCGGGTAGCGGTTTCCCCGCGCGGCGGTGCAGCTCGATCTCGCCGCGGGCAGCAACCGAGGTCGCAAAGTCGAAGACGTAGGGCGGCTGGTTTTCGCGCGGCCAGCCGAAGGCGAAGGGGTTGGTGCCGAGCAGCGGCTTGTTGCCGCCGGTCGGCGCAACCGTCGCATAGCTCGGGCACATGACGAGGCCCGCCAGCCCTTCGCCGGTCAAGCCTTCCACTTCGGGCCAAAGCGCCGAGAAATGGGTGCAATCATTGATGACCAGCGCGGCGATGCCCAAAGCACGGGCGCGTTCGGCGAGAACCGGCAGGCCGAGCTCGAAGGCCGGATTGGCGAAACCGCCCTTGGCATTGACCTTGACGATGGCCGAGCCTTCCTGCGCGTCGAGCTCGGGCACGGCATCTGCCTTCACCTTGCCGGCCTTGACAGTGCGCAGCGCCCCTTCGATGCGGTAGATGCCGTGCGATTTACAGGCGTCACGCTCGCCGGCGACGATCACGCGAGCAAGTGCGCCTGCCTGAACGCCGTTGAGCCCAGCCTTCAGGAAGATCGCCTCGACGCGCTCGAAAAGTGCTGAAATCGTCAGGGTATTGGTTTCGCTCATCTCTCTCCCTCTCAAATGCTGCGCCTGATCCGGATGAGCCAGTCAGGCGATTGATGTTCTGCATACATATAGTATACAAAGATCCGACAAGTGCAATTCAGCCATGATCCCTCTGCCACAAAAGGCAATCCGGGATCGAGAGAAAGGATCGCCAGATGGCCTTCACCCCCAAAGGAAAACACCTTGTCGCCGGCGAATGGCTCGACGGCGCGGGCACCTTCGCATCCGCACCCGCTCACGGACCGGTCCATCAGTTTGCCACCGGCACCGTTGACCTGGTCAACCGTGCGGCTGAAGCCGCGGAAGAAGCATTCCTGAGCTACGGTTATTCGACCCGCGCCGAGCGCGCCGCCTTCCTGCGCGCGATCGCCGACGAGATCGAGGCGCGTGCCGAGGCGATCACCGAGATCGGCGCCCAAGAAACCGGCCTGCCGGAAGCCCGCCTGCAGGGCGAACGCGGCCGCACCACCGGCCAGCTCCGCCTGTTCGCGGACCACATCGAGAAGGGCGAGTATCTCGACCGCCGCTTCGATGCCGCACTGCCCGAGCGCCAGCCGGCGCCGCGTCCGGAGATCCGCCTCATCCAGCGGCCGATCGGCCCGGTCGCCGTCTTCGGCGCCTCGAACTTCCCGCTCGCCTTCTCGACCGCCGGCGGCGACACGGCCGCCGCACTTGCCGCCGGTTGCCCCGTGGTCGTCAAGGGCCACTCGGCCCATCCCGGAACCGGCGAAATCGTCGCGCAGGCTGTTGAAGCCGCGATCCGCAAGACGGGCGTGCATCCGGGCGTATTCTCGCACATCCAAGGCGGTAACCGACAGGTCGGCGAAGCGCTGGTGCAGCATCCGCTGATCAAGGCCGTCGGCTTCACCGGTTCGCTCGCCGGTGGCCGTGCGCTCTTCAATCTTTGCGCCGCGCGCCCGGAACCAATCCCGTTCTTCGGTGAGCTCGGTTCGGTCAACCCGATGTTCCTGCTGCCGGAAGCACTCAAGGCGCGCGCCGAAGGCCTTGGCCAGGGCTGGGCCGGCTCGCTGACCATGGGCGCCGGCCAGTTCTGCACCAATCCCGGCATCGCCGTCGTTGTTGAAGGCGCTGACGCCGATCGCTTCACCGCCGCCGCCGTCGAAGCGCTCGGCAAGGTGGCGCCGCAGACGATGCTGACCGACGGCATCGCCAAGGCTTACCACGACGGCAAGGCGCACTTCGAAAGCCGCAATACCGTCAAGCCACTGCTCGTGACCGAATCCTCAGGCCGCTCGGTCTCGCCGAACCTGTTCGAAACGACCGGCGACCAGTTCCTCGCCGACCATGCGCTCGGCGAAGAAGTCTTCGGTCCGCTCGGCCTCGTCGTCCGCGTCGGTTCGACCGGCGAGATGGAACAGCTTGCCCGTGGATTCCAGGGGCAACTGACCACGACGATCCACATGGATACGGCCGACCTCGAAACCGCCCGTCGTCTGCGCCCGATCCTCGAGCGCAAGGCCAGCCGCGTGCTCGTCAATGGTTTCCCGACCGGCGTCGAGGTGGTCGATTCCATGGTCCACGGCGGACCTTATCCGGCCTCGACCAACTTCGGCGCGACCAGCGTCGGCACCCTGTCGATCCGCCGCTTCCTGCGGCCGGTCGCCTACCAGAACATGCCGGAAGCCCTGCTGCCCGAGGATTTCCAGGGCTAAAACGGAAGAGGAAATGGGTGGGCGGCTTGCCGCCCGCAGTCCGCTCTCACGTATGAGACACGACAGATCGCTGCGCAGACATCCCATTTGGCGAAACAAATGGGATGTCTGCGTGCGTTCTGCGTTATGATGATATACTTTTTGTATACTAATTGTATTTTTCTATTGATTTACGCTCTCTAAAACGGAATAGTGCCCCAGCCGTCAAACGGCACTCATTTCAGGGAGAGAGATAATGAAGACTTCGGTGCTTGCGCTCGGCCTCGTTGCGGCCGCTGCTCTGACCAGCCAGGCCCATGCCGACAAGCTGGATGACGTCATCGGCTCGGGAACGCTGCGTTGCGCGGTCGTGCTCGACTTCCCGCCGATGGGTTCTCGCGACGAGAACAACAATCCGATCGGTTTTGACGTCGACTACTGCAATGACCTCGCCAAGGCCCTCGGCGTCACCGCCGAAATCGTCGAAACCCCGTTCCCGGAGCGTATTCCCGCTCTGATGTCGGGCCGTGTCGACGTCGGCGTTGCCTCGACCTCGGACACGCTTGAGCGCGCCAAGACCGTCGGCATGACGATCCCCTACTTCGCCTTCGAAATGGCCGTGACCGCCAATGAAAAGTCGGGCGTCAAGTCCTTCGAAGACATGAAGGGCAAGGTCGTCGGCGCCACCGCCGGTACCTTCGAAGCCATCGCGCTTGAAAAACAGGTCAAGGAATGGGGCGCCGGCGAGTTCCGTCCGTACCAGACCCAGGCCGACGTCTTCCTCGCTCTGAGCCAGGGCCAGATCGACGCCACGGTTTCGACCTCGACCGTTGCGCAGGCCAACGTGAAGACCGGCAAGTTCCCGGGCATCGCCGTTGTCGGCAAGGCTCCGTTCGACACCGACTACGTCGCGCTCTTCACCAACCGCGAAGAATACGGCTTCGTCAACTTCCTCAACCTTTTCATCAACCAGCAGGTCCGCACCGGCCGCTACGCTGAGCTCTATGAAAAGTGGGTCGGCGGCGAACTGCCAGACCTTACGGCAAAGGGCGTTTACCGCTAATCTGCCGTCCATCTGGCGGCGCGAAGTGTAGCTTCGCGCCGCTATTCGTTTCCGAAGAGGCGAGACGAAACATGTTCAGTTATACCTTCCATTGGAACCAGGCGCTGAAAGCCCTGCCGCAGATGCTCGATGGAGCGCTGGTCACCTTGCAGGTGGCTCTGCTCTCGATGGTCATCGGCCTGGCACTGGCGCTGGCGCTGACGGCCTGCCGCCTGTCCGGCAATCGCATTCTCGGCGGTTTTGCCACCGCTTGGGTCGAAATCGCCCGTAACACGCCGGCGCTGTTCCAGATCTACATGGCCCATTTCGGCCTCGGCAATTTCGGCATCCACTTGAGCCCCTATACGGCGCTGCTCGCCGGGATCGCCTTCAACAACGCCGGCTATCTCGCGGAAAACTTCCGCGGCGCCCTCAAGGCCATTCCCGACACCCAGACGCGCGCCGGCCGCTCGCTCGGCATGACGCCGGTGCAGGCCTTCCGCTACATCGTGCTGCCGCAGATGCTGCGCATCGCCTTCCTCCCCGTTACCAACCAGATGGTCTGGGCAATCCTGATGACCTCGCTCGGAGTTACCGTCGGCATGAACACCGACCTTGCGGGCATCACCCAGGAACTGAACGCCCGCTCGTTCCGCACCTTCGAATTCTTCGCGATCGCCGCAGTGATCTACTACCTGATCGCCAAGGCCGTGACGCTGGCAGCCCGTCTGCTCGCCGCGCGCATGTTCCGCTACTAAGGAGAGGTGAGAGATGTTCAATACCGCCCTCACCCTTGCTGATCTCGGCTTCCTGCTGCAAGGCGCCCTGATGACGCTTGCGGTCACCGCCGTCTCGGTCACCGCCGGCACCGTCCTCGGCATCATCTTCGGCGTCGTGCGCAACCAGGTCGGCCCCTACTGGGCCGCACCGCTCACCTTCGTGCTCGACATCTTCCGCTCGGTGCCGCTCCTGATCCAGCTGGTGCTTGCCAACGCCTTCCAGGCGATCGCCAAGCTCGGCTGGGCGCCGTTCACGACGTCCTGCGTGGTGCTGTCGCTCTACACGGCCGCCTACTGCACGGAGATCGTGCGCGGCGGCATCTCCTCCGTGCCGCCGACGACGCGCCGCGCTGCCCGCTCGCTCGGCATGACCTGGTGGCAGGACATGCGCTACATCGTGGCGCCGCTTGCGACCCGTGTTTCGCTGCCGTCCTGGATCGGCCTGACGCTCGGTGTCATGAAGGACTCCGCACTCGTTCTCTGGCTTGGCCTGATCGAGCTGCTGCGCGCCTCGCAGGTGCTCGTCACCCGTCTGCAGGAGCCGCTGCTGATCCTTCTGATCTGCGGCGCCATCTACTTCCTCATCAGCTTCCCAATCGCCCGGCTCGGCGGTTACCTTGAAAAACGGTGGTCCAATGATTGAGATCCAGAACGTTCGCAAATCCTTCGGCTCGCTGGAGGTTCTCAAAGGCATCGACCTCACCGTCAACAAGGGCGAGGTGCTGACCATCATTGGCGGCTCCGGTTCCGGCAAATCGACGCTGCTGACCTGCATCAACGGTCTCGAGCCGATCGATGCCGGCCGCATCCTCGTCGACGGCACCGAGGTCCACGCGAAATCAACAAACCTCAACAAGCTGCGCAGCAAGCTCGGCATCGTCTTCCAGCAGTTCAATGCTTTCCCGCACCTGACCGTACTTGAAAACGTCATGCTGGCGCCGCGCAAGGTGCTCGGCCTCTCCAAGGAAAAGGCTGAGGAGAACGCCGTCAAGCAGCTCACGCACGTTGGCCTCGGCGAGAAGCTCGGCGTCTATCCCACCCGCATGTCGGGCGGCCAGCAGCAGCGCATGGCGATCGCCCGCGCGCTTGCCATGTCGCCGGAATACATGCTGTTTGACGAAGTGACCTCGGCACTCGACCCGCAGCTCGTCGGCGAAGTGCTCGACACGCTGCGCATGCTTGCGTCCGAAGGCATGACGATGATCTGCGTCACACACGAAATGAAGTTTGCCCGCGAAGTTTCCGACCGCGTCGCCTTCTTCCACAAGGGCGTGATGGCGGAAATCGCAGCACCCGAGGCGCTCTTCGGCGCGCCGAAGGACCCGGAACTCCAGAAGTTCCTGGCAGCGACGCACTGAGCCGATCATGAAGGATGCAGCTCAGCCTGACGTCATCGTCATCGGCGCCGGCGTCGTCGGCCTTTCCGCGGCGATCGCCGCCCAGGCACGGGGACTTTCCGTTACCGTGCTCGACCGGGAAGGCCCGGCCGCAGGTGCCTCTGCCGGCAATGCCGGGGCCTTCGCCTTTACCGACATCCTGCCGCTCGCCTCTCCCGGCATCCTCAAAAAGGCGCCGAAGTGGCTGCTCGACCCGCTTGGGCCCTTGAGCGTCCCGCCGGCCTACGCGGTGCAGATCGCCCCGTGGATGTTCCGCTTCTGGCGCGCCTGCTCGCCGGGCCGCGTTGCGCATTCGACGACGGCGCAGACCGCGATCATGGACCTGTCCAAGGCGGAGCTAGAACCCTTCCTCACCGCAACCGGCACCCTGCCGATGCTGCGCAAGGAAGGCAATCTCCAGGTCTATGAAAGCGAAGCCGAACTGAAGGCGTCGCTTCCCGGCTGGAAGGCGCGGTCCGAGCACGGCATCGAATTCCGCCATATGGGTGCGGCCGAAATGGCCGAGATCCAGCCCGGTCTCGCGCCGCGCTTTACTCATGGCACCTTCACGCCCGGCTGGTACTCGATCGCCGATCCGAAGCTCTATACCCTCGCGCTCGCGGACCATTTCCGCGCGAAGGGCGGCATCATCGAACGCGCCGAGGTTACGGCATTGCGGCCGGTCGAGGGTGGCGTGGAACTGACGTCCAACGGCAAGACACGGCGTGCAGACCAGGTTGTGCTATCCGCCGGCGCCTTCTCGCATCAGATCGCCCGGACGCTCGGCGAACGTATCCCGCTCGAAACCGAGCGCGGATACAACACCACGCTGCCGCAGGACGCCTTTGACCTGCGCACCCAGGTCACCTTCGGCGGCCACGGCTTTGTCGTCACGCGGCTTTCGACCGGCATCCGGGTCGGCGGCGCCGTCGAACTCGGCGGCCTCAAGCTGCCGCCGAATTTCCGCCGCTCGGAAGCGATGCTGAAGAAGGCGCAGAAATTCCTGCCCGGCTTCAAAAGCGAAGGCGGCGTGCAGTGGATGGGCTTCCGCCCGTCACTGCCCGACAGCCTGCCGGCGATCGGCCGCGCCCGTGCCACGGGGCGCGTGATCTACGCCTTCGGCCACGGCCATCTCGGCCTGACGCAATCGGCCGGCACCGCGCGTCTCGTCGCCGAACTCCTGACCGGCCAACGGCCGGCAATCGACATCCAATCCTTCTCGGCGCAACGTTTCTGATAGGGCTTCGACCATGGCCAACCATACCTTCTCCTGCATCGACGGACACACCTGCGGCAACCCGGTCCGGCTCGTTTCCGGCGGCGGGCCGCGGCTCGAAGGGGCCAACATGCTGGAGAAGCGGGCCCACTTTCTGCGCGAGTTCGACTGGATCCGCACCGGCCTGATGTTCGAGCCGCGCGGCCACGACATGATGTCCGGCTCGATCCTCTATCCGCCGACGCGGCCCGACTGCGACGTCGCGGTGCTCTTCATCGAGACCTCCGGCTGCCTGCCGATGTGCGGCCACGGCACGATCGGCACCATCACCATGGCGATCGAGAACGGGCTGATCACCCCGCGTGAACCGGGCAAGCTGTCGATCGACGCGCCGGCCGGCAAGGTGGACATCACCTATCGCCAGGAAGGCCGCTTCGTCGAGGAAGTGCGCCTCACCAACGTGCCGGGCTTCCTCTATGCCGAGGGCCTGACGGCTGAGGTCGAGGGCCTCGGCGAGATCGTCGTCGACGTCGCCTATGGCGGCAACTTCTACGCCATCGTCGAGCCGCAGAAGAACTTCCGCGACATGGCCGATCATACCGCCGGCGAGCTCGTCGGCTGGAGTCCGAAGCTGCGCGCAGCCCTCAACGCCAAGTACGAGTTCGTCCATCCGGAACACCCCGAGATCCAGGGCCTCAGCCACATCCAGTGGACCGGCAAGCCAACCCAGCCCGAGGCGCATGCGCGCAACGCCGTGTTCTACGGCGAAAAGGCGATCGACCGATCGCCCTGCGGCACCGGCACCTCGGCGCGCATGGCGCAGCTTGCCGCCAAGGGCAAGCTGAAGGTCGGTGACGAGTTCGTGCATGAATCGATCATCGGGTCGCTGTTCAAGGGCCGCGTCGAGGCGGCGACCAAGGTTGCCGACCGCGACGCCATCATCCCTTCGATCGCCGGCTGGGCCCGCATGACCGGCATCAACACGATCTTCATCGATGACCGCGACCCCTTCGCCCATGGATTTGTCGTAAAATGACCCAATCGATCTCCGCCCGCTGCATTCTCTCTGGCTCCGCCGATGGCCCCATCATCGCCACCGAGGAGGCGCTGAGCTTCTGGGGCGGGGTCGATCCGGCAACCGGCGTGGTGATCGATGTGCATCACCCGCTGCACGGGATCTGTCTCACCGGCGGCATCCTGATGATGCCGTCGAGCCGCGGTTCCTGTACCGGTTCGGGCGTTCTGCTCGACATGGCGCTCACGGGCCGGGCGCCTGCCGCATTGGTCTTCTGCGAAGCCGAGGACGTGTTGACGCTCGGCGCACTGATTGCGGCTGAGATGTTCGGAAAATCTCTGCCGGTGCTCAGGCTTTCCCGCGACGCCTTCAAGATGCTCTCGCAGGCAAAGTCAGCACGGATCGGCGCTGGCACGATCGAGGCCGACGGCCTGATTATCCCGGTCGAACCGCCGGCGACGGCGGCTCTCGATCTCACTGAAGCCGACCGCGCCATGCTCGATGGCCGCGATGGCGTTGCGGTCCAGCAGGCGATGCGGATCATTTCGGCGATGGCAGCGCAGCAGGGGGCGGAAAAGCTCATCGACGTGGTCCAGGGCCATATCGACGGCTGCATCTATGCGAGCCCCGCCAACCTCACCTTCGCCGAAAAGATGGCGAACATGGGCGCCAAGGTTCGCGTGCCGACCACGATGAACGCGATCTCGGTCGACCGCGCCAACTGGCGGGCGCAGGGCGTGCCGGAAAGTTTCGGCGACCCGGCGGCTAAGCTTGCCGACGCCTATGTGCGCATGGGCTGTCGCCCGACCTTCACCTGTTCGCCCTATCTGCTCGACAGCGCACCGAAATCAGGCGAATCCATTGCCTGGGCGGAATCCAATGCCGTCATTTTCGCCAACACCGTGCTCGGCGCGCGCACGGCAAAGCACCCGGATTTTCTCGACCTCTGCATCGCGCTGACGGGCCGCGCGCCCCTCTCGGGCGTCTATCTCGACGAGCCGCGCAGGGCAAAACGCGTCATCGACGTGGACCTGCCTGAGAATATCGACGACGCCTTCTGGCCGCTGATCGGTTACCTCGCTGGCCGGGCAGCCCCCGATCGCATCCCGCTGTTGCGTGGACTTGCGTCCGCACGGCCCTCGCGCGACGACCTGAAGGCGCTCTGCGCCGCCTTCGGCACGACATCCGCAGCCCCCATGTTGCATGTGGAAGGTGTGACCCCGGAAGCGGAAGGTGCCGCGGCTGAGGATGCCGATCACACGGCCACCACGCGCGCCGACATGGCCGAGGCCTGGGCACATTTCAACGAGGGACCAGCCGAGGTCGAGCTCGTCGCCATCGGCAGCCCGCACGCCTCGCTCGAGGAATGCCGCGCGCTGGCCGACGCCTTCGATGGTCGCAAGCGGCATGGCGATGTCGCCGTGATCGTGACCGCCGGACGAGACGCGATCGCCGCAGCACGGGAAGAAGGTCTGCTGGCTCGACTGGAGGCAAGCGGCATCCAGGTGTTGCCGGATCTCTGCTGGTGCTCGATCTCGGAGCCGGTGTTCCCGACGAAGACGCGGGCGCTGATGACCAATTCCGGAAAGTACGCCCATTACGGCCCCGGCCTCTCCGGCCGCGCCGTCCGCTTCGGCAGCCTCGCCGATTGCGTTGAAGCGGCGCTCACGGGCCGCGTCCCGGCACGTCTGCCGGCCTGGCTGTCGTAGCGACTTCGCCGCGGGCTTAGGCGCCGCGCGGCGGTGCCGTCGAGGCCCGCGGCACCAGATGGCAGGCGAGTTCGACGCGACGCGGCGGCGCCGGGATGCCCGACAGCGTGTCGCGCAGAAGATCGAGCGCTACCGAGCCGATCTCGCGCATCGGGATGTGCATCGTCGTCAGCGGCGGATTGAGGAAGGCCGCTTGCGGCAGGTCGTCCATTCCCATGACCGAGACATCGCCCGGAACCGAAAAGCCCTTTTGCTGGATGCCGAGCATGGCGCCGACGGCAAGGCTGTCGCCGGCCGCGAGCACCGCGGTGAAATCCAGCCCCCGCTCCGAAATCCGCTGCGTCAGCGCCTGTATCGCAAGCTCGGGCAGCCAGTCCTCGACGGTGACGAGCAAGTCGTCGGTTGCGAGCAGGCCTTTCGCGAGCAGCCCGTCGCGCCAGCCCTCGTAGCGCCGTTCGATCGTACGGCGCCCCGGCCGCATCAGGAACAGGATGCGCTCGTGGCCGAGCTCGATCAGGTGATCGGTCGCAAGCCGCGCGCTCGATCGGTTGCAGGGCGTGACGCTCGATAGCCGCATGAACGGGTCGTCGCTGTTCAAGAGCACCACCGGCTTTTCGAAGCCACGGGTCGCGGCAATCATACCTTCGTCGTCGATGGTGAGAAACAGCAGACCGGCGACCTGCTCGTCCTCCTCTGCCTCGGCAAGCACGGCCAGTTCTTCGCTTCTATCCGCAATCGGCCGAGTGACGATTTCGAGATCGAGCGCCTGGGCCCGCTCCTTCAGCCCCTCCAGCACGTAATGCGTAAACTGGTTGCGCACATAGTCGATCATCGCAGCACTGGACGCCGCCACGATGACCTTCTGACCGGCGACCGCCGTCGGGATCACGTAGTTGGCGTTCTTGGCCGCTTCCAGCACCTTCTGGCGGATTTCCGCGCGCACGCCCTTTTCGCCAGCAAGGGCGCGGGAGGCGGTGCTCAAGGAGACGCCGCAGGCTTCGGCGATGTCCTCCAGCCGAACACGCTTGCTCTTCTTGCCGCGTTTGCCGGGCAGCGGTTTTGCGATCATGTGATCCTCCCTTGCCACAATATTGGGAAAAATTTTCATATTGCGCAAGAAAAAACATCGTGCCTTTATCTTTCTCAAGAAGGCCGAGGGAAGAGCGGCTTAAGGAGGAGGAGTGCCATGGGCCTCAACGCCCACGATATTCGCACGGGTCTCGATCGTCTTGTCGGCGGCATGACCGGTCTCAAGCATGACGGCCGGTTCGATGAACCGAACCTCGACGGGACCGCAGGCGACTACATCAGCTTCGACAGCTGGGAATGGCCGCAGGGTGTTGGCCTCTATGGCCTGATCAAGCTCTGGCTGTTTACCGGCCGCGAGGACATCCGTCAGCTTATCGAAGGCTGGTACGAAGGCCGCCTTGCTGCCGGGCTTCCGGAACTCAACGTCAACACGACCGCGCCGATGCTCGGCCTCTCGGTTCTCTGGGCCAAATCCAGGAATCCCCGCTGGAAGCCGCTGCTCGACGACTGGGCAAACCGGGTGATGAGCGAAATGGGCCGGACGCCGGAAGGCGGATTCGAGCACCATGTCTCCGACAAGGTGAATGACAACGAGCTCTGGGACGACACGCTCTATATGGTCGCCCTGTTCCTCGCCTCCTATGGCCAGGCGAGCGGCCGGCGCGAACTCGTCGACGAGGCCTCGCGGCAATTTCTCGTGCATGCCCGCTACCTTGCCGACACCCAGTCGGGCCTCTGGTTCCATGGCTGGACCTTCGACGGCCGGCACAATTTCGCCCGCGCCCGCTGGGCCCGCGGCAATGCCTGGATCACCGCCGGCATGCTCGATTTCTTCGACCTCGCTGAGCTCGCCGCACCGGTCAAGGAATACCTGCGCGGCGTGCTCGTCACCCAGGTCGAGGCACTGCTGCCGCTGCAGGCCGCTTCCGGCGCCTGGCGCACGCTGCTCGACGACGCGACTTCGTACGAGGAGATCTCGGCGACCGCCGGCATCGGCTACGGCCTGCTCAAGGGCTATCGGCTCGGCTATGGAACGCCCGCCTGGAGAGCCGCCGGTCTGCGCGCGCTTGAAGTCGTGATGCGCAACATCGACGAGAGCGGCACCGTGCTCAACGTCTCCTACGGCACACGCATGGGCCACGACCTGCAATTCTACAAGGACATCCCAATTCAGCCGACCGGCTACGGCCAGGCACTGGCAATCCTGTGCCTCTCCGAAGCCCTGCAGCATGTCGGCCCGGAAGGACAGGCAGCATGACAATGAAGGTTCTCTACGGGGCCAACCCCGAGGATATCAAAGGCTACGACACGGCGCGGCTGCGCCGCGAGTTCCTGATCAGCGATCTCTTTGCAGCTGACGCCGTGAACTTCACCTACACCCATGTCGACCGGCTGATCCTCGGCGGCGCCATGCCGAAAACAAAGAGCGTCACCTTTGGATCGGGCGCTGATATCGGCACACCCTATCTGCTTTCGGCGCGCGAGATGGGCATCGCCAATCTCGGCGGCACCGGGACGATCACCGTCGACGGTAAGAACTTCGTGCTCGAAAATCGCGACGTGCTCTATGTCGGACGCGGTGCCAAGGAAATCGTCGTTGCAAGCGAGACCGCCGACCGCCCGGCCCGCTTCTACATAAACTCGGTGCCCGCCGGTGCCGATCTGCCGCACCGGCTGATCAAGAGGGCGGAGGCAAAGGCGCTTGAGCTCGGCGACGTCAAGCGCTCGAACAAACGCCGTCTCGTCATGTACATCCACCCGGAAGTCATGCCCTCCTGCCTGCTTCTGATGGGCATTACCGATCTGGCCGAAGGCAGCGCCTGGAACACCATGCCGCCGCATGTGCACGAGCGGCGCATGGAGGCCTATTGCTACTTCGACATGGCGCCGGAAGACCGCATCGTCCACGTGATGGGCGAGCCGGAGGAGACCCGGCACCTGATCGTCGCAAACGGCGACGCCGTGCTTTCGCCCGCCTGGTCGATCCATATGGGCGCCGGCACCGGCCCCTATGCCTTCGTCTGGGGCATGACCGGCGAGAACCAGGAATACAACGACGTCACCCCCGTAGCCTTGGCTGAGCTGAAATGAGCGATACTATTTTCCATCTGAAGAAAAGCCTCGTTGCGGGGCAGGCCGTCGGCTACTGGCAGCTCGGCACGATTGCCGAGGAGCGTTTCGACGTGCCGGACCAGCCGATGAAGGGCGAAATGGACCCCTTCTTCTTCCTGACCAAGCACAAGAACTTCATTCCGCACGAGTACCCCTGCCGGACGATTTTTGCCGAACAGTTTCGCGGCAAGCGGCCGCAGGTGCGCGGCACATTCGAGGCCAGCCGCTGGTGGCTGCCCTTCGGATCGCCGCGGCTCGACCTCTCCGGCTTCTGGTTCCGGCCGACACGGCTTGCAACCTGGGCCCGCACCTCGATCGAGACCGACACGGGTGGCACCGCCAAGATTCGCCTGGGCACCTGCGGCGGCGCGGTGCTCTTCCTGAACGGCACTGAGGTCGGCTGGATGGCGCCCTATAGCCGCAATCTCGAGGCCAAGGCCGAATTCGAACTGCCGCTTCAAGCCGGCCTCAACGAAGTCACGATCTTCTTCGACGACCTCGCCGAACGCGATGCGCGTTATTTCTTCCAGTTCGACTATCTCTCGGGACCGACGGCGCGCGTGGCGCTGCCCGTTCCCTGCCCGAGTGCGGCCGCCGCCGATATCGAGACCGCACTCGACGGCATGCATTTCGACCGGACCGCCTATTTCGAGGGCGACATCACCCTTCTCTTCGCCGCCGCCCTGCCGCTCGATGTCAAGGTCAATGTCGCGGTCGAAGGCGACTTCATGTCAACCGAGCGCTTCGACCACGACTTCGTGCTGAAGGCCGGCGACAAGAGGCTGGTTGTCGGACCATCGGAAGAGACACCGGCCGATTTCCGCCATTTCCGCATCACGCTTGATGCCAGCGGCTTCGTTGCGTCGCGCTCTCTTGGCGTCGAGATCTGCCACGCCGGCCGCCAGGGCAAACCGTCGGAGACGCTTGCGCGTCGCATTACCGAGACGCTCGACGAGATCTCGGGCTTTTCCGAACGTGACACGGTCCGCGCCTTCGCCCGGCTTGCCGGCGGTCGCGGCGGTACCGACACCGACGCGATGATCGAGGAAATTCTGCCCTCAATCGAGGACTGCCACGACTGCGCCGACTTCTCGCTGGTGCCGCTCATCTGGTCGCGCACCACATGGGGTCAGGATATCGGCGAAAAGACGCGCGATCGCATCGATCAGGCGATCCTTGGCTTCCGCTACTGGATGGATGAACCCGGCAACGACGTGCAGTGGTATTTCTCCGAAAACCACGCGCTTCTGTTCCACACTTCGGCCTATCTCGCCGGCCATCTCTTCCCCGAGGCGACCTTCCGTCGCTCGGGCCGCAAGGGCAGCGAGCAAAGCGCCGTCGGCGCTGCCCGCGTTCGCGCCTGGCTCGATCATTTCGAGGCCTGGGAAATGGCGGAGTTCAACTCCGCGCCCTATTTCCCGATCGACCTCAAGGGCCTGACGGCACTGGCGGCACTCTCGCCCGACGCCGACATCGCCGACCGCGCCAAGAAGGGCATTGTCCGTCTCTGCGAGATCATCGCCCGCTCGGCCCATCACGGCATGGTGACGGCAGCGCAAGGGCGCTCCTACGAGCACACGCTTTGCGCCGGTCGCTCGCTCGAGCTTTCCGGCGTCGCACGCCTGCTCTGGGGCAAGGGCTGGTACGGCCGCCGCGTGCATGCGCTGCCGCAGCTTGCCGTCTGCCTGCGTGACCACGGCGTTGTGGTTCCGGAAACACTTGCCGCCGTTGCCTGCCACGAGGATGAGGCCACCCATCAGGAGTGGCGCTTCGCCCAGGGCGAAAACCGCTTCGCGGCGCTATACCATTACAAAGGCCGCCATTTCGCCATGGGCTCGGCGGCGCATTATCGCTGGAATGAATGGGGCTATCAGGAAACGGTGCTGCACCTGCGCCTTGGCCAGCGCCCCGAAGCGGCGATCTGGATCAACCATCCGGGCGAAACCATTCAGTTCGGGTACGGCCGGCCATCCTATTGGGGTGGTTGCGGCACCCTCCCTCGTGCCCACCAGTACAGGGGGCTGGCCGTACTCGACTTTGCGGCCGTCAGCGAACAACCGGACTTCACCCACGCGTGGTTCCCGGTCGCCGAGTTCGACGAGAGCAGGGTCAAGGGAAAGCTGGCACTTGCGCGCAGCGGCCGTGGCGCCGTTGCCCTGATCGGCGCAACCGAACTGTTACCGGTGACCGATGGCCCGTCAGCGAATGCGGAGCTGCGCCAGGCCGGCCACAAGACGCGCTGGATCATCCGGGTTTGCGAAGCCGAAGAGCTTTCCGGGGTGGAAACGAAGTTTGCCGGGCTCTCCGTCGTGGAAACTGCCGACGGTGCTTTCGTCATCAACGATCCAGACTATGGCCGCATCGTCTTCCGCAACGACGGTTCGACGGAAGCCGAAGGGCGCACCATCGCCGCCAAGGATTTCACCGTGGCAGGTGAGGCAACCATGCTCGCCGCCAGATAAGGCAAATAGAATCGCGCCGGCCGGGGAAGCCGGCGCAAGCCCCAAACGAGCGGGAGGACGCTCGCCTAGATAAGTGGAGGAGAAAGACAATGAAGAAGACCGGAAAGATGCTCGCGGCGCTCGCCGTCGGGCTCCTGACGTCGACGGCGGCAATGGCCGGCGACGTGCGCATCATGTGGTACTCCGATGGCGTCGAAGGCGAGGTGTTGAAGGACCTGCTCGACCGCTTCATGAAGGAGAACCCCGGGATCAACGTGATCCTCGACAACGTGTCCTACAGCGTCGTCAAGGAGCAGCTGCCGGTGCAGCTCGAAGCCGGCAACGGCCCCGACATCGCTCGCGTCACCAACCTCAAGGCCCAGAGCCAGCACTGGCTCGACCTTAGGCCGCTGGTCGCCGACGCCGCCTATTGGGACGAGAATTTCGGCGGGCAGGCAGACTGGATGCGCCCCGACGGATCGAACCAGATCTCTGGTTTCATGACCCAGATCACGATTGCCGGCGGCTTTGCTAACAAGACGCTGTTCGACCAGGCGGGCGTCGCGATCCCCGGCAAGGATGCGACCTGGGACGACTGGGCGAAGGCAGCCAAGCAGGTGGCAGAAAACCAGCAGGTTCCCTTCCCGATGGCGCTCGACCGCTCCGGTCACCGCCTCAGCGGCCCGAACCTTGCCTATGGCGGCAACTATATCGGCGCCGACGGCAAGCCGGCGCCGCTTGATGATGGCTCGAAGAACTTCCTGAAGACCTTCGTCGGCTGGGTTGCCGACGGCACGATGAGCAAGGACGTCTGGGTTTCGGCCGCCGGCTCCACCTATCGCGCCGCCGCCGACGACTTCATCAACGGACAGCTCGTCTACTACTATTCCGGTTCCTGGCAGGTTCCGAACTTCTCGACGAAGATCGGCACCAACTTCGACTGGGTGGCGACCGGCAGCCCCTGCGGTCCCTCAAACTGCACCGGCATGACCGGCGGCGCCGGTCTGGTGGCGGTCAAATACACCGAGAACCCGAAGGAAGTGGCCAAGGTGATGGACTATCTCGCGAGCGAACCGATCGTGAAGGAGTTCTCCGAGCGCACCCTGTTCCTGCCTGCGCATAAGGGCGTGCTTGCCAAGGAGCTCGACTTCAGGACCGACGACCCCCAGGCAAAGGCGGCGCTCAACGGCTTCGTCGAGGCGAGCAAGTCGCTCTCCGACGAGGCGCGCAAGCTGCCCGGCTGGCTCTGGTCCGACGCCGTCTACGGCGCGCTCGTCACCCGTGTCAGCCAGGCTGCTGCCGGCGAGATGACAGTCGACGAAGCGTTCACGCGCATCGATAGCGATATCGCCACCAAGGTGAAAGATAGCGGCAACTGATCCGGGCGATCGATACCCGGTTTCCGACGGTGTGACGTATCATGCCGTCGGATCAGCCGCCGACACACCAGTAAGCATTAGCTTACATAATGCTGACATCCGGCAAGCAGCGCTTGCCCGTCTCTTGCGGGCAGCAGATCACAATCCGGCGACGATCGTTGCGCTACAAAGCGCGACCGGTGGCGAGGTAGCAAACGATGAAGGCAGATGTTCCAAGAGGAGGCGGCTCACGCCTTGGCGAGGCGGTCATGGTGCCCGTACGACTGCTGATGGGCGCCGTCGACGCGCCGCTGCGGTTCGTGCAGCGCCGGCTCGGCATCGGCGGCATGGCGACCTTCTTCCTGCTGCCGAACATGCTGATCTTCGGCATATTCGTGCTGCTGCCGTTCTTTATCAACTTCGCCTATTCCATGACCGGCGGAACCGCCCTCTTCCTCCCCGACCGAAGCTTCGTAGGCGGCGACCAATATGCGCGCCTCTTCGATTGCGTGAATTACACCAACCCGAACAGCTGCGCGGAAGACACCTTCTGGACCGCCGTCGGCAACACTGCCTGGTTCGTGGTGCTGCAGGTCACCCTGATGATCCTGTTTTCGCTGGTGACGGCGCTGATCCTCAACCGCGACCTGATGGCGCGCAGCTTCTGGCGGGCGGTGTTCTTCTTCCCGGTGCTCCTGTCGCCCGTGGTCGTCGGCCTCATCTGGAAGTGGATCCTGCAGCGACAGGGGCTCTTGAATTTCGGCCTCTACAGCCTCGGCCTCGAGCCGCATACTTGGCTCAATGATCGCAACTGGTCCTTTGCGGCAACCGTCGGCGTTTCGATCTGGGCGCATATGGGCTTCTACACGCTGATCCTGCTTGCCGGCCTGCAGGCGATCCCGAAGGATCTCTATGAAGCGGCCGAGATGGACGGCACCCGTCCGGCGCGCGCCTTCTGGCGCATCACCTTGCCACTGCTGATGCCCAACCTGCTCGTCGTCATCGTGCTCGTGCTTATCCGCGCCGTGCAGATCTTCGACGAGATCTACGTGCTGACCGGCGGGGGCCCAGGCACCAGCACACTCTATATCACGCAATACATCTACGAGACCGGCTTCGCGACGCAGTTGCGCAATCCCGGCCTTGCCGCAGCCGCCTCGATCCTGATGGGCGCCGTGCTGGTTGTCCTCACCCTGGTCCAGCTCGGCCTTGGCCGCAAAGGCGAGAAGAAGGGAGCCCGAAAATGAGCCGTCTTGCCGAATTCATCTTTCGACGTCGCGGCCGCAATGGCTGGCACTGGACCGATATCGTCACCTGGGTCTGGCTCATCGGCGGTCTCTTCATCATGTTCGGCCCGGCCGTCTGGCTCGTCGGCTCCTCCTTCAAGTCGCCGGCAGCCCTTGCCGAATTCCCGCCGACGATCATGCCCTATGTAACGCAGAAGGCGACCGTCGAAGGTTACGACAAGCCGCTCGATCTCTACGAGGTGACGCTGCCGGATGGCAGCAAGAAGGTGCTCGCCGAGGTTCGCCGCATCGGCATCGTCAGCCAGATGGTCGCGCCGGAGAAGCCGACCGAGATCGTCAAGGTCAACATCGCCGAGCGCACGCCGGTGCGCACAATGTCCTTCGCCACCTCGAACTACAGCGAGCCCTTCACCCATTTCGATTTCGTCCGCTATCTCTGGAACTCCGTTTTCGTCACGGTGACGGCGACGGTGATTACGCTCATCGTCAATTCGATGGCCGCCTTCGCGCTCAGCAAATACGAGTTTCGCGGCCGCACCTTCGCGATGCTCTTGATCCTCGCCACCCTGATGGTGCCGCTCTCGGTGATCATGGTGCCGCTCTATTCGATCGTCTCGGCGCTTGGCCTCTTCAACAATCTCTGGGGGGTGATCCTGCCGACGGTCGCGACGCCGACCGGCGTCTTCATCCTGCGCCAATACATGCTGACCATCCCCGACGAGCTGATCGACGCCGCGCGCATGGACAAGGCATCGGAGTGGCAGATCTACTGGCGCATCATCCTGCCGCTGACGGCACCGGCGCTCGCTGTGCTTGCGATCTTCTCCGTCGTCTGGCGTTGGAACGACTTCCTCTGGCCGCTGATCGTGCTCTCCCGCAAGGAGCTTTATACGCTGCAGGTGGGCTTAAGCATCTATTCCGGCGAGCTGAACGTGCAGTGGCATTTCATTCTCGCCATGACGGTCGTGACCATGATCCCGGTCGTCCTGGTCTTCATCTTCCTGCAACGCTTCATCACCACCGGCATTGCCGGCACCGGACTGAAATAAGGGGGCACCCATGGGCCACATCAAGCTTACCAATGTGACCAAGTCGTTCGGCGCCGTCGACGTGCTTCATGGCATCAACCTGGATATCAAGGACGGCGAGCTCGTCGTCTTCGTCGGCCCCTCCGGCTGCGGCAAGTCCACGCTGCTGCGCATGATCGCCGGGCTGGAAAAGCCGACCGGCGGAGAACTCGCGATCGACGGCAAGGTGGTCAACGACGTGCCGGCCGCCGACCGCGGCCTCGCCATGGTCTTCCAGTCCTACGCGCTCTATCCGCATATGAGCGTGCGCCAGAACCTCGCCTTCGGCCTCGAAAACACCCGCATGCCGAAGACGGAGATCGCCGAGCGTATTGGGGAAGCCGCGCGCATGCTGGAGATCGAGCCCTATCTCGAGCGCCGGCCCGGGCAGCTTTCGGGTGGCCAGCGCCAGCGCGTCGCGATCGGCCGCGCGATCGTGCGCCGCCCCGTTGCCTTCCTGCTCGACGAGCCGCTGTCGAACCTCGACGCTGAACTGCGCGGCTCCACCCGCGCCGAGCTTGCGGCCCTTCACGCCCGGCTGTCGGCAACGATGATCTATGTGACACACGACCAGGTAGAGGCGATGACGCTCGCCGACCGCATCGTCGTCCTGCGCGCCGGCCGCATCGAGCAGATCGGCACGCCGCTCGAACTCTATAACAAGCCGGCCAACCGCTTCGTCGCCGGTTTCATCGGCTCGCCGCACATGAATTTCCTCGAAGGCACGCTGGAAGCGGCCGGCACGGGTTCGGCGGTCGCAACGCTGAAGGGCGGCCACCGGCTGCAGGTTCCGATCGCCGACGCAGCAGCTGCAGCCGGCTCGCCCATCACGCTCGGCGTCCGGCCGCAGCACATCACGCTTGATACCGGTGAAAGCGGCATTCCCGCCAAGATCCGCCTCGTCGAGGCGCTCGGTTCCGAAACCGTGCTGCATGCCGATGTCGCCGGCCAGAAGATCCTGGTCGTCGCCCCCGGTCAGCATGACCTGGCACCGGGATCGGAAATCAGGCTGTCGCTCGCGGCTGCCCCCATACATCTCTTCAACGACAAGGGGCTTCGCCTTGAACGCGCTGTTTGACCTCACAGGCAAGACCGCCCTCGTCACCGGCGCCCGTACCGGCCTCGGCCAGGGCATGGCTCTGGCGTTGGCGCGGGCCGGCGCCGATATCGCCGCCCTCGGTTCGACGCCCATGCCGGAGACGGCAGTGCTGGTACGAGAGGCGGGTGTTCGCTTTCACGAACTGACCGTCGATCTCTCCAGGCCTTTCGACGCGGCGTCGGCGATCGGCGACGTCGTGGCTGCCCTCGGCGGCATCGACATCCTCGTCAACAATGCCGGCATCATTCGCCGCGCCGACCTGCTCGACTATTCCGAGGACGACTGGGACAGCGTGCTCGACGTCAACCTGAAGGCGGCCTTTCTGCTGTCGCAGGCCGCAGCGAGACACATGGTTTCGACCGGACGCGCCGGCCGGATCGTCAATGTCGCCTCGATGCTGACCTTCCAGGGCGGCATTCGCGTGCCGGCCTATGCCGCCTCGAAGCACGGCATCGCCGGCCTCACCAAGGCGATGGCCAACGAGCTTGCGCCGTGCGGGATTACCGTCAATGCGATCGCCCCGGGCTACATGGCGACCGACAACACCGAGGCGCTGCGCAACGACCCCGATCGCAACGCCCAGATCTCCGCCCGCATTCCGATGGGGCGCTGGGGCACGCCCGACGATCTCGCGACCGCCGTGCTCTTCTTCGCAGCACCCGCCTCCGGCTATGTCACCGGAACGGTGCTGCCGGTCGATGGCGGCTGGCTCGTTCGCTAGGCGCCACCAATGTCCTTCTCCGCCGAGCGCCTGCGCACGCTTCTCGGTCTCGCTGATACGGAACTGTTCCTGGATGTCTGCGTGATGGAGGATCGTGGTTCTTACATCGTCGAGAGGCTGAGCTTTCGCACACCTCGCAACGGCGCTGAAATCCGCGGCTTTCTGACACGACCACCCGTCAACGACGGGCCTCGACCAGCGATCCTCTACGCCCATGCCCATGGCGGACGCTACGAGATCGGTGCGAACGAACTGCTTGATGGCCGGCCGGCACTGCTCAGCCCGCCCGGGCCCGTTCTCGCGGAGCACGGCTTCGTTACCCTGTGCATCGACATGCCGACGTTCGGAGAGCGCTCGATCGTAAGAGAGAGCGCCGCGACAAAGGCTGCCCTCTGGTATGGCGGAACCCTTTTCGGCCAGATGCTTTCCGAGCAGCAGGCAGCGCTCACTTGGCTTTCAATGCGTAACGACGTCGACCCCGCGCGCATCGGCATGACCGGGATCTCGATGGGCGCCACCCTTTCCTACTTCCTGGCTGCGCTCGACCCCCGGATCGCGGCAATCGCCCACCTCTGCTGCTATGCGGATTTCGCCACGCTCGTCGCAACCGGCGCTCACGATCTGCACGGCCATTATCTCACGATCCCCGGTCTGCTCGCGGAGACCTCGACTGGCGAAATCGCCGGGCTCGTTGCCCCGCGGCCACAATTGATCTGTGTGGGGCTCGACGATCCGCTGACGCCGCCACAAGCGGTGGAGCGGGCCCATGCCGCAACGCGCGCCGCCTATCGGGCGGCTGGCGCCGAGCGCAACTTATTCTTGGTTGCAGAGCCCGGCATCGGCCACGTCGAAACGCTGACCATGCGGGAGGCGGTTCTGGCCTTCCTCTCCCACCACCTCGGCACGCCAGTCAGCGGTTGAGGAAACCAACTCTTCGTGCGCGGGCGGCAAGCACGGCTTTCAGGCTTCGCGAAGGTCGATCGTGCCGACCTTCTTGCCCCACCACCACCGGTCCGATCAGGATTTTGTGATGTCGCAGTCACGATTTTTCATTCATCGAAACAACCCCTTCGAGAATCACCAGAAAGCGAGTACTCTGAGGGAACATTGCGCATGGGACGCCGTTTATTCGAATGAGCGAGCCGATAAGCAGCGATCCCCGTCTCAGCCAGCGGCCGCGGGAGAGCATGATGCAAAAGAGCGAATGCGACGTTTTTGATCTCTTCTCGGAGATCTATACCAGTGCAGCGCAAGAAGAAATCAGCCTTCAAGAATACCTCCTCGCATGTCGCGACGACAAAAGCATGTATGCCACCGCGCAAGAGCGGATGGTCACTGCCATCGGTAATCCAACCCTGATCGATACCAGCGCGGACGAGCGTCTCGGCCGCATCTTTTCAAACCGTACCGTCAAGATCTATCCATCCTTCGCCGATTTCTACGGCATGGAAGACACGATCGAGCGGATCGTCGGTTACTTCCGCTACGCTGCCCAGGGGCTCGAGGAGCGCAAACAGATCCTCTACCTGCTCGGACCGGTCGGCGGCGGCAAGTCGTCACTCGCCGAGCGGCTGAAGAAACTGATGGAGCTGCAGCCGATCTACACGCTGGCAGTCGGCGGCAAGGTCAGCCCCGTCTTCGAATCCCCCCTCGGCCTCTTTCACCCCGACCGCATGGCCGACTTGCTGGAAGACAAATACGGGATCGGCAGGCGCCGTCTGACCGGTCTGATTTCGCCCTGGGCGACGAAGCGGCTCGACGAAGTCGACGGCGATATCTCCAAGTTCAGTGTGGTCAAGCTGATGCCATCGCGGCTGCGCCAAGTGGCGATCGCGAAGACAGAACCCGGCGACGAGAACAACCAGGACGTTTCCTCGCTGGTCGGCAAGGTGGACATCCGCCAGCTTGAAAACTACAGCCAGGCCGACCCCGACGCCTATTCCTACAGCGGCGGCCTCAACCGCACGACGCAGGGGCTGCTCGAGTTCGTCGAAATGTTCAAGGCACCGATCAAGGTCCTGCATCCCTTGCTGACGGCGACCCAGGAAGGCAACTACAACGGCACTGAAAGCTTCGGAGGGTTCCCCTACCAGGGCATCGTCGTTGCGCATTCCAACGAATCGGAATGGCTGCAATTCAAGAACAACAAGAACAACGAGGCCTTCCTCGACCGCATCCTGGTCGTCAAGGTGCCCTACTGCCTGCGTGTCACCGAGGAGCGGCAGATCTACGAGAAGCTGCTGCGCGAAAGCGAGCTCACCAAGAGCCCCTGCGCGCCGGAAGTGCTGGAAAGCCTCAGCCGCTTTACCGTCTCGACCCGGCTTGCCCGCCACGAGAACTCACCGCTCTATACCAAGATGCGGGTCTATGATGGCGAGAACCTGAAGGACACCGATCCCAAGGCGAAGTCCGTTCAGGAATATCGCGACGCCGCCGGCGTCGACGAGGGTATGACCGGCATCAGCACCCGCTTTGCCTTCAAGGTGTTGTCCGAGACCTTCAACTACGACACCAAGGAGGTCGCGGCCGATCCCGTGCACCTCATGTATATCCTGGAACAGGCGATCCGCCGCGAACAGTTCCCGAAGGAGACCGAGGCGAGCTATCTCGATTTCATCAAGTCCGAGCTTGCCTCGCGCTACGCCGAATTCATCGGCCACGAAATCCAGAAGGCCTATCTCGAATCCTACAGCGAATACGGTCAGAACCTCTTCGACCGTTACATCGCCTATGCCGACGCCTGGCTGGAAGACCAGGACTTCAAGGATCCCGACACTGGGCAGATCCTCAACCGGGAGATCCTCGACAGCGAGCTGTCGCAGATCGAAAAGCCGGCCGGCATTGCCAACCCCAAGGACTTCCGCAACGAGGTTGTAAAGTTCACCCTGCGCGCCCGCGCCAAGAACCATGGGCGCAACCCCTCCTGGACGAGCTACGAGAAGCTTCGCGACGTGATCGAGAAGCGCATGTTCGGCCAGGTCGAAGACCTGCTGCCGGTCATCAGCTTCGGCTCGAAGAAGGACAGCGCCTCCGAGAAGCAGCATGCCGAATTCGTCCAGCGCATGACCGAACGCGGCTATACCGAGCGTCAGGTCCGGCGGCTGGTCGATTGGTACATGCGGGTCAACAAGGCGGGCTGACGATGCCGAAGCAGGGGATTGGTATATGCCGAATTTCATCGACCGGCGGCTCAATCCGAAGGATAAGAGCCTCGGCAACCGACAGCGTTTTCTGAAACGGGCCCGCGAGGAACTCAAGCGGGTCATCAAGGAACAAGTCAAATCCGACAGGATCATCGACGTCGATGCTGCGCACGGCGTACCGATGCCGACCGACGGTGCCAGTGAGCCGACATTCCAGCCGGCCCGCGGGAGCGGCGAACGTAACTATGTGCTTCCCGGCAACAAGCAGTTTTCGGCCGGCGACCGCCTGCCGAAGCCGGAAGCGGGTGGGGGTGGAGGCGGCAAGGGCCGCCCCGGGACCGGAGAAAGCGAAGACGACTTCCAGTTCATCCTGTCGCGCGAAGAGGTGCTGGATCTCTTCTTTGAGGATCTGGAATTGCCCGACATGGTCAAGCTCAGCCTCAAGGAAACTGTGACGTTCAAACCGCGTCGCGCAGGCTTTGCCACCGCCGGCACGCCGACCAACATCAATGTCGGGCGGACGATGCGCAACAGCTTCGGCCGGCGCATGGCGCTGCATCGGCCCAAGGAAAAGGAACTGACCGTCCTTTCCGAGGAGATCGCGCGGCTGGAGGCGGCGCCGGAGATTTCACCGAAGGACCGCCAGAGGCTCAGCGAGCTTCGCAGCGAACTGGAGAGGATCGAGCGCAAGCGGCGGCGCATTCCCTATGTCGACCCGGTCGACATCCGCTTCAACCGCTTCGAACAGCAGCCGCTGCCGAACGCCAATGCGGTGATGTTCTGCCTGATGGATGTCTCGGCCTCCATGGGCGAACGCGAAAAGGATCTCGCCAAGCGCTTCTTCGTGCTTCTGCACCTGTTCCTGAAGCGGCGCTACGAACGGATCGACATCGTCTTCATCCGCCACACGGACGAGGCCCGCGAGGTCGACGAGGAGACGTTCTTCTACAGCACCCAGAGCGGCGGCACGATCGTCTCGACCGCGCTCGAGGAGATGATCAGGATCATCGAGGACCGCTACCCCTCGCAGATCTGGAACATCTATGCCGCGCAGGCCTCCGACGGCGACAACATCATCGGCGACAGCGAGCATTGCGCAGCGCTGCTCCGGGAGAAGCTGACGAAGCTCTGCCAGTACTACGCCTATGTCGAGATCATCGACGAGCGAGAGACGGAAATCTTCGGATCGACGGACAACGGCACCGCGCTCTGGCGCGCCTATCGCACGGTGGATGGCGAGAAGTCGAATTTCCAGATGACGCGCATCGCCAAGCCCGCCGATATCTACCCGGTCTTCCGCAGGCTCTTTGCCCGGCAGCCGGCCACACGCACCCGGAAATGAGGGGACGACCGGATGGCTCGACGTGCGACTTCAGGCCTCCTGTTCCAGGGCTCGGACTGGAACTTCACGACCCTTTCGCGTGCCTATGACGCGATCGAGCAAGTCGCGCTTGAGGAAATGGGCCTCAGCGTCTACCCGAACCAGCTGGAGATCATCACCTCCGAGCAGATGCTCGACGCCTATTCCTCGGTCGGCATGCCGCTCATGTACCAGCATTGGTCCTTCGGCAAGCGCTTCGCCTATGAGGAGCACCACTATCGCAAGGGGCACCGCGGCCTCGCCTATGAGCTGGTGATCAATTCCAATCCCTGCATTACCTATCTCATGGAAGAAAACACGATGGCGATGCAGGCGCTGGTCACGGCGCATGCCGCGTTCGGCCACAATCATTTTTTCAAGAACAACTACCTCTTCCGCCAGTGGACCGATGCCGGCGCGATCCTGAGCTACATGGATTTCGCCAAGAAGTACGTGACCAAATGCGAGGAGCGGCACGGCACCGCCGCCGTCGAGGCGATCCTCGATTCGGCCCATGCGCTGATGGACCAGGGCGTCTTCCGCTATCGCCGGCCGCCGCGGCTCTCCTCCGAAAAGGTTCGGGAACGGGCGCGGGAACGGCTGGAATATGAGGAACAGACCTATAGCGATCTCTGGCGAACGCTGCCGCAGACGGCCGAGAGCCACGACCCGGCCGAAGCCGAGCGAGACGCTTCCGAGCGCAAGAAGGTGCTCAACCTGCCGGAAGAGAACCTGCTCTATTTTCTCGAGAAACACAGCCTGATCCTGGAGCCGTGGCAGCGGGAATTGCTCCGGATCGTTCGGGTCATCGCGCAATATTTCTACCCGCAGCGGCAGACGAAGGTGATGAACGAGGGCTGCGCGACCTTCGTCCACTACACCATCATCAACCGGCTCTACGACCAGGGCCGGATTGGCGAGGGCCACATGCTGGAACTCTTGCAGAGCCACTCCAACGTCGTCTTCCAGCCGGATTTCGACGACCGGCGCTATCCCGGCATCAACCCCTATGCGCTCGGCTTTGCAATGATGCAGGACATCCAGCGGATCGCCACCGAGCCGACGGCCGAGGACCGCGACTGGTTTCCGTCCTTTGCCGGCAACGGTGACTGGATGGAGACGCTGCGCGATGCCTGGGCCAACCACCGCGACGAATCCTTCATTCTGCAGTATCTGAGCCCGGCCGTGATGCGCAAATTCCGGCTGTTCCACCTCGCGGACCGCGCTTCCGAGCGTTTTGTCGAGGTCGCGTCGATCCACAACGAACGCGGCTATTCGGCCGTTCGCTCGGCGCTTTCCAACAGCTACGACGTCGCCGCCAACCAGCCTGATATTCAGGTGATGGACGTCGATCTGCTGGGGGACCGGCACCTTCGATTGCAGCACAACATCAAGAGCGGCATCGTGCTCGAAGAGGGCAGCCGTAACGCGACATTGCGTCATGTGCGCCACCTCTGGGGCTACGAAGTCAGCCTCGCCGGCGTCGACCCGCAAACCGGCCGCACAGTGTATGAATATTCGACGGCAAAGGATGGCTGAGCAAGACGCGAGCGGGCTGCCTCTTCCCGTTAATGCCGGCAAGGGCGGCGCCTTGGTTGGGCACAAACGGGCATCACAAGAATTCAGGGCAGACATTAGAATTATTTGGCCTTATGGCTGCATCAAGCACGTGCGCGCTGCGCCGCGAGGCGGAACCCCGAGTCTACTCCTCAAGGAAAGGATCTTCCGTTTCAGCCGGCGAGCGCTTCCTGTGCCGGAGGCGGTGGCAAGGCCGCTGCCTGCTGAGCCGCCGCAGCAGCCAGCCATTCGCTGAACGCCTGCATCGCCGGCGTGACCGGACGTGATTTCAGCCGCGTCAGCCAGTAGCTACCCATCGAGGTGTGGACGTCGAAAGGCTGTCGGATCGTGCCGTTCGACAGCAACCGCGAGAACATCAGTGGGGGCGCGAGTGCCACGCCAATCCCCTGGGCTGCAGCCTCCATCATCGCCAGCGAACTATCGAAGACGATGCCCTTCAGCAGCGGCGCCGGATAGGCAATGCCGGCCGCTTCGAACCAGTTCACCCATTCGTCGGCCCGGTAGGACCTGAGCAGCGTTTCGTTCAGGAGATCGGCGGGCGTCTTCAGCCGATCGGCGATCTCGGGAATGCAGAGCACGGAAAGCGGCGCCTCGAAGAGCCGCGTCGCCTCGATATTATGCCAGGAGCCGCCGCCGAAGCGGATGGCGAAATCCAGGCCTTCCGCGGCCATGTCGACCCGGTTGTTGTTGGTCGAAAGGCGGACATCGATGAACGGGTATTTGGCCTGGAAGTCGGCAAGCCGCGGCAACAGCCAGCCGACGGCAAAGGTGCCGACGGCGCCGATCATCAGCACTTCGCGAATGTGGCCGGCCTCGAAGCGCTCAAGCATATCCGCCATCCGATCGAAAGAATCCCGCAAGACCGGCAACAACGCCTCGCCCTCAGCCGTGATCATCAGTCCGCGCGGCAATCGCTTGAACAGGGTGACGTTCAGCCGGCTTTCGAGCAGTTTGACCTGGTGGCTCACCGCAGCCTGCGTTACACAGAGTTCGATCGCCGCGCGGGTGAAGCTCAAATGCCGCGCCGATGCCTCGAAGGCGCGCAGCGCATTGAGCGGAAGATATGGCCTGACCATGTATGCCCTAACTCATCTAATGGGTCTCGCAAATAAACGTGGTTTGTTGCTCCGGCACAATCCCTTTACGGTGAACTCCATCGGCTGACGCGGCTGTAGCTCGGCAGCATCAGCTCAGGAAGGTGCGGCCGATTGCGCTGCTTACGGGGATCGATCCCATGCGCCGTTTCGCCTACAGCGCCGCGCGTCTTAGCAGACGCGCAAAGGTCGCTGTAGAACTGCATGTCTTCGTCCTCAAATCGATGTCGATTTAAGGAGACATGCAGTCGCCATAGCGCCCGCTCGCATCGTCTCCGCAGCCGACATCACGCATGCCGGCGAAGCCAAATGCCGTTCCAAGACAGGCCGCGAGCCGCACGGACATCCGTGCCGGCCAGGCTATCTATTATCCCAAAGGTCCGTTCCGCCCTTATGAAGTTCATCGCAAACCTGCTTGGTACATCCCTCAATCTCGTAACCGTCGTCGCACTCGCGGCGGCCACGGTCGTCGCAGCGTTGACGCGACACCTGCCCGATCACCGCACGCTCGCGAACTGGGAACCGGCAGTCACCACCCGCCTCTATGCCGGCGACGGCACGATGGTCGGAGAACTCGCGCGCGAACGCCGGCTGTTCCTGCCGATCGGCGCGATCCCCGCCCGCATCCGCCAGGCATTCCTTTCGGCCGAGGACAAGAATTTCTACGCCCATCCCGGGATCGACGTTGCGAGCATCGGCACGGCACTTCTGTCCAATCTCGCCAATTACGGTTCCGGCCGTCGCATGATCGGCGGCTCGACGATCACGCAGCAGATCGCCAAGAATTTTCTCCTGTCTTCCGACCGGACGGTGGAGCGGAAGCTGCGCGAAGCGATCCTTTCGCTGCGGATCGACCAGACCTATTCCAAGGACCGTATTCTCGAACTCTATCTCAACGACATCTATCTCGGGCGCGGCGCCTATGGCGTGGCACAGGCGGCGCTCACCTATTTCGACAAGCCGGTGAGCGAGCTCTCGGTTTCTGAGGCCGCCTTCCTCGCCGCCCTCCCGAAGGCGCCCAACAATTACAATCCCGATCGCCAGGCGGAGCGCGCAATGGGCCGCCGCAACTGGGTCATCGACCAGATGCGCCAGAACGGCTTTGTCGACGCAGCGGCGGCTGCCCAGGCGGCGGCAGCTCCTCTCGGCGTCGATCGGCGCACGCCATCGCCCGCCGTCGCCGCTGCCGACTACTTCACCGAAGAAGTCCGCCGCCAGCTCAACACCCAGTATGGCGAGGCTGCACTCTACACCGCCGGCTTTTCGGTGCGCACCACGCTCGATCCGCGGCTGCAGGAAGCTGCGATGAAAGCGTTACGCAAGGGCCTCGTCGCCTATGACCAGGCGAAAGGCTACCGCGGCCCGATCGCCAGAATATCCTCGATCAAGGACTGGCCTTCGGCGCTCGCCAAGCTCCGGCCGCTTTCCGACGTGCCGGAATGGCGGCTGGGCGTGGTGCTCGCCGCCGGGAAGGCCGACGCGGAAATCGGTCTCCGCCCGGAGTCCACGGCGTCAAACGGGATCACCCCGGCAGAGACCATAGGCCTTGACCGGAAAGGCGCCACCTGGGCGCTCTGCCGCTCGGCCAAGGGAAAGCACAACTGTGCCGCAGGCATCGATGGCGTTCTGACGCCCGGCGATGTCGTCTATGTGGAGAAGCAGGAGGACGGCTATGTCCTGCGGCAGCCGCCGCTCGTTCAGGGCGCTCTCGTTTCCATGGATCCGAACACCGGTCGCGTGCTCGCAGTCGCCGGCGGCTTTTCCTACGTACAGTCGGAATTCAACCGCGCGACGCAGGCCTATCGCCAGCCCGGCTCATCCTTCAAGCCCTTCGTCTATGCCGCCGCTCTCGACAACGGCTATGCGCCGACGACGCTGGTGATGGATGCGCCGATCGCCCTTGCCGACGGTGCCGGCAGGACATGGAAGCCGAAGAACTACGACGGGCGCTTCAGCGGTCCTTCCACCTTGCGCGTCGGGCTGGAAAACAGTCGCAACCTGATGACCGTGCGTCTCGCCCGGCATCTCGGCATGGATCTCGTGGCAGATTACGGCAAGCGCTTCGGCATCTATGACGAGCTCAAACCCTATCTGCCGATGTCGCTCGGCGCCGGCGAGACGACGCTGTTGCGGCTGGTCTCCGCTTATGCGGTCATCGCCAATGGCGGCAAGGCGGTCACGCCCTCGATGGTCGACCGCATCCAGGATCGCTACGGCCGCACGATCTTTCGCCACGACCAGCGCCGCTGCGACGATTGCAACGGCGCCGACTGGACCGGCCAGGAAGAGCCTGTGCCGGTCGACGATCGCGACTATGTGCTCGACCCGATGACCGCCTATCAGGTGACCTCGATGCTGCGCGGTGTCGTGGAGCGCGGCACCGCCAGGAATGTCGGCTCGCTCGGCGTGCCGATCGCCGGCAAGACCGGAACCACCAATGACGAAAAGGACGTCTGGTTCGTCGGCTTCACCCCGAACATCGTCACCGGCGTTTTCCTTGGCTACGACACGCCGAAGCCGATGGGCTATGGTGAAACCGGCGGCGGTCTCGCCGCACCCATCTTCATCGATTTCATGAAGATAGCCCTTCAAGGGCGTCCGGCGGCCGATTTCCACGCGCCACCAGGCATGATGCTGGAGGCGATCGACAGGAAGAGCGGCCAGCCTGTGCCCGAGGGCACGCCCGGGGCCATTGTCGAATCCTTCAAGCCAGGGACGGCCCCCTGCATGAGCGGGTGCGCCGTCATCGACGGTTTCGAAACGGCGAGCACGTCGGCCACCGCCGACCCAGACCTCTCCCCGGAACTGCGTGAAAAGCTGCTCACCAACGGCAACGGGCTCTATTGATATGGTACGTCAGGTTCAGTCCCGCCCGGATCGTCGTGGCCGGCTCCTCTTTGTCATCGGCGCCTTCGCGCTGGTCTTCGGCCTCATGCTCGCGCGCCTCGTCCAGCTTGGCGTCGCGGACTATGAGCGGACCGGCTACATACCGCCGCCGCCGAGCCTTGGCCGCCCGTCGATCCTCGACCGGAACGGCAATCTGCTGGCGATCGATGTGCCGAGTTCCGGGCTTTATGCCGAACCACGGCTGATCGTCGATGTCGACGAGGCCGTCGAGAAGCTGACCGCGATCTTCCCTGACATCGACGGGCGCGATCTCTACCGACGGCTGAAGAGCGGCGCAGCCTTTGCCTGGATCAAGCGTCAGGTAACGCCGGCGGAGGAACAGGCCGTCTGGAACGCCGGCATTCCCGCTATCGGCTTCCAGCGCGAGAAGCAGCGCTTTTATCCCAACGGATCGCTCGCCGCCCATGTGCTCGGCACCGTCGACATCGACAATATCGGCATTGCCGGTATCGAGAGATGGATCGAGGGACAGGGTCTGGAGGTCCTGCGCCAAAGCGGCATGGATCTCTCCCACCGCAATCTCGAGCCGGTGAGTGTCACGCTCGACATCCGCATCCAGCACGCGCTCGAGACCGAGCTGCGCAAGGCGATCGCCAAGTTCAGCGCCAAGGCGGGCGCCGGGCTGGTGCTTGATGTCACCAATGGCGAGATCCTGGCGCTCGTTTCCTATCCCGATTTCGACCCGAATCTGCCTGTCGATGCGCTGAAGCCCGATCGCATCAACCGCATCGCCGCCGCCACCTTCGAGATGGGCTCGACCTTCAAGGCGCTGACGACGGCGATGGCGCTCGACTCGGGCCAGTTCACCCTTCGCTCCGTCATCGACGCGAGCAGGCCGCTCGCCTTCGGCCGTTTCCGCATCAACGACTATCGCGGCCAGTATCGGCCGCTGACGCTGCCCGAAGCCTTCATCTACTCCTCCAATATTTCGATGGCGAAGATGGCGATTGCCGTTGGTCCGGAAAATCTGCGGACGTTCCTGACGCGGTTCGGGCAGATGTCGCGGCTGACGACCGAACTGCCGGAAAGCGCCCATCCGCAATTGCCGCGGCGTTGGGGCGAGATCGATACGGCAACCGCCTCCTACGGTCACGGTATCGCCGTCACGCCGCTGCAGGCGAGTATCGCAGTTGCGGCGCTCGTCAATGGCGGCCGTCTCATAAGGCCGACGCTGATCAAGGGCGCACCGCTCGAAAATCGCCTGCTGGCCCGCGACCTGATCAAGCCGGAGACCGGCGAGGCGCTGCGTTATCTGCTGCGGCTCAATGCCAAGACCGGCTCGGCGAAACGGGCCGAGGTCAAAGGCTATTTCATCGGCGGCAAGACCGGCACGGCCGAGAAGGTCGTCGGCGGCCGTTACTCCAAGGAACTCAACATCACGTCCTTCATGGGCATCGTCCCGGTGGATAACCCGCGTTATCTCCTGCTCACCTTGCTCGATGAGCCGAAGGGCCTGCCGGAAACCTATGGTTTCCGCACCTCGGGCTGGAACGCAACACCGCTCGGCGGTGCGGTCTTCGAGCGCATCCTGCCGATGCTTGCGCTGATGCCCGATTTCGAGATCGCCGATGTCAGCTTTCCAGACATCAGTAGCCAGGGGACCTTTGGCTCACAGCTCTTTCCGTCTTCGGCGAGCAAGGGCGAACGTAACAGCCGTCCCATCGACGGCGCGCTCTGACGCGCGGCTTGCCTGAACGCAGCAACGCCCCCGTGACTTCCACGAGGGCGTGTGCATGCGCGAACAAAGGTTAGCTAATACTTACCTTTCGATCATGCGGTTCCAGCGCTTGTTCCATTCCTGCCGGTTCTGGTTAATTGCATCCCAGTCGAGGACCTTGGCGGTCTCCATGTTGGTCTTGAAGGTCGAAAGCTTCGCGTTCGCCGCATCCGTACCCGCCTTGGCATTGATGTTCGATGGGATGATGTTGCCGTTGTCGAGCGCCAGGCTCTGCGCCTCGGCCGAAAGCAGATAGTGGGCGAGCTTCTGGCTGAGTTCCGGCTCGCTGTTGTTGGCGATCACGCATTCGGTGACGGCAAGCACGACCGAGCCTTCCTTGGGCTGGGCATATTCGACCGGAATGCCCTTGTCCTTCAGGTTGTTGACGGCCGTCGGCGTCAACGGGAAGATCGCCGCCTCGCCGGTCTGCACCATCTCCGAGATCTTGGCCGAGCTCGGAATGAACTCGATGACGTTCTTGCCGATCGTATCGGAGAACTTCTCGAAGCCGGGCTCGACGTTGGTCTCATTGCCGCCCTGGATGCGGTTGAACATCAGGAAGGCGTGCAGGCCGAAGCTGGAGGCGGAGGCGGACTGGAACACGACGGCGTTTTCGAACTTCGGATCGGCCATGTCCATCCACGACGTCGGCGCCGGCCAACCCTTCTCATCGAAGAGCTTCTTATTGTAGGCAAGCCCGGTCATGCCCATGTCGACGCCGATCGCCATGTCGTCCTTGAGGCGCGCGGCCGGCTGGATCTGGTCGAGCACCGGATCGGCGGTGATTTTCTGGCAGAGGCCGCCGCCGATCGCGCGCACCATAACGCCGTCGTCGAGCAGCATGACATGCATCTGCGGATTGTCTTTGGCGGCCGTCGCCTTTGCCAGAATATCGGCGGAGGTGCCGGGCACGACGACGACCTTGACGTCGTTCGCCTTCTCGAAGGGCGGCAGCACGTGTTCGGTATAGGCACGCTCGAAGTTGCCGCCGTTCATGCCTATATAGAGCGTCTTGGTTTCCGCCGACGCAGCGTTCTGCTGCAGGACAAAGGCCAGCAATGCGAGGGCCGTGGTTTTGGTAAGCCGTTGGTCGATCATGGTATTCCCCTTTCTGTTTACAACAAGGCTGCAGTTTCGACCGCCACCTTGCGGAAGCGGCCAATGGAAAAGGCGTCGATGGGCGTGGTGCTGCGGCCCTCGGTGACGAGCTCTGCGAGCACCTCGCCGACGGCGGGCGCGGTCTGGAACCCAGCGCCGCAGAAGCCGAAGGCGTGGAAGAGGCCTGATGTCGTTTCGCTCGGGCCGATCACCGGGTTGCCGTCGGGCATCTCGGCCTCGGTTCCGGACCAGAAACGGATGACCTGGGCGTGCGCCAGATGCGGAAAGAGCGCGATGGCGCGCTGCATGACCGAGGAAGCAGCAGTCACCGACGGGCGCGAATAGTCCGGATCGCCCAGTGGCAGGCCGCGGCCGCCGCCCATGACGTAATTGCCACGGGCCACCTGCCGGCCATAGAAGCTGCCGCCCTGCTCGCCCATGCTGACAGGCAGACACAACGGCAACGGTTCAGTGACCACCATCGACGGATAGATCCGCGTCAGCGGCACCACCTCGCCGAATTGGGCGGCAAAGCGATCGGACCAGGCGCCCGCGCTGTTGACCAGTTGCCGGCAGCGGATCTCGATGCCGTCACCGGCAAGGATGACAAAGCCGTTGCCCGTCGCAGTAACCTCGCGCACGGGCGTCTGCTCCAATACGGTGACACCTGCCCGCTCGGCTGCCCGCGCAAACGCAGGCGCGACCAGACGCGGATTGGCATGGCCGTCCTCAGGGCAGAGGGACGCGCCGACCGCCTTCGCCGAGAGCCAGGGATACCGCTCAGTCAGCGCTGCTCCGGCGACGAGCTCAAGCCCGAGACCGTAATCCCTTGTTGTCTCGGCATAGGCCTCGAGCTTGGCGAAATCCTTCTCCGTGCGGGCAAGCTTGAGGTGCCCGGAGCGGACATATTCGGCATCGATGCCGATGATCGCCTTCAGCTGCGGCCAGATGCGGTGCGACCGCTGCGAAAGCGGCAATTGCTCCGGAGGGCGGCCCTGCCGGCGTACGCCGCCAAAGTTCACCCCGCTCGCCTGGGCGCCGCAATGGCCTTTGTCGAGCAGCGTAACGGAGAGCCCGGCCTTGCGCATGGCAAGCGCTGCGGAGCTGCCGACCAGCCCGCCGCCGATGATCGCGACGTCGACGGAGACGCGCCGGCTCATGAGCGGGTCTCCGTTCCGGCACTAGCGCCGAAACCGAGCGGGATCGGCTTGACCGGCGCCTGGGCGCGCAGACGGCCGACCGCGCCGGCAGAGGTGCCGCATGCGGCGCTCAGGAGCTCGGCCGCAGCAGCAGAGCACATCCGCCCCTGGCAACGGCCCATGCCAACGCGGCTCAACGCCTTCAGTCGATTGATCTCGGTGACGGACCCATTCGCGATGGCGCGGCGCCCTTCGGCGATGGTGATCTCCTCGCAACGGCAGAGCATCGTCTCATCCGGTACGGTCTCGATCCAGTCGTCCGGGAAGGGAAAGGCGCGTTCGAGGATGTCGCGCTGGCGAAGGATCGCGTCACGTGCCTCCATCAGGCGGGTCGTATCCGCCGACCTTTGACCCATGTCCTGAAGCAGGGCGGCAGCCGCGAGCTCGCCAGAGATTTCCGCTGCATCCGCACCGGCAATGCCGCTGCCGTCGCCGGCGACATAGACGTCCGGCCGGCTCGTGCGCCCCATGGTGTCGCGCTCCGGCAGCCAGACGCGGTCGCGCTCGTTGAAGCGGAAGCGGCAGCCGGCAAGATCGGCAAGCTGGGTTTCCGGCCGGAGCGCGAAGCCGTAGGCGAGCGCGTCGCAGGCAATCGTCTCGACGACATCGCCCTTGAGCGTCCGCCGGCGGAAACGCAGACCCTCGACTTGGCCCTTGCCGAGAACCGCCTCGGGCCGCACGCCACAACGGATCCTCACGCCGGCGAGCTGGAGCTGCAGCCCGTAGAAGAGACCGAGCGCGACGATGCGTGGCGCGTGCACGGCAAGCGACAGCAGGTGCCGCTTCGATGTGACGGGTGCGGTATCGAGAACGGCTTCGACGCGCGCGCCGGCCTTCATGTATTGCCAGGCAACGAGATAGAGCAGCGGCCCGGACCCCATGAAGACGACGCGGTCGCCGATCGTGCACCCTTGCGCCTTCAGCACTGTCTGCGAGGCGCCAAGCGTATAGACACCTGGCGTCGTCCACCCTGGGAACGGCAGCACGCGATCGGTCGCGCCGGTGCAAAGGATCAGTTGCGAAAAGCCGATCTGCCTATGAACGCCTGATGAAAGAATATCGAGCTGATTGCCGCGCTTGGGGGCGGAGATATTCCAGACGAGCGTTTCGGGCTGGTAGTCAATTTCGGGCAGCAGCGCCTCGAAGGTCTCATGCAGCCTTTGTGCTTTGCCGGCTTCCGAACCATAGCGGCTCCGGTAGGATCGTCCGTCCTCGATCAGCGGGCGGCGATAGATCTGCCCGCCGGCGCGCTGGCCTTCGTCGAGCACGATCGGCCTGAGGCCGGCGCGGACGAGGCGCTCGGCAGCACGAATGCCAGCGGGGCCTGCACCGACGATAACCGGCTGCAACGGCTCACTCATGAGCGGCCCCCGCCATGGCGTCGAGATCGGTGATGAAGGCCATGCCCGGCAGCAGCGCCGTGCTGCAGGCCCTGACGCGGCTGCCATTCGCCAACATCACGTAGCAATCCTGGCAGGCGCCGATCAGGCAGAAACCGGCCCGGTCCTCGCCGGTGAATTCGCTCTGACGCAGACGGCCACTGACGGAGAGGATCGCCGTCAGCACCGTGTCGCCGCGGCGACCGGTTTCGAGCACGCCATTCAGCGTGAAGGGCACAGGTGTCTCGTCCAGGCGGTAGCGCCGCCGGAATTGTGCATGCATCGACATCGGATCTCAGCCCTTGCCCACCAGCAGCCGGTCGAGACCGAACAGGCGATCGAGAATGATCATGGTGACGGTGGCAAGCGCGATCATCAGCGTCGAAACCGCCGCCATCATCGGGTCGATGGATTCGCTGGCATACATGTACATGCGCACCGGCAAGGTGACCGTCGACGGCGATGTCACGAAGATCGACATGGTCAGTTCATCGAAGCTGTTGATGAAGGCCAGCAGCCAGCCGCCGCTGATGCCCGGCAGCATGAGCGGCATGGTGATCCGGCGAAACACCGTCCATTCGGCGGCACCCAGCGTGCGCGCCGCATTCTCGGCATTGCGGTCCATGCTGGTCAGCGACGCGAGGATCAGCCGCAACGTATAGGGGGTGACGACGATCGCATGGGTAGCGACCAGCCAGCCGAAGGATCCGCCCATGCCCATCAGCGAGAAGAGACGCAGGAAGGCAACGCCGAGAACCAGGTGCGGGATGATCAGCGGCGACAGGAACAGCGCGTTCAGCGCCTCGCGGCCGCGGAACTCGTAGCGGGTGATTGCCAGCGCCGCCGGCACTGCAAACACGGTGGAGATGGTCGCCGAAAGCAGCGCCAGCCGGACGCTGTTGCCGAAGGACGACATGAAATCGGCGTGATGGAAGACCGCCTCGAACCAGCGCAGCGAAAGCCCGTTCCAGGGCATCGTCAGCGTGTTCTCCGGCGTAAAGGCGACCAGGCAGACGACCACCATCGGCGCCAGCATGAAGACGACGACGAGGCTGTGGAAAACAAGAGCAATGGGTCCGTTTCTCTGCATGGCTTCAACCCAGCTTGCGCTTCGCCTGCCGCTCGATGAGGCGGTTATAGGCAAGCATGATCACGAGATTGGCGACGAGGACGATGATCGCGATGGTCGCGCCGAGCGGCCAGTTGAGCTCGATCAGGAACTCGTCGTAGACGAGCGTCGCCGCCATTTTCAGCCGCCGGCCGCCAAGCAGGCCCGGGATGGCAAAGGAACTTGCCGACAGCGCAAAGACGATCAGGCTGCCCGAGAGGATGCCGAGTGCCGCCTGCGGGAAGACGATGCGGCGAAGGGCGGTGAAGCGCGAGGCGCCGAGGGTGAGCGCTGCCGCCTCGACCGTCGGGTCGAGTTTCTGCAGAACCGTCCAGACCGGGATCACCATGAACGGCAGCATGATGTGCACGAGGCCGATGACGATCGCCGTCTCGGTGTAGAGAAGCTGGACCGGGTCGAGGCCGACGATGGCGAGTGCGCTGTTCACGAAGCCGTTCTTGCCGAGCAGCATGCTCCAGCCGAAGGTGCGCACCACCACGGAAACGAGCAGCGGACCGATGATCACCAGGAGGAATATCGACCGCCAGGGCTTGCGCATGTTCGAGAGAACATAGGCCTCCGGCACGCCGATCAGCACGGTGATGACGGTTGTCAACAGCGCCAGCCGCAGCGTGCGCCAGAAGGTCGAAAGATAATACTCGTCCTGCAGCACCGTCAGGTAATTGGCGAAGGTGAAGTCGCTCTTTATGCCGGCGGTATAGTCGTAGCTGTTGAACGAGAGAATGACGGTCAGCAGCAGCGGCAAGAGGACGAGCCCAATGAAGAACAAGGTCGTCGGCCGCGCCAGCGGCGCGAGCAGGCGCGGCTTGATGGCGGAAGTCGCGGCGCTCATCAGTTCGCCGCTCCGGCCAGCACACGACAATCGGCGTTCTGCCAGGCGAGCCCAACGGTTTCACCTTCCATCGGCGGCGGCGCGCCGAGATTGGGAACCGCAACGGCAAGAACGCCTGCGGGGGTCTCGGCGCTGACCAGCCATTGGCTGCCCATGAAATAGCGCATCGTCACCTTGCCCTGGATCTGGCCTTCAGTCGGTTCCGTCAGCCGCAGCTTTTCCGGACGGATGAAGACCGAGACCTTGCCGTCCGGTTCACGGCGATCGGTGTTGAAGCGGATCGGCGTGTTGTCGATGCTGATCGACGCGCCCTTGCCGTTGAAGGCCGCGGTCGCGCGGAGAAAATTGGACTTGCCGACGAAGGACGAGATGAAGTCGTTGCGCGGATGCTCGTAGAGTTCATAGGGCGTGTCGACCTGGGTGATGCGCCCCTTTTCCATGACCACGACGCGGTCGCTGATCGACAACGCTTCCGCCTGGTCATGGGTCACCATGATCGTGGTGATGCCGACGGTCTGCTGGATGCGGCGCAGTTCGAACTGCATCTCTTCGCGAAGCTGCGCGTCGAGGTTCGAAAGCGGCTCGTCGAGCAAGAGCACCGGCGGATTGATGACGAGCGCACGGGCGATCGCGACACGCTGGCGCTGACCGCCGGACATCTCACGCGGGTAGCGATCGGCAAGGGCCGAGAGGTGAACGAGCGCAAGGATTTCCTTGATGCGTTTGTCGCGGTCCGCCTTTGCGACCTTGCGCATCTCCAAGCCGAAGGAGACGTTCTGGGCGACGGTCATGTGCGGGAAAAGCGCGTAGCTCTGGAAAACGACGCCGAGTTCGCGCTGCGGCGGCGGCAGGTGGGTGATGTCGCGCCCGCCCATGGTGATGGTGCCGGCGGAGGGCCGCACGAGCCCGGTGATCATCTGCAGGGTCGTCGTCTTGCCGCAACCGGACGGGCCGAGCAGCGAGATGAACTCGCCCTTTTCGACCGCCAGATCGAAATCGTGAACGGCCGCAACCGATCCATAGAACTTGGAGACCTTCTCGAGGTTCAGGAAACTCATGCTCACTCTCCCGTGGGTCGCTGCCCCCAGGGATCGCCTGCCCCGTTTTTCTTGTCGGCGATCCCGGCGGCGACGACACGTCGTCAACCATCAAACCTCATCTCAGGCGATGCGATTTCCGCCGGACGCAACCGCGACGACAAAGGCGCGATTTCGCGATCGGGATAGCCTCCCGGCTATCCACGTTGTGGCGCATCCATCCCTTAGGAAAGGCTTGTGAATTAACTCCAGGAAATTGACGAAAAACACAAATGCAATTTTCTATTTCGGAATATTTTGTTAGAAAAATCCGATATACGGAATCCCATCATGTGAATTTTGAAAGATTTGCGCGTATGTCGGAATCAGAGAATGCAGGAAGCTCCAGCCTTTCCAAGGCGATCCACATCCTGAAAGATCTCGCGGAGAACGCGACGGAGGGTGTGCGGGTGATCGATCTCGCGCGCAGGCTGAATCTCACCCAGCCGTCGGCGCACCGGCTGCTGAAGAGCCTGATCGCCGAAGGGCTCGTCGAGCAGATGCCGGAAGGAAAATCCTATCGTCTGTCGTTGGAGTTCTTCTCGATCGCGTCGCAGGCGCGAAGGCGCGAAGGCATTCTCGACATCGCCCGCCCATCGCTTCTCAGGCTCTCGGCCACCTTCAACGACACCGTCTTCCTGCTGGTGCGCAGCAATTTCGACGCGATCTGCCTCGACCGGGTCGAAGGCCCTTTCCCGATCCGCTCCTTTACCGGCGACATCGGCGGCAAGGTGCCGCTCGGCATCGGCCAAGGCAGCATCGCCATTCTCGCCCACCTGCCGGAGGAGGAGCGGGAAGCGATCATCAAGTTCAACATGCCGCGCATCATGGACCGGGCCGCGATCGACGAGGTGGACCTGCGCATCAAGATCGAGGAGGTCAGGCGGATCGGTGCCGCGCAGATGAACTTCGAGATGATCGAGGGCATGGCCGGTCTCGGCGTGCCGGTGCTCGACCGCAACGGCATCGCAGTTGCTTCCTTAAGCATCGGCACGCTGGCATCGCGCCTGACGGAAACGCGAAGCGGCACCATCACCGATCTCTTGAAGGCCGAGGCGCACGCCATCAGCAGCAAGCTCAACCCCTTCGACCCGACACTGCGCTATCCGGCCTCCGCCTTGCGTGCCGCGCAGAAGAGCTGAGAGACGCACACGTCGCAGCGCAGCGACAGCTCACGCCTCCAGGAAGGCGCGGGCGAAGCCCGGCTCGGTCACCTCGATCGAGCCATCCGGAAGCTTCAGGAAGCGCTCGATCGCGGTGCCGTAGGTTCGCATCCAGCCATCGAGCATCGCCGCGGCGCCATCGAGATCGCCGGCCTCGTAACGTTGCAGCGCCTTGTACATCACCTTTGCGACGCTCACGCGCAGTTGCAGCAGCATCAAGGCTGCGGCTTCCGGATCGGGCGCATCGAGCGTCCCCTCCTCATGCCCGCGCCGCAGCATCTCGGCGACCAGGGGTATGCTCACCGCCAGCAGGGCCTCATCAATGCGGTGATAGAGAGCAACGTTTTCGGGCTTGAAAAGCGCGTTGAAGGTGTTCTTCAACTGCGGCGCCATGTCGATCTTCGTCCGCCGCGAGCCGGCGAAAAGCGCGTTCAACTGCCCGACGGCGTCGAGCGACGGGTCTTCGACGAGCGGCTGGAGTTCCTCTAGGTTTCGCCGCGCCATCCGGGTCGCGACGGCCTCCAGCAGCGCCTCCTTGGAGACGAAGTAGTGATAGAAGGCGCCCTTCGAGACGTTCGCCTCACGGATGACGTCGTTGACCGTTGTGTTCTCGTAGCCGTGCTGGAAGAACAGCCGCTCGGCACAATCGATCAGCTCGTTCGATCGGACTTCCGGCGATTTTTTCGTTCTGACCATAAGCACTCCCAGAACAGCGGCTTAGCACGGGTTCACAGCGCGGTCCACGACGCTCCGGATGGCAAGGGTAACACGCATCCTTGAAACAAACCGACCGTCGGTCTATTTATACAGAACGGACTGGAAGCATTCAAGGAGCGTCTCGTGCAGCTGGCTCGTTTTGCAATCGGAGGGGCGATTATCGTCGCCATCGGCGCGGCGGTTTCCTGGTATCTGTTTCGCCCGGTTCCCGTGTCCATCATTGCGCCAAAGCGCGGCGACGCGGCGGAGATCATCTATGCGGATGGCGTCGTGGAACCGCGCACCTGGGCGAAAGTCACACCGACGGTTGCCGAACGGATCGTCGAACAATGCAATTGCGAAGGTGAACGTGTCGCCAAGGGCGATGTGCTCGCCCGCCTCGACGACACCGAGGCACGGGCAGCACTCGGCGAACTCCAGGCACGGCTGACGCTGGCGCAGGAGGAGTACCGGCGCAAATTGGCGCTCTCCGAACGCAGCACGATCAGCGAACAGGAAGTCGACCGGGCACGCAGCGAACTCGGCCAGCTCGAGGCGCTTGTCGCCGGCCGTCAGGCGCGGCTCGCGACCTATGTGCTGCGCGCGCCGAGCGCCGGCCAGGTGCTCCGGCAGGACGGCGAGATCGGCGAAGTCGCGGATCTCGGCACGGTACTCTTCTGGGTCGGGGAACCGAAACCGCTGATCGTCACGGCCGACGTCAACGAAGAGGATATTCCGCGCGTCGAAGTCGGTCAGCGCGCGTTGTTGCGATCGGATGCCTTCCCCAACCAGAAACTCGAGGCGACGGTCGACAGCATCACCCCCAAGGGCGACCCGGTGACGAAGACCTATCGCGTCCGCTTCCGCCTGCCCGACGGCACGCCGCTTCGGATCGGCATGTCGACCGACGTCAACATCGTCGTGCGGGTGTCGCATGGTGCCTTGATCCTCCCGACCGTGGCGCTTGAGGGGACAAAGGCTGCGGTGATCGACGGCAATCATGCCAGGATCCGCGAATTGAAAACGGGCATACGTGGCGCCGACGGCGTCGAGGTTCTCTCCGGTCTGGAAGATGGCGCGCGCGTCGTCTCCCCCTTCCCGACCGACCTTGCCGATGGCACGCGCGTCAAGGTCACGCCTGTGCCAGGAACATGAGCTCGCCATGCGCCTCATCCTCGACCTTGCACTGACCCACATCTCCGGCCGCGGCCGGCAGACGATCGTCGCGATGCTGGGCGTTGCGGTCGGCGTTGGGTTCTCCATCGCCATGGCGGCTTTGATGCAGGGCGGCCAGGACGATTTCGTCCGCCAGCTCGTCGACACCATGCCGCATGTCCAGGTGACCGACGAGCAGCGGACGGCGCGGCGGCAACCGGCAGAAGACCTGTTCGACGCAGCGGCCATTTCCGGCCTCAGGCCACGCGACGATCGGCGCGGCATCATCAACCCCACCGCAGCACTCTCCTGGCTCGATGGCTGGATCCCGGGCCGCTTTGCCGCCACCCTCAAGGCACAAGGCGTCATTCGCTATTCCGGCCAGGAGGTCGGTGCTGCCGTCATCGGCATCGATCCGCAGGCGGAACCCGGCGTCTCGCCGATCATCGGAGACTTCAAGGCCGGCAGCTTCGCCGCACTTGCCGCCGGTGGCAACAATGTGGTGGTCGGCGATACCATGGCCTCCCGGCTCGGCGCCAAGCTCGGCGATACGCTCACCGCCGTCTCTTCGGAGGGGCTCAGCCGCCGCTTCAAGATCGTCGGTCTCTTCCACACTGGCACGACGGCGCGCGACGAGGGCGAAGCCTATGTGCTGCAGAAGAACGCGCAGATCCTCTCGGCCCGGCCGAACGCGATCAACGAGATCAACATCAAGCTCGACGATCCGAACGCGGCGCCCACGGTGGCGCGCCGCATCGAGGCGGAACTCGGCTACAAGGCGGTCGCCTGGCAGGATGCGAACGAGTCGATCCTCGAGGCGCTCGTCGTGCGCAACGTCATCATGTACACGGTCGTTGCGGCGATCATGCTGGTCGCAGGCTTCGGTATCTTCAACATCATCTCGACGATCACGCACGAAAAGGCGCGCGACATCGCCATCATGAAGTCGCTCGGCTTCACCGAGGCAGACATGCGCATCCTGTTCGTGATCGAAGGTGTGGCGATTGCCACAGCCGGCACGCTGCTCGGCTGGACGCTCGGCTTCGCGATGGTCTACGCGCTCTCGCTCGTCCGCTTCGAGATATCCGCGACCGGCCAGGAGATGACCCGGCTACCGATCGCCTGGAGCATGCTGCACTATCTGATCGCCGCCGCCTTCGCGCTCGGATCGGCCGCCGTCGCCGGCTATCTGCCGGCAAGGCGGGCGGCCCGCGCCAATCCCGTCGACATCATCAGGGGCGCGACATGAGCACGCTGATCGAAACAAGGGATCTGACGCGCATCCTCAGGGAGACGGTGCCGGTCACCCTGGTGAAGGACATCTCTCTTGTTATCGGAGAGCAGGAGTTCGTCGCAGTCACCGGCCCTTCAGGCTCGGGCAAGTCATCGCTCCTCTACCTGCTCGGCCTGCTCGACCGGCCGACCGGCGGCACGCTCAGCATCCGCGGCCGCGACACGGCCCGGATGGACGAGGACGAAAGGGCCGCCACGCGGCTTGCCAACATCGGCTTCGTCTTCCAGTTCCATTTCCTGCTGCCGGAATTCACTGCCCGCGAGAATGTCGAGATCCCCATGCGCAGGCTCGGTCGCCTTGGCCGGAACGAGATGCGCCAAAGGGCGAGCGATCTGCTTGCAGCACTCGGCCTTGCCGATCATATCGACAAACGGCCAGACCAGCTTTCGGGCGGCCAGCGCCAGCGCGTGGCCGTGGCCCGCGCACTGGCCAACGATCCGCCGCTGATCCTTGCGGACGAGCCGACCGGCAGCCTCGACAGCCAGAGCTCCGAACAGGTCTTCAGGATCCTGGAAACGCTGGTGCGCGAGCGGGGAAAGACGGTGGTCGCAGTCACCCACGACCTCGACATGGCCTCGCGCATGGACCGGCGCCTTCAGTTGATCGATGGGCGCCTGACCACGGAGGCGGACAGGGCCGCGGTCTCAGGCGAAAACGAGTCGCCGCAAACCTGACGCCCCGCGAAAACCTCAACCGAGGCCGAAGACGACATCGCTTTCCGTGAGAACCGAAAGCGAGACGTCCTCGATCAGAATGCCCTCGGCATCGGAACCGTTGAAGGCGACGAACACGCCGTCGGCCGTATCGTGCGCGGCAGCGAGAAAATCGGCATAGCTGTGAATGCCGGTGGCGTCCTGGGCGTCCTCGGAAAAGGCGATCCGATCGCCCAGCCTGCCGTTGAAATCAAGGACGCGATCGAGACCGGCCTCGCCGGAGGTTTCCGACGACCAGAGAAACGTGTCGGCGCCGCTGCCACCCGTCAGCCGATCGGTGCCATTGCCGCCGCTCAAGAGGTCATTTTGCGAACCGCCGTCGAGGATATCCGCACCTTCACCGCCGAAGAGCTGGTCGTTTTCCGAGGCGCCGCTCAGCGTGTCATCTCCGCCGCGCCCGTCGAGGATATCGTTGCCGCTCGACGAATAGAAGGTGTCGTTGTCTTCGGCGCCGCGCAGCACGTCGTCGTAGCGCCCGGACGTGACGTTGAAATATTCGACATTGGCGAAGGTCAGTCCGGTATGCGTTATGCCGCGCGCCGCATCGAAAACCGTCGCTTCAGGCAAGCCGCCATAGTTGAGGTACAACAGATCCCGCCCGTCGCCGCCATCGGCCTCACCGAGGTAACGGGCATTGATCGTGTCGTTACCCGCACCGCCGCGCAGGATAGACGCGACGCCAAGCGTGCCGCTGCCGGGAAAGGTGTCCTGCAGCCAATCATCGCCAGCGCCGCCGTCGAGCACGTCGCTGCCGCCATCATTGGCGAGCGTATCCCGGCCGTCCCCGCCAAAAGCCACGTCGTCGCCAGCGCCCGTCTCGATCATGTCGTCTCCGGCGCCCGCATCGATATAGTCGTTTCCGTCCTCGCCATCGAACCGGTCACGCCCGGCGCCGCCTTCGAGATGGTCGTTTCCGGCACCGGCATCGACCCCGAGAGAGTTGAGATCACCCGCGCTGACCCGGTCGTTGCCGCTGCCGAGCGCGAGACTCACTTCCTCAAATCCGCGCAGCACTGTGCCGGTTGAAGCCTTGCCAGCAGCGAAATCGATAGTCAGATCGCTCGTGCGCTCCATCTCGCTGATATAGAGCCAGTCCTGGCCCGCACCGCCGTCGATCTCGGCGGAGTAGAATGTGGAGATGATCCCATCACTGCCGTCGCCGCCAAAAAGACGGTTGGCACCGAGCCCGTCGGTGATCCTGTCGTCGCCCGCGCCGGCTTCGACGACATCGTTGCCGCCGGCAGTCTCGATGACGTCGTCAAGGGCGCTACCCGTAACACGGTCGCTTCCGCGTCCCGTCATCAGCACAACCCGCTCGACATCCTGATGCTGGACGAAGAGGTGCCGCTCCGTCTGCGTCCCGTCTCCGATAATGCCGTGACCATTCGCCAGGTTGAACACGACCGGAGCAGTCGATCCCGAAAGATCGACGACCAGCGTATCGTCTCCGGCACCACCAAGAATGGTGCTGCCCGCCCCGACGAGAACGAAGCGGTCGTTTCCATCGCCGCCATCGAGACGGTCGTGTCCGCCCGTATTGGTGATGACGTCATTTCCCGCGCCCGCATTGACGACGTCGATGCCGGCTCCGGTCGAGATCCGGTCGGCCGCGGCGGTCCCCGTGATCCGGTCGTCGCCGCTGCCGGCAAGAAGGCGCAGCCACTCGATATCGTGGAAGAAGACATGCCGGCTGACAGCGCTCGGATCCCCGACATAGCCATGGCCGCCGGCACCGTTGAAGACCATCCGCTCGGCGCTTTGCGAGAAGTCGACGACGAGACCGTCAAAACCCCTGCCGCCGGTAACGGCACCGCCGGTCCCGGTGAGAACGATCTGGTCACTGCCGTCGCCGCCGTCGATCCGGTCGTAGCCGCTCGAACTCGTCAACATGTCGTCATGCGCCCCGCCGTCGACAAAATCGTCACCGCCGCCGCCATCGATCGTATCGAAGCCGAAGAGGCCCCAGATGCGGTCGCTTTCCTCGGTGCCCTTCAAAACGTCGCCCGCAGACGAGCCTACGATCTTCGCCATATCGCTATCCTCTTCGATCGACTTAAGAATATGTTCAAAGACTCGAATATACATCCCGATTATGGAATGTATTACAGGGATGGCGCAAAGCAATATCGAATAAACTTTCCGAATATAGGCAATTTAATTTGAAATATATATTAGATATCCCGAGGCATTCGCCGAGTTTGACGAGATCTGGAAAAAGCTGCGGTCGGAAATTGTGCTGAGGGGCTTTTAAACTATACCCGGAAGACGAAGCCGGGCAAACGGATGCACCGGGACGTCATCGGGTGCAGGAGGGATCTTTTAGGTCCAGGGAGCCGGCGGCCTAGTCGACCTCGCCGCACCAGCGTCTGACGCTTTCGACCGAACCGTCGAACCGGGCCTCGAAGCTTGCTGCCGCAAGGATGGCTTGAAGCTGGAGCGTCTCGCTGCCGATATTGGTGAAGCCATGGCGGCGGAGCGGCGGCACGATAAGAGACCGGCCGGGCAAGACGATGATGCGCTCCTCTTCGATCCACATCTCGGCCTTGCCGGCGATCACCGTCAGGATTTCCTCAACGGGATGATGATGCGTCGGAGCGCCCGCGCCGGGCGCCACCCATTGCTCGAACAGGCACAATTGCGAGGCGCCGCTCACCGCGGAGATCACCATCCGCGTTTCGACGCCGGGGCGCCATAGCTCAACGGGCCAGTTCTCATGCACGATCACTTCCATGCCGGCCTCCACTAGTCGATCATGGCGTTTGTCGCTGCGAGTTTAGCAGCACTGCTGCATCGGTACGATGGTGCGGTGTTGCTGATCATAGATCCATCCGCTTTCAGAGAAGCGAGCGCGGCTGCGACGACAGCCGGACGGGAAACAACAAAAAGGCGGCGCTTGAGCGCCGCCCCAGAGGAGAGACTATTGGGCTCGGTCAGTTGATGACCCGGACCACCGTTCTCGACTGCGGTTCCACGATCACCCGCTGGTCGTTGACGACCGCATAGGCGTAACGCGGGTTTTGCGGAATCGGCGTCAGGACGACAGCCGACGGGATGGGCTTACCGACCACGATCCGTTCCTGAATGACGACAGACGGTGGAGCCGGCTGCTGCTCGACATAGGTGACCACTTCCGGCGGCGGAGGCGTCAGCGCTGCACCGAGCGCGCCACCCACAACGGCGCCGACGCCGGCACCGATCGGGCCGCCGACGACAGCACCCGCTGCCGCACCACCGGCCATGCCTGCAGCCGTACCGGCTTGCTTGTTGGCGTCCTGAGCAAAGGCGGAGCCTGCCAGTAGAGCAGCAACAGCCGCCGTGATTACAAGCTTCTTCATGATCTCATCCTTTCGTTCGATCACAAACTCAACGAAAGGGATAATAAATTGTTCCAATATTACCTTCTTGTTTTCGGATCACGCTTGATAACTTCCGTTAACAGTCGCCTGCACAATCAAAACAAGCACGGACGATGCCTTACATATTCCGACAAAGAGCAATTAGATACTTTATAATCGCGACCATATTCTATAGAAACGCCCGGTTCGCATGGTTCCATTTTGAAACCGCCGACTGACCCGTGAGCAGCGGGTTTCTGCCACACGGCACACGATCTGCCGCGCTAGTCGCGGGGCAACTTGCCAAGGAGCAGTTTGTTCCCCTCCCTGTTTCCGCAGCGCGAGCATTTGAGTGTTCGGCCGATGGAATTGAGGTGGATGCCCCATCCGTAGGTGCTGGCTATCACCCGACGGTCAATTCGCCCTTGATGCCGGCACTTCCCGCACTTCGCCACGAGCACATACCATTCCGGTAGCAGCTCCAGGGTCGAGCCGTAGTCGGCAGCATTTTCGCGCGGCATCAGGTCGATGCTTCGACGATGCCTCATGGTCAGTCCTCTCGAAGCTTCGTCTCGATCCGCTCATCACCGCACGCGGGCATCGGCGGCTTTCGGGCGGATTGCCCCCGTTGGAGCTACGCTAGGCGCCCAGGTATCGGCCCACCGGTCCCGCGTAGTCGTTATGTCTATCACCGTGCCGAACCGTCGAGCCGCAGCGAAAGCTGCACGCCGCCGCGCTTCAGCCGCGGCAGGGGCGGCGTCATGTCGATGCGTCCGAAGGTCCGCTTCCGCCACTCGGCTTCGCGTTCCCGCTTCTTCCGGGCGGCTGCAACGGCAGCCATGGCGCGTTCGATCACTTCTTCCGTATGGGTCATGGTTTCTGTCCGGCTCATGGGAAACCTCCATTTGTTCACGTTATGTTCTTATTTTAGCACTCCAATGTCAACTCCCTTCGCGAGGCCGGGCGAATCGCATGCAAAGGGATCGATGAATCACCCTCTCGTCAGCGGGCAGCAGACGGTCAAATCCGCCATCGCCAAGGCGACAATGGCCAAAAGATCGGTTTGTTCCGACGACCAATTTACCTTGTTTTTCAGTGCCGGAAGGCCCGCCGCGGGACCCGCCTCATTAACCTTCGCACTGCTGAATTAACCATTTGTTAACCATTTCTTCGATACACCGAGGCAACGGAAAATTTACCAAGATGAACGATGTGTTAACCGAATCCCGGCCGATCCGCCTCAAGGGGCGCTCCTTCCTTGCGCTAGCGCTGACCCCCGAGCTGCCCCTCGAGGATTGGCTCACTCGGCTCGACGATCTGGCTTCCCGCTCCGCCGGTTTCTTCCTCCGGCGGCCCGTCGTGCTCGACGTCAATGGCCTCGAAATCGATCGCTCGCAACTGCGCGAGCTCGTCGATCAGCTCGGCAAACGCAATGTCCGAATCATGGGCATCGAAGGCGCGCGACAGTCGCTGCTCGGCGCCGATCTGCCGCCGGCGATGAACGACGGGCGCCCGGCAGCCGACTACGAAGCGAAGATGGCGGAGCAGGCAGAAAAGGCCGAGGTGCCAGGAGCAGAAACGGAAGCCGTCATCACGGCCGAGCCGCTTGCCGCCAAGGCAACACCCTCGATCGTCGTGACCCAGCCGGTGCGCTCCGGACAGTCGCTGTTCTTCCCGGAAGGCGACGTGACGATCATCGGCTCGGTCGCTTCTGGCGCCGAAGTCGTCGCCGGCGGGTCGATCCACATCTACGGCGCGCTGCGCGGCCGGGCGATGGCCGGCACCACCGGCAATGTTTCGGCACGGATTTTCTGCCGCAAGCTCGAAGCGGAACTGATTGCGATCGACGGCTTTTACAAGACCGCCGACGACATGGAGCAGCATCTGCGCGGCAAGTCCGTTCAAATCTGGCTCGACGGCGAAGCGCTCAAGGCGGGAACGCTCGGCTAGAGCGGGATGGGGATGGCCGGGCGGACACCGCTCGCATCCCGCTTAGGGTTCTGGGTCGATCCAGAACCATCGTGACGTAAGGCGAAGGCGTAGTTTAAATACTTGGAGAGATGAATGGGCAAGGTAGTCGTAGTTACATCGGGCAAAGGCGGCGTCGGCAAGACGACGTCCAGCGCCGCATTGGGTGCTGCGCTTGCGCAGAACGGCGACAAGGTCGTGGTCGTCGACTTCGATGTCGGTCTGCGCAATCTCGATCTCGTCATGGGCGCGGAACGGCGCGTGGTCTATGACCTGGTCAATGTGATCCAGGGCGAGGCCAAGCTTTCGCAGGCGCTGATCCGCGACAAGCGGGTCGAAACGCTTTACCTGCTGCCGGCCTCGCAGACCCGCGACAAGGACAATCTGACGCCGGAAGGGGTCGAGAAGGTCATCGCCGCCCTGCAGAACGCCTTCGACTGGGTGATCTGCGACAGCCCCGCCGGCATCGAACGCGGCGCGACGCTCGCCATGCGCCACGCCGATATCGCCATCGTCGTGACCAATCCGGAAGTCTCCTCGGTGCGCGATTCCGACCGCATCATCGGCCTGCTCGATTCCAAGACGTTGAAGGCCGAAAACGGCGAGCGGATGGAAAAGCACCTGCTGCTCACCCGCTACGACCCGCTTCGCGCCGAGCGCGGCGACATGCTGAAGGTCGACGACGTGCTCGAAATCCTGTCGATCCCGCTGATGGGCATCATCCCGGAGAGCGCAGACGTGCTTCGTGCATCCAACGTCGGCTCGCCGGTCACGCTGGCAGACAACCGCTCAGCGCCGGCGCTGGCCTATTTCGACGCAGCGCGCCGGCTGAAGGGCGAAACCCTGCCAATCACCATTCCCGGTGAAAAGCGCAGCTTCCTCGGCAAGATTTTCGGAAGGAAGGCGGCATGAATCTGTTCGGTTTCTTCTCCCGCTCCCAGTCAGCACCGGCCGCCCGCGAACGGCTGCAGGTCCTGCTGGCGCATGAGCGCGCATCCGCAGGCGATTCGGATCTCGTCACCAAGCTGCGCGACGAAATTCTGAAGGCGATCTCCAAGCACATGCAGATCGACGACGAAAAGGTCAAGGTGACGATGGAACGCGGCGCGCAGGTTTCGACGCTCGCGGTCGATATCGAGATCCCCTTTGACGCGAAGAAGGCGGCCTGACGGTCGCCCATTCGTTCCAGATGACGTCAAAGCGTCTCCGGATACCTTTAGCCGGACAATATCGACAGATGTTGTCCGGCTTTTTCGTGGAAGGTCAGAAGTCCGGCGCCACGCCGAAAACGAACTCCGCCTTGTCTTCCGACATGTTGTAGTACTGGTGATCGAAGCCCGCCGGAATGTAGAAGCCGTCGCGCGGATTGAGCTCGAACCAGACCTGGCCTTCCGCTTCCGGCACATGGATGTTCAATGTGCCCGAGACGACGTAGAGGCATCTGATAGCACTGGCAAAGCCGGACCTCGTCGCTTTCGGCAGCGCCCGTTCGATCGCGCTCGCCTGTTCGTTCGCCAACGACGGTCGCTCGCTTTGCGACCGTCCTCGGCTTCAACGACTTCCGCGACCTGAAGATGTTCTTTCAAAAGCACCTGCGAAATACGCGGGTGGCATAGACCTCACAATGGAGTGCCGGCGCTCAGGCCGCCTGCTGCGGCAGCGGCCCGACATAGAGCGAACGCGGCCGGATAAGGCGGCCTTCCAACGCCTGTTCGCGTGCGTGGGCGATCCAGCCGACGGTTCGGCCGATCGCGAACACGCCGGTGAAGGCTTCCCGCGGGAACTTCAAAGCGTCGAGCAGAAGCGCCGTGTAGAACTCCACATTGACGTCGAGCGGACGGTCCGGTTTGCGCACCTTCAGGATGGCAAGCGCCGATTGCTCGACCGCTTCGGCCAGTTGAATCCGATCGCGGTTTGCCGGGTCGGCGGCGCTCAGCTGCTTCAGTGCGCCTTTCAGCGCGTCGGCGCGGGGATCGCGGACGCGATAGACGCGATGGCCAAAACCCATCAGCCGTTCGCCGTGGTCGAGCGCCTCCGAGAGCCAGACTCGCGCGTTCTCCGGCGTCCCGATCGCATCCAGCATGTCGAGCACCGGTCCCGGCGCACCGCCATGAAGCGGCCCCTTGAGCGCGCTGATCGCAGCAAGAACCGAAGATGTGAGGCCGGCTTTGGTGGACGCGACCACACGCGACGCGAAGGTCGAAGCGTTGAGACCGTGATCCGAAATCGTCACCAGATAGGCATCGAGCGCCGCCACTCCTTCCTTGCTCGGCACGCTTGCACCAAGCATTGCGAGAATATCGGCGGAGTGGGAAAGCGCCGGCGTCGGCGCGACCGGGGTTTCACCCTTCTTCAGGCGCAACGCCGCCGGCAGGAAGACCGCCGGGGCGGCCAGCAAGCGCAGTGCCGTATCGAGATCGTCTCCATCCGGAAGCCGGGCGATCAACGCACGCATGATGTCGACTGGCGGCAGTTCCAGCAACACATCGTCGATGGCGGGGACGTGAGCGAAGACCTCCACCCGCTTTTGCCCGAGGCGCTTCGCAAGCTCGGCCCGATCCGGCGTGGGCCCCAGCAGTCCGCCGAACAACAGGGCGACGACATCTTCATAGCGCGCGTGCCCGACCAGATGATCGAGCGAGACGCCGCGGATGATCAATTCGCCGGCCTCACCGTTGACATGGGAGAGCTGCGTTTCGGCGGCGACGACGTCTTCAAGTCCGTTCTTCATCATCAAGTTTCTCCTTTACGCCTTGGATGATCCGGCCTAGATCTATTGACGTCAATCTTGATGCAATCGATCAACATGAAGACGCTCTGGATCACCGCCGAAGAGGCACTCGCCCGGCTCGGCAGCAAGCGGCAGACGCTCTATGCCAATGTCAGCCGCGGGCGCATTCGCGCCAAACCCGACCCTTCCGACCCGCGCCGCAGCCTCTATCAGGCCGACGACGTGCATCGGCTGGCCGAACGCCATGCCGGGCGGCGGCAGGCGGCGGTCGTCGCCGCCGAAGCGATCCGCTGGGGTGAGCCGGTTCTGCAGACGACGATCTCCAATATTGCCGGCGGACGGCTATTCTATCGCGGCCGCGATGCGGTCGAACTCTCCGGCGACGCGACGCTGGAGCAGGTCGCGGCGCTGCTTTGGCAAGCATCCGAGCCAGTGACCGTTCCCGCCGGCGATCATGGCGGCAGCCAATCGCGCCTGGCGGCAACGTTCGCGCGCCTGGCTGCACGGATCGAAAGCGACCTGCCGGCGCTCGGCCGCCGCCCGGCGATATTGAAGGCTGAAGCCGCCGACGTGCTTGCAAGCGTCGCGACGGAGATGGCGCCATCGCCAGAGCAAATGCCGCTGCACCGGCGGCTGGCGCTGGGCTGGGGACGGCCGGAGGCGGCGGAGCCGATCCGCAAATGCCTGGTGCTGACCGCGGAGCACGAGCTCAACGTTTCGGCCTTCGCGGCCCGGGTCACAGCTTCCTCCGGCGCGGCGCTTTCCGCCGCCACGCTATCGGGGCTTGCCACTCTCACCGGGCCTCGACACGGCGGCGCCTGGCTCAGCGTCACGCGGCTGGCCGAACAGGCGGCGGCGAGCGGCGTGCGCGAAGCGATCCGGGGAATGCTTTCCTCCGAGGGCGTGGTCAGGGCCTTTGGCCACCGGCTCTATCCCGATGGCGATCCGCGCGCCAAGGCGATCATGGCAAGCTTCGAGGTGCCGGCGCTCTACACCACCTTAGCCGAAGCCGGCGAGGAGTTGCTCGGCGAACCCGCCAATCTCGACTTTTCGCTGGCCGCCCTCGCAGCAGCCTACGCGCTGCCTGACGATGCGCCGCTCGTCATTTTCGCGCTTGCGCGCACCGTCGGCTGGCTTGCTCATGCGATGGAACAGGTCGAGAGCGGCGAACTTATCCGCCCTCGGGCGCACTACGCCGGCTCCTAGCTATTTCTCCGACGCTCACGCAAACACGGGGCCCGCAAACCCCTTTCCGAGGCATGGGCGAGTAGAATAGTTTCCAGGAGAAAGCGCGGACAGCGTTTATTACATAAAATTAATAATTTGAACTTCGAAGAAAAGTCAGAGAAATATTACATTATATTAACATGACTAACCCGCATCGGAGTATTACCTTCGAACCGAGGCTGAATATTGCCGGCGACCGCTTCGGCCGCGACGCGACAATAGGAGACGGCCTCGCAGGGAAGCTCCTCCCGCTTCCCGCGTTGAAGGAGATGCAGATATGCGCTCGCCCCTCAAGACCACCACCATCGCAACCCTCGCCCTCGTCGTTTTCGCCGGCGGTGCCTTTGCGGCCGATCACCACGACTTCGGTCGCGACAGTGACAAGGGCGCCTACACGGGCGATTACTACCAGGGCATTTTCACCCAGGATGACATGACGGCCCCGGCCATGCAGGTCTACCGCGCACCGGTTCACATGGCATCGTCGCGCCTAGACCGCGTCCTGCATGAACTCCGGGTCGACAACCACCGGATCAATGCCGACCGCGAACAGGGCACGCTGACTGCGGCAAACTACAGGAAGCTTGAACGCGAGGACGGTGCAGTGCGCGCCCAGGCGGTCAAGACCGCCGCCGCCCACAACGGCATGCTGCCCACGCAATCCTATGCGCGGTTGCAGAACGAAGTTCGCCACCTCGACCGGGATATCGCCCGGATGGCGTGATCGACAGGCAGATGCGGCCCACCCGGCTTCCGGGTGGGCGCCACCGACGGCGCCGGGCTCGCTCCCTGAGCCCGGTCCCTCGGCAACCAACACAAGCCCCCTTACACGAAGCTGACCGAAGCAATGAGCCGTGTTCGCCTCCGAACGGGCGCACGCCTGAGATCTCTCGGCGACCTGGCAGCGAAAGGAACAAGATCATGTCAAACATTCTCATGAGGCACCGTGCTGCCGCGCTCCTCGGCGCAGCCGTCATCGTCGCGCCTTTGTCCATGGCAGCCTTTGCTGGCCATGACGCGGCTGCGGCCGCCGGAACCGGCCCGGCCGTTGCGGTGCCGCTTGCCTCCGGCGCCTCCTTCGCTCCGATCGTGTCGGCGGTCACGATTACCACCGTAATCAAGGCCGACAACGCTGGTAACGACGAAACCTCGCAACTCGGCGAAAACTCGCCCTTCGACGAGCAGTTCCGCCAGTTCTTCCGCGACCAGGGCATTCCGCTGCCGGACCGGGCCCCGCAACAGCGCCCCGCGCAACGGGCCGAAGCGCTCGGCTCCGGCTTCGTCGTGGCCGCGGATGGCTACATCGTCACCAACAACCACGTCATCGACAAGGCGTCGAGCATCACGGTGACCCTTGACGACGGCACGCAAGTGCCCGCCAAGCTTGTCGGTGCCGACCCGAAGAACGATCTCGCCGTACTGAAGATCAAGCCCGCAAAGCCGCTTGCCACCGTTGCCTGGGGCGATTCCGACACCTTGCGGGTCGGCGACCAGGTGCTTGCGATCGGCAACCCGTTCGGCATCGGCACGACGGTGACCGCCGGCATCGTCTCGGCACGTGGACGCGATCTGCACAGCGGTCCCTATGACGACTTCATCCAGATCGACGCGCCAATCAATCGCGGCAATTCCGGCGGACCGCTGGTCGATGCTGCGGGTCGGGTGGTCGGCATCAACACCGCCATCTATTCGCCGAACGGCGGCAGTGTCGGCGTCGGTTTCGCCATTCCCTCGGATCAGGCGCAGAAAGTCGTCGCCGAGTTGATGAAGGACGGCTCGATCCAGCACGGCTTCATCGGCGTCGAAATTCAACCGGTGACCGCTGACATCGCCGATGCGATCGGCCTCCGTCAGGCAGAAGGCGCGCTCATCGCCGGCGTCAATGATGGAACACCCGCCGCCAGGGCAGGCCTCAAGGCTGGCGACATCGTCACCGCCCTCGGCGGCAGCCCGATCAAGTCGCCACGCGATCTCTCGCGCATGGTCGCCGACCTCTCGCCCGGCACCTCGAAGAGCTTGAGCGTCTGGCGGACCGGCAAGACCAGGGATCTCTCGATCACCGTCGGCCGCAACACGGGGGATCAACAGTAGCTATCGGCCGCCGCGAGGCGTACCTGTCCGGCCGCACGGCGGCCGGGCGCAATTGTCAGCGATAGCCTCTGGCGTTGATCGCCCCGCCCTCTTGGCCAGGCTTTTCTTCCCGGTTTTGCTCCCTCCAGGATCCGGGACTGAACGATGTTACCCGCCGGAATTCGCGATTGAAATTCGACTTCGTCTGAAAACCGGATTCGAGCATCGCCGAGGTCACCGACATGTCGGTCTCACGCAGCAGACGGCAGGCTTCGGCAATTCGAAAATCGTTGATGTACTGCGAGACGTTCTTGCCGGCCAGCCGATTGACGGCGGTCGATATCTGCCGGGCTGGAAGGCCCGCGCGCCGTGCCAGGCGCGACAGCGTCAAGTTTTCGTCGCGGGCCAGTTTCTGGCTGACCAGTAGTTGATCGACCCGGTCCAGGATCTCCCGGTCCTGCGGCACTGAAACTGGATCTTCATCGATGACCGTGCTGGCTACCGGAAGCGCGCGCGCACGGTCCGCGACCATGGCGGTCAGCCCGATGAAGAGCAATCCCAGCATATTCCCGTTGCTGACGATGAGGCCGATATTCGCCCCCTTGGTCCATTCAAAGTCCAGAATGATCACAAGATCGAAAAGGGCCGAGACACAGAGCGAGACCGCGGCAATGACCAAAGCGCGGTGCGCCGCAACGGCGCCTTCGAAACGTGCTTCGTCCAATGCATCCGTGCCGGTGCGGGCAAGGTTCAACAGCGCCAGCGCATATCCGACATATTCGACGATCAGGGCGAAGTCGATGTAACTCGGCGCGAGCTGCACGAGCATGAGGATGCCGATGGCCGGCATCGCGTGAATCCAGCTAGCGCCCGGAACGTTTCGCTCCTCGCTGCGGATCAGGCTGTGGAAACTCGCGAGCACCAGCGGCGGAACACAGCTTGCGAGCACCGGCAGAGCAAATCGCAAGGCCGCAACGTCGTAGCCCCAGCGGAGGCCGACGACCACCGACTGGAGGGCACAGAGCGCCACCAAGGCGAGAAAAGCCCGATTGCGCTTCGCGGACTCGTCGCCGCGCAGCATGACAACCAGCAGGATCAGCAATAGCAAGGCGACGACGAACGGCAACGGCAGAAAGATCAAGAGCGAGTCCTTTGGCGGGCAGATAACCTGGCAAGTCATGGCTCAGATCGCGATTCGGGACGACCTGAATCGCGATCAAGGACGCGGGGAGGCGTGGCGCCAGCGACGATCGTCCGTCTTTTTCAACAAAGCGAGATGCCCATGCGCCTCTTCCAGTTCTTGCCCGCCGCCGTCTTCATCCTGGCCGTTGCCACCCCCTCGCATGCCAATGATGTCGGCGTGCGCGAAATCAGCGTTCCGGCTTCCGAACGGGGACGAGATCTCTCTGTTACCGTCTGGTATCCGGCCGCGGCCGGCGGCGAAACCACCCTTGTCGGTGACAACCGGATCTTTAAGGGAACAGAGGCCGCACGAAACGCTCCTTCCCTCCCGGGGCCGTTCCCCCTGGTCGTCGTTTCGCACGGCTCCGGAGGCCGCGTTCAAGCGATGAGCTGGCTGGCGACCGCGCTCGCAGAGGCCGGCTTCATCGTCGCCGGCCCCAACCATCCCGGCACGACCAGCGGCGATTCGACGCCCGCCAACACGCCGAAGCTCTGGGAGCGCACGGCCGATCTTTCCGCCGTCATCGACAAGCTCACCGGCACCGGTGAATGGAACAAGGCTATCGACGCCGACCGGATCGCAGTCCTCGGTTTTTCCCTCGGAGGCTCGACCGCCATGGAGATGTCAGGCGCCCGCGCCGATCTCGATGCCTATGTCCGCTATTGCGACAGCTACAGGAAATGGGATTGCGCCTGGTTTTCCGGCGGCAAGGGCTATGTCGACGACACGCCGGTCGCAGTCGAGAAGCTCGATCTTCGCACCATCGACAAAGCCCGCTTCGAACAATCGAATCTCGACCGGCGCATCAAAGCGGCAGTACTGGTCGATCCGGGTCTCGCCCAGGCCTATAGCGAAAAAAGCCTGAAGAAGATCGAGATACCGATGCACTTCATCAACCTCGGCAGCGCCGAGACCATCCCCCTGGCCGTCGCCTCCAAACCTTTGGCGGCACTGACGCCAAAGGGCTCCTATGCCGCAGTTGCCGGGGCCGACCACTTCAGCTTCCTGCCGGAATGCAAGGACGGCGCCGCCGAAGCGCTGAAATCCTTCGGCGAAGTCGACCCCATCTGCGAGCCGACCGAGCGCCCCCGCGCCGACATCCATGCCGATATCATCAAGCTGGCGCGCGAAGCCTTGCAGCAGAGCCTTGGCGAATAGCGATTGGCGAGATCGCGAGGCTGGCGGCGATGCGCACCCAGGATCGCCGCCCGGCCAAGCAGGACCGCGCTTTGCCGTCCCTTCTTCCAGAAACGGTACCTCGACACCGCAAGTGGATTCATCGAGACCAACCGCGAAATACATTGGCTTACAAAAAGCGCGCCCGGCCGACACACCGCCAATACACACCTCCGTTGAAATCAGGATGCTTCCAACGACGCCCACTCGATCAACGCTATGACGGAGAACCCCATGAAAACGCACCGCCTCATTGCCGCCGCCCTGCTGATCGCCGGCAGCGTAACGACGCTTCGCATGGCTGAGGCTCAGCAGATGCAGGGCATTCAGCGCACGGACCTGATCAAGAACGAGATCAGCGTGCCCGGACACGAGGCTGTGCAGGTCCGCGTCGATATCGACCCGGGAACCACCTCGATCAAGCATTCCCATCCCGGCGAAGAAATCGCCTATGTGCTTGAGGGTTCGCTGGAATACCAACTCGAGGACCGGGCACCGGTGACGCTTCAGGCAGGCCAGGCGCTGTTCATTCCGGCTGGCGTTGCCCATGTGGCCAAGAACGTCGGCACCGCCAAGGCGTCGGAACTCGCGACCTACATCGTCACCAAGGACGCGCCGCTCGTGGTTCCAGTCAAGTGAGGCACGTTGATGGGCTGCGCGGCGCTGCTGGTGAATCCGCCTTCAAGCGTGAAGGAATTCGAGCAGCGCCGCGTTGAATGCCGGCGCGGACTCGATGTTGACGATATGGCGACCGGGCAATGACAGATGCCGCCCCTGCTGCACGCGGGCGGCGATGTTTTCGAGGTCGGATGGCGGACAAACCGGATCCCCGTCGCCGGAAATGGCGAGCACGGGATTGGCGATCTTGACGATTTCTTCTCGCAAATCCGCACCCGCCAGCGCTGTGCAGCCGCCGATATAGCCATCGGTCGCGGTGGTGCCGAAGCTCTCGAGGACGCGACCGACGGCTTCACGATGGCTGGCTGCGAATTCCGGGCTGAACCAGCGTTCGGCTGTGGAAGCGGTCAAAGCCGCAAGGCCGTCCGCCCTGACGCTGTCGATGCGCGCGGCCCAGCCCTCGGGCGTGCCGATGCGCGCCGCCGTCGCGCAGAGCACGATCCTGTCCAGGCGCTTGCCGGCGTGCACGCCGAGCCATTGCCCGGTCAGGCCGCCGATCGACAGGCCGCAGAAATGCGTCCGTTCGATCTCCAGCGCATCCAGAAGAGCCAGCACGTCATGGCCGAGATCAGCGAGCGTATAGGGCGGTGGCGGCGCCGAGGAACGACCATGGCCCTTGCGATCGTAGCGCAGCACGCGGAAATGCGGCGAAAGCTCCCCGATCTGGGCATCCCACATGGTGAGATCGGTGCCGAGAGAATTGCAGAAGAGCAGCCAGGGTGCGTTGCCGCTTAGGTCGCCGTCGATGCGGTAATGAAGCCGATGGCTGGGTAGGTCGAGATAGGCCATGAAACCGGCACTCCAATCAGGGAAGCCGCCAGCGAAGGCGGCTTCATGGTTGTTGGCGCGACGCTGCGCCTCATAGGCATACGCGCTGCGGCACGAGTCTCGCACGCGCAAAGGGATGGCGGCCGGATGCCTTCATGGTCCGGCCGCCATCGCCGTTCGTTAAGCCGTCGCCAGTTGCACGACCTCGTCGCGGCGGGCGTTGCTGATCGCAAAGACCAGCATGGCGAGCGCCGAGATCGCAGCCGGGATGGCGAAGATCGCGAAGTTCTGCTGCAGCGGAAACTCCTGCGCCAGGAGCACGCCGCCAAGCGTCGGGCCGACGATGGCGCCGATGCGACCGACGCCCGAGGCCCAGCCCAATCCGGTAGAGCGGACCGAGAGGTTATAGAGCTGCGCCACGCTGGCATAGAGCAGGATCTGCGTGCCGATCGTGGTGGCGCCGGCGACGAACACCATGAGGAACAGGAGGGTCGCCGGCGGATTGAAGCCGATCAGCGCGATCGACAGGGCTGCCGCGACGAAGAATCCGACCACCACCTTCGGCAGGCCGAACCGGTCGCCGAGCCAGCCGCCGGCAATGGCGCCGACCATACCACCGAAATTCAGCGAGAAGAGGCTGAGCAGGCTTGCCTTCTCCGCATAGCCGGCTTCCTGCAGCACCTTCGGCAGCCAGGACGACAGCAGGTAGACGAGCAGCAGGCAGCAGAAGAACGCGACCCACAGCATGATCGTGCGCAGGGTGCGCTGATGGCGGAAGAGTTCCAGGACCGACGCCGAGGCGCCCTTCGTTTCGGCGAAGACCAGCCTGTCGGCCGCACCGATACGCACGCCGGGATCGATCTTCTGATAGATCCGCTTCGCTTCGTCCTGCTTGCCCTGACGGATGAGGAAACCGAGCGATTCCGGCAGCTTCCAGAGGACCACCGGCAACAGAAGCAACGGCACCGCGGCGATAAAGAACATCGGCTTCCAGCCATAGGATGGGATGAGGCCGATGCCGAGGCCGGCCGCCACCATGCCGCCGACCGAATAGCCGGAGAACATCAGCGCCACCAGGGTGCCGCGCAGACGCTTCGGCGCGTATTCGTTCATCAGTGCCACGGCATTCGGCATCAAGCCGCCGCAGCCGAGACCGGCGAAAAACCGGAAGATCTTGAACTGTTCGGGCGAACCGGCAAGCCCCGTCAGCAAGGTCGAGACCGTGAACAGCACGAAGCTGATGGCGATGCCCTTCTTACGGCCGATCCGGTCGGCGAGCGGGCCGAAGATCAGCGCCCCGAACATCATGCCGAACAGTGCCCAGGCCTGCAGCGCGCCGGCCTGCGGCTTGCTCAGTCCCCATTCGGCGATCAGCGTCGGCAGCACGGTGCCGGCGACGAAGACGTCATAACCGTCGACAATCAGCAGCAGCGCTGAGAGCGCAACCACCATCCACTGGAAGCCCCCAAGGGGGCTCCCGTCTATTGCCTCATTCACATCGATAGAGCGCATCATCTCCTCCCCAGGTCGTTGCGCGTTTCAGATAGAGAGCCGTCAGCCGAGATCGCCGCCGGCGACCGGCAGCACGCTGCCGGTGATGTAGGAGGCCTCGTCGGAGGCCAGGAACAGAATGGGTGCCGCCTGCTCTTCGATGCTGCCGTAGCGCTTCATGAAGCTCGACTGCTTTACCTGGGCGACGACGTCGCCCATCCAGGCCCTCTCGGCGTCGCTGTCGCCCGCGGCATTGCGCGGGACACGGCGTGGCGGCGCCTCCGTCCCACCCGGCGCGGTCGCGACGACGCGGATGTTGCGCTCGGCAAGTTCCATCGCCAGCGACTGGGTGATGGCGTTGACACCGCCTTTCGCCGCGGAATAGGGCACGCGCTGAATGCCGCGCGTCGCATTCGAGGACACGTTGACGATGGTGCCGGCGCCGCGCGCAAAGAGATGCGGCAAGACGGCATGACAGCAATAGAGCGTCGGCATCAGCGAGCGGCGGATTTCCGCATCGATCTGCGATGGTTCGAATTCGGCGAAGGGCCGCATGCGGATCGCCCCGCCGACATTGTTGATCAGGATGTCGATGCCGCCGAAGCGTTCGGCGGCAAAGCACATCGCCGCAGCGGCGCCCTCGTGGGTCTCGAGATCGGTGTTGTAGGCTGCCGCCCGATCGCCCCCGGCCTCCGCCGCCACCTCTGTGACGAAGTCGGCGCGGTCGACGAACAGCACCTTGCCGCCTTCAGCCGCAGCACGCAGCGCCACAGCGCGGCCGATGCCCTGAGCGGCACCTGTGACCACGAGCACCTTGCCGGCAAAGCGCCCTTCAAAACGGGCCGCGCTCATGCCGCCTCCTTCGCCAAGACGTTCGGCGTGAACTTCTCGTAGTGGAAACTGTTGGGCACGATACCGGTGTCGTCGAGGTGCTTGCGCACGGCGTCGACCATCGGCGGCGGACCGCAGAGATAGACGTCGACGTCGCCGCCATTGAGCAGCTCTTCCGGCATGTGCTGGGTGACCCAGCCCTTGCGCGGATGGCTGGAGGCAGCGTCTGCCACGACTGTGCTGCAGGTGAAATTGGCAAGCCGTTTGGCATGGGCCTCGATCTCATCGACAAGCACGAGATCCAGGTCTCGGGTGACGCCGTAGATCAGGTGGATCTTCTGCTGCGCGTTGGCCTGGGCCAGCACTTCGAGCATCGACAGGAATGGCGCAAGACCGGTGCCGCCGGCTAGCAGCAGCAGGGGGCGTTGGACTTCTCTCAGATAGAAGCTGCCGAGCGGCCCTGTCAGCTCGAGTTTCGTCCCGATTTCCGCGCGCTCCAGCCAGCTGCTCATCAGGCCGCCGGGGATCTTCTTGATCAGGAAGCCGAGACGCTGTTCACCCGGAGCCGAGGAGAAGGAATAGGAGCGACTCTGGCCGCTGCCGGGCACATCGATATTGACGTATTGCCCCGGCAGAAAGGCGGGTGCTGCGTCCACGTCCAGCTCCAGCACGATCGCCGCATCATTGTGCGGGGTGACCCGCGCAACCGTTGCCGCGAACTTCTGCTGCCCGGTCTTGCAGGCGGCCGAGGTCGTCGGCACCGCGATGACACAATCGCTCGACGGCTTCATCTGGCAGGTCAGCACCAGACCGCTTTCAGCCTCGTCCGATGTCAGCGCATCGTCGATGAAGTCGTCGCCGAGGTCATAGGCACCGCTTTCGGCGCGGCACTTGCAGGTGCCGCAGACACCGTCGGAACAGTCCATCGGCAGGTTGATCTTGTTGCGGAAGGCGGCGTCGAGCACCTTCTCGTCGTCCCTACATTCGACGAAACGGGTGACGCCATCCTCGAAATTCAAAGCGATCCTGTAGCTGGCCATGGTTGCTCCTCCCAATCCCTTGTCGTCAGGCGGCGGTCATCAGATGTGGTAAACGTCGATGACCTGGCGGATGTAGTCGTTCTTCAGCACGATCTTCTTTTGTGAAATCACGAGCTCTTCGCCGCTTTTGCGCAACGTCACAAACATGGTGCCGAAGAAGTGGTCGGTGACCTTGTAGCGGTGGTTGAGCGTGTGGAAGTTGTAGCGGACATCCACTTCCTCGCCACGGTCGGCCAGCAACTCGACATTGGTGACGTTGTGGCTGGTGCGCGGCTCTGGCGTGGAGGCGCCCGAGCGTTCGGTCTTGATGCGGAAGACGCGATCCTCCAGGCCGTCGCGGCTCGGATAGAAGATCAGCGAGATCTCAGACTGCGGATCTTCGGTCAGCTGATCGTCATCGTCCCAGGCCGGCATCCAGTAGGTGACGTCGGGCGCATAGCAGGTCAGCCATTCGTCCCATTCGCGGTCGTCGAGCAGGCGCGCTTCGCGGTAGAGGAAGGCGCAGGCGGTGTCGTAGGAGATCCTCATGCGACCGCTCCCTTCGTCTCGGAGGCAAGTGCTGCGCGCATCACCTTCGCCCAATATTCGTGCTGGCGGACGAACAGGCCTTCGTCTTCGCTGCGCTCGCCCGAGAGCAACGGTTCGAGGCCCATGCGCTTGGCATTGTCGTCCGGACCGTCAATCCAGAGCGGCGCCCCGCGTGACAGGTCGTTCCAGAGCGCGGTGATGCCGGCATAGCCCTGCTGGCAGGCGCGGAATTCTTCGAGATCGTCGGCAGTGCCCATGCCCGAGACGTTGAAGAAATCCTCGTATTGGCGGATGCGCAGAGTCCGGTCTTCAGCACTTTCGCCCTTCGGCGCGAAACAGAAGATGCTGATCTCGGTCTTGTCGACGCTGATTGGACGGGTGACGCGGATCTGCGTGCTGAACTGGTCCATCAGGAACACGTTCGGATAGAGGCAGAGGTTACGCGTCTGGTTGACGATGAGATCCGCCTTCACTTCGCCGACGCGCGCCTTGATCTCCTCACGGGCGTGGAAGACCGGCCGGACCTCGGGGTTCATGGTGTTGGTCCAGAGCAGAATATGGCCGTTGTCGAAGCCGTAGACGCCGGCAATCGAGCGGCTCCAGCTGCTCGCGTCGACCGCCTTGGTGCCCTCCTCGTGGCGGCGGCCCATGGTCGCGGCATAGTTCCAGTGCACGGAGCTGACGTGATAGCCGTCGCAACCGTTTTCCATCTGCAGCTTCCAGTTCCCATCGTAGATGTAGGAGGAATTGCCGCGCAGCACTTCGAGCCCGTCGGGCGCCTGGTCGACAATCTGGTCGATGATGACCTTGGTCTCGCCGAGATAATCCTCGAGCGACGAGACATCAGGATTCAGGCTACCGAAGAGGAAGCCGCGATAGCTCTCGAAACGAGCGACGCGCTTCAGGTCGTGCGAGCCATCTTTCGCAAATTGCGGCGGATATTGCGTGGTCTTCTCGTCCTTCACCTTCAGGAGTTTGCCGGTGTTGGAAAAAGTCCAGCCGTGGAAAGGACAGGTGAAGCTGCCCTTGTTGCCATGCTTGCGCCGGCAGAGCATCGCGCCGCGATGGGCGCAGGCATTGATGACCGCGTGCAGTTCGCCTGATTTGTCGCGGGTGACGACGACAGGCTGGCGGCCGATATAGGTGGTGTAATAGTCGTTGTTCTCGGGGATCTGGCTCTCGTGGGCGAGGTAGACCCAATTGCTCTCGAAGATGTGCTTCATCTCCAGCTCGAAGAGGTCTTCGTTGGTGAAGATATCGCGGCGGCACCGGAACATCCCGGTCTCATGATCGTCCTCGACTGCGGTGGCGAGCAGATCGTCGAGGGCCTGGGTTTTGTCGATAACTGCAGACATGGTTCTTCTCCCGCAAACGGCTGATCCGTGCTCGGTTCGGCTATTGCAACAATGTCGGTGTGGGGGCGGCGGCTCAGTCGGCCGCCGCAACAATGATCAGGCGGCGGCGCGCCTGCGCTGCTCGTTGATCTGGTTGTCGACGCCATTCACCAATGAGGTGAGATGAATGTCGAATTCGATCTCGGCGAAGGGGCCGGAGAGACCGTTCGCCTTGATGCTTGCCTCGTCGGTCCGCTCGGTAACATCGGGCACCAGGCCGTCGCGGGTCGCATAGGCGAAGTCGTCGTTGACCAACGGATCGCCGGCTATGTTGATCTGGGTCGTCAGCTTGCGATGACCGTCGGCGCTGATGAAGAAGTGAATATGCGCCGGGCGCTGGCCGTGACGCCCGAGCGCCGAAAGCAGCTGTTCGGTCGGGCTGCCCGGCGGCACGCCGTAGCCGTGCGGCACAATGCTCTGAAACTTGTAACGGCCCTTGGCGTCGGTGACGATCGTGCGGCGCATATTGAACGGCGCCTGCACACCGGTCGGGTCGAAATGCGAATAGAAGCCGCGGGTATCACAGTGCCAGACTTCGACCGTCGCACCTTTCAGCGGTTGGCCGGCGGAATCATAGACGGTGCCGTGCATGATCAGCGGGTGACCGTTGGTGTCCCGGCCGTCATCAAGACGGGCGAAGCCTTCCGATGCCGGTGCGCCGGCGACATAAAGCGGCCCTTCGATGGTGCGCGGTGTCGGATTCTTGATGCCGAGCTCCTCGTCGATAGCGTCGAGACGTTCGTCGAGGAAGTGGTCGAGGCCGAGGCCGGGCGAGATCAGGCCGGCCTGGCCGGCAGCACCGATTTCGTTTAGCCAGGCAATGCCGGTCCAGTATTCGTCCGGGGTGATGTCGAGATCGTCGATCGCCTTGAACAGGTCCGACATCAGCCGGTGCACGATCTCTTTGACGCGCGGGCTGCCGCCGTCCTTGTCGAGGCCGCTCAGAACCTTCAGGAAACCTTGCGTCTCCGGCTTGTCGAAAATCTTCACGCTCATGATAAATCCTCCACTTGGATAGTTTGAAAGCGGGTGCCGCCTGCCAACCTCCCGGCGGCGGCCGAACGAAATCTCAGGTGTCATCCTCCCGGACTGACGACGGATGCCGAAGCAGCGGCGTCACCTCGATGTCCATGAATTTGAACAGCGGCAGACCCGAGAGGATCTCGTGCAGCTCGGCATTGTCCGTGACGTCAAAGACGCTGTAGTTGGCGTACTGGCCGGCGATCCGCCAGATATGCCGCCACTTGCCGCTCTGCTGCAGCGCCTGTGAATAGGCCTTCTCTCGCGCGAGAATCTGGGCCGCCTCTTCAGCGGGCAGGTCATGGGGAATGCGAACATCCATTCTGACGTGAAACAGCATCAGCCGATCCTCACTTCGCAACACTGATGGTCTTGCGCAGCCCTTCGCGCGCAAAGAACTTCAACCGGTCTTCGTCGAGTTCGACGCCCAAACCCGGCCCATCCGGCACCGTCAGTTCGAAGTCGCTGTAGTCGAGGGGCGTTGCCAGGATTTCCTCCGTCAGGAGCAGCGGACCGAAAAGCTCGGTGCCCCACTGCAGATTGGCAAAGGTCGAAAACACATGGGCGGAGGCCACCGTGCCGACAGCGCCTTCGAGCATCGTGCCACCGTAGAGCTCGATGCCGGCGGTATCGGCGATCGCCGCCACGCGCTGCGCATTGAACAACCCGCCGCTCTGCTCGATCTTGACCGCGAAGACGTCAGCGCCCTTGGTCTTGGCAATCTCGAAGGCCGATTCAGGCCCGGTAAGGGACTCGTCCGCCATCAGCGCCACCGGGAAGCGGCGGACCAGTCGGTTGAGCGCTGCCGTCGACGCGACAGGCTGTTCTACCAGTTCGCAACCGGCATCGGCGAGCGCCGCCATGCCGTAGGACGCCTCGAATTCGCTCCAGGCCATGTTGACGTCGACGCGCACCGCACCGCGGTCGCCCAGCGCCTGCTTGATCGCCGCCACATGGGCGATATCGTCCTTCAACGGCTTCGCGCCGATCTTCAGCTTGAAGATCCGGTGGCGGCGAAGGTCGAGCATCTTTTCGGCCTCGGCAATGTCCATGGCGGTGTCACCGGAAGCGAGCGTCCAGGCGACCGGCAGCCGCTTGCGCAGCGCTCCGCCCAGGAGTTCGCCGACCGACAGGCCGAGACGCTTGCCGTGGGCGTCGAGCAGCGCCGTTTCGACCGCGCTCTTGGCGAAACGGTTTTCCTTCACCGCTTTGCCGATGCGCGCCATTAGCGCCTTCACGCGGGTCACGTCCTCGCCGATCATGACAGGCGCGAAATAGGTATCGATCGCCAGCTTCATGCTTTCGGGGCTCTCGCCACCATAGGCGAGACCGCCGATCGTCGTGCCTTCGCCGATCCCGACGGTGCCGTCGCTGCAATGGACCTTCACCAGCATCAACGTTTGGCCGGTCATGGTCGCGACTGAGAGCTTGTGCGGCCGGATCGTCGGCAGATCGACCAGTATCGTTTCGACCCGTTCGACGACGGAGACGAAGGCTGCAGTCGGAGAGATGGGTGCAAGGGTCGTGTTCATGGCGTGACTGTGCGCCGCGCACTGGGTGGCGTCCAACACCAAATAGGTTCTCTATGATACCTTCATGGTATAGTGCGATAGAGATTTCGCAGATTCATGCGGTTACCGCACTGCAACATACCGCAATGGTAGGAAAATGAGGGCCTGAATATGGATCTGCGCCAGCTTCGCTACTTCGTCGCCGTCGCCCGTGAGCGCAACTTCACCCGCGCCGCCGAGCAGCTGCATATCGCCCAGCCACCCTTGAGCCGGCAGATCCAGCTTCTGGAGGAAGAGCTGGGCGTGCCGCTGATCATCCGCGCGAGCCGTCCGGTCCGGCTGACGGAGGCGGGCCGGTTGTTCTACGAGCAGTCGCTGCAGATTTTGGGGAGAGTCGAGCAGATGGTTGAGGCCACGCGCCGCGTCGGTCTCAACCAGAACCGCGTCCTGTCCATCGGCTTCGTCGCCTCCACGCTCTATGGCGGGCTGCCGACACTCGTGCGCAAGCTGAGGCAGAATGCGCCGGAACTCGATATCCGGCTATTGGAGATGGTGTCGGTGCAGCAGATCGCCGCGCTCAAGGAGGGCCGAATCGATGTCGGCTTCGGCCGGCTTCACCACAGCGATCCCAATGTCGTCGGCATCCTCATGCGCGAAGAGCGCCTCGCCGTGGCGATACCCGAGGGCACGCCGCTAGCCGAAGACACGTCGCCCTTGCCCTTGAATGCGCTCGCCGGCCAGAAGCTGATCGTCTATCCGAAGGAGCCGCGGCCGAGCTATGCCGACCATGTGCTGAGCCTGCTTCATGCCCACGATGTGCGCCCTGCCGAGGTGCATGAAGTGCGGGAGATCCAGAGTGCCCTTGGCCTCGTCGCCTCGGAAGCCGGTCTGTGCATCGTCCCCTCCTCGGCGCGTCAGGTGCGGTCAGACGTCCACTACCGCATGATCGAGGGGGAACGCGCGACCTCTCCTGTCATCCTCAATCACCGGGTCGGCGACAATTCACGCCACATTGAGCTGATCAAGCAGTTGATCGAAGAGATGTATGCGGAAAACCCGCCTTGGCTTGGCCTCGAGCACAATCTGCCATTCCGGCCCTCCTTCGTTAAATGACGGGGTCCGGCACGCACGCGCCATGCGTTCGGTTGCCCGAAGGGTCTGCGCTCTCAGCCCACACATCCAGCACCAACTGCCGAAGCAAAAGCGCCTCCGCCCACCGGTCCGTCGTGTCGTGGCCGTCCCTGTCGGTGATCGCATAGGGTCTGGGGCCGAGCTCGCAGGTCATGACCAGTTCGGCATCGTCGGCGGCACGGGATCGCCAGTGGCGAAAGCCGTAGGCCCACCAGTCGCGGAAGAGATCGACCCAGGGGCGATGCTGCGGAAAGGACATCTCGATCTGGATCTGCTGGCACGAGCCGACGCGGCCGTGGAAGGCCTGGGCGTTGTGGAGGATGCGCCGGACCTGGGCGTGGCTTTCCTCTTCGACCGGAAAGGCAAACTCGCGGCCGACCAGATAGTGCGAGAGATCGGCGAGCAGCGGCAAATCGGGGCGCCGGTCCAGCAGGTCCAGCGTGAACAAGAGGTCGCTGGTGATCCGGTGGCGATGGGTTTCGACATAGACGGGGACACCCGCCCTTTCGGCGAGCCGCATCCATCCGTCCAGAAGCGGCAGGCAATCTTCCACCCGGCGCGGGCGGACGTCCGCCTGCAGGTCGATGTGGCTGACAGGAAATTCGCTCGCCAGTTCCAGGGTCGGGCGCAGGTCCTCGACGCTCCGGGGAAAACAGACTCCCTCGATCTTCAATCCGGTGCCGCGGATCACTTCGTTGAGGCGGACGACGTCATCACGGTTGGTGTAATGCGCGCTGATGCCGTCGAACCCGGCCTCGACGATAACAGCGATGTTTTCCTCGAGACCGCGTTCGCAGCCGTCCGCATGCCGGCGCTCCATCGCCCAGAGCGACTGAAAGACAAGCAACTTCTGCATCAGGCCGCCCGCGCGTTCTTCAGAAGCGCCTTCAGGTTCACGCCGGGATCAGCAAGCGCTGCGGGGTCTGGATTGATACCGGCGGCAATCAGCATCTCGGCGAGCTTGATGTCCCTGGCGACGCTATTGCAGGAACCGAGGCCCGCCGCGGCAAGGAGGCGCCCATCGTCCAGGTAGAACTCCAGCTCGCCGCCGTCGAGTTGGCGGATCACGCTCTGATGCTCCGGCTGCGGCAGGCCCGCGACCTGCAGACCGAGATCGTACTGGTCGGTCCAGAACCAGGGGATTGCGCCAAAAGCTTCCTTTCCGCCGACCATGTTGCGGGCCGCGGTCTCCGCCTGGCTGCGCGCATTGCGCCAGCTCTCGAAGCGAATGTACCCGCCGCCCGGCTGCGCCACCGCGGCGCAGTCACCGGCCGCAAAGATGTTCGGGTCACTGGTGCGAAGAAAACTGTCCGTCAGGACGCCGTTTCCGGTGGCAAGGCCCGCCGCCTCGGCGAGCGCCACATCTGGCAGAACGCCGATCGCCGCGACGACGATATCGGCAGGCACCGCGCTGCCATCGGCGAGGAGAACGGCATCGTCGGTGATCGCGGCCATCCCCTGACCGAGATGAAACGCAACGCCTTCATCCTGATGCCGCGCATGGAGCTTGGCGGCAAAGCGCGGTGGAACCGCGCGTCCGAGCGGCTTAGCCGCCATCTCGATAACGCTGACGGTTATGCCTTTGCCGCGCAGAACGGCCGCGAGCTCCATGCCGATCAGACCACCACCGATGATGGAGATACTTTTTCCCGGGTCGGCGCTGGAGAAGATTGTCGCCGCATCCGCATAGGTGCGAAAGTCGAGCGCGCGCTCAGCCCCAGGGCATGTCAGCCGCCTCGGGCGAGCGCCGGTCGCAAGCAGCAGCTTGTCGTATGTAAGCGTCCGCCCGTCGCTGAAAGCGACAGACCGGGTATCCGGATCGAGGCTCAGGGCCGATACGCCCTGGAGGTAGTCGATGCCGGCAGCCTGGAGCGCCTCGGCGCCGCAGATCGGCTTCATCTGCACCGCGCCGTTGAGCGGCTTCGACAGTGGCGGGCGCTCATAGGGCAGATGCGGTTCCGTGCCGACCAGCGTGACGCTGCCGGTAAAGCCCGATTCACGCAGCGCAAAGGCCGCGCGGGTGCCGGATTCCCCGGCGCCGATGATGACGATGCCATTCATGGCTTGCTCCAAAGATCATAAGTTGGAGCGGGATGCGGGCGGAAAACCGCACGCACTGTTCCTCATCCCGCTCAGGAAAGGTGGCCGGCGCAGGCAGGAGAAATGCGCCGGCCGGGAGGATCAGTTGCGAGTCGCGTAGTCGGCCATGTTCTTGGGCGTGACGAGCTCGAAGGGAACCATCACTTCGCGTTCGACGGCCGTGCCGCGCGCCAGCGCGACGGCAGCATCGAGCGCGCTCGCCGACTGGCCCTTGGCATTCTGGAACACCGTCGCATCGAGATCGCCCGCGGCCATAGCGGCGAGACCATCCTGCGTCGCATCGATGCCGACGACGATCACGTCGTCCATCGACACGCCGGCGGCTTTGAGCGCCTGTATGGCGCCGATCGCCATTTCGTCGTTGTTGGCAAAAACCACGTCGATCGGGCGCCCGGCCGTGATCCAGTTGGTGGTAAGGTCCATCGCGTTGGTGCGCGTCCAAGCGGCGGACTGCTCGTCGGCGATGGTGGCGCCCTTGCAGTCGCCGGCAGCCAGCGTCTCCTTGAACGACAAGGTGCGGTCCCGCGAGGCCTGGTGGGCGAGATCGCCCATCAGGATATAGACCTGCGCGTTACCGGCCTTGCCCTTTTCCTTGAGCAGCGAACAGGCGGCCTCGGCGCCCAGCTTGCCGGAGTCCGTTTCCCGGCTTCCGACATAGGCCTGCTTTACCGGCAACTGGGCGACATTGTCCGGCTGGAGGTTGAGATAGACGAGCGGGATGCCTGCCTTCTCTGCCGCCTCGCTTATCCCTGGAGCGGCGGAGGTGTCGGCGAGCGTGGTGATGATCGCGTCGACGCCCGACGCGATGAAGTTGTTTACCTGGTTGAGCTGCTTGGAGACGTCGGTCTGGGCGTCCTCAATCTGGACATTGACGCCTCCGGTTTCCGATGCTCTGGCGCTGATGCCTTCACGCAGGAGCGTCTGGAAGTTGTTGTCGAAGCTCTGCATCGAGACACCGATCGTCTCCGCCGAGGCAGCACTTCCCATCAAGGCGGCAAGAGCAGCCGCCAGGTACATGGATTTCATGATTTCCTCCCAATGGGTGCCGGATCACCCGAGTGCATTCCGGGGGTCCCACGGACCCGATCAATGCTCGAGTGGTTCGAGCGCGCGGTAAGCGCGGGCCCTAATCGAGGGCCACCCGAACCTCGCCGTCGACGATTTCGGCGGGATAGGTCTTCAGGTTCTCGCAGGCGGGAAGCCTAAGGGCTTCGCCGGTGCGGTAGTCGAAGGCGCCGGAATGCTTGGGACATTCCACTTCGAAGTCCATGACCAGCCCATCGGCGAGATGGATCGCCTCATGGGTGCAGAGACCGGCGGTGCAATAGACGCTGTCATCCGGCCCGCGGTAGACCGCGTAGGTGCGGCCGGCGTGGTCGAAGCGGATCGCCCCTTCCTGCTCGATGTCATCCAGTTTGCAGGCTGGTACCCAGGTGATCACGTTGCTCATTCTGCTGCCTCCCCGATCGTGTTGCGCGCCTTGCGGGCTGCGAGTTTTTCCTTGCGCTTGCGGTAGCGCTCCTGCATCCGCGCCTCGCCTTCTTTGGAGCCGTCGTGCCAGGTGCCGAACCAGCGATCGAGCGGGATCAGGGCGTCGCCATAATTCACCTCGAAATACTTGTGGTGCAGGTAATGCGCATAGGCGTGGCTATCGACGAGTGTCTCTTCGCCGACCTCGACCTTGTCGAAGCCGACATGGCCGGGAATGGCGCCGAAGCCCGCATAGTGAAGTTGGTAGAGCATCAGGATCGGGTTCGACGGCAGCACCAGGTGGTAGAAGGCGGTGCCGAAATAGAGCAGGTGCTCGACCGGATGCATCGACAGCGAGGACCATGGCGACGGGTTCACCGAATTGTGGTGGACCGAATGCACCCACTTGTAGAGCAGCGGCGTGTGGATGAGCCGGTGGACGCAGAAGAAGTGGAACTCGTGGATCACAGGCACGACGAGCGCGACGAAAGCGAGCGTCCAGGGATTTTCCGCGAAGCTCAGCCAAGGCGCATAGCCATTGGCATAGGCCCAGAGCATGGCGACCTCGACGGCGGTCCAGATCGTCACGCCTGAGAGAAAGGTGCGCAGGATGTTGTCGAGGTTCTGGCTCTCGAACCAGAAAGCCTTGCTCTTCTGCTCGGCCGGGAATTTGCCATTGTACTTGAAGCGGTTTTCCTGCCGTTTCAGCACGTAGAGGTGCAGTTCGAAGGCGCCGTAGAAGAGGAAGACGCAGACCGCGTTCACAACGTAGAGCCATGCGATCCAGCCGATGCTCAAAGTCTGCATCGTCTCGATCGGCGGGATTACCCAGGCCCAGTAGGCGACGGCCGAAGCGGCGAAGATCGCGTTCCACGGAAAGAAATAGTGCGGCAGCCACTTCAGGAGCGCCAGCAGTTTGGGCGGAAAGGCAAACAGCGGCGCCGTTTCGATCGGCTGGTTCGGTGCCCAGTCGCCTCGCTTGTTGCGCGTTCCATACTTCAAGTCGTCCATAACGCTCTCCTCCCGGCGGATCGCGGGCGTTCCGCACAAATTCCGATGAAGGAGAGCGCCTTCCGGTTCGCTCGGGACCGCGCTCTCCTTCTTGATAAAAATCTAGCAGGAGGCGTTCTGAACGGCGAAGCCTTGTTTGATCAAATCAGATCAAAGGCTCTCGGCGGTGATGGTGATGAAGCGAATAGGCGCCTTGTCCGGTTCCAGCTCTGAAAGGCCGATCCGGCGCAGCACAAGGTCAAGGGCGCGGCGGGCCTGCGCCTCGGGCGCCTGATCGAGCACGACGTCCATGATGCCGTCGCCGAGAGCCTTGCGCGTATAATCGGTCAACTCATGGCCTACGAAGAAAATCTCCATGCCGCGCGGATGCCGGCGAAGAACATCGATCAGAGCGGCGTTCGCGCCGCCGGCATTGTAGAGCCCGGCCATTTCTGGATACATCTCGAGCGCCGATCGCAGCGCTTCGGCGCCGTAGTGCTCCTCGTCGCGGGTGAAGCCCAGCCACTCGAACCGGCGCTCGCCCGGATGCTCCTGGAAATAGTCTGAAAAGCCGCTGAGGCGATCGCGATGGACCTGATAGATCGGGTGGCAGAGGGCAACAACAGGGCCGCTCCTGCGCGCCATGCGGGCGATGAAGAGTGCCGCCGTTCGTCCGGCCGCGTAGTTGTCGATGCCGACGAATTCGCCCTGCTTCTCGGACTCTCGTGTAACGACATGGATTACCGGCACCCCGCGCGAAACGACGGTCTCGACCGCGGCGCTGATCAGCGGACTGTTGGGCACGGCAAGGATCAGGCCAGCGCGCGGGACCTCGGTCGCAAGAATCCGCCTGGCAATCTCGTCCGGCTTCATCTCCTCGGTGAAGCTGCGTTGCACCACGACAAGCGGATCGAGCGTCTCCGCGATCCTTTCGAACGCTTTGGAGAGCCGGCGATAGAAGGTCGTTTCGGGGCGGACCATCAGCACGTCGATGCGCAAAAGACCGCGATGGGTGTCGGGCAGCGTGCGCGGATAGTTCAGCGTGCGCGCCGCAACAACCACCCTCTCGACCAGTTCGGGGCGAACGCCGCCACGTCCGTTGAGCACCCGCTCGACCGTGGCCGTTCCGACACCCGCCAACTCTGCAATGTCGCGATAGTTCGGCTTGCTCACCCTGGCATCCTCGCCGGATTTCAGATGCGTCTCCACAGCGCCATAGCATGTGTCGCGGCCAGTTCGACAGAGCGCGCCTTGCAATTGCTGTGTTGCCCTCGCCCTAAACCGCCGATGGCCTATATCAACCGGGTATTCGAGATCGGCAGAGGGCTTCCATGACCTATGAGTTGTACTACTGGGACGGCATTCAGGGCCGGGGCGAATTCGTGCGCCTTGCGCTCGAAGACGCAGGCGCCGATTACGTCGACGTTACGCGCGAACGGGGCCGCGGCACTGGCGAAATGATGAAGCTGATGGAAAACACTGCCGAGCCACGCATCCCTTTTGCGCCTCCGTTCTTGAGGGATGGCGACCAGATCATTTCGCATGTGGCCAACATCCTTTTTTACCTCGGCCCGAGGCTCGGGCTCGCGCCCAAGGAGGAGGCGCTGCGCTGGTTCGCCAACGGTCTGCAACTCACCATCACCGACTTCATTGCCGAGGTGCACGACACCCACCACCCGATCGCAACCTCGAAATACTACGAGGAGCAGAAGGTGGAGGCGAAGGACCGGGCGATCGAATTCGTCACCAACCGCCTCCCCAAGTTTCTCGGCTACTTCGAACGGGTGCTTGAACAAAACCCCGATGGCAGCGGCCACGCCGTCGGCGACGGCGCAACCTATATCGATCTCTCGCTATTCCAGGTGATCGAAGGGCTTCGCTATGCCTTCCCGAAGGCGATGCGCCATTACGAGCGGCAATACTCCGAGCTTTTGAAGCTGCACGCTTCGGTGAAAGCGAGGCCGAACATCGCCGCCTATCTCGCGTCGCCGCGACGCCTGGCTTTCAACGAGAACGGTATCTTCCGCCGCTACCCTGAGCTGGATATCGAGCCCTGAAGGACAATCCCGCCTGCTCCTTACGCGGCGGCAGACTGTTGCTCGCGAAGAAACCCGGACAGGCGCTGCAGACCCTCGCGAAGAATGCTTTCGCTGTTGGCGTAGCCGATCCTGAGATAGCCCTCCATATCCATTGCGCTGCCAGGCGTCAGCATCACCCCGGTGCGCTCTAACAATCCGAGGCAGAATGCTTCGGAGGTCATCGGCAGATCGTATTTCAGTAGTGCCGTGGTGCCCGAATGCGGCTTGACCCAGGAGATCCGCGGTTCGCTGTCGACCCAGTCCGACAGCACCGCGAGGTTGGTGCGGGTAATGCTCCGGCTGCGCGCCAAGATCTTGTGGCGGTTTTCCAGCGCCATTGCCGCGAAGTGATCGTCCAGCATGCCGACGCTGATCGTGTTGTAATCGCGGTGGATCGAAACGGCATGGATCAGTTCGGGTGGCGCGACGATCCAGCCGAGCCGCAGGCCGGCGAGAGAAAACGTCTTCGACATGCCGCCGGTGCTGACGCCCTTTTCGTAGAGGTCTGCGATCGATGCCGTCAAACCGTCGCCCTCTTGATCCGTGCCGCGATAAACCTCGTCGCAGAGGATCCATGCGCCGCAGCCGCGCGCGATACCGACGATCTTTTCGAGGTAGCCGCAATCCATCAGCGCGCCGGTCGGGTTGTTCGGATTGTTGATGGCGATCAGCTTCGTGCCGGGGATAGCGAGCCGCTGCAACTGCTCGAGATCAGGCAGGAAACCGGTCTCCTCCGTCAGTTTCAGGATCTGCGTATCGGCGCCATAGCTTTCCGGGATCGAATAGTGCTGCTGGTAGGTCGGCAGCACCGAAATCACCCGGTCGCCCGGTTCGACGAGAGTCTCATGCACCAGTGCATTGGCGCCGATCGCACCATGCGTGGTGACGACGTTTTCGATCGCCTGTTTCGCATAGAGGCTTGCGATCTGCCCGCGCAGCCGTTCGGAACCCTCGATGGCGCCATAGGTCAGCTTCAGCGGCAGCAGTTCGGCAAGGATCGTGTCCGTCTTGCCCGCCATTTCCAACAATTCCGCCACGGTCAGCGATTCAACGCAGGTCTCGGCGAGATTCCATTCGCAATGGTTCTCGTAGCGGTTCATCCAGATTTCGACGCCGAAGTCGCGGATTTTCATGTCAGTGACCTTTCGAATGTTGGGCTATGGCTGCGAGTAAGCCGGACCTGTCGGCGACGTTGAGAATTGTCGCTTGCTGTGACATGAAGCCCTTCCTGTTGGCACAGCTGCGCATGTGGCCTCCGTCGCGGTCGGAGGCACCAGAAATGGCTGGCCGTTGATGGTCGATCCGTATAGAAGAACGATATGAGCAATATATTGCACAGTCAAGATCGATCCGACGTGCTGACCCATGTCGCGGACAATCTCCGGCGCATCCGCATGGCGGCGGGACTGAGCCAGACGGCACTCGCCAAAGCCTCCGGCATCAGCCGCCGCATGATCGTCGCAGTCGAAGGCGCTGACGCCAACATCAGCCTCTCCAGCCTCGACAAGCTGGCGGCTGCGATGAATGTCGGCTTCGTCGATCTCGTCAGGGACCCGTCTCGCCAATCCCGCGACAACATCGAAGCTGTGACCTGGCGCGGCCAACAGGCAGAGAGCGAAGCGCGGCTGCTCGCTTCTGCCCCTGCTACGTCCGAAGCCCAGATGTGGCTCTGGTCGCTCGCCCCAGGCGAGCGCTATGACGCCGAGCCCGACCCGCAAGGGTGGCACGAAATGCTGTTCGTAACGGAAGGCACCTTGACGCTTGAGGTCGCTGGCGTGCGCAAGCGATACGCCAGCGGTACCTTCGCGGTCTATAGCTCCGCCCAGGCCTATGCCTACATCAATGACGGTGGCGAAGTCGTGCGGTTCGTCCGCAACGTCATTTCCTAACTCACCGGTAGCCGCCTAACAGACACAGCCCGGCGGGCAAGAGCCTGGACACCGCTCCACACGACAACGTGAAGGCACCGGCTCACCAATCGCGGAAGCTCGGTCCGGCGCGCGCTTGATACGCGCAGACCCGAATGGAAGGATGCCCGGCACTCGGCGAGTGAGCGACGGGGATCTGCATGCTTCTGAAAGTCGAACCACCGGACGGCTGGATGAGCCAGGACGGCCGTGTCCTGTTCGATACCGAGCGTGAGGCCGAACGCTTCGCCGCCAATGCGCGGCTCGCCTTCTCGCTGGCGATCGCCGCCTTGATGCTGGCGCTCTCGATCATCGTCGGGCGCTGGGGTCGGCCAGCGGCTGCAGGCCGAATCCCGCCACCTCGGCGCATCGATCGTCGTTTCGGCGGAAGCCTTCGCGGCAGGAAAGATCGACGAAGCCGGATCAGACAGGTGGGTGCGCCACAACGGCGTGCGTCTGCGCGGGCGCAGAGAAACCATCGACGCCTACGCCTACAAGTGATCCGGCTTCGAAACCCTCGCTATTCGACGTAGTTCCAGGGGATGAAGCGATAGAGCGTCTCGTCCTGGGCCACGTGGCCGACACCGGGGAACGGCAGGTGAGCGCCGGCGACGAGGTAGCGGCCATCGGCTGCATCTGCCAGTGCCACCGCACGGGTCGCGGCCGCCGCTGTTCCATCGACGTCGAAGCTGACGAAGACGTCGGGAGCGTCGAACTGGACGTGGTCGCCATGGATCACGTCACCCCAGAAGACCAGACGCTGGCCGTCATCGGCTTGGAGCACGATCGAGGAATGTCCGGGCGTATGCCCCGCTCGCAGGATCGATCCGAGGTTCGGCAACACGTCCGCATTGTCGGCGAAACGCTTTACTTTTCCGGCGGCGATATAGGGAGCCACAGCGTCATGGGCGCGCTGGAAGTCGGTCTTCTGCGCCTCCGTCATCGTCGTCACGCCCTCGCGCTCGATCCAGTAACGATACTCGCGGTCGGCGAGATGGATTTCGGCATTCGGAAACTGGGGCTTGCCGTCGACGGTAAGGCCGCCGGAGTGATCGGCATGCACGTGGGTCAAAACAACGGCGTCGACCTGGTCGGGCCGGTAGCCGGAGGCCGTGAGATGGCGGATGAGCTTGCCGGCAGCGGCGCCGAGTAATGTGCCCGACCCCGCATCGATCAGCGCCAGGCGCTCGCCGTCGTTTACCAGATAGGCGTTGATCGACAAATGCGGCTCCTTGCCGAGGAAGGCCTCGTCGAGCCTGCGCTGCAGTTCGCCCTCGGGCTCGTTCTGATAGATCTTCGCCATGGGCAGTGCCAGCGTGCCGTCCGAAAGCGCGGTGACTTCAAACTTTCCGAAACGAAAGCGGTAGTAACCGGCATTGGCGACGGTCGAGAACGGCGCGGCGGAAAAGGCAAACCGCGGTGCGAGCGGCAACAGGGCCGTGGCGGCGAGAAGGCCAAGGGCTTGTCTGCGAGTGGTCATGATCGGCTCCTTCGATTGGATGCGACGAAGCTATCAATTCAACTCTCCGTCGATTATCCTGCGATCATGGAAGTGATTGTTCCGGAAACGCATGAAATCCCCCCAGTCTCCCGATCTCAATAACCTCAGGATCTTCCTCGAGGTCGCCCGCACCGAGAGTTTCTCAGCCGCAGCACTTCGCCTGCACCTTCCGCCAAGCACGGTTAGCCGGCGCTTGGCTGAGCTTGAAACCGCGCTTGGCGTCGCGCTGCTGCTGCGCTCCACGCGCCGGGTCTCCCTGACCGAGGCGGGCAAGCACCTGCTCGAGTCGATCGGCGGGGCCGTAGAGCTCATCGATCGCGGCATTGCGGGTTTCCGGCCCGCCGATGGCGCCGCCCGCGGGCGACTGCGGGTCGCCACATCCGTCGCCTTTGCCCGCACCTTCCTGCCGCCGATCCTGAAGCGCTATGCGGAGCTTTGCCCGGAGGTTCAGGTCGATCTGCAGACGGCACACAACAATGTCGATCTGATCGGAGAAAGCGTCGATGTGGCGCTGAGAATGGGCGAGCCGGTCGACAGCGAGATGATCTACCGAAAGATCGGAACAATCGAACAGCGGCTCTATGCCGCCCCGGCCTACTGCGACGGGTTATCCCTCTCGTCACCCGAGGACCTGATGCATGTCGCGCTGGTGGCGCACCGGACCCGCATGCGGCGGGAGCTGGCCCACTGGGTGCTCTCCGACGGCAACCGGCATTTCACGCTTGAGCGCCCACCCTCGATCGTCGTCGACGATCCGGCGATCGGAGAGCGCCTGATCGCCGAGGGTCTCGGCATCGGTATGCTGAGCGACGCGCTCGCCGCCGATGGTGTCACCACCGGGCGGCTCGTTCCGGTCCTTGCCGAATGGTCCGGACCAGCCACACACCTCTACTATCTCTACCATCAGCAGCTGGGTGATCTGCCGAAAGTGGCAGAATTCCTGAGGGCGGTGCGCGAAACGTTCCGGGTCCGGAGCGAGTGACCTCGCGGCCAAAGCCTGTCGCGCAAAAGTGCGCTGCGATTTTGCGACAACGACATGCGAAATATCAAGAACTTAAAGCGCAAGGAGCGAATCTGAAAGATCGCGACGCGCTTTAGGGCTGGATCTCTTCGATCGAATCCACCTTGTCGGGATAGAATGCCAACCGATCTTTGATGGCGGCCACCGCCGCATGCGGGCTTTCATAGGTCCAGACGGCGTTCCTCGACCGCTCTCCGCCGGATGGGATGCTGAAATAGGAAGCATCGCCCTTGTATGGGCAGTGGGACGAATGATCCGTGCGCGCCAGCAACGACATGTCGGCATCCTTGCGCGGAATGTACTGCACCGCCGGGTAGGATGCCTCGCGCAAAGTCAGCGCATCGCGGGTGTCGGCGATAACGCGCCCACCGAGGGTGACGACGACACGCGCCGGATTTCTCTCGACTGTGATCGGATGATCGGGGCCGGGAATCTTGATCGGTTTGTCTGACATGAGCGACCGCCTCTGAAACGTTGCTGATGTCTAGATGGTAGACTTACTGTCGAATTCCAACCGCTCACGCCAAAAGCGCCTGCGACGCCTGACCAAGGACGGGCGAACAGGGCGGCTTTTTCCGCGGGCGCCGCGGTTCGTCTTCAGATATTCGCCACCGGCGAACTGATCGCTGCGGCAGGCTCTGCCTCGGCGGCAGGCGGATTGCTCTCATCCAGCAGCTTGCGCACCTCCATCACGCCCTTTGCCGTATCCGACCAGCTGTGTCTCCAGACGAGAAGTCCCACCGAGCCGATGATGGCGACGAGAAACGCAATCGGGCCCAAGAACCAGAGGGCCGCGGCAACGGTGAAGTAGTAGGAGCGAACGCCCTGGCTGAATGAGCGAAGTGCCGGATTGATCATCAGCGACAAGGCGTGGGTCCATGCGGCGATGTCTCGGGCTTCGTCCCGCGACGGACTGGCTCCGATCGCCGCAAGGCAGTAGTTGATCTGCCGGACCGCCCAGATGAATTCGGAAAGCCCCCGCAGCAATGTCGCCATGACGAGCAGCACCTTGCACTGGAATAGCCACAGCGGTTCGATCGGCGCGAACATCGAAATGATCCCCGCCTGAAGACCTGCCGTCGGCTGGATGAAAAGCGCACTGCTCATGGCGACGATGACGATGAGATTGGCCGAACCGAAAAACGAGGCTGAGTTGATCGTGTGACCGAGGATGGCGGCATCGCCGATGAAATTGGTATCCCGTGTCAGGACCTCGCGCATCCAGGCCCGCCTGATACGCACCATGTCGAGCATCAGGCTGTCTGTCCGGCGCGGCCAGCCAAGCGCCATCATCGGCTCCAATCCCACCCAGGTTACGAGGAACAGGATAATCGCAATCCAATCCAGTATCTGCACGGCCAGCCTCCCACCATACCCGCTGCTAATTGAAACAGGTAGGACGGGCACGTCAACGCGCTCGCGAGCGGTGGCGCGATGGAACCATCCGCACTGGTCTAAGTTTGAGGGCGGCGGATGTGCTGGGTCACACCGATCGAGGGCTGGTTACCATTTCACCCCCAGGCCGATATTACCTTCGAGCACGTCGATCTTTTCCCCACCGAGATTGGTGGTGTAGTCAGCCTTCACATAGAGGCTTGTGGTCTCCGACAGCTTTGCGACAAGACCGCCGCCAAGTTCCAGCGCCGTTCCGCCCCCCTCTGTCACGATCGGGTCCGCGCCGAAGGTCAGGCGCTGATCAGCGTCGAAACTGTGCCAGACGTCTCGGCAATCACTTCGCCTTGCAGGCGGAAGCTCAACCGTCCGGTCACCGCGTCGTCGCTGTCGAACTTGACGGTCGAGAACGCATCGCGCTGATCGTCAAGCGTCAGATGCTGCCAGATGATCTGCGCCTGCGGCTCCAGCGTCCAGTTTTCCCCGAGTGCGATCGGATAACCGCCTTCGAGCGAGGCCGTGATGCCGGTACCATCGACCTCGACACCGCTGCCGCCGACCGACCGGGCGTCGCCGTCAAACCAGCTGCCCATCAGAATTGCGTCGAGATACCAGCCGCCGGGACCGATATGGGTCCAGTAGCCACCAAAGCTGTTTGCCCTGACGTCGATCTCGCCGACATGCAGATTGTTCCAGCCGACCGCCTGCCCGGCGATGTCGCCATCGGCACGCGCGTGGCTGAAGAATACGCCGACGCGGTCGTGATGGCCTTGCGCCGACTCCCAACCGAAGAGATCCTGGCCGATCTGAAAGCCTAGGATATTGCCGTCGAAGCTGGGATCGACAGTTCCCTTCCAGTCCAGTTCCGTCTTTTGGCCGAAGACATGGCCCCAGCTTGCCGTCAGGGTGCCCACCCTGTCGAGCAGCGATTGTTCGCCACGCCGTTCATGGAAGGTGCCAAGGGTCGAAAGCGCCAGATATTCGGCAAACGGTCACCTCGTCTTGCGATCGCTTTGACGGCTAGGACCCGGCCGGCGGCCAGTCGGGCGTGCGGGAGAGCGGAAGTACTTGCACAGAGCGGAACTCGCGCGGGCCGCCGATTGACATCTTCTGTATCCTGGATACAATTTGCCTCGATCTTGGGAGGGATCGATGAACCAATCCTTCGAATGGCGAAGCCAATCGCGCCTTCTTGACGAAGTAGCTCAGGCACTTCGCGAACGCATCTATGCCGGCGTCTATGCGCCGGGCGCGACGCTGCGCCAGGAGCGGATCGCCGCCGAATTCGGAATCAGCCGTACGCCGCTGCGCGAAGCCTTGCGGGTGCTCGAGCGCGACGGGCTGGTGGTCAACAAGCCGGGCAGCGGTGTCAGGGTCGCAACCGCAGACCTGCCGAAGCTTCTGGACGCCTATGCCGTGCGCGAAGCGATGGACGGCGTGGCTGCCCGCAACGCCGCCGAGCGCGCCACCACCGCCGAGATCAAGGATCTGGCAAAGCAGGTGGAGCGCCAGCGCAAGACTGTCGAGAACTGGGATCCCGCCGCCTACACCCAGTCCAACGTGATCTTTCACGAGGCGATCGTCGCCGCCTCGCGCAACACATCGCTCGCACCGCTCGGACCGCTTCTGCGTATGACCTCGCAGGTCTTTGCGCCCGCCTTTTCGCTGTCCAGCGAACGCGCGAGCACCGCGGTCGCCGAGCACGGGCTGATCGTCGAGGCGATCGCGGCACGAAACCTCGACGAGGCCGAGAAGCTGGCACGCGCCCATATCAACGCGACGGCAACGAGATTGAAAGCGCTCCTTGAGGCGCGCGAGACTGACAAAGAGGCATGACGTGAAGACCTACGGCAATTTCATCTCGAACAACTGGCAGGACGCAGCGGGCGGCGAATTCATCACTGTCCGGGATCCCTCAAACGGCCAGGAGTTCGCGCGCATCGCCCGGGGGACCCGGGACGACATCGACCTCGCAGTGCGCTCCGCGCGCGCGGCTCTCTCCGGTGACTGGGGTCGGATGACGCCGACCGAGCGCGGCCGGGTATTGACCCGGATATCGGCTGCAGTGCTGCGCAACATCGATCTTCTGACCGAGCTCGAGGCGCGCGATGTCGGCAAACCCGTGACGCAGGCGCGCGCCGACGTCGTGGCGCTTGCCCGTTACCTTGAATTCTACGGCGGCGCCGCCGACAAGGTGCACGGCGATACCATCCCGTATCAGAACGGTTTCACCGTTCTGACGGTCTATGAGCCGCATGGGGTGACGGGCCACATCATTCCCTGGAACTACCCGATGCAGATCCTCGGCCGCAGCCTCGGTGCAGCACTTGCCATGGGCAACGCGGCCGTGGTCAAGCCGGCCGAAGAGGCGTGCCTGACGATCCTCGAATTTGCCCGCATCGCCGAAGAAGAAGGCTTGCCGTCGGGCGCGCTCAACATCGTCACCGGTTTCGGCTCGGAGGCAGGCGCCGCGCTTTCCGAACATCCTGACGTCAACCACATCTCCTTTACCGGTTCGGTCCGGACAGGCGAAATGGTGCAGGCGGCAGCCGCGAAGAACGCGGTGCCGGTGACGCTGGAACTCGGCGGCAAGTCGGCCCAGATCGTCTTCGCCGATGCGGACCTCGATCGCGCCGTTCCCTTCCTGGTGAACGCCGGCATCCAGAATGCCGGCCAGACCTGCTCGGCCTCCTCGCGCATCCTCGTGGAACGAGCCGTCTACGAGGAGGTTGTCGCGCGCATGAGCGAACGGTACCGCGCGCTGAAGGTCGGCCCGGCGGGCGCCGATCTCTCCGTCGGCCCGGTCGTCTCGCAGCGGCAAAAGGCCATCATCGAAGGCTTCCTCGCCGATGCCGCAAAGGATGGCCTGAAAGTGGCGGCGCACGGCGAGATCGTTGCCGATGCGCCCACCGAGGGCGCCTATGTCGCGCCGACGCTTTTGCGCGACGTGCCGCACGACCATCGCACGGTACAGGAAGAAATCTTCGGCCCGGTGCAGGTGATCATGCCGTTCGACGGCGAGGACGAAGCCATCCGGCTCGCCAACGGCACCGCCTATGGCCTCGTCTGCGGCGTCTGGACCAATGACGGCGGTAGGCAGTTGCGGATGGCGCGTGCCGTTCACGCCGGCCAGGTCTTCATCAACAATTACGGCGCCGGCGGTGGCGTCGAGCTGCCTTTCGGCGGCGTCAAGAAATCCGGCCATGGCCGCGAGAAGGGCTTTGAGGCCCTCTACGGGTTTGCCAGCATGAAAACCATTTCTGTCTACCACGGCTAGAGCCGGATGAGGAAAAGTGTGCGCGGTTTTCCGCCCGCATCCCGCTCTAACCCTTGATCTAAGTCCCCTCGGGAGGAACAACAAAATGTCACTGGAAGGTAAAGTCGCTCTTATCACCGGCGCGGGCTCCGGCTTCGGTGAGGGCATTGCGAAGCGCTTCATCGAAGGCGGCGCCAAGGTCATCGTCGTCGATCGCGATGCCAAGGGCGCCAAGCGCGTGGCGAACGAACTCGGCGGCAATGCCTTTGCCGTGGTCGCTGATATTGCCAAACAAGCGGATGTCGAGGCAGCCGTTGCTGCAGGCCTCGAGAAATTCGGACGCGTCGATATCCTGATCAACAATGCCGGCATCGGCCACAAGCCGCAGAACGCCGAACTGGTCGAGCCGGATGAGTTCGACCGGATCCTCGGCGTCAACGTGCGCGGCGTCTACCTGATGACGCGGGCGCTGCTGCCGCACATGAAGGAAAACAAGTCGGGCGTGATCGTCAACATCGCGTCGACCGGCGCCAACCGGCCGCGGCCGAACCTTGCCTGGTACAATGCGACCAAGGGCTGGGTGGTCTCCGCCACCAAGGCGCTGGCGATCGAGCTCGCGCCGTTCAACATCCGCGTCGTCGCGCTCAATCCGGTCGCCGGCGAAACGCCGCTGCTTTCGACCTTCATGGGCGAGGACACCGAGGAAATCCGCAAGAAGTTCCGCGACTCCATTCCGCTCGGGCGCCTGTTGAAGCCCGAGGATCTCGCCGAAGCCGCCGCCTTCGTCGCCTCGCCGCAGGCATCGATGATCACTGGCGTCGCGCTCGACGTCGACGGCGGCCGATCGATCTGATTGCTTCGATCTGACTACTGGGACCATAAACAACGAAACCGCAAAGCGGGGGAACTATGCTGAATTTGACGAAATGGGCACTTGCCTCATGCTTCATCGCCGCGTCGCTGACGACGGCGATGGCCAAGGATACGATCACCGTCGGCCAGGTGCTGGAGCCGCCGGGCCTCGACCCGACCGCCGGTGCCGCCGCACCGATCCGCTACATCACCTACGGCAACCTTTTCGAAGGTCTCGTGCGTGTTGTCGAGGATGGCAGCGTCAAGCCGCTGCTCGCCGAGAGCTGGACGGTCTCCGACGACCAGAAGACCTACAGCTTCAAGCTTCGCCAGGGCGTCAAGTTCCACGACGGCACGCCGTTCGACTGCTCGGTCGTCAAGTTCTCCTATGAACGCGCGGTCGGGGCCGATTCGACCAACGCGCAGAAAGGCCTGTTCGAGCCGATCGAAAAGACCGAATGCCCGGACCCGGCGACGGCGGTCGTGACGCTGAAGCGCCCGGCCTCCAATTTCCTCTTCAACATGGCCTGGGGCGATGCGGTCATGATCGCGCCGGCGGCGGCGGCGGACAACAAGACCAAGCCTGTCGGCACCGGCCCGTTCAAATTCAAGGAGTGGGCGAAGGGCGACAAGGTGGTGCTCGAAAAGAACGCCGACTATTGGGGTGAACCGGCCAAGCTCAGCGAAGTGACCTTCAAGTTCATCAGCGATCCCTCGGCTGCCGCTGCCGCCGTTCTCGCCGGCAATGTCGATGCCTTCCCGATGTTCCAGGCCGCAGAACTGGTCAGCCAGTTCCAGAGCGATCCGAACCTGCAGGTCGAGGTCGGCAGCACATCGGGCAAGGTGGTGCTCGCGCTCAACAATGCGCGCAAACCCTTCGACGACGTGCGGGTCCGCCAGGCGCTTGCCCACGCGATCGACCGCAGGGCACTGGTCGAGGGCACCTATTCGGGCTTCGGAACGACGATCGGTTCGCACTATTCGCCTGTCGAACCCGGCTATGTCGATCTCAACGAAACCTACCCCTATGACCCCGGCAAGGCGCAGCAGCTGTTGCAAGAAGCGGGAGTCCAAGGCCTTGAGATCACCATCATGCTGCCGCCGCCGGCCTATGCCCGGCGTGGCGGCGAGATCATCGCGGCGATGCTGAGCGAAGTCGGCGTCAAGGTGAACCTCGTGCCGATCGAATTCGCGCAGTGGCTCGACCAGGTGTTCAAGAACTCGGACTTCGACGCGACGATCATCGCCCATGCCGAGGCCCGCGACCTCGATATCTATGCGCGCGACAAGTACTACTTCAACTACCAGAACCCCGAGTACAAGGCGCTCTACAAGTCCTTCACGCTCGCTTCGACCGAAGCCGAGCAGCTGGACCTCGCAGGCCAGCTCCAGCGCAAGCTGGCGGCCGACGAGCCGAACGTCTTCCTCTACGCGTTGCCGAAGATCGGCGTCTGGAACAAGAAGGTGAAGGGTCTCTGGAAGAACATGCCGGTTCCGGCCGACGACCAGACCCAGACCTATTGGGAAAACTGAGGATTGGCATCCGCCCCTTTGACGAGGGGCGGAGGCAGATCACGCGTTGACCGGCACACCCGGCGCCGGTCAACGCTCGCTCTTTCCGGGAGGTTGATGTGATTTCCTTTATCGGCGGTCGCCTCGTGTCGCTCATTCTGACGACGCTTGCCGCTTCAGTCATCGTCTTTCTGCTGATGCAGGTGCTGCCCGGCGACCCCGCCGTGCTGATGCTCGGCATGAATGCCGACGCCGACGCGATCGCGGCGCTGCACCGGCAGCTCGGCCTCGATCAGCCGATCTGGATCCGCTACCTCCACTGGATCGGCGGTTTCGTCGTCGGCGATTTCGGCACGAGCCTCACCTATTCGGTGCCGATCCGCGAACTGCTCGGGCCCCGCATCCTCGTGACGCTGCCGCTGGCCCTGCTCTCCATGGCGATCTCCGTCGTCGTCGCCATCGCCATCGGCGTCTATGCCGCCGCCAATCGCGGCAAGACCGGCGACACCGTCGTCATGGGCATCGCCCAGGTCGGCGTCGCGATCCCGAATTTCTGGCTGGCGCTGCTCTTCATCCTGCTCTTCGCGCTGAAGCTCGCCTGGTTCCCGGCTTCAGGTTTTGCCGGCTGGGAAGGCGGTTTCTGGAACGGCTTGCATTCACTGATCCTTCCGGCCTTCGCGCTCGGCCTGCCGCTTGCCGCCATTCTCGCACGCGTGACCCGCTCCGCGGTCATCGAAACGCTCGGCGAGGATTTCATCCGCACGGCGCGCGCCAAGGGGCTGAGCCGTTCGGGCGCCCTATGGAAACACGCGGTGCCAAACGCGCTGATCCCGGTCGTCACCATCATCGGCCTGCAGTTTTCCTTTCTGCTCGCCGGCACGATCATCATCGAAAACGTCTTCAACCTGCCGGGCGTCGGCCGCCTCGTCTTCCAGGCGATCGCCCAGCGCGATCTCGTGACGGTGCAGACGCTGGTGACGCTGCTTGCGGCCTCCGTCATCACCATCAATTTCCTCGTCGATCTGGTCTACGGCTATCTGGATCCGCGGCTTTCGCGGGGAGGCCACTGATGTCCACGTCCGCAGCCACTTCTGAACCCGGCGTGATCTCCAAGCTCATCGGCAGCCGCAGCCTGACGATCGGTGCCACCGTCACCCTGATCCTCGTGGCCATGGCGCTCGTCTCCTTTGCCTGGACGCCCTATTCGCCGACCGCGATGAACTTCCGCGACAAGCTGCAGGGACCGAGCCTTGCCCATTGGTTCGGCACCGACAATTTCGGTCGCGACATCCTGTCGATGATCATGGTCGGCGCCCGCAATTCGATCTCAGTTTCGATCGTCGCCGTCTTGGTCGGCGCCGGCATCGGTGTGCCACTCGGCGCCTGGGCTGCCGCACGTGGCGGCTGGGTCGATGGTCTGGTCATGCGCATGAGCGACCTTGCTTTCGCCTTCCCCGCGCTTCTGACTGCCGTGATCATCACCGCCATCTTTGGGCCTGGCGCAACCAACGCGATGATCGCGATCGGCATCTTCAACATCCCCGTCTTTGCCCGCGTCACCCGCGGTGCCTCGATGGGCCTGTGGAAGCGCGAATATGTGCAGGCGGCGCGCTGCGCCGGCCGCGGCGACGTGGCGATCACGCTTTTGCACATTCTGCCCAACATCAACCACGTGCTGCTGGTGCAGGTGACGATCCAGTTCGCGTTGGCGATCGTCGCCGAGGCCGGGCTTTCCTATGTCGGCCTCGGCACGCAACCGCCGATGCCGAGCTGGGGCAAGATGCTGAACGACGCCCAGACCTTCATCTACCAGGCGCCGTGGCTTGCAATCTTCCCGGGCCTGGCGATCACTTTCGCGGTGCTCGGCCTCAACCTGCTTGGCGACGGTCTGCGCGACATTCTCGACCCGCGCGTGAGGCGGCAACGATGACGAAACCCTTGCTTCACATGGCCGGCATGTCGGTCGAACTCTCGGCGGGCAAGAGCCAGGTCGATATCGTCTGCGACATCGATCTCGAACTCAACCGCGGCGAGCGCCTCGGCATCGTCGGCGAATCCGGCAGCGGCAAGTCGATGACCGCACTCGCCGTGATGGGCCTGTTGCCGCAGCGCATGCGGGTGCGCGGCGAGCTTTTGTTCGACGGCCGCAATCTCGCTGGCTTGGCCGAGGCCGAGTATTGCGGCTATCGCGGCCGACGCGTCGCGATGATTTTTCAGGAGCCGATGACGGCGCTGAACCCGGTGAAGTCGATCGGCGCACAAATCGCAGAGGGACGGCGGCTGCATCTCGGCGAACCCAAAGCCGATGCCGAAACGAAGGCGCGCGCGCTTCTCGACCGGGTCGGCCTGCCTGCGCCGCGCTTCGATCTGGATCTCTACCCGCACCAGCTCTCGGGCGGCCAGAGGCAGCGCGTGATGATCGCCATGGCGATTGCCTGCGAGCCGGACCTTTTGATTGCCGACGAGCCGACGACCGCGCTCGACGTGACGGTGCAGGCGCAGATCCTCGACCTGCTCGACGAACTCATCGAAGACACCGGCACCGCGCTGATGCTGATCACCCACGATCTCGGCGTCGTCTCCGAAATGACCGACCGCATCGCCGTCATGTATGCAGGCCGCATCATCGAGACCGGGCGTACGGACGACGTCTTCGCCCGCATGGCGCATCCCTATGCCCGCGGCCTCTTTGCCGCCTCGCCGCATGGCGCAGCACTCGCGCCACGTCGCGCGGGCGAAGGGCGGCCGCGGCTGAACGCCATCCCCGGCATCGTGCCTGATCCCTTTGGCCGGCCAGCCTACTGTTCCTTCGCCGAGCGCTGTTCCTTCGCGCAGCCGGATTGCCGCCGCGCGATCCCGACGCTGGACCTGATCAATACCGATGGAAATGTGCAGCATCGCGCGGCCTGCTTTCATCCCCGCGAAAGGATGGTGGCACCGTGAGCGAGACCATTCTCAAGACCACCGATCTGGTGCGCGAATACGATCTGCCACGCCCGTCGATCTTCTCGAAACACAGCCGCCTGCGCGTGCTCCATGGCGTCAGCATCGAACTCGCCGCCGGCCAGAGCCTTGGCATCGTCGGCGAAAGCGGCTCCGGCAAATCGACGCTGGTGCGCTCGGTGATGGGACTGGAGCGACCGCAATCGGGCGAGGTCAATATCGCCGGCACGAACATCTACGCGCTCGACCGGGCGGGCTTGCGCGAGGCACGCAAGGGATTCCAGGCGATCTTCCAGGATCCCTACGGCTCGCTCGATCCGCGCCATACGGTCCGCACGATCATTTCCGAGCCGATCGTCTCGCTGGAACGCGGGACCGGCACCGCCGAGCGCAACCGGCGCATCGCCGAGGTGCTGGAGGCGGTTGGGCTGCCGCTCGCATCGGCCGACAAATACCCGCACGAATTCTCCGGCGGCCAGCGCCAGCGCATCGCCATTGCCCGCGCGCTGATCACGCGGCCGGCGTTGATCGTCGCCGACGAGCCGGTTTCGGCGCTTGACGTGTCGATCCAGGCGCAGGTGCTGAACCTGATGATGGACCTGCAGGAAAAGCTCGGCCTTTCCTACCTGTTCATCAGCCATGATCTCGGCGTGGTCCGCGCCATCACCGACCGGGTCGCCGTCATGCATCTCGGCCGGATCGTCGAGGAAGGGCCGACGAACGAAGTCTTCGACAACCCGCGCCATCCCTATACCCAGGCGCTGGTCGCCGCCGTGCCGAAACCCTTCTCCGGGCGGCGCAAGGGCGTGCGGTCCGACGGCCCCCCGCAGACGCCCGTCCATACCGCAACGACCGCAGCCGGCTGCGCCTATGCCGCCGTCTGTCCCATGAGGCAGGAGATCTGCCTGACCCGCACGCCCGTGGCCAAGCCGGTAACGCCGGCCTGGTCCGCCCGCTGTCATTTTGCCTAGAGCGTCCTTTGTGCGTTCATATGAACGCACGGCGCTCTAGAGCCCCAAGCTCTGCAGTTCCACGGAACTGCGCATATCGCAGGAATATACGCCATGTCCGAACTCGCCGATTTCTCCGCCGTCTCCCTTGTCGAGGCATACCGCTCGAAAAAGCTCTCTCCCGTCGAGGTCACCGAGGCTGTCATCACCCGCATCGACGCCTCGGAACCGAAGCTGAATGCGCTCTGGGCCTATGACCCAGCCGAAGCGCGCAAAGCAGCAAAGGCATCGGAAGAACGCTGGGCGAAGGGTGAACCGCTCGGCGCGATCGATGGCGTGCCGGTGACGATCAAGGAGAATATCGCGACGAAGGGAACGGCCGTGCCGCTCGGTTGCGCCGCCGTGTCGCTCACTCCAGCCGCCGCTGACGCGCCGCCGGCCGCCCGCACCCGCGAAGCGGGCGGCATTCTTCTTGCCAAGACGACCATGCCCGACTACGGCATGCTTTCTTCAGGACTTTCCAGCTTTCACAAGCTTGCCCGCAATCCGTGGGACCTTTCGGCCAATCCGGGCGGATCGAGCGCCGGCGCCGGCGCGGCAGCCGCCGCCGGCTATGGTCCCCTTCACATCGGCACGGACATCGGCGGCTCGGTCCGGCTGCCGGCCGGCTGGTGCGGCGTCGTCGGGCTGAAGCCTTCGGCGGGCCGCGTCCCGATCAATCCGCCTTTCATCGGCCGTGTCGCCGGGCCGATGACCCGAACGGTCGCCGATACCGCGCTCTACATGTCGGTGCTGTCGAAGCCGGATGCCCGCGACACGATGGCCCTGCCCTATGCCGATATCCCCTGGTTGGATCTCGATCGTGACGTGAAGGGCCTGAAGATCGGTCTCTGGCTTGACGCCGGCTTTGGCCAATCGGTCAGCGAAGAAACGCAACAGGCCGTCAGCCGAGCGGCCAAGCTTTTCGCCGATGCCGGTGCAATCATCGAACCGGTCGGCCCGTTCCTCACCCGCGAGATGATCGACGGTCTCGACCGCTTCTGGCGCGCACGCGGCTGGGAAGACGTGTCACGCCTTTCGCCGGAAAAACAGGCGCAAATCCTGCCCTACATCTTCGACTGGATCAAAACGGCGGAGAGTTTCTCGGGCCGCGAGGTCTATACCGGCTTCGCCCAGATCGAGGCCATGCGCAATGCGCTGCACGCCGCACTCACCGGCTTCGATTTCATCCTGTCGCCGACCGCGCCGACAGCATCCTATCCAGCCGAATGGGCCTCGCCGGTCAACGACCCACAGAAACCATTCGAACACATCGCCTTCACCGTCGCGGTCAACATGGGTGGACACCCGGCGATCTCGATCAACTGTGGCTATACCGCTGGCGGCCTGCCGATCGGGCTGCAGATCATCGGCCAGTCCTTCGACGATATCGGCGTGCTGCGCCTTGCCCGTGCTTACGAAACCATACGTCCTGAGCAGCGTCCCTGGCCGAAGGTGGCAGCATGACCGACACCATGCGTTACACCGTCGAAAGCGGCGATCTGGAAAACATCGTCTCCCGGCTACTCGATATCGTTCGCCGGCTTGGCGTCAGCGTTTCGAAGCTTGCAGTCGAGGTGGACGGCGGCAAGGCTAACCTCGAAATCGCCGTGTCCTCGGCCTCGCACGCCGTAACGAACACGCTGCGCGAGCGCATCGGACAGATCGAAGGCACGAAACCGGCGACTTAGCCCGGACCTCGCCCGCATCCTCATCATTAACGCGGCCCTGCCGCTCGACATCTGACTAAACACAGGAGTGCCGAAAATGGCCCGCAAACTTTTCATCCTTCCCGGCGACGGCATCGGCCCGGAAGCCATGGCGGAAGTCCGCAAAATCATCGCCTACATGAATGCCGAGCTTGGAGCCGGTTTCGTCACCGACGAGGGCCTGGTCGGCGGTTCGGCCTATGATGCCCATGGCCAGGCGATCTCGGAAGCGGACATGAAGAAGGCGCTGGCCGCCGATGCGGTGCTGTTTGGCGCCGTCGGTGGCCCGAAGTGGGATGCGGTGCCCTACGAGGTGCGTCCGGAAGCCGGCCTGCTGCGCCTGCGCAAGGATCTCGAACTGTTCGCCAACCTGCGCCCGGCGATCTGCTATCCGGCACTGGCCGCCGCCTCGTCGCTGAAGCCCGAGCTGGTCGAAGGTCTCGACATCCTGATCGTGCGCGAACTGACCGGCGGCGTCTATTTCGGCGAGCCGAAGGAGATCATCGATCTCGGCAACGGCCAGAAGCGCGGCATCGACACCCAGGTCTACGACACCTACGAGATCGAACGCATCGCCGGCGTCGCCTTCGAACTGGCCCGCACGCGGTCCAACCGCGTCTGCTCGATGGAAAAGCGCAACGTCATGAAGTCGGGCGTCTTGTGGAACCAGGTGGTGACCGAGACGCACAAGGCGAAATATTCTGACGTTCAGCTCGAGCACATGCTGGCCGATGCCGGCGGCATGCAGCTGGTGCGCCAGCCCAAGCAGTTCGACGTCATCGTCACCGACAACCTGTTCGGCGACATGCTGTCGGACGTGGCGGCGATGCTGACCGGCTCGCTCGGCATGCTGCCGTCGGCCTCGCTCGGTGCCCCGGATGCGGTGACCGGCAAGCGCAAGGCGCTCTACGAGCCGGTGCATGGCTCGGCCCCCGACATTGCCGGCAAGGGCATCGCCAACCCGATCGCGATGATCGCCTCCTTTGCCATGTGCCTGCGTTATTCCTTCAACCTGGTGAGGGAAGCCGACAATCTGGAGAAGGCGATCGCCGCCGTGCTCGACCAGGGCATCCGCACCGGCGACATCATGGCCGAGGGTGCGAAGAAGGTCGGCACGACGGAAATGGGCGACGCCATCCTCGCCGCGTTCAAGGCACTGTCGGCCTGAGCCACCAACGATTCCAGTCGGCGTGATCTGACGCCGACCTGCAGACAAGAACAGACACCTCCGGCACACATCCGGAGGTGTTTTGCGTTTGCTGATCTCGTACAAACAAGATTGCGAGCTGTTACTGCGACGTCGCAGAAAGGAAGAGGACGTAACCAGATCCTCCTCATTTCTGTGCCTGTCACAGAAATCCAGCCAGACCAAGTCCTTGGGCTGAAAGGCCCTTGACCCGACGGACGTCGGGTCGCTGGATCCCCGCCACAGGGGCGAGGATGAGGGAGATTGGGTTGGCTCCTCTCGGAAAATCGAAAACTTCCGGGTTGAGCAGCGGTCCTCTCCGATGATGTTGCGCCGCCTGTCAGCGGGCGGCCGCGTGCGTCAGATCGTAATGCCACCATCGATATTGATCGCCTGGCCGGTGATGAAGGCTGCTTCGTCGGAGGCGAGGAAGGCGCAGATGGCGGCAACCTCCTCCACCGTGCCGAAGCGTCCGGCCGGCTGGCGGCTGATGAAAGACCGGTAAGCCTCGTCACGGCTTCCCAGCTTCTCGCCGAGTTCGCCGATGCGCTCCTCCAGAGAAGGCGACGCGATCGTTCCGGGGCAGATCGAATTGCAGCGAATGCCATGGGACACATAGTCGGCGGCGACCGCCTTGGTGAGACCGATGACACCGCCCTTGGCGGCACCATAGGCGGCGCGCCGCGGAAAGCCCTTGATCGACGAGGCAACCGAACCGATGGTGATGATGCTGCCGCCTTCGGCCTTCATCTTCGGGATCGCGCCGGCAATGACGTTATAGGCGCTGTCGAGCGTGATGTTGACCGAGCGACGCCAGTCCTCGGCCGAGCACTCCTCGATCGTGCCCTGGTGCACATAGCCGACCGCATGGACGAGAATGTCGACCCGTGCGAAGCCGGCGAAGTAGGCGGCGACTGCCGCGTGATCCGTCGCATCGAGCGTCGTCGTTGCGGCACCGTCGAGCGTTGCGAGCAGGTCGGCATTGATGTCGCTGGCGTGGACCTCCGCACCCTCGGCCATCAACCGCTCGGCAACGGCACGGCCGATGCCCTGGCCTGCGGCGGTGATCACGGCCACGCGTCCGGCCGATCGTCCCGTATTTCCATTCATGGTCAGGCCTTTCCGTATCGATCTAGAGGGACTGAACGATCAGCCGCTGGCGGCCGAGGCCGTCGATCCCGAGTTCCACCACATCGCCGGGCTTCAGATAGCGCGGCGGCCTTTTGCCCATGCCGACGCCCGGCGGCGTGCCGGTGCAGATGAGATCGCCCGGCTCCAGCACGCAGAACTCGCTCATGTAGGAGACGATGGTCGCGACATCGAAGATCATGCGCGCGGTGGTGCCTACCTGCATGCGTTCGCCGTTGACGTCGAGCCACATGGAAAGCGCCTGCGGGTCCGGCACTTCGTCGCGGGTGACGAGCCAGGGGCCTGTCGGGCAGAAATTGGGAAAACTCTTGCCCTTCACCCATTGGCCGCCGCGCTCCATCTGCCAGGCGCGCTCGGAGACATCGTTGACAACTGTGTAACCGAAGACGTGATCCATCGCGTCGGCGCGCGATACGTTCAGCGCGCGCGCGCCGATGACGATGCCCAGTTCGACTTCCCAGTCGAGCTTCGACATTTTTTCGGAATGGAGAAGCGGCGCGTTCGGACCGCAATAGGTGCCGGCCGCCTTGTTGAAAAGGATCGGTTCAGTCGGCACCGGCAGGCCCGCTTCTTCCGCGTGGTCGGAATAGTTGAGCCCGACACACCAGATCGTTCCCGGCCTTGCGACCGGCGGCAGGATATCGGCGTCGATCACCGGCACCACGGGCAGGGCCGATAGATCAATACCAGACAGCGCCACCCTGACAGCTGACAGGGTTTCCGCCGTGAAGTCCTGCACGAGCGAGGAGACATCCCGCGCCCGACCCTCGCCATCGAGGATGCAGGGCACGGCGAAGCCGTCGACGGTGAGGCGCAACAATTTCATTCTCTTGGCCTTTCAATGCGAAATGTCTGGGCGAGCGACGCTCAGCCCAAGCGAGCGGCTTCGACGGAAAGCCGGTAACGGGTGGTGAAGGTATGGCCGGGCTCGAACGCGATTGCCGTCGCAATGCCGGATGCCGCCAGAGGGTTGGCAGCCGTTGAGATGGAAGGTCCGAGGTCGAAGGCGGAGGCGATCGGCTCGACGCCGAGCGCCACATGTCGTCCGTCCCAGGGATAGGCCTTGCGGCCGCGGTTGCTGTACCAGAGCAGCAGGCTCGGAAAGTGTTCCTTCTGCCAGGAAAGCCGCGCGCGAAAACCTTCGTCGCGGTAGTGAAGCGCGACGCTGCCATCGATGCCCGAGAGCTGCAGCAGGTCCTCGGTGTCTTCCATGAGCGGCACCTGGGTCGCATCCATCGTCGCACCGCAGCGCGCCTCGGCTTTGTCGAGCGACGACCATTGCCGATCGGGCGTGAACAACGCTGCACCCGGTTCGACATCGCCGGGAACACTCCAGACGCGATCGTAGGCGCCGGGTTCAATGACGACCGAGCCCGGCCGCGGCGACAGGCGAAATGTCGGATGTAGCCCGATCGGAAGGCGGCATGGCCGCCGCGCCTCGATTTCCAGCGTGATGTCGATGGCAGCCGCGCTTTGATCCGGAACGATCCGCCGGCGAAGCAACCGGATCGGATGGTCGTCGGGGTAGTGGCATTCCATGGTGATCTGGCGGACATCGCAGTCGCCCGAGGTCCAATGGACATTGGAGCCGTGACCATGTGGCACACCGGCACCCTCGAAGCTCTCGCCCGTTGCGGACCAGCCTGCGGGGAGCGACCGGTTGGTGTCGCTGCCGAAGGGGACGCAGGGCCATTCGCCGCGCAGTTGTTGCAGAATTTCCGGCAGTGTCTCGCGCTCGGGATCATTGCCCCAAGGCGCGACATGCAGCGGGCTGACCTGACGTCCATCCGGCAGCAGGAACAGCACGGGGCCGAGCATGCCGCCGAGCGACTGCACCGAAAGGCACCCATGCGCCCAGGCAAGGGCGCGTCGTGTCGTCTCCGCGCTCACTTGGTCGCTACCCCGTAGCGGTTTTCCGGAAGGCCCGCGACCTCGACCCGCATTGCATAGAGGCTGCCGGCCAGGCGCTCCTCCGGCCCCGAGCCGGCGGTGGTGATGTAAAGCGTCTTCAGATCCGCCCCGCCAAAGGTGCAGGTGGTGATGTTGGTGACCGGCATGTCGATCGCCTCGGCAAGACTGCCGTCGGGCGCGATGCGCGTTATGCAACGGCCGCCATAGCGGCAGTTCCAGAGAAAGCCTTCGCTGTCGATCGCCGAACCGTCGGGCGAACCTCGGTCGAACCCGGTGAAGAAATGCCGCTCTTCCGATATCGCCCCCACCTTGGCATCGTAGTCGTAGGCGTAGATCTCGTTTGCCAGCGTATCGCCGAAATAGAAGGTGCATCGGTCCGGACTCCAGCAGAGGGTGTTGGAAATACCGAGCCCATGCCGCCATTCGCTGACGGCGCCATCCGGCGCGATCCGGTAGAGAATGCCCTCTCCCGGCCCAACCTCGCCAAGCTGACCATCGGGCAGAACGTTGTTCTTCATCGAACCGACCCAGAAATTCCCGGCCGGGTCGGCGCGACCATCATTGAGCCGCACCCGCGGCGTACCGGGCAGGACGAAGCCGTGATCCTCGCGCCGGTCGGTCTGCGGCCACCACCAGATCAGCTTCGATCCAAGCGCGACGAGCAGCCGGCCGTCTTCCTCAGTCAGCGAGATCGCGACCACCGGCTCCTCGAACAACCAGGTCCGGACGGCACGCGTCGCTTCGTCATAGCGATGGATCAGGAAGCGGTTGATGTCGGTCCAGTAGAGCGCCGCCTCCGCCGTCGACCAGACGGCGCCCTCGCCGCAGCGGTCGCCGACGGGCGCGACACAGATGAGATCGCGTGCCATCTGCGTCTCCTATTCCGCTGCCACTCTCGTCGGGATCGACTGCGACGGCCCAAGCGCCTCAGCGTTTTGCACCAGCGCCTTCATGTAGCCGAGCGCAAAAGCCTTGCCGGCGTGCCAGGAGGCGCCGCAGGTCATCGCCGGCGTATGATCCGGGATCATCACGCCCTGATAGTTCTCGTCACGTAGGATGCGGATGATTTCGGCCATGTCGATATCACCCTCGTCGACGAAGGTTTCGACATAACGCGGCATCTTTCCGCGTACGTTGCGGAAATGGATGTAGCCAATGCGGCCGGAGCGGGCGAAACGGCGGACGTGCTCATAGATATCGCCGCCCGGCATCTCCTGCAGCGAGCCGAGGCAGAGCTCCAGGCCGTTCGACGGCGAGTCGACGATGGCCATCAGCCGGTCGTATTTTTCTGGCCGATTGACGAGCCGCGCAGTCCCGCGCAACTCCTCCGCCGGCGGATCATCCGGATGGGCGCCGAGCACCACACCCGCCTCCTCGGCGACCGGGACGACTTCCTTCAAGAAATGGGCAAGCCGATCCCAGAGCTCCGCCGAACTGACGGAGACCGAAGCGGCTCCCGCGACACCACGGCGGTAGCGCATGTTCCAGACCATGCCGTCGGGAATCGGCGCATCCGGGCTTGGCGCGATGCTGTTTTCGACCCCGAAGCCGACGGACTCGGCGCCACCACGGGCATAGGGGCCGCGTGTCCAGCCATAGACGCCGGCGAGCGAGAAGTTATAGCCGATGCAGGGGATGCCGGCGCGACCGGCATCGCGGATCAGCTGTTTCAGCCCCTCGATCTGCTGGGCGCGCTCAGGTCCATCGAGAAGCACGTCGAACCAAAAGCGCGGCGAGAAATTCTCGATCGCCGCGATCTCCAGGCCGCCGGCGCGCACGTCCTTCACCAGTGCCGACAGCTCCTCGTAAGTCCAGAGCCGGTCGCCGGAACAATCGCCCCAGCCGCCCTGGTCACCGCTGTCAATCTTCGGATCCTTGCCGGCGAAATAGTTGGTCAGATGCGCGACCACATGGGTCGCACCTGCCTGCTGCGCAAACTGAAAATTGTCCGGGGTGAGCTGTTCCCGGTAAAGCCCGAGGCCGATCTTCATCTTATCAATTCCTGTCTGATTACTTGACGCCGATACCGGCAGTGAGGCCGCCGTCGATGCGGAAATCCGAACCGGTGACGAAAGCGGCGCGGTCGGAGGCGAGATAGGCGACGAGTTCCGCCACCTCCTCCGGCTCACCGATGCGTCCGACCGGGTGCGCGGCGCCGAAGCGGGCGAAGGCTTCCGCCTCGCTGACGCCCTCGCCGCCATAGGTGCGGGCCGCGAGCGAGAGCAGCGGCGTGCGTACGGAGCCGGGACTGACCGAGTTTACCCGAACCTTCGCCGCCGCATGGTCCAGCGCCATGGCACGGGTCAGCGCATGGATCGCGCCCTTGGAGGCGACATAGGCCGCAACGTTCTGCTGGCAGGCATGGCCCTGCACCGAGGAAATGTTGACGATGGCGCCGCCGCCGCGCTTCATCATTTCCGGAATACCGAAGCGACCGGTCAGATAGATCGAGCCGACATTGACCGAGAGGCAGCGCGCAAAGGTCTCGGCGCTGGTATCGAGAACCGTGCCATAGGGATGAACGGCCGCCGCATTGACGATGATGTCCAGCCCGCCACGGCGCAGCACCGCTTCGCGCACCGCTGCCTCCACCTCAGCCTCGACGGAGACGTCCGTCAGCCGTGTCGACATCGGCAGGTCGCGTTCTTTGGCAATCCGATCGAAGATCTCATTGATGGCGACGTCATTGCCGCAGGCCAGCACAGTCGCCCCTGATGAAGCCAGACGGATTGCCGAGGCGAGGCCGATCCCTGAGGTGCCGGTGACCAGCGCGATTTTTCCCTTGAATTCAGTCATGATTGTCTCCGCGATGGATCGCGATGGTCTCGGGCCGCACAGACCCGAAATCACAAGCGTGATCGATTTTCTTGAGGGAGCGGGATGCGAGCACCCCGCTCCGGTCTCAACGCACCCGTTCCAGGACCTGGTTGAGAAGCACGGCGCCGAGGATGATCCCGCCGCGCACGACGTATTGCCAGTACTCGCTGACATTCATCAGCGTCATGCCGTTGGAGATGCAGCCGAGGAAAAGGACCCCGATCAGCGTGCCCCAGATACGGCCCTTGCCGCCGAAGAGTGACGTGCCGCCGATGATGACGGCCGCGATCACGTCGAGCTCCATGCCGGTTGCCGTCGTCCCGGTTCCAGCCCCAATCTGCGAGGCGATCAGCGTGCCGGACACGGCGGTCAGCGCGCCGGTGAGGCCGAGCGTCAGCGCCTTCACCTTCCAGATGTCGATGCCGGAAAGGCGTGCGGCCTCCATATTGCCGCCGACGGCATAAACCTCGCGGCCGAAGCTCGTGTACTTCATCAGGAAGTGCATGCCGGCAAAGGTCAGCGCGAAGATATAGACCGGGAACGGAATGCCGAAGAGATAGCCGCCGCCGAGGAAATCGAAGCCCAGCGGGAAGGACGACATCGGGAAGCCGCCGGTGATCAGGTTGGCGACACCGCGCAGCGCCGCGAAAAGCGCGAGCGTGGTGATGAAGGTCGGCACGTTGAACCATTGCCGGAAGCGACCGGTGAGGTAGCCGAGCGTGAAGCCGAGTAACAGCGCCACGCCAAAACCGACCGTGACCGCACCCCAGTCGCCGAAGACACCGGCGAAGCGGTCGGCGAACCAGGCGACGATGCAGCCGGCGAGCGCGGCACCGGCTCCGACCGAAAGGTCGATTTCGCCGCTGATGATCACGGCGGTCATGCCGAAGGCGATGATGCCGAGCATCGAGACCGTGCGCAGCACGTTCAGCACATTGCCGGTAGAGGCGAAGCCGGGCGCGACCAGGATCAGAAAGATCACCAGCGCCGCGAGAATGATCTCCATCGGGTAGGTTTTGAGGAACTTGAGCGGCGTGTTCTGGCCACCAGCTTCGGTCGTTTGGCTCACAAGTGTCATTGCTTGGCCCCTTCCATGCACAGGCCGTAAAGTTCGGTAAGGTCGGTTTTCGTCGGATCCACCTCGGCGACGACAGCGCCGTGGTGCATGACGAGGATGCGGTCGGCGACTTCCAGCACTTCCTCGAGTTCCGTCGAGACGAAGAGGCTGGCGAGACCGTCAGCCGCCTGCTGCCAGATGATGTCGAAGATCTGCCGCTTGGCCTGGACATCGACGCCGCGGCTCGGCTCGTCGAAGAACATCACCGAGGGCTGCCGGTTCAGCCATTTGCCGATCACCACCTTCTGCTGGTTGCCGCCTGACAGCGACGACACCGGCAGTTCCGGATCGCCGCACTTGATGTGCAGATCGGCAATCTGACGGCGGACATGCGGCTGCTCGCGCCGGCGCGAGATGAAGCCGTTGCGTGAAATCGGCCCGAGGCTCGCCATGCAGAGATTGTCCGCCGTCGAGAGCGACTGCACGAGGCCGACCTCCTTGCGGTTTTCCGGCGTATAGCCGAGCCCGGCCTTGCGCATGTCGCGCGGGCTGGCACCGGTCATGTCGCGACCGTCGAACGTGACCGAACCGCCGTCGATCCGGTCGGCCCCAAAAATCGCCCGCATGAGCTCGGTGCGGCCGGCACCAAGCAGACCGGCGATGCCGAGGATCTCGCCGGGATAGAGATCGAAGGAGACATCCTGAAAATGTCCGGCCCGACTGAGATTGCGGACCTCGAGCACGGGTTTGGCGCGGTCAAGCGTTCGCCGCGGCGGACGTGTGGCGCGCGCCGCATCGCCGAACATCATGCCGACAATCGCGGAAGGCGTCGTCTCCTTCATCGCAACGGAACCGATATAGTGGCCGTCGCGGATCACCGTGCAAGTATCGGCGATTTCGAAGAGTTCGCTCATGCGGTGGGTGATGTAGATCATCGTCACGCCACGGGCGCGCAGCCGCTCGATCAGCGCGAAGAGCTGCTTGACCTCGCGGGAAGCGAGCGCCGAGGTCGGCTCGTCCAGAAGCAGGATAGACGGGTTGAAGGACATTGCCTTGACGATCTCGACCACCTGCTGCTGGCCGACGCTGAGTGCGGAGACCGGTTGGCGGGAATCGATCGCAAGCCCCATGTCGGCGAGCAGTTCGCCGGCGCGCCGGTGCAGGCCGGCCCAGTCGACGACGCTAAAGCCGGCGCGGCGGCGGTGCGGCAGCCGACCGAGAAAGATGTTCTCGCCGACAGAGAGCTCCGGCACCAGCGAGAGCTCCTGGTGGACGGTGACGATGCCGGCGGCAAAGGCATCATGCGGCGATGTGAAATGGCGGTCCTCGCCATTGACGCTGATCGTGCCGGATGTCGGCTCGGTCACGCCGGCGAGAAGCTTGACAAGCGTCGACTTGCCCGAGCCGTTCTTGCCCATGAGGGCATGCACCTGGCCGGGTGCGAAGCTGTGGGTGAATTCGGAGAGGGCTACAGTCGGGCCGTAACGCTTGGTCACGGTCCGAAAGTCCAGCCGTCCCTGCACCCCTTGCAACGCGGCTGACCTTGGCTGCGGATAACTCATGCGGATTTCCTGCTGTCGGCGGCGAAGGAGCGGCGGGCGATGCCCGCCGCTCGGTTCACTCTTAGGCTCTTACTTCAGGGCCTTCAGGCCTTCCTTGTAGGCAGCGACCCCTTCAGCGTTGACGCGTGTCAGAGGCAGAACGGGCACGTTGACCTTGGTCTCGATCTTTTTGCCGTCGAGCAGGTTCTGCGCGGCTTCGATTGCCTGCTTGCCGACCTCGAGCGGCTGCTGCGCCGTCGTCGCCTGCAGCACGTTGTCGGAGTTTAAGAGCATATTGGCGAGTTGCTCGGAACCGTCGGTGCCGAAGACGAAGACCTTGCCTTCAAGGCCCGCCTTCTTGACCGCCTGCACTGCACCGATCGTGCCGCCTTCGTTGGCAGCATAGATCACCCGGATATCGGGATTGGCCGTCAGCATGTCGCTTGCGACGGCGAGTGCCTTTTCGGCGAGCCAGGCGTCCTGTTGCGCGACGATGTCCACCTGATCCTTGACGACACTCAGGAAACCATCGACGCGGGCATTCGACTGTTCGGGAAGCAGCGCCTTGAAGGCGAGCGTGCCGATCTTGACCTTCTCGCCGTTGCCGAGCGTCTTCAAGAAATCGGTCGCGGCCTTGCCAGTGCCGATGCCGATATCGCGGTCCGAGCTCGTCACCGTCGCCTGGGCGACGTCGCCATTGGCCGAGGTGCCGTAGGTGACGACCGTGATGCCGGCGTCACGCGCTTTCTTCAGAGCCGGCACCGAAGCGTCGGCCGAAAGCGGCGCGACGACGATCGAGTTCACGCCGCGGGCGATGTAGGTGTCGATGAGCTGAGCTTCCTTCTCCAGCTTGCTGTCGCTGTTGCCGGCGAGCAGTTCGTCGCCGGCGGCTTCGGCCGCCTTTTCCATCCCGATCTGGATGCCGCGGAAATACTGGTCCTGCTGAAAGACGATGCCGGCGATCGCCTTGCCGCCGGCATGTGCCGCACCCGGCGCAAGGCTGACGGTGGCAAGCAATGCTGCAAGCGCCAGAATGTGACGTTTCGAATTGTTCATGTCGGTTCTCCTCCCAAGTGCCCTGTTCGTGCCGCCGGACCAACGGGCGAGTGGATCCGGCAAACGGATGCCAGCACCGCCCATTTGGGGAGCGGTCCAGGCGAAAATCTCTATGTGCTCATCGCGACGGCTGGCCGCCGGGCGCGGCATCGACGAAGCGGATGCCGAACTCCAGGTGGCGGCTCATCAGGTAGACGTAGGCGATGCGGTCGCGGGCCCTCAGCGCCCTGATGATCTCGGCATGGGCCTCGAAAGTCGCCGCATGCACCGGGCGCTCCGCCTTGCCGAGCCGCATGACCTCCTCGATCACCGAGCGCAGCATGTGGTAGGCGGCGACCGTCGTGCGATTGCCGGATAGCTCCACGATCGCCTGATGGAACTGGTAGTCGCACTGCGCCGCTTCCTCGACGCTGTCCGCTTCTAGGATCCGCGCGTTGATCGCATCCAGCCGGTCGAAATCGGCGTCAGCAGCCGTCAGGATGATGTGCTCGCCGACACCCGTCTCGATGATGCGGCGGAAGCCCTGCAGGTCGCGGAAAGAGTCCGGCGAGATGCCGTTGTGAAAAGCAAAGAGCCGGCGGATCGCCTCGCCGTGGCCGCCGCTGATAACGGCGCCGACCTTCGGTCGCGTCTCGACCATGCCATAGGCGCGCAGCACCTGCAGCGCCTCGCGCACCGTGTTGCGCCCGGCCTGGAATTGTTCGCCAAGATCGCGCTCGGTCGGAAGCGCATCGCCGATACCGAGACCGCGCTCGGAGATCATGTCGCGGATCTGCTCGACCAGCCGGTCCACGGCCGAGGTCTTGCCCGGCTCGACGGCCTCCACACCCGACAACGCCTCTTCCCGTACGGAACTGCTCACTGACTGCCCTCCCTGCAATGCCTTATTTGTTGGTCCAGATTTGCCAATGCGTCAAGAAGAAATCGCAGAGCCATATCAATTTTCGCGTTATTTCGGTGATATCGAGCTATTTTTGCTCATTTTGGGCTTGAATTGTTGGGCCAGGCGGACATTAATGCCGGACGTGGTCCAACAATAGGGATCCGACGCGGCGAGGAGATCTGCATGAGACTGATGGAAGAGTGCTTTCGCTGGTACGGTCCGAATGACCCCGTGCCGCTCGGTCATATCCGGCAGGCCGGGGCAACGGGGATCGTCTCGGCGCTGCACCACATCTATGATGGCTCCCCCTGGCCGGATGAGGCGATCCTCGCCCACAAGGCGCTGATCGAGGCCGCCGGCATGCGCTGGAGCGTCGTCGAGAGCATTCCGGTCCACAATTCGATCAAGCTCGCGACACCAGAGAGCGCCCGCTATATCGGCTGGTACAAGGATACGCTGCGGGCGCTTGCGCGCGCCGGCATCACCACCGTCTGCTACAACTTCATGCCGGTGGTCGACTGGACGCGCACCGACCTGATGCAGCCGCTTGCACATGGCGGTTACGCACTGCGCTACGATGCCATCGACTTTGCCGCCTACGACCTCTTCGTCCTGCAGCGGCCGCGCGTCGAGGAAAGCTATTCCGAGCGCCAGATCTTCGTCGCCCGCCAGCGTTTCGACCAGATGGACGCGGCAAAGATCGACCGGATCGAGCGCAACCTCATCGCCGGCCTGCCGGCGACCGAACGCCAGTACGACCGGTCGAGCTTTCTGGCCGCCCTTGCCGAATACGACGGCGTGACGGCCGATCACTTGCACGCCAATCTGGCGCGTTTCCTCAGAGAAATCGTGCCGGTCGCCGAAGAGGTCGGTATCCGGCTTTGCATCCACCCCGATGATCCGGCCTTTTCGCTCTATGGCCTGCCGCGCATCGTTTCGACGGCCGCGGATGTAAGGCGCATCCTCGCCGCCGTCGACAGCCAAGCCAACGGCATCACCTTCTGCACCGGATCCTATGGCACGCGCACCGACAATGATCTGCCAGCCATGGTTCGTGAATTCGGCCCACGCATTCACTTTGCCCACCTTCGCAATGTCCAGCGGGAGGAGGACGGCTCCTTCTACGAGGCCGATCATCTCGGCGGATCGAGCGACATGCCGGCAGTGATCCTTGCGCTGATGCAGGAACAGGAGCGTCGGCTACAGGAAGGCCGCGCCGACTGGCAAATCCCGCTTCGCCCGGATCACGGGCACCTCCTGGCCGACGACATCGGCAAGGAGCGGATCAACCCCGGCTATTCGCTGATCGGCCGGTTGAAGGGCCTCGCGGAAATCAGAGGCGTGATGCAGGGCATCGCTACCGCCATGGCACACATGGCTTGAGGGAAGAGAAATGACACGTTTTGAAGACGATACCGAACTGTTTACCGCCATGCGCAGCCGTCTGTTCACGGCCGTGGTCGGCGACATCCTCGACACGATGGGGCTGCAACACCAGTTCCTGCCGCCGCAGATCCGGGCGCTCCGCGACGACATGGTCGCCGTCGGGCGGGCGATGCCCGTACTCGAAGCCGATTTCTTCGCAACCGCCGAGGCGAGCGGCCATTCGGAATTCAGCTCGAAACCGTTCGGCCTGATGTTCCACGCGCTCGATAGCCTGAAACCCAACGAGATCTATGTCTGTTCCGGCTCCTCGCCACGTTACGCCGTCTGGGGCGAGCTGATGTCGACCCGTGCAATGAAACTAAAAGCCGCCGGCGCGATCTGCGACGGCTATTGCCGCGACAGCGCCGGCATTCTTGCGCTCGATTTTCCGACTTTCTGCTACGGATCCTATGCGCAGGACCAGGGGCCGCGCGGCAAGGTCGTCGACTACGGTATCCCGATCGAGATCGGCGGCATCCGCATCCGGCCGGGCGATATCCTCTTCGGCGACCGTGACGGCGTGCTCGTCATCCCGCGCGAGGCGGAACGGGAAGCAATCGCGCTGGCGCTGGAAAAGGCCGAAACCGAAAGCAAGGTGCGCCTCGCGATCGAGGCCGGCATGAGCACGGTCGAGGCCTTCGAGCGCTTCGGCGTGATGTGACCACAAAATGGGGCGCCGGAGCCCGGCGCCTTACTTCAACCGGCTGAGATCCACCGGGCGATTGTTGATGATCGCCTCCATGGAAAAGAAGCCCGTGACCGTGGCGAGATCGAAGTTGGTGATGAGCTTCTGATAAAAGGCGTCGTAGCCGCCCATGCCCCGGGTCACCACCTTGATTAGATAGTCCCAGTCCCCGCCGATCCTGTAGAAGTCGATCACTTCCGGCAGTCGCTCGACATGCTGCCGGAAGCCGTCGCTCCATTCCTTGGAGTGATGGCGTGTGCGGATCATCACGATCACCGTCAGATCCAGGCCCAGAGCACTGAGATCGATGTCGCAGTGCGAACCCCGGATCATGCCGATCGACTGCAGACGCTGAAGGCGCCGCCAGCAGGCATTTTGCGATAACCCGACCCGCTCGGCCAACTCACGCTGCGAGAGGCTCGAATCCTTTTGCAGCAACGTCATGATCTTCAGATCAAAACTATCTATTTTTGATGATTCTTCGATCATTTGACACAATACAGCGCGACTGGCGCAGGAAGATAGGTGAATTTTTTGACCATGAAGGGGAATATAATCGCTGTCAATGTTCGCTCCAAGGGAGGTCAGCGAGATGATCGTTCCAACAGTTCACCGCCACTCCTGTGAGGAGCTTAGCCCGCTTGCCAAGTTCCGCCAGGCTTTGAACCGCCCGGGCGTGATTGCCGATCTTCGCGACGATCTCGTCGGCGCGAAGGCGCAGATCGTCGGCCCATACGGCACGAAGCCGCTCGTCTATGCTGACTATGTCGCTTCCGGCCGGGCACTGCGGGTGATCGAAAGCTTCGTGCTCGACGAAGTCCTGCCCTATTACGCCAACAGCCACACGGAAGCCTCCTATTGCGGCGGCTTCATGACCCGGTTGCGGCGGGAAGCGCGCGCGCTGATCGGCGAATTCTGTGGCGCGACTGCCGACCACGCCGTGATTTTCACAGGTTCCGGCGCCACTTCGGGCATCAACCGGTTGGTCAAGCTGTTCGGCGTCACCGCGGCGGCTGAGGCGGGCAAACAGGTCCGCGTCATCATCGGCCCCTATGAGCACCACTCCAACATCCTTCCCTGGCGCGAAAGCGGCGCCGAGATCGTGGAAATCGCCGAATGCCAGGCGGGCGGTCCGGATCTTGGCCAACTTGCCCAAGCGCTAAACGCCGGTTCACGGGACCTGACGGTCTGCACGCTCTCTGCCGGTTCGAACATCACCGGCATCACCAGCGACGTCGCGGCGATCACCCGGATGGTCAAGGCGGCCGGCGCGAAGATGATCTGGGACTATGCAGGCGCCGGTCCTTACGTTCCGATTTCCATGTCGCCTGCCGGTTTCGAGATCGACGCCATTGTCGTCTCGCCGCACAAGTTCATCGGCGGTCCGGGCGCCTCCGGCATCCTGATCGTTCGCCGCGACCGCGTCGTGACCGACAAACCGACCTGGCCGGGTGGCGGCACCGTGAAGTTCGTTTCGCCTGATACCCACGACTACAGCGGCAATCTCGAAGCACGCGAAGAAGCGGGAACACCGAATGTCGTCGGCGACATCCGCGCAGCCCTCGCCTTCATCGTCAAGCATGCGATCGGTCTTGAAGAAATGGAAAGGCGCAACCGCGCGCTGGCCCAACAGGCCCTTGCCGCCTGGAAGACCGTCCCGCAGCTGGAGCTGCTCGGCCTTAAGGAACCGGATCGCCTGCCGATCTTCTCCTTCCGCATCAGGAACGGCAAGGGCGGCTATGTCCACCAGCAGCTCGTTACTCGCATGCTCAGCGATCGCTTCGGCATCCAGGCACGCGGCGGCTGCGCCTGTGCCGGGCCCTACGTACACCGGCTGCTGTCGATCGATGCCGAACACTCCGAACAGATCCGACAGGCGATCCTCGCCGGCGAAGAGATCGAGAAGCCCGGGTTCACACGGCTGAACTTCAGCGTCCTGCTTTCGGACGAAAAGGTGAAGTTCATCCTCGATTGCGTCGCCCAGCTGGCGGCGGACGCGCCCACCTTCGAAGCCGATTACGATTTTGACCCCGCTCGCGCAATCTTCTTCCCGTGCGCAACGGCTGAAGAGGCGCTCGCCTATGCATAAGCCCGATGTGACCGGCTTTTACGACGTCCGCACCGGCAGCATCCAGTATGTTGTTGCCGATCCGGCGACGGGCAAATGCGCGATCATCGACCCGGTGCTCGATTTCGACGAGAAGTCGGGCTCGACCGCCACGCGGAATGCCGACGCGATCCTCGACCATGTCGCGGCCAAAGGCCTGACCGTCGAATGGATCCTCGACACCCACCCTCATGCCGACCATTTCTCGGCGGCGCGCTATCTCAAGGCCCGGACGGGAGCGCCGACGGCGATCGGCGAACACGTGAAGGGCGTGCAGGGGATCTGGAAAGCGATCTATAACTGGCCGGATTTCGCCTGCGACGGTTCGCAATGGGACCGGCTGTTTACTGACGGCGAGACGTTCCGGATCGGCGAGCTCAAGGCTCGCGTCCTGCATTCGCCCGGCCACACACTCGCGTCCATCAGCTATGTGATCGGCGACGCAGCCTTCATTCACGACACGCTGTTCATGCCCGATAGCGGCTCGGCCCGCGCCGATTTCCCGGGGGGCAGCGCTGCCGACCTCTGGCGTTCGATCCAGGCGATCCTGGCACTGCCGGATGAGACTCGGCTGTTCACCGGCCACGATTATTGCCCGGGCGGCCGCAAGGCGCGCTGGGAAAGCACGGTCGCCGAGCAGAAGTCCAAAAACCCCCATGTCGCCGGCAAGTCCGAGGCCGATTTCGTCGGCTTGCGCGAGGCGCGCGACCGTACCTTGCCGATGCCGAAACTCATTCTGCATGCGCTGCAGGTGAATGTCCGCGGCGGCGAGCTCCCGGCCACCGAAGACAATGGCCGGCGCTACCTGAAAATCCCGCTCGACGCCCTTCCCGGTTCGGTCTGGGGGTAGAGGCATCGTGGCGGATCCTTTCCAGCAAATGCTGCTCGCGATCGGCTCCGGCTCGCTCACCGGCTTCACGCTCGGCCTGATCGGTGGCGGCGGCTCGATCCTGGCAACCCCGCTCCTCATCTATGTGGTCGGCATTCGCGACGTGCATACGGCGCTCGGCACCGGAGCGCTCGCCGTTTCCGCAAACGCCTATCTCAACCTCATCAGCCATGCGCTTCGCGGCCACCTCTGGTGGCGGTGCGCTCTGATTTTCACGGTGGCCGGCTCGCTCGGCGCCTATCTTGGCTCCAGCCTCGGCAAACTGGTCGACGGCCAGCGCCTGCTGTTCCTGTTCGGGCTGGTGATGATGTTCGTCAGCTTCGCCATGAAAAAGGTAAAGTGCGACACGGCGGCCACGCCGCAATCGCTTTCGATCGGGACGCACGGCAAGACCGGAGTGACGGCGCTTTTGACCGGTACCTGCTCCGGTTTCTTCGGCATCGGCGGCGGTTTCCTGATCGTCCCCGGCCTCCTGCTTGCAACCGGCATGCCGCTCATCAATGCGGTCGGCACGTCGTTGCTTGCCGTCGGCACCTTCGGCCTGACGACCGCGATCAACTACGCTTCCTCGGGTTTGGTGGACTGGCGCATCGCCGGCTACTTCATCGCCGGCGGCATTTTGGGCGGAATCGTCGGCACCTTCGTCTCCACCCGGCTTGCGACCCAGCGCGATACGCTGACGCAGATTTTCCGCGCCATCATCTTTTCCGTCAGCCTCTATGTTCTCTGGCGCAGCTACGGGGCACCGTGACCCGGCCGCGGTGGTCGGCAACCGACCTGGCGGCGATACTGAGCGGTCCTTGGCCGGAAACATACGCAGCCAGTCCGAAATCGTACTGTTTGCATCATTCAAGACAAAGGTGTAGCGTGTTTTAATCCTGTCAGCACTCTTTCGGACAGGAACAAGCCAATGACCGTTCAATCCATAGATCTCTCGAACAGCACGCCGCTGACCAAGCGGTCGATCTCGCAGCTTCCGATCAACCTGTTCGCATCGGTAATGGGCATCACGGGCCTGAGCCTCGCCTGGCGCGAAGCCACCAGGACGATCGGACTGCCGGCCCTTCCCGGGGAATATGTCGGCTGGCTCGGTACCTCGATCTTTCTGAGCCTTGCCCTGGGCTATGCCATCAAATGGCGCCGGTACCCTGGCTTGGTCGCCGCTGAATTCGCCCATCCGGTTCAAAGCAACTTCTTTGCGACCGTCGCAATCGGCCTGCTTCTGCAGTCTGCCTTTCTGAACCTTTACAGCCCGCTGCTGTCAGAGGTCGTCTGGACCATCGCGTCTGCGCTGACCTTCGCCCTCGCCTATGTCGTCGCCAGAGGCTTCCTCGGCCGGCAGCAGTCGCGCGATACCACCCTGCCGCCGCTACTCATCCCCGGCGTCGCCACCCTTGATATCGCCGTTACCGGCCACGCCATGCCGTTCTCCTGGGCGCATGAAGTCAATATGCTTGCCTTTTCGGTCGGCAGCGTCATCGCCGCGGTCTTTATCGCGCTCATCTTCTCGCGGTTGCGCCACGAAGATCCGCTTCCGGCGCTGGCTCGGCCGTCCCTCATGGTTCTCGTCGCCCCCTTTGCCGTCGGCTTCCTCGCCTATACTAACGTCACGGGTTCGGTCGATCTCTTCGCCACGGTCCTGTTCTACTTTGCCCTGTTTCTCATGCTCGTCCTGTCGCCGATGGTGTTCCGCTCCCATGTTCCCTTTAGCGTCACCTGGTGGGCCATCAGCTTTCCGCTTGCTGCCCTGTCGATCGCCTTCTTCCGGTATGCCGCTTCTGCCGGGAGCGCTATCCTGACCGGCCTGGCGGGACTGTTCTTCCTGTTTCTGGCCGGCGCCATCGCTGTCGTCTTCTATCGTACGGTCAGCATCGTCCTGACCGGCAGATTGTTCGAGGTTCGTTAATGGCCGTTCACAAGATCGCCATCGTCGCCATGCAGGGCGTGCAGCTTCTCGACGTCATCGGGCCCTCGGACGTGTTTGCGGAGGCCAACCGTCAGAGCGGCACCGACCATTATTCCGTGGAGGTCGTCAGCGCGTCCGGCAGTCCGGTGCGCGGATCTTCCGGGTTGACGCTGCTGCCGGATCGGTCGCTGGAGGAAGGTTTTTCCGACATCGATACGTTGCTTGTGGCCGGGGATCCGCTCATTCATGAACGGCCACTGCCGGCATCGCTTCTCGCCTGGGTGAAGGAAGCATCGGCTCGCGCCAGCCGTTTCGGATCGGTGTGCTCCGGCGCCTTCGTGCTCGGCGAGGCGGGCCTCTTAAACGGCAGGCGGGCGACGACGCATTGGTCGCAAGCGGCGGAATTCGGCAAGCGCTTCCCGGAGGTGAAACTCGAGCCCAACCGCATTTTCACCAAGGACGGCAACGTCTGGACCTCAGCCGGCGTAACGGCCGGCATCGACCTGGCGCTTGCCATCGTCGAGAAGGATCTCGGCCTGGACATCGCTTTGAAGGTCGCGCGTGAACTCGTTGTCTTTCTCAAGCGGCCCGGAGGCCAGACCCAGTTCAGCACCCTTCTCGCCGGCCAGCTTGCACAGAAGACACCCATTCGTGCGGCTCAGGATTTTATTGCCGACAATCTCTCTGCCGACCTCAGCGTCGCAGCGGTTGCCCGGCGCGTCGGCATGAGCGAGCGAAACTTCTCCAGGCAGTTCAAACAGGAGGTGGGCATGACGCCCGCCGACTATGTGGAGAGCATGCGGCTGGAGGCGGGGCGCAGGCTTGCCGAAGACACCGGCATTCCACTCAAAAAGATTGCCACGGATATCGGCTTCCATGACGATATCGCCTTCCGTCGTTCCTTCGTTCGTCGATTCGGCACGTCGCCGGCCGCCTATCGCAAGAGCTTCGGATCGTAGGCATGCCAGCTTGGTCCACAAGCGGCGCTGACATCTGGAGAAGCCAGCCATGTTCGACCTGATCATCCGCAACGCCAACCTTCCGGACGGACGCCAGGGCATTGATGTCGGTGTTGTGGGCGGAAAGATCGCCGCAATCGAGCCGGACCTTGCCGCGACCGCAGGCGAAGAGATCGACGCCACCGGCCGGTTGCTGAGCCCACCCTTCTGCGATCCGCATTTCCACATGGACGCAACGCTGTCGCTCGGCCTGCCACGGATGAACGTCTCCGGCACCCTGCTTGAGGGCATCGCGCTCTGGGGCGAGTTGCGCCCAACCTTGACCAAGGAGGCGCTGGTCGAGCGGGCGCTGCGTTATTGCGATCTCGCCGTCAGCCAGGGGCTTCTCGCCATCCGCAGCCATGTGGACACGTCGGATCCTCGGCTGGTCACGGCCGAAGCGCTGCTCGAGGTCAGGCAGAAGGTCGCGCCCTATATCGACCTGCAGCTCGTTGCCTTCCCGCAGGATGGCTACTACCGCGCGCCCGATGGCGTCGCATCGCTTGAGCGTGCGCTCGACATGGGCGTCGATATCGTCGGCGGCATTCCCCATTTTGAGCGGACGATGGAGGATGGCGCACGCTCGGTGGAGGCGCTCTGCCGCATCGCTGCCGAGCGCGGCCTGCCCGTCGACATGCATTGCGACGAGACCGATGACCCGCTGTCGCGCCACATCGAGACGCTGGCGGCCGAGACCGTGCGCTTCGGATTGCAGGGACGCGTTGCGGGCTCGCATCTCACTTCGATGCACTCGATGGACAACTACTATGTTTCCAAGCTCATCCCGCTGATGGTGGAAGCGAAGATCAACGTGATCCCCAATCCGCTGATCAACATCATGCTGCAGGGGCGCCACGACAGCTATCCCAAACGCCGCGGCATGACACGAGTGAAGGAGTTGATGGCGGCGGGGCTCAACGTCGCCTTCGGGCACGATTGCGTCATGGATCCCTGGTACTCGATGGGGTCGGGCGACATGCTGGAAGTCGCCCATATGGCTGTTCACGTGACGCAGATGGGCGGCATCGAGGACAAGCGCAGGATCTTCGACGCGATCACCGTGAACTCGGCGAAAACCATGGGCCTTGAGGGCTATGGGCTGGAGGTGGGCTTCAAGGCCGATCTGGTCCTCTTGCAGGCGGCCGATGTCAGCGAGGCCCTGCGGCTGAAGCCAAACCGGTTGTTCGTGATCAAGGCTGGCAAGGTCATCGCCCGGACGGCGCCGCGCATCGGTGAGCTCTTTCTCGATGGGCGCCCGACATCGATCGATATTGCGCGGGATTACATCCCGCAGGCGACCCAGGGCTGAACGGAGACTTCGAATTTTGGACGCGATTCCGGACAGAAAACCGCTGCACACTTTTCCTGGTATCGCTGCCTAGAGCATCCTGCCCTCAAGTGGAATCATTTGAGGCAGAAAGATGCTCTAGAATCAAAGTGCTAGAGCGTCCTTTGTGCGTTCAAACGAACGCACGGCGCTCTAGTCCTCGAAATCGCCGAAGATGTTCTGCAGCCGGGTCAGCTGGGCGACGCGCTCACCGACATCATCGCCGAGCACGACAATGATGTTGCTCAAGAGCAGGTCCATGACCGCGACGGTTGTCGCCGCCCCGTCCCACAGCGGACCGTGCGACCCGGGCACAATGAGGCAGATATCGGAGACCTCAGGTGCCCAGGGGCAGAACTCGTCGGTATAGAGGATGACCTTGACGCCGGCGCGGCGGGCTTCCTCGGCAAGCGGCCGCGCCTTGGCGGCGAAACGGCGCACATCGTGCAGGAACAGCACACGCCCCTCGACCGAGCCATCGAGCAGCTCGGCATAGGTGCCGTTGAGGCCGTCGACGAACTGCACGCGCGGCCGGGTATAGGACAGTTGGCTGGCGAAATATTGCGCGATGCCGCGAACGTTCTGATAGGCGGCGACATAGACTTCGCTCGCAGCAATCAGGGCGTCGATCGTCTGCTGCCATTCCGGCGCGGTCGTCAGCTCGTAGATCATGCCGAGATTGTCGACCTGCTGCTGGATCAGGCCGGCAAGCAGCTTGCCTTCGCGGTTATCCTCCCGCAACCGGCCGACAGAGCCCTTGACCTGCCAGGCGGGATTGTTGGAGCCGTCACGCCTGAGCTCGTGCTTCAGCTGGTCGAGGCCATCGAAGCCTAAACGCCGGAGATAGCGCCCGACGGTCATCGGCGAGACCTCGAGGCGGGTCGCGATCGAGCGCGCCGTTTCGAAGGGGATCTCGGCGAGGTTGCGCTCGATGTAGTTGGCGATGAGCTTGTCCGACTTCGAGCGTCTCATCTCGTCGCTGCGCAGCAGCTTCAGGATGCGCGGTGCCACGTCCCCTCCCATTCTACAGCGCCACCGGTCTTATCAGACGGAAAAAGGTCGCTGCAGCACTTTGAATTGCTGCATGTTTATCCTCAGCCACGAGGTAAGGAAACACGCAAGTCTGCCGAAGCGGATGCCGGGTAACAAACCCGCATCCGCTCCTGTCATCGCATCGCGTGTTTATTCCGCCGTCTTCACCTTCGTCCAGACCCGGTCGAGCTGGCGCACGCCGGGGCCGAGGTCTTCGAAGATTTGCAGCTTCTGCATGGTTTCCGGCGGCGGGTTGATTTCCTTGCTGTTCTTGATCTGCTCGGGGGTCAATTGCCGCGCCGGCACGTTGGCCGTCCCGTTGGTCTGCTGTTCAATATTGAGCGCCGCGACGTCCGGGCGCGTATAGAACTGCAGGAACTTGACCGCGTTGTCCTTGTTGGGGGCCGACTTCAGGACGCAGATATCCTCCTGGTACATCGTCGCCCCTTCCTCCGGGATCACGTAACCGAGATCCTTGGGGTTGGCGAAGACATCGACCATCGAGCCGACGAAGAAGTGACCAGCCGCGACATCGCCGGCGGCGACCATCGGGCGGGTGTCATAGGTAAAGGCGGCAACGTCGGGCTTCATCGCGATGATCGTATCGGCAGCCTGCTGCAATTCCGCCGGGTCGGTGGAATTGACCTTGTGACCGTTGAGGATCAGACCCACCGAAAGCACCTCGCGCATGTCGTCGAGCAGCGTGAACTTCAGCCCTTTCGCCTTCACCGTCTCGATCAGGTCGCGCCAGCCGGTCACGTCCTTGCCGAGAAGTTTTCTGTTGTAGAGGATGCCGACCGAGCCGAAGGCGTAAGGGAGGCAATACTCGCCCTTCGGATCGCTCTTGGCCCGAAGGAAGGTCGGGTCGATATTCTTGAAGCCCTCGTAGTCGTTGATGTCCGTCTTTTCGAGCAGGTCGAGCTTGGCCATAATGTCCTGCATGTGGACCGACGGGAAGACGATGTCGTAACCCGTGGCCCCACCCTGGATCTTCGCCAGCATCTCCTCGTTCGAGGAATAGGTGGAGAGGTTGACCTTGATCTGGGTCTCTTCCTCGAACTTCTTGAGGACAGCCGGATTGATGTATTCGCCCCAGTTGTAGATGTTGAGCTCGGCCGCTTCGGCGGTGCCGAACAGAGCGGAAAGTGTCGTCAGCAAAACGGCCACGCCACGTGCGCGGGTGGCGAAAGGCCTCTTGCCTTCACACGTCACCCCATTCGTCATTGTCATCATCATTCTCCTCTGATGGTCATGGCCGTTCGGCCCCTCTACGGCCCTTGCCGGCCGCTTCCGGATCACGGCTTCTGGTGGCCGTTGACTCCGATAGGCAAATGGTATCCATATATCGGAAACGCACAAGCGTTATTTGCATAACATTTTGGGGAACAGAAGTATGCAGAATTCCATCGTCCGGCTGGTGGAGGCGAGCAAGGCCTTCACCACTCCGGAAGGCGGCATCGTGACCGCTCTCGACAGCATCGATCTCGACGTCCGCCGCAACGAATTCCTGACCTTGCTCGGGCCTTCCGGCTGCGGCAAGACCACCCTGCTGCAGGCGATCAGCGGTTTCGTCGAACTCGACGGCGGCTCGATCCTCATCGACGGCGAGGACATCACCGACCGGCCGCCCTACCGCCGCCCGGTCAACACGGTCTTCCAGAACTATGCGCTGTTTCCGCACATGACGGTCGGCGAAAACGTCGCCTATTCGCTGGAAGTCGCGGGCGTCGCCAAGCCGGCGCGCCGTGAAAAGGTCTCCGCCGCCTTGAAGATGGTAGGACTGGAAGGTATGGAAGGCCGCAGGCCGCGCCAGCTCTCCGGCGGCCAGCAACAGCGTGTGGCGCTGGCCCGCGCCATCATCGCCCGGCCGAAACTCTTGCTGCTCGACGAACCGCTGTCGGCGCTCGACAAGAACCTGCGTCAGGCGATGCAGATCGAACTGAAGACGCTGCAGAACGAGCTCGGCATCTCCTTCATCTTCGTCACCCACGACCAGCAGGAAGCGCTGACGATGTCGGATCGCGTCGCCGTGCTCTCCGGTGGCCGCATCCAGCAGCTCGATACGCCGCGCGCCATCTACGACCACCCGGTCAACACCTTCGTCGCCACCTTCATCGGCGCCAGCAACCTGTTCGAGGGCACGCTCGACGGCGACCGGCTGATGACGGCGGATGGCATGGCGATCCGCCACCAGCCCTGCGACAAGAAAATTTCGACCAAAGCGACGGCATTGATCCGGCCGGAACAGTTCTTCCTTGCGGAGGAAAACGCCCCCTTTCCGACGATCGACGTCGATCTCGACCAGATCGTTTTTGTCGGCTCCACCTTCGAGCTGTTCGGCCGCACTGCCGAGGGACGCAAGGTGATTGCGGAAGTTCCCGCCAATCGGCGCAATCTCGTCGGCACGGTCGAACGGACACGCAAGGCGCGGCTTGCCTATGACCCTGCTGCCGTGCACTTCATCGGTGCCAATGCCGGGGGTGCGTGAGATGTCGATCGCCAGCCGCCGCCGCTTTCAGCTCGCCGTTTTGCTCGGACCCGTCTCGGCCTTCCTTGCCGTCTTCTTCCTCGGGCCGCTCGCGATCATGGTCGTCACCAGCCTTCTCGCGCCCGGCCTCTATGGTGGGGTGGAGTGGACCTTCTACCCGCATAACTTCGGTCGCATCCTCGGTTTTGCCGATCCGATGTTCGAGGAGTTCGATCCGATCTACATCGCGATCTTCCTGCGCTCGGTCGAGATCGCGGCCCTGACGGTGCTCGCGACCCTTCTCGTCTGCTATCCCGCCGCCTTCTGCATCGCCCGGCTTTCCGAGCGCTGGAAGAATTTCTGCCTGTTCCTGATCACGCTGCCTTTCTTCACCAGCCTGATCGTGCGGCTCTTCGTCTGGGTGTTGATCCTGCGCCAGACCGGCCTCGTCAACGAGATGCTTCTGTCAACGGGGCTGATCGAGCGGCCGCTCGACCTGATCTACACCAGGGGCGCGATCATCCTCGGCATGACCTATGTGTTCATTCCCTTTATGTTCATGCCTGTTTATGCCAGCGTCGAGAAACTTGACTGGACGCTGGTGCGCGCCTCGCTCGATCTCGGCGCCGGGCCGCTGCGCACCTTCTGGCGCATCATCCTGCCCCTGACCGCTCCCGGCATTGCCGGCGGCGCGGTCATCGTCTTCATTCCGGCGCTTGGCAACTTCGTCGTGCCGGCGGTGCTCGGCGGCGCCAAGGTGATGATGTTCGGCAACCTGATCGAACAGCAGTTCCTCGCGGCCCGCAACTGGCCCTTCGGGGCCGCACTGGCGATGATGGTGATGACCGTCATGCTGATCATGATGATCGCCCATGTGGTTCTTTCCGGTCGGCGCAGCGCCGCCGCTGCGCTGGCACGGTGAGGTGATCCATGAAGATCGCTCGAACCCTCTTTACCGGTAGCCTGCTCGCCTATACCGGCCTCTTCTTCGCCTTCATCTACATTCCGCTCGTCGTCATCGCCGTCTATTCGTTCAACGCCAATCCGGTGAACATGATGACCTGGACGGGCTTCACCACCGAATGGTACGCCCAGGTTCTCGGCTTCAAGACCAAGGTCTCCGAAAGCGCTCTCTACATCGAATCGACGGGCCAACTGCTGCAGGCGGTCTGGAACAGTCTGGTGATCGCCGCCTCTACGACAGCCATTGCGACCATCTTCGGCACGGCGATCGCCATCGGCCTCTATCGCTTCGAATTCGTCGGCCAGCGCTTCTACCGCGTGGTGATGTTCATGCCGATGCTGATGCCGGATATCGTGCTCGGCATCGCGCTTCTGATCTTCTTCGTCAATTCCGGCATCCGGCTGGGGCTGACGACGATCATCATCGGCCAGTGCACCTTCCTGATCTCCTACGTCTTCATCGTCGTCTCGGCCCGACTTGCCGGCATGGACCGGACGCTGGAGCACGCGTCCGCCGATCTCGGCGCCAATGAATGGATGACCTTTCGCCGGGTGGTGCTGCCGCAGCTCTTTCCGGCAATCGTCGGCGGCGCGCTGCTCGCCTTCATCATCTCGATGGACGATCTCGTCATCACCTATTTCATCGCCGGCGTCGACGTCACTACGCTGCCGATGTTCATCTTCTCCATGCTTCGGCGCGGCATCAAACCGGAGATCAACGCGATTGCCGTGATGATGCTCTCCTTCTCCTTCGTCGTCGCCTCGCTCGGCCTCTACCTTCGCTCTCGGCAGAAATGATCATGAACGATAAAACTCCCGCCTCGCCCACCGCTCGCGCCCGCGATATCGGGCTGCCCTTTTCCGGCCGCACCGGCCGCTTCAACGCCATCACCGACGTCGAAGGCATAACCGTCGGCTTCCGCACGATCGCGGAAGAGACGCCGCGCCCGGGCCGCAAGCGTCCTGTCCGCACCGGCGTCACCGCCATCCTGCCGCATGCCGCTTCGGCCACCCCCGTCCCGGTCTACGCTGGGGTGCATCGCTTCAACGGCAACGGCGAGATGACCGGCACCCACTGGATCGAGGACGGCGGCTTCTTCCTCGGGCCGGTCATGATCACCAACACCCACGCCGTCGGCATGACCCATCACGCCACCATCAGGTGGATGCTGGAGCGCTACCGGTCGACCTACGACAGCGACGACTTTCTATGGTTGATGCCGGTCGTGGCGGAGACCTATGACGGCGTTCTGAACGACATCAACGGCCAGCCGATCACCGAGACAGATGTGCGCGCAGCACTCGACAGCGCCACCTCGGGCCCGGTGCAGGAGGGCAATTGCGGTGGCGGCACCGGCATGATCGCCTATGGCTTCAAGGGCGGCACCGGCACCGCATCCCGCGTCGTCGAATTCGGCGGTCGCGACTATACGATCGGCACGCTGGTGCAGGCCAATCACGGCCAGCGCGACTGGCTGACGATCCGTGGCGTTCCGGTCGGCGAGCACATGCGCGACGGCACGCCGCAAAGCCAGATGCAGGAGCGCGGCTCGATCATCGTCGTGATCGCCACCGACCTGCCGATGGCGCCGCACCAGTTGAAGCGGCTGGCGCGACGGGCGGCGATCGGCATCGGCCGCAATGGTACTCCGGGTGGCAACAATTCCGGCGACATCTTCCTTGCCTTCTCCACGGCCAATACCCAGCCGATGGCGCACAAGGCGCCGCCGCGCCTCTCGCTGGAGATCGTCAACGACGACCTGCTCGACCCGGTCTATCTCGCGACTGTCGACAGCGTCGAGGAAGCGGTGGTCAACGCGATGATCGCGGCGGAAGATTCCGGCGGCACCGCCCATGATCGCTTCAAGATCCAGGCGATCCGGCATGTGCCGCTGATCGAGGTGATGCGGAACTACGGCCGATAGTCGGCGACCAACGTGGCAATGCGTTATCTTTTCGGGACCGGCAATCTTAGCCGGCTCCTGACGAGCTCACCCGCGCGCGGCGCCAGTCGCTCGGCGCCTCGCCCACGCGTAACCGAAAGAAGCGCGAGAAATAGGCGGCATCGGCAAAGCCGATCTCATAGGCGATGTCTTCCAGCGGCCGTACAGTGAAGAGCAGCAGGCGCTTGGCCTCGAGCAATCGACGCTCGTTGATGAGCTCCTTGACCTGCATGCCGAAGGCGTCCCTGCTCGCCTTGGCGATGAGGTGCGGTGTCGTTGCCAGCGCGTCGGTGTATTGCGCGACGCTCCAGTTTTCCCGGAAGTGCAAATCGATAAGCCGGCGCAGCTGAGCCGCCAGCATCGCCTGCGACGGCTGGGCCGGAGATGGCGTGGCGGATGCCAGACGGGCGATCTGGGTGAGGACGGCCGCGACCAGCGAGGCGAGCATCTGTTGGGTGCCGGGCGCACCGCCGGCATATTCGTCGGCAACGATATCGAGCAGTTCGGCAAGACGGCGCCAGCCCCGGTCCTCGCCGTCGCCACGGATCATGACCGGCGCATCAACAGGAAGCGTGGTGTTCTCCCGGATCGAGAGCAGCGCGCCATCAGCGACCGAGACGACGACCGCGTCGCTCGTCTCAGGATCGACGGAAAAACCATGCACGATGCCGCTCGGCACGAAGCTGACGGCCGGTGCCAAAAAGTCCAATGGCCTGTCGTCGATGAAATAGGTGCCGCGGCCGCTCATCCAGAAGGTGATCTGCCCCATCTGATCGTGTTTATGCGCCTTCACCTGTCCCTGATGCAGGTTACGCCGCGCCATCACCGTCTCGACATGGAAAAATCCGGGTTCGAGTTGTTGCTCCGGTTCACCGTAGACGAAGAAACTTGGAATGGCGTCGGTCATGGCCCACCGAAAAAAGTACAAGTCATTTTGCCATTCTGTCCATGGCGGCCAATGATTTCAACGCCTAGCCTTGACGAAACTCAAGGAGGAGAAAATGAGAGCAGAGGATTTCCGCGCCGACAGGACGCGGCCCTTCACCGGCGCCGAATATCTGGAAAGCCTGCGCGACGGCCGCGAGGTCTATATCAACGGCGAACGCATCAAGGACGTGACCAGCCATCCGGCGATGCGCAATTCCACCCGGTCGCTCGCCAGGCTCTATGACGCGCTGCATGATCCGGCAAAGAGGGACATCCTGACGGCGCCGACCGACACGGGCTCCGGCGGCTACACCCACAAATATTTCCGCGTCGCCCGCTCCTCCGCCGATCTTGCCGCCCAGCAGGGCGCGATCGCCGAATGGGCACGCATGTCCTATGGCTGGATGGGCCGCACCGCCGACTACAAGGCGGCGCTGATGAACACGCTCGGCGCCAATGCCAATTGGTATGGCCCGTTCAAGGACAACGCGCTCGCCTGGCATAAACGCGCCCAGGAAGCGGCGCTCTTCATGAACCACGCGATCGTCAATCCGCCGATCGATCGGCACAAGCCGGCGGACGCGGTCAAGGACGTCTTCGTCCACATCACCAAGGAAACGGACGCCGGCATCTACGTCTCAGGTGCCAAGGTGGTCGCGACCTCCTCGGCACTGACGCACTACAATTTCCTGGCGCAAAGTTCGGCGACGGTAACGGAGGATCCCTCGCTCTCGGTGATGTTCATCGTTCCGATGAACGCGCCCGGGATCAAGATGTTCTGCCGCGTCTCCTACGAGCAGACAGCCAACACCGTCGGCCATCCCTTCGACTATCCGCTGTCGTCGCGCTTCGACGAGAACGATGCGATCCTGGTGCTCGACAACGTCTTCGTGCCGTGGGAGGACGTCCTGGTCTTGCGCGATGCCGCCAAGATCCTCTCCTTCCACCCGGCTTCCGGCTTCATGCACGGCTACTGCTTCCAGGGCTGCACCCGTTTCGCCGTGAAACTCGACTTCCTGGCAGGCCTGCTTGCCAAGGCGCTGCGCGCCACCGGCGGCGACGCCTTCCGCGGCAATCAGGCAGCACTCGGCGAGGTGATCGCGCTCCGCCACATGTTCTGGAGCTTCTCCAATGCCATGGCCCACAATCCCATTCCTTGGGCCGACGGCGCCGTGCTTCCCAATCTGGAAGCCGCGCTTTCCTATCGAACCTTCATGTCGGAGGCCTATCCGCGTGTCGTCGAGACGATCCGCAAGGTGATTGCATCGGGGCTGATCTACCTGCCGTCCTCCGTGCGTGACTTCGGCAATCCCGAGATCGACCGCTACCTGGCGCAATATGTCCGCGGCTCTAACGATATGGGGCACATCGAGCGCATCAAGATCATGAAACTGCTCTGGGACGCGACCGGCACGGAGTTCGGCGGACGCCACGCGCTCTACGAACTCAACTATGCCGGCGCGCCTGAAGAGGTTCGGCTGCAGGTATTGAAAGGGGCCGAACGCGGCGGGCGTCTCAAGGAGATGGAAGCGCTCGTCGACCAGTGCATGGCGGACTATGACGAGAACGGCTGGACCGGCAGCACCTGGCTGCCGCCGCTCGACGATGCGTCCGCTCTGCGCAACGCCGCCGAATGAGGCCCGTCATGGAACCGCTCGTTTCGAAGACGGAGTTTCGCAACGCCATGGCGCGGGTCTGCGCGCCGGTCAACGTCATCACCACCAACGGACCCGCCGGACGCGGCGGGTTCACCGCCACCGCCATGTGCTCGGTGACCGACGAGCCGCCGACGCTGCTCGTCTGCATGAACCGCAACTCCACCCAATGCGGCCTTTTCATCGACAACCGGCGCTTCTGCGTCAACGTGCTCAGCCACGACCATAGGGATCTCGCCGGCCACTTCGCCGGCGCGACGCAGGATATGGCGGCCCGCTATGCCGCGGCCGACTGGGTCGAGATGCAATCCGGCAGCTTCGCGGTCAAAGACGCCATCGTCTCGCTCGACTGCGAACTCGCCGAGGCGCGGCTGCTTGGAACACACCACATCCTCATCGGCCGGGTCGTCGGCATCCGCTCGCGCAGCGACGGCAATGCGCTGCTCTATTTCGATCGCAACTACGTGCATGTACCGACGCAGCTCGGAAGTTTCGGCGGCTAGGCGTAGGCGGGGTCTCGCCCCGCCTACATGAACACGGCCCATTGACGGACGTTTCGCCAAAGAGCCGAGGCAATCCACATCCACGTGCTGTTCAGTGCCTTTTGTTTTTTCCGTAAAACGCTCTATTTGCTTGGCGCGCAATGAGAAAGGAAAACGGAATGGTGGTTGCTGAGCCAGCCGGGCGGCCGACGACGGACGCGAAAGGCAGGGAATTCGATCGCCTGACCGCCCTTGGACATCTCGACATTCTCGACACGCCGAAGGATCAGGGCCTTGAACGGATCGTGCGGCTGATAAAGCAGATCTTCGCCATCGACATCGGCATCATCTCTTTGGTCGACGCACATCGACAATGGTACAGGGCCTGCTCGGGGCTTGCATTAGACGAAGTTCCCCGGGAAGACACTTTCTGCCGATATGTTGTCGCCTCGGAGGAACCGCTTGTCGTGCACGACGCCACGCAGGATCCGCGGTTTTCGCGACATCCCGCCGTCACCGGCCCGGAACATGTTCGGTTCTACGCAGGCGTTCCGTTCAAGACGCGGGATGGTCATACGGTCGGGACCGTATGCGCGATCGACCGCGCGCCGAGACACTTCACCGACAAAGACCTGACGATCCTGACCGAACTGGCGGGCGTGGCGATGGACCGGATCGATTTGCTCCGGTCGGCCGCGACGGATGGGCTCACCGGCACGTTGACGCGCCGCGCCTTCCGCGAGGAGGCGGACAAGCTGATTTCGCTCGCCATAAGGCACCAGCACGACGTGTCGTGCATCGTCCTCGACGTCGACCACTTCAAGCGGGTCAACGACACGCACGGGCATGCGGCAGGAGACGAGGTCCTGAAGGCCGTGAGCGCCGTCTGCCAGTCCAATCTGCGGGCAAGCGATCTGTTCGGGCGGCTCGGCGGCGAGGAGTTCGCCATCGTGCTGCCGCACGTCGACGCGAACGGCGCACTCGCCGCAGCGGAAAAGCTGCGGGCAGCGATTGCCGCTCAAACAATCCACGGAGACTTTGGTCAGCTTGCAGTCACCGCGAGCTTCGGCACATCGGCGCTATCGCTCAAGAGCAGGGAGATCGGTACATTGCTCGCCCAGGCGGACGCGGCAATGTATCTCGCCAAGGCCAGCGGACGGAACCGCTGCGTCGAGTGGAGCAGTCTCGAAGTCGGCTATCCGCTGGGTCCTCGTCAGCGCGTACTGAAAGCCGGCACCATTCTTTTCGACGACAGGCATTCAAAGATAGAGTGCACTATCCGGTCGCTTGGTGCCGATGGCGCTGCGGTCACGGTTTCGAATTCGGCCGGCATACCACCGGAGCTGGTTCTGGTCGTCGCCGGCGAGGGTTTCGAGACCAAATGCCATGTGGTGGCGCGAGACCGGCAAAATCTCGAACTCGCCTTCGGATAGCACGGTCCCGACAGACACGCGCGGTCGTCCGGCCCCGGTCCCTGCGAGCCCGGTCAGAGCTGAATCCAGGCGGTCTTCAGATCGGTGTATTTGTCCAGCGCGTGCAACGACTTGTCGTGGCCGTTGCCCGATTGCCTGACGCCGCCGAGCGGCACCGTGTTGTCGGCGCCGCCATAGGTATTGACGTGCACGACGCCGGCGCGGATGCCGCGCACCATCCGGTGCGCGCGCGACAGGTTTGCGGTCCAGACTGCGGAAGCCAGCCCGTAGTCCGTCGCATTGGCGATCCGGAGTGCGTCGGCATCGTCGTCGAAGGGAATGATTGCAAGTACCGGCCCGAAGACCTCTTCCTTCGCCAGCTTCATTTCAGGCTGAATGTCGAAGACGGTCGGCTGCATGTAATAGCCGCCAGTCTCTTCAAGGATGCGCTTGCCGCCCCAACGCAGGCGCGCGCCTTCCACTTCCGCTTCACGGACGAAATCGAGGTTCTTGCTCAGCTGGACGCTGCTCGAAATCGCTCCAGCCTCGGTCGAAAGAAGCAGCGGATCGCCAACCTTCATACCTGCCGCGATCGCTGCCACCTTCTCCGCGAAGGCTTCGTGAATGGAGCGCTCGACCAGCAACCGTGAACCGGCAACACAGACCTGGCCGGAGTTGCGGAAGATGCCATAGGCCGAGATGCGCGCGGCCTGATCGAGATCCGGCGCATCGGCGAAGACGACGTTCGGCGACTTGCCGCCGAGTTCGAGATAGACGCGTTTCAGGTTCGAGCGTGCCGAATATTCGAGCAGCCGGCGGCCGACACCGCCCGAGCCGGTGAAGGCGAGCACGTCGATATCTCCATGCAGCCCGATAGCCTCACCCGTCGTCGCACCCAGGCCGGTCACAACATTCAGAACGCCCTCCGGCAGGCCGGCTTCGGCGCAGATTTCGGCGAGCCTGAGCAAGCTGAGCGAGGCGCCCTCCGCCGGCTTCAGCACCACGGAATTGCCGGCGGCGAGCGCCGGCGCGATCTTCCAGGCGCCGATCATCAAAGGGAAATTCCAGGGAACGATCGCGGCGACCACGCCGATCGGTTCGCGATGCACGAGGCCGAGAATGTTGTCGGCGGTCGGCGCGATTTCGCCATAGACCTTGTCGAGCGCCTCGGCATAGTAGCGGAAGGTTCCGGCGGCGCTGCCAGGCTCGGCCTTCAGCGCCATCGAAATTTCGGTGCCATTGTCGCGCACGCCAAGGACCGCAAGCTCCAGCGCCTGCGCTTCGATGATTTCGGCAATGCGCGTCAGCACCTTCTTGCGGAACGCCGGAGCCGCCTTCGACCAGCTTCCTTTTTCGAAAACGGCGCGCGCGGCACGGACCGCCGCGTCGACGTCGGATGCGCCCGCGTCTGCTATCGTCGTCAGGTGGCTGCCGTCGATCGGCGAGACGACGTCGAGCGTTTCGCCGGACAAGCTCTCCTGCCAGTGGCCGTTGATGAACAGCTTTTGGCCCTCGACGGCGAGGCTACGCAATTGGTCGATCTTGTCCTGCATGATGTCTGCTCCCGTTTGCATTGCCGGGACGGCGGAGGGTCCGCCATCCCTTCTTAGGTGATACGCAGTTCCGGACGGAAGCCGCTTGGCGTCGTTCCGGGAACTGCGTGGCAGCGATCAGATCTCCTGGCCTGCGCCAAGGCGGGCGAACTCGATCGGATTGCCCGACTTCAGCGATGCCGCAAGCGCCAGACCGATAACACCGAAGATCACGACAAGGCCCGGCAGGAACACGGCGAGCATGCCGGTGGCGCCTGCCAGGTCACCGAAGTTGACCGCAATTGCGATGATGACGGCAACGAGGATCAGGCCGGTGACGACGGGAATGACTTTGGTCACCAGCGGGTTCCGTTCGAGGCCGGGATTGCGGCTGAAGAAGGCGACGATCGCGAAGGCGGTGAAGGCCATCAACGTCATGACGGCGAGCGTGCCGACATTCGTCAGCCACGAGAACAGCGCCAGCACCGGATCCTGACCCGTTGCCGCAAAGAGTGCCACGACGAGGACGGCGATCACGGTCTGGATCAGCGAGCCGACATGCGGGCTGTGGTAGACCGGATGGGTGACGCCGATCGAGGCGGGCAGCAGCCGTTCGCGGCCGGCGACGTAGAGATAACGGGCGACGCCGTTGTGGAAGGCCAGAACACCGGCAAAGAGGCTGGTGACGAAGAGCACGTTCATCAGCGGCGGCAGCCAGCCGCCGGCATAACGCTCGGCGAGGCCGAAGAGGAAAGTGGTCGGATCGGCAAGGCCCTGCAGTTCCGGCACCAGCTTGTCGGCGCCGGCGGCGTTCACCATCAGCCAGGAGGTGAACATGTAGAAAACGCCGATGATCAGCACCGAGATATAGGTGGCGCGCGGCACCGTCCTTGCCGGATCGCGGGCCTCCTCGCTGTAAATCGTCGTCGCCTCGAAGCCGATGAAGGCGGCAAAGCAGAAGAGAATGCCGATCGACGGCGAGCCGGACAGAACGGCCGAAGGCGTAAACGACGTCATCGTCAGCCCGCTGTCGCCGCCCTTGGCAAGGATCGCCACGTCAATGACGAGCACGACAAGATATTCGAGGATGACGAGAACCGTCAGCACCTTGGCGGAGAGGTCGACGCGGCGATAGCCGAGAACGCCGACGGCGGCGATGCCCACGAACGTCCAGACCCACCAGGGTAGATCGACCCCCAGACCAGCGAAGAGCCCGGCGGTCGCCGCCCCGAACAGGCCGAAGACGCCGATCTGCATGGCGTTGTAAGCAAGGATCGCGATCATCGCCGCGGCACCGCCCATCAGGCCACCGAGGCCCTGGGCCGTATAGGCGTAGAAGGCGCCGGCATTGCGGATATGCCGTGCCATGGCGACATAGCCGACGGAAAACAACAGCAGGATCAGCGTGACGAGCAGGAAGGTGCCGGGAATGCCGGCGCCGTTTCCAAGCATCATCGACAACGGCACGCCGCCGGCGACCGCGGTCAGCGGTGCGGCAGCGGATACGACAAGAAAGGTGACCGCGCCGACGCCAAGGGCGTTCTTGCGCAACTGGTTCGCGCCGGTCACGGGCGAAGATGGATTGTCCATAGTCTTAGGCTCCCCTGGTTGGCGCGAACGCCTTTTCGCCTCCGGTCCTTCTCTCCGGAAGCAGCTCCCTGAAGCGGACTGGAAGCGCGGGGGTTTGCTTTTTTCTTGGCCGCGCAAGTCTTTCGGTTCAATATATGAACCTTAGCTTCAAATATAGACTTGCAAATTGCGTTCGGCCCTGTCAAGTTATTTCGCATGTTAAGTATCTCAGCTGGAGACAATGAGGGCGGCCGCACCGCCCCATGGCGGGAACAGGCGGAGATGACTTGCGACGGCGCTCAACGAGGAGGAATGGATGAGCACCATCGGTAAGGCCCTAACTTTGCTCGACACGATCTCGCGCCTGGAGAAGGAAGCGGGCTTGAGTGACATCGCGCGGCACTGCGGGCTCGACAAGGCGACCACCCGGCGCTTTCTGGTCGAACTGGAGAAACACGGTTTCGTTGAACAGGATCCGGAAACGCGGCGCTATCGCCTCGGCGGCGCGCCGGTGCGCCTTGCCCGCATCCGCGAGACGCGCTTCCCCTATCTGAGCGTGGCGACCCCCTTCGCCCGGGAGCTTGCGAGCCTAGCGGGCGAGACCGTTCACCTTTCTGAATACGCCGCCGGCCGCCTTTCGACTGTTCATGTGGAGGACTCGCAGCGGGCCCACCGCGTCATCGTCGATGTCGGGAGCATCCTGCCTTTCCACGCGACCGCGTCCGGCCTTGGCTTCCTTGCCTTCTGCCCGCCGAAGGACATCGACGCGGTCCTGTCGGCGCCGCTCGAGGCCTTTACCGATCAGACGCTGACGGACCCCGCAATCCTGCGCCAGACCCTGAGCGAGACTCTCCGGCGCGGCTACTCGATCTGCCATCACGGGCTCGAAACCGGAGTCGTCAGTGTCGCCGCACCGATCCGCGCGCCAGGCAGCACACCGGTCGGCGCGATCGCCGTCGCCGCCCCGGCAACGCGGGCGGAGAAGGAGACGGTGGAGCAGATGGGCCGCGCCGCGATGACAGCGGCCAGACGCATTTCCGAAAGACTTTTCGGGTTGGAGCAGGTTGCTGCCGATCCGCTGGCAAGGAGGGCCGGCTGATGAATGCAATGAACCGTCTCCCCAACATTCTTGTCGTGGGTACGGGAGACACCAAATGCGACGAACTCCAGTTCATGGCGTCCGTCATCCGCGAAGCCGGCGGCCTGCCCGTGATGATGGATGTCAGCATTCTCGGTGATCCGCCCTATGTGCCCGAATACTCGCGCCATGACATCGCCGAAGCCGCGGGTGTCACCATTGAAGCGATTGCGGCCAGCGGCGACGAACACAGCGCCATGGCGCTGATGGCAAGTGGTGCTTCTGCCCTCACCCGTTCCCTTTACGAAGCCGGCCAGGCCGATGGCGTCATCATTCTCGGCGGCTCGATGGGCACGGATCTCGCCCTCGACGTCGCCGCGGCCCTGCCGCTCGGCGTGCCGAAATTCATCGTCTCGACCATCGCCTATTCGCACCTGCTGCCGCCCGAGCGCATTGCGCCCGACCTGATGATGATCCTGTGGGCCGGCGGCCTCTACGGCCTCAACGGCATCTGCCGCTCGGTTCTCTCCCAGGCCTGTGGCGCGGTCGTTGGTGCCGCACGTTTCGGCACCAGGCCGGACAAGACGCGGCCGCTGATTGGCATGACCTCGCTCGGCTCGAGCTGCCTCAAATACATGAAATACCTGAAGCCCGAACTCGAACGCCGCGGCTATGACGTCGCTGTCTTCCATTCGACCGGCATGGGCGGCCGCGCCTTCGAGGCGATCGCGGCTGAGAAGGGCTTTACCGCGGTTTTCGACTTCTGCATTCAGGAGGTCAGCAACCATCACCACGGAACTGTCGTCACATCAGGGCCCGACCGGCTGGAGAATGCCGGACGTGCCGGAATCCCACAGATCGTCGCGCCAGGCGCCGTCGACATGGTCGACCTGCCGGCCTGGCAACCGATTCCGCAGGCCTTTGCCGATCGCCCCTATCACGCCCACAACCGGCTGCTCGGCTCGGTGACCACATCTTCCGAGGGACGACGCGAGATCGCCCGCGTCATCGGCGGCAAATTGAACGGCACCAGTGCCGAGGTCGCCTTCATCCTGCCGCTCAAGGGGATTCAGGAATGGGACCAGCCTGACGAGCCTCTCTACGAACCGGAAGCGCTCGACGCCTTCATCGACGAGATGCGCCGGCAGATCCCCTCAGGCGTCGCCCTGCATGAGGTCGACAGCCACATCAATGCGCCGGCGTTCTCGCAAGCCGCGCTTGCGATCTTCGACGACTGGGTGGCGCGTGGCATCGTGCCCGAGGGCCGGCCATGACGAACACTATGCCCGACACCATGAGCGACAAGGCACTGATCCTCGATTTCGGCGGCGTCGTCACCCGCACGCTGTTCGAAACCCACGACATCACGGAGCGTGCGCTCGGGCTCGCGCCCGGCACTCTTACGTGGCGCGGTCCCTTCGACCCCGCAACCGACCCGCTCTGGGCCGCCATGCAGCGGCGCGAAATCACCGAACGGGACTACTGGACGGAACGCACCCGCGAAGTCGGCCGCCTGCTTGGCGAAGACTGGAGCGACATGAAAACCTTCGTGCAGCGGGCGCGTGGGGCGGAACCGGAACTGGTGCTCCGGCCCGAGACGCGCGACGCGATCCTCGCCGCCCATAAGGCCGGCATTCGGCTCGCGATCCTCTCCAATGAACTCGACCTCTTCTATGGCGTCGCGTTCCGTCAGCGCTTCCCGCTGATCGAGCTCTTCGAGACGATCGTCGACGCCACCTACACCAACATCCTGAAGCCCGATCCGCACGCCTACGAGCTGGTGCTGAGCCAGCTTGGCCTGCCGCGCGAAGCCTGCGTCTTCGTGGATGACCAGTTGAAGAACATCGAGGGTGCGCGGGCCGTCGGCCTGCCTCACGTCCATTTCGACGTCACCCGACCCGCAGAAAGCTACGCCAGAGCGCTTCAGATGCTCGGCCTCGAACTGACAGGAGCATGACCATGCGCGAAACCAACTTCCTCATCGAGAACAACGCCCGCCACCTCTGGCACCCGATGGCGCATCCGGCCGAGATGCAGGCAACGCCACCGCGCATCATCAATGCCGGCGAAGGTGTCGAGATCGTCGACATCCATGGCAAGAAGGTGCTCGATGCGGTCGGCGGCCTCTGGAACGTCAATCTCGGCTATTCCTGCGAACCGGTGAAGGAGGCGATCCGTCGCCAGCTCGACGAGCTGCCCTATTACTCGACGTTTCGCGGCACCACCAACTCACCGCTGATCGAGCTTTCCTACGAGCTCGCCGAATGGTTCCGCGAGGATGGGCTGACGCGCTCGTTCTTCACCTCGGGCGGTTCCGACTCCGTCGAGACCTGCCTTCGCCTCGCCCGCCAGTACCACAAGCTCAACGGCCAGCCGGAACGCACCAAGTTCGTCGCGCTGAAGAAGGGCTACCACGGCACCCATTTCGGCGGCGCCTCGGTCAATGGCAATGCCAATTTCCGCCGCAACTACGAGCCGCTGCTGCCGGGCGTCTACCACCTGCCGGCGCCCTATACCTATCGCAACCCCTTCGACACGACCGATGGCGCCGTAATCGCCAAGGCGATCGCGCGGCTCTTCGAAGACGAGATCGCCTTCCAGGGCGCCGACACGATCGCGGCGCTGATCATGGAGCCGGTGCTCGGCGCCGGCGGCGTGATCGTGCCGCACGAAATCTTCATGCCGCTGATGCGCGAGATCTGCGACCGCCACGGCATCCTCCTGATCGCCGACGAGGTGATCACCGCGTTCGGCCGCACCGGTGCCTGGACCGGCTCGCGTCTCTTTGGCGTGAAGCCGGATTTCATGTCGACCGCCAAGGCGATCACCAATGGCTACTATCCCTTCGGCGCCGTGATGATCTCGGACAAGGTTGCCGAGGCTTTCGAAAGCAACAAGACGGCTGCCGGTTCGATCGGCCATGGCTACACCTATTCCGGCCATCCGGTGGGTGCTGCGGCAGCACTCGCAACCCTGAAGGAAACGCGCAAGCACAATGTCGCTGCAAATGCCAAGGCACGCGGCGATGAGCTGATCGCCGGCCTCGAAGCGCTGAAGGCCCGGCACGAACTGATCGGCGACGTGCGCGGCAAGGGGCTGATGTGCGCGATCGAGCTCGTCTCGGACAGGGAGAAGAAGGCCGGTGCCGCAAAGGATGTCGTCCAGAAGGTTCAGGACGTGACCTATGATGCCGGCGTCATGGTGCGCACATCCGGCGCCAACGTCATCCTGTCGCCGCCGCTGATCGTGACCGCAGGCGACGTCGCCCGTATCCTCACGGCCCTCGACGCCGGCCTGACCGCAGCACGGGGCTAGCGCGATGGGCGACAACCGGGACCTGATTGCGCGCCGCGAGCGGCTGCTCGGGCGCAACATGTCGCTGTTCTACGAGGAGCCGGTGCATCTCGTGCGTGGCGAAGGCGTTTGGCTTTTTGATGCTGACGGCCGCCGCTACCTAGACTGCTACAACAACGTACCGCATGTCGGCCATTGCCATCCGCGGGTGACCGAGGCGATCGCCCGGCAGGCCTCAACCCTCAACACCCACACCCGCTATCTGCATGAAGGCATTCTCGACTATGTCGAGCGTCTGACCGCCACCTTCGACAACAGCCTCGACACGGCGATCCTGACCTGCACCGGCAGCGAGGCGAACGACGTGGCGCTGCGCATGGCCCAGGCCGTGACCGGCAAGACCGGGGTGATCGCCACCGACCACACTTATCACGGCAATACCGCCGCCGTTTCTCAGCTTTCGACCCGGATGCCGCCGGTCGGCGGCTTCGGCGGCCATGTCCGCCACGTGCCGGCGCCCGACAGCTACCGGCCGCTTGGCGGCGAGCCGGGCGCCGCTTTTGCCGCGGCCTTCACCGCCAAGGTCGAGGAAGCGATCGCCTCGCTGCAGCAAAGCCCGCACGGCTTCGCCGCGCTGATCATCGATCCCTTCTTCGCCAACGAAGGATTTCCGGAACTGCCCTCCGGCTTTCTCGACGGCGCCGTCGCCGCCGTCAGAAAGGCAGGCGGGCTCCTGATAGCCGACGAAGTGCAGCCGGGCTTCGGCCGAACCGGCGGCCATATGTGGGGGCACCAGAAGGCGGGCATCGTTCCCGATATCGTCACGCTTGGAAAGCCGATGGGCAACGGCCACCCGATCGGCGGCGTCGTTGCGGGCACCGAAACGCTCAACGCCTTCCGCAAAGCGTTTCGCTACTTCAACACTTTCGGCGGCAATCCGGTCTCCTGCGCAGCGGCCATGGCCGTGCTCGATGTGATCGCAGACGAAAACCTCATCGAGAACGCCGCCCAAGTCGGCGCCTATGCCAAGGCCGGCCTCGCGCGGCTTGCGGACAAACATGGAATGATCGGCGACATCAGGGGCAGCGGACTATTCTTCGGCGCGGAGCTCGTCACCGATCGCGCGGAAAAAACGCCAGCAAGCGCGCTCGCGACCAAGGTGATCAACGACATGAGCGAGCGCGGCGTGCTGATGGGCAAGCTCGGCATCCACCAGTGCACGACCAAGATCCGACCGCCGATGCCCTTTACCCGCGACAATGCGGATTTGATGCTGTCGACGCTCGACGACGTGCTTTCGGGCCTATGAGCGACTGATGACGGCGGACCTGCCCAAACCCTTTCGCGACGCGCTCGACAACCGGGCGTGCCAGGCACTTGCCCATTGGGGCGTTGCTGACCAAGAGCCGGAGTTGCTGAAGTACCGGGAAAACGCCGTGTTTCGCGTCCACCTGGCCGATGGTCGCCCGGCGGCGCTGCGGCTGCACCGCGCCGGCTATCACAGTGCGGCGGCACTGCACTCGGAACTGCAATGGATGGCAGCACTCGGCAACAGCGGTCTCGCGGTGCCGCAACCGATCGCGACGACGGACGGGCGCTTACTTGTCGCCCTGCCTGAAGGTGGCGCGTTTGCCGCACAGCATGCCGATGTGATCAACTGGATGGATGGAGAGCCATTGGGCGAAAGCGGTAAACCGCTGTCCCACTCACCCGAGAGGCTCGTCGAGATCTTCTCGGCGCTCGGCGCCTCCATGGCCGAGATGCATAACCTCGCCGATCGCTGGACGCCGACCGAGGGCTTTTGGCGTCCGACTTGGGATGAGGAAGGCCTGCTTGGGGATCGTCCGTTGTGGGGGCGCTTCTGGGATTGCGAGGGCCTATCGCCGGCCCAAGCCATGGCGCTATCGGCTTTGCGCGGTGACCTCAGGCGGCGCCTCGCAACTCTGCCGACTCCGGCTAAGGATTTCGGCCTCATCCATGCGGACCTCGTTCGGGAAAATGTGCTGGTCGGCGAGGCGGGCGTCAAACTCATCGACTTCGACGATGCTGGCTGGGGTTACCGCCTGTTCGATATCGCCACCGCCCTGCTGAAGAACCGACGCGAGCCGGCCTATGGAGCGATCGAGGCGGCGTTGATATCAGGCTATCGCAGCCGGCGCGCGCTCAGCGCCGAGATGCTGTCCAGCCTGCCGCTGTTTCTTGTGCTTCGCAGTCTCACCTATATCGGCTGGTTCTCGGCGCGGCCGGAACTGCCGGGCGCCCGCGAGCGTGTTCTGCGCTACGCCGACGAGGCGCTGGCGCTTACCAAAGAGCTGGGCTTCACATGATGACCGAGAGCCAAAAACGCTCAGTCGTTGAGGCTGGCCAGTTCGTCCAGCATGTCGAGCAGGACTTCGACGCGCTCACGACCGTAGCGGGTTTCGAGGTCCTCGTAGATCGCCCGGCTCTCGGGGCTGACGTCGGCGATCACCCGCATGCCCTCCGGCGCGATCTCAAGCAAAACGCGCCGGCCGTCGTCAGCATCCTTGTGCTTGGTGATCAGGCCCCGCTCCTCGAGCGAGCGGATGATGCGGGTGAGGCTCGGCGCCAGGATGAAGGCCTTGTCGGCCATTTCCGACGCATCGACCCGGCCGGCTTCCGCAAGGATGCGGATCACCCGCCATTGCTGCTCGGTAATGTCGTGGCGCGCCAGCATCGGCCGGAAATGCGCCATGACCGCTTCGCGTGCCCGCAACAGGGCAATCGGCAGCGAACGGCGGGTGTTGTGCGGCAAAAGGGCGTCGTGGCCAAGGTCAGCAGGGGTTTTCTCGCGGCTCATGAGCGTTCTATCGGACATTTTCTTTCGTTCTGCAATTGGCAGGCGCGGGCAGAGACTTCGACCTTCTTGACACCGCCATCGATTTCGTTAACGTGTTAAATATATGAGAGCGCATCGGGAGGAAAGATGCCGCACCTGACAATCGAATACTCAGGCAATCTCGACGACCGCGTCGACTTCGCCCGGCTTTGCCGGACCGTCCACAAGACGATCCTCGGCACCGGCCTTTTCGAGCTCGGCGCCGTCAGGGTGCGCACGATCCGCAGCGCCGATTACGCGATCGCCGACCTTTTGCCGGACAACAGCTTCATCGACATGTCCTTCCGCATCGGTCGCGGCCGCAGCGAGGCAGAGAAGAAGGCCACCGGCGAAGCCATCTTCAAGGCCGTGAGCGACGAACTTTCGGAGCTTTTCGCCACACCGCATTTTGCTCTCAGCCTGGAGATCCGCGAGATCGACCCGGATCTGAGCTGGAAGAAAAACGCCATTCACCCCCGGCTGCGCGCCACCAAAGGCTAGACGCAGCCACCCCCAAAGCACAGCAGCGCGCGGCGAAAGTCTGCGCCAGCATCGGAGAACACCATGTCCAAGCTCGATGAAAACCTCGCCAAGGCGGAAAGCTACCTCGCCCGCTTCAAGAGCGAAGGCGTGCTCAATCACATCAACGGCGAAGCGATGCCGGCACTTGACGGTGAGACTTTCGAAACGATTTCGCCCGTTGACCTGAAACCGCTTGCGAAGATCGCCCGCGGCAAGGCTGCCGACATCGACCGGGCGGCAAAGGCCGCGAAAGCTGCTTTCGCCGAATGGGCCGCTATGCCCGGCGAAACGCGCAAGAAACTGCTGCACAAGATTGCCGACGCGATCGTTGCCCGCGCCGAAGAGATCGCCTTTGTCGAGTGCATGGACACCGGACAACCGCTGAAATTCATGGCCAAGGCGGCGTTGCGCGGTGCCGAGAACTTCCGCTTTTTCGCCGACCGGGCGCCTGAAGCGCGCGACGGCAAGGTGCTGCGTGGCGGCAATCAGATCAACATGACGACACGCGTGCCGATCGGCCCGGTCGGTATCATCACCCCCTGGAACACGCCGTTCATGCTGTCGACCTGGAAGATTGCGCCTGCGCTTGCCGCCGGCTGCACGGTCGTGCACAAGCCGGCGGAATTCTCGCCGCTGACGGCGCGGCTGCTGGTCGAGATCGCCGAGGAAGCCGGCCTGCCGAAGGGCGTGTGGAACCTCGTCAACGGCTTCGGCGAGGATGCCGGACGCGCACTCACCGAGCACCCCGACATCAAGGCGATCGGCTTCGTCGGCGAAAGCCGCACCGGCTCGATGATCATGAAGCAGGGTGCCGAGACGCTGAAGCGGGTTCATTTCGAACTCGGCGGCAAGAACCCGGTGATCGTCTTTGCCGATGCCGATCTCGAGCGCGCCGCCGATGCGGCGGTCTTCATGATCTACTCGCTGAACGGCGAACGCTGCACCTCGTCCTCACGCCTGCTGGTCGAGGACAGCATCTACGAACGCTTCACCGGGCTCGTCGCCGAAAAGGCGAAACGCATCAAGGTCGGCCATCCGCTCGATCCGGAAACCGTCGTCGGCCCGCTCATCCATCCGGTGCATGAGAAGAAGGTATTCGACTATATCCGCATCGGCCGAGAGGAAGGTGCTACTGTTGCCGCCGGCGGCGAGAAGTTCGCGGGGCCTGGCGGTGGCTGCTACGTCACCCCGACGCTCTTCACCGGCGCCAACAACCGCATGCGCATCGCCCAGGAGGAAATCTTCGGGCCAGTACTGACGGCGATCCCGTTCAAGGACGAGGCAGACGCGCTGGCGCTTGCCAATGACGTACAATATGGCCTCACCGGTTATCTCTGGACCTCCGACGTCACCCGCGCCTTCCGCTTTACCGATCACCTCGAAGCCGGGATGATCTGGGTAAACTCGGAGAACGTGCGCCACCTGCCGACGCCGTTTGGCGGCGTCAAGAGCTCGGGCATCGGCCGCGACGGCGGCGACTGGTCGTTCGATTTTTATATGGAAACCAAGAACATCGCCTTTGCCAGCTCGGCGCATGCGATCGCCAAGCTTGGCGGTTGAGCGCGCTGGCAGAAAAATCTGGAGGAGACATCAATGCCCTTGCCGAAACCGAACCTCTACCCGCCCTTCAACATCGTGCGGCTGAGCCATGTGGAACTCGCCGTCACCGATCTCGCAAGATCGCGCGCCTTCTATGTGGACGTGCTGGGTCTGCAGGTCACCGACGAGACGGCGGACACGATCTATCTCAGGGCCATGGAGGAGCGCGGCCACCATTGCATTATCTTGAAGAAGGCGGCGACTGCCGAGGCCCGCGACCTGGGGTTCAAGGTCTATGGCGAGGAGGATCTCGAAAAGGCCGCGCATTTCTTTGGGGCCAAGGGCCTGCCTGTCGAGTGGATCGAACGCCCCTACCAGTCGCGGACCTTCCGCACCCGCGACCCGCAGGGCATCTCGCTCGAATTCTATTCGAAGATGGACCGCTTGCCGCCGATCCACCAGAAGTATGCGCTTTATCGCGGCGTGAAACCGCTGCGCATCGACCACTTCAATTGCTTCTCGCCCGATGTCGATCAGGCGGTCGCCTTCTACAACGAGATCGGTTTCCGGGTAACGGAATACACCGCCGACGAGGAGACCGGACGGCTCTGGGCCGCCTGGACCCATCGCAAGGGCGGCGTGCACGACATCGCCTTTACCAACGGCCGCGGACCGCGGCTGCACCACACCGCGTTCTGGGTGCCGACGCCGCTCAACATCATCGACCTGCTCGACCTGATGTCGACCTCCGGCTGGCTCGCCAATATCGAGCGCGGCCCGGGCCGACACGGCATCTCCAATGCCTTCTTCCTCTATGTGCGCGATCCGGACGGCCACCGCATCGAGATCTACTGCTCGGATTACCAGACGGTCGATCCCGATCTCGAGCCGATCAAATGGGACCTGAAGGACCCGCAGCGCCAGACGCTCTGGGGTGCGCCGGCACCGAAATCCTGGTTCGAGGAAGGCAGCGCGTTTGCCGGTGCCGAGACACGGGACTCGATCCTGAAAACCCAACCGATCATCGCGCCCTGACAGTTGGCAACAGGGATCGGGTAGGGCCAAGAGAGCAGGACGGGAGGAAGCAGATGGATCAGAAGACTTTTGGAGAATGGTCGCTAAGGGCAGCGCAGTGGGGTGCCGACTATCGAGCATCACTGCGCGACCGGCGAGTGCGTGCCCAGACGGCACCGGGTGCGATCGCCGCGCAGATACCATCGCGTCCGCCGCAGACGGGCGAGGACATGGAAGCGATCTTCGAGGATTTCGAGAAGATCATCCTGCCCGGCATGACCCACTGGCAGCATCCGCGCTTCTTCGCCTATTTCCCGGCGAATGCCGCACCCGTCTCCGTCGTCGCGGAATACCTCGTCACCGCCATGGCGGCGCAATGCATGCTCTGGCAGACCTCGCCGGCAGCGACCGAGCTCGAGACGAAAGTGATCGACTGGCTGCGCCAGGCGATCGGCCTGCCGGAGGGCTTCTCCGGGGTGATCCAGGACTCGGCCTCCTCGGCGACGCTCTCGGCCGTCCTTGTCATGCGCGAAAAGGCGCTCGGCTGGCAGGGCAACAAGAAGGGCCTCGCCGGCCAGAAGCAACTTCGCATCTATTCCTCCGATCAGGTTCACACGTCGATCGACCGGGCGATCTGGGTGTCGGGCATTGGCGAGGAAAATCTCGTACGCATCCCGGCCAAGGGGTCGCGACGCGCGATGGATGTGAGCGCGCTGGAAGCAGCCATCCTCAGGGACAAAGCGGCGGGGCTGTTGCCGGCGGGCGTGATCGCCTGCACTGGTGGCACGAGTACGGGCGCCTGCGACGACATCGCCGAGGTGGTGCGCATCGCGCACGCGCATGGTCTCTACGTCCATGTCGATGCCGCCTGGGCGGGTGCCGCGATGATCTGCGAGGAATTCCGGGAACTCTGGGCCGGCGTCGAGAAGGCGGATTCGGTCGTCTTCAACCCGCACAAATGGCTAGGCGCCCAGTTCGACTGCTCGGCGCATTTCATCCGCAGCCCCGATGATCTGGTCAAAACCTTGGCGATCCAGCCCGAATACCTGAAGACCCACGGCCGAGACGGCATCATCAACTATTCCGAATGGACGATCCCGCTCGGGCGGCGTTTTCGAGCGCTCAAGCTCTGGTTCCTGCTGCGTTTCCACGGCCTCGACGGCCTGCAGACGATGATCCGCCATCATGTGCGCTGGTCCGAACGCCTGGCGGCACGGCTCGCCGAACACAGGGATTTCGAGATCGTCACTCAACCCATGCTGTCGCTGTTCTCTTTCCGCCACCGCAGTCAAGAGGATTCGGACGCTCACAACATTGCTCTCGTCAATGCGATCAATGACGATGGCCGCATCTACCTGACGCAAACCCGCGTCGACGGCCACGTTGCGATCCGGTTCCAGGCCGGTCAGTTCGACATGACGGAAGAGGATGCCGACACCGCCTTCGAGGTCATCACCGAAGTCGCCGGTGCGCTGAACAAACATCGAAAGAATACGGGAGCGGCCCTATGAACCACCCCCGTTTTGTGAGCTTCTCGGTTGGTGGAAAAAGCGGCTACGGCCTCGTTTCCGGCAGCGGTCTGATCGATCTTTCCAAGCGATATGCGTCGACCTGGCCGACGTTGCGCGAGGTGATCGAAGCAGGTGCGCTCGTTCGCCTTGCGGACGAGGCGGCCGGGCTGCCGGCAGATATTTCGCTCGATGACATCCGCTACGAAATCCCGGTGCCGGCACCGGAGAAGATCATCTGCGTCGGCGTCAACTTTCCCGACCGTAACGAGGAGTACAAGGACGGCCAGGCAGCGCCCTCCAACCCGTCGCTGTTCATCCGCTTCCCGCGCTCCTTTACCGGGCACGGGCAGCCGCTGATCCGCCCGCCGGAAAGCCCGCAGCTCGATTATGAAGGCGAGATCGTCATCGTCATCGGCAAGGGCGGGCGCCGGATTCCCGAGGCGTCAGCACTCGACCACATCGCGGCGCTGTCGCTCTGCAATGAGGGCACGATCCGCGACTGGGTGCGCCACGCCAAGTTCAACGTCACCCAGGGCAAGAACTTCGACCGAACCGGCTCGATCGGCCCCTGGCTGGTGCCCTTCACGGATGAAGCCCAGCTCGCGGATATCAAGCTCGAAACGCGGGTGAACGGTGAGGTGCGGCAGCAGGACCGCACCAGCCGGATGATCTTCTCCTTTCGCAAGATCATCAACTATGTCTCGACCTTCACGACGCTGGTTCCCGGCGATGTGATCGTCACCGGTACGCCGACCGGCGCGGGTGCGCGCTTCGATCCGCCGATCTGGCTGAAGCCCGGCGATATCGTCGAGGTCGAGGCCGAAGGGATCGGCACGCTCATCAACCCGATTGCCGACGAGGTCTGACCCATGCTCGACAAGATCCAGATCGAGGCGGCTGCTGCCGCGCTCGACACCGCCGAACGCGAACGCGTCCAGACCGGCCTGCTCTCGCTCAAGCACCCCGAGATGACCATGGACGACGCCTATGCGGTGCAGGCCGCCTGGGTAAGACAGAAGATCGCCGCAGGGCGCCGGGTGATCGGCTGGAAGATCGGCCTGACCTCCAAGGCGATGCAATATGCGCTGAATATCGACATCCCGGATTCCGGCGTGCTCTTTGACGACATGCTGTTCGAAGACGGCGCGCGCATTCCCGGCACCCGCTTCATCCAGCCGCGCATTGAAGCCGAAATCGCCTTCGTGATGAAGGCGCCGCTTGCCGGGCCAAATGTCACCGTCTTCGACGTGCTCAACGCCACTGACTATGTGACGCCGGCGCTCGAAATCCTCGACACCCGCATCCTGCGCGTCGATCCGGAAACCAAGAAGGCACGCACCATCGTCGATACCATCTCTGACAACGCCGCCAACGCCGGCATCGTGCTCGGCGGCCGGCAGATGCGGCCTGACGCGATCGACATGCGCTGGATGGGCGCAATCGTCTCGCGCAACGCCGAGGTGGAAGAAACCGGGCTTGGCGCCGGCGTGCTCAACCACCCGGCCCGCGGCATCGCCTGGCTCGCCAATCGCTTGTCGCTCTATGGCGATCGCATCGAGGCCGGCCAAATCGTGCTTGCCGGTTCCTTCATCCGCCCGGTCGAGGCCCGTCATGGCGATACCATCGTCGCCGACTTCGGCCCATCCGGCACGGTCAGCTGCTTCTTCGAATAGGAACGATCATGCCCGCTCCCCGCAATCCGTTCAAACAGGCTCTCGCCGAGAAACGCACGCAGATCGGGCTCTGGCTGGCGCTCGCCAATCCCTATACCGCGGAGGTCTGTGGCGGCGCCGGCTTCGACTGGCTGCTGCTCGATGCCGAGCACGCCCCGAACGACGTGCCGCTTCTGGCGGCACAGCTTCAGGCGCTCTCCGCCTCGCCAAGCCACGCCATCGTCCGCCCGCCTGTAGGCGAGACCTGGATGATCAAGCAGATCCTCGATATCGGCGCACAGACGCTGCTGATACCGATGGTCGAAAGCGCCGAACAGGCCCGGGCACTGGTGCGGGCCGTGCGCTATCCGCCCCACGGTGTGCGCGGTGTCGGCGCGGCCCTTGCCCGGGCGTCCGCCTTCAACTGCATCCCGGACTACCTGCAGACGGCCAATGACGAGATCTGCCTGCTTCTGCAGATCGAAAGCCGCGCCGGCCTGGCCGCCCTCGACGAGATCGCCAGCACCGACGGCGTCGACGGCGTCTTCATCGGCCCGGCCGACCTTGCAGCCGACATGGGCTTCCTCGGCAAGCCCGGTGCGCCGGAAGTACAGGAGGCGGTCGAAGCGGCGCTGCTGCGCATCCAGTTGCACGGGAAAGCGGCCGGCATTCTCACGTCCGATCAGACGCTCGCACGCCGTTACCTCGAGCTCGGCGCCACCTTCGTCGCCGTCGGCAACGACGTCAGCCTGCTGGTCGGCGCAACGTCCAAGCTCGCAGCGGAGTTCAAGGGAACCAAGACCGAGACAGGACCCGAAGGACAGGCCGGCAAGACCTACTGATGCCTCACCGCCAAACGCAGCATGCTCGGAGATGCTAACATCGGGCGAACACACGCGGCCGCCATCGCGGATAGGCGGCCGCACACTTTCCCTCGCCCCGGTCTGGGAGTATAGCGATTCCACGCCCATCAGCATTGGATCCCGCTCATGACCGATACCGTTCTCGACCGCTTCCTCCGTTACGTCGTCATCGACACCCAATCCGACGCCAAGTCGAAGACGCAGCCTTCCACGGAGAAGCAGAAGAACCTCGGCCGCGTGCTCGTCGAGGAATTGCTCGCGATCGGTCTTGCGGACGCCCATCTCGACGAAAACGGTTATGTCTACGCCACCATTCCTTCGAACGTGGACAAGCCTGTGCCGGTGATCTGCTGGTGCTCGCATATGGACACGGCGCCCGATTTCACCGGCACCAATGTCAAACCGCAGATCCTGCGCAACTACCAGGGCGGAGACATCCGGCTTGTGGGCGACCCACAGCAGATTATCCGCGTCAGCGATCACCCTGTTTTGAACGACCAGATCGGCAACGACATCGTCACCACCGACGGTACGACGCTACTCGGTGCCGACGACAAGGCCGGCCTGGCCGAGATCGTCACGGCTGCGCAGGTGCTTATCGACAATCCGGCTATCAAGCACGGCACGATCAAGCTGCTCTTCACCACCGACGAGGAGATCGGCCGCGGCGTCGACAAGGTCGACCTCAACAAGCTCGGCGCCGAGTTCGCCTACACAGTCGACGGCGAAACGGCCGGGCATATCGAGGACGAGACGTTTTCCGCCGATGGTGTCGAGATCGTCATTCATGGCGTGGCGATCCATCCTGGTTTCGCCAAGGACAAGATGGAGAACGCCATCAAGATCGCCGGCAACATCATTAGCCGGCTTCCAAGAAACTTGTCTCCCGAAGGTACCGAGGGCCGTGATGGCTTCGTGCATCCGACCGGTGTGACCGGCTCGATGGACAAGGCGCAGCTCGGCCTCATCGTTCGCGACTTCGACGAGGCGGGCCTTGTCGAGAAGGAAGCGGTACTCGAAACGATCGTCAAGGACGTGATGAAGGCCTACCCCGGCTCGACCTACAGCTTCGAGGTCAAAGAGCAGTACCGCAACATGAAGGCCGTGCTCGATCGCCATCCGGAAATCGTCGAGAACGCCATCGAGGCGATCCGGCGCGCCGGCATGCAGCCGGTCCGCGGCAGCATCCGCGGCGGCACGGACGGCTCGCGGCTCTCCTTCATGGGCCTGCCCTCGGCCAATCTTTTTGCCGGCGGTCATGCCTTCCACTCACCGCTCGAATGGGTCAGCCGCCAGGATATGGAGCGCAGCGTCAAGACACTCGTCGAACTGGCGAAGATCTGGGCGGAGCGCGCCTGAGGCAACAACCTCTGCGAAGGGAGACAACGATCGGCATTTCGCGAACAGAGATCGGGCGATGAGCACGGCGCGAAGCTCCAAGCGCCCGCCGGCGAGGCCGACTTCGCTCGCAACCAATCCGCCGACCTTCGAGCACATCGTCACCAACGTCAACGAGACGTTCCTCTGGCGTCTCGACGATTATCCCTGGGAGCGGAACGTCTGGAACTTCCATCCGGAAATCGAGATCCATCTCATCCGGAAAGCCTCTGGCCTTGCCTTCGTCGGCGATCACATCGGCCAGTTCGATCCGGGCTACCTCACGGTCATCGGCAGCAATCTGCCGCATGACTGGGTGACGGCGACCGAGCCCGACGAAGTGATCGAAGGACGCGACATCGTCATCCAGTTCCATCCGGACCGGATGCGCGAGATCACCGACGCCTTGCCGGAGTTTGCCGAGCTCGAGACCTTCTTTGCACGCGCCGAACGCGGCCTGGTGTTTCATGGCGAGACCCGGGCACAAGGTGGCGAACTGATCGAACGCATGGGGAGCCTGAAAGGGCTTTCGCGTTTCTCGCTGTTCATTCAGTTGCTCGATCTGCTGGTGAGCACCGAAGAGTACGAACTGCTCTCCTCGCCGGAATTCGCGCCGGAGCTCGACCAGCAATCGCTCGACGTGCTCCGCGGCGCTCTGGCCTTCATCTACGAGAACATTGCGACCGATATCCACCTGGCCGATCTCGCCAGGCGCGCCGGCATGAGCGAAACGGCCTTTTCCCGCTTCTTCAAGAAGAACACCGGCAACACCTTCACCGACCACGTCAACAAGCTGCGCATCTGGCAAGCGTGCAAGCTTTTGGCCGAAACCGACATGCCGATCACCGACATCTGCTTCGAAGTCGGCTACCTCAACATCTCCAACTTCAACCGCACCTTCCTGCGGCAGCACAAGATGACGCCGTCAGCTTATCGGCGGCTGACGGGACAGCGCCGTCCCGCACGCCTTTAGGGCCGGCTCCCGAACGTAGACGATGAATCCTTGCGTTTGCTGCGCTGCAAATAGCTTATCATGGGTAGAATCTCGCAAGAAAGTACAGATTGGCCGCATCGAGCGCGCTAGCTCGGTGGATCATTGCGCCTATCATCGTGGGCAGCGAAACGGTTCGCTACCCGGAAGAGTGCGTTGGAACTGAGGAGTTTCCGGCGCGTATCGCAAAGACCTTGGGGAGGTCCTTCACATGAAAAAAACCAAGACGCTCGTTTCGAGCATCGCCTTCGCATGCCTTCTTTCCACCGGCCTGACGAATGTCGCGGTCGCCGCCGAATGCTCGGGCACGATCAAGGTGCTCGCCCAGCCGCGCGACGGCCTGACGCTGCTCGAGGACTACAAGTCCGAATTCGAGAAGCTCTCCGGCGGCGCATCCTTCGAAATCGACTATCTCAACGAAAACGACCGGCGCGCCAAGACAAAGGCCGACGCCTCGACCATCGGCAAGTACAACGTCTACTACATCGACGAGGCCAATGTTGCGCTCTTTGCGTCCGCCGGCTGGGTCGCACCGCTGATGGACTACTATCCTGCGGACTACGACTATGCCGATTTCGATCCCGGCCGGCAGAAGGTCGCGACCTATGACGGCAAGGTCTGGTTTGCGCCGATCACCGGCGGCGGCGACCTCATGGTCTACCGCAAGGACCTGCTCGAAGCGGCCGGCATCGCGCCGCCGAAGACGCTCGACGAATACATCGCCGCGGTGAAGAAGCTCAATCAACCGGACCAGGGCATCTATGGCACGGCACTGCGCGGCCAGCGCGGCTCGGGCGCCAATGTCTGGCGCTGGATGCCATTCTTTAAGGGCTTCGGCGGCAACTGGTTCGACGGCAAGACGCCCGTCTTCGACGGCGAACAGGCAGTCAAGGCGACCGAGACCTATCTCGAACTGTTCAAGTACTCGGCACCGGGTAGCCAGACCGGTGGTTGGGACGAGGCAGTCGGCGCCTTCACCTCCGGCCAGGTGGCGATGCTCATCGAATCCACCCCGCTCGTCGGCATGGCGATTGATCCGAAATCCTCGAAGGTGGCGGGCAAGGTCGGCTACCTGCCGCCGCCGGCACCGCTGACGGGCGGCGGCTACGGCCACGGTCTGGCGATCGGCACTAAGGCCAACAAGGACGAAGCGTCCAAGGCCTGCGCCGGTCTCTTCATCGCCTGGGCGACCTCCAAGGAAAACGAGGCGCGGCGGCTTGAGGCGAACCAGTTCAGCGAGCTCAACCGCACCAGCATCATGACCAGCCCGAAATTCGCGGAGCTCTATGGTCCCGATCTCGGCCAGGCGCTCGCCGACACCGGCAAGGTCACTGCCGTCAATTTCTGGCAGAGCCCGCAATGGCCTGATCTCGGCGATCGCTGGGGCATCATCCTGGAAGAGCTGATCACCGGAACGCGCAGCGACATCAAGGAAGGCCTCGACGAACTCGACGGCTTTGCCAAGGACCTGGTTGCCCGCAGCCAGTAACACCGTTCCTCCCAGGGTCCATCGGCAGGCAAAAAGCCGCGCCGGTGGACCGCCGCACCATCGGCGCGACAAGCCGTAGGACGTCATGACATGAAGCAGAAAAACAGTCTGCCGGCGGTGTTCCTCACCCCGGCCATGGGGATCCTCGCCGTGCTGGCCCTCGTGCCGACGGCCTATGCGATCTACATCTCCTTCCAGAACCGCGAGCTCAGCCGTCCCGACGGCAGCCTCATTGGCTTCGCCAACTATATCGACCTGTTCTCTGATCGGCGTTTCATCAACGCCATCGGCGTCTCCCTGACCTGGGAAGCGGTGACCGTCGGCATGACGCTTCTGATCGCCGTCGGCCTCGGCATCCTGCTGTTCGAATGCGTCGCGCCGCGGACGCGCAATCTGCTGGCGCTCTTGTTTCTGGTGCCGGTGATCCTGCCCAGGGTCTCGGCCGCCTTCGTCTGGAAGTTCGCCTTCCATCCGCTCTATGGCATCGCCACCTATCCTTACAAGGCGATCACCGGCCAGCCGCTCGACCTGCTCTCCAACCCGGCAACCGCACTTGCGACCGTGGCGCTGGTGGACGTCTGGCAATGGGGTCTGTTCTTCGCCGTCGTCGTGCTGAAGTTGCTGGAAACGCTGCCGCCGCAGCCCTTCGAGGCGGCACGGCTCGACCACGCCCGCACCTGGGAGATCTATGCTTTCATTGCGCTTCCGATGCTGAAGGCGCCGCTGATCTCGCTCGCCTTCGTCAAGATGATCGAATCGCTGCGCGCCTTCGACCTGATCTACGTCATGACCCGCGGCGGCCCCGGCATCGCGACCGAAACACTCGACATGTACGCCTTCTCACAAGGCTTCATCGAGTCCGGCCGCATTTCCTACGCCTCAAGCATGGCCGTACTGATGATGATCGCCACCTCGATCGCCTTCACCTTCATCTGGAAGAGGGTTCAGTGATGACTGCCCACACTCTTGGCCGCCTCATTGGCCGATTGATCCTCGCCCTTGCCGCTTTCTCCGCCGTCTTTCCGATGTTCTGGACGGCGCTCAACGCCTTCAAGAACCGCGTCGACATCGTCACGCCGACACCGCTGTTCATCTTTGAGCCGACGCTCGACAACTTCGCCTACGTGCTTGGCCGTGAAAGTGTCTTTGCCGGCCTCGTCAACTCGCTCTTGATATCAGGCGCTGCGGTTCTGATCGGTGCCATGCTCGGCCTGCCGGCGGCTTATGCGATCGCGCGCTATCCCAACCGCTGGTCCCGCGACATCCAGTTCTTCGTGCTGTCGCTGCGCTTCCTGCCGCCGGTGGCGATCGCCATTCCGCTGATGGTGATCTGGCTCGACTTCGGGCTTTACGACACGCGCCTCTCGATGATCGTCACCTATTCGCTGCTGACGCTTGCGACCATCATCTGGCTCAGCGTTCCGGCCTTCGCCCGAGTGCCGAAGGAAGTCGAGGAAGCCGCCCGCGTCGACGGTTATGGCCCCTATGCGATCTTCTTCCTCATCGCGCTGCCGATAGCGCTGCGCTCGCTCATCGGCGCCGTCGCCTTCGCCTTCGTGCTCGTCTGGAACGAGTTCCTGATCGCACTGATGCTGACGACGTCGGACGCCAAGACCCTGCCGATCGTAGCTTCGGAACTGACCCAGCTCGGCCGAGACGTGCCCTGGGGCATTCTCAACGCCTCCGTCGTGCTTCTGTCCATCCCGCCGCTGCTCTTCATCGGGGTCTTAAGCGGCATGCTCAACAGCGCCTTCAAGCGCAAGACCCAATGAAACCCGAGACTGGAAAAACAAGGAAATCCTTCATGCAAGCGTTGGTCCTCGAGCAAAAAGGCAAGCTCGCGCTCAGGGAGATCAATCTCCCGCTGGAGCTCGGCCCGGATGACGTCAAGATCGCTATCCACACAGTCGGCGTCTGCGGCAGCGACGTGCACTATTACACCCACGGCGCGATCGGCCCCTATGTGGTGCGCGAGCCGATGGTGCTCGGGCACGAGGCGGCCGGCACCGTCGTCGCGGTCGGCAGCAATGTCGAAACGCTTGAAGTCGGCGACCGCGTCTGCATGGAGCCGGGTGTTCCCGATCTTTCGTCTCGTGCCTCAAAGCTCGGCATCTACAATGTCGACCCCAAGGTGCGTTTCTGGGCGACGCCGCCGGTGCACGGCGTGCTCGCCCCCTTCGTCGTCCATCCCGCAGCCTTCACCTACAAGCTGCCGGATAACGTCTCCTTTGCCGAAGGCGCGATGGTCGAACCTTTCGCCATCGGCATGCAGGCCGCCGCCCGCGCCCGGATCGCACCGGGCGATGTCGCTGCCGTCATCGGCTGCGGGCCGATCGGCATCATGGTGGCGTTGGCAGCCCTCGCCGGCGGCTGCAGCCGCGTCTTCATCTCCGATTTCAGCGCCGAGAAGCTGGCGATCGCCGCCCAATATCCGGGCATCATCCCGGTCAACATCGCTGATCGCGCCTTTGCCGACGTCATCGCCACCGAGACCGGCGGCTGGGGCGCTGACATCGTGTTCGAAGCAAGCGGCAGTGCCAAAGCCTTTTCGGGGATCTTCGATCTCGTTCGACCGGGCGGCGCCATCGTGCTGGTCGGTCTGCCGGTCGAAGCCGTCCAGTTCGACGTGCCGGGCGCGATCTCGAAGGAGGTCCGCATCGAAACGGTGTTCCGCTACGCCAATATCTTCGACCGCGCGTTGCAGCTGATCGCATCGGGCAAGGTCGACTTGAAGCCGCTGATCACAGACACGTTCCGGTTCGAAGACAGCATCAAAGCCTTCGAGCGAGCCGCATCAGCCCGGCCAACCGACATCAAGCTGCAGATCCTCATGGACAGCGGGAAGGATTGAGCCATGGCGAACATCGTCTGCTCCAGCGTTGACAAGCAATATGGCGCCGTCGACGTCATCACGGATTTCAACCTCGATGTGGCCGATCACGAGTTCATCGTGTTTCTCGGTCCTTCGGGCTGCGGCAAGTCCACACTTCTGCGCATGATCGCCGGTCTTGAGGATATTTCCGGCGGCACCGTGTCGATCGGCGGGCGGACGGTCAACGACCTGCCGCCACGCGACCGCGGCGTCGCCATGGTTTTCCAGAACTACGCGCTCTACCCGCACATGACGATCTACGACAACATCGCCTTCGGACTAAAGCGAATGAAGGTGCCGAAGGCGGAGATCGACACGCGCATCCGTGCTGTGGCTGCGACGCTGGGGCTCGAGCCCTATCTCGGCCGCAAGCCCACAGAGTTGTCCGGCGGACAACAACAACGCGTCGCCATCGCCCGCGCCATGATCAAGACGCCGCGGGTCTTCCTCTTCGACGAACCGCTTTCCAATCTCGACGCCAAGCTTCGCAACCACATGCGCGTCGAGATCGCACGGCTGCACCAGAAGCTGAAGACCACGACCATCTATGTGACGCACGACCAACTGGAGGCGATGACGCTCGCAGACCGCATCGTGCTGATGAAGGGCGGTGCGATCGAACAGGTCGGAACGCCGGCCGAAATCTACGAGCGCCCGCGCACGCTCTTCGTCGCCGGCTTCATCGGCACGCCCAACATGAACTTCATCGACGTCACCGCGGATAGGACCGAAGGCGGATGGCTGCTGCGCAGTGCCGGTGGCAACTTCTCGATCTCGGATGGAAAGTTCGCCCTGCGCCATGGCCAACCGCTGGTGCTCGGCATACGGCCGGCGGATCTGAAAATCGCCGAGGCCGGCCCCAATCGCATGTCAGGCATTGCCGATCTCGTCGAGTTTCACGGCAATGACGCGTTGGTGACCTTCCTTTTTGCTGGCAAGGAAATCGGCGCGCTGGTCAAGGCCAGCGCCTGCCCGAAACCGGGCGACGCTGTCACCTTCGCGGTCGAGCCCGAAGGTCTCCACCTCTTCGATCGGGAAAGCGGCATCTCCCTGCTGAAATCCTGAGACGCCTTCGTCAGTTCGGATTTGCAAATGAGGCGGCCGGGAATGGTCCGGCCGTCATTAGCGTAAAATCGAAGGGCGCGCGGACGTCGGCGTCGAGCACATATTGGCGGTGAACCCGAAGGAAATCGCGCTTGATCCTGCGATAGCGTTCCGGTGAAAGCATGTGCTTTAGCCGTATGAAGACGATCGGCGGCTGAGGCGCATCATGGTGCCCGGCGAGTGCCACCACCTGGCATCTGTAGAAATTGATCGCATCGGTGAGGCATTGGACATCGAACCAGAAGATGTCCTTCACACGGGCGATGGCCCCGACACGCGCCCGCAAGACCTCGGCGGAGCGCAGCAGCGCGCACTGCAGGATCGCGCCGCCGAGTGTGACGAAGATGATGCGTTTTCCCTCGAACAGGCTCGGCTCTCTTTCCACCAAAGTGCCGATAACCTGAGTGGCGATACTGGACCCCATGCTGTGGGAGGTGATGACATATTCGTCGGCCGGCTCGTTGAGCGCTGCCCGCACGGATGCCAGGTTCTCCTCAAGCCATTGTTTAAAATATGGTTTTTCCAGTCTGGCGACTGCGACGGCCAATTCCCAATCGGAAAAGAGATGCAGGGTGTGCCATTTCTCCGACCAGGGGAGAAACAGCTTGAAGAAGGCGACGTAGGCGACGATCGCGCTCAGGACCAGAAACGAAGACTCCAGCGCAAGCCAATAGGGCGCGGTGCCGATCAGCAGGCTCAGGCCAATGCCGATCGCGACGAGCAGGAACGGAAAAATGAAGAACAGGCCGAAGCGCCAGGCATGCCGGAAGTAGGAAAATGCGCCGCCTTCCCAGACGACGCGCGCGGCACTCGAATATCCCGCAACCATTCTGCGCAGCGTCGACCGGCCGTTCAGGCTTTTGACGATTTCGTCGTGATCGAAAACATAGACGCGGCTCATCGTTCGCCAATCGACGCCTTGACTGTCGACATCGAAGTAGCGGCTAGGCCCTTCGGTGTGTACCGGTCCCACCTCGACCTCGAAGTCCTGAAGCTTGGCGGTCTTCACCGCTGATCGCTTGTAGCGCGCCTGGTGCCTGATGGCGTCCAAGGGCTCAAAGCCCGGAAAGTGCAGCACGATACGTTTCGTGACGTGCCCGGAGGGTTTGTCGTATGACAAGTGGATGATCTCTCGAAAGGCGCAAAACGCCCGCCCCTGCCTCCCATAAAGGAGGCGGAAGCGGGCGCTCGGTGAGCGCCGGGTGGTCCCAGCCTGCGGGAAGAGGTCGACAATCTCGGTGTCGAGAATATGGCCGAATGAAACGATACAACGGTGTTGGCAAGATTTTTTTGACGCAGCCGATCCGAAACGCGACCTTCCGCCGGTACTGCGGAGGCGCTGCCTGAAAACGCCACTATGCTCCGGCCTTTATGGGTTCTTTATGCCCCGCGCCTGACTTCCCAAGCGATTTCCTACCTTGGTTCGAGCTACCCCGATGGCTCCGCCTTCGTAGCGCCGTTTTTCGATGGCTTGAGACGCGCCGTGCCGCCGGGAACATCGCCGGCATGCGGTACGTGTTATCTTTGCAATATGCAGCCTGACTGCAGCGGTGGGTAGACGCCCATCGCGCCCCGCGTGGCAAACGAGAGAAATGCATAGACGCCTCGGCACCGGTCCTCCCCGGTTCCGGAACGTCTCACGACGAGCAAGACAATGAAATTCACGAACGGGTTCAAGCCCAGCCCCAAGACCAGCCGCCGATTGCCGACGGAATACTTCATTCTGGCGGACGTCGCATTCGAGGGCGCCGTGATCGGCTATCTTGCCGGCAAGCCCATACGGGAAGCCGTAAGCGATGGCGACGGCCTTCATTACCGCTTCGTTGGCGTGGCGCCGCGCCTGACATCCGGCGGCTTCGACGTGCGGGCACTTCGTACCGGCGAATGGATCGTCCAGCCCGGTCTCGTTTATGCGGCTGACGCTGCGAAGCCGGGGAAAAAAGCGGATCGCGCTGCCTGAAGATTCTTGCTTCAGGTTGCGGAGTCAGTCTCCCTGTTTCACGGATTTTCTCGTCGCGGCGTCGAACATCGCTGCGATCTGGCGCTGACAGTCCAGTCTCGCCGCCCGTGCAATAACCTCGGCCTCGATCGCCTCAGCGTAGAACCCGCTGGAGATCCCGGCCGGAACGTTGTGGAAGACGTCCGCAAGTATCTGGGCCATCTGCAGGTTTTCGGTCGCCCTGATCTCGATCAGAACGACGGCGAGCACGCGCAGTATCGTTTCGTAGGCTCGTTTTGCCCATCGTCAGTCACAGGCTGTTCTCCGGTTCGATTCTGGTCCGATGACAGCGCATCGACGTCCCGCGCCTCGGGCCACGCAATGTCCCTGTAATCTTGCCCCTTTAGCACCCGCTCTCTCGCTGCATCACTCCGGACTCGCGATCGACCGGGGGATGCCAAAGGTCAATGCACGACCGCGGGCTTTGTGCGTCCGGGTGGACGCCTGGCGATGCGGGACAAACCGGGACCCGTCATGTTCTTCAGCAAGGGGCGCCGCGCCCTCGCATGTTTTGCCGCTACCGCGTTGCTCCTCGCCGGCTGCGCTTCCGACACCATGAAAACCTATATCGGCCAGCCGGTCGAATCCGTCATCATCGACTACGGTCCGCCGACGAACATTCTTGATCTCAGTTGGAACGAACGGGCCTATCAATGGCGCAAGATCTCGACGAATGTCGTCTCCGGCACATCCAGTGGTGAAATCAGGGACACGCGCCGAGGAATGCGCTACGAGGAATACTCGACGCCGGGCTACGTCGAAGAGCAGGAATGCTTCTATACATTCTACGCGCGCATGCAGCAGGGCCGCTGGTACATCACCAATTTCCGCCAGCCGAAGCTGGAATGCGAGTGATGGCTTCAACCTCACTGCGAGGCGGATGGAGTTCATTGTAAGCATTTGAATTTATGTATCTTTTCATTGAGTAACCTGCTCAGGAAGACCTGCAATCGGGAGAACTGGCATGCGCATCCTGCTGCTGGAAGACGAGCCGGAGATGGCTTCGGCCCTCAAGGCGGCGCTGGAGCGGCGTCAGGTGATCGTCGATCACGTCGCGACGCTGGCCGATGCCGAAGCCGTCGCCGAGCTCTGGCCCTATGACGTCGTCGTGCTCGATCGCCGAGTACCGGATGGCGAGGGCCTGGACCTCATTCCGAAACTGCGCAGTCTCGGGGTTGCGGCGCCGATATTGATGCTGACGGCATTGGGATCGATCAACGATCGGGTCGCCGGGCTCGATGCCGGCGCCGACGACTATCTGTCCAAGCCGTTTGCCGTCGAAGAACTGATGGCCCGGCTGCGGGCGCTCGCCCGCCGCCCCGTCTCATTGAAAGCCGAGCAGACCAAGGTCGGACGCCTGATCTACGACTTCCATCACCGCGAAGCGGCCGTGGACGACAAGCCCCTCGATCTCCTGCGCAGAGAACGCCTTGCGCTCGAAGCCTTGATGCGTCGACCGGGCCGAACCGTGCTCAGGGCGACATTGGAGGAATCGGTCTACGCCATGGAAGACGAGATCGAATCCAATGCGCTCGACTCGCATCTGTCGCGCCTGCGCCGGAAGCTCGATGATGTCGGTGCCGGCGTCGAGATCAGGGCTATCCGCAACCTCGGCTATCTCCTGCGCGCAACGACATGACGAAGGCTCGGCCCCGCTCACTGCAATGGGTGCTCGTGCGCCGCCTCATCCTGCTGCAGGCGGCAACGCTGTTTGTCTTTATCGGCCTGCTTTTCGTGGCATTGTTCATCGCCCAGCCGCGCCTCCTCGTCGACAACGAAGCGGCGGTGGATGTTCTCGACCGCGGCGTCGGGCGCGATGCGAGCGGCGCGTTGATGGTCCGTGAGACCGACGAGCTGCGCGAGCTACGCCAGTCCCATCCCAATCTCTGGTTCATCATCCGCGACGACGCCGGTCAGGTTCTCCGACAGGGAAACGTTCCTCCTCCCTATGGCGAAAGCGGTGGCGCCCTGCTCCGACGTGTGGAAGGTGCGAAGCTGCTCTTCGATGATGGCGGAAAGTTACCGGACGCGGTCCTCCACAACGCCGACACCGACGCCGGCCGCGTTCAGATCATCACCTCGACCGTTGCTTCGCGCCGCGACGATGGCCCGCTGGACGTGCAGATCAGCGTCAATGTCGACATGGCACGCGACCTCGACGGCACGACGACCTGGACCGAGGTCGTACCGATGATCGCGCTGCTCATCCTTTGCTTGCTGCTGCCGATCGTTCTGGTCATGGGCGTGACCACATTGGTGACGGCGCCGGCCGTCGTTCGGCGTTCGTTGGCAAGCCTCATATCGACCGCTGACCAGGCCGGCTGCATCGATATCGACAATCGCGCGGTTCAGCTCGAAACCGAACACGTACCGACGGAGATTGCCCCTTTGGTGCGGGCCTTCAACAAGGCGTTGGCGCGGCTCGGCGAGGGATATGACCAGCGCAACCGCTTCCTCACCGACGCAGCGCACGAATTGCGCACCCCGATCGCGATCCTCAGAACCCGTGCCGAACTTCTGCAGGAAGCCCCGGAAAGCGCCCGCCTGAGGCTGGATATCGAGCGTCTGTCCCACCTCGCCCAGCAGCTTCTCGACCGGCAGGTGCTCGAGCATGCCGGTGGCGCACTCGAAGTAGTAGACCTTGTTGCACTCGCGAGAAACACCGCCGCCGACTTTGCGCCGTTGGCGTTCGAGGCAGGCTACGAGCTGGCGTTCGAAACCGAGGTGCCGGAGGCCCGTGTCAGCGCTCGGCGACGCCAGATCGAGCAGGCTGTCGCCAATCTCTTGCGCAACGCCATCGAACATGGCGGCGGCACCGGCACGATTACCGTGCAGGTCAATGCCGCGGGCGGTTTGGAAATCCAGGACGAGGGCCCCGGAATTCCTGTCGAGGAACGCGAGCGCGTATTCGAGCCTTTCTATCGCTTGCGTCCACGTTCTACGGGAGCCGGATTGGGGCTCAATCTGGCACGGGAGATCGCCCGTCTGCATGGCGGCCGTGTCGACATCCTTGCCGGCCCGTGGCGGGGGGCCCGCGTCCGCTTGCACTTGCCGCTTCTCGATGGGAGCCGCTTGGCGCACCAATCGGCGTGAATGCGACGTAACTATCCCCTTTTCTCAAAAGCTTTCGGCTTCCCCCTTATCAAGCCGCCGCTGATGCTCCACATTTGCAGCGATACATCGCGAACGTTCGCCGGAGGAACGGCTGAGCGTTCAACCAGCATGGAGAATTGCAGATGCAGATGTCTTCACAGGCCCCCTCACCTTCGCTCGAGGAAGGAAATTGGGCCGCTCGGCGCCGGAGCGTGCTCGACTGGCTGATCATCGAAACCCGCAACGAGCGGTTTATCGACAACATCCTCGTTGAAATGTGCGAACGGCTGCAGGCAGTCGGTGTCCCGGTTGCACGCGCGACGCTGCATTTCCGGATCAACCACCCGCAGTGGCTCGGTGCCCGCATTCTGTGGCGCAAGGGCCTGGCGGAGGCCGAAATCGATCTCTACGACTATGGGACCCAAAACACCGCGCTCTACCTCAACAGCCCGCTCTATGTGATCAACAACGGCGGCACCGAGGTTCGCACGAACCTGGAAGCCCTGACGGAAGAGCAGTCTCAAAACTCGCTTTATGCCGACCTGAAGGCCGAAGGCTTGACCGAGTACATTGCCTGGCCGCTCGAACACACACTGGGCAAGCGCCATGTCGTGACCTTCACCACCGACCGAGAGGGCGGCTTCGAGGATGAGCACGTCGGCCTTCTCTCAGATCTTCTACCCGCCTTGGCGCTCGTCAGCGAAATCCGGCTGAAAAACCGGTTCGTGCGCACGCTGCTCGAAACCTATGTCGGCCCGCATGCCAGCGAACAGATCCTCGCCGGCGCCACGACGCGCGGCAGTGGCGTTACCGTCGGTGCCGCCATTTTGATCTGCGACCTGCGCGACTTCACGAAACTCTCCGACCTGTGGCCACGCGACGACGTGATCGATCTGCTCAACGGCTATTTCGACGCCATGTCGGAACCGATCGAGCGGTACGGCGGCGAGATCCTCAAGTTCATGGGCGATGGGCTGCTGGCGATCTTCCCGCTCAGCAAAGCGGATGCTGCCGAAAACCTGCTGCAGGCAATCCGTGAGGCGGAGGCGGCGATCGCTCTCCTCAACAAGGACAACGTCCAAAAAGGCCGTGAGCCCCTTGGCTACGGGATCGGCGTCCATGTCGGCGACGTGATGTACGGCAATATCGGCTCGCGCCGTCGGCTGGACTTTACGGTGATCGGCCCCGCGGTCAACATCGCCTCGCGGTTGGAGAGCCTGACCAAGGAAACGAAGCGGCCGGTGCTTCTGTCGCGGGCCTTCGTCGAACTGGCCGGTTGCGCATCCAGCATGGAGCATCTCGGCTCCTATCCGGTCAGGGGCATTGGCGAGCCGATCGAGGTCTTCGCCTTTTCCGGCAACGGCCCAGCCCCTGTCTTGCGCGTGGTTGGAGAATAGCCAGTTGTCCGCGGACAACTGGCATGTTGCCAGCCGGTAGCGGAGCGTTAGCCGGCTATCCGATCGGACTCGGCGCGAACTGAGCGACGAGTTCGTGGCGATCACCGGGATAGGTCAGCCGCACATGCGTGACCGGCGCACGACCGCTCCAGGTGCGGCGTTCGATGACCAGGCAGGCGGTGCCGGTCGAAATGTCGAGCGCCTGCGCCGCCAGTTTGTTCGCCGCAACGGCGCGAATGCGGTGTTCGGCCGTGCTCCACGGCACCTTGCCAAGCAGCCACGAACCGGGTGCGGCGGCCTCAAACAATTCCGCCTCCGCCTCGGGCACCGCCGCTAAGCTGATGAGGCGTTCTTCGAAGCAAAAGGGACGCCCACCGGCAAAATGCCGGCACGTTACATCCAGCAGCCTCGCCGATGTCGGAAGATCCAGGCGTTCGAAGTCCCGGCTCTCCACCTTGCGAACCTTTCGCTCGTCCAGCTGAAAACTATAGTCGAGCCCCAGAGATTGGACTTCGAGCTTGACGTCATGGATTTCCATGACCGCCGACTGTACCTGCGGAAACGTAACGTAGCTGCCCGACTTGCGTCGCCGCTCGATCAATCCGCGCTTGACCAATTCGGTCAGCGCCTTGTTCACGGTCATTCGCGAGCAGTCATACTGTTCAGTCAACTCGTGTTCGAATGGAATGCGGTGACCCGGCGGCCACTCCCCGGAGAGGATGCGTCCTTCCACATCCCCGAGGATACGCTGATGCAACGACAAGGGCTGTCCTTGGCTATTATCGTCGGGCTGATCGTTCGAAACGGTTCGGTCTTGCTTGGTGTCCATGACACCGAACTTAATCATTTCCCGGCGGTGAAACAGTCCTTCTCTCGCTGTTTCGCGCTTTTCCACCATGGCGGCGGATGCCGCGATACACCTGTGTTGACAGGTGTCAACAGCTGCAGCGGCAAACACCTCGCCGCCTGATGATCAATAAAGGAGATGCCAGGGCGTCAGGAACGCACGCGCCCATTCCTGATTGCGGTCAGACTCATCGCAGTCCGGCTTTTCAACCGGAGCCGTCCCGACCTCCACTCGCGATTGCCGTGTCGCCTTCGGTGGCGGCGGCGCCAGATAACCGAGGGTCATTCCACCAAGATAGAACATAGCGAACCTTCTCGCGTCACGTCTCTGATAAACACAATCGTGACACAATCCGCTCATCTGTCAATAGTCTATAAATTCTATACTCTATTAGAGCTTCTCGTCTCGACCGGAAAATGACCCGCCAAGCTGTGGCAACCTTCACCACGAAGTCGCAGTTGTCCGCGGACAACCGGCCGCGATCCCGGCTTCATTCGCAGCCAAATCAGGGCCTTGGGTATAGATCGCTATGCATTTGTAAAACCGAACCGAATCGGAGCATAGTGCATCTGCGCATATTGTTCCGATATGACGATTTTTGCGCAGTTTTCGGGGAACCCAATGTTGCAACAGAAAATTCAAGGTCACGACGAACAGGAGCATCTGCCGACGCTTCTGGCTGCCGATGCTTTGGAACTGGCGCATCAGCTGCAGCAGCATCAAAAGAAGATCTTCCCTCCGCAAGCCCAAAAGGCGATGCGCCTCTTCAGCCCTGCCGAAGCGGCCGCCTTCATTGGAATCGGTGAAGGCTACCTGAGGCAGGTGGCCTCAGAGGGCCACGGCCCGGCGCCCTTGTCAAACGGTCGGCGCATGTACGCCGTTGAGGACATCGAGCGCATCCGCCGCGTTCTCGACGAAGGCGGCAAATCCGGGAAATACGTCCCGCACCGCCGCGGCGACGAGAAGCTTCAAGTCATATCGGTCATGAATTTCAAGGGCGGGTCGGCGAAGACGACGACATCTGCCCACCTTGCCCAATATCTGGCCCTCCGCGGCTACCGGACGCTCGCGATCGACCTTGATCCGCAGGCTTCGCTTTCCGCCCTCTTCGGCCACCAGCCGGAATTGGACGTTGGTGAGGGCGAAACGCTTTACGGCGCGATCCGCTACGACGAGCCGCGACCGATCGCCGACATCGTCCGTTCGACCTACACGGCCAACCTTCACCTCATTCCCGGCAATCTCGAGCTCATGGAATTCGAGCATGAGACGCCAAAGGCAATGATGGTAGGTGGCGCTGCCGAAACCCTCTTCTTCGCGCGCATCGGCGACGTATTGGCGGAAATCGAGAGTTTCTACGATATCGTCGTCATCGACTGCCCGCCGCAACTCGGCTTCCTGACCATGTCGGCGCTCTGCGCCGCCACATCCGTTCTCATCACCGTGCATCCGCAGATGCTCGACGTCATGTCGATGTCGCAGTTCCTGTCGATGACGAGTGAGCTGATGAGTGTCGTCGAGAAGGCCGGAGGGCGCACAAGTTACGACTGGATGCGCTATCTCGGCACGCGTTTCGAGCCGAATGACGGTCCGCAGAGCCAGATGACCGGCTTTATGCGCGCCATTTTCGGCAACCGCATGCTGCAGAACGCGATGGTGAAGTCGACGGCTATCTCCGATGCCGGCGTGACGAAGCAGACACTCTACGAAGTCGAGCGCTCGCAATTCGTCCGCGGCACCTACGACCGCGCCATGGATTCGCTGAACCAGGTCAATGGCGAGATCGAAGAACTGATCCGTCAGGTTTGGGGGAGGAAGTAATCCATGGCCCGTAAGAATCTGATTGGAATTGCGGACGACACGGCCGGAAACGACGCTGAAGCGGCTCTCGAACGCCTGGCAACAGCCCGGCCGATCGCCGGCCTGAGTGTCGGGACGCGGCCAGCAAGCGCCGTCGGCGGCATTACGCGGTCCCTGTCGAATATCACCCAGAAAGTTGAGCGCGCCCAGGAATTGGAGCGCCAGCTTGCCGAAGGACTGACGATCGTCGATCTCGACCCTGCGCTCATCGACGCCTCTTTCGTCGTCGATCGTCTCGAGATCGGAGCAGATGCACAATCCGCTCTAGCAGAACAGATTCGCGAGCACGGACAACAGGTTCCAATCCTCGTGCGTCCGCATCCGGATGCCGAAGGGCGCTACCAGGTTGCCTACGGTCATCGCCGATTGGCAGCCGCACGCGAGCTTGGCAGCAAGGTCCGCGCGGTTGTCCGCGATCTCAGCGACGAACAGTTGGTCGTCTCTCAGGGGCAGGAGAACAACACTCGCACGGATCTGTCCTTCATCGAGCGATCACTCTTCGCCACGCGCCTTGAGGATCGCGGCTTCTCCCGCGAGATCATCATGTCCTCGCTTGGCGTCGACAAGGCCGCACTTTCAAAGATGATTTCCGTCGTTCGTCGGCTACCGACCGCCCTGATCGAGGCGATTGGGCCGGCGCCGACGATCGGTCGGCGTCGTTGGTTCGAGCTCGCCGACCTTCTGGACCAGGACGGAAGGGCCGAAGCTGCAGACGTCTTTGTCAAAGAAAAACAATTTCAGACGGTCGGGAGCGATCAGCGTTTTGATGCGCTTTGTGCCTTCCTGAGCGCCTCCAAGGCGCGCGCCAGAGCCATCTCGTGGGTGGCGCCCGACGATACAACCCCGGTCCGGATCCGTGAAACGGATGGCGAAACGACGCTGTCCTTCAGCAGGAAGAAGGCCCCGGGCTTTGCAGATTTCGTGAGGCAGAGGCTCAAATCTCTGTACCTCGAATACCAAGAGGAAACAGGAGACTAAACAGAGCAAAAGAAAAAGGCTTCCGAACGACTAGCGCTGCGGAAACCCTTCTCTCGTGTAGCAACTAGAGAATCCCATTTCCGCGAATCGGTGTCAAGAGTTTTCAACGTCGTTTCGGCGAACGAATTTCTTTTGCCTTGAAAAAGGTGAAGACAAATGGATTGTGGGATTGTCACGACGCCCTTCGGGCGGCGGGCGATGTCGCTTGGGATGTTGGCGCACCAACTTTCCAGCGCTTCGGCCGTCGACGAAGGCAAGGTCGATAAATGGAAATTGTTTCGAACGGTCTGCGCCGCCAAGTCGAACCTTGGCGTTTCCGATCGCTCTCTTGCCGTCTTGAACGCATTGCTGTCGTTCTACCCGAAGACGGAACTCGAGGCAGCCGACGGTCTCGTCGTGTTTCCCTCCAACGCTCAGCTTTCCCTGAGAACACACGGCATGGCCGAGACGACGCTCCGGCGGCATCTCGCCACCCTGGTCGAGGCTGGCCTCATTTTCCGGCGCGATAGCCCCAACGGTAAGCGTTACGCTCGCCGTGACCGCAAGGGAGCGATTGGCCAGGCATTCGGGTTCGACCTTGCACCGTTGCTTTCTCGCGCGGCCGAGTTCGAAGCTGAGGCTGCTCGTCTGGAAGCTGACCGGCGTTACCTTCAGATGATGCGCGAACGCATGAGCCTCTGCCGCCGTGACGTTGCAAAGCTGGTCGATCTGTTGCGCCTATCTGATGTCGCCTACGCTGAAGAGGCCGAAGCGCGCTGCCAGGCCGTCTCTATGTCCCTCTCGCGCAAGCCCTCCATCGCCGAAATCGAGCGCCTCCTCCCTGTTCTTGCCCTGCTGCAGGACGAACTGACTAATCGTCTGGAAAATCTACTGAAAACACAAAATACGGCTGCCAATGAACGCCAAAATGAGCGGCACATACAGAATTCAGAATCCGATTATCTTTCTGAATCTGAACCGGCTGATGAAAGACTTGGGGTGGAATTTTCGCGCAAAGCTTCGACGGAAGTGCTGCCGGTCGGCCAAAATGCGAGTGGTCTATCTGCAAATATCGAAGCTTCGCCGCCGCCGGAACGTCGTTCGCATCCCCCGGTGACCCCTCCCCTCAACCGTGCTGCGCCGCTGCCACTCGTATTGAAGGCCTGCCCGCAAATCCGCGACTACGGCCCATCCGGTCGTATCGACAACTGGCGCGATCTCCTGACAGCCGCCACAGTCGTCAAAAACATGCTTGGGATCAGCCCTGACGCCTACAACGATGCCTGCGCCACTCTCGGACCGGAAACGACCGCCACCGTGCTTGCGTGCCTTCTGGAGCGGGCTGAGCACATTCATTCCGCCGGCGCCTATCTGCGTGACCTGACGCGCCGCGCGAAGAGCCAATCCTTCGCTGTCTCGGCAATGCTGTCGGCACGGCTACGCGCCCAGGCTTCGGTCGTTGGATGAATGGAGGACAGCCATTTGAAGGCAGCTGAGTGCGATGTTCTGATGTAGCCGTTACTTCTCTCGCCGATCGAAGCGAGCTTGTATAAGGCAACCAAATGCGGGAAACTGGGTGTGCAGGGATTCGTTGATATCTTTGGGATATTGTAGTGCTCAGGATTCAATTTGAGTCTCCCGCCATCTCCTCGATAACATTGTTGTTTTTGTCCCTTTTGGAAAGAAAAGGGGCGTTTGCTTCCGTCGCCCGGACGGCTTTGGGAATGGCCGGATGATCCGCTAGCGCGGGTTTTGCCGATGGCTCTCTACGATTGGAAACAGCTGCCTGCGAAGACGGCTCCACTGGTTAGGTTTCGAACGTTAGTGGGGCCGGAAGGGCGTCGGCACGTTGAGCTTCGGCGTGCGCGCGTCTCATGTTGACAGCTGTCAACGGAGCGGGCTGCGCTTGAGGCAAAGAGCAATTCGAGGCGGACGGGAACGAGGACTGCCAGAAATTCAGCCAGCAATCTCCGTGGATAAAAGAGCGATGTAGCCGCCTGCTCTCAAGATGGAGTGCTGAGTTCAGCCCTTGGTCCCGCACTCCACTTCCGCCAACAATGTTGGGGCACGAATCAACCGAGGGCCTTGGCCAATGTCTCATGTCGTAGTTATCAACGGGCCGGCCGGCGTTGGCAAGACGACGGTAAGTCGGGTTCTGGCGCGGAGCCATCCCGGTGCGATCAGCATCGCGGGCGACGCTTTGCGCGATTTCGCCCCGGAAGATGTTCGAAACTCACTGGGGGCTGGTTCGACATACCGGGCTGGCGCTGCACTCGCTGCTGCCTATCTGGCCATGGGTGCCACCAGGGTCATTTTTGACTATGTTTTTGACGACGCCGAGAAGCTCGATCTGTTTTGCAGCGGGCCACCTCATGAAACGCCGGTCTCTGTCTTCACGCTTTGGGCGCCAATCGATCGTGTCATTGATCGGGAAGCGAACCGTGTCGGGCGCGAACGAATGGGGCATGCTGTCGTGCGCACGCACGAGGCGATCGAGCGAAACCTGCATAAGCTCGGGCGGGTGGTTTCAAACACGGAAGCGCCGGAGCGGACAGCGCAGACGATCATGGAAGCGATAGCCAATCCGGCGAACCTCTGGCCGCGCCCTGCCCCGGAGAACTCGATGATGGTTTGATCATTCTCGCGTGAACCATCTGAGGTGTTCAGCGCATTTCTCCAGATGGATACTGGCTCATCACTTCGCAGCGCGTTGACAGCTGTCAACAGTCGATGCGCTTAGCCCACTGCAAGCCGACGGTAATTGCCACCAGAGTCCGACGCCTTGTCGTTCTGGTCTCAAATCGGAGAACGATTGAGCTGCATAAGTCCATATGCGGAGGCCACGCTATACCGGCGCACCGGCGGCGCGTTCTTTCAAATAGCCAAGACTGCGGTACCACGCATCTGTGACGGAAATGAATATCGTGTTACGTTCCATTTCGACACTGGCACCCTTAGTTTGAAATGCGATACCAGATCCCCGATCCCTATCATCCAACACTGCTTCCACTGCTGATTTCGGCAGAAGATGGCTTGGCGCGACTGGACGAGCGAACAAACCGCCATGCGGTCGAAGACGGCTTCCGCGAGCGTGGCCACTTCTTCGACGCTGCGGCTGCCCTATGGGTTGCCGGTGAACTCGTCCATGTCGAGGATCTCGTGCTGCACGATGCCCATATGGATGCCCGTGCCCCGACGCATGAATTGACGATTGCCCATTCGGTTATTCGCGCGCGGCGGCGCATCTGGCTGGCCGAACCCGCATGGGCGTTTACGCCTCAGGGTCTCGCCGCCCTTCGAGGCGAACAGCTTCCACCGGTGAGTGCCGGCGGTACGCCTGCAGAGGCCAGGCTGGAGCCTCAATCGACCGCCGCCGGTAACGATCGCCATCTTGAGGCGGACGACGAGGAGGACGCCAATCCCATGGCCGCTGAGTTTGCGGCCATCGATGCGGCGATCGCTCGGTCACAGCAGCTGCTGGAAGCGCACGACAAGGATACGCTCGAAGTCGCCGAGCGCGCGGCACGCGTGACCGCACAGGAGCCGATGGGGCAGCTAGGGCTGCTCTTTGACGAGGAATGGGACGAGGACGCACGTATGGACGAATGGCGTCAGGTGGTCGCGTCAGCGGATCAGCTGCCGGCCAGCCTTGGCGCCACCCTGCTCTTCGACGCCTGGGAGCGGCTCGAGCCGCTGCGCCGCCAACACTGGATGGGTTCGCTGCTCGTTGGCGCCTATCTGAGATCACGCGGCAAGGTTACCTCGCATCTCCTCTCCTTCAACGCCGGACAGAAGGTCGTCCGGCACGAACGACGCCGCTCGCAAGATCCAGTGACACGATGGGGCGCTTTCCTGGAAGCGATGACGGTGACCGCGGATCTGGGTCTCAAGGAACTCGACCGCCTATCGCTGGCCAAGACCCAGATGGAGATGCGCATCCGCGATCGCCGCTCCAACAGCAGCCTGCCTGCGCTGATCGAGCTGGTGCTGTCCCGACCGATCGTTTCAGCCACGCTCGTCGCGCAGCATGTCGGAGTAACGCCGCGTGGTGCGTTGAACCTCGTGCGGGAACTCGGCATCCGCGAAATGACCGGCCGCGGACGCTACCGCGGCTGGGGGGTGCTTTAGGCCATGCGCTGGATGGATCTAAAGCGCGTCGCAATCTTTCAGAATCACTCCTTGGGCTTCAAGGTTTTGATATTTCGGATGTCGTTTTCGCGAAATCGCTGCGCACTTTTGCGCGCAGCCATTAGCCCATGGTGATCAGGATCAGCAGCACGAAAACGACTGGCACAAGAACCAACGCCGGGATGATGATCGCCGGGTAGCCGAAGGCGACGATCGCGAGCAGCCAGATCAATGCGCAGTTGATCACAAACAGGACTTTTGCCGTCTGCGATCCCTGTACGGCTTCCTTCAGCATCCAGCCGAACACCGGCACGTTATAGACAAGTCTGGCAATCATTGTTCTTCCTTTTCTGGGGCAGTCCGGGCGGGGATGGACCGTTCGGAAATCTTCAATTCTGGGGATGCACGCCGCGGGTCGCACGCTGGCGGGTGAGGCCCGCTGCAGCTTTGAGGCGTTCGGGATCGAGCACGCGCATGGTCTTCGGATGGCTGAAATCGATAAGGCCTTCGCGCTTGAAGCGGTTGAGACAGCGGCTGACGGTCTCGACGGTAAGCCCGAGCCAGTCGGCAAGATCTGCCCGGGTGAGATGCAGGTGGAAGCTGAGCGGGGCAGGGACGCGGCTGCGATTGAACAGGCGCGACAGCTCGACCAAGGCACTTGCCACCTTCTCGCTCGCGGTCTTGCGACCAAGCAGGGTGGCATGCGTCTGTAGCCGATGCAGCGTCGTCTTCAACTCGCTGGCGACAGCCGGATTGGTTGCGTGAAGTTCGGCATCGCCCAGGGATTCGATACGCGCGATGCTCAAGGTCTCCGCCGTGGCGATGTTGCGTCCATCGACTGTGAAACCGAAAAGCCGGCCGGGACCGAGCACATCGGTGATTTGCCTGCGACCGTCGTCAAGCAGCTGAGAGAGGACGATACAGCCGCCGAGCACGCGAAAGAGCGAGCGGTTGCGGCCACCTTCAAAAAGCAGTGTGAAGTTTTCACTGACCACACGGCTGCGGGCAGGAAGACGCGGCGGTCTGCTCAAGGACGCAAGGGAGGGGCCGCTGAGGGCGCGGCTGTGGATTGGGTTTCGGGCATGGGGTAGGTCCGCATTGCGGATACAAGGAGGCACGACGCCTCGCTGCCATCCGACATCGAAGGAGGGCGTTGACAGCTGTCAACGCGGTTTCAAAGCCAGATGTTGGTTTTGGGCGGTCCGCGCGGACTGGAGTTCGGCGAATGAACCTGTGTTGGCGGCTGTACGGCGGTCACCGCAGCCGTGGGCGCAAGGCTTCCTTGCAGGCGCTCGCCGACGGTGTCATCCGGCGGCGTCAGCAGCGCCCAGAAGAACCGGCAGGCACTGCAGACATGTTTCTGCGCCGGCTTTTCCTTCCCGTCGGCGTCACTGCCGGTTTGACAGAAATCCGGCAGTGAACCGTCGGGAAGGGCGTAGAGCGCGTAGTCGGCTGACGAGATTGGGGCGGCGAGGGCAGGGCCGAGGTCGGCGAAACCCAGCAGGAAAAGAGCCATGGCGCACAGGGTGCGCAGGGCCTTGTCCCACCTTGATTTCGTGTGACGTGTCATCGCTCGGCTTCGTCCTCGTCTCTTTCTTCGATGAATGAGAAATAGGCGAGCGGCTTGACAAAGCTCAATGTGGCAAACCGCGCAGGGGCAGAATGCCGCAGCCAAGAGAACGCCGCGCGTCCGGTTGGAAGCGCTGCGTCTTAAGTTATTGATTTATATAGTTAATGTTGCGAAAATGGCTGGCAGCCATCATTCCTCCTCGACAAAGACCTCCTGCCGTTTGGCCTTTACGCTCGGCAGGAATACGACGACGAGCACCAACGCCGCGATCAGAAGCAGGATCGCGCTGATCGGTCGGGTGACGAAGGTCGTCGCATCGCCGCGCGACAGGATCATGGCGCGGCGAAGGTTCTCCTCAAGCAGCGGCCCGAGCACGAAGCCGAGCAGCAGCGGCGCCGGTTCGCAGCGCAGCTTCAACAGCAGGTAACCGACGAGGCCGAAGAAGGCGACGGCATAGAGGTCATAGACGTTCGAGTTGACGCTGTAGACGCCGATCGAGCAGAACGCCATGATGATCGGGAACAGCACGTAATAGGGGATCTTGAGCAGTTTCACCCAGAGCCCGATCAACGGCAGGTTGAGAACCACCAGCATCAGGTTGCCGATCCACATCGAGGCGATGATGCCCCAGAAGAGCGCGGGTTGCTCGGACGCCACGTTCGGACCGGGGACGATCCCCTGGATGATCATCGCTCCGATCATCAGTGCCATGACCGGGTTGGCCGGAATGCCAAGGGTGAGCAGCGGGATGAACGAGGTCTGCGCACCGGCATTGTTGGCGCTTTCCGGACCGGCGACGCCGGCGATGGCGCCATGGCCGAACTCTTCAGGACGGTCCGAGACGCGCTTTTCCACCGTATAGGAGGCGAAAGCGGCAAGGATCGCGCCGCCGCCCGGCAGAATACCGAGCGCCGAGCCGATGATGGTGCCGCGCACGACCGGTCCGAACATGCGCTTGAAGTCATCCCGCGTCGGCATCAGGTCCGTGACCTTGGCCATCAGCACTTCGCGGGTGCGTTCGCTTTCGAGGTTGCGCAGGATTTCGGCGATGCCGAAGACACCGACGGCGAGCGCGACGAAGTTCAGCCCGTCAGCATACTCCCGGATGCCGAGCGTGAAACGCGGCGTGCCGGAATAGATGTCGGTGCCGACCAACCCAAGCAGCAGGCCCAGCGCCACCATGGCCAGAGCCTTGGTGATCGATCCATGGGCGAGCGCGATCGATGAGACGAGGCCGACGATCATCAGCGAGAAATATTCGGCCGCGCCGAATTTCAGAGCGATCTCGGTCAACGGCGGCGCGAAGACTGCGACGAGGAACGTCGAGACGGTGCCGGCGAAGAATGAGCCGAGCGCTGCAATGGCGAGTGCCGCACCAGCACGGCCTTTGCGGGCCATCTGGTAGCCGTCGATCGCGGTAACCGCCGAGGAGGATTCGCCTGGCATGTTGATCAGGATGGCGGTGGTAGAGCCGCCATACTGCGCGCCGTAGTAGATGCCGGCGAGCATGATCAGCGACGAGACCGGTTCGAGCTGGAAGGTGATCGGCAGCAGCATGGCGATGGTCGCCGTGGCGCCAATGCCCGGAAGCACGCCGATCAAGGTGCCGAGCAAAACGCCGATCAGGCAGAAGAGCAGATTGGCAGGGGAGGCCGCGGTTGCGAAACCGAGGGCGAGATTGCTGAAGAGTTCCATCGCGCGTCTCCTAAAACTGGACCCAGGGGCCGAAGCGTTGGAAGGGCAGGCCGAGGCCATAGCTGAACACTGCGACCGAGAAGGCGGTCAGCGCCAGTGAAAGCGCCAGCGCCATGAGCGGTTTCATCCGGCCCGATGCGAAGCAGGCGATCAGCGCGGTGAAGAACAGCGCCGGCGCGAAGCCGAGGCCACGGACTGTCAGGCCGAAGAAGATGGGTGCCGGCAGGATGAAGGCCATGCCGCGCAGCGCGATCGGGCCGATGGGCTCGCCTTGGACGCGGGTGGACTGCACGAGGATCACGATGCCGAGCAGCGTCAGGATGATCGCGAGCACCAGCGGGAAGTAGCCGGGGCCCATGCGAAAGGCGGTGCCAAGCTCGAGATTGAAGGCCTGCCAGGTGAAGAACAGCCCGACCGCTGTCAATATCCCGCCGCAGAGCGCATTGGTGGTGTCGAAGGAGAGTGATTTCATCGTGTCCCCATATGTTCTGGGCGGGGCAGCCGGCCGAGGCTTTCCTGACCGCCTCCCGCATTGGCATTGCCGACGTCACGCCGGGTTCGCGCATTGGGCGGCGCACGTTGACAGCTGTCAACAGCGGTTGACGGCATTTGACCCCTCTCCGGGCACCGTCGCAGCTTCCCCAATGTCAAAGGCGCCGCGCTCCGGGGTGAACCGGGACGCGGCGCGACGAGCCATGGATCAGTCGGCGTACTGGCCGGCTGCTTCGATCACCGGCTTCCAGCGGGCGATTTCGCTCTCAAGCTTTGCCTTCAGCGCGGCCGGGGTCGCATCGGCGTCGGAGGAGGGTTCGGTGCCGAGTTCGCCGAAGCGGGCGACGACGTTCGGATCCTTGAGTGCGACCTGCAGCGATTTCGACAGGCGTTCGGTCACTTCGGCGGGCGTGCCCTTCGGGGCGTAGATACCGTGCCAGATGCCGACCTGAAGGTTCGGTAGGCCGCCTTCGGCGGTCGTCGGCAGATCGGGGAAGACCTTGAGGCGTTCCGGTGAGGTGACCGCATAGGCCTTGATCGTGCCGCCCTGGATCTGCTTCGCGGTGTTGGTGGTCTGGTCGCACATGATGTCGACCTGGCCGCCGAGAAGATCGGTCATGGCCGGGCCGGTGCCCTTATAAGGCACGGTCGTCAGCGGTGTCTCGATGGCGCTCATGAACATCATGCCGCAGAGATGCGAGGCAGCGCCGATACCGGCATTGGCGACGGTGACGGTGTCCTTGTTCGCCTTGACGTACTCGACGAGACCCTTGAGGTCGGCCGGCTCCAGATCCTTGCGGGCGACGATGGTCATCGGCACTTCGGTAACGAGGCCGACATATTCGAAGGAGTTCAGCGTATCATAGGCGAGCTTGCGGTAGAGCGTGGCGCTGGTCGCCATGCCGATATGATGCAGCAGCACGGTGTAACCATCCGGATCGGCCTGAGCGACGCGGCCGGCGCCAAGGGTGCCGCCGGCGCCGCCGACGTTCTCGACGATGATCTGCTGGCCGAGATCCTTCGACATGGATTCAGCTACGAGACGCGCGACGGTATCCGTGGGGCCACCGGCCGAGAACGGCACGACCATGGTGATCGAGCGTTCGGGATAGGTTTGTGCATTGGCGGAAACGGCGAAAAGCGACAGGGCGGCAACAGCGCCGAGCAGGGCATTTAGGGTTTTCATCTCTTCCTCCCGGATGAAATATCGGCCAGCCGGCAAGGTTTCCTCCCGCGCCGGTTCTGGGTACCCCCATTTGCAAACGCAATCGTAGAGCAGACAACGGCTTAGCGGGGTGACGGCGCGTATTTGTCGGGCGCGGGCATTGATTTGGGTGGATTTGGAAACATGCGGCCAATCGCGTGGGTGGATTTCCACCCATCAAGGGCGGCGTGGTACCGCGTCCTTGAGTTCAGGGGCGATCAGGTGTCTTCGCTTGTTTCTTGTGCCTGGGTGTGTTGGACTGCCCTCGGGGAGGCTAAAGCTTCACAGTGAGCGCTCGCCCATGGGAATGGTTGGATGCGCAAACTGACCGCTGTTCTCTGTATCGATATCGCCGGCTACAGCAAGCTGATGGGACGCGACGAGGCCGGTACACTTGCCCGCGTCAAGGCGGCCTTTGCGGCATTCGATCCGACGCTGGTGCGGCACCATGGCCGGATCGTCAAGCTGATGGGTGACGGCGCGCTGATCGAGTTTGCGAGTGCGGTCGATGCGACCCTATGCGCAATGGCGCTTCAGAGCGTGGCCGCGGCAACCGACTCTTCACTCCGCTTTCGCATGGGGCTCAACCTGGGTGACGTGATCGCCGAAGATGGCGATCTCTATGGGGAAGGCGTCAACATCGCGGCGCGGCTGCAGGCTCTCGCCGAGCCCGGTGGGATCATCCTCTCCGAAGCGGTCCGCGAGCACGTCGCCGGAAAGCTGAGCTTTGCCCTGGAAGACCTCGGGCCGATGTCGCTCAAGAACATCGAGCGCGCTGTCCGCGCCTTTGCCATCCACCGTGGCGGGCCGCCAGAGACCGGTGGCAAGCGCGAACGGATCGGCATCTGCGTCCTGCCCTTCACCAATATGAGCGGCGATCCGGAACAGGATTATTTCAGTGCCGGCGTTACCGAAGACATCATCATCGACCTCAGCAAGCTCTCGTCGCTCTCGGTCGTCTCGCGGGCGACCTCCTTCGGCATGAAGGCGCAGAGTGCGCGGATCGTCGCACAACAGCTGAACGTCGCCTACATCCTCGAAGGCAGCGTGCGTAAGGCCGGTGACCGAATGCGACTGGCGGCGCAGTTGATCGATGGCGCAAACGAGGCGACCGTCTGGGCCGAGCGCTTCGACCGAGAGATCAAGGACGTGTTGCTGCTGCAGTCAGACCTGGCAAGTGCCGTCGTCGAGGCGCTCCGGCTTCAGCTCCTACCTGCGGAGCGCCAGGCATTGGAGCGCAAAGCGCCGACCGATCCGGAAGCCTACAAGCTGTTTCTCCTGGCGCGCGAATACCACATCACCGGGTCCGAGCGACATCTGCCGCTGATCATCCGGCTCTGCCGTCGCGTGACCGAGCTGGAGCCCGGCAATGCACGGGCTTGGGCCCTTCTTGGCGAAACGCTCAACCGGCTGCGGCGCAGCGTCGGAGGTGCGGAAACAGGCGAGCTGGAAATCGACCGCGCCCTCGAACTCGATCCCGGTCTCGCCAGCGCCCATGCCGCAAAGGCGCTATTGTATCTATACCGAGGCCAGTTTGCGGAGGCGGAGCGGCAATGTGCCATTGCCCTTCAGCTCGAGCCCGACGACTACGCCACCAATCTCGCTGCCGGTCGAACCTTCATCATGCAGCGTCGCTATGACGACGCCATACGCCACTTTGAGCGGGCCGCGGCGCTGGCCCCCGCGGACTACAACGCCGCCGCCATGGCTATCCAATGTTACCAGGGCAAGGGCGACGCGCAGGCGGCACTTGAGGCCTGTCGCCGTGCCTTGGCCCGGATCGAGCGCATCGTCGCTGCTGAGCCGGATCACAGCGGTGCGATCGGGCATGGCGCCGGCATCCTCGCCCTCCTTGGCGATCGCGAGAGGGCCAACGAATGGGCATCGCGCGCCAGTCTGCTTGAGCCGGACAATATCCAGCTGCAGGCAAATCTGGTTTGTGCCTGGGCGATCAGTGGTGACGCCGAAGCGGCCCTGGACGCGCTTGAGCGTATCACGCCGAAGATGAGCCCCGAATTGTTGGTATGGATGGAAAACGACAACGATCTGGACAGCCTGCGTTCACTGCCGCGTTTTGGGGAGATAATGCGTGTGGCAAGGGCCCGTTTTGGAAACTGAGATCCGTCGTCTGCCGTCAAAGACCCGTGCGTCGCCTCAGATAGGCGACTTCCTCAGGGGCCAGGCTGCGGCTCGTCCCCTTCGGCAAATCGCCAAGAGCGATCGTCCCGATTGAAACCCGCAGCAGGCGCAACACCTCGAAGCCGAGCGCATCGAGCATGCGGCGGATCTGGCGGTTGCGCCCCTCTTCCAGCTCGACTTCGATCCACGTGTTCTTGTCGCCGCCCCTGAGGTGGACGGCCCGCGCTGCGTGCAAGGTTTCGCCGCCTTCCTCGATACCGGCAACCATCTGCTTGAGTTGGTCGTCACCGATCTGCCCGGCGACCTGCACGTGGTAGACCTTGCCGAGATGGGTTTCAGGATCAAGCAGGCGCTGGGCGAGTACCGTGTCGTTGGTGAAGAGCAGAAGTCCTTCGCTCGCCTTGTCGAGGCGACCGACCGGGGACAGGAAAGAGGTGTCTATATCCCTCAGGCAATCGAAGACGGTCGGCCGGCCTTCCGGGTCGTGGCGGGTCGTGACCAGTCCACGCGGTTTGTTCAGCATCAGATAGATCTTCTCTTCGGCAAGCACCGGCTTGCCGTCGACCGTGATGCGATCCTTGTCGACGGCGACCCAGTGTGAAAGGTCCGTGATCTTGCGTCCGCCGACGCTGACGCGCCCTTCGAGCACGAGCTTTTCGGCCTGCGTGCGCGAACAATAGCCGAGCTTGGAAAGTGCGCGGGCAACCGTCACGCGCTTGCCGGCATCGGCCCCGGCGTGGCGTCCGGTTTCTCGAGCGGCTGTCGGTCGCTTCTGCTTCACGCTGTGATCTTCCGGTTCCTGGTCGTGTGCGGCCCGCTGCCGTACCCCTGCTTAAAATATCCGGTCGCTTCGACCGCGGCGTCAGCCGATCTTCGTGTAGTCGATCCGTCGGGCGAGCCAGCAGCCGATGGTGAGGCCGGCCACGTTGCCTTGCTGGTCGCGTCGGACAAGCACGGTCCAGTCTCCCGGTGCCGGTGCATCCATCGAGCGCTTGCAGCGAAGAAGCCAGACGTCTTCGGCCAGTGGTCGCATGGCGTGCATCGCGCCGGTCCCGAGCGAACCGTCGAAGCCACCGTAGAAGACACCATTGGTGGAAGCGATGTCGAGATGGGCGTCGAGTTCAACTGAGTGATAGCGACCGGCGATATCGGGAAGTGCCGTGCCGGAAACGCGGTCAGCGCTCACCGTCAGATTTTCGCGAGGCCGCTCCATGCGAAGCGAGGCGCCTTGTGCTGTCAGGGTCACTGCTGCCGAACCGGCGCTGCCGTCGGCGCTGACGGAAAGCGACTCGGGAGAGGTAGCAAACTGCAGTTCGACGCGGGACGATCCGCTGGGCCTGGTGACAAGGGCGAGGCCCGTTTCGGCATCCAGATAGTTGCCGGTGCCCTTGGCGTCCCAGCTTCCGGATGTGGTCTCGGTATCCTCGTGGCCGAGGGCGATCTTCATCAGCGCGACCGCCGCCGCATGGGCATCGCCTTCGTGATTGAACATCACCACGACAGAGAGGCGCTCGGCCGGCGCGTAGAGCCTGCGGCAGCGAAAACCGCGAAGCGCACCGCCATGGCCGCTGATGACGGCATCGCCGATCGTCTCGTGTGCGAGGCCGAAGCCGTAGGGTGCCGGGCGGCCATCGGCATAGGTCTGCGGTGCAGAAAGGCGCCGGTAGAGCCCGTCCGCATCGTCATGCGTCCTGTCGATAAAACACTCCCAGGCAAGCATATCGTCGAGCGAGGCGGAAACACCGGCGTCACCGGCCCAGTAGATGCGGTTCAGCGCCTCGAAATAGCCTGTTGTCTCGTTGCCCTCGTAACCGACGACGCCGTCCGGCGGCAGGCTCGTATCCGGTGTCAGGGCGGCGGTCTGCATGGCCGCGGGGCCAAAGACGGAGCGCTGATAGAGTTCCGCCATCGAGCGGCCGGTATGCTCCTCGATGAGATCGGCGAGAATGCGGAAATTGCCATTGGAATAGGAATAGCGGGTGCCGGGCTCGAAGTGTGTCGAGCGCGCCTTGGAGAGCAGCGGGCGTGCATCCTCGCGGCGGAAGACGCCGTCGTGGCTGGCGCCCTGCAGCACCGTCAATGCCCAGTAGTCGCGAAGTCCGGACTGGTTGTGACAGAGATGGGCAGCGGTCGGGCGCTTGCCTTCGAGCAAGGGGAGATAGACGTCGAGCGCCCGATCGAGCTTCTCGGGATCGCCGACCGTATCCAGCAGAACGGCGCAGGTCAGATGCTTGGTGATCGAGCAGATCGGTATCCGCGTCGCCATCGTCATCGGCTTGCGGGCCGTCAGGCCGGCATAGCCCCAGGCGTGGCGAAAGAGGACCTTGCCATCTCTGACCACACCGGCAACGCCGCCCGGTCCGGGGTAGTGCTGCGGCAAGGCTGCGAGGGCGCGTTCAAGGACGGAAAGATCAGGAGTGTTCATGGCGCTGAAGGTCTATGGGACGGAGGGTAGGGGACGTTGTGTGCCGTTCGTATCGCCCCCTCCTTCCGCATGCAATGCCTGCAGCTCCGCGGCTTTGTCAGCCGGCGCCTGCCTGGGCGTGATAGAGGCGGCTATAGGCGCCCTTGGCGGCGAGCAGCGTTTCATGCGGCCCCTGTTCGCGAATGCCGCTGCCGTCGACGACGACGATGCGGTCCGCATCGCGGATCGTTGCCAGCCGATGCGCGATGATCAGCGTCGTCCTGCCCTTGGAAAGTTCGGCCAGCGACTGCTGGATCGCCCTTTCCGTTTCGGTGTCGAGCGCTGAGGTCGCCTCGTCGAGGATGAGGATCGCCGGGTTCTTCAGGAACATGCGGGCAATCGCCAGCCTCTGCTTCTGCCCGCCGGAAAGCTTGACGCCGCGCTCGCCGATCACCGTGTCCATGCCGTCCGGCAATGCCTGGATCGTGCCGTCGAGCTTGGCGCGCCGCGCGGCATCCAGGATGTCCGCTTCACTCGCGCCAAGCCGCCCATAGGCGATGTTGTCGCGGATGCTGCCGGCAAAGAGGAAGACATCCTGCTGCACGATGCCGATCTGGCCGCGCAGCGACGAGAGCGTGATGTCACGGATGTCGATACCGTCGACGGTGATCGAACCCTCGCTGACCTCGTAGAAGCGCGGCAGCAGCGAGCAGATCGTCGTCTTGCCGGCGCCCGAGGGGCCGACGAAGGCGATCGTCTCGCCGGCATGGATCGTCAGGTCGATGTTCTGGATGATCGGCTTCTCGGCGCTATAGCCGAACGAGACGCCGCGATAGGTGATGTCGCCCTTGAGGCCGGAGACGTCGGCAGCACCCGGCCGGTCCTCGATATCGGGTTCGGTTTCCATGAGTTCGAGGAAGCGTTTGAAGCCGGCAATGCCCTTGGGGTAGGTCTCGATGACTGAATTGATCTTCTCGACCGGGCGGAAGAACACGCCGACCAGCAGCAGGAAGCTGACGAAGCCGCCATTCGTCAGTTCGCCCGTCAGCACGAAGTAGCAGCCGGTGATCATGACGATCAGCTGCGTCAGCCGCATGCTCATGTAGCTGAGCGACGTGCTCGCGGCCATGATGCGATAGGCTTCGAGCTTGGTGCGGCGATAGTTCTGGTTGTCGGTCTCGAACAGGCTGCGCTCATGGGCTTCGTTGGCGAAGGCCTGCACTACTCGCATACCGCCGACATTCTCCTCGATGCGGGCGTTGAAATCTCCGACCCGACCATAGAGGTTGCGGAAATTCCGCGTCATACGGCCACCGTAACGGCTGGTGACCCATGCGGTCATCGGCACCACAGCGGCCGTAATCAGCGCCAGCTGCCAGTGCACCATCAGCATCAGCAACAGCGCGCCGATGAAGGTCATGATCGCTATGAACAGGTCCTCCGGCCCGTGGTGGGCAACTTCGCCGATTTCCTCGAGGTCCTTCGTCAGGCGTCCGACCAGATGGCCGGTCTTCTGGTTGTCGAAGAACGAGAAGGAGAGCTTCTGCAGATGGTCGAAGGCCATCCGCCGCATGTCCGTCTCGATGTTGATGCCGAGCATGTGACCCCAATAGGTAACTGTCGCCATCAGGCCGGTGTTGAGCAGATAGACCAGCAGAAGGCCGGCCGAGGACAGGAGGATCAGCGTCCATTCCTGGCTCGGCAAAAGCTGGTCGACGAACAGCTTCACCGCGATCGGGAAACCGAGTTCGAGCAGGCCGGACAATACGGCGCAGGAGAAGTCGAGAATGAACAGGCCGCGATAGGGGCGGTAAAACGCGAAGAAACGCTTCAACATGCAGGTGCACTCACTGGGGGGCGGCGACCGAGGGTCAGCAGAAATATGATTTCCAATGTCATGTTTTGTGCCGGAAACCAACCCAGAAAAGCGGAAAACCGTGTCGTGTGTTTGACGGGGCCGACATCTTCCGTCTCGCAAAGGATCAATCCGCACCTGGCGGCGTCGGCGGGAAGGAAACGTTAACCATAAGCTTCGTAGAACAGGAATCACCAGAGTGCTTCGCCTTCGATTGGGGACATCGGAGGCATCTGAGGTGCTCGATATCGACAAGCGTAGGGCGTCTTCAAGCGTTCGCGTCAACGCACGAAGTTCCAGGGGGCGAATGAGACGATGGCAGGCAATCAATCAGTGAAAGCCACGGAATCCGATGTGAGCACGATCGTTCCGTTTCCAGTGGCGAGGAGATTGACCGCCATCCGCACCGCTGCCGCCGAGCTCGAGGACCTGCATGGCGCCGAAGCGCTGCAATTCTGGCGCCGCCGGTGCCGCGCCCTTGCCGACGAACTTTTTGCCTGCGGGTGCTCGGAAGACGAGGTACGCCGGCAGGTAATGGACTTCCAGGGTGAAGTTCAGGCCGAACTGCAGCACCGCCACCTCTCGCGTGTCTCTCAAGGCGTGATGAGCCAGTAACGGCGCGCCTTTTCAATTCATCGGCAATTCCGGATCCCAGGTGAACAGTTCCTTTGCCCGGGCGATGCCGCGCAGCGCGAAACGACCCAGCGACACCGCATGAACCTGATGTTCCGGCGGGCAGGCCTCGACGAAATCAGAGGACATGATCATGTGCCGCTCGACCGAACGGCACATCGACGAAATGCGGCTCACTTCGTTGACGGCCGGGCCGACGACGGTGAAATCGAGCCGGGTCTGGCTGCCGATATTGCCGTAGAAGACTTCGCCGATATGGAGGCCGAGATAGACGTCGGTCGTCGGCTTGCCCTCCTCTTGCCGGCGTGCGTTGAGCTCGGCCAGCATGCGGCGCAGCTGCCGTTCCGCCGCAATCGCGTTGGCGCAGGCGATTGCCGGATCGTCGGCGTTGAAGATCGCAAGCACGCCGTCGCCGATGAGCTTCAGCACGCTGCCGCCGTGGTCGTGAACGGCGGTGATTACCGTGCCCGAATAGTCGTTGAGGAGCGGGATGATCTCGTCGGGGGCGGCGGTGTCCGAGATGCGCGTGTAGCCGCGCAGATCTGAGAACCACATGACCGTTTCGATGCGTTCCGCCGAGCCGCGGGCAATGCTGCCCTTGACGACGCGCTGGCCAGCGTCGGCGCCGAGATAGACGTCTGCGAGCGTGCTGATGATGCGCACGCATGAGCCGGCCTTCACCGCAAGCGCAAGGGTAGGCAGCAGGATCCGGAGCGCAGCAATGTCATCCTCGCTGAAGCCGCTGTCGCTCCGCGTGGTCCAATAGGAGTAGAAGCAATCCATCTCGCCGACACGGCCCTGCTCGGTGAAATGGTGGATCATGCTGATGCAGTCGGTGTGACCTTCATCTTTCAGTTTGTCGATTATGTTGTAGGTGGTGCCTTCATCGGCTGAGAGCCGGATGCGGCGCTCTGCCGCTCGGTCGCGAAGCATGTGGTAGAAGATCGAGTTCTGCCAGTTCAGCAGCGCTTCGCCCGTGGTCGTCGAGCCGTACTGGATGACTTCGGGCGTGACCTCGCTCTCGTCGTTCCACTGGAAGGCGCGACCCTCAAATTCCGGATGCAATGTGTCGATCAGCCCGAGCGCGCGGGCCAGATCCAGGCCGGCCGCGCGGCATTGCTCGCAGAAGCCGGCAAACAACTCCGGCTCTTCCAGGCCTTTCAGGCCCTGTTCGGAAAGCCAGAGCACGATATCGCGTATCTGTTGGTCGTTCATGGCGCATCCCGCTCGGTCGACGTCAACTGCCTGATGATGTGGTGCATCATCAATAGCCGAACCAGAGCTCAGAGCGAAAGATGCAGTTTGCGTTCCTCGCCGTCCGCCGGAACGGCGCAGCAGATCAGCGCCTCGCCCTCTGCCACCGGGAAGGAGGGCAGCGACGGGTAGGTCACCTTCCCCTCGAGCACCGGCGTTCTGCAGGAGCCGCAACTGCCGTTGCGGCAACCGAACTCGGGCGTCAGCCCGCGCGCTTCGGCGAGATCGAGGAGGTTGCCGTCGCCCGGCTGCCAACGGGTCTCCTTGGCGGATCTCGCGAAGACGACGTGCACGGGAGCGCTGGCGGGCGGTGGCATGATCGGCCCAACACCGCCGTCCGGCCGCCGGGTCAGCGACGAGAGCCCGAAGGCTTCCGCATGGATGCGGGCATCGGCCACATTAAGCCCGCGCAATCCGTCATAGAGCGACTGCGTGAAAGCCGCCGGGCCGCAGAGATAGAAGTCGTAGTCGTCGAAGGGCAGGGTGGACTTGAGGTGGCTGATATCGATCCGGCCGCCGACGTCATAGTCCTGCCCTTCGGTCGCGGTCTCCGGCTGGCTGAGCGCGCGTATGAGGCGGATGTTGCCCTCGCCTTCCTCGACCAGAGCGGCAATTTCCCGCTCGAAGGCGCGTTCGTCTCGGGACCGAGCGGCCTGGAAAAGCCAGGTTGGGCGCGTGCGGCGCTTGCGGCGCCCCTCGTGGACGATGTGCTGCAACATGGCGACCATCGGCGTGATGCCGACGCCGGCGCCGATCAGCACCGCCGGTCGCCGCTCGGTGCCATCGATCGTGAAGCTGCCGGCCGGCGCGCGCGCCTCGATCCGGTCGCCGGGTTTCAGCCCGTGCAGGTATTGCGAGACGGTGCCGTCATTCTTGACACTGATGCGATAGAAGGCGTCGGTCGGGGCGGAAGAGAGCGTGTAGCTTCTGACAAGCGCCTTGCCGTCCGCGTCTATCCTCACCCGAATCGGCAGGTGCTGGCCGGCCTGGTGAGCCATGAGACCGACGCCATCGTCCGGCGCGAGGTAGAGCGAGCGGATCGTCGTGCTTTCCTCTTCGACGCGCGCCACGCGGAATGGGCGCCACTCCTCGGCAAGGGCCGCGGCCTGCAGGTGCACCTTCGCCTGTTCCCAGTCACCCGTTGTCAGCAGGCTGGGCGACCAACCGCCATCCTCGAAGGCCCAGCGGAGCGGCAGGCCGTCCTGGCGATAAACGATCTGTTGGGGACGGAACCGCCACAGGCGTTCTGCGCCTTGAAAGGCGGCGACTTCGGGCGACGACAGGATGACCTCGGCGCTGCCGGTCATCTGCAGCATGTCGCCGGTCGCAAAGTCGACAAACAGCAGGCCGGCGCGCGGATTGACCATGAAGTTGCCGAGCGTGTTGAAGAACAGGTTGCCGGAGAAGTCGGGGATCGTCAGAACGTCATCTTCGCCGAGCTCAACGAAGCCGGCCTTTCCGCCGCGATGGGAGACATCGACCTGCCGCTCGCCGGTATCGCGGTCGACATAGGAGGCGACGAAGAAGGTGTCGGCATTGGCGATGATCGCCCGGGCGCGATCGTCGAGGGCCGCGTAACGGATCGGCCGTTCCGATGCCGGCTCATATGGATCGCGGGAAAAGGAGAACTGCCGGAGCTGGATATACTGCGGGCAGTTGCCGAAGCTCTGACGCACGCGAATGGTGAAACCGTCGTCGCCGTCGCGCAGGATCGCGCCATTGAGCCGGTTCCGGCGCCGGGTTTCGAGCTGGATGCCGAGCATGCCGATCGAGTGTGCGTCGCCCATGCCGGCATCCGCCGGATCATCTGGATCACGGGGCAGCCGTATGTCGAGGTTCCAGGCGTCGGGCGCCTGCATGAAGCCGGGGGCCGCGGCGCGCATCGTCGCCCAGACGTCACCCTGCGCATCGACTGCGCCGAAGACGGCGAAAGGCAGCATCGGGAAAAACTGCTGGTGCTGCTCGGGCATGAAGCTGCGGACGAAATTGCGCCCCGTCGCATCCATGCGCTCGACGACGCCGAGGCTGCGCTGGATGGCGAGTTCGCCTTCGTGCCAGGGAGACTCCGGCCGTTTCTGTTGTGCATTGTCCGGCATGATCTGAAACCTCGTTGGGGTGAGGCGCGGGGCAGTGTGACCGCCCCGGGCCGGTTCGTCAGGCGGCGAGGCCGACGGCCGTCTTCTCAAAGCCGACGAAGCCGGGCAGACGCTCGATGCGGGCAAGCCAGGCCCGGACTTGCGGGTAGTCGGATAGATCCACATTACCCTCGGGTGCGGCGGAAACGTAGCTGTAGAGGGAAACGTCGGCGATGGTCGGCCGGGCGCCGAGCAGGAAGTCGCGGCCGGTCAGTTCCGCATCGATCTGCGCCAGCACGCGATGGGCCCGGGCGATAGCCTCTTCCGCCCGCAGATTGGCACCGAACACGGTGACGAGCCGGGCAGCCGCCGGACCGAAGGCGATGTCGCCGGCAGCAACCGAAAGCCACTTCTGCACCCTGGCGGCCAAAGCCGGATCTTCCGGCAGCCAATCGATGCGGCCGAGCTTCTTGGCGAGATAGACGAGGATGGCGTTGGAGTCGGCAACGACGGTGCCGTCGTCATCGAGGACCGGAACCTGGCCGAACGGGTTGAGCTTCAGGAACTCCGGCTCCTTGTGCGCCCGGGCCTTGAGATCGACGTCGACCAGTTCGTGCGGTACGCCGAGCAGCGACAGGAAGAGCTGAGCCCGGTGCGAATGGCCGGACAGCGGATGGCGATAGAGTTTCATGGGAGATGTCCCTCGAAGAGCATGAGAACCGTCGCGGCCCTCCGACGGTTCGGGATGAACCGCCTTCGAGATCAATCTATGACTTTCCAATTTTTGGCAGTAGACTGCGGGAACGATAGACTGATTCCCGTTTTTTGGAAGGAAAGATGGATCGCCTCGACGCCATGGGGGTTCTGCTCGCCGTCATCGACAGCGGCAGCCTGTCGGCTGCCTCACGGCAGCTCAAGATGCCGCTTGCCACAGTCAGCCGAAAGGTCTCGGAGCTCGAGGCGCATCTGGGCGCCCAGCTCATCACTCGCACGAACCGCAAGATTCTCTTGACTGAAACCGGCCGCTCCTATGTCGAGGCCGCCAAGGAGATCCTGGCGCGGGTCGAGGAGGCGGAAAGGGTGGCCGCCGGCGAATACAGCGCGGTCAAGGGCGACCTGACGATCTCTGCCCCGATCGTCTTCGGTCGCCTGCACGTTCTTCCCGTCGTCGTGGACTTCCTGAAGGCTCATCCTGAGATCGATATGCGGCTGGCGCTGGGTGACCGGTTTGCCAATCTCGTTGACGACCATATCGACTTGGCACTTCGGATCGGCAACCTTCCCGATAGCAACCTGGTGGCGACCAGGCTCGGCTCAGTCCGCCGCGTGGTCTATGCAAGCCCCGGCTATGTTGCGCAGCACGGCGCCCCCGGGCATCCGAACGAACTCGCCGAGCACGACTGCATCACGTTCGAAAACGTCACGGCCGCCCATGTCTGGCGCTTCCTTGACGATGGACGCGAACTGGCGGCGCCGATCCGGTCGCGGTTGATCGTAAACACGGCGGAATCGGCCGTCGATGCCGCCATCTCCGGCCTTGGCCTGACGCGGGTGCTTTCCTATCAGGTGGCGCGTCCCGTCTCGGAAGGGTTGCTCGTTCCGTTGCTGGAGGCATTCGAACACCCGCCGCTTCCGGTCCAGCTGGTCTATCTCCCGCAGGGCCTCGTGCCAATGAAGCTCAGGGCCTTCGTGGATTTTGCGGTGCCGCGGCTGCGCGGCGTCTTGCGCTAAAGCCGATCCATCGCCCCGGTTTCGGCCCTCAGTCCGCTTGCGGGCGCTCGCCGGTGGTCGGCCGGATATGGCGCGCATAGGTTCGCCCGACGCGAATTTCGCTGCCGTCGGAAAGAAGGGCAATGAGGGCTGCGAAGGGGGCCTGCTTCAGCCCCACGATACAGTCGCGGCGCACGATCGAGCTGCGGTGAAGCCGCAGAAACTCTGCCGGGTCGAGCCGGCGTTCAAGCGAAGCCAGGCTTTCGTGATGCAGATAGGACCGGCCTTCGATGTGGATGCGGACATAATCGCGCTCCGCCTGGAAACGCACGACCCGGTCGAGCGCGACACGAACGAATTCTCCGCGGGATTTGATCCAGAGATCGGCCGACTGGGTTTCGTGTTTGCGCAGCGCCTGTCGCAGCGCCCGCACGGTTTCGTTGAGTTCCACCACACGTTCGATGCTCGTTCTTGCCGCAATCGCCACGCGTGCCCGCTCGATTGCGGTGCGCAGGCGGTTCGCCTCGATCGGCTTGGTGACATAGTCGACGGCAGCCGCCTCGAAGGCGCGAAGCGCATAGTGATCGAAGGCGGTCACGAAGACGACCGCGGGCGCGTTGCTGCCCACTTGCTCCAGGATGTCGAAGCCGGTGCCGCCAGGCATCTGGATATCAAGCAGGATCACGTCCGGCTGCAGCTCGGCGATGAGACTGCAGGCCTGCTGGACATTGCCGGCCGTCCCCAAGACCTCGACCCCTGGCATCGCGCCGAGCAGGCGCAGCAAGCGGCGTCTGGCGAGCGGCTCATCGTCGATGATGAGGATCGAAAGGGAGACTGTCTGGATTTCGTTCATGCAAGCCTCAGGGGCATTGTGATTGCGGCTCTGAAACGCCTGGGCGTCACGAGCCCGGATACACAGGCCCCGACCCCCGGAAACCGCGCCTGGACGCGATCGGCGACATTCTTGAGGCCGATCCCGGTGCCGGAGGACTGGCGCCGCCCACTATTGGTCTCCGCGGCGATATCGTTCTCGACGGCAATCTCAAGCGACTGACCGACCTTGGCGGCGCTGATGACGATCTCGACCTGTTCAGGCGAGCGGCCAACGCCGTGTTTGACCGCGTTCTCGATCAGGGGCTGCAGGATCAGGCTTGGCACCAGTGCCTCTTCCAGGCCGCTGGCAATGTCCATCCTGAGTTTCATCCGGTCGGAATAGCGCTCGCCTTCGATGTGAAGGTAGCCGGCTTGCAAGGCCAGTTCATCCGCCAGCCGCACGTCGTGCAAAGGATCGAGCTCCAGGGTCGTACGCAGAAAGTTGGAAAGCGACATCACCATGCGGGTCGCGGCAACGGTCTGCCCTTCCTCTATGAGCCCGGTGATGGAGTTCAGCGTATTGAACAGGAAATGCGGATTGATCTGGTAGCGCAGCGCGCGCATTTGCGCGGCCAGTGCTTCCTCGCGCGAGATCGCCAGGCGCCGTTCGCGCTCACGCAGCTCGAAGCTGTAGAGCAGCGCGACGAAGAAGAACGACCACCCGACGAACGTCGCCATGCTGTAGACGAGCGTATAACCGATGCTGGTCCAGTCGACCGTGACCGGATCGGCACGCACGATGAGAAGGTAGAGCAGAAAGTCGACGCCGGTGTTGGCAAAGGCGGCCACGAGCGAGGTGGCGAAGCCGACGACGATCTTGACCGCGATGTGCTGGTGCCGCACGCCAAACATCGCCGCGGCGATGCCATAGGAAAAGGTCATGCCGCAGATCATCAGCAGCAGTTTTCCCGGCGCCGACATGATCGGATCGATCCCGAGTATGCCCCACAGGATGCTGCTGATGATGAATTCTACGAACCAGTAGAGGAATCCGAGCCAGAGCGTCGCGCGCCGCACGCTTGCGCTATAGGCGCTTTCGTCCACCGATTTGGTCTCATCCTCTGGTTTCATTCCATTTTTATGGTTCAAGCAAGCGCCGATGTCGATTGCCGTTCGTCGGCGAATTCAAGCCGTTTGCAGAAAGCTCAGGTGCCTCGGTCGCGATTCCGCGCCGTTTGTGGAATGCGGTTATCCCAGGCTTTGCCGGTTTGCCGCTTCGAAGTCGGGATCAGGGGCACACCACCCGCAAGGGCATGATGATCGATGTGCGAAACCGGCGCGGCGTCACCAGACCCGATATGAAGGCGCCCATCTTGGAGAGCGTTGCCCGGCGAACGTCCGCGACATACTCTGCTTCATCCGCCGACATCGTGCCATTTGTTCGCGCCATGCAAGGCTTTATCCGCGAAGTCGGCACGCTTGTCGATTGACGCTCGTCGGCGAAATCAAGCCGTTTGCAGAAAGCCACAGCCCTTCAGCGCTGCAATTTGCCGTTTGCAGAAAGCCGAATTCTCCCCCTTCGCGGGCTTGCTATAGCCGGCCCATGACCGCGCTTTCCCGGCGTCACCGTTCGCCTGGGAGTTGTGCGCCCATCGATGCAAAGGAAAAGGGGCAGACATTGAATATCTGTGCAAAGGCGGACGTTTCGAGAATCAACCTTCTGAGTTCGACAGCGCTAGGCCGCGTCGGTCTCGTCTCGATGATGCTGGCGGCTGTGCCGCTCATGCCGTCGCCGGCAAAAGCGGCCGGACTGCTTGTTCCAAACGATGAGACTTGGTCCAGCGATCATACGATCAACGGCAATCTCGTGATCCGCGGCCGTCCCGCTGGCGCGACCCTGACCATCAACAACGGTGCCGTCGTCAAGAGCCTCAACGGCTACATCGCCGACGGGAGAGGTAGCGTAGGTACGGTCGTGGTCTCCGGTTCCGGGTCGACCTGGGACATTGTCGATGCCAATCCGAATGGGTACCGCGTGCTCTATGTCGGCGGTTTTGAGGGTGGCATCTACGGCGGCCGGGGCACTCTGATCGTCGAAAACGGCGGAAAGGTATCGGCCAAGGAGACCCATGTCGGCGCTCTGCAGGAGGGAGACGGAACGCTCGTGGTGCGCGGAGCCGGCTCCATGCTCACCACCGACTATCTGGGTGTCGCCGACGGCGCCCTGACGCTCAACACGGCTGCGGTCAGGATCGAGAACGGCGGCCTTATCAACTCCAAGACGGCTTACTTCGAAAACGGCACGGTTCTGGTGACCGGTGAAAATTCGCGTTGGATCAACACGGGCGAGCTCACGGTCGGCGACAGCCTCACGATCGAAAGCGGCGCCGTGGTCTCGACCAACACTGCTGTCCTGCGCGAGGATGAGAGCGTCGACACCATTCAGGTGTATGTCGATGGCGCCGGCAGCGAGTTCAAGGTCGCCGACAAGCTGACGATCGGCGAAGCCGGACGGGTCAACCTTTCCGTCGCCAACGGCGCCAAGCTTTCGGCCGGCGGCGGCATCGTGCTTTCCGATATCGGTGGCATAAGCAACGAAGGCATGGGCAACCTGACGATTGGCGGCAAGGTCGACCTGAATAATATCGCCGAGCCACGTGCTCGGCAGGCGCAGGCGGCAGGCACGGTCGATCCGTCGACGAAGATCGATTTTGGCCCGCGAAAGGGTTACGTCAACTTCAACCACACGAACACCGGCTATGAGTTTGCCAACACGCTCGCCGGCAAGGGTACGATCAGCAATTTCTCCGGGGAAACCATCGTCAACGGTGACCTTACGAAATTCAACGGCAAGGTGAACGTTTCCGGTGGCAAGCTGGTTCTGAAGAGCAACCTCGACACGATCGATAACGACCCGGATAACGGCCCCCTGGACTACAGCGAGACCCGGTTCGAAGTGACCGGTGGCACGCTCATCGTCGATGGTGAGACGGGACGGGTACAGGGCGATCGCTTCTATACCAATGAGGTGAACGTGTTCGGCGAGATGAACCGCATCCGCGATCCGAGCTCGACCTCTTTCGGTAGGCTCGGCGGCTCCGGCACGGTTGGCGACACGTATATCGACTCCAAGGCGATCATTTCGCCCGGCAACAATTCCACCGGCACGCTGACGGTCATGGGCCGACTGGATATGGCGACCGGTTCGATCTACGAGGCGGATGTTGCCGGTGACGGCCGTTCCGACAGGATCGTCGTCAAGAGCATTGGCACCAACGAAAACTCCGGTATCGCCAAGATCGGCAGCGGCACGAATGTCCAGGTGACCGCCCTCGACCCCAACACGAGCTACAAGACCGGGCAGACCTATACGATCCTGACAGCCGACCGTGCGATCGAAGGAAAGTTTGCCGAGGCTATCTCGAAATCGGCGTTCCTTGAGGTCTCGCTTGACCAGAAGGAGAAGCAGGTCGACCTCAAGATCAAGGTCAAGAACGGCGGTACAAAGCCAGGCGAAGAGCCGAAACCCGGCGAAGAACCCAAGCCCGGTGAACCGAAACCAGGCGAGCCGAAGCCCACCGAGCCCGGCGTCTTCGAAGGCGAGGCTGCGACCGGCAACCAGCGGCAGACGGCACTTGCGCTCAACACACTTGCCCAGAGTGGCCCATCGCTCGGGCTCTACAATGCGCTGACCATCCTCGACGGCGACGCGGCACGTCGTGCCTTCGACCAACTGTCCGGCGAAGTCCATGCTTCGGCGCAGACCGCGCTGATCAACGACAGCAGCCTGCTGCGCAATGCGGTGAACGACCGCATCCGCGACGCCTTCGGTGACGTGGGTGCTGCGAGCGTTCCGGTCCTTGCCTATGGTCCGGAAGACAAGATCACGACCGGTGCCGTCGCCGCCGTCAACGCCGTTCCCGCCGCGCCGCCGGCGATGGTCGGCTGGGGCCAGGTGTTCGGCTCGTGGACCAATACCGACGGCAACGGTAACGCCGGCAGCCTCGACCAGTCGACGGGCGGTTTCGTCACTGGCTTCGATGCAGCGGTCTCGGACAATGCCTTGATCGGCATCATGGCCGGCTACAGCCGGACGAACTTCGACGTCGACAGCCGTGCCTCCAGCGGTGACAGCGACAACTACCACCTGGGCGTCTATAGCGGCGGTCGCTGGGGCGATGTCGCGCTCAGGTCCGGCCTCGCCTACACTTGGCATTCGATCAACACGTCGCGCAGCGTTGCCTTCCCCGGCTTCACCGATCAGCTGAAGGCCGATTATGACGCCGGGACGTTCCAGGCATTCGGCGAAGTCGGCTACCGCATCGACCTGCCTGATGTGGCGCTCGAGCCCTTTGCGAACCTCGCCTATGTCAGCCTGCACACCGACGGCTTCACCGAGCGCGGTGCCGCGGCCGCCCTGTCGAGCAAGAGCAACACGACCGACACGACCTTCACGACGCTCGGTCTGCGCGCTTCTGCTCCGCTCAGCCTCGGCGCGACAGATACGAAGGTGCGCGGCATGCTCGGCTGGCAGCACGCCTTCGGCGACACGACGCCGTTCTCGACCATGGCCTTCGGCACGGGCAGCGCCTTCTCGGTTGCCGGTACGCCGATTGCCGAAGACGCGGCAATCATCGAGGCCGGCATCGATTTCGCGCTGACCGGCAATGCCAGCCTTGGCATCACCTACACCGGACAGTTCGGCTCCGGCACGACGCAGAATGCGGTCGATGCCAAGCTTGATGTGCGCTTCTGATGCGTCGGCTCGTCTGGCTATCGACAGTGCTGATGGCGACCTTCGTCGCCATCACGCCGCTTTACGGAGAGGACGCGGCGGCCGGGACGGCTGCCGCGCCCTCTCAGCTTTCTGAAACCTATGAGGACTGGAGCGTCGCCTGCGCCGAGGCCGAGGGTAAAAAGCATTGCATCCTGTCGCAACAGCAGTTTCACAAGAGTGGCCAGCACGTGCTGACGCTCGAACTTCGGCCGGCTGAAAACGCCGCTCTGGCGGGGAGCCTCGCGCTTCCCTTCGGCCTCTATCTGGAAAAGGGCGTAACCCTCGGTGTTGATGAGGCGACCGGCGGCAAGCCAACGCCCTTCCGCACCTGCCTGCCCATCGGCTGCATCGTGTCGTTGACGTTTACCGAGGGGACGGTCGCATTGCTGCGCAGCGGAACGGCCCTGAAGATCGGTGCCTTTGCGAGCGATACGGAAAAGAACGTGACATTCTCCGTGTCGCTCAAGGGATTTGCCGCAGCATTGGATCGTGTGCTTGTGCTCTCCGGCAGGGCGTAAGCCGCTACCGGGCGCGATGCTCGGGGGTTGCCCATGCGCCGTTAGGGTGCGGTGGGTTCGTCCCACCCACTTTGCAGGGCCGCGTCGACCGAGCACACCAGGCCCGTGGGATGGTAGCTGATCTCCACCTGGCCATTCAGTTCGGCAGCCAACAGGGTTTGAATCAGGCGCGAGCCGAATCCTTTGCGCGATGGCTGCTTTACCAACGGCCCGCCGGATTCCTGCCAGCGCAGCGTCAGCCGGGTCGGCGTGCCGGCCTGGAGCGACCACGTGATGGAGACCCGCCCGTTCCCGGTCGAAAGTGCGCCGTATTTGGCGGCGTTCGTGGCGAGCTCATGCAGCGCCAGGGACAGCGATACGACCATCCTCGGCGGAACCTGGATCGGCGGGCCGGAAACGACGAACGTCTCCTGCGAGTAGGGGGAGATCGCCTGGTTGATGATCGCCTTCAACTCCGCCCTTTCCCAGTTGCCATGGGTGAGCAGGTCGTGCGCCCGTGCCATCGAAACCAGCCGCGCTTCAAAAGCCTGCACCTCTTCGGCGTCCGTGCTGTCGCTGCGACCGAGCGTCTGCCGGGCAATGGCCAGGACGGTTGCAAGCACGTTCTTGATGCGATGGTTCAGTTCACCGACCAGGACGGTCTGCAGGCGCTCCGCCTCCTTCCGCACGGTTATGTCGTGGGCCAGTTTCGAAGCGCCGACGATGCTGCCATAGGCGTCGTAGATCGGCGAAACGCTGAGCAGGACATCGACGCTTCGACCGTCCTTGTGGAGCCGTTTGGTCTCATATGGCTCGACCTTGAGGCCCGCATTGACCTGCCTGAGGATCGCAGGCTCTTCGTCAATCCGGTCTTCGGGAACCAGCGTCATGACGGAGCGGCCGACCATTTCCTCGGCCGAATAGCCGTAGAGCCTTTCGGCCCCGGCATTCCAGGTCGTAATCCTCATCCGGAGATCGATGCCGAGAATGGCGTCGTTGGAGGATGCGATAATGGCCGCAAGGCGACGCTCGACCTCCTGGGCTCGCTTGCGCTCGGTGATGTCGACGATGACGGCGGCCGCCTCGCGAAAATTGCCGCGCTCATCGCGAAGCGCGGAGACCGAACTCGTCACCCAGACAAGACCACCATCCTTGCGCAGATAGCGCTTTTCGATTTCGTAGCTTTCGCCGGTGCTCGCCATCGTCTTGAACAGGCGAGCGCTTTGGGCGACGTCTTCGGGAAACGTGATGTCGTGCATCCGCATCGTCAGCAGTTCGGCTTCGCTATAGCCGACGATTTCGCAGAACCGATTGTTGACCAGGAGGAAGCGGCCCGTCAGGTCCATCTGGCAAATGCCGGCGGCCGACTGCGAGAAAATGGCGCGAAGCCGCTCTTCGTTGGCTTGCAGCGCGCCCTCGAATTTCACGCGTTCCGTCGTTTCATTGACGATGCAGAACACGCCCCGAACCCTCTCTTCTTCGTCCCGGACGGGCGAATAGGAAATATCGAAGTAAGCCGTTTCGGGATAACCGTGTCGCTCGATGTAGAAGGGACGGTCTTTCGCGACCACCGTCTCGCCGCGTTCCAGCACGCGTCGCAGCAGAGGTTCGAGGTCGCTCCAGAGTTCACCCCAGTTTTCGCGCGCCGGGCGCCCCAATGCGCGAGGATGCTTGTCTCCGATGGTCGGCGCATAGGCATCGTTGTAGAGAGCGACGAACTCCTCGCCCCAGAACATCACGATCTGCGCCTGCGCCGGCAACATGATGTCGACCGCAGCCGCCAGGCATGGCGGCCAAGCCTCCATGGGGCCGAGCGGGCTGTCGTCCCAGCGGTAAGACTGGATCAACCGACCCATCTCTCCTGCTGCTGTGAAAGGGGCGCTGCTCTGCAGGGTGAAGTACCTCGCTTGAATGGCCAGAGCACTTCAACCCTTTGAGAAACTTAGGTCAATACGCAAAGTGAAAAGCTTTGCGGGCGCAGCCTGCGCAATACGCCCCTATGGCGCGAGATGTTGCTCCGTCGCAAGCATCTTCTTTGCGCAGGTGGGCGATACGACGGTTAGACCAGAAAGCCGGAAACGCCGTCCCATAGTAGTTTCAGCGCCACCAGAACCAGCAATCCATAGCAGGCGCGATAGACCTGCCGTTGGTCGAGCATGCCCTGGAGCCGCCAGCCGAGCGTAACGCCGCTTGGAATGGCGAGCAGGCAGATCGCCATCAGCACTCCGAGATCGGCGGTTGGCTTCGCCAGCAACAACCACGGCAGGGCCTTGGTTGCATTGCCGACGGTAAAGAAGAGGCTCGTCGTTCCCGCGTAGACCTCCTTGCTGAGACCGAGCGGCAGCAGATACATCGCCAGCGGCGGTCCGCCCGAGTGGGCGACCATCGTGGTTATGCCTGAGGCGAGACCGGCAGAAATCGCCTTCGGGGTCGAGCGTGGGCGTGCCGTGACCTCTGCGCCCCTTGCCAGCCACAGGCCGACGAAAAGCAAGGTGGTTGCCGCCATCACGATCGCGACGGTGCGGTGATCGAGAAAGCGGAACAGCAGATAGCCGAGCCCGATGCCAATCACGAGCCCCGGAAGCAGCAGCGCGAGGTCGGGGCCAGACCAGGTTGCCCGCTTGAAGTAGCGCAACCCATACAGATCCATCGCCACGAAGAGCGGCGCGAGAAGGCCGCCAGCGGTGACCGGGTCCATCACGACCGACAGCAGCGGGATGCCGACTATGGAGAAGCCTCCGCCAAACGCCCCCTTCATGAAGCAGATCAGGAATACCCCGGCAAAGGCGACCAGGATCGTCGGGACGGTCAGTTCCATCGGAGTGCCTCCGCATTCGCGCGCGTTGAACGCGACAGTGGTCGGTTGGTTGAGAAATACAGGCATTGTCTCGTTTCCAGCCCTTGCTCCGGGCGTGCGATGCCGCCAGCCTGAGCGCGCTTCGAAAAGAGCGCTCGGGCCTGCGAAACCGTCGCGGTTCCGGGCGAATGGGATTTGATGAGAATAGAATGTTCCGATATAATTCTCGGTGCAATTGAAACATTGTACTCGGTGCAATAATGTCGAGGTCGGAATACCTGAAGCTTGCCGACACGATCGCCGCGGAAATTGCGGTTGGGTCGCTCAGGCCGGGCGACCGCCTGCCGCCGCAGCGTAGCTTTGCTTATGAACGCAAGATTGCCGTATCCACGGCAAGCCGCGTCTATGCCGAGTTGTTGCGCCGCGGTCTCGTCGTCGGCGAAGTGGGCAGGGGCACCTTCATCTCCGGGGAGGCGAGGCGAGGCGTGGCGGCGCTCGCAGAGCCGCGTGGTGTCCGTACCGACTTCGAGTTCAACTACCCGATCTTGCCCAACCAGACAGCGCTTATCGCAAGAAGCCTGGAGGGGTTGGCTGCTCCTGCCTTGCTCGACGTTGCATCGCGCCAGGCGATCAGCATCGGAACGCCGGCGATCAGAAACATTGGAGCAGCGCATCTCTCCAAGGGCGGCTGGTCGCCCAGTCCTGAACACCTCGTTTTCACCGGCAATGGCCGGCAGAGCATTGCTGCGGCTCTCGCGGCTGTGGTTCCGGCGGGCGGGCGCTGCGGTGTCGAGGCTTTGACTTATCCCTTCGTCAAGGGCATTGCCGCTCGGCTCGGAATTGCGTTGGTGCCGCTTTCGATGGACGAAGGCGGGGTGCGCCCCGACTCCGTTGAAAAAGCGCATCGCGAGGCGCATCTCTCGGCCATCTACATCCAGCCGGCGGTCCAGAATCCGCTGGGCGCGACGATGAGTGAGGCGCGCCGGGCCGATCTTCTGCGGGTCGTCGAGATGCTTGATCTTCCTGTTATCGAAGACAATGTCTATGGGTTCCTTGACGACGAGCCGCCGCTTGCCGCCCTCGCACCGGATCGCTGCATTGTCGTCGACAGCCTCTCCAAGAAGGTGGCGCCCGGCCTGGCGCTCGGCTTCATCGTGCCGCCCGAGCGGCTACGGGAAAGTGTGATCGCCTCTGTGCGTTCGGGTGGATGGACCGCGACGGGATTTGCCTTTGCGGCGGCCGAGCGGATGATGGCCGATGGCACCGTTGCCGCGCTCATGACGATGAAACGCCTTGATGCGCAGGCGCGGCAGAAGCTGGCCGCCGCTCATCTCCAGGGCTTCGAGGTCAAGGCCAACCCAAAGTGCTACCATCTCTGGCTGACGCTGCCGCCCCATTGGCGTTCGCAGACGTTTGTTGCGGCTGCCGCCAGGCGCGACATTGCATTGACCCCGTCGACGACCTTCGCCATCACGCCGGGCCACGCGCCCAACGCGGTCCGGCTCGCGCTGGCCAGTCCGGCAATGGATCAGCTCGACATTGGCCTCCGCACGCTGGCGGCGCTGCTGAACTCTCGGGAGGACGATTTCGTCTCGACGGAATGAAAGTCGCCCGCCTCTGCATATTCGAGCTAAATCGGCGTCAACCCGCCGCTTTCCGCTGGAGGACGAGTTTGGCCTTGAGGTTCTGCACCACTTCCCCGTGCTGGTTGATGGTGCTGCTGAGAACGACGGCGATGCCTCGATCAGGCTTCGAGCGGGAAGGTATGATCTCCAGGACCTCGCTTTCCACATGCAGCGTGTCCCCGGGGCGCGTCGGAGCCGGCCAGTTGATTTCTCCGCCGGCGCCAATGAGACCGCCGGCAAATGGCAGGCCCGTCTCGACATTGAGACGCATCGTGATGGCGGCGGTGTGCCATCCGCTTGCAGCCAGACCCCCAAAGAGCGTGTCCTTGGCCCTCGCCTCGTCGATGTGAAACGGCTGCGGGTCGAACTGCAGAGCGAAAGCCTTGATCTGTGCTGCGTCGATCGTGTGGGTCCCGCTTGTAAAGCGTTGGCCCACATAGAGGTCGTCCAGAAAGAGACGACCGGGCGTCGAATTGCTCATAACCTGCCTCCTTTCAGTGCACGTCTTTTGACCTGCAGACATTCAATGGGCGCCGCCCGCACCTGCGCCGCCAAGCTGGATCTTCCGGGTGAAAAGCAGGGCGATGGCGGCGAGCGCCAACACAGTGCCGATCACCGCGAAGGTATCACTGAACCCCAGGATAAGCGCCTGGCGGTGAACCGTCGCGCCGATCACGGCGATCGCCTTGTGTTGTGCAACCGCGACGTCGGATACGCCATGGGTCATGAAGTGCTGGGTCAGATCGCTGATCCGGTCACGGACCTCATCGCGGGAAAGCGTGACGGACTGGCCGATGATGTTAGAATGGAACTGCTCCCGCTTGGTCAACACAGTCGCGAGCGTGGCCGTTCCAACCGCGCCGCCGAGATTGCGCAGCATGTTCGACAGGCCGGAGGCGGCGGCCGCGTCGCCAGGCGCGATGCCGGCGGTCGTGATCACCGTGATCGGCGTCAGCACCAGTGCCTGGCCGATGGCGCGCACGATATTGGGCACGAAGAACTGGTCGCCGGCGCTGTCGAGCGAGAGCGTCGTGTTCATGAAACAGCTCGCTGCGAAGATGCTGATGCCGACGAAGCCGACGTAGCGCGCGTCGAACCGCTTCATCAGTGCCGGCACGAGCGGAATGATGAGGAGCTGCGGTAAGCCGGTCCAGGCCAGCACGAAGCCGATCTGCTCGGCATTGTAGCGCTGCACCTGGCCCAGATACTGCGGCAGGATGTAAACGGTGCCGAACAGCGCCACGCCGACCAGCACGTTGACGAGAACGCCGACACCGAAGTTGCGCTGCTTGAGCAGGCGTAGCTTGACCAGCGGCTTTTCGACCTTTAGCTCGATGATGACGAAGGCGGTCAGAAACACGGCTGCGATCATGGCGAGCTTGACGATGAACGGCGACTGGAACCAGTCGTCCTTATTGCCTTCCTCGAGCACGGTCTGTAGAGCCGAGAGCCCGATCGCCATGGTGACGATGCCGGCCCAGTCGCCCTCTTTGAGCAAGGACAATTGCATCGGCTTCTTCTCGAGCGTGAAGTAGAGCGCAACCACCATGATGATGCTTGGGGGCGTGTTGACGAAGAAGATCGACTGCCAGCCGTAGTTCTCGGTGAGGTAGCCGCCGATCGTCGGGCCGATCGCCGGCGCGAAGGTGACGGACAGGGCGAAGAGTGCCAATCCGAACGGCTGCTGCGTCTTGGGCAACCGGGTCAGGATCATCGTGAAAGCCATGGGGATGAGCACGCCGCCCGCAACGCCTTGCAGACCGCGCAGCACGATCATCGAGCCGAGGTCATGGGCGAAGGCGCAAGCCGCGGAAAAGATCGGGAACAGGATCGCATTTGCCAGGATATAGCGCCGGAACGAGAAGACGCGGCTGAAGTAGTCGGTAAGGGGGATCACCACGATCTCGCCGATCAGGTAGGAGGTCGATATCCAGGCGCCGTTGTCGACGCCGGTGCCGATCCCGCCCTCGATGTCGAGCAGCGAGGCGTTGGTGATCTGGATGTTCAGGATCGCCATGAAGGCACCGATCAGGCCGGCGAGCACTGCGATCCATGCCGTCGTGCTCGCCTTTTCCGATGGCTCCGCAGCGGCTGGCAGCGAACCGGGCGCAACTGTATCAGCAATGGTGGACATAACACCCTCCTGCCTTGTCTATGCGTTCACTTGAACGCACGGCGCTCTAGTAGATCTTTCCCGACTTTGACGCGACCTCGGTCGCCGTCGGGTTGGTGTCGATGGTCGGGTAGACCGACATGCCGGGCCGCAAGGTCACCGATCGTGGGGTTCCGCGGTCGAGCACGATCTTGACCGGGATGCGCTGCACCACCTTGGTGAAGTTGCCCGTCGCATTGTCCGGCGGCAGCAACGCAAATTCCTGGCCGCTCGCCGGCGCGATGCTGTCGACGTGACCCTCGAAGACCTGCCCCGGGAAGGTGTCCACTTCGACCGTCACCTTCTGGCCGGGATAGACGTCGGTGAGCTGGGTCTCCTTGTAGTTGGCGACGATGTAAGCCGCCTCCGTCGGGACGACCGCCATCAGTTGGGTGCCGGCCTGCACGTATTGACCGACCCGCAGAGTGCGGTTGCCGATCACGCCATCGATGGGGGCGGCAAGCGCAGTGTAGGAGAGGTTCAGGCGGGCCTGGTCCTGCGCCGCCTTGGCGCTGTCGAGTGCTGCCTTCGCCTGGGCGACCTCGGCCCTGATCACGTCGAGCTGCTTGGTTTCATTGGCAAGTGCCGCCGTGTCACGCGTTACCGCTGCACGGGCGGCCATGATGCGCGAGGCCGCCTGCTGGGCATTCTGGATGGTGCCGAAGCCCTGTCTTGCAAGCTCGGAGTAACGCTTGTCGTCCTGCTCGGCAAAGGTCTGGTCGGCCTTGTCGGCCTCGACGGTCGCCCTTGCCGCGTCGATCGCGGATTGCTGAGCCACCAGGGCCGACTGCTTGTTGGAGATGTTGGCTTCCGCTGCCTCGACCTCGGCCATGGCCCGCTCGAGGCTCACCTTGAAATCGCGGTCGTCGATGCGGGCGAGGATCTGTCCTGCCTTTACCCGCTCGTTGTCGGCCACGAGCACCTCGGCGATATGGCCGGAGACCTTGGGCGCAATCGTCGTGCTGTCAGCCTTCACATAGGCGTCGTCGGTCGACACCTGGAAGCGGCCTGTCGTCCAATACCCCCACCCGAAATCGGCGGCGGCCGCCACGGCCGCGACGGCCACGGAGGCGAAGAGCAGGCCGCGCAGCCACCGCTTTGCGGGCATGTTCGAGGCCGGTGTCACGGCAGGCAAGATCGCAGGCAGTTCCTCGGGGAGCCGAATGGTCGGCATTGTCTCCGCAGTAGGCGAGGGGTTTTCGATGATGGCGATTGGCGTGTGCTGGTTCATGACCGGTTCCTTTCCCCGGTGTGGCGGGGCGTCCAAAACGCCCGTCGCCAAATTAGGAAAATTATTGTTTTCTAAAATGCGCGCGCGGATCCAAATTGTCAATCGAATTTGGAAAGCAGTTGTATTCCTTAATGCCAAGGTCGCAATCGAGCGCCCGCGACAGGGCTTGCGACACGAGGTGACCCAAGCTGGATCACCACCAGAAAGCCCTAGCCGCTGTCCTGCTGCTGCGCGATCCCAGGCCGCAGAACCAGGGCGGGCTTCCGCCCCAGGTGACGCTCGCGAGCTTCCTGCATCTTCTTTTGACAATGACATCGCATAAACGGAGAGGCCGGCCCCCTGCGGGGCCAGCCTTGCCATTCACGCCGAAGCGATTGCGGATGTTCGCTGGTCCGGGCCGGGCTCACTTCGCCGGGTTCGGGCCGATCGTCTTGCCGTGGCTGACGCGTTCGTCGCCCTTGTGAACCATGGTGACGGCGTAGTCGATGCCCATGCCGTAGGCGCCGGAATGCTCCTTCACCAGCGAAGTGACGGCAT
>NZ_JACVAS010000050.1:0-357 GCF_014852025.1 Ensifer sp. ENS10
GCCCAGTCGCGCTGCCATTCGAGCAGGACCTGCTGCCAGGTCACCGGGATGACGCCGGCCTGGACCATGCGGTCCATGGCGTATTTGTGCGCATCGGCCGAGGTGCCGCCGGAGGCGTCGGCGACCATGTAGATCTCGTAGTCCGGGACGTCATGGAGAGCGGAGAGCGCGAAGGTGGTGTTGCAGACTTCGGTCCACAGCCCGGAGACGACGATTTTCTTGCGGCCGTTGGCGGCATTCCTGGCGAGCGCGTCGCGGACGTTCTGATCGTCCCAGGAGTTCATCGAGGTGCGTTCGAGAATGTCGTTTTCCGGGAAGACGGCGAGCAGTTCGGGATAGGTGTGGCCGGAGAAGGAC
>NZ_JACVAS010000051.1:0-356 GCF_014852025.1 Ensifer sp. ENS10
GTGGTGATTGCTCGGCGCGAGCAGGCCCTGTCCCGACTTGATGCTGCGGAATGATCCCCTGACCGAGCTCTCAAAGCTAAAGCCGAAGGAGTGCTCCCCACCCGCCCCGATCTGATCTTGCAACCGGATCAGCCGGTCAGATCGGGGCTGGTCGCTGTGCAGTAGGGCAGCTCAAGTGACATTTCTACTTTGCGCCAAAGCGGACAGTTCAACCTGGCCGCCACAGTATTGTAGCCGGGTGGGTTCAAGGATGAAGTGCGACTTGCGATAGATACCAATGGGTTGTCACTCGCAAGGAATGGCTCATGAGACGCACCTACTCCCAAATCGATATGGATGAACGTCGTAGGATCGCC
>NZ_JACVAS010000052.1:0-325 GCF_014852025.1 Ensifer sp. ENS10
CCGCGATCCTCAAACCAACGATGCTCCGACCCGTCGATCTGCACCAGCTCGCCATAGGCCTCGCGTCGCAAGCGTGGCTGATGAAACGTCCGCCGCTGCTTGCGCGACAGCCAGAGGCCGTCGTCCGACATCCATTGGCGCAGCGTCTCGCGCGACACCCGCAACCCATCGCGCTCGGCCAGCTTCTCGGCTGCCAAGGTCGGACCAAAGTCCACATAGCGTTCGCGAACGACCGTCACCGCATAATCCCGAACACCGTCGCTGATCCGATTGTTCGAGGGCCGGCCGATTGCCTTATGCCGGATCGAAGCCGCACCGCCGGTGT
>NZ_JACVAS010000053.1:0-316 GCF_014852025.1 Ensifer sp. ENS10
ATCAAAGCTCATTCGCAGCTCCCCACGGCTTATCGCAGCGTATCACGTCCTTCATCGCCTGTGCATGCCAAGGCATCCACCAAATGCCCTTCTTTCACTTGATCGTTCTCATTGCCAATGCTCATCCATTAGCCGTCGTCCCGAAGGGACGCGGCAGAAAGGGTTACCTTTTACAACCCAATCCTTATGAGATGCCATCGACGTGTTCGATACGGTCGCTTTATTGGAACCACGCCGAGCGGTTCACTTGCGCCATATCTTAAGACCAGCTTCTCGAGATCTGTCCGGTGATGCGCGGTCAGGCAACACCAATCCA
>NZ_JACVAS010000054.1:0-299 GCF_014852025.1 Ensifer sp. ENS10
ACCGTGAACAGCACGCCGCGCGGGCCCGTTGCCGTCAGCGTGTTGCCGCTCCAGCTGTAGTTTACCGTCTCCTGTCCGATCGTACCGCTCGTGCCATGCAAACCGGCAAACGAGAAGCCGTTCGTGCCCGCACCGTCACCACCGACAGCGCCACCGAGCGTGCCGGAGAAGATCGCTGCACCGGCAACCGGAGCCGGGTTGGCGCCAGCCAGACCGTCATCGTCGACATTCGCAGACGCCACGCCGCCCGTCGGCGTGTTGGCATCCGTTACCGAGAAGCCAAAGTTTGCCGTCGACGT
>NZ_JACVAS010000055.1:0-297 GCF_014852025.1 Ensifer sp. ENS10
CGGGCCCGCGCGGCGTGCTGTTCACGGTGACCGTGACGAACGCGGCCACGGGTGCCTATACGGTCGAGCTCAAGGACAACGTGCTGCATACGGCTGGTCCGAATGGCGAGGACAATGTCTCGGTCGGCCTCGGCTACACGGTCACCGACGCGGACAACTCGGTTGCCAACGGCACACTGACCGTCAGCTTCAACGACGACGTGCCTTCGGCGGCGAATGAAGCCGGCGGGGCTGTGCCGGAAGGCACGACGATCAGTGGCTCGTTCGACTTTGCGGCTGGCGCGGATGGAGCAACGC
>NZ_JACVAS010000056.1:0-296 GCF_014852025.1 Ensifer sp. ENS10
CGTCGCCGTCCGTCACCGTGTAGGTACCGTTGACCGGCAGAGATGCTCCGACCGTCGGAGCATCCGCCTGGAACTCGTAGCTGCCGTCGGCCTTGACCCGGATCGAGCCCGCGCCGACGTCGATCCAGCCGGACCAGCCGGTGACCGCATCGAAAGCACCGACCGGAGCGCCATTGATCTGCGTCAGCGTTGCTCCATCCGCGCCAGCCGCAAAGTCGAACGAGCCACTGATCGTCGTGCCTTCCGGCACAGCCCCGCCGGCTTCATTCGCCGCCGAAGGCACGTCGTCGTTGAAG
>NZ_JACVAS010000057.1:0-293 GCF_014852025.1 Ensifer sp. ENS10
CGGCTACACCTGTTGTCACCAAACCAGTTCACCCCAGACCGGCCAAGACCGGGCACCGACGCCCCGCTTGCCAACCAGCTTTAAGAGGAGAAAATCCATGTCCAGCAAACTCGAAGTCCTGACCCCCCAGAACAGCCAGCTGATCTTCATCGACCAGCAGCCGCACATGGCCTTCGGCGTTCAGTCGATCGATCGGCAGGTCCTGAAGAACAACGTCGTCGGTCTCGCCAAGGCCGCAAAGGTCTTCAGCATTCCAACCACGATCACCACCGTCGAGACCGGGTCCTTCTCCG
>NZ_JACVAS010000058.1:0-271 GCF_014852025.1 Ensifer sp. ENS10
GCCGGGTTCGGGCCGATCGTCTTGCCGTGGCTGACGCGTTCGTCGCCCTTGTGAACCATGGTGACGGCGTAGTCGATGCCCATGCCGTAGGCGCCGGAATGCTCCTTCACCAGCGAAGTGACGGCATTGTAGGTTTCCTTGCGCGCCCAGTCGCGCTGCCATTCGAGCAGGACCTGCTGCCAGGTCACCGGGATGACGCCGGCCTGGACCATGCGGTCCATGGCGTATTTGTGCGCATCGGCCGAGGTGCCGCCGGAGGCGTCGGCGACCA
>NZ_JACVAS010000059.1:0-268 GCF_014852025.1 Ensifer sp. ENS10
TCGACAAAGTGGAAGAGGCGGCGTCGATCGGCCAGATTCAGCTGCGAATAGCGTCGGGACATGCCAAAATCTCCAAGGGGAAACCATTGAAATCATTGGCATGTCGCACTTCAAATTAGAATGTACCCCCACTACAGACCGTGTGGCGGCCAGGTTGAACTGTCCGCTTTGGCGCAAAGTTAAAATGTCACTTTGGATACGTCTTCAGCCATTTAGAAATGCGACAGCCGACATCTCCACTGGCGCTGAGGCAAGCCCCCGACCGGAC
>NZ_JACVAS010000005.1:0-437274 GCF_014852025.1 Ensifer sp. ENS10
CGATGCCGGTGGTGACGCCGCAGCCGATGTAGCAGATCTTGTCGAACGGCGCGTCCGGGTTGACCTTGGCAACGGCGATCTCCGGCAGCACCGTGTAGTTGGCGAAGGTCGAGCAGCCCATGTAGTGATGGATCTTGTCCTTGCCGATCGAGAAGCGCGAGGTGCCGTCGGGCATCAGGCCCTGGCCCTGGGTCGAGCGGATCGCGGTGCAGAGATTGGTCTTGCGCGACAGGCACGACGGGCAGGAGCGGCACTCGGGCGTGTAGAGCGGAATGACGTGATCGCCCTTCTTCACCGAGGTGACGCCCGGGCCGACGTCGACGACGATGCCGGCGCCCTCATGGCCGAGGATGGCCGGGAACAGGCCTTCCGGATCGGCACCCGACAGCGTGAAGTCGTCCGTGTGGCAGATGCCGGTGGCCTTGACCTCGATCAGCACTTCGCCGGCCTTTGGGCCTTCGAGTTGAACCGTCATGACCTCGAGCGGCTTGCCTGCCTGAACGGCAACGGCGGCACGTACATCCATCTAATTTCTCCCTAATTTCCTTCGTAGGTGGTTCGTCATCTGGCGTTGTTACGCAGCTTTTGCCGGCCCGGCCGGAAACACCCCGGACATAACAATGAAGCCGTTGATGCGTTTGATGCGGTCGCACCAGCGGCGAATTGCCGGATAATCCTGCCTGGAAATCCCGCCCTCCTCCGAAAGCATGATGTAGGGGAAGCAAGCAATATCGGCGATCGTCGGCTGCTTTGCCGAGCAGATCCATTGGCGTTCTTGCCGCTCGCCGAACCAGAGATGTTCATCAAGGATCCGGAACAGCCTGTGAGCGCCGGCGCGCGCCGTATCAATGTCGAAGTCGTAAAACAGCGCGTCGTGCAGACGGGCGGCCGACGCTGTGCTCGTAATGCCGTCGGCAAAGGCAAGCCACTGGCTGATCTCGCCCAAGAGCTCAGGATTATCGCGGGGATACCACGTTCCTGCTGCGTCGTACTTCGCCGCGAGATAGACGAGGATCGCTTGCGCATCACGCAACACAAGCCCGTCATCATCGATTACCGGCAATTGCCCGAGCGGATTGAGCTTCAAGAACCATTCCGACTTGTGTTCCCGGCCGGGATAGAAGTCGACGGAGACGGTCTTGTAGTCCACTCCCAGTATGCTCATAAGCAGCCGAAGCTTGTAGCAATTGCCCGACAGTTCGTAGTCGTAGAGCTTGATCATTTTCGGTATCCTTAGGCGTCGATCACTAGACGAGCTGATTTGCTGCGAGAGACACAGGTCATGATCTTTGTCCCCGAGGCACGCTCTGATGGGCTGAGATAGACATCCTGATGATCCGGCTCGCCTTCGATGACGGTTGCAAGACAGGTGCCGCAGGCCCCCTGTTCGCAAGATGAGGGAAGGTCCACGCCGGCATCGCGCATGGCTTCGAGAATGGATTGTCCCGCGCCCACCTTGATCGTCAGACAAGAACGCGCCAAGGCGACCTCGAAACTCGAGCTATCGTCAATGACGTTCGTGTTCTTGAAGTACTCGAAATGCACTGCTGCCTCGGGCCAACCTGCTTCGGCTGCCAGCGAGCGCGTCGACTCGAGCATCGGATTGGGTCCGCAGATATAGAGCTGTGTGTCCGGAAGATAAGGTGATAAAAGCCGGCGCAACTCGTTGACGGTGTCGCTGGGCGACAGCCCCAGATGGGGCATGACGGCATTGCCGAGTGCTTGCCTGCATTCGGAGAATGCGAGTTGCTGCTCGTTCTGCGCAAAGTAGTGTAGTTCGTAGGCGAGGCTCTGGTTGTTCAACGTCTGTGCCATCGCCAGCAAAGGCGTGACCCCAATCCCGCCGGCAACGAAGATAGTCTTCAGTGCGTCGCGTCGAAGAGGAAAATTGTTCCTTGGCTCGGAGATAGCCAGTACGTCTCCTTCGCGCACGCTGTCATGAAGGCACTGGGACCCGCCCCTTGATGCAGGATCGAGCTTCACCCCGATGGTGAATCGGTCCGTTTCACCGGGTCCATTGGTAAGCGAATACTGGCGGACAAGCCCGTTCGGAAGATGTACGTCGATATGGGCACCTGGCTGGAAGGTCGGAAGCAGACCTCTGATGGGCCGGAGTTCGAAGGCCATGATACCATCGGCAGTCTGCCACTTGCGCGCAACTTGCACCCGGATCGCGGCTTTGCGGCCACGACTGTCGAGTTCAGGCAAACTGGCGAGCTCTTCCGAGACCCGCTCGAAAATTGGTTCGATCGGTACGGGCACAGGCAGGGCCGCCGCCTCGCGCTCCAAGTCTTCGCGCAATTTGGAGAGCGCTTCATTGTGGTAGCGAAGCACCGCTGTCAGTTGAGCATCGTTCGGCCTGCCGCTGAGGACACCTCGGATTACCGAGCGACCTGAATCGACCGGCTGGACGAAAAAAACGCCAAGCGTTTCAGCCCTGCCTTGGCAGCTTCTCAGAGCGACGGCCGCTTCAGTCGCTGCCACCAGTTCAATGTTGGTGCCCGTTCCAGCAATCTCGCTGTTCGGCTGGAAGCGATAGGATTGCAACCTTTGAGCAACCAGTTCTGCCGACGCGTTGACCGGTATGGCGCGCAATACCAGGAGGTCATCTTCGCCAATTCCTTCCACCACGGGGAGATCGCCGCGCGGGTCCTCTGAGGACCACACCAAACCGTAGCGCTCGACAGCTTGAAACGACCGGTTTGTAATGGTGCGCGCGGGCGCGTCTGCGGGGTGGGCCGGAATGTAGGTGCATCCGGCTGTGCGGTTCGAGTAACGCCACCCGTGATACTGGCATTTCAATTCCCGGCCGTCGTTGATGCCTATCGATAGCCGGACACCACGATGCAGACAGCGATTTTCCCAGACGTTGACGTATCCATCGTCTGCGCGCCAGACAGCGAACTCTCGGCCAAGAAGTTGGCCATGGAACACATGCCGCAGCGGCAGATCGTCCGTTGCCGCGATCGGATGCCACCTAGTCCTCACATCTTCAAGCATCTTGGTCTCCAATTCATCATCAGTGTTTTGTTTTGGCGCAGTTCAATATGAAGCCGGGATGACCCCGTATCTGACGTCCTTCTGGCTCAGCCAGCGGCGATAGGCGATGGCGGACTTATCTGCCCGGATCGGCGTCTCGGCCCTGGGGTCGAGCGGCAGACGTTTGGGAAACTGGTTCTCCAGGATCGGCTTGTCCTGGCCGAAGATTGTCTGCTGAAACCGCTTGATCACCTTGTCTTCATTGTCCTCGTCGAGGATGCAAAGCATCATGTGCGCGCGGACACTCTCCTGGCTGAGAGGCTGCATGAAAACCGCGATGACATCGTAGCGGGCATCGTCGACCGGGCTCGATTTGTAGAGAACCGAGCAATAGGGGTGGGGCACACGGAAGATATACTCGACCTCGGCGCCAGTCTCCGACGCACTCGATGCCAAAGGCTGAAAGAAGCGGCAGCGTGTTGCCAGGATCTCGTCCCGCTCCACCGATATGTCGACGTCGTATTCCTTGACCTCGGTGTGCGGTTCAACGCCCAGGATATCCGTGTGGACATAGGGAAAATGGCCCATATCGAGGAAATTCTCGATCGCGCGCGGCGCTGAGACATTGACGCCGAAGGTCGCTGCATTCAGTCGGCGCCGATCGGTTTCCTCATATTCAGGAATGGGAAAAAGCTCATCGGGTGGAGAGCCTAGGGAAGCCCAGAGATAGCCGAAGGCCACCTTCGCCGGCAGCGATTTGCTCACGGACGCCACATCGATTTTGTCGCCAGCGACAAAATCGGGGCAGGACCGCCAAACCGCAACCTCCCTGCCAAGGCCGACTGCGAGGCTGAGCCGTTCCTCCAGTAGAACGGTATCGACAACCGTATCGACCGGGAGCTCAACCAACGCCCCGAGCGGGTGCCATAGGTTCAGGACGACGGGGTCCAAACATCTTGTCTTTGCCATAAGAGATTCCTCCATATTCATCTGAGCCGTCGTCAATCAGACAGGGTACGCAATCGCGCCATACGTGACCGAGCGATCACGAAGCCAACGTCGATAATGGACGGAGACGGCATCGGCCCTGATCGGGGTTTCCGCACGCGGATCGAGCGGCAGGCGTCGCGGGCGCTGGTTTTCGAGGATCGGCTTGTCATGCGCAAATATCAGCTGCATGAAACTGCGCGCCGCCGCTGCCTCCAGGCCCTGCTTGAGGTAGCAGAGGTAGGAGTAAACGATGCAGTTCTCCTCATCGACCGGCTGGATGAACAGCACGATCAGATCCTTTCGGTCGGGATCAAGAGGATTGCTCTTGTAGAGTGCGACCGTATAGGGCCGGAAGACCTTGCAGATATAGTCGACCAGCATCGCCGCCCGTGCCGTTGGGGAGGCAAACGGCTGGAGAAACTTGCAATCGGTCGCCAGCACCTCATCTGCTGCCGTGATCGTCACATTGTAGGGCAACGGCTCATCGCCCAGCCAGCCCGTGTGCACGAAGGGAAAGTGCCCCATATCGAGAAAGTTCTCGACGGCTCGCAGACCCGACACTCTGACTGCGATGGAGCCGCCGCTCAACAAGTGGCGATCGGCCTCGTTCGTTTCGGGCAGGTATATGATGTCTCGTTCCGGCCGTCCGAGGCACGCCCAGATAAAACCGTATCGTGAATCTGAACAGACTTCTTCACCTGTATCCAACTCGACCACTCGCAGGTTGTAGCGACCATCGAGTGTGACCTGGAGGTCATGCCCCATCAGACGTGTGGTGAAAGCCGAATTCGACATCAGCGCAGACCGCTCGGCGACAACGTGCCAGTCGTTGAGAAGCGAACGATCGACGCAGCGAAACTCTCCCATTGGCCCGCCTCCGGCGCGGTCGTGCATTGCTGCGGCGATGCCGTAACGATGCTGGTTAACTACCCGCAGAGTTTCATTTTCATGGCCAGGACGGAATGTCCCCCGTTGCCCCGCGCATACCCTCAATTAAGCTTTGTTCAAAACTCAATTTCGGAGACCACCCTATAAGAATCGCTACTTCAAACCGGGCAGTCAAGCCGGTCAAAGGTTTGCCACTTGCCACCCGGAACCGCCTAATGGTCGAATTAAAATTCTTTTTTATCCGTACCTTAGGTGAAGATTATTGCCTTCTGCGCAGACTGTCTCTCGCGTTCCCCCTAGGCACGACGACGCATTGAGCCCAGCCGTGAAAGCTCACGCGGCTGGGCGCTGAAGTGCAAAAGCGGATGTCGTCAGTTCATCTGTCCTTCATTCCCGGCGATAGGGAATTCCAAGCGCGACCGGCTGATGTGTTCGCGATCTCAGCCCAGCCAGAAGCACGAGTGAGGCCACATATGGCAATACCAGGAAGACGTGGTGCGGAATTGAAACCCCAACGACCTGCGCATGAATTCCGATGGCTTCGAGCAACGCGAAAATGAAGATCGCTCCAACCACACGGAAAGGCATCCAGTTGCCGGCAATGATGGCAACAACGACGAGCCAACCGCGACCGGCGATAAGATCTGGCACAAATCGGTCGGAATACCCCAGCATCAGGAACGCGCCCCCGAAGCCGGACATCACGCTTCCGAACATGATCGCCAGGCATTGGCGGCCACCGACGCTTAGACCCTTGACGTCGAGCGCTTTCGGATTTTCCCCGACGCAGCGAACTTCAAGCCCGTATCGGGTGCGGTAAAGAAAGAACCAGACCGCGAGCGGAAGAAGAAAGCTGACATAGGTTAGAACACGCTGGGAAAACAGCACCGTTCCAAGGACGGGAATATCCGATAAGTACGGAATCTCGGCAGCTTCGAAGCCGGCGAACTTGGGAGGGTCGCGCCCGATGATATAGGTCTGGAACCAGAAGAGGGTCAGCCCAGAGGCAAGCAGGTTCAGGGCCAGACCGGCGATGAACTGCTCTGATTTGAGCACGATGGTGACAAAGGACAGGATCAGGCTCAAGAGCGCGCATGCCAGGACCGCCACAAGCAGGGCTAGCCACGGCGAACCTGTCGACGAGGCAATCACGTAGGCGACGACTGCGCCGAGCAACATCGTTCCCTCGACGGAGATGTTCCAGATACCGGCCCGTTGAGTGACGAGTTCGCCCATTGCCGAGAACAAGAGCGGCGTGGCAATCCGAACCATCGCGGCGAGAATGCTGATGAACAGCGGTCCCTGAAAAAGCTCAAGCATGCGCTTCACTCCTGACGGTGATATGGACCCTGGTAGCCACGGCTGCGCACAGGAAGAAGAGCAGGACGAGCCCTTCCATGGCCGAGACGAGCCCGGCGGGAGTTCCGCTCTGCAATCGCATGTAAATCGCGCCGCTTTTAAGCGCGCCGAAGAAGAGTGCTGCAAGCATGGCACCGCTCGGTCGCAGCCCTCCCACCATCGCAACGACGATGCCGGAACTGCCAATACCGAGCAGTGTTTCAGCGCGCAGGCGATGGGAGGTTCCAAATAGCTCGCCTGCGCCAGCGAGCCCCGCCAGCGCGCCGGACACAAGCATCACCACCAGCAAAAGGCGGCTGATATCGGTTCCGCGGAACCTCAAAGCAGTCGGATTGGAGCCGAAAGCGCGGATCTCGTAGCCAAGCGGCGTTCGCTCCAACAATAAAGCGGACAGCACCGTGGCACCGAGTGCGAGAATGAAGCCGAAGTGCAGCTTGGTCGCGCCCTGGCCAAACAGCGTCGGCCACTCCAGCATCGCATTGACCGGCGGCGACTGATGATAGGCGACGGTCGCCCCCGATTCCATCCAGGGCCCGCCATCAAGCAGATAGGCAAGCAGAAAGATCACGATATAGTTCAGCATCACCGTCGAGATGATTTCGCTGGTGCCAAAACGGGTCTTGAGAACGCCGGCCAGGAGACCCAAGACGCCGCCACCTGCCAGGCCGGCAAGGACCAGAACGGCAACCGCGATCAGATACGGCAGCGGTCCAATCCATAGGCTGGCCCAGTAGGCACACATTGCGCCGGCCAGAACCTGCCCTTCCTGCCCGATATTCCAGATCTTCGCCCTGAAAGCGATGACGGTTCCAAGGCCGACAAGCAACAGCGGCGTCGCTTTGGCAAGCGATCCGAGCAGCGCCTTCTGGCTGCCGAAAGCTCCCACAATGAGCGAGGAGAATGCCTTCGCCACATCGCCTCCCGACAAATGGAGCAAGGCGGCCGCGGAAATAAGAGCGCATACCATTGCCGCTGCATAGCAGGCGAAATTCCAGCTCAGGCTATTGCCTGAGCGCCTTTGAACTGAAATCATTGACCTGTCCACCAAGTTTGCTGGCGTTACCCGCCATCATCATTCCAAGCTCGAGGAGTGTCGTTTCCCCGGGCTGCACAATCCCCATGATCTTGCCCTTGAAGATCACGGCGATGCGATCACAGAGACGCAAAAGGTCGTCGAGTTCCTCGGAAGCCAGAAGGACGGCGAAGCCCTCGGCACGCTTTTCGAGGATCTTTTCGTAAACGAATTCGGATGCGGCCACATCGAGCCCGCGCGTGGGCTGATTGGCAAGCAGCAGGCCCCTGGCGTGGAGAAATTCGCGTGCAAGAATGACACGCTGGGCATTGCCGCCGGACAGGCGCTCGACGGGCAGGTCCGCGGAGGCAGCCACGATCCTGAACTCATCGATCTTGTGCGCGGCCAAAGCGTTGATCTTGCCACGATCGAGGAATGGTCCGCGTCTGTATTCCGGCTTACGCTGCCACCCCAGTACCAGGTTCTCGGCAATTCCGAACTCCGGGATCAATCCTTCGCGGAAACGATCGTCAGGCACGAGCCCTACACCTCTGTCGAGCATTTCGCGCGACGTCGGTGCAACTATCGCCTCGCCGTTGAGGTGAAAGCCGCCCGAACTCAGCGTCCTCACGCCCATCAGGACTTCGAACAGTTCTTTCTGGCCGTTGCCCGCAACACCCGCCAGGCCAAGAATTTCGTTCTCCGCGATGGTGAAGTTGACATCGCGAAGCACTTCTTCCCCCCACTCGCCAATGGCAACGGCGCGGTCGACGACGAGAACTTCGCGCCCCGGAGTGACCGATCTGTCACCGACGCGCTTCGTCACCTTGTGCCCGACCATCAGTGCCGTGATGGCTTCTGCCGTCGTGGTAGATGTCTCGACTGTGGCAACGACCTTGCCTTTGCGAAGGATCGTCACGCGATCGGACTGCATCACTTCCCGTAGCTTGTGGCTGATCAGGATGATCGACAGTCCCTGGCGCCGCATGCCATCAAGTATGACGAACAGCTGGTCGGACTGTTGCGGGGTCAGGACGGCTGTCGGCTCGTCGAGGATCAACAGTTCCGCGCCAAAGTACAGCGCCTTGAGGATTTCGACCCATTGCTGCTCACCAACCGAAAGCTGCCAGATCTCGCGATCGAGATCGAGCTCTATGCCGCATCGCAGACAGAGCTCCTCGACCTTTCGTCGCGCGGCTGACTTCGACAACAATATCCCGAGATCGGGGCTGCCTACGATGATGTTCTCAAGGACGGTGAAGTTTTCAACAAGCACGAAGTGCTGGTGCACCATGCCGATCCCCAAGCGGAGCGCGTCTGCCGGTGAATTAAGCTCGGCAACCTGCCCCTTGAAGCGAATGACGCCACTGTCTGCGCGATAGTATCCGTAAAGACAGGCAGACAGTGTCGATTTGCCGGCGCCATTCTCACCGAAGAGACAATGAATTTCGCCCTTGCGAACGTCGAGATCGACGTTGTCGTTTGCGGTAACGGCTCCGAACCGCTTGGTCAGGTTCTGTACGCTGAGAAGATTTTCCATCGAGTGAAACCAGTCCTGTTCTAGCGTCTGCGCTACTTCACCTCCGCGGTATTGAGGGGCACGACAAACTCGCCGGAAATGATCTTCTGTCTCGTCGCGGCGAGCTCCTCTTTGACGGCAACCGGCAACTTTGCATCAAAGTCGTGATAGGGCGCGATATCGACGCCGCCCTGGCTCATAGAGAACCATTTTGGCTCGGTGTTTCCATTGTACTGTCCACCAGCCTTGTGCTTGAGCCACTCCGAGATGATCCATTTGATATCCGGCTGCCAATCGATGATCGCACTCGATGCTATTGCGTCTGGCGCCAGCTTGCTTTGGTCGTTGATGTTGGCAAAGCACATGATCCGGTGTTCCTGGCAGGGCTTGAAGTTGTCCGTCAGCATGAACACGACATCCGCACCCGATGCGATCTGCACATTGGCATGCTCGGCTGCCAGCGCATTGTCGGACCAGGAACCGATAAAGGAGACGCGGTGCTTCACGTCCGGTCTGACCGATTTCGCGCCATCGAGAAACGCATTGATCTGGTCGTTGACGTCGTCTGCCGCAAACGTCCCGACCAGGCCGATGACGCCAGATTTCGTTGTGCGGCCGGCCAGCATGCCGAGCAGATAGGACGGTTCGTGTAGTCGCTTGTAGAGCCAGTATTGATTGGCCCCGAGAGGCAGGTTGCCCGATCCGGTTACCACAAACATGATGTCAGGGAATTCGGCGCTAAGTTTCTTTACCTGGTCCGAATATCGGCCGTGGGCCCAGATAATGTCGTACTCGCCGCCTTCGGCGTAGAAGCGCATGGCATTTTCCGCATCGTCGTTCCACAGCGGGTCCGTGTACTCCCACGATATGTCGAGCCCGTCTGGCCTCGCCTGCTTCACCTGTTCCAACGAATCCAGCAAGGTCCGCGTCCAGCCGATATCGGTGCGGCTCTCGAGAATAAGAGCGATCTTCAGTGAGGTTGGCCCTGCTGCAAAGGTTCGATCGACCGCCGAAAGCAGAAATGCCCCCATCGAACCCAGGATCGCGGTGCGGCGTGTGATGCTGATAGGCATATGATACTCCTCCTGTTTCAACTTAGGACCTGGTTCGGTCGCTCGCAGGCGATGCGCGGTATCGTCGCATCGACGCGAGAGCATCCGGGCCAACGGCTTCCCCTTTGGTTTTTTGTCGCCGTTGACGTTGGATCTTTCAAATTGCTGTAACAGGCTTTCATGAACTAGCCTGGGCAACAATGACTGCTATTTCGGCCTCGCATATCTCCAGTTAAGCTTGCGCGGTTTGTCGCAGGCACCAGTCATTAGCCGCTGCCTGTGACGACACCGTAGCGAAGGCCCCTTTCACGAAGCCATCGACGATAGGCTGCAGAGGCGGCGTCGGCGCGGATCGGAACCTCCGAGCGCGAGTCCAGTGGCAAGCGCTTGGGCACCTGATTTTCAAGAATGGGCTTGTCTTGCCCGAGAATGGTCTGGTGAAAGCTGCGCATCGCGGCCAGATCCGTGACTTCGTCAAGCAGACAGATAACGATATGCACGAGCACCTGGTCCTCGCCGACGGGCTGGCCGAAGAGCGCGATAACATCGCGCCGGTTCGGACGCGTCGATCCCGTCTTGTAAAGAACGGCACAAAACGGATGGGGTATTCTGTAGACGTATTCGGTATCTGCGCCCGTCTCCGAACCGGCATTGGCCTGCGGTTGGTAGAACTCACAATCGGTGACCAGAATTTCGGGTGGGTCGGAATAGACGTCGACCTTGTAAGGCTTGACCTCCGTATGGGGTTCCTCCCCCAGGATTCCTGTGTGAACGAACGGGAAATGCCCCATGTCCAGGAAGTTCTCGACCGCGCGCGGCGCCGAGACACCGACGCGTGTGACGCCCTGAACGATGCGGCTGCGATCCGGCTCGTCGAACTCTGGTATTTCGAACAGATCGCGCGGCGGGTCGCCCAAGGTGGCCCAGAGGTAACCGAACCGCTGAATGGTTGGCAGCTCCGTACCGGACGTCTGAGCGCCGCTCGGCTCGGCAGCGGCTTGCGGCTCACGCCATGCACCCAACCGATCGCCATGCCGGCCGATCAGTATCCTCTGACCGAGAAGGACAGTTGAAAACATGCCGGTGGACGGAAGTTCCTCGAGTGAGGCGACGACATGCCATTCGTCGCGTGCAATCGGGTCGATGTGACTGAGGTTTTCCATATCGCAATCCCATGGGTGTTTGCTGCTAGCGAACCGCGCACCCGCCCCTTGAGATGGAGGTGCTCTGGAAAATTGATGCATGAGGTTAAGGAAGACGACCATGCCTGCGCTTGGCGATTTAATACCGCTAGTTCGCCTGTCGTCGGATCGCTGGGGGATGTCGGGCACTGAACGCGCTGGAGGCTCAGCCGTTCAGCATTTTCTCGCGGAGCTCGGTCGGGGAGCAGTCGAAGGCCAGCTTGATCTGGCGCGAAAAATGATAGGGATTCTTGTAGCCGACCTGGTAGGCAATCTCGCTCACGGACAAGCCGCTGCGTTGCAAGAGGTGCGCGCCATAGTCCAGCCGACAGCGCCAGAGATACCGAGCCGGCGTCATGCCCAGGTGCTTCTTGAAGGCGGACACAAGATACTGTGGGCTTACACGAACCTGTTGCGCGACGCGCTCGATGGAAACGTCTGCGGCGAAGTTTTCATCAAGAAAGCGGCGCGCCTGCAGGATCGTCTGCGGGATAGGCCTTTCCTCCGCAACAACTTCCGCCTCGTAAATATAGGCGTTGAGGAGAGTGTTCGTCAGAGCTTCGCGCAAGCCACCACGACCATCGCGGTCCCCGATCCCGAGATCGACACCCAGTTGCATTAATGTCTGGACCTGCGTCGAGGCGTTAATGAAGGGCGCATATTTGTGGCGCTCCTTGTAGAGCCAAGCAGCATTTTGTGGTCGGCCATCGCACCAGCTGATGTGAGTTAGCGTCTCGGGAGCGATGGTCGTCAAATAGCGGTCCCTTGTCAGGGATAGCGCACACTGGCCCGCCTCCAGCTGCAGCACTGTTTCATCGGCCTCGATCTTGAGCGATCCGAGATGCACGATGATGAAGGCAAGGTAATCCCCCCGGATGGGGCCATACTGCCCTCCGCTTTCGTAGGAGATCTCTCCGAACGTGTTTTCCCGACTGAGATCTATGGGCGGCAGTCGCATCGAAGCCTTTCAAAGCACCTGACGGCAGTGTTCGCCAAGCGTTGGGTTAGCGAACACTTCTGATACTCGTGGTTATCGCGTGCGTGATCAAGCATCGAACACCGTGAGCATCCGATTCCCGATCGGAGCCACGCTCTGTTTTAATGCCCCGCCGAGTAGATCGGGAAGGCCGCGCAAAGATCGTGGACCGACATTCTCGCGCGTCGCTCCTGTTCGGAACTTTGCTCGGTGCCAAGGGCGTCGAGGACGTCCGCGATCAACGCGCCAACTTCGTTGAACTCCGCTTCGCGGAAACCGCGGCTGGTGGCCGCTGGCGTGCCGAGCCGGATGCCGGAAGTTACAGCCGGGGGCGCTGGATCGAAGGGAATGCCGTTCTTGTTGCAGGTCAGCCCGGCACGCCCCAAGGCTTCTTCCGCATCCTTGCCGGAAACCCCTTTGCTGCGCAGGTCAACCAGGATCAAATGCGTATCGGTCCCCCCCGAAACGATATCGTATCCTCGTTCGGTCAGCGCTGAGGCGAGGGCCCGGGCATTGACCACCATCTGGCGAGCGTATTGCCTGAAGTTGTCTTCAAGCGCTTCGCCCAACGCCACCGCTTTTGCCGCTATGACATGCATCAGCGGACCACCCTGCAATCCCGGAAACACCGCAGAGTTCACCTTTTTCGCTAAGTCCTGATTGTTGGTCAGGATCATACCGCCGCGAGGGCCGCGTAGCGTCTTGTGCGTTGTCGTGGTGACGACGTCGGCGATTTCAACCGGGTTAGGATGCACCCCTCCAGCGACCAGACCGGCAAAATGCGCCATATCGACCATCATGGCCGCCCCGACAGAATCTGCGATCGCCCGAATTCGCTTGAAGTCGATCAGACGCGGATAGGCCGACCCGCCGGTAATGATCAGCTTCGGCCGCGTCGCTATGGCCTTTTCTTCGAGCTCCTCATAATCAATGAGGCAATCGCTCTTCCGAACGCCATATTGGACGGCGTTGAACCACTTCCCTGACATGGTCGGCCGAGCCCCATGGGTAAGATGGCCCCCGGCGGCAAGCGACAGGCCCATGAAGGTGTCGCCCGGCTTTAACAGGGCGAGCATGACGGCGCCGTTGGCCTGCGCACCGGAGTGCGGCTGCACGTTGACGAACGATGCGTCAAACAGCATTCCAGCGCGTTCTATCGCAGCGGCTTCGACGAGATCGACATACTGGCATCCACCATAATAGCGGTGCCCCGGATAGCCCTCGGCATATTTGTTGGTCATGACGGAGCCTTGCGCGGCAAGAACCGCTGGCGACACGATGTTCTCCGACGCGATCAGTTCGATCTCGGATCGTTGCCGCCCCATTTCGCGCGCGATCGCTCCGGCAATGACCGAATCATGCTTGAGCTGTCTTTCGAATAAACCAGGCATCGATTTTTCTCCTGTCGGACGAGCACGACGACCGCATCGTCTGCCCGCCGATTGAACTGCAACGGGATGTGAAGGATCAGCAGACCGCATCAGGCGGCGAACGGCCGCTGAAAAACGCCTTCAGATTCTCGATGACGCGCATGCCCATGGCGACGCGGGTCTCCTTCGTCGCACTCCCCAGATGCGGCAACAAAACCACGTCCTGCCGCTCGGCCAGACGACCGGGAACACGCGGCTCGCTTTCGAAGACGTCCAGGCCTGCGCCCGCTATCCTCCGGGTTTCCAGCGCGCGGACCAGAGCATGTTCGTCCACGACGTCACCCCTGGCTGTATTGATAAGGAACGCTGACCATTTCATGCAGGCGAGCCGATCGTCGTCGATGAGGTGATAGTTTTCGCCTCCACCGGGGCAATGAAGCGAAACAAAGTCGGCGACCGCAAGCACGTCGTCAACGCTCGGCAATTGGCGCGCGGGCACGTCAAGACCGGTAATCGGATGGCTGTCAAAGAAGACGACGTCCATACCGAAGCCAAAGTGGCACCGCCGTGCCATAGCCTGCCCGATCCGCCCCATTCCAATGATGCCGACGGTCTTTCCGGTGACGTGGGATCCGCAAAGATGCGTGGGACGCCAACCTGTCCATTTGCCGGCCCGCAGTTCCCTCTCCCCTTCCCCTGCGCGTCTCGCGCACATCAAAAGGAGGGTCATCGCCAGATCGGCGGTCGCATCCGTCAGCACGCCTGGCGTGTTTGTGACAACGAGTCCGGCCCTTGTTGCCGCCGCTACATCGATATGATTGAAGCCAACGCCGAAGTTACCGAGAATCTTTGCTCGAATACCCCCCTCGAGAATGTCGGCGCTGATCTTATCGGTTACGGTTGGCAGGACCGCATCGGCTTCTTCAAGCGCGGCTCGCAATTCACGCCGATCCAAAGGCTGATCGGTTTCGTTCAGCCGCGCATCGAATTCTGCAGTCAACCGGTCTTCAACTTCCGTCGGCCAGCGCCGAGTTACGATGACCTTCGGTTTCACAATCCTGTCCCTCCTCATGCCGCACGTTCCTGAAGGTTGCGAGCGGCAAGTCCGATCTGCGAGCGATACCATTCCTGCGCCGCCGCAACGCCGGACCCGGCTTCGATCTTTGCTCCAGCATCACGCAGAGACATCTCGGCCGCCGCAAGCGCTGACAGACACATCACCTCGTTCAGGTCGCCGAGGTGGCCGATCCTGAAAACCCGGCCCGCCACCTTGCTGAGCCCGGCACCGAATGAGGTGCGGTACTTGGAATAGCCGTTCGCGATAACCTGCCTGGCGTCGATGTCCTCAGGGACCACGATGGCGGAGACCGTGTCGGACCACCACTTCTTCTCTGTGGCACAGAGGGTCAAACCCCAGGCATGAACACCGCGGCGAACGCCTTCCGCAAGGCGGTGATGCCGAGCAATGACTGCGTCCAATCCTTCCGCGAAAATCAGATCCAGCGATGCTCTCAGGCCAAGAAGTAGCTGTGTCGGCGGCGTATAGGGGAAGTAGCCGGTGGCTGACGGCGCTTTCATATCCTCGAAGCTGAAATAGCAGCGTTCGATCGTCGAACTCGCGTGCGCCTCAAGCGCCTTTGGGCTGACGGCGAGGATACCGAGGCCTGCCGGCAGCATCAGGCCCTTCTGCGAGCCGGTAACGGCGAGATCGACACCCCAGTCGTCCATCCGGAATTCGATGGATGCTATCGAGCTGACCCCATCAACGAACAGCAGAGCTTTGTGGCCGGTATCGTCGAGGGCGGCCCGCACGGCGGCCACGTCCGAAGTCACGCCCGTCGCCGTCTCGTTGTGCGTGACAAATACCGCCTTGATCCGACGGTTCTTGTCGGCGTCCAAGCGCCGACGGTACTCTTCGACGGGAACACCCTCGCCCCATTCGACGTCGAGGCATTCAACATCGAGCCCGAGACGGCTAGCCATGTCTGCCCAAAGATGGGAAAACTGGCCGAAACGAGACATCAGCACCCGATCACCACGGTTGAGGGTGTTCGATATCGCCGCCTCCCATGCTCCGGTTCCAGAACCCGGGAACAGGAAAATCGACCCAGTGTCAGTTCGGAAAACCCGCTTGAGATCGGCGAACAGCGGCAGAACCAGGTCGGGAAAGTCCGGCGCCCGCATATCCTGCATGGGCACGTTCATGGCTCGACGTACCACATCCGGGATATTTGTCGGTCCGGGCACGAAGAGATGTGATGTTCCATTTCGCATTGCATGGTCCTCCCATGATTTGAGGCACGACGGCCCGCAGCCGCCCGTGCATCGCTTCTCAATCAAATTGCAAGGCCGCACACGGCTGTCGCCTTAGGCGAAGACGACAGTCTTTCGGCCGTTGAGCATGACGCGTGCCTCAAGGTGCCGTTTGACAGCCCGCGCCAGAACGCGGCTTTCGATGTCTCGGCCAGCTGCGACGAAATCCTCGACACTCATCGCATGTGATACGCGTTCGGTTTCCTGCTCGATGATAGGTCCCTCATCGAGGTCGGCAGTGACATAGTGTGCCGTCGCGCCGATCAGCTTGACGCCGTGCTCATGGGCCTGGTGATAGGGACGAGCACCCTTGAAGCTGGGCAGAAATGAATGATGAATGTTGATGACCTTTCCGAACAATCGACCGGCGATATCGTCGGAAAAGACCTGCATGTAGCGCGCCAGAACCACCAGGTCGGCTTCCGTTTCTTGAACGATCGCGAAGATGCGGTCCTCTTGCTGTTTTTTGTTTTCCCGGTTGATCGGCAATAAATGGTAGGGAATGCCCGCCCACGCGGCCGTCTCGCGACTGTCGTCGTGATTGGAAATCACCGCCACGACCTCGGCATCGAGCCAGCCGACACGGATCTGGTAAAGCAGGTGCAGGAACGCATGGTCAAACCGCGAGACCATGATGACAATTTTCGGCGCCTTTCGACAGTCGATCAGCCGCCCCTGCATCTCAAACTGTCCAAGGACTGGCGCCAGACCGCGTTCGATCCGATCAGCCGACGTCTCGCCCGATGGTGTGAACGCGATCCGCATGAAGAAGCGGTTGGTGGCGCGGTCCCAATACTGGTTGCTTTCAACGATGTTGGTGCCGAGGACGTGAAGCTGCGAGGTTACTGCAGCCACGATCCCTGCCCGGTCATCACAAGTCAGAGTGAGAACGAAGGGCTGCGTCAGGCTGGTCATCGCACGCCGGCCCGCAACTGCCTGGCCTCCCGATAATCCCCGAGCCAGGTAAGCGTCTTCTCCCAACCACCAAAGGGAAAGAAATGAAGGTGCAGTGGCGTTGCCGGATCAGGGTAGGCCGACGAAACCGCATCGATCACATCGGCCGGATTGCGGTCCGCGACGATGTTGAGAAGACCGCTCGCCGAACGCCTTAGAGCAGCTATCGACGGCCCCACACCGCACATCGCGGCAAAGCGGATGAGCTTCGTCAAACTCGTGACTCCGGCCAGCCCAACGTGAACGGGAACCTCAGGAAAATCGTCGTGCAATCGCTTTGCCCAGGCGCCGATCATCGCACCGTCGAATGCGAACTGCGAAACGACGCGAGGTTCGAGCGACCGACGTGCGCAAATCTCAAGCTTGCGCTTAAGCGCATCCTTGAGCCGAACCTCGGGAATGTTTGGATGTCCTTCCGGATAACCGGCGACAAAGGCGGTTCGTATCGAACTATCCGACAGCACCGGATGAGCGAGCAGTTCGGCAGATTCGCCGAGCGGCCCGGGGAAAAGCGCCGGGTTGCCGCCAAGGAACAGGACCTCGTCGATCCCATTGCGGCTATGGGCCTCAACGAGATTGACGTAGTCCCTTTCCGTCTTGAAATTGCGGGCTGCCAGATGCGGCACCGCAACATAGCCCAACTCAGTAATGCGCGCCGCCGCCTCGACCTGAAGTGCTTCCGGCTTGCCGGCAAGATGCGTCAGAAACACCCTTGAGCCCAAGGGAAGCGTATCGGCTTGCGGTGCGAAATTGCGAACCTGCTCCGGCGCGAGTTCGATCGATATGGTCGTATTGGCGCCGTCGCCCGGATGAACCCGTGTATCAGTGCATGCTTCAGCTGGATTGGTCATCGCCTCACCCGGATTTTCAAGCAGGGCAGATCCGTTGGCCGCAGCGAGAGCAGCGACCATGGTCTGCGGAGCATCGATGGAGGGAGCCCGACCGCTTCAGCAGCCGGGCAACAGGGTACTCAGTTGCTTGCGGCGCGTCGCAAGGAGTGGAACGGAAGAGCCACGACCCGGGCAGCAACGTCGCGCGTTGTGCCGTCATCCTCCCAACGCAGCGTCACCTGCGTCCCGACCTCCCCGAACGCCTGCTGCAGATGACCGAAGCCGATCAGCTTGCGAAGGGTGGGCGACCACGCGACACTGCTCGCGTGACCGATTTCAACGGAGCCATCGAAGACAGGGACTGGGTACCATCGCACACGCCGCAGGTTTCCAGGTTCCTTGCTTTCCAGCCCACTGCCGGCGATCTGCTTCCAGTCGATTTCCAACCCCACGAGCTGGCGATGTTCGCCATCTTTCGACATTCGCTCCAAGGCGGCCCTGCCAAGAAAATCGGGTTTCTTGAAATCAACGAGCCGGCCAAGACCGAGGTCAAAGGGGGAAGCGCGGAATTTGCCTGCGGCCTGAATGCCGGCGCCTCCGTGATCCGGTCCGGCACTGGTATAGTCGTAGCCGACGATCAGGAGGCCCGCCTCCAGCCGTGCGACGTCGAGTGCCCAGGCGCCCGCCGGACGAATACCGAAGGGGCGGCCGGCCGCTTCTACCGCATCCCAGACGATCGGCGCGTCATCGTCCTTCACCCACAACTCGTAGCCATGCTCGCCGGTAAAACCCTGGCGCAGGATTTCGACTTGCCTTCCCGCAATGGTCACGACCGCAAGCCGGGAGAAGGGGAGCTCCTGAAAACCCGCCTCGGTCACTGCCTCGAGCACCTCGCGCGAACGCGGCCCCTGTAGCGTCAGAATGCCATAGGTGTCGGTGATGTCCGTAACCTCGACGTCGAGGCCCTCGGCGTGCTGCCTCCACCAGGTAAAGCCTGGGTCGGCCGACACGCGAAACGTATTCTCGTCCATTCGAAAGACGAGACCGTCGCCAACGACATGGCCGTTTTCATCGCACCAGGGCGCATAGTAGATCTGCCCGACCTGGAGTTTCTTGATGTCGCGCGGGATCAACTTGTCCATCATCGCTTCGGCGTCGGGACCTGCGATCACATACTTCGACAAGGGCGACATGTCTCCCATGGCAACAGCAGTGCGAATTGCCGAGAGCTCTGCGACCATGTCGGAATAGGCATCGACGACCATGTTGCGGTCCCAGCGCATCCAAAGTGCGTTTTGGTTCAGCGGAGCCGTCCGTTCGACAAATGGCGTTCCGCGAAATGCAACGCGCGCTCCGTGAGCTTCCGTCAAACCGGTTGTGAATTTGATATCGTCCATTGATACGCCCTCTCCTCCATAGCCGGACTTTCGAAGGTCATCCTTCGCAAGTGCACTGTGCGGCTGCCTAACTGAACTGGAGAAAAGCTTTTCATGGAGGGGCCAAAGCAGGAATGCCTGTCGTTGCGAACGACATACCCGCAGTTCAAGCAAGTGCCGAGAGATCGCAGGCGCTCTGATACCGCGAGACAAAATGCAGCAAGTGGCAATTGAGCTACCGAGATACGGCCAACTCGCGTCCGACCGTCGGCATCTGCCCCTTCCCTGGCCGGCCGCGCCAACGACCGGGCAATGTCGATGATGTCGTCGCGAGACGCCGTTGGATCCTCCTTGTTCCAGGCAAGACCAAGCCCGATCTTGAGATCGACGCCGCGCACGGGCTTGAGCTCGAAGTTGCGGTTCGGCAGATCCTTCGTCCATTCCGGCGCAAAGCCGATCCCGAGGCCCGCTGCAATGGTCATGTGCGATCATGACACCGCGTGATCTTTTGGCTTGGAACGTTCGGAAATTGAGGGTCAAGCGCGGCCTCTCACAGGAACGCCTTGCGCTCGAAGCGCAGTTGGAACGGGTGTCGATCTCTCAACTCGAGCGCAAACAGGTCAATCTCGGCGTGGATTCATTGGGCAAGATCGCGACGGTGCTCGAATGCAAGGTCTTCGAATTGTTCGTCGAGCCAAAAGTCGGCGAGGAAGCGCCCTCCAACCTGCCGCGGGGACGCAAGCCCTAATCTGCCAAGCAGAGTTCCGGTCGATACATTATGCGATTTCTTGAGCGAAGTTTTGACGAAGCGCATCAGCGCCTCCCACGCTCCTCGATCACACGCAATTAAACCTTAAGCCTTTGGGAAGATCGTTACCAAACAAGCAGAACGTCTGGGTGCCGCAACGTCGCGGGAGCAAGTCGTGCCGCGCGTCCAGCTCGGTGCAATCGCAAAGGAAGCGCCTGCCTCGGCGCAACCGAGGGAAACGCCGGAATTCGTCAGCACCGGCGCGCTCCGAATGAGTGCGCAGGGGATTTCGAGCTACTTTTGCATACAGCGAATGGGTGCTGGATACCGCCCGACCAGTTCATCGACAGTCAACAGGGTGACACCCTCCACGATCGATTGAGCGACTAAAATCCGATCAAAAGGGTCCCTATGGATCGCTGGCAGTCCATCCACCGCTACCGCGTGTTCGCTGGTGATTGGGAGCTCTTGGTAGCCGTTATCGATGAGACCGCGGCGAAGTAGGCGAGGATCCACGGTAAAATCGGCGCGGCCAAGCCCGCGCTTGATGGCCACCTCCCAGAGACTCACCGCGCTAAATAGCAAAACATTGTCGGTATTTTCGATCTCAGCCAGAACGGCGGGCGGCAGTTTCCCAGGCTCTCCCGCAGCCCAAAGCAGAAGATGCGTATCCAGCAGGAGTTTCATCATTCGCCGCCAAACAGTTTCTCGATATCTTCGCCACCCATCCGATCGAAGTCTTCCGGTACGGAAAACTGCCCCGCCATGAATCCGACGCGACGAGTTTCATCGGCGGCAGGGGCCTCGACCGCGACGACCTTCACCAACGGTTTACCCGATTTGGCAATTATAAAGGACTCGCCTTTCGCTGCCTTCTCAATGAGCCGGGACAAATGAGTTTTCGCCTCGTGAATATTTACAGTGTGCATGGCCCTACCTCGAACTTAGTTCTGTAAACTTAGTTCAGTTTCGACCTGATAGCAAGCATGACCGCGCCGAAGTATCGACTTTGACGCCCAGCGGTCCAGAGAAGCAAGCAATGCAGGCAACTCGGCGACAGCAGTAGTTCGAGATGGCAGTAGCCATCGTCGCTGCGATGGTGACCCGGCCGGAAGATATCGCTCATCGGCGTCTTTCAGACAGGCGTGCGCGGACCGATAATAGTCCGATCAGGGTCAGAAACGGCAACGCGCCCAAGACTGCGCCAAGATGGGGCGGCCACAATTCAGAGCTCCGCAGTCCGACGCTCGTCTAACGCCAAGTTTTTTGAGATATTGAGTACGGTAGATCACCCGATCTGCCCAATCAGCAAGGGAGGATGTACTATGCCACTGTTCATAACCACAGGGTGCTATACAGCCACGTCAGCGAAGGGAATGATTGATAGTCCATCGAACCGAGAAAAGGCAGCCCGTGACATCATGGAAGCAGCGGGCGGAAAACTGCATTCATTCTACGTCACGACCGGCGAAACCGATTGGATGGCCATCACGGAATTCGACGATGGCGCTGACCTGGTCCCCGCACTTCTCGTCGTTGGCGCATCGGGAGCCGTCTCGAATGTCAAAACCGTGCGAGCCTACACGGGCGCGGAATTCAAGGCTGCGCAAGAGAAGGCGGGCAAAATCGCATCTTCCTACAGGCCCCCGGCAAAATAAGCAGACCACTGGTTGAAACATCTCTGGCAGCGGACCGAACCTCCGCTGCCAGAAACGATGTGTTGGCGCGCGAATAGGCCTCGGAGACTCGGCCCATGGGGTGACGATCCTTCTGCATTAATGAGTATGGGAACATATCTAGAAATATGATTTTATTGCGAAATTTAATGTTTTCGCAGAAAATACTTGTTATTTAACGACTGAAAAAACTTGCAAATGCACAGCATCATTGACTTGTCACACGCAACGGCGAGCCCGCTCCGCGTCGATTTCCGACACGCACGACGGATGGCCTACGGCTTCCGCGACACGCACAACAGCGCGCGAATAGGCATCTATGGGATGGTCAGCGGATGACCGTCATCAGAATGACTGTCAATTGGAAGTGTATCGAGCAAAATAAAAGCGCCTTCACAGATGAATCACGCCGCGCCGCGCGGCGTGGGCGACCGCATCGGTGCGACCGGTGGCATCAAGCTTGTCGATGATGCGGCCGACATGAAATTTCGCTGTATCGACAGAGATGCCGAGTTTGCGAGCAATCTCCTTATTCGAAAGGCCTTCTGCGAGAAGCGCCACGACTTCGCGTTCGCGGGAAGTCAGACCCGCCTCCTCCGTGGCGGCCCGCGCCGTGGAGAGGACCAGCTCGGACATCTCCCCTTCCGGCGCCAGACGCACCCAATCGACAGACGTAAGCAGCTCGCTCAACCGCTCCGCAAGCACCGGATCGTCGATGCGCACCGCGATCGTAATAGGGCCCGTGTCACTCATCGGCGGGGTCGGGTCGCGATAGTGACCGCCGCCTCGACATCAGCGCCCGCACGCCTGATCCCCAAGGAGACCGATCTGCCAATCGATTGATGATCAAGGGTCCGCACGAGCGCATTGACCGAAGGAACGGCCTCACCGTTCCAGTGGACGATGATGTCTCCTTGCAGGACCCCACCAATAGCGCCGGGTCCATCGGGGTCAACACTCATGACCATCGCCCCCTGGCCGCCACCGGTAACGGCGACCTGATGGAGCCCGAGGCCGAGATAGCCACGCGGGACTTCGCCATGCGCCAGGAGGAGAGCCGCCGCGCGTTCAACGGTTGCAGAGGGGATGACGAGGGTTCGGCCCCGGGGGCCGCGCACCGCCATTCCAAAGACATTGCCCTCCGCGCTGATCGCCAAGCCCCCCTCCGCGCGACGTCGCAATCTCACGTCTAGCTCGATACGTGCATCGATTTTCCCGCCGCGCATCGATCGCCACGCAGGACCAACCGCGATCGCGCTGCCGAATGAAACAAGTGGCGCGCTCTCGGCGGCCGCGGCGACCACGACGAGTGCACCAGGTCGAGGCACCTCTTGGTCGAGCACAGCCGACAGCGCGGGGGCTCCCTCGACGCGAAGCAGCGCGATGTCAGTCGACGGATCGCGCCCCACCAGGCTGGCTGGGTGTTGCGTGCCATCCGAGAATTCGATGAGGATCTGACCTTCGTCGGAAAGAGCTTCATCTGCGGTGATGATGAGGCCTTCGCGCCAGACGAATCCGGTGGCGAGCGAACGGGTTGAGGCAATTTCAACAATGCTCGGCGCCACCGCAGCGGCGGCTTCGACGATCGTGGAAGATAATTGAGCGAGGAAACTAGGTTCAGTCATGGGTGATCTCCTGTAAAGCCTAATGTGTGTCTCTACGGCGGTGATAGCCACTGCCCGGTCAGGTAGGCCGATCACGCTCGGCTTGCCCGCATCCCAACGCCTCGGCGCTCATCACTTGTCGACGTACGCGGCTGGCCTAATATTTCAACGCGATCTGGAAAGTCAGGATAGCGCCCGTGGCGTCGTAGCTGGGGAGCGAGTAATCTCGCTGAGAGAGTACAGCGGACCGAACCTCCGCTGCGAGAAGCGATGGTTGGCGTGCAAAGCGGCCGCGAGATGCTCGATTCGCTGGGGACCAATCGAACTGGTCGCGATTGCGAGGAGGCAGCGGCAAAGGCGCGCGAGGACGGCGATCCGGTTTCGCGTAACGGAGACCGTTACGCACAGGCGATCTCATGAACGCAGCAATTATCCGTCCGTGCTAGTTCGGAATGACTACAGGCCAACTTGCTCCATTCGTGTCGACCCGGCGTCAGGGGGCAAGCGGCTTGTCTTCCCGATTGCGAAAACTGGCCCTCACCAGCCTTTGCACCGCACATGTAACGACGCCGGTTTGAAATGCCTGCTTTCCCGCTTCAGATTACCCGTGCTGTTACAGAGTGGATCGAGTTGTTGCCGTAGCCCAGCCGGTTCCACACGGCGTGTTCGGGTTGTGTCCGGCCCGCCGTGTCGGTGGCGCGCGCCCGCACGGTGAGTGGCCCCGTCTCCTCAAGTCGCGTGATCAACTCCCACCATTGCCACGCAGCCCGTCGTCGTTCGCCAACGAGCCGTGCCTCGCACCAAGGTCCGTCGTTCAGGCATACATCGACCCTGGAGATGCTGCCGGCGCCCGACCATGCGACACCCCGGATCGCGGTCTCGCCGCGCGGCAGGTTCTCCCCCTCATCAGGCGAAGATACCAGCGCTCGCACATTCATCAGCTTCACCGGCGCGCGCTCGTCATGCCCGTTGCGCACCCAATGGTACCAGTACTTCTCCGCCTGATAGTACGCTTCACAGGGCTTGTCGGTAACGACGATCTCGGTCAGCCACTTGACGGACGCCACCGCATACCAACCGGGCACGATCAGCCGCAATGGATAGCCATGGGGCGGTGACAGTGGCTCGCCGTTCATCTCGTAGGCAAGAAGCGCATCCGTTTCACCGATCTGGTCCAAGCTTAAGCCACGTTCGAAACGAACCGGCGCGACGTGCCCGTCGACGACCCCGCTGTCGGCACCGCGGAAGGTGAGTTCCGTCGCCCCGGGTCGCAGGCCCGCGCGCTCAAGCACTTCCATCAGGCGAACCCCGGTCCACTCGGCGGTGCTGACGGCGCCCAGTCCCCAGGCTTCACCGGGTACGGCAGGATCGAATAGGCTGCGGCCGTTGCCGGCGCATTCCAGTGTCACCACGAGGCTCTCCGCATGAAGGTTGTGAAGCTCCCTCATGCACAGTTTCAGTGGCCGTTCGACCAGCCCGCCGATCGACAGCCGGTAGTTGTCACCGCCAAGGTTCGGAATATCGAAGTGGTTACGCAAGTAGAACCGACCGTTCGGCATCACGGCACCGCCTGCAAGGTCCGGCACCGAGGTCTCGCCATTCAACGGATTAACGCTGTGAATGAGAAGGCCAGCCTCGATGGCATCCTGGCACGCATCTGCGGGGTTGAGCACCTCTGCAGACACGTCCACCGGGCGCCCATCACAGCCGCCGCTCGAAACCATCGCAGCGCAGGTCATCGCTGCCGTCACTTCGACCTCGCCGGCTTGACGGAGAGGCGTCAAAAAAGCCTGAAGCACGGTCTCATCCGCTGCCTCGGCAATGAAGAACAGTGAATGTGAGCCCTGCGCAACAGCTTCCCCCTTGATCAGCACACCGTGGCGGGCAGCGCTCGGCCGGCTCAAATGATTCAACAGCATCGCGCCCTTGGCCGGATCGCGCGCGGGACAGGTTTCGGGTGAGTGCCGATGGTGCACAATGAACAGAGGCATCGAAAACTCCCTGCTGGGGCTTCGTCGAACTGGCTGGTCGGTCTGATACGATCAGTGGTGGTCCTTCGGTCTCTTAGGCACCTGCATGATCAGATAGAACCGCACCGCCTCCCGGCTAGGATTAGACGCCGGATTTTTGGATGAACATGCCTTGTCACCCGCGCTAGGAATAGGTTGGCGGTTGATGTTGTGAGGCTGAAGGTCCGCTTTAGACCGGAATCCGAGACACATCCGTTGCCTTGAAAGGAATCGAACTGTTGACTTCCAGAGACGTTCAGAGCGCCAAACTGTCAGCCCACACAAAGACGATATTTCGCGAGCGCCAGATCGGACCGGCATCCGTGTATTCCCCGGCCCGCTTGCCGCCGAGCGCGTCGTAGAAAGCGATCGCAGGTTCGTTGCCGTCGACCACGCCCAGCCCAACTCCGGGAAATCCTCTCTCCCGCAAATGCAAAGCAAGCCTTGAGAGCAATAGGCGGCCGATGCCTTGGCGTTTGACATCCGGATCGACGTACAGGTTTTTGATCTCGCCGAGATCGCCAAAGATCCCGGCTGAGGGCGCGCCGGCGGCGCCGATCGCGACCGGCCTTCCCTCCAATTCGGCGAGAAGCACGATCTGGTCGGGATCGTTCGCCGTGAGCTTTTCGCGCCAGGTGCTGCGGCGACGGGTTTCATCGAGCAGAGCGTAAACCTCCGGTGGGGCAAGACCACGATAGGTTTGCCGCCATACCCTCACGTGCAAATGCGCGATTGCATCCGCGTCGGCCGGGGCTGCTTGCCGTATCGTCACCTTTTCCATCGCCCGCTCCCCTATTCCACCTGTGTCATCAGCCAACGTTGGAACGCCTTGAGCGCCGATGAAGGCTTGCGGTCCGTTGGGGTGGTGAACCAGTAGGCGACCTTGGATGCGTAGCCAATCCCCCCGGGATTGACGAGGCTTCCGGCCCTCAGTTCCTCCTCGACGAGCTGTGGTGGAACGAGGGCCATGCCCTGGCCGGAGATCGCGGCGCGCAGGACGAGCGTATAATAGTCGAAGCGCATGACGCCCTGTGGCTCGAGGTCCGGTTTCCCATGTTCCGCCACCAGGTCGATCCAGCGCAGCGGAGTGCTCGGATGCTCGATGATGACACCGCGCGCCGCATCCTCGAGGGTTTCACAGGAGCCGAACCGCGCGAGATAAGCGGGTGCACAAACGAGCCGGACATCCTCGCCGAAGAGGTAGACCGAGTGTTCGTTCGCGAATGGCCCACGGCCGAAGCGGAACACTGCGTCCGGCTGAGCCGCCGGGTTGTCGGTCGCGAAGGTGGTGTACTGAACGTCGATATCCGGGTGTTTCTGATTGAAGTCGGAAAAGCGCGGCAAGAGCCAGCGGTCGCCGAGGATGGGCAACACCTTCAGCCGAAGCGTATGGGAATCGGGCTGCAGGCTCGCGGCGCGGAAGGCGGCCTCCTCCATCGCCTTGATCGCCACCTGCGCTTGTTCCAAATAGATGCGGCCGAGGTCTGTCGGCACCATGCCCGACGGCTTTCGCGTGAACATCTGCGCGCCGAGAAGGTTTTCGAGGGTCAGCAACTGCTTGCTCACGGCGCTTTGCGACAGGTTGATGCTTTCCGCAGCCGCCGTCGTCGAGCCTCGCTCCGCAATCGCAAGCATCACGCGAAGGGCAGTCATCGAAGGCAGTGGTACGGAGGTATGAACCAAGGGCATTCTCTGGCAAGGGGCTAGTCGGTTTCGTCATAACGGTATCGCTTTTTCGCGTTTGTGCAAGCGGTCCCTAAAAGGCAACCTCAACTCGGGAACATAATTACCGAGATGGGAGACTATCATGACAGAACAAGCGACATCGCTTTGGGGAGGCCGATTTTCCAGCGGTCCCTCTCCGGAACTCGCGGCGCTCTCGCGAAGCAATCCAAGCTTTTTCCGCCTGTCCCCCGAAGACATCGCCGGGTCTCGCGCCCATGCGCGCGAACTTGCGCGCGCTGGCGTACTGAGCGAGGACGAACTGCCGCGGATGCTGCAAACGCTCGATACGATCGCGGCCGATGTCGCGGCCGGCCGCGAAAAGCCGAAAGCCTCGGATGAGGATCTTCACACCTTCCACGAGCGCCTGCTGATCGAGCGGCTGGGTGCCCTCGGCGGCAAGCTGCGTGCCGGCCGCTCGCGCAACGACCAGACCGCCAACAACACCCGGCTCTACCTTCGCCGCACGGCGCGGCGACTGGTGAAGCTGGTCCTTGCGGTGCAGGACGCACTCGCCACCCAGGCGAATGAGCATATCGAGACGGTCATGCCGGGCTTCACCCACCTTCAGCCCGCTCAGCCGATATCGCTTGGCCATCACCTGATGGCGCACGCACAGTCGCTCAGCCGCGACATCGAGCGCTTCATCGACTGGGACCGCCGCTTCGACCGTTCGCCGCTCGGCGCCGCCGCCCTGGCCGGCTCGGCTTTCGCCCGCGATACCGAAAGCTCTTCGCGCGATCTCGGCTACGCCCGTCCCTGCGAGAATTCCATTGATGCCGTCGCGAGCCGCGACGTGGTCTCGGAATTCCTGTTCGTGACCGCGATGCTGGGCGTGAACCTCTCGCGTCTGTCGGAGGAGATTTGCATCTGGGCTACGCGCCAGTTCGCCTGGGTGAAGCTGCACGATTCCTACTCGACCGGCTCGTCGATCATGCCGCAGAAGAAGAATCCCGACATCGCCGAGCTGACGCGTGGCATGTCGGGCACCATGATTGGCAATCTTGCGGGCATGCTCGCCACTCTCAAGGCGATGCCGCTTGCGTACAACCGCGATCTCGCCGAGGACAAGCGCGCGCTTTTTGAGACGATCGATCTTCTCGACCTGATCCTGCCTGCCTTCGCCGGCATGGTCGCGACGTTGACCTTCGACACCGAACGCATGGCAGCCGACGCGCCACGCGGCTTCACGTTGGCAACCGAGGTGGCGGACTGGCTGGTGCGGCAGGGCATTCCTTTCTCGCATGCCCATGAGATCTCCGGCGCCGCCGTACGTTACTGCGAAGAGCGGGGCATGGAGCTTGACGGACTGACCGAGGCCGACCTGCCGAACATCGACGAAGCATTGACCCCGGATGTGCTTAAGGTGATCGACCCAGCCCGGGCGCTCGCCGAGCGTTTCGGGCAGGGGGGAACCGCCCCCGCCCGCGTGCGCGAGCAGATCGCGGTCTTTGCCGACACCTGCAAAGAGCAGCGTGCCTGGGCCGAACAGGATCTCTCGGGTGTTGCCCTTGTCCCCTTAACGGGAGAGGAAGCATGACCGACACGCCCCTTCCCCAATCCAGCCGCGATGCCCATGACATCGCCCATCTTGAACTCGTCCCGCGCAGGCATGTGGGGCGCAAGGTCTTCGCCGCCATCGTGCTGCTCATGGTGGCGCTCCTGATCCGCGCCTTCGTCGTCGGCCAGATCGAATGGCCGGTCGTCGGCCAATTCCTGTTCGCCCCCGTGATCATCCAGGGCATCTGGAACACACTGCTGATGACAGTCGCGGCGATGTCGCTCGGCATCGCACTCGGCGTCCTCATCGCGATCATGCGCATTTCCGGCAATCCGGTGCTCGAATACATCGCGCTCGTCTATGTCTGGATCTTCCGTGGCGCGCCGGCGCTACTGCAGCTGCTGCTCTGGTTCAACCTCGCGCTGATCTTCCCGACGATGGGCATTCCGGGCCTGTTCGAATTCAACACCGTCGAGGTGATGACGCCCTTCGTCGCCGCCATGCTTGGCCTGGGCATCCAGCAGGGCGCCTATACCTCGGAAGTCGTGCGAAGCGGCCTCCTGTCCGTGGACGCCGGCCAGTACGAAGCCGCTCGGACGATCGGCATGACGGGAATGCAGACGCTGCGCCGCATCGTGCTGCCGCAAGCCATGCGCGTCATGGTTCCGCCTGTTGGTAACGAGGTGATCAGCATGGTCAAGCTCACCTCGCTCGCCTCGGTGATCCAGTATTCGGAGATCCTGCACAATGCGCAGGTGATCTACTACGCCAATACCCGCGTGCTGGAGCTGCTGATGGTCGCAAGCTTCTGGTATCTCGCGATCGTCACCGTCCTCTCCCTGATCCAATCCCGGATCGAACGCTACTACGCCCGCGGCACCCGCGGCCGCACGACGATCTGAAGGGGGCGCACATGACAAGTGAAATCCTGGTCAAGGCCGTTGACGTCTGCAAGAGCTTCGGCACATTCAAGGCGCTCAATGAGGTGGGTCTGGAAGTGCGTAAGGGCGAGGTGAGCTGCATCATCGGCCCCTCGGGTTCCGGCAAGAGCACGTTCCTGCGCTGCATCAACCTTCTGGAACGCATCGACTCCGGCGCGATCTGGGCCAATGGCGAGCTGATCGGCTACCGCCGCGACGGCAACAGGCTCTATGAACTGAGCGACGTGGAAATCGCCCGCCAGCGCCGGGGCATCGGCATGGTTTTCCAGCGCTTCAACCTGTTCCCGCACAAGACTTCGTTGGAAAACGTGATCGAAGGGCCGGTACAGGTTTTGGGCGAAAGCTCGAAGGCCGCCCGCGAACACGCGATGGAACTCCTGAAACGCGTCGGCCTTGCCGACAAGGCCGGCAACTATCCCTCGGAGCTTTCTGGCGGCCAGCAGCAGCGCGTCGCCATCGCCCGAGCGATGGGCATGCGTCCCTCGCTCATCCTGTTCGACGAGCCGACCTCCGCACTCGACCCCGAACTGGTGGCCGAGGTGCTCGATGTGATGAACGATCTCGCCGCCTCCGGCATGACGATGATCGTCGTCACCCACGAAATGGGCTTTGCCCGCAACGTCAGCAACACCGTCGCCTTCATGGACGGCGGGCGGCTGATTGAGCACGGCCCTTCGGCGCGGGTCCTGACCCAACCCGACAACCCCCGCACCGCCGATTTTCTCAAGGCTGTGCAACGATAACCGTAAAAAACCGACAGGATGGGAACTACGATGAAAAAAGCAATTCTGGCCGCCTCGGCGTGCCTGCTCGCCTTTACCGCCCACGCACAGGATCTGCCGGAGAAACAAAAATCCGCGGGCAAGCTTGTGGTGGCGAACACGCCGAATTATCCGCCGATGGAATATCGCGACCCGGCGACGAACGAACTGATGGGCGTCGACATCGAGCTTGGCAAGGCGCTGGCCAAGCAGCTCGGCACCGAGATCGAATGGTCCGAGATCGGCTTCGAGCAAATGGTGTCTTCGCTGAACACCGGTCGCGCCGACCTAGTTTTGAGCGGCATGAGCGACTTGCCCAAACGACGCGAGACCATGGACTTCGTCGACTATATGAGCTCCGGCGCGCAGTTTTATACCTCGGCCAAACGCAAGGATGAATTCAAGGAACTCACCGACTTCTGTGGCAAGACCGTGGGCATGAGCCGTCGCACCTCCTTCCCGGATGAGGCCAAGAAGTGGAGCGCCGCCAATTGCGAAGCCAACGGCAAGCCGGCGCTTGTTATCGTCGGCACCGAAGGCTCGGCCGATGCCCGCGCCCAGTTGAAGCAGGGCCGCCTTGACGGCGCGGTCCAGGGCTCGGAAACCCTGCCCTACCTGCTGCAGCTTGAAAAGGACACCTACGCCATCGTCGGCGAGCCCTTTACGGAAGTCTATCAGGGCATCGGCTTCTCCAAGCAGACGCCCGAGCTGCGTGACGCGATTGCCGGCGCCCTGAAAGCCCTCATGGCCTCCGGCGAATACAAGGCGATCTTCGAAAAATATGGTCTCGCCGCCAGCACGCTCGACGGCGTGATGATCAACGGCGAAGCCGCAAAATAATCGCGGGACGGCCCGGCGAGTATGCCGGGCCGCTCCCCTCGCCTGCCCGAACGAGGATATCATGATGCCCGATGAAGCCCGAGGCGGCGTGCAAGCGTTGACGCATGTCGAGGCGCTTGCCGATTTCTGCGCCCGACTTGCGCCTGCCGATCTACCGGCCCGGATCGCCGCCCGTACCAAATCCCACTTTCTGGATACGCTCGGCGCAGCACTCGCTGGCACTCGCTCCATCGAATTCCGCAAGGTACGTGCGCTCGTCGCACCAGGGGGAACAACACCGCTACTGGCCTCGCCACAGCGAACCGGACCGCGCGACGCGGCCCTTGCCAACGGGGTGGCCACCCATGTCTTCGAACTCGACGATTCCGGCGGCTGCGATCATACAGGCGCCGTCGTTCTGCCCGCGCTACTGGCAGCTCTTCCGTCCTGCGAGGCCCCGATTTCCGGCGGCGATCTCATTTGCGCGCTGACGGCGGGTTACGAGGTCGGCCGCCGCGTGCTGGATGCATCCGGCGGCTACGGCGTGCACAATGCTGCCGGTTGGCACTCCACCGGCACCTGCGGCACGCTCGCGGCTGCGGCAGCGGTCGCCCGGCTGCGCGGCTATGACAGCACCCTCTTTCGCCACGCCCTGACGCTGGCCACCAGCTTTTCCTCTGGCCTGTGGGCCTTCAATCATGATGGCAGCCAAGCAAAGAAGGTCCACGCGGGCCGGGCGGCTGAAGGCGGACTTCTCGCCGCCGATCTCGCCGGCGCCGGCTTTTCCGGTCCCTCGCAGGTGTTCGACGATGTCTGGGGCGGTTTCTTCCGCACCTATGTCCGGGATGCCGGGCATGCCGCCGAACTCTCCGCCGGGCTGGGCACGAACTGGAAGATTGAACGGGCCTCGCTCAAGCCCTACGCTGCTTGCCGCGGCGCGCATTCCGCCATCGACGCTGTCGGCGACATCCTTGCCGAGACCGGCCGCACTGCCGCCGACATCGCGCGGGTTGACGTCCGCCTCAGCTCCTTCCTGATGGACATGTGCGGCCGGGCGCGGCTGGAAACACTGGCGGGCGCACAAATGAGCCTCGGCTATGCGCTAGCGGCGCTCCTGGTCTTCGGCCGCGTCGACCTCGAACAGTATTCCGCCGCCGCCCGTGGCGACCCGCGCATCGCCGATGTTCTCGGCCGCTTCCGCTTTCATCCCGATGCGCAGATGCCGCAGATGGCCGAGCCGGAGGTGACCGTCATCTTCGCTGATGGCGAAAGCAGGACGGCGATGGTGCCCCGCGCCACCGGCTCCAGCGAGCGGCCGATGAGCGACGCCGCCATCCGTGCCAAATTCGACAGCCTCGCGTCGATGGCATTGCCTGCGGCTCGTATCGCGGACCTCGCCGATTTCGTGGGCGTGCTGGAGGAACACGCGGACTGCCGGGGCCTTTCTGACCTGCTGGTCGCAGACGAACCCGAAGCGCCGGTCTTCATTTGAGAAGGAAGTTTCATGACCTACGATCTCAGCCCTCGCCCACTCAACCCGGCGTCACCAGCCCCCGTTTTTGACTGGCCGTACGGCAAGAAGAGCGCCCTTTTTATCGGTTTCGACGTCGATGCCGAGACTGCCTGGATCGGCAACAACCACGCCAATGTCGACCGGATGGTGACGACCTCACTCGGCGGATACGACGCCCGGGTCGGAATCACAAAGATCCTCGAACTGCTGGATATGCTGCGCCTCAAGGCGACCTTCTTCGTTCCGGGCTGGACGGCCGAGGCCCATACAGCCGCGTGTGAACCGATTGTCGCTGCCGGGCACGAGATCGCCCATCACGGCTACCTGCACAAATGCCCGGATCGCAGCAAGCTGGACGAAGCAAAAGAGGAGATCGACCGCGGCCTCGAAGCGCTGAAATCCCGGCTCGGCGTCACACCCGTCGGCTATCGCGCGCCATCCGGCGAGAATTTTCCCGAGCTTCTCGCCTATCTTTGCGAACGGGGCCTGCGCTATTCCTCATCCTTCCGCGATGATATCCGCCCCTATCGTCACCGTCTGGCGGACGGCCGCCCGGGGCCGGTGGAAATTCCGGTCAACTACGCCTTCGACGACTGGAATTTCGGCATGACCGGTCGGCTGGATGCGCGCCCGCTCTTCGGGAGGGACGCTATCCTACCCATCTGGCGCGAGGAGTTTGTCGGAACCCACGAGTGGGGCGGCGTGAGCACGCTTGTCTTGCATCCGCAGGTTTCCGGCCGGCCGATGCGGTGGCGGATTCTGCGGGATTTCCTCAGCGAGGTCGCCGCGCGTGACGACGTCTGGATCGCCACCGGCGCGGAAATCCTCGCGCACTACGAAGCCGAAACCGAAGCAGCATAGGGTCTCGCCGGTCGCCCACCAAACCAACGCGAATGGACTTCAACCGTCTCCACAGCAGAGGCGACCCTTACAATATCGCAATATCGCCATCGTGGTCAGCCACCGGTCTACGGGCGCGGCCTTTCTCTTGCTTGAACACCGCCGGCCTTTGCGATCGCCGGCACGGCGACCGGGCCACCGCCTCTGGGAGCCGCCGTCCATCAATGGCGATCGCAGTTTCAGCCCGCCTTCAGCGCGGCCTCAATGGTCGCGAAGATCGTCTCGACCTCATGTTCACCGATGGTGAGCGGCGGCGACAGCACGATGGTGTTTGCCACCGGACGAACGAGCACTCTGTGTTCGAAGCAGTGCTTGTAGACTTTTCTGGCCAGCGCCTTGCCGCTGACGGGATCCTCTCCAAGTTCGATGCCGGCGAGCAGACCGAGGTTGCGGATGTCGACGACCCCTGGAAGACCCTTGAGGCTGTGGGCGCAGGTTTGCCAATGCGGCTCAAGCCGCGCTGCCCTTTCGAACAGGCCTTCGGAAACATATACATCGAGCGACGCGAGGCCGGCCGCCGCTGCCAGCGGATGGCCGGAATAGGTGTAGCCGTGGGACAGTTCGACGGCACCCGAGGCCGCTTTCCCAGTGACCGTGTTGTAGATGACGCTCGAGGCGATCACGCCGCCCATCGGAACCGCACCGTTGGTCATACCTTTCGCGACCATCAGGAGATCGGGTATGACCCCGAAGCGATCGGCCGCAAAGGGCCGGCCAAGCCGCCCGAAGCCGGTGACGACCTCGTCAAAGATCAACAGGATGCCATGGCGTGAGCAGAGATCGCGCAGCCGTTCGAGATAGCCGACCGGTGGTACGAGCACGCCGGTCGAACCGGCGACAGGTTCGACGATAACGGCTGCGATCGTCGAGGCGTCGTAGGTCGCGATCATCTGTTCGAGTGCATCGGCAAGCTCTGCCCCGTGGCGAGGCTGACCGAGGCTGAAGGCGTTCCTTGCCGGATCGTGCGTATGGGGCAGGTGAACTGCGCCCGGCAAGAGCATGCCGAACTGCTTCTTGTGCGGCCCCATTCCGGCCGCCGACAGGCCCCCGAAACCAACACCGTGATAGCCGCGCTGGCGCCCGACGATACGTTGGCGCTGCCCCTCCCCCCGTGCGTGATGATAGGCAAGCGCGATCTTGATCGCCGTATCGGCGGCTTCGGAACCCGAATTGGTAAAGAATACATGGTTCATATCCGCCGGAGCGATCGACGTCAGCCGATTGGCATATTCGAAGACCAGCGGATGCCCGAGGCCGAACGAGGAAGCAAAGTCCAGCCGCGCCGCCTGCTTCTGGATCGCCTCGACGATCCGCGGATGACCATGCCCGGCGTTGACGCACCAGAGACCGGCAATGGCGTCGAGCAGACGATGGCCGTTGCTGGTGAAGTAGTAGAGCCCTTCGGCATGCGAGATGAGTGCCGCATTCGCCTTGAAATCCCGGTTTGCCGTGAACGGCATCCAATAGGCATCAAGGCTGTTCGGGCCGGGCGTGGTGAGCGTATCCATGTGATTGGGCCTTCTGTTCGCTGGGCAAGCGCACCGGCAAGGCGCGCCGGTAGGCCTTCAGGCTGCGATTTCATCTCGGTAGGTCGGGTAGCTCTTGAAGCTCGGATTGTCGGCCGGCAGCACCGCGAGTTCCATCTCGCCGGCCGCAGGCCGCATCACGATGGTCGCGACCGTCGCTGAGACATGGCCACGCGACGAACGATGTGGCGGACGGCAGACGGCGTAGGGATAACCGAACTTGTCAGAAAGCGCGGCCTTGACTTCGGTGACGCCGATCTTGTCGGACTTTTCGAGAATGCGGCGAACGCGCCAGTCGCGATAAAAACTGTCCGACCAGCTTGAATGGGCCTGCTCGCGCAATTTCAGAAGCGCCGTTTGGCTCTGCCAATGGTTGGCATGCACGATGAGATCGTTTTCCGGATAGATGTTGAACGCTTCGTCCGGCGCGCATTCGAAACTGACGGCAAAGCCATCCTTGTGGCTCACGATGATGTTGTTCGACGCCGACTTCCTCGTTCCAGCCACGGCGCGCATCGCCATCGCCAGATGTTCCTGCTGCAGGACCATGCGCCGGATGAGTGCCAGTGGCACGCCGTCGCCGGCAAAGTCGCGATCGCTCTCGAGATAATTGGCCGTGACGGCGATGCCCTTGTCGTTCATGCCGCTGCGTGCAAGGCCACCGGCCTCGGTGAACGTCTGGTAGGACGGACCATCATCCGGCTTGACGCGCAAGACGATCGCCGTCTCCGCGCATTCTGCCATCCAGTCCCAGTTCTGCGCGTGCACGAGCTCTCCCGTGGCGCTGCGCTCGGGCAGGACAACGACACCGGTGCAGCCGTCGCCCGAATGCTCGGCCCTCGCCGCCTGGGTCCTTCGCGCCCTCGCAAGGATCTCGGTACGGGCATTGATCAGCACGACGTGCTCGAACGGCAAGTCCGCACCTTCGGCGATGCCCTTCATCTCCACCACGAAGTTTGGGTCGAATGCCTCGATGAGCGGCACATAGCCGGCAACGATCGATTTCAGGTCGTCGGCCAAGACCCCAAGCGTCGCAAGCCGGCCAGCATACAGTTCGACGCTGCGACGTACACGGTCCTTCGCCTGCTGCCCATACTGACGCCCACGCTCGAGCGAACTTCCTGAGATCGAAACGAACGGAAACGGTGCAGCGGTCATCTGTCTTCTCTTTCACTCCGTATTGCGTTTTGTGATGTTAAAATGCACTATCTCAAGGAATTGTCCAGAGGAAATCGAACAGCTATGTCAGAAGCGCACCCCAAAGACCGACCAGACCCTGGAGCCAGTTGATGAGCACGGAAAGCAGCCCGAGCGCGTTGCAGATCGACATTGCCCGGCAGATCCTGCTTCAGGCACAAAAAGAAGGCTGGCGGGCCGGTCATCCGATTGTCGAGAAGACCCTGGCAACGATGTTCGGCGTATCGCGCACACCGATGCGGGCCGCCCTCGAGATCCTTGCGACCAAGGATCTCGTGCGCCTCATCCCCAACAAAGGCTTTGTCGCCGCCACCGATCTCGGCAACGGCACCTACATCGAGACATTCAGTGAGAGCGAAACGGAACGCCTGAAGCAGCAGATCCTGCGTGACCGCTCTGTCGGCACCATTCCGCAGGAAGTGTCGGAAAACGAGCTGACGGAACGCTACGGCATTGCGCGCGGCACGATCCGCAAGGCATTGACGCAATTATCATCGCAAGGTCTCATTCACCGCCAGCGCGGCCACGGATGGGCATTTGTCGATTCGCTCGACAGCCCGGAAAGCCTGGCCGAAAGCTACCGTTTTCGCATTGCGATCGAGCTTGCGGGCCTTGCCGAGCCGAATTATCGCGCCGATCCGGATGCACTTGGGGCCCTCATTGCGGAACACGAAAACATGTTCGACCAGATCAATGCCGCCGGCAGCGTCAGCCGCGACAGCTGGTTGAAACTCAACGCCTCCTTTCACGAGGCGCTGGCTGCCTGGTCCGGAAACCGCTTCATCCTGCAATCCGTGCGCATGCAAAACGACCTCAGACTGCTGCGCGAGTCCTCGGTGTTCGATCGGCTCCGGCCGGAGCGCATGGAGAGGTCGCTGAGGGAGCACATCCAGATCCTCAGGTACATCGGCTCCGGCGAGATCGAATTCGCCCAGCTTGCGCTGCGGCGCCACCTCGAATCCACGCTGCAGAAAGTCGAGGACCGTATCCGCAGCGAAAGATAACGCCTGCCGAGAGCGCATAACCTCCTCATTTGCAGAGGCGGAAAAGGTCCGCGATTTTTTGTATTGCATTATGAGCGAACAAAAGGCACAGTTCGATCAACACAAAAAACGGGACAGACCACAAAGAGGAGAACTGAGGTGAACCGTAGACAGAGACTTGCCGCATCGGCCGCAGCAATAGCGCTGTCATTGACCTGCGGCCCGGCCGCAGCCGAAACGCTGAAGATCGCGCTTAATGCCGACATCCGCAGCCTCGACCCGGGCGTAAACCGAGACGCCAACAGCGATGCCGTGGTGTTGCACATCGTCGAGGGTCTCGTCGCATACAGCGAGGACGCCTCAGTAAAGCCGCTGCTCGCCAAGGAGGTCGCTGTCTCGGACGACGACCTGACCTACACCTTCACGCTCAGGGATGGCGTCAAGTTCCATAACGGCAACGTGCTCACCTCAGCCGACGTTGTCTGGAACTGGAGCCGCTACATGAACGAAGCCACGAAATGGCGATGCCGCAACGACTTTGCCGAGGGCGGCGCCGCCCATGTCGTATCCGTCACGGCACCCGACGACAAAACCGTCGTGTTCAAGCTCGAAAAGCCGAACGCCCTCTTTCAGGCAACGCTTGCCAGAACCGACTGCGGCATGACCGGTATTCTCGACAAATCATCGTTCAACGCCGACGGCTCGTTCAACGTGCCTGTCGGCACCGGTCCCTTCCGGTACAAGGAATGGCGCAAGGGCGAATTCATCGACCTGGAAGCCTTTGCCGACTATGCGGTACGCAGCGAAGAAAAGCGGGACGGCTACACCGGCGCCAAGCGTCCGCTTGTCGAGGCCGTCCGCTTCGCCGTTATTCCCGACCGCTCCTCCGCCAAGGCTGCGCTGCTCAATGGCGATATCGATATCGTACCGGACGTTCCCTATGCCGATGTCGAGGAATTCAAGCAGAACGCCGGTACCGCCGTCTCGCTGGCGACCAATCCCGGCATCGTCGCGCTCCTGTTGCAGACGCGCGATCCGCTGCTCAAGGACATGCGCATCCGCAAGGCGATCGCCATGGCTCTCGACACCAAGACCATGGTCGAGGGAATTACGCTCGGTCTCGGCAAGGCCAACAATTCGATGATACCGCCGACCTCAATATACCATTCCCCAGCCCAGACCCAGGGCTACAGCTACGATCCCGAAGCGGCAAAGGCGCTGCTGCGGGAAGCCGGTTACAACGGCCAGCCGATCAAGCTCATCGCCAATACGCGCTATTCCAACACGTACGATGCGGCAATCGTGGCACAGGCAATGCTGCAACAGGTCGGCATTACCGCTGAACTCGAAGTACTGGAATGGGCGGCACAGCTCGACCGGTATCAGAGCGGCAACTACACGGCGATGGTGTTTCCCTATTCGGGACGCTACGACCCCGCACTGACCATGGACTCCGTCATGGGCAGCAAGGACAAGGAGCCGCGCAAGGTCTGGGACGATCCGGACGCACAGGCCATGCTCGCCGACGCCGTGCGTTATTCCGACCCGGCCAAGCGCCAGGAGCTTTTCGACAAGCTGCATGCGCGCTTCCTGGAAACCGTGCCCTTCATCATGCTCTATAACGGGCTCGAGGCGTCGGCCTACCAGAAACACGTCCAGAACTACGCGGCTTCGATCTTCTCCATGCCCAGGGCATGGGAAGTCACGATCGCCGAGTAAAAAGGTACCGTCGAGATGCTGCGCTTCATCCTGTCGCGAATAGGAATGGCCGTTCCGACAGTCTTCCTCGTCGCCGTCGCCGTCTTCTTCCTGATCCGCCTCGTTCCCGGTGATCCAGCCGCGCTCCTGCTTGGAGACATGGCGTCGCCCGAGAGCGTCGCCGCCCTGCGGTCGGATCTCGGCCTGGACAAGGACATCCTGACGCAGTTTGCGATCTGGTTGACCAACGTATTCCAGGGCGATCTCGGGACGTCGATCACGACGAAGGAGCCGGTGGCCCATCTCGTCATCGAGCGTTTCAAGGTGAGCGCCGGCATCGTCCTCGTTGCCGTCGCCCTTGCCTCGCTGGCTGCGGTCCCCGCCGGCTTCATTGCCGCGCTCCGGCAGAACTCGAAGCTTGATCTGACGCTCGTATCGGTTGCGGCCTTGCTCTTGTCGATCCCGACCTTCTGGCTCGGCCTCGTCATCCTGCTCATCTTCGGCCTCAAGCTCGGTTGGTTGCCGGTGGTCGGCTACGTATCGGTTGCCGAAGACCCGAGCCGGGGGCTGCTTTACGTACTGATGCCGATCCTCACCCTGTTCCTGCACGAGATCGGCGTGCTCCTGCGCATGGCGCGCGCCTCGGCGCTCGAAGTCCTAAGGCTCGACTACATTACCCATGCCCGCGCCAAGGGCCTTCCCGAGCGCACCGTGCTGTGGCGACACGTGTTTCCCAATGCCTTTGCGCCGACGCTGACGCTGATCGGTCTGGTTCTCGGCAACATGCTGGGCGGCATCGCCGTCGTCGAGACCGTGTTCACCATTCCTGGCCTCGGGCGACTTCTGGTCGATGCGATCTTCGGCCGTGACTATCCGGTGATCCAGGGATGCCTGCTGTTCATCGCTGTCATCTACGTGCTGGTCAATCTGATCGTCGACCTCTGCTATCCGCTCTTCGATCCACGAGTGAAAATCACATGAAGTCCCTTTCTGCCAATGCGATGGTTGGCGGCCTGTTCGTCGGCACCTTCGTGATCGCAGCCTGCATCGGTTCGGTCTGGACGCCCTACGATCCGATGGCGCTCGACATGAAGGCGCGCCTGGCCGGACCGTCGACCCAGCACCTGCTCGGCGCCGACGAGTTCGGGCGCGACGTGCTCAGTCGTCTGATGCTCGGCGCCTCGGCGAGCGGCATCGTCAGTCTCGCGACCGTCGCGATTGCGACCGTCCTCGGCACCGCGCTCGGCTCGATATCGGGCTATCTCGGCGGGTGGACCGACCGGGTGCTCGCCGCCGTCACCAACGCCCTGCTTGCTTTCCCCGGTATCTTGCTCGCACTCGGCCTGCTCGCGATCTTTGGCGCCAACAAATACGGCATCGTGCTGGCGCTCGGCATCGCCTACACGCCTTCAGTCGCCCGGATCGTGCGCGGCACCGTGCTTTCGCTACGGGAGAGGGAATTCATCGACGCCTCGCGGATATCAGGTGATTCCGAGATATACACGCTGCTTCGCCACATCCTGCCCAATTGCATCGCCCCGTTGACGGTTCTGACGACATCGATGTTCGGCTGGACCCTGCTTTCGGAGAGCGCCCTTTCCTTCCTCGGCCTCGGTGTACCCCCACCAGCGCCGACCTGGGGCAACATGCTGGCCGCTGCCCGCCCTTACCTCGCCCAGGCCGCCTGGCTTGCGATCTTCCCGGGCCTTTGCATCTCAATTGTGCTGCTCGGCATCAATCTGCTCGGCGACGCACTGCGGGATCGACTCGATCCGAAAATGAGAGGCATGCAATGAACACGCCAACCCTCCTCACGGTCGACCGGCTGGTGCTCGGCGCCACGGCCGTCGCCACCCGGGTCGTCGACGGCGTCAGCCTGACGCTTCGCCGCGGCGAGCGCATCGGCATCGTCGGTGAATCCGGCTCCGGCAAGTCGATGCTGATGCGCGCCGTCATCGGCCTTCTTCCGGCCGGAATCTCCAAGCTCGGCGGCAGCGTCCGGTTCGAGGATCGCGACATGGGAGATCTTCAGCCTGAAGAAGTGCGCAAGCTGCGCGGCAAGGGCATAGGGCTCATCTTTCAGGAGCCGATGACCTCACTCAACCCTGCGCTCACAATCGGCCGCCAGTTGGAGGAAGGCCTGGCACTGCATACCGCGATGGACGCCACGGGACGCCGGGACGCAATCCTTGCGATGTTGAGGCGTGTCGGCATTGCCGACCCCGATGCCGCCGTTCGCGCCTTTCCGCACGAGTTTTCAGGCGGCATGCGCCAGCGCATCATGATCGCATCCGTCATGTTGCTGGAGCCTGCGCTGTTGATCGCCGACGAGCCGACGACCGCGCTCGATGCCGTCGTCCAGCGAGAGGTGCTGGAACTGCTGCACGCACTGGTCGAAGAGAAAGGCACCGCAATGGTGCTCATAAGCCACGACATGGCGATGGTGGCCCAATACACCGATCGCGTGCTGGTCATGCAGAAGGGGGTGTGCGTCGAGGAGGGAGCGACCAGCGAACTGTTGCGCGCTCCGCGCCATGAGTACACCCGGAAACTTTTGTCCGCCCTTCCCCGCCGCGCGCCGGCACGCGCGATCGCACCCAACGCGCCGCTTGCTAGCGTCAGAAACATGAAACTTGCCTATGGCAGCGGCAGCAGCGCCAAGGCTGTGTTGCACGGCATTGACCTCGACATCCATCCCGGCGAGATCGTCGCGCTGGTCGGGGGATCGGGCTCCGGCAAGACGACGCTTGGCCGCATCATCGCAGGGCTGCTACAGCCGAACGAAGGCACACTGACCTTCCGCGGCCAGGCGGTGAACCGGAAAAGCGGCGGCTACGCCGATTACCGTGCCAATTGCCAGATGGTGTTTCAGGATCCCTACTCCTCCCTTGATCCCAGGATGCGTGTGCGCGAGATCGTCGCCGCGCCGCTCCGGCACGAAAAGTCGATGCGTTCGACCGCCCGCCGCGAGCGGGTGAACGAAGTCTTGAGCGAGGTCGGGCTCGGTCCGCAATTCGCCGATCGTTTTCCGCATCAGCTCTCGGGCGGACAAAGGCAGCGTGTTGCCATCGCCCGTGCGCTCGCTCGCCGGCCGGACCTCGTCATCGCCGACGAAGCGGTCTCGGCTCTCGACATGACCGTAAAAGCCCAGATCCTCAAGCTGTTGACGCAGTTGCAGGAACAGCAGGGATTTGCGTGCCTTTTCATCTCGCATGACCTTGGCGTCGTCGAACAGATCGCCGATCGCGTCGTGGTAATGCATCGCGGCGTCATCGAGGAGCAGGGCAGCCGTGATGAAATCTTCGATCGGCCGACGTCGTCCTACACGAGGAAGCTCCTGTCGGCGGTTCCCATGCTTGCTCCGGCTGACGGCGGTGGCATCGACCTCGTCTGGCGAGCGGCTTAGTCTAGGCGTTCAGCAATAGCGGACGGCGCGGTATCGGCTGTCTTGCTGCTGCGCCGCCATTGTTGGCGATCAAGAATGCCCGGCAAGGCCCGCTGGCCCGATCACTTCACCTCGCGCGAACGAGGCGTTGAACATTCATCAAAGGCTCTCCATGACACAGTATCCGGACATTCTCCTTCACATCGATGGCAGCTGGCGCGCCGCACGCTCCGGTAAGACCATTCCGGTCGTCGATCCCGCAACTGAAGAGACGATCGGTCAGGTGGCTTGGGCCGAGATTGCAGACCTCGATGAGGCACTCGCCGCTGCAAAGAAGGGCTTCGACGTATGGAGCAAGACCTCCGCCTCCGACCGTGCCAAGGTCATGCGGACGGCGGCAGCCCTGCTTCGCGAAAGGGCGAGCGACATCGCCTGGCTGATGACCCGCGAACAGGGCAAGCCCCTCGCCCAGTCGAAGGGCGAGATCCTGGCTGCGGCCGATATCATCGAATGGTTCGCCGAGGAAGGAAAGCGCGCCTATGGCCAGATCATTCCGCCGCGTTCGCCCGATGTCACCCAGATGACGGTCAAGCTGCCGGTCGGTCCGGTGGCCGCGTTCACACCGTGGAACTTCCCGATCAACCAGGTGGTGCGCAAGCTCTCCGCGGCGCTCGCGACCGGCTGCTCGATCATCGTCAAGGCGCCGGAGGAAACACCGGCTTCGCCAGCCGAACTGATCCGCTGCTTCGTCGACGCCGGGCTTCCCGCCGGCGTCGTCAACATCGTCTACGGCGTGCCAGCGGTGATCTCGGAATATCTGATCGCCCATCCGATCATCCGCAAGATGTCCTTCACCGGCTCGACGCCGGTCGGCAAGATGCTCGCATCCCTCGCCGGTCAGCACATGAAGCGCGCGGCGATGGAGCTTGGCGGCCATGCACCTGTTATCGTCACGGATGACGCCGATATCGAGCAGGCCGTCGCGGTCATGTCCGGCAGCAAGTATCGTAATGCCGGCCAGGTCTGCGTGTCGCCGACGCGCTTCCTGGTGCAAGAACGGGTCGCCGACCAGTTCCTCGACGGCTTCGTCGCCGCGTCGAAAAAGATCAAGGTCGGCAACGGTCTCGAAGCCGGTGTCGATATGGGACCCCTCGCCAACGAGCGACGCATCCCGGCAATCGAGAGCCTTGTGGCCGATGCGGTGGAGCACGGTGGGCGCCTGGCAACCGGCGGTAATCGCATCGGCAACCGCGGCTACTTCTTCGAACCGACGGTTCTCGCCGATGTACCCGTGACGGCGCGGATCATGAATGACGAGCCGTTCGGCCCGGTTTCAATCATCAACCGCTTCGCCGATCTGGATGAGGCGATCCACGAGGCCAACCGCCTGCCCTTCGGCCTTGCAGCCTACGCCTTCACCGGGTCGGAGAGAAGCGCCCATCGCCTTGCAAGCGAGGTCGAAAGCGGCATGATCTCGATCAACCATCTCGGCCTGGCGCTGCCGGAAGTGCCCTTCGGCGGCACCAAGGATTCCGGCTACGGCACCGAAGGCGGTTCGGAGGCGATCCAGGCCTATCTGGAAACGCGCTTCGTCACGCGCAAGAGCATCTGAGCCGACAGAGCGAGTGCGCCCGCCCTCGGCGACTGCCGCGACCCCCCTGGGCGCCATCCAACTTCTTCTCATCCAGTGACGAGCGCTTCCTGCAGATCGCCGGTCGATCTAGCCAACCGGTTTGTGAGGGGAAGTGGCAACAGGCGATTGGATAGACGGATTATTTCGGAGTCCAGCTCGTCAGCGCACTAAAGAAAGCTTCCGTCTCCGCATAGGGGGTGTCGTCGCCCGGCGGGAAATAGCTGAGCTTGACCATTACAGTCTGCGTGTCAGGGTCTACGTAGACGTACTGCCCCTGCAAACCGACAGCTTTGTAGGCCTCCGATCCCTCGCGCGTCCAGAACTGAAAGCCGTATCCGCCCTCGGGGCCTGCCTCGGAACCTACCGGTGTGCGCGCCGCTTTTATCCAATCCGAGGTGACAACCTGGCGCCCATTAACCGTCCCTTCGTTCATCAGCATTTGTCCGAACCGGGCCCAGTCGCGCAATGTCGCGTTGAAACCGGCCCCGCTGAATTCTCTGCCAACTCCAGGCTTTCCGTCCATGATGTAGAAGCCGTCCGCCTCTGCGCCCAAAGGCTCCCACAGCTTTTCGGTCGTATAGGCCGCAACTGTTCCGCGAGTGACACGTTCGATCACCCAGCCGAGAATTGCAGTGTCGATGGTTTTATAGGCGAAGACCTCGCCCGGTTTGGCGGCAGTGCCAATGTCGAGTCCAGCATCGGCAAACCGCGCGATGTTTTTGACCAGGGCGTTGATATGATTGCTTGCGGCAATGCCCGGATTTGCAAAGTCGTAGCGCTCCTCGTAATCGACGCCCGAACGCATTTCCAAAATCTGTCGAAGGGTCACATCACGATATCCGCCACTTTTCAGTTCTGGCAGGTATTTTACGACGGGATCGTCGATGGACTCGATGTATCCATCGGCAACTGCGGCTCCGACTAGCATGGCAGTGATGGATTTCGTCATGGACCAACCCATGAAACGGGTACTCGCATCGCTGTTATTGCGATAGATTTCGGTGACGATGTTGCCGTTTTTCATCACCAGGAATGCGTTTGTATAACTGCGTTCCAGAAACTCCTCGGCGATGAAGGTCTTCCCGTTGAATTCATATGAAAAATCTAACTTACGATCCTCCCGCGGGAGGACCCATGCAGCGCCGGAGTGAGGCACGGTGCGAATGGTGAAAAGTTCGTCCATATTGCGGAAAGCAAACGCGTTGACGTCGCCGTCATTCATATGCCAGCGCATTATCTGCGTCGCGATCGGAACGTCTGAACGCTTACCTTTCGCAATCTCGTCAGGCAGTCGCTGCTGTGCCCCGGCCGTCGTGATGTATAGCATGACGACCGTCATGGCGGCGCCCAGACTGATCATTTTCTTCATTTTTCCTCCCATTTGTCTGTTGCGTCGAACGTGAACACATGTTCGCTCGACTGTTCCTTCGAAATCGCAGACGCTTGCCAATTGCACCGTCCATGGAATTGCGTTCGACCAGCTGAAACGCGGCGATGATAAATCCGCTCTCCAAAATTGCGGATGGTCGTAACCTGTGCAGCGATTTCGGTGCCCCTGACGGCATATGAACCGACGCGACAGGGGAACGAACTGAATAGCTGCCAGTGTTGCAGGCATGACAACAATGCGGGAAAGGCGGGCGCGCCAGGCGCCCACCTTTTCACGAGGTTGACGTCGCGCGCCTGCGGCGGGTCAAAAGCCAGGTCGCAATGCCGCCGAGAACTGCAATGGGCAAGATGCCCGTCAGCACCTCGGAGGCGCTCTGACCCGCGGCAACGAGTGCTCCTGCAAGCAGCGGTCCTGCCACCGATCCGAAGCGCCCCACCGCGACGGCAAGGCCGACGCCCTGACCGCGCACCTCTGCCGGATAGCATTGCGGTGCAATGCCGTAGAGCACTGCTTGCACCGAGATGATCGCGGCGCCAAGTATCGCCCCAACCACGAGCGTCACGAAGATATTCGCCGGTGCCACGGCCAAAAGCGCAAGCGCAACAACCAGTCCGCCAAAGGAACCGGCTACCCAAAAGGATCGGTTTCGAGCATCGAGCGCCACGCCCCCTAGAAGGCTGCCAGCCGCCCCAGCCAGATTAAAGCCAAGTTGGACCATCCCCGCTTCCGCCCGCCCGAAGCCGCGCGAGACCATAAGCGCCGGAAGCCAATTGAGCAGGAGATAAAGCACCAGTAGCGAAAAGAAGAAACCAGCCCAAAGCAATAGAGTCGGCACGAGGTTGCCGCTTCCAAGAACTGGTCCAAGCCCTCCCATATCGCGCCCTTTGGGCGCCATGCGCATGTCGGGTAGGGTCATGACGAGAGGCACGATCATCATGGGAAGGAGACCGCCGATCACAAACAGCACTCGCCAACCATCGCCCAGCCCGGCGATCGAGATCAGGCTGACCGCGGCACCGCCCAAAGGAATGCCCGCATACATCAGGGCGACGGCGCGGCCACGCCGCTCCGCTCCTGCCGATTCCGATGCGATGGCCACGAGATTTGGAAGGGCTCCGCCCAGCCCCACACCAGTCATGAACCGCATCACCAGAAGGCTTTCGTATTTACCCGCCAACGCCGTTCCGATGGAAAACAATCCGAAGATGGCAAGCGAGATGGCAAGTCCCGCTCGCCGTCCGTGCCTGTCGGAAAGCCATCCGCCTGCCAATGCGCCGAAGATCAGCCCGAAAGTTGCAGACGAGAAAAACATCCCCATCTGGGCAGGCGAAAGACCGAGCGCCGGACCGAGGCGCGGCGCCGCGATGCCTGCGACCTGGATGTCGAAACCTTCGACAAGGGCTGCGGCGAAGCATATGAGTATGGCCCGGCTATTGCCGGCGCCTGATGTCCCGATTCCCATCGATCCTCCAAAATCAAAATGGTAAATGGAAGGCGCGTGTCTCCTCCTGCGACTTCCGTTCGAGGAAGATGTCGTCAGGGGATGCATTATGTCAAGAAAAAACGCTATGTATAATAGCGATATAAAATAGCAATCTTGCTGTTGTCGCGCAGCGGTGGGTCACCGTTCCGCAAGGGAATCGGGAACGGTCTGAAAGAGGCGGCTATAAATCTTGCCACTCGCACGTTCGCCCACGTCGCTATCCAGCCCGTCAAATGCAGGCCTGGATGTACATGTTGCTCGTTTGACGGGGTCACGATTTCGACCGCATGCACGGAATGGTCAGATATGCGCCGGGTCGGAATCGGCGGCAGAACTCTCGGCACCCTGCCGGACAGAGTGGGCAGGGCACAGAGCGTCGCCAGCAGTCGGGCGTTTCGTTCACGCCGTGAGGAATTCGTCGCGCAGGATGTGCTTCATGACCTTGCCAGAGGCGGTGCGCGGCAAGGCATCGACGGTTACGAAGGTTTTCGGGATCTTGTAGCGGGCGAGGAAGGTTTCGCAATACTGGGCCAGTTCGTTCTCCGAAATCGCCTTACCAGGCACGAGCACCACGAAGGCACGGCCAACTTCGCCCCAGCGCGAGTCGGGCACGCCGATAACAGCGACCTCGCGTATGGCTGGATGGGCGGCGACCACGGATTCGACCTCAACCGGATAGACGTTCTCGCCACCTGAGATGAACATGTCCTTTCGTCGGTCTACGATAGTGATGTAGCCATCAGTATCTGCGCGGCCGACATCGCCCGTTCGCAACCAACCATCAGCGCCGAGCGCGCTATCCTCCCGGTTCCAGTAACCCCTAATCACGTTCGGTCCGTGCACCAGTACCTCGCCCTCGGTTCCGAGGGGCACCTCCCGCCCCTCTTCGTCCACTAACCGTACGCGAGTAAGAGGGCCGGGCAGGCCGACCGCGCCGGCCTTTTCGCGCACGATCCTGGCCGAGAGAGGCATTCCCAGAATCGTGCCGCATTCGGTCATGCCGTAGCCATCGACCATTGACACGCCGCGGTCCAACCACCAGTGGATATGAGCAGCGGGATTCGGCGCGCCGCCGGTGAACAGGGCTTTCAGCGCCCATCGATCCGGTGCAAAATTCCGTGCATGGCGTAGCCCCTCGGCCATTTGAGGGACACAGAAGTAATGTGTGACACGCAATGCCGGATCGGCCAACCGCGTATTGGTCAGTTCGGGATCGAATCCGGGTGAGATCACGCATGTCCCGCCGCGCAGGAGCGCGGGCCAGATCTGTGTTACCAAGCCGATGACGTGGAAAATCGGCGTGTCGCAAAGGAAGACGCTGTTGCTGTCCACTTCGCCTAGCACGCCGAAATTGACAGCAGTGGCCAGGAGGCAGCTCGCGCTCAGCATCGCGCCCTTGGGGGTGCCGGAGGTGCCGGAAGTATAGAGGATCGTGCAGGTTTCGGACTGCGAACGAGGCGTGCAACGGGGACCCGGCACGGCCCGTTCAACAGCTTCAGCAAAGCCCGTCAGGTCACGATACAATTGTCTCGGGGCGCAATCGGCCAAAAGGATTTCGATCTCGGGTTCGGAAAGCCTCCAGTTCAGCGGAACGAAAATACCGCCCATGCGGATTAACGCTTGCTGCATCACTACCTGCCAGCCCGAGTTACGAGCTAATACAGCCACGCGGTCGCCTTCCGTCACACCCTTGGCCCGCAGTACCGCTACGGCGCGCTCAATGTCAGCATCCAACGCGGCGTAGGTCCATTTCTTGCCCGTAGCGAGGTCGAGACACGCAAGAGCATCGGGCCGGAGACGCGCGTGAAGCGCCACCGGGTCGGGGGTTGTAAAGTCCAGCATCACATCTCCTCCCTGAGATCGTCAGCCTGCCTTGCGTGACGTGTCGTAAGCGCCGAGGCCGGGCTTGTAGCTTTTCTCGTCAATGAACTGACGGATACCCTCCCTTCGCCCCTCGGCATCGTAGGAGTTCGCGGCCTCCTGCGCGCGGACGAGGTAGTCCTCGGCGTCGTCGTAGCTCATCGGGCCGACGCGGCGGACGGCGTCCTTGGTGGCCTTCAGCGCGACGGGGTTCTTTTCCAGAAGCACCCTTGCCACCTCCGTTACGCGGGCCTTCAACTCTTTCAAGGGAAGGCTCTCGTTCACAAGGCCCCAGTCGGCAGCGGTCTTCCCGTCGATCGGCTCGCCGGTCATTGAATGATACATCGCCTTGCGGAAAGGCAGCAGCTCTACCGCAACTTTCGTCGCCCCGCCGCCGGGCAAAATGCCCCAGTTGATCTCGGAAAGGCCGAACTTCGCCTCGTCGGCCGCAAAGGCCAGGTCGCAGGCGAAGAGCGGTCCGTAACCGCCGCCGAAGCACCAGCCATTGACCATGGCGATGGTCGGCTTCTGGTACCAGCGCAGCCGCCGCCACCACCCATAGCTTTCGCGCTGCGCTTTCCGGGTGCCGGCAAGACCCTCGGCTTCGGTCTCGCGGAAGTATTCCTTCAGGTCCATGCCCGCGGTCCAGGCGGAACCTTCGCCGGTCAGCACCAGCACGCCCACGTCGTCGCGGAATTCCAAGTCGTCCAGCGCCTCCATCATCGCACGGTTCAGCGTGGGCGACATGGCGTTGCGCTTGTCGGGGCGGTTGAAGCGCAGCCAGGCGATTCCGTCCGCGATATCCCAAGTCACAGTATCAATGTCGTTTGCCATGTGTTCGTCCTTTCAAATCGGGAAATGTCCGGGCTGAGTCTCGATCGTGATCCAGCGCAGCTCGGTGAATTCTGCTATGCCGACGCGGCCACCGAAGCGACCGTAGCCCGACGCACCGGTGCCACCGAAAGGCATTTGGGCCTCGTCATGCACAGTGGGTCCGTTGACGTGGCAAATGCCAGACCGTATCTGCCGCGCCACCGCTATCCCGCGCGAGATGTCGCGGGTAAATACCGCCGCCGACAGCCCGTACTCGCTGTCGTTGGCAAGCCGTACGGCGTCTTCTTCATCCTTTGCGCGCAGTATGGCGACTACGGGACCGAAGCTCTCCTCGGCATAGATCCGCATCTCCGAGGTGACGCGGTCCACGACCTGCGCGGGCATTAGAACGCCCTCAGTCGTGCCGGCGCTGGTCACGGTGGCTCCTTTTGATTGCGCGTCCTCGATCAACGACTGGACCTTCGTCACCGTATGCGCGTCCACGACCGCACCCAGAGGGGCCTTGCCCTGTGCCGGATCGCCCGCCTTCAACTGCGCGGCGCGGGCGGTGAATTTCTGCACGAAAGCATCGGCAACTTCGCCCACGACGATGATGCGTTCGGTGGACATGCAGATCTGACCTTGATTGAAGAACGCTCCGAAGATTGCCGCCTTGACCGCCTCGTCGATATCGGCGTCCTTCAGCACCAGAAACGGAGCCTTGCCCCCCAGCTCCAGCAGGCAGGGCTTCAGCTGTCTCCCAGCGCGTTCCGCGATGATCCGGCCCACCTTGGTTGACCCAGTGAAATTGATGCGTCGGATTGCCGGGTGGTCGATCAGCGCTCCGACAATCTCGGCCGCATCCTCGGGGGCGTTGGTCACGAGGCTGACAAGTCCCGGCGGAAGGCCGCCTTCCTCCAGCGCCTCAACGATCAGGGCGTGCGTGCGAGGGCAGATTTCGGACGCCTTGAACACTACGGCATTACCGCAGGCGAGTGGCGTGGCAAGCGCGCGCACCCCAAGGATAACAGGCGCGTTCCAGGGCGCGATGCCGAGACATACGCCCGCAGGTTCGCGGATGCCCATCGAAAGGCAGCCCGGTTTATCCGAAGGGATAACCTCGCCCGATACCTGCGTGGTCAATGCCGCAGCCTCGCGCAGCATTGACGACGCGAGCATCACATTGAACCGCGCCCAGCCTTCGGTTGCGCCTATCTCGGAAGCCATTGCAGTGACGAAGGCGTCACCCTTTGTCGCGATCGCGTCGGCGGCCTTAAGCAGCACCGACCGACGGGCATTAGGACCAAGGGCGGCCCAGGCAGGAAACGCACCAGCCGCTGCCTCCACGGCCGCACAAGCGTCTTCGACGCTGGCGGCGGCAGCCTCGCTAGCAAGTGCGCCCGTCACCGGGTTATATCTGCAAAACGTGCGGCTCGCTGCCCGCTCCGCCCCCGCGATGCGAAGATTGACAATGCTCACGACAGTCCTCCAAAAATGCTGCCCAGATCGTTGGGCATATCGCTCGAACGGAAATTAGCGCGAATATTGCTATCTTGCATAGCGGTTTTTTTAGAAAGGTGTCCGACGGCAAATGAATGACAATGAAAAGAGCGCCTTGCTCAGCTTGGTGGGCTATCACCTCCGTCGCGCATCTGTCTTTGACCTTAACGGAGCAGTGGAAGCACTGGCCCAGGTGGATGCCCGCCCAATCAGCCTGAGTGTGCTGTTGTGCATGGTCGAAAAGCCTGGCCTGACCTCGGCCGAGATTTGCCGCATCCTCGGCATGCAACGCGCCAACATCGTACAGTTCCTCACAGATCTGGAGGCGAAGGGGCTGTTCACCCGCGAGGCGGAGGCGTCCGACCAGCGCGTCCAACGGTTATTTCCGACGCAGGCCGGCAGGGAAGCAGCTGCCGATTGGCTGCATCGCCTGAACGAGCACGAGGACCGGATGCTGGAACGGCTAGACGCGCAAGAACGTGCCGAACTTCGACGCTTGCTGAGCAAGGTCTGGATGGATGCGCCCGGGCGCTAGCCGCTTAGCCACGTCCCAGGTTTTCACCGCCCAATTATTCCCGACAATTTGCCCCGGAGCGACCACAAGCAAGGCGATTCGCGTATTGACGCTTGAAAAGTTCGACGCTGTCCGACACCGGCACATCCAGCGCCGAACACATTGCGGCGCGCGACCTCATCAAAGCCGACGAGATCCTGCGGCTGTCGGCGAAAAAAATGATCCTGCTGCGGCAAGGGCACTCGCCGGCCGTCGTCTCCAAGATCCGCTATTTCGAAGACAAGGAGTTTGCCGGTTTGTTCGCGCCGGCGCCATAGCGATCCTCGCCGCACTTGCGTTCCGGCGCACACGCTATAGATGCTCCGGAAGTGGCGTTGATGTCGTCGGTTTGTGATGCCACTCACGTATCTGGACGACAACTTTTTGCTTGGCTTGGACTGCGATGGCGCAAAAACCAGCGACGACGAAATTTCTACAGAAGGGCTCGCGCCTGGTCCTGGCGCGGGAACGAGAGGTCGCCAAGACCGAGGCCATTAACGCTCCCCTACCCGGCCAATTGCCATTCTTCCGGCCAAGGTTGGCGATCCGATCCGACCTTTGCGCTCGGACTTTGGAACGAGATCCGCCCTCTCCTGAAACCGGAGATCAGCGTGACGGCTCTGCGCAAGGTCTTGGCAACCTACGTGCACTCGCGGACCTTTCAGATCGCGGTGGCGCGACCGGATTCCTTCCGCCATGACATCAATGGCGAACCGGTCAAACCTGTCTCGAATGCAGACCGTTTGGATGCACTAAAGAAGTACGAGGGCTTCAAGGGACGCGATGGATCCGGCAAACCAGAGGCGGCATCTCCCGCCCCGCTGTCAAAGACCGAGGCGATCCGCATCTCGTCGGTCTCTTTCCGCTCAATCGCATTGGCATAGAGCAATACCGTTGTGACGCAATGGCCTGACCGGCGTGCCACCGGCGCCCCATGGCTGCATCCACGGCCGCGTGTCGGCCTCCAACCGCTCGACGATGCGCGCGGTGGTGCGCTCATAGATTTCACTAACGCTAGTGGTCTCGGTTGCTTTTGCCTTGCCCATGTCCTTTCCCTTTCCCTTTCCTTGATCCCGCGAAGCGGGAGCCCTTCGCTCCTGCTTCCCGAGCTCGTGCGGAACAGCGGGGGATTGGGGTGCAAGCGGCGGGGAACCGGCTGCACGGAGCGGAACGTCAATGGAGTGAAGGAAGCTGGGCGGCAGGCGCTTGAAGGGGCGAAGGGGGCAGAGCCCCCCGGTCCCTCCCGTTAAAGGAAAGTGGCGGCTCAAACCGCGCTGGCCAAGTGAACTTCGCCAACCAGGCGATAGTTGCCGAGTCCGAAAACCGCAGTGCGCGTGCATGCGCGATTGCCGCAAAGGGCGACGCTGGATAAGCTCCAGCGGCAAAACGCAGACCACTCAGCTGACGAGGATAACTATGGCAAACGGTACCGTTAAGTTTTTCAACCAGGACAAGGGTTTTGGCTTCATCACGCCTGACAACGGTGGAGCGGACGTCTTTGTCCATGTGTCGGCGGTGGAAGACGCAAGCCCTCTGCGCGACGGTCAAAAGGTCAGCTATGAGCTTGGCCAGGACCGCAAGACCGGAAAATCGAAGGCCGAAAACGTCAGGTCAGCCTGAACGTCGCATCCTACGCCTCGGGAATTCGCTTCATTGCATTCGCTCACCTGCCCGGCCGCGCCAGCGACCGGGCAATGTCGATGATGTCGTCACGTGACGCGGTCGGGTCTTCCTTGTTCCAGGCGACACCAAGCCCGATCTTGAGATCGACGCCGCGCACCGGCCTGAGCTCGAAGTTGCGATTGGGCAGATCCTTCGTCCATTCCGGCGCAAAGCCGATGCCGAGGCCCGCGGAGACCAGCGATACCAGCGAGAAGGTGTCATCGCAGCTATAGGCGATGTTGCCGGTCAGACCATGGGTCTCGAACATCTCTGCGAAATACCTCTCGCTATAGGAGAGGTTCTGGCGGGAGAAGGCGATGATCTTTTCGGAGCGAAGATCCTCGATGTCGATCTCGCTTCGAAGCGCGAGGACGCTCGTCTTTTCGACCGCCAGCAGATAGCGCTCATGGGCGATCGAGAAGAAGCGCAAGGATCCGATGTTCTCGACCGGACGGATAAAGCCGAGATTGATCTGACCGTTCTCTAGTCCACGAACGATGTCGCTGGTCGAACCACTCGTCACATGCAGCGCCACATCCGGAAACTTCCGGCCGATGCGGGCGAGAAACGTCGGCAGCACGCCGGTCGTTGCCGGATAGACAGTTCCGATCTTCATCGTACGTGCCGCCTTGCCGGCAACCGAGCGGGCGACCTCGGCCGACAGCCCGACATCGCCAATGATCCGGACCGCCCGATCGTAGAACACCTCCCCTGCCCGCGTCAGTTCAACCCGCCGTGTCGACCGCTCCAGCAGCCGAACACCGAGCTCCTTCTCCAGCGCCTGGATGTGGGAGCTCAACGCCGGCTGAGCGATGCACATCCGCGCCGCCGCCCGATTGAAATGCAGCTCCTCGGCCACCGCAACGAAGTAGGAGAGTTGGCGTAGTTCCATGGACGTCGCCTTATCGAGTGACGGAACGTCGACAAAAGGTTGCAAGCGTTCCGGCATGTTTAAGCGTAGAATAAGGGACCTACAGTCCGTCGATTGTCAAGCCGCCAATATCGCATTGTGGGCTATGGACATCAGGCAAACCATTGGATGGAATCTGCGCAGGTTGCGTGTCGCCAAGGGCTTGTCGCAAGAGAGGCTTGCTCTAGAGGCAAGCATTGATCGTTCATATGTCGGGCGTATTGAACGCGGTTTGGAGAACGTGACCGTCTCTGCTTTGGAAGCTCTGGCGAATGTCCTTGAGGTCAAGGTTTCCGATCTATTCGCTGAGGTGGACCCTAACTCGTCGCGTCCCCCGGCTATGCGCTCAGGTCGCAAACCGAAGCACTGATTGCAACCTTGACAGCTCCGCAAGCACAGCACACTTGCCATTGGCGTTCGTTAGCGCGAATTTAATCCAAGTCGAGCGAACGGGGCACTTAGTCTCCGGGTCATGGTTCCGGTCGATATATTATGCGATCCTTTGCGCACGTAACAACTCCCTGCCGAGAGTCACCGTATGGCTCGCGAAGGTGCCCGAGATCTTTTGTTAGTAGACCGTGAAATATACCGCAGAGTCATGTACAATCTTTGGCGGAGAATTCATGTTGGGGGGTAAGACATGGAGCGCAGGTTATCTGCAATCCTGGCCGCCGACGTGGTCGGATATTCCGCACTCATGGAGCAAGACGAAGCGGCGACCTTTGAGCGCCTTCGAACGCGACGTACTGAGCTCTTTGAGCCAGAGATTGCGAGGCATCATGGGCGGGTCTTCAAACTCATGGGCGATGGCCTACTCGCGGAGTTTGGTAGCGTTGTCGACGCTGTCGAGTGTGCAGTGTCTCTCCAGCGCGGAATGGCAGAGCGAAATGCTGCCGTCGCCGAGGAGGAGAGGTTTGAAGTCCGGATCGGCATTAATATCGGAGAAGTAATCGTTGACGGCGAGGACCGGTACGGCGAAGGCGTGAACGTCGCGGCCAGGCTGGAGCAACTCGCGCTTGCCGGCGGAATCTGTGTTTCAGGCAAAGTGGCGAAGGAGGTCGAGAAAAAGCTCGCGTTTGGCTTCGACTCCGCGGGGCGGCAGAAGGTTAAGAACATCGAAGAGCCCATCGACGTCTATCACGTGCGCCTCGACGCCCCACCACGCCGACGCATTTTATACAAGCGCAGGCTCGGCCGGCGACAGTGGGCACTTGGAGTTCCGGCAGCCATCGGGGCGGCCGTGGTGGCCATATGGGTGGTTTTGTATAATCCGCTATCGATGTCCTCTCGTGGTGGATCCTCCACAATCCCGTCTGTTGCCGTACTCCCCTTCAAAGATCTGAGCGCCGACAAGAGTCTAGGGTACTTGGGAGAAGGCCTGGCGAACGACGTCATCGCCATCCTTTCGCGCTTTTCTGACATTGCGGTCATATCGCGAACCTCGTCCTTTGCTTACCAAGGCAAGGAAGGCGATATCCGCCAGATCGGCAAAGAGCTGGGCGTTGGCTATGTCGTCGAGGGCAGCGTGCGCAAGGAAGGCAATAGGGTTCGCATTGTTGCCCAATTGGTCAACGCCAACACGGGGGACCATGTCTGGGCAGATCGCTTCGACAAGGCCGGAACCGACCCGTGGGCGCTTCAGGACGAGTTAACCGGAAAGATCGTGGGGGCGATGACGGGTGAATTCGGAGCCATTCGCAAAGCTGATTACAGTCAGGCTTGGGGCAAGGACAGTACCAACCTCGCTGAATACGACTACTATCTGCGCGCGGAAAGCCAATTGAACCTTTATACGAAGGAAGGGATCGAGCGATCAGGTGAGATCTGTCGACAGGGGCTGCAGGCGTTCCCCGGCTCCCCCTTACTGACTGTGGAGCTAGGATGGTCTCACTGGTTAAAAGTTGCGCTGCTCTACAGTCCGGACCCGCAGGCTGACCTTCAAGAGGCAGGGCGATTGGTCAACCAGGTCCTCGCAGACAAAAACCTTAGCCCGCAGGTAACGAGACTGGCAAACTGGCTCAACGCTTGGCTCCTGACGCTCAAACGGGATCACGATGGAGCTGTTGCCGCAATGAATAGGGCCCTCGCGGCGGCACCCTATAACGCCTTCACCCTAACCGACGCCGCAAGCATCTTCCTACAAGCCGGTCAAACCGAAAAAGCGCTGGAGCTGACCGACGCTGCGGCCGCGCGGGACCCTGGCTTGTCTTGGTTCTTTAACTATGTGCGAGGTTTCATTTACATCGTGCTGGGCAAAAACGAAGAAGCCGTAGAAGCGCTGAAGGCTACGGAATTTGCCGACGCTCCGTTGCAACTGGCCATCGCTTATATGCGTCTTGGGCGCGACGCAGACGCCAGAGCTGCCGTCGCGAAGATGCTCAAGTCGGCGCCGACTGCGACGATCGAGTCCTGGCGGCAGACCTGGAACTTCCGCGATCCTTCCATTCTCGATGAGGCCGCGGCTGACCTTGCGCGCGCCGGCCTTCCGAGTGGCTCTCCGCAATAGCCCAGATGCACGTCCGGTGATTGCTCGTCCCACCGCCTTGCAGGGAATCGAACCGGCGCGCCGCAGCTGTTGCTCGTTCTGCAGCTCGGGAACTGGCAAACTCGCCTATTATCGCGATAAGGAATTCGCGAGCCTGCTCGATCCAGGGTGAGCTTCGAGCAGAAGACTCCTCTGCCACTTCAAGTAATGACGGCGTAGACGCATTCGAACCAGCGACCCTCCCATCTATCCCCGAACAAGGCGAGGGCTCAGGTGGCGCCCGCTGCTCGAGCCAGCCCGGTCATTGTATCCCGACCGATCGTCTCGACGGGACGAAGAAGATGTCCCGTCCGCTCGACAAGCCAACCAAGCCGTTCGTCGGTGATCTCGAAGTGCTTGCGCGCGTTCACATAGGCTTTGTCGATGCTGTACCCAAGCGGCATAACGATGCTGGTCGCGACGCCACCTCTCAAGGAGCCGTCGGTCATAGTCCTCCGCTATGCCGCGCAGGAAATCAGTGCCGCTTAAAAGCGGCGGCAATTTACGAGGCGGCCGTCGCCGCGCTGAAAAAAACTTCGGCGAAAGCATGGAAACCCGCTGGCCGGGCGGCGCAGACCGGTCGAGTTAAGGTGGCGCGCCCGTCCACTTGTCATCGAGCCCATGTCGAAATAGCCTCCATCCTGGGAGCGAGCATCGAGTGGATACCAATGTCGTCATTGTCGGCGCCGGGCCGGCTGGCCTCGCGGTCGGCGCCTGCCTAAGACGGGCGGGGCTCGATTTCTTAATCCTTGAAAAGGCGCATGAGATCGCGCCTGCCTGGCGGCGCCATTACCGGCGGCTGCACCTGCATACGGTGAAGGCGTCCTCCTCGCTGCCGCAATGCCATTCCCGAAAGACTATCCGCGCTACCTGCCGCGCGAAAAGCTGGTCGCCTATCTCGACGACTATGCCGAGCGTTTCGAGCTCCGACCGCGCTTCGGCGAAAAAGTCAACTCCATCCGCCGCGAGGACGGCGGCTACCTGGTCGAGACCGAAAGGGACACCTTCTCCGCGCGCCACGTTGTGATCGCGAGCGGCAGCAATGCTGAGCCCTTCGTTCCCAGCCTGCCCGAGATCGAGGCTTTCAAGGGCAGGCGGCTGCACAGCGCTGATTACACCGAGGCCGCGCCCTTCGCCGGCCAGTCGGTTCTGGTTGTCGGCATGGGTAACACCGGCGCCGAGATTGCGCTCGACCTTGCCGAGTACGGCGCCCGCCCGACGCTGTCGGTACGAAACGGCATCCACATCGTGCCGCGCCAGCTGTTCGGCGTGCCGATCCAGATCATCGCCATCGCAACCCAACCGCTGCCGCAAGCGGTGAACGACAGGTTGTTCCCCATCATCCTCGACCTCGCGCTGGGTAAGCTCGAAAAATACGGCATCGCCAGGCCGAAGCAGGGCATTTTTGAGCAGGTCAACGCCGGGCGCATCCCGGTCATCGATGTCGGCACGGTGAGAGCGATCAAATCCGGCGACATCAAGGTGGCACCAGACATCAAGCGTTTCACCGAGCGCGGTGCCATTTTCGTTTCCGGCAGGCACGCGGAGTTCGACAGCGTCATCCTCGCCACCGGCTTCCGGCCGGGTTTCGAGAAGTTCCTGCCGGCGGCATTGCGGCCCGGCAAGAGCGGCGTCACTCGCCAAGCCGCCGAGCTCGGCCTTTATCTCGTCGGTTTCCACAATCCGGTCACCGGCCTGCTCAGGGAGATCAGTAGGGAGGCGGCCGCAGTGACCGCTGATATCGAGCGGCGGAGCAGCACAAAGTGAATGCGTCAAAGTGTCTGCAATGGTTGTTTCGTCCGCGCGCGCCCCGAACTTGAGTGTGTTTTCGTCTGTGCTAGGTCGGGATTCCAAATTGTTGTCGTGACCGCCCTTGATTCTGAAAGCATAGAGGTCGCTACCCGGTCCGCCGATCAGCGTGTCATCGCCGCCGACCTGCAACGGGCGGTCCTCGTGATGGGAAAGTCCAAGGCTAGGCGCTCCGCAGGACCGGTGACCAGTTCCGGTCGATACATTATGCGATCTGGTCGCGTCCGGAAGGCGCCTGACGAGAACACGTTGGAGGACGCTTGGCAGACTGGATTTTCGCGGGGCTTTTACCAAGGCGCTCGAATTCGGCTTCGCCTCCATATCCAATCGTTACGAATTTCGGCATCGGACACACTCCTACCGTTGCGCTTCTGAGTTTGCCGGGGCTTTCCGCGAGAACGCTTCCCAGAACCGACTTCCATCCTCCGAGTGGGAAGGCTTGAGTTCTGGTTCTTCGGTTCCATTTGATTGCCGACAGGCTCAACATCATGAAGGAGGTGGTCGAATGACGCGGAACATCATGGCACTGGCTTTCACGGCCGTAATCGGAATGTGTAGTGCAGGCGTGGCGCATGCCGAGCAGTTGGCAGCCAGATCGAGCGCCAGCATACAGAATGATCTCAACTATCTGATGTACACGCCCGACGACTATGCTTCGTCCAGCAACGCGTATCCGCTTGTTGTGTGGCTACACGGCGGCGATCAGGGCGGGACCGATATCGAGAAAGTCAAATCGAGTGGCATTCCGAAACTGATTGAGGATGGAAAGACATTCCCCTTCCTAGTGTTTTCGCCTCAGAATCCGAGTGAAGAACTGCTTTATCCGATCGAGAAAGTGGAGGCGGCACTCGATGAGGTTATCTCGAAGTATCGCGTAGATCGCACGCGTGTCTATGTCGTGGGGTTCAGCCGCGGGGGGTTCGGTACTTGGGCCATGGCAGAACAGTTTCCCGAAACATTCGCCGCTGTCGTTCCGATCGCTGGTGGCGGTAATCGCCACTACCTTAGCAGGACAAATGAAAAGGCAGCTTTCTGGGTGTTCCACGGCACGAACGATGAAGTCATCCCTTTGTCGGATTCGGTCGTGCTGTACGAGCGCCTCGTGGGTCTGAAGCGTAATGCTCGTTTGAGTGTTCTGGAGGGCGTGGACCACTCGGGCGTCGAACGGGCCGCCTTAAATGATCCCGAGCTTTGGGATTGGCTTCTGAAACAGCGCCTTGAGGTCGCGCCTAAGTAACCTTTCAATCCTCTACGCGTACCGCGGAATGCGAACGGCGTCTGCTTAGCGTCCTCATGGTCGGTCGTAGAGGTCGTCATCGCGCGCGCCCGAAAGCGGACATAGCTCCGCGGCGGCGTCATGTCTCCTACGCGCCAATAGTGGTCGCCGAGGCAAGTCCTACAATCCTACAGCCGAGACAATCTGCCAAAAGATGTGTTTGGTATGTTTCACGCGTAGTGGTTGGCGTTCGCGTCGAGCTTGACACGGGCCACGTACAGGGCAATTTCATGCCTAACATAATGGCACCTCAATCTGGCCTGCTCTCCAGATTACTCAAGCTTTTGGTATAGGGACAAATGCGGCCCAAACCGGGCGGTGAACCAATTTGCACCGAAACGCTGCAGCGCATACTTTGAGAGCATCAGGACAGCACAATGAGACACGGAATCACAAAATTTTCATTCCAGCAGGTTGATGTCTTTTCCTCCAAAGTTTTGCTAGGCAATGCGCTGGCGGTTGTCATTGGAGCAGATTCTTTAACCGCATCTGAGATGGCTGCTTTCGCGCGCTGGACGAACCTTAGCGAAACGACTTTCCTTCTACAGCCGAACTCGGCAGATGCCGACTACCGCGTTCGCATCTTTACACCTGTTGCTGAGTTGCCCTTCGCGGGCCACCCCACTTTGGGGAGCTGCCACACATGGCTGTCTTCTGGTGGAAAGCCAAAGAGTAGCGAGATTGTCCAGGAGTGCGAGGTGGGACTAGTCCACATTCGGCGCAACAATGGACGACTTTCCTTCGAAGCCCCCGAACTGCGCCGATCAGGCCCGGTGGAACTCGACACACTGAAGCTAGTACTCGAAGGCTTGCGGTTGACATCCGATGACATCGTCGACGCCAACTGGGTGGACAATGGCCCTGGCTGGCTCGCTGTCCAACTGCGCTCCAGGGCTGACGTCCTCGCGCTTCGTCCGGATTTCGCCATCCTGTCCGGATTACGGGTCGGTGTCGTTGCCCCCTGGGATCCAACAAAGGATGGGCGGGAAGCGGATTTCGAGGTGCGTGCCTTTACCGCGGCCGGTTTTGAAGACCCGGTAACCGGCAGCTTAAATGCAGGCATTGCTCAATGGTTGATTGGTAACGGCATCGCTTCCTCATCATACATTGCCAGCCAAGGTACCGTCCTTGGACGGGAAGGACGTGTTCATGTGGAGTTGGTCGAAGATCAGATTTGGGTCGGTGGCGACGTTACAACTTGCATCGAGGGCGTCGCAGCCTTTTAAAGTGCTGGTTATAAGACTAGCTGGCCGCCACGATCGCATCGCTATCGATGATTTCCGCAAAGTCGGATTTGAGATGGGCTATCGTTACATCGAAAATCGCACGCGCGGATAGCTGCTCGTCCGGCATATCAAAGCCCATGACGGCATCACGGACGACGATCATCCTAAAGCCGAGGTCCGATCCAACTCGAACTGTGGTATTGATGCAAAAACCTGCAACTGCGCCCGTCACGACGAGGGTGCCGATGCCATTGTCGCGGAGATATTTTTCCATCCCGGTGGAAGCAAATGGCGAAGAAGTCGTCTTGACGAAAATCGGTTCGTCGTCGAGCGCTTCTGCGCAGGGCATCACCTGTTGAGCGGGTGAACCAAGGTGCATCGGGGATGCTGGATCAGGGTCGATGTGGCGAACGTGGATCACCCTTTGTCCAGCCCTGCGGAATTCAGCAGCTAAGGCGGCGATCTTGGCCGGAGCATCACCGTGGACGTGATCGCGCCCTGCATCGAGACGATGCTGCATCAGCATCTGCATGTCGATAATTACAAGCGCTTGTTCCAATTTCCAATCCTCTCAGGCCCCGTGAGGCGACGAAAGGGGCCTACCATGGGCCAATCATGTCCGCAAAGGGCCGCTGCTCGGTCGTTCAGATCACTCGACGACCGGAAGCCGGCAGCACGGATATCTCCTATCCCTCGCTTTGAAGGGATTCGAACCGCGGCCAATGCGCCCGGAGGCTCAATGTCGCGTCGTCGTCCGTATCGCGGCAGATCGGGGATCGCTTGGGCATGGCGCTGCTTCAACGCGAGGGTCATCGCCTCAAACTGACGGCCGCCGGCGAAATCCTTCACCGGCAGTCCGTCGCGTCGCATCACCTCTCGAAGCGGCGGTGTCCGAGCTCGACATTCTCAGGGGCTTGAAGACGGGGACCGTCGAGAGCGTCGGGCTCTCCTTCCTGCCTTCGCTGATCGTGGAGTTCTCGCGGCGCCACCCGACGCTGCATCTCGATGTCGAGGTCACCTGGTCTTCCGATGTAATCCAGCGCCTGATCGACGAGACCGCCGATGTCGGCTCCGGCTTCCTCACGACATTGGCGCGCGACATCCATCGGGATAGGATTGCCTCCTATTGCCCTCGTAGCGCGAATAAACGGTTGCCCGCCGCTCGGGCGATGCATAAGCTCCCATCGCGGCGCGCCGCGTTCTACCGATGACGGTCGGATGCCGCTGCAAGCCGCCTCCCCAAATTTCCCAAGGGCCAAGAACAACAATCATGACTGTCGCCATTCCCACCATGACGCGTCCCAAGACGCATCTCGCTGTGCTGGTCATTCTGGGTCTCACCCATCTCCTCAATGACCTGATGCAGTCACTGATTCCGGCGGCCTATCCGATCCTGAAGGACGCCTATGCGCTGGATTTCGTGCAGATCGGCTTGATCACCATGACCTTCCAGATCGCCGGGTCGCTGCTGCAACCGGTAATCGGCATGGTGACGGACAAACATCCCGCGCCCTATTCACCGGTCGTGGGGATGATGTTTACACTCTCTGGCCTGGTTAGCCTTGCCTTCGCCCATAGCTACGCGGTGATTCTGGTTTCAGTTGCGCTGATCGGCATTGGATCGTCCATCTTTCACCCGGAAGCGACGCGCATGGCGCGCTATGCCGCCGGCGGGCGCCAGGGGTTGGCGCAGGGACTGTTTCAGGTCGGCGGTCAGGCGGGCGGCGCGCTCGGCCCGGTCTTCGCTGCGCTGATCATCGTTCCCTGGGGACAGCCGAGCCTCGCCTGGTTTGCCGTTCTCGCATTGATGGCCATGGCACTTCTTGTATGGATCGGTAGCAAGCAGCGGGAGATCGGCGCCGCATTCATGGCGTTGCGGGCAGACGGCAAGAAGGCGGGCGGCGCCGTTCGTCACGCGCCAGCGACGATCGGGGTAGCCCTGGGGGTCCTGACGCTGCTGATGTTTACTAAGAACGCCTATGGCGAGAGCTTCCGCTCATTCTACACCTTCTATCTCATGGAGAAGTTCGGCCTCTCGATCCCCTCCGCACAGATGATGCTGTTCATCTTCCTACTGGCTTCGGCCGCGGGCGCGCTGATCGGCGGCATCGTCGGTGATCGCATCGGGCGTTATCGTATCATCTGGATTTCGGTTCTGGGGCCGCTTCCGCTGACGCTGATCCTGCCACACGTCGACCTCCTCTGGACCGGCGTGCTGACGGTGATGATCAACCTGATCATGGCGAGCGCCTTCGCCTCCATCCTGATCTACGCAATCGAGTTGCTGCCGCACCGGATAGGACTCATTGGTGGGCTGTTCTACGGTCTGAATTTCGGCCTTGGCGGTATAGCCGCAGCGCTTCTCGGAATATTGGCCGACAGCTATGGTGTCGGAACGGTTTACTACGTCTGCTCCTTCCTCCCGCTTGCGGGGCTTCTCGCGTGGTTCCTTCCGAGGATTGAAGAGGGCCACGCTTGAAGACATCGGTCCTATGGCCGGATGCCCCGTGGTAATAAGGTCCAGTCGATACATTATGCGATCTTCAAAGTCCAAAACATCAACATAGGCAGAATTCCGCCCTTACATGGGCAACCCTTGCCACTTGGCTTCGAGCAAATACACCTCGTTGCCAAGCAGGAAGCTATTTAATCGCGAGACTGTGCCTCTAATATTTTCAACAACATAGCACGCCACATTATTTGAGATTAAGCAGTTAATTTGAGATTTTGGCTCGTGAGCTGGCACCTAATTTGAGATTTTCCACAATGGCAGCAGCGTCATATCTTCGGAGATGACCCCCGCTAAACCCGCATGTTTACAGATGCTTAAACCCTCAAATGTCCAATGATGCGTGGGCATGCGATCTCAAATTAACCGCCAAAAGCTGCCGCAACGAACGCAATCTAACGGTTCACTGCCAAACGACATCTACGCCAAGGCCCTGCCGATGGAGGAATTCAGGCCTTCTATCGAAGGGCTCCGCTCGAAATGCGTCCTGACGCAGGACCAGAGCGGTTCGGGGACGTTTTTCATATTCGAGAAAGGCACGGACGCCCTTTCGTAACCGACCATCCTTTCCTGCCTGCCGTGAATCTGCCGTAGCGGCGAATTCTGTAAGAAGATGCAGCGCCTTGCGGAGTTTACGTTATGGTGGCAGGGCGTCCTGTACCGGGATATCGCAACGGCCATGAAGAAGGTAAGGCAGATGAGAAAAATTGCGCTGATTTCGTTGACACTCGCATTCCCGATGGTCGCGCATGCCGAAATCGTCACCCCCAAAGTTTTAGTGATCACCATGTTCGGGGAAGAAACCAAGCCCTGGCTGGAAAACCTGCAATTGCCCAAGCGCATCGCGGTGACAGGGCTGCCGAAAAGCGCTCCCGACGTCGTCTGCAACGACGATCTCTGCGTCATGACGACCACGATGGGATTTGCAAATGCGGCCGCGTCCACAGCAGCGGTCGCGCTTTCGGACAAATTAGATCTGTCGAAGACCTATTTCATCATCGCAGGAATAGCCGGAATCGACCCTTCGAAGGGCACGCTCGGCTCGGCTGCCTGGGCCGATTATGTCATCGATGGCGGCCTTTTCCATCGCATGGCCACGTCCGAGGCGCCGGCAGAATGGAAGTCGACCGTCGTCGAGCTTGGTGCAGGCGTGCCTGGAGAAAAGCAGGCCTGGGGCGCCGGAACCGAGGTGTTTGAAATGAACAAACCACTGCTCGAGGCGGCGCTTGCGGCGAGCCGGAATGTCACGCTGGCCGACGGCGAGACCGCGACCGCCTATCGCGCACTCTATTCGCAGCCGGCCGCCAAGGCCAAGCCGGGCGTAACGAGCTGCACGACCATTTCGGCCGATACCTATTGGCATGGCGCGGGCGTTGCTACGGAACTCGCCGCGCACGCAAAGGTCCTCACCGATGGAAAGGCGGATTACTGCACGAGCCAGATGGAGGACAACGCCACCCTGACCGCTCTCAGCCGCGCCGCGGATGGCGGGCGACTGGATTTCGGCCGGATCGCCGTATTGCGCACGGCATCCAACTTCGACCGTCCGCATGACGGCCAGAGCACGGCGGAGTCGTTGGCGGCGAAGTCCGGCGGCTTCGGCCCGGCAACCCAGAACGCCTTCCTCGTCGGCAATGCGCTCGCCGAAGACATCATCGCCCATTGGAGCCGCTATGAAGCAGGGCTGAAAAACTGACCGGAAGTTGGCGCGGTCGCAAATGTCCGCGTCTGGGTCTGTGAATCGGCGTTAAGTTTCGGCGCCTGTTGGCAGAATAGCCTAGCCGACTGCTATAGAGAGGATGCACGCAAGCTCCCTTCATCAGCCGGCGTCCCGCATCGAGTACTCTTGAGGAGGACGCGCCATGGAAATTCCGGGCGACGACGAACAATCTGGAGGCGAACGGGCCGCGCAGATCCGCAAATTGCCGTTCAGCGTGCCCTCGACGTCTCACAACCATGCCTCCAACTTTGCTGACACATCGGTCGCGGATGGACCCGATCCCCGCGATTGGCTGGCCGCAATAATCGACGGCTCCGACGATGCGATTGTCAGCAAGGATCTGCGAGGCATTATTCAGAGCTGGAATCCCGGCGCGACACGCTTGTTCGGCTATCGGGCCGAAGAGGTCATCGGAAAGTCGATCACCATCTTGATTCCGCAGGACCGACTGGATGAGGAGCCGGCGATCATCGCCGAAATCCAACGCGGCATGCGCGTCGAACACTTCGAGACACTGCGGCGACGCAAAGACGGATCATTGGTCGATATCTCGCTGACCATCTCGCCGATTCGGAATGCGGACGGCGTGATCGTCGGCGCCTCGAAGATCGCGAGAGACATTACTGAAAGACGCGTCGCCGAGGAGCAGCAGCAGCTCTTGATGGGCGAAATGCGGCATCGCGTGAAAAACCTCTTTGCGCTCGCTTCCGCGATCGTCTCGATCAGCGGCCGGTCGGCCAGCGATATCGACAGCCTCCTTGCGACGATCCAGGCGCGGCTATCGATGCTCTCCCGCGCCCATGAACTCACCATGTCGGATTGGCAAAACGGAACCGGAAACACCCAGACGATTTCGCTGCACGCACTGATCAGAACGATCCTCGAACCGTATGCGGCAGAAGAGAGGATAACGATCAGCGGTCAAGATCGTGTTGTGGGAGGCCAGGCGATGACGCATATAGCGTTGTTGCTGCACGAACTTGCGACCAATGCCGCAAAGTATGGGGCGCTCTCCGTGACAAACGGTCATATCGATTTGAGCATCCGGGAAGAGAATGACTGGACGCACCTTGTCTGGCGCGAAATGGGAGGGCCAAAGCCGGCGCGCGAACAGCACATGGGTTTCGGCAGCCGCCTGGAAAGGGGGTTGGCAAGCGCACTGAACGCGACGATCGACCGTGATTGGCGAGAGACGGGGCTTGTCGCGTCGATCGACGTCCCGACTGAGATGCTCGCCGCTCGCGGCTAGGTGTTCGGGGCCGATTTTGCAACTATGCCGTTGATCGCCCTGCCGACAATCCGCATCACGGGCTGGCTATCTCGTCGGCAGCCAAGAGCTGAACAAGAAGCCTCTTCCGCCCAAGGCCGAGATGGCCTGGTGGTATCAATTCTACTCGCCACTGAGCGCGGCCGGCTCGGCTACCAGGCCAATACGCGCGATTTCGTTCGTCTGATCTGGGAGACCGCCTCGCCGACCTGGCAATTCGACGACGCGATCTTCGCGCGCTCGGCCACGGCGTTCGAAAATCCGGACCATGTCGCTATCACCGTCCATAATTATCGCTGGCGGCTGGGGCTGGTCGAAGGCGAACCCGCTTCGACGCATTCGAGGAAATACTTGCCAAGAGCCCGTTGATCACGATCCCGACGATTACCCTCGAAGGTGACCAGAATGCCGCGCCGCATCCCGAGCCTGAAGCTTATGCTGGCATGTTTTCCGGCAAGTATCAGCATCGCAACATCACTGGTGGCATCGGCCACAACCTGCCGCAGGAAGCGCCGGAAGACTTCGCGCAGGCGATCATCGACGTCGACCGCCAGTGAAAGCGATGGCGTATTGATCAACCGCGCTGCCCGCAAGGCGCGCTGAAGGTTATGCCACAGCTGGTGCCGCCGACATCGAGACGGTGCGGTCGTTTGGCGCAGGTATCGTCGTGGATTTCCACAAGCAGTGCTCGGCGGATCATGGGCGCGAGTGGATGCCGTGATCGACCTGCAAGCATCGGATCTTCTGATGTCCGAACGAATGTCAGGGCGGCTGATCGAGGATCTAGATTCAAGGCTGAGTGTGCGATTCGAGCGGAACTTTGCTTATGTTGATCGGTTTTTGCAATGGAAAGCGCGAGCAACGATCCGCGGATGCGCTTCCTCGAAATGCGCCCTCTGTTGGAAAAGAAAGCCTGACGCCGATGCATCAGCGACAGGCTATATCGGGACGCGATACCCGGCGATGCGCTTGGGAGGAACGGCATCGCATAACTGTCGTATAATGCACAGTTGCCCAAAAATAAAGCAAAATCACACGTGCATAATCTGTCGGCAATCATCCAGGCCGACCGCGGCCAGCACGTCGTCACCTGCACCCGAACTGGCACCCAGAGCCGCGGCCCGTGGGGCAACGGTCTCGCCGTATCGCCATGGCCAGGCTTGGGGTTTAAAGGCCAACCCCGTTTGTCGCTCGCTGTTTTGGTCAGAGGGGGAAGTTGGCCGTTAATTCAACACCCACTCCGCTCGTGTCGGAAGACGCTGGCATGCGGTGCGTGCGCCTTGGTTCCACCCGATACATCATGCGTTCTTTTTGGCCCAGAGCGTGAACATGCTCGCAACAAGCCGTGCTCGGGGCTCGTGAAGAACGGCTCCCTTCGGGCCGAAACGACCTTCGAGCCACGGTTCATGTCGCCACGAGCCTCCGAGCATATCTCAGCAACGCGGTCAAAGGTTGTGGATATCAAGCGCCTTTGCCCTTGAGATGCTCGGTTGGTAGCGCCGTCGTGTACTTGATCTGGCTCAGTGCAAAGCTGGACCGGATATTGGCGACACCGGGAATGAGCGTCAGAAAATCGACTACCAGCGCCTGGAATTTTGCAAGATCCTCGACGACGACGCGCAACATGTAATCCGCCTCGCCGGTCATCAGATAGCACTCGACGATTTCCGGTTTGGTGCGGATCGCCGCGTTGAAGATGTCAAGGGACTGCCGATCCTGCTGCTTCAGCGAGACCTGAACGAAGACGTTGACCGCCAGGCCAAGCGAAGGCGCGTCGACCAGCGCCACCGTCCCCTTGATGACGCCGCTTTCCTTGAGATCATTGACGCGTCGCCAACAGGGCGAGGCCGATAGGCCGGTCGCTTCCGCCAACTCCGAAATGCTCCGTTCGGCGTTCTGTTGAAGGAGATCGAGGATGCGGATAGTGGCGGAATCCAGTGAAGGCTTCGACTGAGACATGATTGACCTAAGAATTCCACCCTTGAGGTTAGATCTTTCGCATCTCGCGAAAAATCCGTCAACTTAGGTCAGATTTGCCGATATTTCCGAGTTAGCCTGTCGGTGGGAGCATGAGGGAGGATATTCATGACGGAACCGGCTTTGACGCCCGAACGCTTGGCGCATCTCAAAAGCCTGGAGCGACAGGTCTTGTGGCACGCCTGCTGGATGATCCACAACGCCAATCACCTGCGCGAGAAGGGCGAGGTGAAGGTTGGCGGGCATCAGGCCTCATCGGCTTCGCTCGCCTCGATCCTAACGGCGCTCTATTTTCATGTGCTGCGGCCGGAAGACCGCGTGGCGGTAAAGCCGCATGCCTCGCCGGTCTTCCATGGCATCCAGTATGTCATGGGCAACCAGACCAGGGAGAAGCTGCAGAATTTCCGCGGCTTTGGCGGTGCGCAATCCTATCCGAGCCGCACCAAAGACATCGACGACGTCGATTTTTCCACGGGCTCCGTCGGCCTCGGCGTCGCCATCACCGCCTGCGCCTCCATCATTCAGGATTATATCACCGCCAAGGGCTGGTCGAAGCGCCCGGACGGCCGGATGATCGCGCTGGTCGGCGATGCGGAGCTCGACGAAGGCAATATCTATGAATGCCTGCAGGAAGGCTGGAAACACGACCTGCGCAACACCTGGTGGGTGATCGACTATAACAGACAGAGCCTCGACGGCGTCGTGCGCGAGGGGCTGTGGCAGCGCATCGAGGGCATCTTCACCGCCTTCGGCTGGAATGTGAAGGTGCTGAAATACGGCGCACTTCAGGAGGCCGCCTTCCGCGAGCAAGGCGGCGAAGCGCTGCGCGGCTGGATAGACCGCTGCCCCAACCAGCTCTATTCGGCGCTCACCTTCCAGGGCGGCGCGGCCTGGCGCAAGCGGCTGGTCGACGAAATCGGCGGCGAACCAGGCGTCGCCGACCTCCTTGCCGCACGCAGCGACGACGCACTTTCCGACCTCATGAACAATCTCGGCGGCCATTGCCTAGAAACACTGATCCGCACCTTCGAAAGCATCGACGATGACCGGCCGACCGTATTCCTCGCCTATACGATCAAGGGGTGGGGCACGCCGCTCGCCGGTCACAAGGACAACCATGCCGGCCTGATGACCAAGGCGCAGATGGAGGTGTTCCAGACGCGCATCGGCGTCAAGCCTGGCACGGAATGGGAGCCGTTCAGTGCGATCCCCTCGGCAAAGCCAGTTGAGGATTTCCTGAAGACCGTACCGTTCTTCACCGAGGGTACCCGACGCTTCGCCTCCCCCGCCGTGTCCTCGGCAGGTCCGGTCTTCCTCGACGATCGTGAACTGTCCACACAGGCAGGCTTCGGCAAGATCCTCGATGCACTTGCCCAGCGTGACGATGCGCTGTCTGCCCGCATCGTCACCACAGCACCCGACGTCACCGTCTCGACCAATCTCGGTCCCTGGGTGAACCGCCGCGGGCTGTTTGCCCGCGAAAAGCTCGCCGATACGTTCCGCGACGAGCGCGTGCCCTCAGCGCAGAAATGGGAATTCGGGCCATCCGGCCAGCATATCGAACTTGGCATTGCCGAAATGAACCTCTTCCTGCTGCTCGGCGCTGCGGGCCTTTCCCATTCGCTGTTCGGCGAGCGGCTCATCCCCATCGGCACCGTCTACGATCCCTTTGTCGCTCGCGGCCTCGATGCGCTGAATTACGCCTGCTATCAGGATGCCCGGTTCATGATCGTCGGCACGCCCTCTGGCGTGACGCTGGCGCCGGAGGGTGGGGCGCATCAGTCGATTGGCTCGCAGCTCATCGGCATGAGCCAGGATGGTCTTGCAAGCTTCGAGCCCGCCTTCCTCGACGAACTCTCCGTCATCATGGACTGGTCGTTCGACTACATGCAGCGCGACGGCGAGGCTACGCATGACACACGCACCTGGCTGCGTGACGAGACCGGTGGCTCGGTCTATCTGCGCCTGACGACACGACCGCTGGAGCAGATCGCACTTAGGCGTGAAAATCCCCTTTTCCGGCAAGGCGTCATCGACGGCGCCTACTGGCTGCGCCCACCATCCGCCCGCACCCGCATCGTGCTCGCCTATCAGGGATGCATCGCGCCGGAAGTCCTGATGGCCGCCGGGCGGCTTGCCGAGCGCCACGGCGACATCGCCGTTCTGGCGGTGACCTCGGCCGACCGCCTGAACGCCGGCTGGACCGCGGCGCAACGCGCCCGCCGCCACGGCAACGGCGCGGCCCGGAGCCATGTCGAGGCGCTACTTGGGGCCGTGCCGCAATCGGCAAACCTCATCACCGTCACGGATGGGCATCCGGCGACCCTCGGCTGGTTGGGCTCGGTCGAGGGACATCGCACGGTATCGCTCGGCGTTGAGCATTTTGGCCAAACCGGCACGATCGCCGATCTCTATGCCCATTTCGGCATCGACACACAGGCCATTATGGAAGCCGCGGATTCGTTTGCCCGCACCGTCACCGCCCCGCCCATGCGGGTACACACGGCCTGAGGCTGTACGGAAAGGCCCGGGCGGAAGGGCGACGCGACGTGCCCGCCCTTCCTAGCTTTCTGCGACGCTCAAGCCGTCCTTGCCGCCTTCACGAAGGCGGCGATCTTGTCGATGTCCTTGCGGAAGCCACCTTCCGGCAGCGGCTTGTTCGTATGCGTCAACGAATCCACCGCCCAGGGCTGCACGGCGGCGATGGCTGCCGCGACGTTGTCCGGGCCGAGACCGCCGGCGAGGATGACCGGCAACTTGCTGCGCTTGACGATTTCGCGGCTCAGCGACCAGTCATGCGTGACGCCCGCCGCGCCAATGCCGCCGATGTGGGCGGCAACCGAATCGAGAATGAAAAAGTCCGAATAGGGCTCGAAGGCAGCCGCATGGTCGAGCGCCTCCGGCCCCGTCATCGGAATGGCCTGCAGGATACGCAGGTCCGGATAGAGCGGCACGAGCCTCTCGCGCAGCGCCCTCACCTGCTCTGGCGTCACCAACGAAATATTACCGCATAGGTGCAGAACGTCCGGCTGGACCGCGGCCACCATGTCGGCAATAGCGTCGAGGTCGCTCTCAACCGACAGAGCAACCCGCTGTGCCTTGCCCTTGAGTGCGTCTGCAATCTCGCGGGCGGTCGCAAAATCGATCTCGCCTGGTAGGCCACGATTGGACGGGGTCAGGCCGAGATAGTCGACGCCGGCAGCGGCAGCGGCAAGGGCCTCGGAAACGGTCTGCATGGTGTAGATCTGGACTTTCACGGCACTACCTGTGTCTGGGTACTAGATGGATTTCGGCAGGATGGCGTTGACCATCCGCTCTTCGGTGAGTTGCGCCCGTTCGGCATTGCGCGCGACGAGCGCCGAATAGAGCGCGTCGATCAGTGCCATCTGCGCGATCTGGGCGGCCATCGGCTCGCTGCCCTGCTCATGCGAGACGCTGACAAGCGCGACATCGGCAAGGCGCGCCAGCGGCGATGCGCTGTTGCCTGTAATACAGAGCGTCGCTGCCCCGCGGGATTTGGCTTCCTGCAGCACGAGGACCGGGTCGCTGGTAATGCCGGAATAGGAAATTGCGACGACGAGATCATCAGGTCCGGTCAGTGCCGAATGCATGATCTGAAGCTGGGAATCGATCGGCGCATCGCAGCGCAGACCAAGACGGATGCAGCGCTGGTAGAAGGCTTGCGCTACGATTCCGGACCCGCCGACGCCACCGACGACGATGTGCCGCGCGCCTGCAATCAGATCGAGCGCCTTTGCAAAGGTTGCTTCGTTCAGCACGCCTTGCGTATCGCTGATCGCCTGCGCCACGGCGCGAAAGAGGCGGTTGGCCGCCTGCAGATCGCTCGCTTCTGGATCGCTCGCCGTCTCGGAACGGCCACCGCGTGGCTCCTGCGCGAGCGCGAATTTCAGGTCAGTAAAGCCTTCGAAACCAGCCGTGCGGCACATCCGCAAAACCGTCGTGTCGCTGACATCGGTCGCCTGGGCGATGACCGACATGGAATTGCGGATCGTCGCCTCGACATTTTCGAGAACCCACAAAGCGACGCGGCGCTCCGAATCCGACAGCTTCGGCAGGACGCTGCGCAACCGGCTGCTGGCCGGGCCTACTGTAGCGCGCGGGTCGACACTCATGAACGGTTCTCTCGCTGGCAAACGCTTTCCGTGAATGAAGCTAACATGGCGATGTTGTGGTGTCACTATGGACACATGATTTTTGATGTGGCATCACTACATGAATGCAGCTGGAGGTGCTGCACAAGCTTTTTGGGGAGGAAACCGTGAAGCTGAAGTCTGTTCTCATTGCAGGCGCATCCTTGGCGCTGTCGACATTTCCGGCAACGGCCGGCGAGCTTACCTTCTGGCACGCCTATGCCGGGCAGCAGGATAAGGTCGATTTCATCAACTTCGCGTTAGAGGCCTTCGCCAAGAAGCATCCCGACATCACGCTCGATGTCGTCGCCGCCGAACAATCGGCCTACAAGACGAAGCTGAACACCGCGATGGCCTCCGGCAATCCGCCCGACGTGTTCTATACCCTGCCCGGCGGCTTCCTGAACGCCTTCGTCAAGGGCGGCCAGATGTACGCACTCGACCAGGACCTCGCCAAGGACGGCTGGCGCGAAAGCTTCCTGGAAAGCGCCATCGCTCAGACGAGCAAGGACGGCCATACCTATGCCGTGCCCGTCGACGTCGATTCCGTCGTCTTCTGGTACGACAAGGCGCTGTTTGCCGAAAAGGGCTGGACGGTCCCCAAGACCTATGACGAGCTTATGGCGCTTGCCGAGAAGATCAAGGCCGACGGCCTCGTGCCTTTTGCGCTTGGCAACAAGGATTCCTGGCCGGCAACCTTCTGGTTCCAGTACATGGAAATGCGGCTCAAGGGCTCCGGCGTGGTCGCCTCCTTCGTCAATGGCGACGCGAATGCCTCGCTCGGCCCGGAAGGCGAAAAGGCCTTTGAAAAGGTCGCCGAGATCGCCAAAAGTGAATACTTCCCAACCGGCTTCAACGGAATGAGCGACCAGGAAGCAAACATGCTCTTCCTGAACGGCCAGGCCGCGATACTGCTCAACGGCACCTGGCAGATCGGTGCGTCCGCCGACGCGCCGGAAGGCTTCGATCTCGGCTACTTCGCCTTCCCGACGGTCGCGGGCGGAGCCGGCGACCAGACCGACGTGCTGGCCGGCGTTGCTGCCTCCTTCGGCATTTCGGAAAAGGCCGAGAACAAGTCCGATGCCGTGACGCTCCTGAAGTTCCTTTCCTCGCCCGAGGTGATGACCAAGTATGTCGAGCTGCGCAAGACGATGGTTACCGTGAAGGGCGCCACGACGGAAGCGGCCGCCGGCCCCGTGCTCTACGGCATCAGCAACGACCTGATGAATGCTGCTGGCCATCTCGATTCCTTCTACGACACGGCCATGCCGCCGGCTGCGACCAACACCTATTACACAGCACTGCAGGGTGCACTGGATGGGTCCGTGACGCCGGCTGATGCCGCCAAGCGCCTCGAGGGCGCCCTGAAGGACAACAAGTAAACCTTCGAAAGCCGCAGTCGCCGGCCTCCGGCGGCTGCGCGCATCTCCAGACGCCGGCGGAATCATGAGCACGGACATCGGCCTAGCGAAAAGACACAATCGGGCGACACTGCTCTTCCTGGCGCCGGCCCTGATCTTCGTGTGCGCCTTTGTCGCCTATCCGGTGGTCTATGCCGGCTGGCTGTCGATGTTCGAGTGGGATGGAGCGTCCGACCCCGTCTTCGTCGGCGCCGGCAACTTCCTGAAGCTTGCCGCCGACCCCGTTTTCTGGGCATCGCTCGGACGCAACCTCCTGGTCGCCCTCTCCGCCATCGTCTTCCAGGTCTTTCTCGCGCTCGCCATCGCCTATTGCCTGGTGCGCATCGTCCCGGCCTTCAGTCGCATCTTCCTGTTCTTCTATCTCGTGCCTGTCATGGTCAGCGAGATCTGTATCGGACTGCTCTGGCGCTTCATGTACAACCCCTATTTCGGGCTGGTGAACGCGGCGCTCAAGGCCGTCGGCCTCGACAGCTTGAAGCGCGGCTGGCTGGGCGAATCCGAAACCGCGTTCCTCGCTGTCGTCGTGGTGATGAGCTTCACTTACCTCGGCCTCTATGTGCTGCTCTTCACCGCAGCCGTGCGCAGCGTACCGGAAAGCGTCTACGAGGCCGCCGAGCTCGACGGCGCGGGCGATTTGCGAAAGTTCTTCTCGATAACCGTGCCCATGGTTTGGGACGCCGTGCGCGCCAATTCGCTGCTCGCCATCATCGGCTCGCTGAAGACCTTCTCGCTGGTCTTCGTCCTGACCAATGGCGGCCCTAGTCACGCCAGCGAGGTCGTCTCCACCTATCTCTACAAGATGGGTTTTGCCAGCTTCCAGATGGGCTATGCGGCAACCATTGGCTTCGTACAGATGGCGTTGACAGCGCTTGCCGCCTGGGTCGTCTTCCGCTTCCTTCGCCGGAAGGGGGACACATGAGCGCCGTCCGCCGCTGGAACCGCACAAGCACGATCGTGCTTATCGTGCTCACTTTGCATGTGCTGATGGTGATCTTCCCCTTCGTCTGGATGATCTACAGCACGTTCAAGACCAACAAGGAGTTTATGCGCTCGGTCTGGTCCTTTCCGACGAGCCTCAATTTCGATGCCTATATCGGCGCCTGGAGCGGCGGCGCACTCGGAAGCTACGCGGTCAATTCGCTCATCATCATGGCTGGCGCGACCATCATCACGGTGCTTGTCTCGACGCTCGCCGGCTATGCACTTGCCATTTACCGTCCGCGCTGGATGCCGGCGGTGGAGCTGTCGCTGACGGCGGCCATGGCCATCCCTGCCTATGTCGCGCTGGTGCCGCTGGTGGTAATGCTGCGCACGGCAGGCTTGCTCGATACACATCTCGGCGTCATCCTGCCGACCGCCGCCTTCAACGTGCCGGTTTCGATCTTCATCATGCAGGCGTTCTTCAACACGCTGCCGCGCGAGCTTTTCGATGCCGGCCGCGTCGACGGCGCCTCCGAATGGATGATCTTCCGTGTCATCGCCCTGCCGATCGCCCGGCCCGCCATGTTCACGGTCGGCATCGTCAACATGATCTGGGTGTGGAACGACTTCCTGTTCCCGGTCGTCTTCATCAACAATCCCGCCCGCAAGACGCTGCCGGTCGGCCTCACCGATTTCGTGGGCGAACATGTCACCAACTATCCGGTCATGCTTGCGGCAATCCTGCTGGCCGCCATCGCGCCCCTCATCCTCTTCATCTTCTTCGAACGCCAGATCACGGCCGCGCTCATCGGCGGCGCCGTGAAGGAATGATCTTTTCAGGAGAAACGCCTATGTCCGACACCTCTTCCAAATCCCTCGAATTTGCCAGCCGCGCCGTCTTCTACGAGCCGGAGGAGCATTCCCAGTCGATCAGTTACCCGATCTACATGTCGGCGAATTTCCAGTATGGCGGCGATATCTATGACCAGATCGTCGCCGGCGCGCGCAAGGAAGTGAACATCTATTCACGCTGCGGCAACCCGACTGAGTACAAGCTCGAAGAGCATATCGCGCAGCTGACCGGCGGAACCGCATGCCTTGCAACCGCCTCCGGCATGGCCGCAATCTCACACGCCCTTTTCGGCATCCTGAAGGCCGGCGATCACATCGTGGCCGACCTCACCACCTATTCCTCAACCCACGAATTCTTCGACCACCGCGCCCAGGATTTCGGCCTCAAGGTCAGCCTCGTGGACTGCTCGGACGTGCGCGCCGTCGAAAACGCCTTCACGCCCGAGACGAAGGTCCTCTATGTCGAGGCCATCGCCAACCCGACGATGAAGGTTCCGCCGCTCAGGAAACTTGTCGAGATCGCTCACGCGCGCGGCATCGTCGTCATTTGCGACAACACCTTTGCCTCCCCCGCCGTCTGCCGCCCGCATGATTTCGGCGTCGACGTCGTCGTTGAAAGCGCAACGAAGTTCATCGGCGGCCACAACGATGCGGTCGGTGGCGTCATTACGCTGAAGTCCGATATCCTGCCAAAGGACTGGCTGGAGGACGTGCGCTGGAACACGCTAAACAAGCTCGGCGCGCCGCTATCGCCCTTCAACGCCTGGCTCTTGCTGCGCGGCGCGCAGACACTGGCGCTGCGCCTGGAAAAGCAGTGCGCCAACGCGCTGGCGCTCGCCAAACACCTGGAGGCCCATCCGGCCGTCAAGCGTGTCTTCTATCCCGGTCTGCCGTCCCATCCGAATTATGCCTCTGCCTCGGAACAGCTCATCGGCGGCGGCGCCATGCTCTCCTTCCAGGTGGATGACGAAGCCTGCGGCGTGCGGCTTCTGAAGCGCCTGCAGCTCTGCTCGTTCGCGGCCAGCCTCGGAGGCCTTCGCACCACCACGCAGGTGCCCGCCACCATGGCCTTCCTCGATATTCCGAGCCAGGAACGCGAGGCGATGGGCGTCGTTGACGGCCTCGTGCGTTTCTCGGTCGGCATCGAGCACATCAACGACATCATCGCCGACGTCGACCAGGCCATCGCCCTCATGCACGTAGAGCTGTGAGGCGGGATATGGCCGCCATCGTCCTTCTCGGCGATATCAACATCGATCTCGTGCTCGCCATTCCCGCCTATCCGGGCGAGGGTGGCGAGGCGATCGCTACCGGCCAGACGGCGATGATCGGCGGTTCGGCGACGAACACTGCCATCGCACTTGCCAAAGCCGGGCACGATTGCCGCTTTATCGGCAGGGTGGGTGTCGACTCCTGGGGCCACGAGGCATTGTCCGAGCTTACCGCCACCGGCATTTCCACGCGCTGGATCGGCCGCGACGACCGGGAGCCGACCCAGATCAACGTCATCACCGTCAGCCCTGCCGGCGAGCGTACGATGTTCGCCTACCGCGGCGCAAATGCACGGCTTTCGGCCGCAGATGTCGATCCGGCAGCCCTTGCCGACGCTCAGCTGTTCCATCTTTCCGGCTACGCCCTGCTCCAACCGCGCCAGACGGAAGCAGCCCTCGCCGCCATAGACCTTGCCGTCGGTGCGGACATCTACGTCACCCTCGACATTCCCGGCGGCGTGGTTGCCGCCATCGCTGCGCAAGTAAGGGCGCTCCTTCCCCGGATCGACACGATCGTGCTCGGCAGCGCCGATCTCCCTGGTCTTTTGGAACAACCGAAAGAAACGGACGAGAAAAAACTCATCGGAATGCTGCTGGAGAGCGGCGTCCGTCGGGTGGCGGTGAAGGGATCCGGCGGAACGGCATCCGTCCTCTATCAGGTCGGCAGCACGGACAGCGCGCCGTGGTTCCCCGTGGAAGTGGTCGATACGATCGGCGCGGGAGACGCCTTCGCCGCTGGCCATATCCATGGCCGCGTCACGGGCCTGTCCGGCCCCGATTGCTGCCGTCTCGCCAATGCCTACGGCGCGCTCGCCGTCACGCGCAAGGGCGCCGGGCGGGCCATGCCCTCTCGAGACGAGGTCTTCGCCTTTCTAGAGAAGGTCGAGAACCCGGCCACATAGCCTTTCGTGGAGAACGCCAACAAGCGCATCCGCCGCTTCATGCCAGGCGATACAGATCTTGCGGCAGTGTCGCAACGCAAGCTCATCCAACTTGCTCGCCATCTCAACGACCAGCCGAGAAAGTGCCTCGACTACAGGACGCCGGCCGAAGTGTTCCGGGCACATTTGCAAGATGGAAGCTGAACCCCTACCCTAAAACCGGCGTGATGCACTTCAGTTAGGATCTCCCGAACATAAACATCCGCAGAACAGCAAAACGCAGGGCTTGTGAAGAAGGGCTCTCTCCGACCCGAAGCGCACTGTCAATTCGTTGCGCGGGAATGGCAGGTTTGCGCGCCCCTCCAGCCGCTCACGCGGGTCGCACGGTTTCCTCAAAGCTGCTGCTCGGCTTATGTGTGCTGAACGTCCAGCTTGGGGTGGGAAGGCGACTGTCTACTTCTTGCAGCGAGTGCGCCATCACCGACATTCAGTCTAGAGATTGACTGTCGCAAAAGTCGTCTGCAAAACGCCGAGTTTTGCGAAAAAGATTCCCCTTCGATATCAGGGACTCAAGCAATTTGCTTGTTTGAGGGGCGGCCTCCATACAACGAACCATCCAGCCGCGAGGATGAAGCCAATTCCCAGGATCGTGAGCATGTCCGGAGTGTCAGCAAAAAAGACGAAGCTCCAGAATACGGCGAACACCAGATAGCTGTAATCAAATGCTCCGATGATCGCTGCCGGAGCGATCTGATAGGCCTTTGCTACCCCGATGCTCTCGGCGACCAACAAGATTCCCAGCAGCACAATGATGGCCCATGTCCCATTGCTCATCGCCATCCACGGGCTTTGTAGGAACGGGAAGGCCAGGTCGCCCGCGGTCGGAACGAACATGAGACCTCCGAGGCCCAGAGCGCCCGATATGACGAGGCACAGGTTGAGGCTCATCGCGACGCTCAAGGGGTCCTCATCAGCGCATTTGCTTCGGGTTATGACTGCTGCGAGGGCATAAAAGATGGCAGCAAGGATCGGTAGCAGCGCAACTGCGGAGAAGTCATCGGCCGCCGGGCGCAGAATGACGAGCACGCCGATAAAGCCGAGCAGGATTCCCAGCCACTTCCGGACGCCGACAGGTTCGCGAATGAGGGCGGCGGAAAAGAGAGCGATAAACAGTGGGGTTGTGTAGAGTGCCGTGGCCGCCACTGACAGGCTCATGAACGGGAGGGCGGCGTAATAGGCAATCCACATCAGCACGATCAGCATGCTGCGCACAAATACCCAGCCCGCGGCCTTCGGCCATAGCGGCGAAGCAGGAGCCAGGATTCTGGCGACGCCAAACAGCAGAGGAACGGTGACAAGTCCACGTGCGACGAAAAGCTGCCACAGCGAGAAGTCGGCATTACTCTGTTTGACGACCGCATCGCCGAAGGCGAGCATGAAGACCGAGGTCACGATCAACGTGATGCCGAGGGGAGTTCCTTCGAGGCGCAAATGATGGACTTTCGAAACGGGAGGTATCTGATAGTCGCGCGCTCGCGGGGCTCATCCGTCGGGAATGCCGACCAGGCTGAACGCTGCCTGACGGGCGTGGAGGATAGCGCTCTGTCCCTGGCCCATCTGAGCCATCAGGGTGGCTCCTTCGAGCAACATAAAGATCGCATCCGACGCTGATGCCGCCTGATCCTTGTCCATCCCTGCCTCTAGAATGCTCAAAAGCCGGGTCTTGAGGCTGTTCTTGTGCTCGACCACCGCATCGAAGACCGGATGTCCCGGTTCACCGAACTCCGCAAGCGCATGGGCAAACAGGCAACCATGAAAATCGGCGCTCAGAAACCATCGCTCGTACCAGTCAAAGATTGTGCCGATGTTCTCCTGCGGGGTCGAGGCGCGCTGCGCAAGACAATCGAGCTGGGCGTCAAAGCGAGCGGCGCGGTGGTTCAGCACCTCGACAATCAAGGCATCCTTGGAGGAGAAATTGCGGTACATCGTCATCTTGGCCACGTCGGCCTCGGCGATGATCCGGTCAGTACCGGTCGCGTGATAGCCGGAGCGCGAAAACAGCGCGTAAGCCGTATCTACGATCTGCTGGCGTTTATTGGCAGGTTCACGCGGGCGCGGCATGTGCCACCTCATTATGATAGAGACAGGTCTGTACCATGAGTTCAAGTAACAGATTCGTCAAGTTTTATGCCCGCCTAAACCGACATTGCTGCACATCACTTCTGCGGCAGAATCAATGGTGAAGACGGCCCCGGAAGGTCCTGTTTCAGGAGTAATGACTGCCGCCACGAATGGGTCGAGTGCTGCCGTCGCCTGATCTGCAGCCGAATGGCAGCTAACTCGCCTCATCATGCACAAGCGGACGGTCAGCTTTCGGCCCCAATTGAGACGCTCGGGGTACACTGGCCAAGTATCCGTCCCTGACGCTCCTCGGCGTTCAGATCATAGGTAGCAACGCGAACTCTCCACGCGACGACGGGAAGCCGGCAGCACGGATGTCTCCTATCCCTTTAGCCTTGAAGGGATCCGAACCGTCGGCACGGGAAAAACCCGTTTCTCCGCACCTGTGCCAGGAGCGCCCGGTGTTGCGTACGAAGTTATGCCAATGGGCTATGCAGGCCACGATCACGATAAGGCGCAAGCGCCGGGAAGACGATGGCGCGCGCAAGCTTGAGGAACATGAACGTAGGGTCGAAGAATATCTCGACAGCGTGATTGAAGGCGGCCAAAGCTAAAAAGCGGATTTTCCGCAGGCTCCGGCAAACCCTTCGGCGCAATCGGATAGCGCGGGTTGCCTCCGCCCGCTCCGCTCGCCAGACGGCTCGCTCCGGCCGCTGACGCCCCGTATCACGGGGCTGTGGCTGGAAAACCTTGCATCTCCATCTGCAAAAATTAGGCCCCGTGGTCGACGGGGCCTAAGCATGCATTGCAACGGGCTCCACTCCAATGGGGACAGAACAATGGAGCCCCGCCTTGATCCGCAGGGGTGTGGATCGTTGGCGGTATCAAAACCGCTATCGAGGCAGAATGTTCCCCGTTGCGGTGGTGTGGCGTTTACGCGTCTGGGCGGTATCGGGCGGCGTCGGTATTCTTCTCCAGCCACATGGCGTTCTCGAAAAGCGCTGCCTCGTCGCTCAATCCCTTGCGGAATTGATCGGTGATATGCCGGGCTAGCCGATCGGCGCGCTTGCCGTAGCGCGGGATACTGCACCAGATGCATACTCGATCGAAGGTCCGTTGAAGCATGTCGAGCTCATCCGGGCTGATCTGAGCGCCCTTCTCTCGTGAAATATGCAGCATTGAGACCTCCTCGACGAGTGGGCGCGCGTTCTGCCAGGGGCGACTTGCTACCGGCTCGTCGAGATAGGCCAGGTACCTGAGAGCAACGCTCTCGCGGACGCCGCTTAGGTAAAGATCCATAAGTCGTTTTGCGATCGCTTCGGCCGACTTGCACTGCCGAGTCAATCCGCGTTCGCGCAGGACTTCTCCGAAGATCTGTTCGATTTGATTCATTTCGTGAGGGAGAAGGACCGTTTGGTTCGTCGCGAGGTACATCGCGCGACCTCCGGAGTTGGGGCGAAAGCGCGATGATCTTCCAGCCGCCGGGGCCCGTAGCAACCGCCCAGCGATGGCGCAGTATGCGCCAATCCATGGACAAAACAAAGCACGCGCGAGGTAGCCTGCAGCGGGTCCGCGGTTACTGGCGTCGTGTTAGTGCCGTGTAATCGGCCAGTTGATGTCGGCGAACCTGCCGATCGACCGGAGGTAGTCGATGGATCTCCAATTTCAGAGGATCGCGGTCGCCGTACTTTCCTCCTGGGGTCAGGAAAAGAAATGGCCCTCCGGGAGCGGGGACGGAGGGCGGCGTTGCGTGAAAGACTCCAATCGGCGGGACCTATCGATGGAGCTAAGCCGCGATCCGCGGGGGCATGCGTCGGCTATCAAGAACGCGTTCTGACCGCGAAAATTCCCGGAACTAAGCGTCACCACGGCGGTTGGAGTGCGGGCTCTAAAGAGAGCCGCTAGGCCCTCTTTGAAAAGTTAGAGGAGACTCACAATGGACTGGGATCGTGTTGAAGGCAACTGGAAGCAGGTAAAGGGTATGATCAAGGAACAATGGGGGCGTCTGACGGACGACGATTTGGATGAAATTGCTGGGAGGCGCGACCAACTCGAAGGCAAGATCCAAGAGCGGTATGGGATTGAGAAGGATCGCGTGCGCCAGGATATCGACGATTGGTATTCGCAACAGACGTGGTAGCCCACACCGCACTCCACATGTCCTCCTTAGCTACCGCCACGTGGGGCGGCACTGGAAACCGCACGACAACCCGGTCGCCGCCCCTCAAGGCGGAACCCGGAGACAATACCCTTAAGGGCGATGTGGCGAACGATGCGACGAACCAAGGGCGGAGCGATTCCTGGCCATCGCGGTCGTTGAACAAATAGGACAAGCAGCAGCACATAATTCAGGGCCGCGAGAAGACTTCGAACGCGGGCAAGGATTTCAATGCCGAGGCGGACCTCAAGCGCTCCGACGCGCTGCGTAAGGCCCAGGGCGATGGACAGGACCTGGGCACGGCGCATGCAGATGCGTGTGAAGACAATGAACGCAAAATCGTGAGAGGCGAAAATCAGGAAAGCAGACACCACAAGAAGAGCGGCAATAGTCCAGGGTGAACACGTCGCCTGCAGCATTTCACGGAAAGGAATGATTGATCAAGAACGCGACGGCCGTCGCTAACCAGGAGAGCCTTAAGAGCACGATGACTGACCACGAGAACATTGTGACGGTGTTCGGCGGAACGGGGTTCCTTGGACAGCGGATCGTAAGCAGGCTTCTCGACAAGGCTGTCGATGTTCGTGCCGCCTCGCGTCATCCGCACAAGATTTCGGGCGGCGCATCCGGCAAGTGGCCATCTCAGCAGATCGAGGCGGACATACTAGATCCATCCTCGATCGCCGCTGCCGTGGTGGGATCTCGCGCGGTGGTGAATGCGGTCAGCCTCTATGTTGAGCGCGGTGAGCAGACCTTCGAGCGCGTCCATGTCAAAGCTGCGACCGATCTGGCGACCGCATCGCGCGATGCCGGCGCCGAGAGGTTCGTCCAGATTTCGGGCATCGGCTCGGATCCGCAGTCCCGTTCTAACTACATCCGCGCCCGGGGCCGCGGCGAGGAGGTTGTGAAGGCGGCATTTCCAGGCGCGATCATCGTCCGTCCCGCTGTCATGGCCGGCCCCGGTGACACATTCATCACAACGATCGCGAGGCTGGTACGCATCCTCCCGATTTATCCGCTGTTCGGCGACGGCCGCACTCGCTTGCAACCGGTTCATGTCGAGGACGTGGCGGAGGCCGTGAGCCGCTTGGCCGCGGGGCAGAATGCCACGCGTGCTTCGATCTTCGAGTGCGCCGGTCCGCGCATCTATGCCTATCGGGAACTCGTCCAGGAAATCGCCACTCAGCTCGAGACGCGGATCAGGCTGGTGCCGGTGCCTTTCGCGATGTGGAGCATGTTGGCGACTGCTGCGGAGTTTCTTCCGGCCGTGTCTCTGACGCGCAACCAAGTCGACCTCATGCGTCGTGACAATGTCGCGGCAGTTGATCTGCCGGGCCTGGAAGAACTGGGCATCCAATCGCGCGGCATCGAGGACGTCATCCGAATGCACGAGACTTGAGCCGGAACCGATCGCCGCTCGTACGGTTCGTCGGACTGAACAGGAGGACTACAGCCATGGCCAGATGCGACCTGTGCGGAGTTTCGAATGCGCCATCCAGAAACTCGCTCCGACTTTCCCGCATTGCGGCGTTAGGATTATCGGGCATGGTGTCGAGCAGGAGGGAGCCGACGCTCTCACCGATCGCGCGCCTTGAGGCCGTCACCGTGCAGCCCTAACGGACCAAGAATTCATCAAAAAAGCCCAGTGTTACCTTTAGGAAGGTCGGTCGGAAACCAGCTTGGCGCGGGAACCATTCGCCGAGGACAGCATTAGTGCCATCGATCTCGGATTGTGTCCGGCGGGCGACAAAGTCATGGTGCATCAGATGCCCTCGCCGTAAAACTGTGGCCCGACTGCGGCATGCCTCCGCACGTTTCTCATGCTTATCGGAGTGATTTTGACTCACTTCGACTTCGCGGCCGGATCGCATGCCGTTCCCTGTTCGAACCGTCCGCTGGCTGTAGCATCTTGCGAAACTCATCCCGTCGCTCATGAATGGATGCTATCACTGGGCCCATCGGAATGCCGATGCCAACGAGCACCGCCTGCGACAGTTGGAGGCTGGCTTCGATGGTCTCTGGCACCGCATCCGTCACTTTGAGTTCGTATAACTCAGTTGCGTGCACCGCATCCCGTGCGCGGGCGACAATAGTGAGATCCGCCCGCTCGGATCTTGCAGAGGAGACGATCGAGGCCACAGCCTCTGCGTTATCCAAGGTTACAACAAGTGCGCGAGCACTCTGGATTCCGCAGCGTCGAAGCAACTCGATTCGTGTGGCATCGCCATAATAGATCGTACAACCGCGCCCTCGCTCCTTGCCGACAAGCACTGGATCGGCGTCGATTGCCAGGAACCTCAACCCATGTCGCGTGAGCATCTCCGCGACCAGTTGCCCGACACGTCCATAGCCGACGACGATCACACGCTCTAAGCCGTCATCATGCTGGGGCGTTAGTCCTGCAAACGAAGGATCAGCCGTCCCGGCATATGCCCTATCGCGGCCCAGCAGGCGCACCAGCAAGGGAACGCCGATCATCGTCAAGGTTGCCGCGACTGTGGCAGTGGCGGCAACGGCACCAGGGACAACATTGCCTGCCACAGCAGCGCCGATAAGGATTAATGCGAACTCGCCGCCAGGTCCTAGCACAAGTGCGACTTCGCCGGCATGGCGGGTCGTCAGTCCTGACAGGCGCGCGATCGGAAAGAGGGTCAGAGCTTTTATGGCAAACAGCCCGATCGCGACGCCGACTGTGACGACCGGGTTGGCAATGATCTCGGAAAGATCCAGACGAGCTCCAACGGATACGAAGAAGAGGCCAAGCAAAAGCCCCTGGAAGGGCTGGATGGTAACCTCGATCTGACGACGATACTCGGTTTCAGCGAGCAAGAGACCTGCAACGAAAGCGCCGAGCGCCATCGACTGACCACTGAGGGCTGTGATTAGGCCAGAACCGATTACGACCAAGAGGCATGCAGCGACGAACAATTCGTTACTCTTTGTTGTCGCGACCAGTTTGAACAAAGGTCGCAGGATGAGGCGACCGATGCCGGCCATCGCGAAAAGCGCCACTGCGGCAGGCGCCAGAGCATACAACAGGCCGGCGCCGAGCCCCGTCCCTTCGCGCGAGCCCAAAATCGTCACCATGAACAGGAGAGGCGCCACGGCGAGATCCTGGAAGAGCAGTACGGCGAAACTTGCCCGCCCAACGGTTGTGTTCAGCAGTTTGCGCTCAACAAGCGACGGTAGAATGATCGCCGTCGACGACATGGCGAGCGCACTGCCAAGCACCACCGCTGAAGCCGGAGTTTGGCCCAGCAAGCCCGCGATGGCCGCGAGGACGGCTGTCGAGGTGAGAACCTGAAGGCCGCCCAATCCGAAGACGAACTTGCGCATTAACAGAAGACGGCTCCACGACAGCTCGAGCGCGATCATAAAAAGCAGGAATGCCACGCCGAATTCCGCAAGAAGCGCGATCTGTCCAACGTCGGTGATTGAGATTGCGGAGAGCCACGGCCAATCTCCTACGAGCGCTCCAAGACCGAAGGGACCAAGCAAGATGCCGGCTGCGAGAAAGCCAAAAACCGGGCTCAGTTTCAATCGCCCAAACAGTGGCACGATAACGCCTGCCGTCGTTAGAAAAAGCAGAAGCTCCTTGTAATTTTCTGGTCCTGGCATCATCGATAGCTCACAACCCTTGGTTCAGAGTGACGGGCGCATAGTGTACCAAGCCGACTGGCATCTCTTTTCTCCCCTGAAGGATCCTACTCTCATTTTCAGAGGAATGTCCCGGGAGTGGTACCCTCGCTTTTGTGGCTGGTGGCGACGACAGTTCCGTATTTTCATGCACGGACGGCTTCGCACTGTTAGCAGGTTCGTATGCCTTCCCGAACCGCGCCGGGAACCAATGCCTAGATGGCTAACGGCGCTGGAAACGGGAGAACAGGCTTTGTAACGTATGCCGAGCCAGCCAAGACTCGGCACGAAGCGACGACCGAACGCGCCAATCACGCGATTTAGGGCATCGAACTACCGCAGGAGCGGGCCATATGAGGCTGTGACAGAGCTTTGTGCACTCGGAGCAGTTGTGCAAACGGCCGCCGAAAGCACGATTAAAGCCTCTGTTTCAGATCGTACCCCTCGCAGGGCCGCCAACAACTTCTTTGAGCGAAAGACACGACAAAGCTTGGAGAGGTATTGCAAGAAACCTTCATGTTGCCCGTAAGGCCATATCACCGCGAGAAAGATATCGACTGGCTCGTCGTCGGGTGCGTTGAACTCGATTGGTTCGCGCAGGGTAACAAGCACTTTAGCCGGAGTTATCAATCCCAGAATAAACGCGTGCGGTAGGGCAAAGCCTTCCCCGAAACCCGTCGAACCAAGAGCCTCCCGCTCGAGCAGGCCGTCGAGAATGACACTGGCTGGGACGCGAGTGCGTTGCGCTAGGTGAGACGAAATGGCCTGGAGAACCGCCCGCCCGCCCCCCGCCGGCACGCCGAGCATCAAATCATCTTCGAAGCCGAGTTTTTCATCATTCATTTTCTCCTCCCCCGCTTCTCTCTGGCCGGCAAAGATCGCGCTGGTTTCACTCCATATTGCCCAATTTTGAACTGGTGCCTTGTGCCTCCGATTTCAAGCGACGTCGCAGCAAACGCCCAATAGTCTTTCGGAGCGGGGACGACCGTCCTCAAGAAGTATTATTGGTCGCCAAACGACCGACGCTCAATCGCGGCCAGACACGTGGAAGCGGGTGCCAGTCGATACATTGTGCGATCCTGAACGCACAGAACGGGAACAAACGTGGCACAATCGTCATGTGAATCATTCGCAACTGGAAACCAAGATTGGGCTGATCGCTTCCAGTTTTCCGTCGAAAACCTGCACTTCCCGTCTGATTTTGACTAGCAGTGATGATGTCCCGGGGAGTGGGGTAGCATGAGCGCCGTGCTTTTCGGACGAAGCCGGGAATAGGTCACGTTGCCGTAACGGGCAGGCTGATGAGCGGATCATCGCTCATCGCGCCGACGCGTTTTGTTGGTCGTGACTAGAGAACCTGCGGCCATTGCTGGTGAGCGTGCACGACGGTGAGGATCTCGACGTCTCGACTTATGCGGTAGGGGATGATGTAGGGAATGTCGGCCAGCACGAGCTCGCGCGTGCTCTTGATACGACCAGGCCGCCCACTGGCAGGGTACTCCGCTAACGCATCCACGGCAGTGACAATCCGCGCCACGACGCGAGCCGCCGCATCCGGATCGTCTTTCTCGATATACGCGCCGATCTCATCAAGTCGCCGCAACGCCCGCAGCGTCCAACGAATACGCTTCCGACTCATGATTGGCGGGCAGACTTGACGTACTTCCTGACGACTTTCGCCACATCTTCATCGCTGGCGAACTCACCCCGGTCGGCCTCGGTCAACCCGGCTTCAATCTCGGCAAGCTGCCATTCCTGCTGCTCAACGAAAGCTTCGATGGCCGCTGCAGCCATATAAGAGCGGGACCGATCCAGCTTCTCAGCGAGCTGATCCAGCTTGCTCGCGGTTTCATCTTTTATACGCACGGTAAACGCAGCGGTCATGGGATCTCACCTTCCTTGGTTCACCTTGATTATCGATGAACCGCACTGGTGCGTCAAGGTTCAAGACACTTCTTCAAAGCATCCGCTACGCGGCTGATCCATCGGTTTTTCTGTGCTTAGAAACGTCCTGGTGGGGCCTGTAGCTCAATGGTTAGAGCCGTCGGCGCATGACCGACTGGTTGCAGGTTCGAGTCCTGCCGGGCCTACCACACCATACTTAGCTCTTTACGTATGCGCCTTTCCATTCAAAATAGCCGACGGCAATGCGGCCCTGCCTTTGACGGCGTTGGTGAATTCCGGGTGTCGGAGCGTTCCAGATAGCCGAGGCGCTGCACGCGCGCTTCCCTATGTCCATGGAGCCCGACGTGTCGACCGCTAGCACGAGTTCCAAGTCGACGTCCGCAGGTGAGGCGGTGGCCCGCAATGCTGCCTCGCGGGATGGGTGCGCTTGATCCCATGCTCTCCAACTGCAAAAACCGGCCATCGGCCGTCACATGCAAGGCCCAAGGCCGAATGGCCCCGGCTCCGTCGCCTGTCGGGGAGTTGGCGCGGCTTGAAAGAACTCTCTGCCCACGCGCGCGCGGAGGCACATTCCAAATCTGGAAGAAATGAGCCACCCGGTGTCCAAATGATGGTCGTGCCGGCTCTGTCGCTACCGAACGAATGCCATGTCTTGCGAACGCTGCAAAACCGGCGGCTCCATACCGCAGGCCCGCGAACTTCAATTGAAGTTAAGCCAACTCTTCACCCCGTGAGTGCACGCGCCACTCAACCGTGCCCGATCGCGACGAGGCCGGACGCCATCCATGTACTAAGATCGACTTCGCCCAAACTATCTGTTGTCCGGGTCTGCCAGGACACTGAAGGATACAACACCTTCGGCTTCTAAAGTCGAAACACTGAGCAAACGCCTGTCGTTTACGTTACCGATCTTATACACTGAAAGAAGACTTTTCTTTTGGACGGTACGTTCAACGAGAACTGGAAAGTTCTCGTCCCATTGTCGTGGCAGCGCACATTGCAGATCACGTATTTGTTCAGCAGAGAATGTGCCGGCTTTAGTCTTCTTGCCCGTAACGTCTCCTTTCATCAGGCTGCGGAACTGCGCCCAGTAGGATGCCGTCAGCTCTTCTCGATCGTCGACTACGGCCGGACATTCAGGAATTTCAAGACAAGGAGATATTATACCGGCGACGGCTCGGACGATTGAAACCGGGCTGCAATGATTAGCATCGAGGTTGCACAAGGCGACAATTGTTAGCTTATCGTCCACATAGCGTGAGAATGACGTCGAGAAACCCTGCCATGCCCCATTGTGCCCAATCACGCGTCGTCCGTTTATGTATTGTATCCTCCAACCAAATCCGTAGCCTTCCTTCTCTGACTTCCCGCCATAGGGATAAGGAGTCCACATCTTTTCTAGCGAGGCCGCTTTTAAGAGGGTGTCACCACAAAGTGCCCGCTCCCACTGCTCGAGATCGCGAACAGTAAAATAGAGCGTACCGTCAGCCGTCGAGTTGAAGGTGGGCGATACCCATTGTTGATTTCTAAGCACTCCTCCGACCATCTCGTAACCCGATGCCCTATTCGGAACGACATCGAGATCCGATATGACTCTCGATGACATCATCCCCAACGGACCGAAGATGTTCTGCGCGAGGAATTCGCCGTAGGATTGGCCTGTAACTCTTTCAATGAGAATGCCGAGCAGGACGAAGTTGGTGTTCTGGTATGCCCAGTCATCGCCCGGATCAAAATCGCGCGGCAGCCTTGCGATTGCTGCCAGCAACTCGTCTTCGGAGAAATCCCGCCTGATATCGAACGGACCATCGGTGACTTGAAGCTCCGGATTGTCATACGCTGCCAATCCGGACGTGTGGGAAAGGAGATTGGCTATCTTGATTGCTTGCCAGCTATCCGGTCCTTCTGGAAAATAGTCCTTGATGCTGTCGTCCAATTGGATCCTGCCCCGCTCAACCAGCATCATCACCGCGGTCGCTGTGAATGATTTGCCGACGGACCCAGATTGCAGCACGCTATCCGCCGTCATTGGAACGTTGAGTTCGATGTTGGCCTTGCCATACCCTTTCGCCAGGACGATCGAGCCACTCCTGTAGATTCCAAGTGCGACCCCTGGAATCCGTTGACGACTCATTTCAGCGAAAACGTACGTGTCGATCGCGTCTGATACGCTCGATTTCAGACGGCTTCCGTCAATCCAATTCAACGGGGACATTCTATACCTCTTTACATGTTTGGAATTCGCGATCGATGTTGGAAGGCATGGTTCGGGAGCTAAGAGAACCGATCCATCGCGTAGGGACGCGGGTCTGTGAAAGAGACCCGCCCCGTCATCATTTCAGCCAACAGCCGTCCAGTAACCGGCCCCAACGTCAGACCGTGATGGTTATGACCAAATGCAAACCATAAGCCCTTATGTCGTGGCGCTTTTCCAATGATCGGACGCATGTCAGGAAGACAAGGTCTGGACCCCATCCATGGCTCCGATTCAATCCTGCCTTGGAGCGGAAAAGTTCGTCGAGCGAGCGGTTCGACAAAATCTAGTTGGGAGAAATTCGGGCGACTGTCTCGGGGCGCGAACTCAATTCCGGTGGCCAATCTAACGCCTTGGCGCATGGGCGACAGGACATAGCCTCCATCCGCGTCGAATACCGGGTGGTTTAGCATCGCGCCGTCTTTTGCCGAGTAGTGGACGTGGTAACCTCGCTTAACGACAAAAGGCAGCCGATATCCGAACCGTCGCGCCACATCGTCCGACCAAGGACCCAGCGCAACAACCACCTCCTGCGCGAACAGACTCTGGCTCTCCAGATTCAGGCGCCATCGAATCCCGTCATTCACGAGATTTGATGCGTCTGCCTTGTGGAACTTACCGCCCCGCTGGAATAACGTCTTCGCATAGCTTTTTACCAGCCCTCCGGGATCACGCACCGTTGCGGGATCGAGCCAATGGACACCTCCGACGAACTCGTTCGAAAGATGTGGCTCGCGTTCCCTCAGCGAATCCGCGTCGAGCACTTCATACCGGACGCCAAAGGGAGCGAGCTCCCCGACCGCTGCCTTGGCTTTTGCAAGTGACCCCGGTTTCCGGAAGGTTTCAATCCAACCTGAACGATGTAACTCGGAAGTCACGCCCGCTTCGGACGCCAACGCTTCATGTTCCGCCACGGAACGGCTGATCAGCGGCCACATGTCCGACGCCGCCTTCATCAACCGATTTGGAGCGGACTCGCGCCAGAACCTCCAGAGCCATGGTGCGATTTGGGGCAAATACGACCAGTCGAAACGCACGTCTGCCGAACGGTTCAAGCCATACCGTAGCAAGGTCCCAAGCTCTCGCGGCGCCCCGTAAGGCATCACACTCGAGCATTCGATCAACCCCGCGTTCCCGTAACTCGTCTCCTCCCCCGGCTCCTTCCGGTCGACCAGAACTACTGACTTGCCACGCTTTTGTAGATGCAGTGCGATGCACACCCCGACGATCCCAGCGCCGAGTACGATAACGTCTGATTGCTGTGCGGCAGATTTAACAATCACGCCATGCTCCGTAGTAAACATTGTTTTCACTTTGGCGTTCCGAGGAACGCTCAGTTCGGTTTTCAAGCCAGTCGAACAACACAGGGCGCTCCGCATGAGGGAGAGTTCGCGCCAAGACCAAGGCTGCTAACAATTTCCAGAGGCTCTTCGGAGAACTCGGTCCAGGACAGCGCCTCAGCCGCAGCTTAGCCCTGGTCGTGGGAACGTCCTCAGAACGCGTCGAGCGGGTAGATTGGGCGAGGCACATTCCGATAAGGTATCTTTGAGTAGTCCATGGTGCAGAGTGCCCCGCTGTCGCAGACGATAATCCGGCCAGCAATCTGTTCGAAATCGGCGCGAAAGTGCTGCATGGATTTGACGACGATCACCCGATACGCTGTCGGCTCGATGCCAAAAGCTCGGAATTGCTGTTGGTCGCGCAATTGTGAGCGTTCAGTCACCACAAGTACGACGATTCCATCGATCTGGATGACGGCGGTTGGTCCGAACGAAAATTCGAGTCCACCGAGTTGTGCGCCGGTCCCTATCAGTTTTCCGTCGCTGAGGTGCAAGACTTTTGCATTCACCTCGAGCGGCGCGCCACCAAACCGGGCATCCGATTTTCCGCCAAGAAAAATTGACGCGCTATCGCCAATGTTCATCTGCGACAGGATCCGCGCCGCTTCGGGATCCACCATCGGCCCGAAGCATGCATCAGCGACCTTCGCGCTCAGCAAAGCGTCTAGGAGAGCCGTCGCATCACCGTACGCTCCAGCTCCTGGGTTGTCCGCATACTCAGCAATGATGAGCGGCTGCTCGCCCTCGTAGTCCGAGGCTAACTGCGCGGCTTCTGCCGGCGTATGAAACGTGTTGAGGATGTTGGCCCGGTTGCTCCACATTTCTTCGGCAATGCGCTCAGCAAAGGCCTGGTGCGGCGCGAGGTCACCTTCGTATGTCACCAGGATGGTGGGCCCCACTTCAGCTATGTCAGCGTTCGGAAAAGCGCCATTGATGCTGGCCGCCAGCGCTCCGGGCGTTTTTTCGTGTCGTCTTGCTTCGGCAATCCACTCGATCATTGGCCCCATGTCGGTACGCCCGGCATTGGCTTCTTCCAGCATTGGGCACCGCACGAGGAGGGTCTTCGGCGTGACTACGCCTGCCATTGCTTGCTGCAATAAATCCGCCGCGTGACGAGCTGTCTCGCGCATGTCGACGTGAGGATAAGTTTTGAACGACATGAGGATATCGGCGTGCTCGCACATTTTGGCGGTCACATTCGCATGTGGATCCAGAGTGACGGCGATCGGAATTCGGCGCGGGAGTATTTGCCTCAAACGCTCCAGCAGCTCGCCCTCGCCGTCTTCCGAGAACTCGGTGACCATCGCGCCATGAAGGCCGAGCAGGATGCCATCCAGACCACTCCCGAGCTCTTTTGCCTTATCAACGATCTTGCCGGCAATATGATCGAAGGCAACTCGGGTGACAGGACCCGCAGGCTCGGCATCCGTACTGATCGTGTGCACGACGTCCCAACCATACTCGCGGCTTCGATCCAGGAAGCCGGCGAGTTCAGTGTTGGCGTCGCCACGCGCCTCGATCGCCGCGGCACCTTCATAGAGGCCATGGGCGACGAATGCGTCGAGATCGGTCTTCCTAATGTTGAAGGTATTTGTTTCATGGGCGAACTCGGCCGTCAGGACACAATAGCTCATTGTGTTCTTCTCCTTCAGAACAGGTGTGATGTCTGCTGCTACAATTCCGCTCCGCTAAGCTCCCACGAACTCCTTGTTGGCTTCACGGAAGTAGTGACAAGCAACTTGATGGTCTTCATCGAATAACTGCAACACAGGATCATCGCGGCCACACATTTCCGTCGCCTGCGCACAACGTGCTGCGAATGAACAGCCACGCGGTAGGTTGTAACCGCTCGGCGCTTCGCCGGTTAAACTTGAAATCTCACGCCGATTGCTTGGATCAGGCTCAAACATGCTACTCATGAGCATGCGGGTATATGGATGGGCGGGTGGGACACCCTTTGGCAAAACTTCCACGATCTGGCCTGCGTACATGACGATCGTTCGGTCGCAGAAGTAACGCACCAAATTCAGGTCATGCGATATGAAAACATAGGTCAGATTGAGATCGTTGCGCAGCCCATCGAGCAGATTAATAACCTGCGCCTGCACGGAAACGTCGAGAGAGGCAGTGGGCTCGTCGAGCACTATCAACGAAGGGTTCAGCGCGAGTGCACGGGCAATACCCACCCGCTGCTTTTGGCCGCCGGAGAGCTGATGCGGATACCGGCGGGCCAAGGACGCGTCCAACCCGACCATGTTCAGGAGCTCCGCAACACGCTTGTCCGCAGCACCTGGAGACAGCCCCTGAACCCTGTACGGCTCAAGCAAGGCGTTCTGAACGGTGAAACGCGGATCGATGGAGGAATACGGATCCTGGAAGACCATTTGCATCTTCTGACGCAGGCGCCTCATCTCACGCTTTGAGAATGAGGCCAGATCCCTTCCCTCGAAAGCAATCTCGCCGGCGCTTGGCTCCAGCAGCCTCAGGATTAGCCGGGCCAGCGTTGATTTACCGCAGCCAGACTCTCCGACGACGCCGACAATCTCACCCCGAACAACGCTGAAGCTTACATCGCGTACGGCAGAGAAAACTTCCTGCTTTCGGAAGAAGCGCTTGGTTGCGAAACGCCTGCTTAGATTTTTAACGGAGACTATTTCACTCATATTGCCCCGCCAGATGACAAGCCACGCCAACATGGCGACCGAATTGGCGAAACTCCGGTACACATTCGTGGCAGATCGTGTGAGCTTTGCTGCAACGCGGATGAAAACTACATCCCGACGGCAATGCCGCGGTGCTTGGTACCATTCCCGGAATTCCGACCAGCGTGCCCGGGCGCATGCCGTTTCTCGGAATGCAGCCGATGAGCGCTTGCGTGTAGGGATGCGCGGCCTCCGCAAACATCGAGCCCACGGATGCACGCTCAACGATCCGCCCGCAGTACATTACGGCAACATGATCGCAGGTCTGGGCAACGACGCCCATGTCATGAGTGATCAAGATCATAGCAAGCCCGCGAATCTTCACCAACTCGACGAGATTCCGGATGATCTGTGCCTGGACTGTTGCGTCCAGGGCGGTCGTGGGTTCGTCCGCGATCAACAAATCTGGCTCGCCCGCCAGAGCCATTGCGATAACTATCCGCTGTTTCATGCCACCGGACAGCTGATGTGGATACAAGGTGTGAACACGTTGCGGATCCGGGATCCGCACATCCCTCATAAGATCGACGGCTTTTCTGTACGCGGCCTTCCCATCCAGCCCCATATGAATCCTTGCAGCTTGCTCGATCTGCTTGCCCACACGGATCATAGGATCCAGCGAAGTCATCGGATTTTGCGTAATGAGACCAATACGCCTACCACGCAGGCGGCGCATGTGTTCTTCCGGTAAGCCGGTAAGATCCTCGCCGTCAAACAGGATGCGCCCTCCGGCGACATGGCCATTCACGTATCCCAGCAGTCCCATTAAAGCGGTAGCGGTAAGCGATTTCCCGGACCCTGACTCGCCGACGAGGCCCAGGATTTCTCCGCGGTCGACACTGATAGTGACGTCCTTCACCGGGGCAAAGGAGCCAAACGCTATTCGCAACTTCTCCACGGAAAGCAACATCTATCCCTCCCTGGCCTTGTTGCGAAAATCCAATGAATCAATCAATGCATCGCCCACAATGTTCAGCGCGATGACCGTCAGCGCCACGGCACAACCCGGAATTATGATGACCCAGGGAGCGACGAACAGCTGCGCCGTGCCCGAGCTCATCATCGCCCCCCAGCTTGGCGTCGGCGGCTGCGCTCCAAGTCCGAAAAAGCCCAAGGTGGCTTCGAGGATGATGGCGTCACCGGTTGCCAGCATCGCTGCGACGAGAACAGGAGCTAGAGCATTGGGAAGGAGGTGCCGGAACAGAATATGGAAGTCGCTTGCCCCAAGATTCACCGCCGCATCAATGTAGGCTTCCTTCTTGAGTTGGATGACCTGGGTCCGGGTCAGCCGCGTGAATTGCGCAAGGTAGGCGATTGCGACCGCAATAATCACACCGTGCAATCCAGCGCCGACCACGGCTACGAGCATGAGTGCGATAAGGATCTCAGGAAACGACCACGTCAGATCGATCACCGTCATCAATATGCGATCGACAAGTCCACCAAAATATCCGCAAACTGAGCCCAGCACCAATCCGGTCAACACCGAAAAGCCGACTGCCGTCACGCTCACGGACAATGAGGTCTGAGCGCCGACAATTATTCGGGACAACACATCGCGGCCGAATTCGTCAGTGCCGAAGAAATGAGCGAACGACGGGGCCTCGTTCATGACCTCAATATTCTGCGCGTCGTAGGCATAGGGTGCGATCGTCGGCGCGAGCACCGCAGATACCACGAGCAGAACGATAAACAGTCCTGCTACTACCGCCGGCACGGAGACTGGCAACCGCAAACGCCGGCTCTCAGAAACAATAGTCGTCATTTCGAAGCCTCACGCTGTCGCGGATCCATTGCAGCTTGCGCGATGTCTCCGATTATCGTTCCAAGAATGACCGCCATGGACAGCGTCAGGAGGCACCCCTGGACAAGTGGGTAGTCCCGCTGGTTGAGCGCGCGAATTAGCAACGAACCCAACCCAGGACGAGCGAACACGACTTCGACCGTGATGGCGCCGCCCAGAATCCAACCTATCCGTAACCCGAGAATGGAAATGACTGGAACGAGCGCATGACGGAGGATGTGCTGCAGCCTGATGCGGCTCTCGGAAACGCCCTTCGCGCGTAGCAGCGTAACGAAATCCTGCCGGCCGATCTCGATCATCGAGACTTTCGTGACCCGGGCAACAAGGGCTACGCCGCCCAGGCCGGTCGCAATGACAGGAAGCACCAGTGAAGACCAACCCCGTGCGCCCGACACGGGCACCCAACCCAACCAAACCGCGAATACGAGGATTAGCAGCAAAGCAAGCCAGAAACTGGGTATGGTCGACCCGAGCAGAATACCGGACGTGATACTGCTATCGATGCGAGTTCCGTAGTATTTCGCCGCCAGCACGCCCGCCGCAATCCCGGCAAGGGAGGAAAACAGAAATGCCGTACCGCCCAGAGTGAGGCTTGAGGGGAGGTTCTGGGCAATCAACGCGGCGACGGGTCGCCCCTGAATGATCGACGTCCCGAAATCCAGTGTCAGGACCTTACCCATCCAGATGATGTATTGCTCGAAAAGGCTTCTATCCAATCCGTACTTCGCGGCCATCTGCTCGCGCAAAGCCGGCGAAGACCCGGCACGCATAAGACTGTCGATCGGATCTCCAGGCACGAGGTGGATCAGGAGAAAGACCGTGAGGGAAACAACGAAGAAGGTCGGGATGACGGCAAGGAGGCGTCGTAAGATGAAGGATGACATCGCCAATCTTACTGCCACCTTGTGTCCAGCAGCGTAGCGCTGCCAACGGTCGTCTCGCGGATCCGTTCCGGTATGGCTAACCTGCTGCGATTAACAGCGACCGTCTTTTCGAATTCGTGCAGGGGGACGAATACGAAATTTTCAAGCAAGTTCTCATGATATTCCTTGTACTTAGCCACGCGCTCGCGCCAATTATGAGCGCCGCTCATGGCGTCCTCACGCAGTTTTTCGGAACGCGGATTATCCCAACGCGAACTGTTCGGATGCGGGATATTCTTTGCGCTGAAGCACCAATCAAGAATATCGGCGTTGTCCCAATCGTAGTGGCTGATCACCAACTGATGGTCACCCTTTCGCAAAGCGTCCCGAAGACTGGCGCTGTCAAAAAGGGCAACTTCGGCTATCACCCCGACGGGCTTCAGCTGCGCCTGAACAATCTCCGCCATACGTTTGTAGGCGGTTTCGGAAGCCGACCAGAGGCGCACTTTCAGCGGCTGGCCGTTTTTCGTTCGGATGCCATCAGACCCAAGCAACCAACCGGCCTGGTCGAGAAGCTGCTTGGCTTTCTCGGTATCCTTGCGGATCAAAAACTCAGGTTGAACCTTCGACTCTTCGAGCGATGAAACAAGAAATTGATGGGCCGTGGCGCCTGATCCGCTGAACACGGCCTTGAGAATAGGCTCCTGATCTACGGCGTGCGCAATAGCCTGCCGCACTAGCCGGTCAGAGAACGGCGCGCTGCTTGTGTTGAACTGGAGGTAGGAGACACCGGTCGCGGGCATGTTCCGGAGCTCGACGTCGGCGTTCAAAGCAAGACGCGGCACGAACTCGGTGGGCACGCCCATCAATACGTCCGCGCCGCCGGTGTCCATTTCCAAAAAGGTTGCCGATGAATCTTGAATTTCACGGAGAACCAGCCGCTTGATCTCCGGCACCCCCTTGTTTTCGGACAGCTCACTGCCCCATGCATACTCCTCGTTGGCGACAAGGACCGTCTCCTGCCCGACAGCAAAGCTCTCCAGCTTGTACGGACCTGTCCCTACGGCTTCGATCACCCCGAAATTCCCTGCAGCGGCCTCATAGGCCTTGGGTGACGGGATCCCCATAAAGTATGAGGCGAGATTATAGAGGAGATTGGGATCCGGTCGCTTCATTTCGAAACGAACATTGTGCTCATCCACCACGACAACACGATCAATCGCGCTGCTCACATGCTGGTTCGCGCTACCTTCGAATTTCGAGATCCACCAGACGACAGTGTCGGCATTAAAGAGCTCTCCGTCATGGAAACGGACGTTCTTCTTCAGCACGAATGTCCAATTCAGCCCGTCTTCGCTCTCGTCCCATGACTCCGCCAGATGCGGGTGAAATGTATGATCGTTGGACATCGCGATAAGCCGATCATAGATCAATCCGGCAGTGACGCTCAGCAAGGTTGCTCGGATCGGATCCAAATGTGGTGCGCCATTCTCGTCGCTAGATAGTACGATTGTAGCTTCCGACGGAGATGCAGCTGCTATGGCAACATTAGAAAACAAAGATGTTGAGGCGATAGCAAGAATTGACGAAGATATTAACAGTTCGCGGCGATTCATGAGTCCTCCACAAAGCTCTAAAATACTAATATTCCGCACTAGACTCGCGTTTATTGTGATTTTTGTTCTGCAATCGATAAGATGATATTTTTCTGTCGTCAACATAAATATGACAGAAAGATATCAAATCAATGAAACGGACTTCCATTCGAGCCCGCTCAACGCGCGCAGAGGCAGTCGGCAATGATGACCTTTTTCGCAGCCGGGTTCCTTAGGGATCGTCGCGGATCCTCTTTCGGTAAAGGAGGACGAATTGGTCCGCTATTTACCCGGCCTTCCTTCAGTGGATTGTAAGCCGCGCCCCGGGGTCCACACTGGATCAGGTTTGGTCCACAGCGTTGGAAGCTGGATGAGCTTCACCAGTTCTGATGCCTGCAGATCCAGGAAGCGCTCGCCCTTCTCCGCCGTCGCGCTGCGAGGATCTCCCCATGTTCCTGAGACCGGAGCATACTCGGCAAAGGAGTAGAATCGCGTGCCGCCGAGTTGTGGGTTCAATGGATGGGTTTGCTCCGCGAACGCTTGCTCGAAACGATCTGAACGAACCGTTTCAGGAGTAATCGCCAGCATGACGGACGCTTCACCCTCGCAAGCGTGCTGAGAGCGCTTATCGACTTCAAAAATCTTCAAAGCTTCCTCTCGCGCCAATCCCCAGGGCAGACAAGAAACAATCGGGATCTCAAATTCGACCGCCAGCTCTCGCACCGAGACGGCGAGCGGCTCAACGTTACCTCCATGCCCATTTACGATCATCAGCCGAGCGAAGCCCAGTGCCTTCAGCGAGCGCACGATACACCGCAGGACCTTGTTCATTGTCTCATAGTCGACCGAGATCGTGCCACCGAAGGGAATGTGGTGCTCGCTCATTCCAAGCCACAGCCCCGGCAATACTGCGACAGCAGTCTCAGCGGCCACCCGCCGCGCGGCCCGAATGGCCGCTTCCGACGCGCTCGCTGTATCAGTAACAACGGGGAGATGCGGTCCGTGTTGCTCCAGGGAACCTATGGGAAGGATTGCGAGCGCGTTTTTCTGCATCGCGATTGCCCGCAGATCCGGGGCAGTCATGCACGTCCATTCGACTTCAATCATTCAATACCCCTCCAAAGATAAACAAGTTTGCCGGCTGCGATGCGTGCACCCTGCGTCGGGCCAGATCGAGCGCGCGCGGGATACAGGGAGAACGGACGCGTGCTGCGCCGAACACCATTCCTATAGGCAGTCGCGGTCGGGGACCCGGACGTCTCGGGAGGTCACCACCCCATGTAAGTCAGTTACGAGTGTGCCCCAGTCACCCAGCATGCAACCTTTCGGGGCCCCATCGCCACAAGGGGCGGACTGCTCTGTGTGCACTTCTCGATTTTAGAACTGCACCTAGCCGCAAAGGCGCATCCAACTTGCTTGCTCGCCAAGTTTGGCGGCCGCCCTTCGATCGGGACCAATCCGTCCGCAAGACGTTCATCAAGCGGAGGAACCGATTTTATGAGCGCCGAAGTGTAGGGATGATACGGTCTCGAAAAGATGTCCGATGTTGAACCTTCTTCGACTATACGCCCGGCGTACATGACTACCACCCGGGAGCAAAACTCCGACACCAGGGCGATATTGTGAGAAATGAAGACAATCGACGAACCGGTATCGGTGTTCATCTTTTCGAGGAGCTCGATGACCTGCGCTTGAACAGTGACATCGAGAGCCGTGGTCGGCTCGTCGGCTATGATCAATTTGGGCGTGTTCGCAGTTCCCATCGCGATGACAATACGCTGACGCATGCCCCCGGAAAACTGGTGCGGATACTGGCCGGCGCGGACGGCTGGCTCAGGAATCTTGACGGAGCGCATCATGTCGACCGCCGCGCTGGCCGAGATCTTTCTCGAGACGCCCTTATGGGCCTCGATTGTCTCGCCGACTTGGCGCCCTGCGGTCATCATCGGGTTCAGGCTCGCCGCAGGGTCCTGAAAAACCATTCCAATCTCGTTGCCGCGCAGTCGGCGCATCTCCGTTTCCGACAGCGCGAGCAGATCGGTTCCAAGAAACTGAATGCTACCACCGACGGGAGCCGCCCCCGGAGCGAGCAGTCTCATGATGGCGAGAGCCAGAGTTGACTTCCCGCATCCCGACTCTCCTACAACACCAATCCGGTCACCTGCATTGACGTGGAAGGAAACACCGCGCACGACATGAAGCACACCGCGCTTGCTTTCAATGTCTATCGACAGATTCTCAACTGACAATATCGCATCATGATCGGCAGAATGTCTGATTTGATTAAGCATTCTGGGCTCCGCGCTGTGCGTCGACATGTTCTTGAAAGTGACAGGCCGCCTGGTGGTCACCCGTGCCCGACAACATCGGGTCGACGGCGGAGCATACGTCCGGTGAACCGAGCTTTTGCCTGAGCCAGCATCGCGCTTGGAACCGACAGCCGGGTGGCAAATGCATCGGAGAAGGAGGATCGCCCGGCAGTGAGATCGGTTTGCGCTTGGCTGAAGATGTCGGCATTCTCGGCACCGCAGACAGCAAGGCTGCTGTGTAGGGATGACGCGGAGCTGCAAATATCTTATCCGCATCCGCTAGCTCGACAATTCGACCAAGGTACATGACCGCAACCCGGTCCGCCATCTGCCGAACGACCGCCAAGTCGTGGGATATGAACACGTAGGTCAGGTTTAGCTTGCGCTGCAACGATACAAGCAAATTGACGATCTGAGCCTGAACGGACACATCGAGCGCACTGACGGGCTCGTCGCAGATTATAATTTCGGGGTTTGCGGCGAGTGACCGGGCAATCCCAATTCGCTGCCGCTGCCCGCCGCTGAACTCACGAGGAAACTTCGCATACCCGGACGCTCCGATCGAAACGAGATCAAGCAGTTCATTCACCCGCGACTGCCGCTGCTTTTTGTCGACGCCGGCCAGAAGGAGTGGCTCCCCAATGATCTCGCCCGCCCGCTGCCTTGGATCAAGGCTGCTGTACGGGTCCTGGAACACCATTTGCAGGCTCTTCCTGGCCTCACGCAAGCTGCTCCCTTTCATATCGCTGATGGGCAGGCCATTAAGCGCAACGCTTCCGCCAGTCGGGGCCTCGAGCATGCACAATGTGCGCCCAAGGGTGGATTTGCCACAACCGCTCTCCCCCACGACCCCGAGCGTTTCGCCGCGATAGATCTTGAGATTGATTCCATCCACCGCCCGCACACCGGTGCCAAAAATGACATGCAGGTCTCGAGCTTCGAGGATCGTATCGCCCAGGCGAGCACCGGCATTATTTGTCGTCTCGCCGATTTGTTTCAGGAGTTCACTCATGAGGCCTCTCCGCCGCGTCTGAACGAAGGATCGAAGTGTTCGCGCAATGCGTCGCCGACGACGTTTATGGACAGCAAGGTGAGCCCCACCGCTATCGCTGGCGTTATGAGCAGATGCGGATACGACTGCATCGACCTCACGCCCGACGCGATCATCGCTCCCCAGCTCGGTGTGGGTGGATCGACGCCAACGCCCAGGAAGCTCAGGCCAGCTTCAAGCAGAATTGCACTTGGCACGACAAACGTCGCGGCGACGATAATCACCGGCAGGCAGTTCGGCAGAATGTGGCGCCGCATTACGAATAAGTCTGAGGCACCCGCCAATCGAGCGGCCGCAACGTATTCCGCCGATCGAAGTATGATCACCTCTGCGCGTACAATGCGGGCGCAAACCAGCCAAGAGGTAAAACTCAAAGTGAGGAAGACGCCGAACAGCCCTCCCGACATTTTATAAAGCGCCGTTATCGGTGAAAAGAAGTCAGTGGAAGACTGGCTCAACTGCCCCTTCACAACTCCGGCGATCAGAATTGCAAACAACGTGTCGGGGAATGCGTACATGCTGTCAACGAAGCGCATGCAAACACTGTCAATCCAGCCTCGCTTGTATCCTGCGATAGCGCCGACAGCGATGCCGATGAGAACTGCCGCCACGGTGGATGTCACGGCAACTACCAGTGAGACACGGGCTCCGATCGCAAGACGAGCCAGCATGTCACGTCCCAACTCGTCGGTCCCGAGTATGTGGTTCCAACTGGGGGGCGAATTTCTGTGAAGCAGATCCTGGCGATACGCGTCGTAAGGCAGGAATGAAGCGGATGCAGCAACAACGACGATCAGCACCAGGAATGCTATGGCAACGGCTAGACCGGGCTTGCTGCGGATAGATGTGGGTAGCAGTGAAACACCACGCCGCTGGATAGATGGCACTATCGTCATCGTACGTCCTCGCGGGTTCGGGGGTCGATTATGAAATGAGCGATGTCGACGAGCAGATTGCAGAGGACCACAATCACCGCGTACACGAGGGTCGTCGCAATGATGACAGGATAGTCTCTTGCCGACACCGCCAGCACGAAGTACCGCCCGAACCCAGGCACGCCGGCGATGGATTCCACGAAGAATGAACCAACGAGTACCGAGGAGGCGTATGAACCGGCAACTGTCACGACAGGAATAATGGCATTTCTCAGTATATGAACCGCGATGATGCGCCCTCGTTTCACTCCTTTCGCCCGAGCTGAACGGACAAAATCCTTGTGCATGACCTCCAGAACACAGTTTCGACAGTAACGGGCAATCGCCGCCATTGGAGCGAGAGCGAGGGAAACCACGGGAACGATGGCCGAGGTGGAAAAGAGCCCCTTCCACCCAAACGTTGGAACAAGTCCAAGTCCGACGCCCAACGTTACGATCAACACTGCAGTGATGATGTAGGTTGGTAGAGACACGCAGAAGGTACAGAAGAACAGTATAGCAGTCTCCAGAGCTCTCGAACGTGTCAGGGCCGCCAGGACGCCAAGCAGTAGCCCCATGACGATGGCGAGGGCTATCGCCATTGAGCCGAGGGCAAGCGACGTCGGAAGAAACTTCTTCACGATATCGGTGACGGATTGCGTGGGGTCACGAAACGACGGCCCAAGATCGCCTTGAACGGCACCCCAGAGATAACCGACGTACTGAATGTGCAACGGCGCATCCAGATTGTATTTCGCATCCAGGGCAGCCTTCGCGGCTGGCTCCATCGGCCGATTTGCGCTCGCGCTGTCCCATGGCGAGCCAGGCGTGAGATGGGCTATCGCGAATGTTACCGTGTAAACAACCAAGAGAGTTGGGATACTGGCAAGCACTCGCTTCAATATAAAGGAGAACATGTCTGTCCCAGCCTACCGAACGATTTCCGTATCGCGGATGGGATAGAGTCTAAGAGTAGTGTCGGGCCGAAGGTTTTTGACATAAGGCTTCACAAGCCAGAGCGACGTTTCCCGATAAAGGGCGCTCATCGGTTGTTGCTCTTCGAAGATCTTGTTTGCTTGCCGGTAGGTCTCAATCCTCTGAGTTTCGTCCGTAGCTACCTTCGCTTGTTTGATGAGCGACGCGAAGTCCTCGTTGCGGAAATGGCTGTTGCGATAGTCGTCGGTGATCAGATCGCCATACCAATTTTCAGGATCCGCATAGTCGGATACCCAAAGAGCAGTTATCATGTCGTAGGGCGCATTCTTGCGGGCGTTCACCCAAGCGGCGAAAGCCTTCAGCTCCATGACGTTGATCGTGGCGTTGATGCCGAGATTCTCCGACCACATCTGCTGCAGCAGTTGTGCTACGATCGGCTGCGAAGCGCTATCACGTACTGTGAGGGTGAATGGAGGGAAACCGGCGCCGTTCGGGTAGCCAGCCTTGGCTAGAAGCTCGCGGGCAGTCTCCACATTTCCCTTGATGGCGTCGTCCTCGTTTGCACCAGGAATACCTGGCGGAACGATCGTATTTGCCACTGCCGCGGTTCCATCGCTAATGACTGACGACAGCGCGTTCCTATCAATGGCCAGGCTCAATGCGTGCCGCACGTCCTTGTTGTCCCACGGAGCATGCGAATTATCGTACTGGACCCACCAGGTTCCGGAATCAAGATTCGTAATCAATTCTTTTGCGAGAGTGGCGTCCTGCCGAACCCGCTGAATGTCCTGTATCGGAATGCAGGTGGCGAAGTCGATCTCCTCAGCTTCATAAGCTCGAAGTTGCGCTTCGCAGATATCGCCCGACGCGACCGTCATTCTGATTGTGTCAATTGTCGGCTTCTTCCCGGCATAGAAGGAATTGACGTTCATTTCGATCGATTGATCGTTTACCCGGGCCACAAGTTTGTATGGTCCATTGGAAACGATATGTTCGGGAAGCGTCCATCGCTCGCCCCATTGAGCCACCACGGCCTGCGGAACTGGAGTAATGTAAGGGAGCGCAAGCTTCGCCAGGAATGAGGGCGCCACTCGTTCTGTTTCGATAACCAGCGTGAAATCATCCACGGCTTTGATATGGACCGCCGAGGCGTCTTTGGTCTCGCCGGAGTTGTACGCCTTGGCGCCCTTGATCTCCGTCAAAAATTGCGCGTTTCCGCTCGCGATGCTCGGATCCAGGATGCGCTTGAGAGAGTACTCCCAATCCTTGGCGGTTACGGGCTCGCCATTCGACCACTTATTCTCCGGCTTCAGCTTTACGGTCCAGGTCAAACCATCGCTGGATCGCTCGATCGAATTGGCTTGCAAATAAACGAGCGTGCCGTCGTTCTGAATCTTTGCGAGCGGCTCGAAGAGCTGGGTCTGGATGGCAACCCCACCGTCGTCCACCAGATTGGGGTCCATGAAACGTGGCTCCTGGACGATCATCCGGAACGTCTGGCCCTCGCCGGCAGCGGCCGGCGTTGAAAACGTCGGAGCCGCCGACGACAAGGCAGCAAGCATCGAGGCCAGAAAGACCTTTTTCCTCATTTTAGTTCCCCTATTTTTAGCCCGTAGATCGAACTTTCTGCGACAGGCTATTTGTAAGTTCTATAAAGTCAATATGTATTTTGTAATTTAAATTTCAGTTTGACACCCTTCCAATTCGGGGCATATGAAATGTTAGAACGGCTTTCGGATGAAAGTTTCCTTTCACCGGAACGGCACGATTACGGAACTATCAAGGCTTCAAATGTCCGCGAAGACGGTAGAGCAACGCTTAAATGATTATCTTGTCACGGGGTCGAAGGCGGAGCGCCGAATAGCGACTTTCATGCTGGCAAGCATCGCTGAACTGCCGTTTGACACCGCCGCCTCAATCTCGAAGCGGATAGGTGTGAGCGAACCGACTGTGGGACGCTTTTGCCGTACTTTGGGCTATCAGAACTTCAAAGCTTTGAAGGAAGACCTGCAGCATGACATCGGTGGAGGTCCCTGGCTGCTCGGTGACCGCCTGAAGGAGTTTCATGATCGAAACAAAACCGGTGAAGACGAACCGGGACGCGGGCTCGAGTTAGAAATCGCCAGCCTCGTTCGGATCTATGAACTCGCGCGAACAGAGCAGTGGGCCCGCGCGGTGAAAAAAATTGCTCGCGACCGGCAGGTCTTTATCGCAGGCTTCCAGACGGAGCGGGGTCTTGCACACTACTTTGCCCATCAGCTCCAATATCTGCGGCCTAACGTGCATCTTGTCGATATCGCCGGCGGCAACTTCTCCGAGGCATTGTTAAATGGAGAAAAATCGACTGCGCTCGTGATCTTTGAGGCGCGAAGATACTCGCGGCTATCGGAATCATTGGCCAAGAGCGCGAAGTCGCGCGGCATCCCGCTAACGCTAATAACTGATGCCTATTGCGATTGGGGTCATGATCTTGCCGATGAAATGTTCGTCGTGCGAACGGAGTTCGATATGTTTTGGGATTCGACGGCTCATATGGCGAACCTGAGCAACCTCCTGATTAACTCGGTATTCAAGGAGCTTGGCCCACAAGTGGAGGAACGCCTCAACGCTGTAACCCGCCTACATGGCGATTTCATCGGATATGTCGGTGAAGCTGCCCGGCAGGATACCAAATCATGACCGGCGAACTTCTGAATTTGAGAATCTGTCGCAATCCAACTTGGCACTGACAGCCAAGACCGGAAGACACGAACTTACACCGAACTAGCCTGCCGCCACGCGAGGCAAAGGCCGCCCTGAGGTACTCCGGGTGTCCCTTTGGCTCGTCCGCATTTTCGTACGCAAGGGAACCCAACATGAAGATTTTCATCAGCTCGGATATCGAAGGCACTGCAGGGATTACGGCTTGGGACGAAGCCAAGAAGGGCCAGCCGGAGTACGTAGAATTCCGCGAATACATGACGAATGAACTCGTAGCCGCCTGCGAAGGAGCGCAAGCGGCCGGCGCAACGGAAATCGTCGTGAAAGACGCACATTCGTCGGCTCGCAACCTAATCCTATCAAAACTGCCGCCGTACGTGAGCGTCGTCAGGGGCTGGAGCGGGCATCCGGATGAGATGATGTTCGGCATCGATACGAGTTTTTCAGCCGCTCTCTATATCGGCTACCACAACAAGGCGGGCACCGATACGAATCCTCTCGCTCATACGCTGAGCGGAGCGGTTTCCAGACTGCTGATCAACGGCGAAGTGGCTTCGGAATTCACACTCAATGCCCTCTGTGCTTCGCGCTACGGTGTCCCCTCGGCATTTCTTTCCGGTGATGCAGGAATGTGTGCCGAAGCTGAGGTCGCGGTACCGGGCATCGCGACACTAGCCACCAGTGAAGGCTTTGGTCCGGCGACGAAATCGTTGGTCCCGGCGGCTGCGGTAATCGCGATCCGTGAAGGCGTGGAGAAGGCCCTGTCGGGAAACTACAACAACTCGCTGCCGAATCTTGCCGAAGAGTTCGAGCTCGTCGTTGAATACACCAATCCGTCGGACGCCTATAGGAATAGCTGGTACCCCCGCATGGAGCATATCGCGCCACGGACGTTGCGCTTCAACGCGCAAGACTACTTCGAGATCCAACGTGCGATGCGCTTCGTCGTCTAGATGCGCCGTCGCGGGATGTTCTTGTCTTCCGAATGATAACCGAGGACCCGAGTGAGGGCTAAACAGTTGAGCCGAATTGTATATCTGAATGGGGAATTTCTGGAGGAGACCGAAGCGAAAATCTCGATCTTCGACCGTGGGTTTGTCTTTGCCGATGCCGTCTACGAAGTGACCTCGGTTGTCGATGGCAAGCTGCTTGATTTCGGCGGCCATGCCGCGCGTCTTGAACGCTCGCTCGGCGAATTGGGCATTCGCCATCCGCTGTCCCAGCAAGTGCTGCTGGCCATCCACCGCGAGTTGGTCGAGCGGAACAAGATTATCGAGGGACTGGTCTACCTACAAATTTCGCGCGGCAATCCTGGCCGCCGCGATTTCGCCTTCCCTGCACCCGACGTCGAGCCGACGGTCGTGCTTTTCACCCAGACGGTTGCCAATCTCGTGGATGCCCCGCAAGCGAGGACCGGCATCAAGGTTATCTCGGTCCCAGACATCCGCTGGGGTCGTCGCGACATTAAGACGGTGCAACTCCTCTATCCTTCGATGGCGAAGATGATGGCAAAAGAGGCGGGAGCAGATGACGGTTGGTTCATACAGGACGGCTTCGTCACCGAGGGAACCGCAAACAACGCCTACATCATCAAGTCTGGCAGGATCATCACTCGAGCCTTATCGAACGACATTCTGCACGGCATCACGCGCGCCACGCTGTTGCGCTACGCCAGGGAAGCACGGATGGAAGTCGCCGAACGGGCCTTCACAATCGAGGAGGCTAAGGCTGCTGACGAGGCATTCATCACTGGGGCATCCTCCTTCGTCATGCCCGTGGTCGAAATCGACGGCGCAAGGATCGGGACAGGCCTGCCGGGACCGATCGCCACCGGCTTGCGCGAACTCTATATCGATGAGGCGCGTCGAGCGGCGATTTAATCCATAGGGCGTCTGGCGCCATTTAGCCAACGCCCCATATGCCCCCAATTGGTTCGTTCTAACGACGTTTTGTACGGCGGCGGATTAGCGCGACCTTGATGCGGGGAGCCGAGTTGCAAGTCGGCGAGCCAACTCGCTGTTGACCCACACACAGTATCACAACCCTCTAAGCTGCCACGGAGCAGGAGTCGAATATGGGTGAACCACTGCTATTAGACGCCAGACAGACCGCCGCAAAGCTTCCCTTCCCGGAATTGGTTGCGGCTCTTCAACGGGGCTTTGCGAAGGGATGCCAGACACCCGCGCGCCACCATCACACATTACGCAGCGAAGGCGAACCTGACGGTACGTTGCTCTTGATGCCGGCCTGGTCCAACGCCGATGACGAGGATCATTTTCTCGGCGTGAAACTGGTGACCATTATGCCGGGCAACATGAACCGTAGGCTGCCTGCTGTCGTATCGACATACATGCTCTACGACGCCATCACCGGAGAGCAGTTGGCCCTCATGGATGGAAACACGCTGACGAGCCGGCGCACTGTGGCAACCTCAGCACTTGGGGCCAAATATCTTTCTCGAGAGGACGCCTCATCGCTTGTCATTATAGGCGCGGGCCGTGTGGGAAGCCTGATCGCGGACGCCTACTCAGCTGTACGACGGCTTCGGCGCATCGTCATCTGGGACATCAATCCCGAACAAGCCGACCGCCTCGCCTCTTCCCTCCGTGACCAGGGTCTTCCCGCGAAATCCACGACAGACATTAAAACCGCAATAGAATCCGCCGACATAGTCAGCGCCGCAACGCTTGCAACCGCACCCATCATTCGAGGCGAGTGGCTGAAACCGGGCACTCACGTCGATCTCATTGGGGCGTTCACCCCGGAGATGCGAGAGGCGGATGATGAAGTGATGCGCCGCTCGTCGATCTACGTCGACACTGCGGTAGCGCTTGAGGAGGCGGGAGAGCTTATCAAGCCACTCGCCGAGGGGGTAATTGGCAAGAACGCCATTCTTGGCACTCTCACCGACCTGTGCCGAAAGGACGAATTCGCACGTGCGAACGCAGACCAGATCACTTGTTTCAAAAGTGTAGGCTCTGGGCTCGCCGACCTTACCGCGGCCCAGCTCGTCTATAGACGCATTTAAACTATCATATGCAGATTCGGAGCTCCGGCGAGCTCCGAAATGCTTTCGCAAAGCTCCAGACACGCTCTGCCACGGCGTAGCCCCCAGTAGGGCTGGATGCAAAGCGCCGGTTACGCCACTATGAAATCGTAACGGCCGAATTTTCCGTCACTCGTCGTTCTGATATCGAGCAACAAGGCTGCGTTGAATATGCGGTCACGTTCATTGTCCGGCTCACCGGCAAAATACAGCTGCGTCGTCAGCACGTTCCCGCCGGGCCTTTGGACTTTCACGTGGTAATGCCGGGTGCGACCAGGATAGAGTCCAGGCACGATCGTCTCGAACCACCATTTGCCTTCTGCATCCGTGAATTGATGTCCGCGGAGTTTGTATCCGCTATTGTCGTAGGTGCCGGTCTCATCGGCGTGCCATAGCTCGATCAACGCTTTTGCTACCGGTTGGCAGTCCTTGGTTAGCACGTAGCCAACAAGTGTCATTCTTTCACCGCCCGGTGCATCGCTCGCGAAGTCCTGTTTTTCAGGGCTCTGCGGCGTAAAATACGGGCCTTCGGTCTGTGCCGGCGTCAGATGGTGGTCATCACCGCAACTAGCCGTAAGCGGCAGCTCCACGGGAGCGCCGGCTGCATGGCCGAATCTCGGCAGCACAATCGGCGTGGCGACGAAGCTGATAAGGAAATGTCGCCGGGTCGGCATGGCGTTGTATCTCCAAACATGGAAGCCAAGATCGTTGCGGGTCCATTGGGCAGAAGTGGGGCGGACATTACCAGAATTCGCGACCGGCAACTTCATCAGGCGAGGGCTGCTGCTGAAGCGTCGCCGGTCTACACGGTTTGCACGCCGGCATCTGGTGTCTGACTTGGAGCAGTAACAATGCCGTTCCATTGACGTCGTCTGCTTTAGGTCGAAAGCTACCCAAATCTCACGCCTTGATGGGAATTGACATCCTCGACCAATCTAATCGTTTGGCCGAGCCTGCTTTCATAAAAGGCAGCGCGCTCGCATCCTCACAACGACACCGTGCCAGGACATATCTCGCCGGTGCAGAGAAATTATCTTGACAGAACACGAAAGTCGAAATCTTATTGTAAAGCGTTTTAGTAAATCGGTTTACAACTGCAAGGGATGGAGCCAAGGTGACCACACGACGCGTCACAAGCCTCAAGGATGTAGCCCGCGCTGCCGGCGTTTCCGTGACGACGGTCTCGCGGCTGCTGAACGGATCGCTCGACCTTCCTCACGAGACGAAGAAGCGGATCTCCGACGCGATCCACGACCTCAATTACCAGCCCAACCCGCATGCCCGCCGGCTCAGCCGCGGTCGTTCCGATACGATCGGTCTTGTCGTTCCGGATATCGCCAATCCGTTCTTCGCCACGCTCGTAGCCGCGGTCGAAGAAGAAGCGGATACTCGCGGGCTTGCCGTCTCTCTTTACGCGACACTCAACCGCGCCGGTCGCGAGGTCGCCTATCTCCAGCTTATCGAGCGCAATCACGTCGATGGCCTGATCTTCGTCACCAACCACCCCGATGACGGTCAACTCGCCACCCTGATAAACCGAACCGGCAAAGTCGTGATCGCCGACGAAGACGTTCCGGGTGCTCAGGCGCCAAAGCTGTTCTGCGACAATGAGCTGGGCGGATCGCTTGCCGGCAGGCATCTGTCCGAATTCGGGCACAAAGATGTACTGTTCGTCGGCGGCCCGGAAGCGATGATCAGTTCACGTCGGCGCTTCAACGGTCTTGAAGGGGCGCTGCGCGACGCTTTTGGCGAGGATTTCCGTCTTTCTAAATACGCCGGCGACTACACGGTGACTTTCGGACGGCAGGCAGCAAAGCGCTTCATCGAGGAAGGCCGCCCGGCAACGGCGATTTTCGCCAGTTCGGACGAAATCGCCATTGGCATGATCGAGGTCTTCCGTGACCAGGGGGTGTCGATCCCGGACGACGTCTCGGTCATCGGCTTCGACGATGTCGGCCCGCTCCACCTTTTCGGTCCGCCCATGACCGCCATTCGCCAGCCGGTCCGCGCGATCGGCGAGCGTGCCCTCTCCCTTCTTCTCGAAACAAACTGGCAGGACAAGCAGGCTCCCATCGAGGAGCTTCTGCCAGTCGAAATCGTCGTGCGGAAATCCGTTGCTCCGCCTGCGAAACGATAAATCACGCAATGGAGAACCAACAGAGGATGAGAACATGAATTGGACTTTGAAACGCAGGACCTTAGTCGCCACGCTTGGCTTCACGGCATTGACGACCCTCGGCGCGGCTCTCTCACCGGCTCTTGCCGCCGAAAAGACCTTTGCACTCGTGCAGATCAACCAGCAGGCGCTGTTCTTCAATCAGATGAACGAAGGCGCGCAGAAGGCGGCCGACGCCGCCGGCGCGAAGCTCGTCATTTTCAATGCCAACAACGATCCGGCCGCGCAGAACAGCGCGATCGAGACCTATATCCAGCAGAAGGTCGATGGCATCGCCGTCGTCGCAATCGACGTCAACGGCATCATGCCGGCCGTCAACCAGGCGGCCGAAGCCGGGATCCCCGTCGTTGCCATCGACGCGATCCTGCCGGAGGGCCCGCAAAAGGCGCAGATCGGCGTTGACAACGCCACGGCGGGTGCCGATATGGGCAAGTTCTTCCTCGACTACGTCAAGGCCAATGCCGACGGCAAGGCCAAGATCGGTGTCGTCGGCGCGCTCAACTCCTTCATCCAGAACGTTCGCCAGGAGGGATTTGAAAAGACCATCAAGGGTGTCGACGGCATCAGCTCGGCCGGCGTCGTCGACGGACAGAATGTGCAGGACAACGCGCTCTCGGCCGCCGAGAACCTGATTACCGGCAACCCTGACCTGACGGCGATCTACGCCACCGGCGAGCCGGCCCTGATGGGTGCCATCGCCGCGGTCGAGAGCCAGAGCAAGCAGGATAGCGTGAAGGTCTTCGGTTGGGATCTGACGGCCCAGGCGATCGCGGGCATCGATGCCGGCTACGTCACCGCCGTAATCCAGCAGGACCCGGCCGCCATGGGTGCCGCTGCCGTTGACGCCTTGAAGAAGATATCCGACGGCGGCAGCGTCGAGAAGACCATCGCCGTGCCGGTAACGATCGTCACCAAGGACAACGTCGAGCCATATCGGGCGATCTTCAAATGATGACGACTGAAAGACAGCATCCTCCCGCTGTCGCTGGTGTCGGGGGGGCTCTGCCCTCCCGCACCGGTGCCAGTCCCCGCGTGTCCCTCAAGGGGATTATCAAGACGTTCGGATCGCACCAGGCGCTGCGTGGTGTTGACCTCGACATCTATCCCGGCGAGTGCCTTGGCCTCGTCGGCGACAATGCCGCCGGCAAATCGACGCTGACCAAGGTCATCTCGGGAACCTACATACCCGATGGTGGGACCATTACTCTGGAAGGCGAAGAGGTTCGGTTTTCGGGGCCCGCTGATGCCCGCAACCGCAATATCGAAATGGTTTTCCAGGATCTGAGCCTTTGCGACCACATCGATGTGGTCGGCAATCTCTTTCTGGGTCGAGAAATCAGCAAAGGGCCATTTCTCGATACGAAGACCATGCTCGCCGAAGCCCGCAAGATGCTCGACGCCCTGGAGATCCGCATTCCCCGGCTGACGGGAAAGGTAGCCCAGCTCTCGGGCGGACAGCGCCAGGCCATCGCCATTGCCCGCGCCGCGTCGTTCAACCCGAAGGTCCTGATCATGGACGAGCCCACTTCGGCACTTGCCGTGGCGGAGGTCGAAGCCGTGCTCGCGCTCATCAACCGCGTTAAAGCGAAAGGCGTGTCCGTCATCCTGATCACCCATCGCCTCCAGGACCTGTTCCGTGTCTGCGACCGCATTGCCGTCATGTACGAAGGCACCAAGGTGGCCGAGCGCGAAATCGGCAAGACCAACCTGGAAGACCTCGTCAAGCTGATCGTCGGGGAAGGAGCCAAACAATGACGGCCTATACCGAACGCGCAAAAGGCTCGCCGGCGGCGGATTTCCTGTCTGAAAACGCCCAGGTCCTGTCGATCGCCTTCTTTTTCCTGGCCTGCGTGGTCTTCTTCGCTGCCACGACCGACACGTTCATGACGCTCGGCAACATTCTGAACGTCATCCGCCAGGCGGCGCCGATCCTCATCGTCGCGGTCGCCATGACGCTTGTCATCATCACCGGTGGCATTGACCTCTCGGTAGGCTCGCAGGTCGCGCTGGTCAATGCGGTTGCCGCCATCGTGATGGCGATGGGCTATCCATGGCCGCTGGTCGTCGTCGCCATGCTTTTCTTCGGCGCATCTCTCGGCTTCGTCCAGGGGTGGTTTACCGCCTATCAGGGCATTCCGGCGTTCATCGTCACGCTTGCGGGCCTGTCGATCCTGCGCGGGCTCGCGCTCTATCTGACGCAGGGCTACTCGATCCCGATCAAGGACGCACCGGGCTTCTTCATGCTTGGCCGCGGCGAACTGTTGGGCATCCCCGTTCCGGCGCTGATCGCAGTCGCGGTCGCAGTCGCAGGCTATGTCGTCATATCCTCGACCAAATACGGCCGCCAGGTCGTTGCAGTCGGCTCCAACATGGAGGCCGCCCGTCGCGTCGGCATGCCGGCGAAATGGGTGATCGCTTCGGTCTATATGATCGCCGGGGTTGCCTGCGCCCTTGCCGGCCTGCTGATCGCCGCCCGCCTCGGCTCCGGCTCGTCGAATGCGGCCGTCGGCTTCGAGCTGCAGGTCATCGCCGCGGTGGTGCTGGGCGGAACGTCGCTGATGGGCGGTCGCGGCACGATCCTCGGCACCGTGCTTGGCACCATGACGATTGCGGTCATCGGCAACGGCCTGATTCTGATGCATATCTCGCCGTTCTTCACGCAGATCGTCACAGGCGCGATTATTCTCGTCGCGATCTGGCTCAACACCCGGATCTTCACCGCCAACTTTCGCCTCGGCGGCAAGAAGAGATAGCCGTCATGACACAAGAACTGTCTGAAGCACATGTGCGATCCGGCAAGGTGATGACCGTGACGGGGGCGATCGATGCGGAAGAGCTTGGCATCACGCTGATGCACGAGCATATCCTCAACGATTGCCGCTGCTGGTGGAACGCGCCGCAGACGAAGGAGCGTCAGTATCTCGCCGAAGGTTTCGTCTGCATGGAGATCCTCGGCGAACTGCGCCAGGATCCCTTCGTCAACAAGCACAACATCACGCTTGACGACGAACCCCTGGCAATCGCCGAACTGAAAGCCTTCGCCGCCGAAAGGGGCCGCACGGTCGTCGAACCCACCTGCAAGGGCATCGGCAGAAACCCGCTGGCGCTCAGGCGGATTTCCAGGGCGACCGGCCTCAACATCGTGATGGGTGCGGGATATTACCTCGCCTCCTCCCATCCGGCCGAGGTAGCCGGCATGAGCGTCGACCAGATCGCCGACGGCATCGTTCGCGAGGCGATCGAAGGCGTCGATGGCACGGATGTGAAAATCGGGCTGATCGGTGAGATCGGCGTCTCCGCGGATTTCACCCCGGCGGAGGAAAAGTCGTTGCGCGGCGCGGCCCGGGCGCAGGTTCGAACCGGTCTGCCGCTGATGGTGCACCTGCCGGGCTGGTTCCGGCTCGGCCATCGCGTGCTCGATGTCATTACTGAAGAAGGTGCTGATCTCCGCCACACCGTGCTTTGCCACATGAACCCGTCGCACGATGATTTCGCATACCAGAGCGAACTTGCCGCCCGCGGCGCGTTCATCGAATACGACATGATCGGCATGGACTTTTTCTATGCCGACCAGCAGGTGCAATGCCCCAGCGACGAGGAGGCCGCACGGGCGATCGCAAGGCTGGTGGAGGCCGGCCACATCGACCGCATCCTGCTTTCGCACGACGTGTTCCTGAAGATGATGCTCAGCCACTACGGAGGCAACGGCTATGCCTACGTCCTGCGCCACTTCCTGCCGCGCCTCAAACGACACGGACTGAACGACGATGCGCTCGACCGGATGATGCGGGGCAACCCCCGCTCGGTATTCCAAACCGGAGCCTGACAGTCGGCTCCAAACGCAATTCAAGACCTACGGATAGACCATGACCAAGAAAGTACTTCTCGTCGGCGAGAGCTGGGTTAGCTCCGCCACCCACTACAAGGGTTTCGACCAGTTCGGCAGCGTCACCTTTCATCTCGGGGCGGAACCGCTCGTCAAGGTGCTGAAGGGCAGCGAATTCGAGCTGACCTACATGACCGCGCACGACGCGGTCGAACAGTTCCCCTATGAGATGGCCGGCCTCGACGCCTACGACGCCATCATCCTGTCGGACATCGGCGCCAACTCGCTGTTGCTGCCGCCGGCCGTTTGGCTGCACTCCCGCACCGTTCCGAACCGGCTGAAGCTGATCAAGGCCTGGGTGGAAAAAGGCGGCGCATTGCTGATGGTCGGCGGCTACTTCTCCTTCCAGGGCATCGACGGCAAGGCGCGCTGGCGCCGTACGGCGGTCGAAGACACGCTTCCCGTCACCTGCCTTCCCTATGACGACCGCGTCGAAATCCCGGAAGGTGCTGTTGCCGACGTCGTCAAGCCGGATCATCCGACCATGGCGGGGCTTTCGGGCGACTGGCCGCTGCTTCTCGGCGTCAACGAAGTGGAGGTGCGCCCGGGCGCGGAGGTCATCGCCCGTCTTCCGGCAGACCAGGGCGGCCACCCGCTGCTCGTCCTTGGCAGCTTCGGCAAGGGCCGCACCGCCGCCTGGACGTCCGATATCGGCCCGCACTGGCTGTCGCCGGCATTCTGCGAGTGGGAGGGCTACGGCCGCCTCTGGAAGAACATCCTCGGATGGATGACGGAGACGGCGCGCTAGGCACGGCAAAGCGCGCTGGGTTGAAAACTCAGCGCGCGGCGAGGATCGCCGTCAGTTGCTCGACCGAGGGGAACGCCGAGCGGGTGCCCGGGCGGCTGACGGTGATGGCGGCAGCCCGCGTCGCATGTTCGATGGCCGTCTTGTCGAGGCCGCTGCCACGCAGTGCCGCGGATGCCAGCGCCACCGCCATGAACGTGTCGCCGGCACCTGTCGTGTCGACGACGTCGCATTCGACGGCAGCAACACGGACGCTGCCCTCGGCTGTGACAAGCATGGCGCCGTTGCCGCCGAAGGTCAGGACGACTTCGCGAACGCCAGCCGCAAGCAACTTGCGGGCAGCCTCTTCGCCACGTGTGCCGGTCATTGCCTGCGCCTCGCCCTCATTGAGAAAGGCGATGTCGGTCAAAGGCCACAGGTTGCTGAAATAGGGACGCAAGGGAGACGGATTGAAGGCAGTAGTCATTCGGCGGGTGCGAGCGGCCTCAAGCACGCCTCGGGTCGTCTCGTCGGACAGATTGCCCTGGAGCACCGCGAGGTCTCCGGGAGCGGCATTGGCAAAGGGCGCGATGGCATCGGCAAGCGTTAGGTTTTGCGCGCAGTCGGTCGTGGTGATGTTGACGTTTTCGCCATCCGGTGTGGTCAGCACGATCGAGAAGTCGGTGGACTTCCCGGGGATGGGCACAAGGCTGCTGACGACCGGTTCGCTCGCCAGGTGCTGGCGGATCATGTCGGCGCGAAAGCCGTCGCCGAAAGCGGCAACAAGGCTCGTCGACAGGCCCGTCCGGGCCATCACGACCGCCTGGTTCGCGCCCTTGCCACCAAGATCCCGGGATCGCTGGCTGCCATGGATCGATGCGCCCGCGGCCGGCATTTCCGACACGGCGATGGTCTCGTCCACCGTCACATTACCGATTACGTAAGCGTGCATGAACATACCTTCGAAAGGGAGAGAAATGCAGGAAATATCTGACAAGTCCTCAAGCGCCATAAGGGAAATATTCGGGACTGACAAGGTTCTGATCGGCATGATCCATTGCCCGGCCTTCCCCGGTGCGCCGCGCTATCGGGGCGCCGATATGTCGACCATCTACGATGCCTGCATGCGTGATGCCGAGGCGCTGGTCGAGGGTGGCCTGCATGGCCTGATGATGGAAAATCATGGCGACGTGCCCTTCTCCAAACCGGAAGATATCGGCCACGAAACGGCAGCCTTCATGTCCGTCGTCACCGACCGGATCGCGCGGGCCACCGGTGTGCCGCTCGGCATCAACGTCCTTGCCAATGCGCCGATCCCGGCCTTTGCGATCGCCATGGCCGGCGGCGCCAGGTTCATCCGCGTCAACCAGTGGGCCAATGCCTATGTCGCCAATGAAGGCTTCATGGAGGGCCGTGCGGCAGAAGCAATGCGATATCGTTCGCTGCTGCGCGCCGAGCACATCAAGGTCTTTGCCGACAGCCACGTGAAGCATGGCGCTCACGCGATCGTCGCCGACCGGTCGATCCAGGAACTGACGCGTGACCTCGCCTTCTTCGATGCCGACGGCGTGATCGCCACCGGTCAGCGCACCGGCAACACGGCAACCATAGAGGAAATCGAAGAGATCGGCTCGGCCACGCATCTGCCGCTTCTGGTCGGCTCGGGCGTGACCAAGGACAACATCGTCGAAATACTCAAGCGCACCAACGGCGTGATCGTTGCCTCGTCGCTGAAGCAGGGCGGGGTCTGGTGGAACCCGGTCGACATCGAGCGGGTCAAAGCTTTCCGCGCCGCCGCAGAACCGGCGCTGGAGGCATGACGATGGCGGCTGAAACGCTTTCGGAACAGATCCTGCGGGAAAACGCTGCCGTCTTCGAAGCCATGGTGAACCATCGCTTCGTCGACGACATCGTGCTGGAGCGCCTGTCCGCGCAAGTTTTCGAACGCTATCTCGTCTATGAGGGTGCCTTCGTCGAAACCGCGATCTCGATCTTCGCCTTTGCGACGGCGAAGGCCGAGACGATCGTACAGAAGCGCTGGCTGATCGCCGTTCTGGATGCGCTCGCCAACCAGCAGATTGCCTATTTCGAACGGATTTTTGCCGAGCGCAGCATCGATCCCGGCGCCTACGATCTCAATGTTGCCGAGGTCGAGGCTTTCCGAACGGGCATGCTGGATATCGCCCGCAACGGAGGCTTCTTCGATACCGTCGCCGCCATGTTCGCCGCGGAATGGATGTACTGGACCTGGTCGAAAAGGGCTGCGCAAGCAAACATTGCCGATCCGCATCTGAAAGAATGGGTCGAAATGCATGCGGATGATGATTTCGCGGCGCAGGCGAAGTGGCTGAGGCAAGAGCTCGACGCCGCCGGCGACACGCTCGAGGTTTCCGAGCGCAAACGTCTGAGCGCTATCTTCGGGCGCGCACAGCAACTGGAAATCGCCTTTCATGATGCAGCCTACGGCTGATCGGGACGACCTGTCAGGAGCCGACCATGACCTCTCGCATCGAAATTGACGGCAAGCGACTGCTGCAGCGCCTCGATGACTTCGCAAGGATCGGGGCGACGCCTGCCGGCGGCGTCAACCGACAGGCCCTGTCGGCCGAAGATCGCACCTCAAGGCGCCTTCTGGCCGAGCGCGCGCTCGCGCGCGGTTTTCGCGTGTTTCAGGATCCGATGGCGAACCTGTTCATCCGGCGCGAAGGCCGCTTTCCCGAAAAGCCCCCCTTCGTCATTGGCAGCCACCTCGACAGCCAGCCGACCGGCGGACGCTTCGATGGCGCTCTGGGAACCCTTTCGGCCTTCGAGGTGATGGAAAGCCTTGAGGATGCCGGGATCGAAACGGATCTGCCGATCGAGGTTGTTGCCTGGACCAACGAAGAAGGAAGCCGGTTCCAACCGGGGACCATGGGTTCCATGGCCTTCGCCGCGGCCACGATCCCTGACGCCTGGTCCGATCTTCGCGGTCGCGACGGCGCCCGGTTCGTCGAGGAGTTGAAGGCAACGCTGCACGCCTTGCCGGAGGCCGAAATGCGTCCACTCGGTTTCCCGATCTCCGGCTATATCGAACTTCATATCGAGCAGGGTCCGTCGCTCGAACAGGAAAACACCCCGATCGGCATCGTCTACGGCATCCAGGGTACGCGGTGGCTGGAGGTGACGATCAGGGGCCAGGCAGCGCATGCCGGCACGACGGCACTCGAGTTCCGTCGCGATCCCATGGCGGCCGCCATAGCCGCGCTCGAACCGCTCTACAAGGGCACGATGCCGGGCGATCCGCGCGTCCGTTTCACCGTCGGCCGGTTTGCGGTCGAGCCGGGTTCGGTGAATGCCATTCCGGGCTTGGTGACGTTCACCATCGACCTCAGGCATCCGGAAACTACGGTCATCGACGCGTTGGAAAACCAGATCCGGCGCGCCTGCGACAACGCTGCCGCAGCCGCCGGCTGCCGGAGCGAGTTGAGGCAGATCTTCGACATGCCGCCGGCTGCCTTTTCGGAAGACCTGCTGGCCGGCCTCGATCGCGCCGCCGCGTCGCTCGGATTGAAGACCAAGCGCATGCTCTCCGGCGCCTTCCACGATGCCTTGTTCGTCAGTCGTGTTGCGCCGGCGGCCATGATCTTCGTGCCTTGCCGCGATGGGCTTAGCCACAACGAGGCCGAATATGTCGAGCAAGAGCACTCCGTAACAGGTGCGCGCATGCTGCTTGCAGCCGCCATGGAAGCGATTGTCCTAAGCGCATGACGGTCGGGGCAAGATCAGTGACCCGAGTGATGGTGAGGCAGCCGAGCCGCGCCTCCATTCACCGCGCAGCCCTTTCTGACTGACCAAAAGCGCGCGAACAGCGGCCTCGCACCGCCAGAACGCTCGGGTCCCAACATTTCAGCCGGGACGAACGAGGCAGCCTAGTCTTGGGGTAAACAGTAACTCCCGACGTGTTGCAACCATCATCGCGCCGCCTGTTGAGCATCCGACGTCCGCCAGAATGGGCGCTTGATTTCCACGAGCTGGCGTCGGGGGTCACCGGCCTTGGCTCTGTCGCGGATCAGCGCAACCAGGTCTGTCTTGATCGTAGCGTCGGACAAGAAATAGCTGTGGCCGATAAAGCCGCTGCCGCCGGAATACTCGACGAAATCGACCAGCCCTCCCATGTGCAATCCTGCCCATTTGGACGCCGCCTCGCCCCTGTCACTGGGAAGGTTGCCGACGGCGAGCTGACCAAGCCGCAACGCGCTGCCGGAGATCAGCGTCGAGGCTTTCAACGCCTCATCCCTTGGAGACGAATAGACCGTAAGGTGCATGGAGCCTTGCGAGGGCAATGCGCTTGGGGTCGATTTGCTTCCGAAGGCAAGGTCCGGGTCAGAGACCCAGGCAAACAACTTGGAAGACGCGACATCGAGATCGATATCGGGAGCGAAAAACACAGCATTCGCGATCTTGTACCGCTGCCAAAGCGAGGATCGGCTGACATACGCTTCGATGGCAAGCTGCTGGACGACACTCGCCAGCACGTCGGTTCCACGGCTATGGGCCAGGAGGTGAAGCCTCTCGACACCCTTCGTTCCGGCGATGACGCGAACGGCCTTCTTGAAGTCCGCAACCGCAAACTCGCTCGACTCGCGGTCAATGTTGTAGCCAAAGAACGAACCGCCGGCGCCTCCGGCGGGCCATGTCAGGACAATGCAGACAAACTGGTTTTGCAGCGATCGGCAAATCTCGTCGGTGGCGAGTGCCGCATCTTCGAAGCTGTTGTTGTATCCGTGAACGAAGACGACGACTTCCTTGCGTTCGGCCGCTGCGAGACGCCGGCCAATTTGAGCCTGCAGCGACGCGACGGCCTGTTCATGCGCCGCGACCGCCTGCGGAGTGCGGCGTAGTCCGTTCGCCGTCGCGACGACGCCGTAGGGCGTTGCCGGAAACCGGCCGGCCTCGGAAACGGCGTCGACCCGGAATTCTTTCCTCCCGGCAGAAGCGTAGCGTCTTGGGGCGATCGATACCGATCCGAAGCTCAAGTAGATCGCCCGCTTTGCACTGTAGGACAGCCGGTTGCCGGAATCGGCGGTCGGCTCTCTGTCGGTGATGTACAGGAGGTCTTGTGCCCCGGACCCTTGTTGCGTTCGAACAGGCTGGCCGCCTTGCAACGTCGGTGATGTGGCAACGGGCTGCGCTGTGACCTCGGCCCGCTGCGCGGCACAGCCGACAAAGCAGGCAAGCATAAAGAGGGCCGCCATTGCCCGACAGATATCCATCTAGAGACCGGCCTTGTCCAACCCGTAAGCCTTGTCGGCGGAACCAGGAACGGCGCGGGCCGCGACACTGATGCGGTTCCAGGCATTGATCGCCATGATCCGGAACGTGAGATCGGAAATCTCCTGCTCGGACAGTTCACCCCTCACTCTGTCGTAAACTTCATCGGGAACGCCACCGTCGGCGAGCTTCGTCAGCGCCTCCGTCCAGGCAAGCGCGGCCCGCTCTCGCTGCGAGAACAAGGTGGACTCACGCCAGGCCGAGATATGGAACAGGCGCAGCGGCCGCTCGCCATGGATGATCGCTTCTTTGGCATGCATATCGATGCAGAACGTACATCCGTTCATCTGGGACGCCCGCATGTCGACGAGGATGAGTATCGTCTCTTCGATCGAGCCATTCCTGATCTCGTTGCCGAGCGCCATCATGGCTTTGACCATGCCGGGCGAAAGCTTGGAATAATTGAACCGCTGGGTCATGTTGCTTCGTCCTCCGCCTGACATAACCGACCGTTATGGTCGCTTGTTATCGTGCCGGAAGCGCGCCGCGTGCGGCAGCTATACATCCGTTTATGCGCCGCACGATCGCGGGCCGCCCGCCTCCAGCAGGTCAGATTGAAAACGAGGGCCTTCGGGATATAATGCGGCCATCCATTCACCAAGGCTGCCGGTCCGCCGCCGAGCTTCGGCGTGAAGTCCTTTTCTTGACCGTCGTCTTCTGCGGAGCGACAGATGTCCAACGACGACGGACTAAGGAAAGACGCCGCCTTTCGCGAACATACTCGCAACAGCGCCGAGTTCGCGCTTGACCTTCTCGACAACGTCCCCGGCCACATGTGGTCGATGGATCCGGCCGGCCGGTTCATCTATCGCAACCGAAGCATGGACGCATATTTCGGCAATGGCCTGCAAGACCACGGTGCGTGGCTTGAACGCATCCACAAGGACGATCAGCGATTTGTGGCGACGACCTGGCGGCGGAGCATGGACGCCGGCGAGCCGTTTGACAGCGCGCACCGTCTGCGTGGCGCGGACGGCGCGTTTCGCTGGTTTCGCGCGTCGGGCAGACCGTCAAGGGACGCACACGGTCGCGTTACGGTCTGGCATGGGCAGACCATCGACATCGAGCACCAGAAGAAGGCCGAGGAGAGCCTGCGTGCTCGCTCGGTCGAGCTATCCTTGCTGGTCGACATGGTTCCGAGCAATCTTTGGCGCCTGACACCCGACGGCACCACTACGCTCGTCAACCGGCGCATGGCGGACTATCTGGGTCTTGATCTCTCAAACGTGAGTGACGTTGCATCCGTCATGGATACGATTTTCCATCCGGACGACGCGGACGCTGTTTATGCAGAGCTCACCCGCTGCCTTGCGACCGGGGAGCGATTTTCGATGCGGTACCGGTTGCTTCGGGCAGACGGCGTCTATCGCTGGATGTCCGGCCGTGCGGAGCCCATGCGGGATCAGGACGGCAACATCGTCCAGTGGTTCGGCCTTTGCCACGATATCGAGGATCAGGTGCAAACAACGGCTGCCTTGCGCCGTTCGGCCGAGAAGCTTGCGCGGGCGACCCAGGCGGCCAATCTGTCGCAGCTTTCCGCTTCAATCGCACACGAGGTCAACCAGCCGCTGGCGGCGATCGCCGCCGACGCTGACGCATGCCTGCGCTGGCTTTCGGCCGAGCCTGCGAACATCGAGCGCGGCAAGCGCGCAGCAGAGCGCATCACCCTGGACGTTGCGGCGGCCGTCGAGGTTGTCAGCCGCATCCGAGCGCTTTTCAAACACCAGCCGCAGTCACGGGCGGTCGAAGACGTGAACCGCCTCGTTTACGAGGTGCTTGATCTGATGTCAGATGAGATCGCTGCAACGACGACCCGCATCGACCTGGTTTTGGACCAGCATCTTCCCAAAGTGGCGCTCGATCGGGTTCAGGTTCAGCAGGTCCTGGTAAACCTCATCCGCAACGGCATCCAGGCCATGGACACGACGAACCCCCTGCGTTCACTGAAGATCGTGTCCAGCCACGATCACCTCGACACCATCAGGATCTCGGTCGAGGACACCGGAAGCGGATTCAAGGATCCGGAGCGCGTGTTCGAACCGTTCTTTACGACGAAGGGCAACGGCATGGGCATGGGACTGCCGATTTGCCGATCGATCGTGGAAGCCCATGGCGGGAAGCTATGGGTGGCCAACAACGAGACATTGGGCGCCACGGTCACCTTCGCTCTGCCCGTCGCCTCGGCGACCTAGGATATCAACCTAAGCCGGCGAATTGGGGAGGCGGCCGACCAGGCGACGTCCGTTGAAGGCGCGGGCGACGACGGACACGGCAAGGGCCCAGGCAGCAATCGTCATGCTGACGCAGACCGCCGCGAGGCTTGCATACCCCGACGCTGCAATCACGGCCCCTGTAAAGACTGGCCCGGCGGCAAATCCGAGCAGATACGCCGATCCGGCTGCGGCCGCCCAGCGCCCGCTTTGGTCCAGCGCTGCGGCCAGGCCGAAAAGATACGGCAGTGAAAAGTAGTAAAGGACGGCGGAGACGATGACCGCAACACTGTAAGCAACCGCGTTCTCCCAGAGACAAAGGACGAGCGTCACCACCACGTAGCCAAGGCAGAATGCGGAGATCGGGATCGTTCGTCCCCAGCGAACGTTCAGTGCCGTCGCCGCGCCCGCCCCGGCAAGGCCAACTATGGTCGACAGGGTGAGGATGTATCCGACCGCGGCCGTGTCCAGACCGATGCGCTCGCCCATCGGTCCGCTGAAGGCAAAGAGACCGGCGGAGACCGCGACGTAAAGAACAATCGCAGCAAACAGCAGGCTTCCGAAAAGCGGCACAGACGGTGGCGTCCGGGTGACCGGATGCTTCAGGGTCTTGAGATCCGGCATGAGAAGAAGAAGCGGAGAAAAGGCCAGCGTCAAACCCGCCAACAGCGCAAAAATCCCTCGGTGGCCATAGGCTGCTGTCACCTCGCCACCGATGCCAAACAGCGCCACGCTGCCGATTGCCCAGACGAGTTGGAACAGACCGAAGATCCTTTCGGGATTGCGGCAATGCGACGCGACAAGGCTGAGTGACATGGCATAGAGCGCTCCCTCACCGATGCCCGCAATGCCGCGCAACAAGACCAGCGAAGTCCATCCGTCCGGTACGACAGAGGCGGCCTGGGCCGCCATGGTCACGACAAGCGCAGACATCCCGGCGCGCCGGCAGGATAGTCGCGGCAGCACTGGCGCGACGAGGATAGCGGTGACGGCCAGCGCCAGGAGTTCGACCGACGCGATAATACCGGCGTCGCGCTCGGACAGCGCAAGACCGTCAATCAGTCCCGCGACCACAAAAGGCGACATTTGCGGAACGAGGCCACCGATCACCTGGCAGGCTGTTGCACCGACCACAAGTGAAAGCGGGTCGCGAGACGCAGCGGGTTCGATTGAAAGTTTGGCCATGGCCCGGTCCCCCGACCGTTTCCTGTTCGTCGAAATAACCTTGGCATTTCATATCATGTGCGCCGGCGATTTGCCGGCACGGGCCGGGTTTCTGTCGAACATCAAGTCTGCGCGAACCAGCCTCTGCGAGCTTCGAGACGGTCGCCGGCTGCCATTTCCATCATGACCGATGAAGACGTGGATCGTAAACCTTGGATTCTCTCTTTGCTTCGAGCGCGTGGCCGCACCCGAGACAAAGGCGTCGGGGCCGGTGCGCGTCTCGTCGCCGCATCGACCCCGACGGAAAGATCTTAGGCTGACGCCTGAGGTTGTTGGGCATTCCATGTCCTGAAGTCGAGTTGACCCAGCTTGGCGGATCCGAGAGGAACCAGTGACTGATCGTCGACGCGCGTGCCGAAGTACTTGGCGTCCGGGTCGGCAACAACCTTTCGGCCATCGCCGACAGCTGCCAGATACTCGGAAATGAATTCGCTCATGGGCTTCTTTTCGGGCCCGGCGATTTCGATCGTCTGGTTTTCAGGCTTGCCGATCGTCGCTTCTGCGACGAAGGTCGCGACGTCGTCTGCGGCGATCGGCTGGAACGCGCCGGACGAGACCCTGGCGGTCCTGTCGACCGTTGCCTCATCGGCAATGCCGCCGAGGAACTCCAGGAACTGCGTCGACCTTACGATGGTGTACGGAACGCCACCTTTCTTGATCAGGGTCTCCTGTGCGACTTTGGCGCGGAAATAGCCATTGTCGGGCGACCGTTCGATACCGACGATGGAAAGTGCGACGTGGTGTCCGACACCGGCCGCCCGCTCCGCCGCAAGCAGGTTCGAGGTCGACCGTTCGAAGAACGAAAGCACGGCGCTCGGTTCGAAGGATGGCGAGTTGCTGACGTCGAGCACCACCTGAGCGCCGGCAAGCACCTCGGCCAATCCTTCACCAGTCAGTGTATCGACGCCCGTGGACGGCGCCGATTGCACGACGTCGTGGCCCTTGCTTCTGAGGCGCTCTGCGACTTTTGACCCGATGCGGCCGGTCCCGCCGATAATGACGATTTTCATGGTTCTGCTCCTTGCAAGCTCGTCTATGGATCACCGTGTTTGAATGGGAAGAAGGGCTTTACTTTGCAGGCAGCACCATCTTCGTTTCGGTCGTATCGAGAACGAAAACAGCCAGGATCTTCGCCGGCTCGCTATCGCTGGCGTTCGCGCTTACGCGGTGATGATCGCCTGGGACTTCGATCCAGTTCTCGCCGGTCTTGTAGACATTCACCGCACCGTCGTTGATCTGGCTCTTGATGCTGCCCTCGATCACCGTCGCATAGATAAAAGCGCTCTTGGGGTGGGTATGTGACGGGTTGTGGCCCCCCGGGCCGTACTCGACCAGAACGCCGCGCATGCTCTTGCCCGGCACATTCGGAAGGGCGTGGTCGAACACCACTGTGACCTTGGCATTATAGGGCTCGTCGGAGGCCGCTACCGGTCCGGTGATCAGCGTCGCAAACAGCAAGCCAATCGCTAGTTTTCGCATGGATTTCTCCTCCATTCACGTTGTTGGCAATGCGTGGGATCGTATGGCCGGCCTCCGGAGAGAAACAGATATACGTAGGTTTGCCGCAGCGGCGATTTTGTCTCAGCAGAAGTTGTGCCCGCGTGCGAACTGCCGCGTCTCCGCTTCAACCGTTCGCGCTTTCACGCTGGCTTCGAAAGATGGATCGGATCGCATGAAGCAGGTCCAGCTTGCGTCGCTCGCGCTGGTTCGCTGGCAATTCCGAACTTGCTCCGATCGCCTCCCGTTGCGCCAGGTGGATTGCCAGATCCTCCGCAATTTCCGGGCGCTTCGACAAAAGCGGCGCGAATGCTGCCTGATCTACTTCATAGACCGTAAGGCGGGTGACGGCATGGAGGTCGTGTTTCTCCTTCACTCCTGCCAACAGGCCGTCCTCGCCGAAGAAATCACCGGGGGCCAGGCGCGCGATTTCCACATCGCCGCTCTTCATCGCCACCACGCCGTTCTTGATCATCATCAGGCTTTCGAGCGACCGGCCTTCTCTGACAATTTCGGCCCCGGCGGCAAAGCTGCGCGGCGTCGCCGCGGCCGCAAGCGTATCGCGTTCTTCCTGGCTGAGATTGGAGAAGATCGGGATCGCGTCGATCAGGTCCTGTGCCGGCGCGACGGCGTGCTGCGGGTCGGACATGCGAAGGTCCTGCATCAGCGGGCTCTCGGCAGGCAGGGCCAGTTGCACACCATGCGCCCTGCAATGCCGATAGACCAGGTCGATGATTTCGTTGCGCGCTGGGCCGCGCTGCGCCGGGCTGGTGACCCGAAACTGGAGCTCCACCGTGATCGCGCTGGCATCGATCCCCACAAGCCCGACGGTTGGAGCCGGCTGCTTCACGATCGCGTTGCAACTGTCGAGGACAGCATGCATCACGTCGACGATCATGTGCGGCATGCGGGTTGGAGCCACGCGAACCGACACGACGATCTGGTGGTTCTCGTCGGGCTGGCTGATGTTGGTCAGCCCCACCTTTGCCAGGACACTGTTGGGCAGGACCACGAGATTGTGGGCCGCGGTCAGCAGATGCGTCGACCGCCAGTTGCTTGAGACCACCCGGCCTTCCGTTCCGTCACTGAGACAGATCCAATCACCAAGGACATAAGGGCGACCGAGGGTCAGCGCTATGCCCGAGAAGACGTCACCCAAAGTGCTCTGCAACGCGAGGCCGAGAATGATCGCAATGACGCCCGACGTCGCCAGCAGGCCCCCTATTGGCACACCGAAGACGAATGCCAGGGTAGAGAGCAGCACGCCGAGATAGACGACGGCGACCACCAGATCCTGGATCAGTCGCGCTTCCCGCGGCCGTCCGTCGAGGACAAGGTAAAGCCGGACGAACCCGATCACCGCCCAGGAGAGATGAACCCACCAGAGCGTCTTTGCCGTCACGAGCAGTGTCTGCGCGCCATCGAGACCGGTCCGGTCGTAGCGAAACGGATTGAGGCCGCTGCAGGCGAGCGCTGCCGTCATCGATGCGAAGAAGGCGATCTGCACGACCAGCCGCGCCGTTGGGCGCGCCCTGCCCTGCAGATGCCAGACGACAATTCCGGCGATGCCCAGAATACAGACGAGGACGGGAAACAATTGCGTTTGCTGGTCCATTTCCACTCCCGTGGCGAGGCAGCGTTTCTCCCTCCGCTACGGCCGGCTAGCGGCACCTTGCTCTGAAAAGGACAAGGGCGAACCCGCCCTTGTCGCCATGCACGCGAACCGATGGTTCTTGCGCGCCATTCGCTCAGTTGGAGACGTCAGTAGTCCCAGAATACCGGAACCCACCGGAAGCGATCGCCATCGATCGCCACATGTCCGACGGACGGGAAAGGCAGGTGCGTGGCCACCAGCGACGATCCTGTCTCGGCCAGTTCCTTCATGAGACGCACCCGAACGCGAGCAGCCTCCTCGGGGTCGTGCTCAAAGCCGTTGTACCAGTCGGGATGGTCGAAGGCGACGGCGAACAGGGCATCGCCGGCAAACATCAGCCGGTCGCCTCCCGAGGCCACGCGGACCACGCAGTGCCCGGGCGTATGGCCGCCCGTGCGCTGCGCAACCACGCCCGGCGCGACCTCGCACTCGTCCTCGAACGGTCGAAGATGGTTGCGATACTCGTTCGCGAAGCGCTTGGCAGTTGCCCGGAGCGCGTCCGGGAAACCCTGCGGCATGACCGCGTGCGAGAAATCCGGCGATTCCCAGAATTTGATCTCGGCGGCCGCCACGTGGATCCGCAAATCCGGGCGCAGTTGCTCCTTCACGCCATCGACGAGCAGTCCGCCAATGTGGTCCATGTGCATGTGGGTAAGAACCACGTCGGTCACTGCTGCGAGATCGATACCCGCAGCCTCCAGGCGCCTGATCAACTGACCCGCCCGAGGCAGGTTCAAGTCCGGATCCATGCCGAGCCCGGCGTCGATGAGAATGGTTTGGGCACCGCTTCGCACCACGACCACGTTCAGCGACCAGTCGAAAGCATCCTGCGGCAAGAACATGTCTCCAAGCCAGGCTGCCCGATCGGCCGGGTCGGCATTGTGTCCCAACATCGTGGTTGGCAAGGGCAGCACCCCATCGCTGACCACCAGCACCTCTATGTCACCGACCCGCACCGCGTAGCGCGATGGAACCAGCTCTTCTGGAGCCGACCGACCGGGCGGCGCGGGCTCCAAAGTCGTGTTCGTATGGGATCTTGCTTCTAGCGGCGACATGACGCCCTCCTGTTTGCCTGATCGAAGAGTACTGTTCACAGTTCACGGCTTGGACTCTAGGTTCGAGCGATGTTGACGGTCGAGCTATACCTGGGTTTAGGGCGGCCCGTTCGGTCAACGGTCGGGGTGCGTGTGGCGTGCTTTGGCTCGCCTGGCGAATCCGACCTTGATGGCCACGAGCACGGGCGCTGCGACGACGAACAGCAGCGCCACGGCAGTGAACGCCGTGTCGAAGGCGATCACGATTGACTGTCCGGTGACTGCGCGGCCGAGAAGCGCCATCGCGGCTCGGCTGGCGGGAACAGCATCCATGCCACGCGCCGCGAGCATGGCTGTCGTGCCGGCCAGACGTTCGATGACAGCCTGACCTCCCGCATTGACGCTTGATCCAAGAACCGCGACGTTTGCGGCGACGTTATGGTCGATAAGGGTCTGAAGCCCGGCAACGCCGACAAGACCGCCGAACTGGCGCCCGGTGTTGAACAGTCCAATGCCGGAGGCGAGGTTTCGCCTGTCGAGATTGGTAAAGGCAATCAGCGTGATCGACAGGAACAGGAAACCAAGGCCGAGGCCGCGCAAAAGGATCGCAGCCATCATGTCGGCGGCACCGCTTTCACTGGTCGAGCCGGACAGCATCCACATGGCCACCGTGATCATCAAGATACCGAAGGGCACGGTCGCGAACGGAGGAAGCCGACGGACCTGCATGAGAAAGGCGGCAAAAAGCAAGGCCCCGACGAAGAGGGTACCGCTCGGCAGGAGCAGCAGGCCCGCATCGGTCGGCGTGAAAGCAAGAACGGAGACGGCAAAAGACGGGATCAGGAACGCGCTGCCAAACAGCGCCGCTCCGGCGACAAAACTGACGATGAAGGCGAAGGCGAAATCGTCCGATCTGAACACGGTAAAATCGAGGAGGCCGGTGCCCTTGCGCAGCACCTGCTGCCCGAGAAACAAGAATAGCGAGGCCACGCCGACCACCGAGAGCCAAAGGATGCGCGGCTGTTCAAACCAGTCCCAGCGGCTTCCCTGGCTGAAGACATAGGTGAAGCAGAAAAGTGCCAGCGAGACGAGCGTAATCCCGACCCAATCAAATGGACGTTGCCTCGTCATGAAGGGTGTCGGATCGTCAACCATCAAGAGGAGCCCGGTAGCGCCGAGAGACAGGACGACGTTGCAGTAGAAGATCCAGATCCAGGACTGGCTGTCGAGCAGCCACCCCTGAAGTGTCGGAGCGAGCGTTGCGGGCGCGACCACCGCGCCCATTGCAAACAGCGCCTGAAGGATTGGTTGATGGGCGCTCCGAAAAGCAAAGAAGATGGTGGCCTGCCCTGCAACGAGCAGGACCCCGCCGGCAAGCCCCTGAACGATCCGGAGGGCAATCAAAAGATCCAGCGACGTCGTCGCGGACGCCATCCCGGACGCAAGCCCCATGATGAGCGTCGATCCGATCACGAGACTGAGCGGACGGATGCGGGTCAGCATCGAAGCGGCGACCATGAAGCCGATGAGCTTGAAGGCGGTATAACCGACGTCGAGCCAGGCGAACTCGTCCGGAGTGGCGTAGATATCACCGATGATATCGCCGCGTCCGAGCGAAAGAACGGTGCTTGCAATCGCCTCCGTCAGTGCCGCCAGCACGATACCTATGACGAGCAACACTCCGGACGCAGACGTGTCGCGGTTCCTGGTAATGGCTACGTGCCTGGTCATGACCCGCTCCTGAGATCAACGTCCACCCTTGCGGACAGACCTGGCACCAGCCGCCCAGTCAAAGGGTTGTTGGCAAACCGGATCTTGACCGGGACCCGCTGGACGACGCGCACGAAGTTGCCGGTTGCATTGTCTGACGGCAGCAGGCTGAAGGCTGAGCCGCTGCCCGGCGCGAAGCTGTCGACTGTGCCGTCAAGCGTCTGACCCGGATAGCTGTCTATAGTGATGCGAACGCTCTGCCCCGGCTGGATGTGTTCAAGCTGCGTTTCCTTGAAATTGGCAACAACCCACACATCGTCGACCGGAACGATATCGAGCAGGGTGGTGCCAGGCGCGACGAACCGGCCGACGCGAACCTGGCGGTTGCCGATAACCCCACCGACCGGGGCGCGGACGGTCGTGCTCTCCAGATCGATCTGAGAAAGGTCGCGCGCCGCTTCTGCCTGTGCCACGGCCGCGACGGCGGCTTCACGCTGCGCCGCGAGCACGGTGATGCGTTGCTTCTGCGCCTCGATCGTCGCAGAGGCCGCAGATACGCCTGCCTCCGTTTTCGATCGCGCCGCTTCGCTTTCGTCGACATGCGCCTGACTGATGGTGTTGCTGCGGATCAGTTCGCGCCGGCGTTCATATGCCTTGGCCGCAAGATTCATCTCTGCGATGGCCGATAGCTTCTGGGCTTCGGCCTGACGAATAAGGGCGTGCTGGAGCTCAGTCTCCGCATCGACGTTGACAAGCCGAGCCTTTGCAGCTTCGACATTGGCCGCCGCTTGCGCAAGGCGAGCGCGATAGTCCCTGTCATCGATCCGGAAAAGCACTTCGCCCGCCCGAACGCTCTGGTTGTCCTGGACCTCGACGGCCACGACGTAGCCGGCAACCTTTGGTGCAAGCGAGGTGACATCGCCACGAACATAGGCGTTATCCGTCGACGCCTCACTGCCCGGACGGGCCCAGGCCCAGCCGCCTGCGACGGCCACCACGGCGCCGAGGCAAAGCAACACGCCGAGTTTCTTCTTCTTGCTGGATCGCTTCGGAGCGCCGCCGACTGAGGCGGTGCCGGTGGCGGCGGCAATCTTGTCTTCGAGCGTATCCATTGTCCCAGTCCCTGTTGGGTTTCGTGGCGTCGTCACGGCAAATGGGATGTCGGACCCCCATGTCGAAGCACGAGCATTGCCCCATTCCCGATACTTGCGATTTCAGTGTCCGACCTGTTGGCCGACCCAATCGTCGAACCGAGTTGCACCGAGCCGCGGGTTTTTGCCGGGGGTCAGCGACTGGTCGTCCAGGAGTGCGCCGAAATAGCGTGCGTGAACGTCCGGGACGACCTTCCGATCATCCTTGATCGCCCGCAGGAAATGCCGGACCACCTCGTCGAGCGGTATGGCCTCCGGTCCGGCGACTTCGATCGTTCCGTTGACGGGCGGCGCGAGTGCAATATCGGCAAGCGCCGCCACGACATCGTCGGAGGCGATGGGCTGGAACAAAGCGGGTGAAAGGCGAACCTCTCCGTCGACTGTTGCCGATTGCGCGATGCCGCCGACGAACTCAAAAAACTGCGTGGCGCGCAGGATGGTGTAGGGGATACCGGCTGCCTTGATGAGGTTTTCCTGCGCGACCTTTGCCCGGAAGTAGCCGTTATCAGGCAACCGCTCGCTGCCGACGATCGACAGCGCGATGTGATGACGCACGCCGGCGGCAGCTTCGGCGGCCAACAGGTTGCGCCCCGACGTCTCGAAGAATTCGAGGACGGCCTTGTCGTCCCAAACCGGCGCGTTGGCGACGTCGACGACCACATCGGTCCGATCCATCGCTGCGGCCAAGCCTTCACGCGTGATCGTGTTGACGCCGGTATTTGGCGCGGCTGCAAGCACATCGTGTCCGTGCTCGCGCAGGCTCTTCACAAGTTTCGATCCGATAAGGCCGGTGCCTCCGATGACGACGATCTTCATGGGTTCACTCTGCTTCTTCTCGACTGCACCATTGCCGCCGATCTGCGCTGAGACTGCTCCTATGCACCAGGGAAGTCCTTGGACCTGTCTTGAATTTCCCTTGTGGATAGCTTGATTGTCCGTCCAAGCGGTTGTGTGATCGTGGGGGGATGCTCTAACGACGCGATGGCGTGGCAGTTGTCCGCGGATGGCAATCGCCAACCAGGGAAAGTCGACCAGGAGGGCTGAGGTGCAATTCAAGTTCGCAGGCTATCTGCTCGATCCGGAACGCCGGGAACTGACGCTCAGCGGGCAGGTTGTCGCCGTCGGTCCGCAGGTCTTCGACCTGTTGGTGCATCTCATCGAGAATCGCGACAGAGTCGTTGGAAAGGATGATCTGCTGCTCGCCATCTGGGGCGGCAGGATCGTCTCGGAATCGACGATCACCAGCCACATAAACGCCGTTCGCAAGGCCATCGGTGACAGCGGCGAAGAACAGCAACTGGTGCGCACCATCCCCCGCAAGGGCTTCCGCTTCGTCGGCGAGGTCCGTCTTGTCGATGTCGGAAACGATATCCTTTCGCAAGGTTCGGGCCGCGTCGATGGCAGCTCTGGAGATGCACCCGTGGTGGCGCCGGAACTCCCTCTGCCCGACAAACCCTCCATAACCGTCTTGCCCTTCCAGAACCTGAGCGGCGATCCGGAGCAGGAGTATTTTACGGACGGGGTAGTGGAGGACATCATCACCGCACTGTCACGGTTCCGCTGGCTCTTTGTCATCGCGCGCAATTCGAGCTTCACCTACAAGGACCGCGCCGTGGAAGCGACCGAAGCGGGGCGTGAGCTCGGCGTGCGCTATGTTCTGGAAGGGAGCGTGCGCAAATCGGGAAAGAAGGTCCGCATCACCGGCCAGCTCGTCGATGCCACGACCGGTGCGCATCTCTGGGCCGAGCGCTTCGAAGGCACGTTCGACAACATTTTCGAGCTGCAGGATGAGATAGCCGAAAGCGTCGTCGGCGCGATTTCGCCGCAACTCGAACGGATCGAGATGGAGCGCGCCAAACGCAAGCCGACCGAAAGTCTCGACGCCTACGACTACTATCTTCGTGGCATGGCAAAACTGCACAGCGGCACCCGCGAGGCGCTCGAGGCTGCGCTGCCGCTGTTCTACAAGGCGATCGAGCTCGACAATGAATTTGCCTCCGCCTATGCCGGCGCCGCCTGGTGCTTCTTCTGGCGAAAGCTCAACGGCTGGATGCTCGATCGCACGGCAGAGATCGCCGAAGGCGCGAGACTGGCGCGGCTTGCGGTTGAGCTTGGCCGGGACGATGCCGTGGCGCTGACGAGAGGCGGCCACGCGCTCGGTCATCTCGCCGACGACCTCGATGCCGGCATTGCGTTGGTCGACAGGGCCCGACTGCTCAATCCGAACTTCGCACTCGCTTGGTTTCTGGGTGGCGTACTGCGCGTCTTTCGGGGTGAAACGGAGAGCGCCATCAAGGATCTCGCCCATGCCGTTCGCCTGAGCCCGCTCGACCCGGAGATGTTCCGCATGCAGACAGGAACGGCAATCGCGCATTTCTTTTCCGGTAACTATGACGATGCGCTGGTCTGGGCCGAGAAGGCACTCGCCAACCTGCCGAGCTTGCTCGTGGCAGTCGCGCTTGCCTCGGCAAGCCATGCGCTTGCCAACCGTCCCGACGAGGCAAGTCGGTATATGCGGCGCCTGAGGCAGCTTGATCCGGCGTTGCGCGTTTCCAATCTGCACGATTGGTTGCCGATCCATCGACCGGACGATTTCAAGCGGTTTGCCGACGGATTGCGGCTCGCAGGATTGCCGGAGTGACCATGGCCGCTGCGGCGCGTAATGAACAGAGCGCGCGCTGTGCAATTGTCCGGCACCTCGACCACGACAGGTTTGCGAGCGTGCGTTCGATAAGGCGACCTTGACTGTTCGCTAACGTGCACGCATTCGGCGCTGTACGATGTTCATCTGGAGTTCGTGGCAGGACGCCTGTCGCCCAAGAAGCAACAGCAGTCTCCGTTCCTCGGCTTCGCTGATGCCCGCGCGCCGGCAGTACTCCGATACGTCCAGCAGCGGCTGCGCACCGGACAGGGCGATCAATTTAACCTCTGTGGGTGTCATGGAGTTCAGTCCGCCTGCGGTTGTGCCAATCATCACGTTCGTGATGTCACGGACCGAGCAACGCACCCAGGCTAGGCGATTGAATTGACCGCCGAAACTATACGCATGTTTGGTGACATTCGCTCGATCCACCGTTGACAAGCATGGAAGCAAAGCGTGCGCGTGGCGCGCCGATCGAAGCGCACGAACTCGCTTCACGGGGGCCGAGCACGAGCAGCCCCATACTCAGGTGTAGCTCGACCGCCAAAAGACCCGAACCTAGACTCCGCGATGTAACCCTGACCGGCACATCTCAACCGCGAAAACAGGAGCGCATCATGTCGAATGCACAAACAATTCCCCGAAAAGTCGTCACGCAAGAAAGACCCGCGCCGGATGAACTGGTTCCTTCACGCTACGCGGTACGGGTCGGTGACATCGACGTACTGGTCATCAGCGATGGCATCTTGACCCCACCGGCCGAGTCGATGGCCACCAACGCCGAACCCGAGGTGCGGGACGCGTGGCTCGATGACAGGTTTCTGTCAAAGGTTGCCTTCGATTGGGCGCTGAACGCCGTTGTCGTGCGCAGCGGCGACCAGACGATCCTCATCGACAGCGGTCTCGGCGAAGAGTATCCCGATTTCCCGCGGGCCGGACAGTTCGTCCATCGAATGGAAGCCGCCGGCGTCGATCTTGCCGCCGTGACCGACGTGGTGCTGACGCACATGCACTTCGACCATGTCGGTGGGCTCCTCGTAGAAGGCGTGAAGGAGCGCATGCGCCCGGATCTTCGCGTCCACGTGTGCGCCGCCGAGACCAAGTTCTGGCAGGCGCCCGATTTCTCGCTTACCGCCATGCCACCGGCGCTCGCAGATCTGGCGCGCAAGGCGTCCCTCGATTTTCTGAAAGCGTATCGCAGCAATCTGCGGACTTTTGACGAAGAGGCCCAAGTGGCACCGGGCGTGGTGGTCACTCGTACCGGCGGTCACACCCCCGGGCACAGCGTGGTCCGCATTTCGTCCGGTGGCGAGCGGCTGATGTTCGGCGGCGATGCCCTGTTCCCCGTCTCCTTCGACCACCCCGAGTGGCACAACGGCTTCGAACACGACCCTGAAGAGGCGACCCTAGTCCGGCTTCGGCTTATGCGTGAGCTTGCGGAGACTGGCTCCTGGCTGGTTTCAACACACATGCCGTTCCCATCGGTCGGCCGTGTCGCAACCGCCGGCGACCTTTACCGCTGGGTTCCGGCCTGGTGGGACTATTGACCGAGAGCTTCTGTCAGGAATGAACCAGGCGACTGCCTTGGCCTGAGTAACGGTCGATTGTTGCCCCGTACGGCGCTTTTTCACCGCGAGGCATCGATCGGCCGTTGACCCTGGTTAGCAGCGAGGAGGCTAAACTTGCCGCACCGTGTTCTAGACAACCCTGAGAGCCGCCGCTTCGAACTCCCTATCGAAGCGGACGCGATCGCAGCCGCATATTATCGGTGAACAGCTTCTTCGACGCCGTCGGAGAACCGATTGGAAAGCATGGCGGAGAAATCCTGAAATTTATCGGAGACGGTCTGCTTGCCATTTTTCCGATGGATCGTAAGGAAGCCTGCATGGACCTGATAGCGGCGGTCCGGGAGGGGTATCAGGCTGCGTCTCGCCTTTGGCTGCAAGACGACCACGTGCGCTTCGGCTTGGGCATCCACCTCGGCGCGGTCAATTACGGCAACATCGGTTCAAGACACCGTCTCGACTTCACTGTGATCGGTTCTGCCATCAACAGGGGCTTCAAGCTCGAGGCACTCACCAAACGCCTGCGCCGTCCCGCACTTCTCTCGCAAGAGTTCGTGGACACCGCAGGGTGCCATGCGCAAACCGAACGCCTCGGGTCTCATATGGTGGACGGCATCGCAACCTCGATCGAGGTGTATGCCTTGCGCCTTGAAAGTCCGGGCAGCGGCGTGACGTTTGGTTAGGCTGCCGCAACGCCACTTTTCGTGACCACGCCATCAGGGTCCAGGCGGCCTGCGAGAGATCGTCGAAACCAAGGTATACCTTTCCCGCCATGCGCCAGGTGCTAGCGTCTTCACGCCGCCTGCCAGCCGCTACTCCCGCCGAAATACGGTTCCTGCCAGGGGGTCAAAACGGTCTTGTGTTAGCGAAGGGGCCTACGTCAGGGCCGTGTTTCGCGAGCTGAGCATCGCGGCTTGAACGCATCATTTGATGCGGCAAAACCAGCACAGAAAGGATTGGCCATGATAGCCGAGCAACCCGGTCACGGATACGTAACGACAGAAGATTGGACCAGGATTTTCTTCAAGGATTGGGGGCCACGCGACGCGCAGCCGATCGTGTTCCATCACGGGTGGCCGTTGAGCGGAGATGACTGGGACAACCAGATGCTTTTCTTCCTCGCAAAAGGCTATCGCGTCATTGCCCATGACCGCCGTGGCCACGGGCGATCCGAGCAGGTGAGCGGTGGCCATGACATGGACCATTACGCTTCCGACGTAGCCTCCCTCGTGCGGCAATTGGATTTGCGCAACGCGATCCATATCGGGCATTCGACGGGTGGTGGCGAAGCGACCCGGTACGTCGCCCGTCACGGCGAGGGCCGCGTGGCCAAGCTCGTCCTGATCGGCGCGGTACCACCGCTTATGCTCAGGACGCCGACCAACCCCGAGGGGCTCCCGATCGAAGCGCTTGACGGCTACCGCGAGGCGCTCGCAACCAACAGGGCGCAGCTCTATCACGACATCGCAAACGGACCCTTCTACGGCTTCAACCGTCCTGGCGCCACACCATCTGCAGCCGTAAGCCACAATTGGTGGCGACAGGGGATGATGGGAGCCGCCAATGCCCACTATCTTGGCGTCAAGGCCTTCTCGGAAACCGACTTTACCGAAGACCTCAAGATGATCGACGTGCCGACCCTGGTACTGCATGGCGATGACGACCAGGTCGTTCCGCTGGCAATTTCCGCCCCCCGTTCAGCTCAACTTCTGAAGAACTCCACCCTCAAGATCTACGAGGGCTTCCCTCACGGCATGGCGACCACGCACGCGGCCGTCATCAACCAGGACATTCTCAGCTTTATCACCAAGTAGAGAGTGGAAGGGCGCCTCGGCGCCCTTCGTCGCCACACGCGACCTGAAACAGAACTGAGCTTCGAGCGGTTGCGAATTGCGGCCGCCGCCTACCCGGAAGGAATGGAGGATTTCATGTGTTCCCCGAAAAAACGGACCGCAAACTTCGGTGTGCCGTGGGAAAAAGCCTACGGCTACTCTCAGGCCGTGCAGGTTAAAGGCATCATCTATGTCTCCGGCCAGCTAAGCCACGACTGGGCCGGCAACCTCGTCGCCCCGGCAAAACTGGATCCATCCGGAAGACCGGTCGATTTTTCAACCATGGAAGAGCAGATGCGGCAGACCTACGCCAATGCCGTCGCCGTGCTTGCCGAATTCGGTGCTTCACTCGACGATGTGGTCGAAGAGACACTCTATGTGCTCGATGTCGATGCCGCATTTGCGGCTTCTGGCAAGGTCCGCAAGGAGATGTATGGAGCCGAGGTGCCTGAATGTGCGAGCAACCTCATTGGGGTTTCCCGCCTGGCATTTCCCGAACAACTGATCGAGGTCACCTTTCGGGCGATCGCACCGTGCGTTTCGCTTTGCGGCGCCTGACAGCAAGCCAGCGGCTGGTCAACCGGGCGGACAGTCGAGGTAGAGCAAACCTTCGTTTTATAGCCAGCAGAACCACGTCGGATAAAATGGGTGGATGTTGGTACCTGACGATCAAGGGAGCTAAACAATGCCCGAACGTTCAAACCCCATCGAAGCAGCCACCGACGTGAACATAGTCCACATCATCGACGACGATGAAAGGATTCGCTCGGCGCTGCTGGAACTCTTCTGTTCTTCAGGAATACAGGCCGAAGCCTTCGTCGACACCGCGGATTTCGACGAAAGGGGGGATCCGGAGGCCGCAGGGTGCCTGTTGCTCGATGTGAAACTGCCCGGCATGAGCGGTATCGAGTATCAAAGGAAACTGTCGGATGCGGGCTTCGACCTTCCGATCGTTTTCATGACCGGCGATGGAGACGTCCCGACGAGCGTCACTGCCATGAAGGCGGGAGCCGTCGATTTCCTGTTGAAACCCTTCGAGGTGGATGACCTGCTTTGTGCGGTGGCCGCAGCTATGGAGGAAGGAAAAAAGCAGCGGGAAGTGGCTGCAAGGAGAAAACATGCCCGCCAGTGCGCGGCCAGCCTCACCCCCCGCGAACGGCAGGTAATGAAGCTTGTCACCCAAGGTCTCATGAACAAGCAGGCCGCATTCGAACTGGGGATCAGCGAAATCATGGTCAAGCTTCATCGCGCAAGCGCGATGAAAAAGATGCAGGCACGTACATTCAGCGACCTCGTAAGGAAGTCGGAACTGCTTCAGTGAGGTCGCTGCCTGAGCTTGCGACCGCAAGAGTCGGTCGCGCCCCTTTTCCGGCCGTCCTGGCCCCATTGCGGTCCGCAGCGTGATGTGTCCAACAAACAACCGGCTTCGCGTCGCGATCGGCTTCGCTAAACGAACGTATAGTGATGCAGGTGCGTGAAAGACGGTAGGCTTCCAGCACCATCCTTGGCCGGCACCTTCGTCAGGAGGTGATTATCTGAGTGCCGCAGTCCCCTCCCCGCGGCACGGCCGCCCAAGGCCGGCACACCTAGGGGCCGTTTGACCAAGGGCAGGCGGCCTCCTTTTCTTGACTAGGGTCGAATCCTGCGGGTCCGCGCGTCGCTCAATTGCGTCGTAGCTGTTCGGTTTTCCGAACGAGATCTGCCAGCGAACGGCTCTGCATCTTGCGCATAAGGCTCATCCGATGGAGCTTTACGGTCATTTCGCTAATTCCGAGTTGGTAGGCCACCTGCTTGTTCATAAGGCCACTGACCACCGCAAACATCACTTCCTGCTCGCGAGGAGAAAGGGTATCCACCAGCGCCTGGATCCGGTCGCGTTCCGCCTCGACTTTGCGGCGCTCGGCGTCGAGCTTTATGGCACGATCTACGGCCTCGAGGAGATCCTGGTCGGAGAAAGGCTTTGTGAGGAAATCCATGGCGCCAGCCTTCATCGCCTTTACGCTTGTTGGAATGTCTGCGTGACCCGTCAGAAAGATGACAGGCAGCCGGCTCCCGGCAAGCAGGAGATGTTCCTGTAGGTCCAGGCCGGTGCCGCCCGGCATACGCAGATCCAGGACAAGGCAACCGGGCGCCTGAATGTCGGCAGTCTCCAAGAACTCTGGACCGTTCGAGAAGGCAGTCGCCCGCTTTTGGGTCACCGTGAACAAATCGAGCAACGCTTCCCGCATCGCCTCGTCGTCGTCAACGACGTAGACGATAGGTTCCGCAAGCTTTTCCGCCTTGGTTTGAGCGTGTTGCATCAGATTGGCCTCTGTTTCATCCCGCGCATCATCGACGATCACGACGAGCGGGCGTTCGCTTTGACGGTGCGCGTGCGAAACGACCGTCGGTTTGAGCAGTAGTTCAGGCTTCATCGCTCCCCTCCATATCTCGGTCGGACAATGCAGCGGCAAGCGTGGCAAGCAGAACCTGCGCATCGAAGGGTTTTCTGAAGCAGCAAGTCCGGTCGTGCACACTCAGCTGATCGGCGATCTCGTGCCGTCCAGTCATCAGGAAAACAGGCAGACTCGGCTCTTTCCTCTTTACCAAGTCTCTAAGTTCGAACCCGTCCATTCCCGGCATACCGATATCCGTGATGAGCGCATCCAAACCCGGTAGCCCAGCGGAAAGAAGCGATCGGCCCGACGAAAAGCTGCGAGCCGAGTAGCCGGCCGACTCCAAGAGGTCCTCCAGCGACTCCAGCAATCTCGGATCGTCGTCAACAATCGCGACGACCTGCCGATGCGGCAAAGCCATCGATTTCACGCCGGTCTTGCGGGCATGCGTGATGGGGATCTTCAAACGTTCCGCGATCCGGACCAAGTCGGCAAAAGAACCCGCCTTCATCTTTTGCATCACATTTCGCCGGTGGATCTGCAGGGTCACCTCGCTGATGCCGAGTTCCGCGGCCGCCTGCTTGTTGAGTAGCCCGCTTATGACCAGCGGCAGCACCTCGCGTTCGCGCGGTGTCAGGTCGAGATAGCGCCGCCTCAGCTTTGCGAACTCTGCGCGCTCGGCTCGTCTTTTCTCGTCTTGGGCAATGGCCGTGTGAATGGCGGCCATCAAATCCGCGTCGGTAAACGGTTTGGTCAAAAAGTCCACCGCGCCATCCTTTATGGCGCGCACCGACGAACGGATATCTCCGTGACCGGTTATGAATACGATCGGTGGATGTTCCCCTGTCGCTATTTCACTTTGAAGATCCAGACCGTTGATGTCCGGCAACTCGATATCCAACAGCAGGCAGGCTGGCGTGTCTGGTTTCTCTGAATTGACATAGTCTCCGGCCGAACCGAAGGCGATCGACTGGATACCGTGTGAGGCCAAAAGCTCGCACAGAGCCTCGCGGATCCGATTGTCGTCATCGACGATGAAAACTGTGTATTCGTCGTTCGTCATGCCGCCGCTTCCACTTCAATCGGCAACGTAAACGTGAAGATTGCGCCACTCGGTTCATTATTTTGCACCCACAGTCGCCCCCCGTGCGACTCAATGATCGAACGACAAATTGCCAGGCCCATCCCCATTCCATTCACTTTCGTCGTAAAGAAGGCTTCGAAAATTCGTTCAGGAAACGCGACACCCATGCCACGGTCACTGACCTCGGTCGCAACAAAATCACCAACGCGATGGACCCTGACGCTAACAACGCGGTCGCGAACAGCGGCGTCCATCGCGTCCATACCGTTACGAATGAGGTTCACCAGAACCTGCTGGATCTGCACCTGGTCGACGACAACATTCGGGAGGGCTCGCTCGATATCGAGCTCGACCCGGACGCGACGGCGCATGGCCTCCTCTGTGATGAGATGAACTGCTTCGGCAATCACGTTCACAAGATCGGTATTACTCTGCGGCTCGACGCGCTGTCTGAACAGGGCGCGGATGCGGCTGACGACCTCCGCCGCAGAGTTGGCGTCACGGATGATGCGTTCGGCTGTGATCTTTGCCCGATCGAGATTGGGTGGTTCGGCCAGCAGCCAACGGTGACAGGCGTTGGAGTTGGCCACGATCGCTGCCAATGGTTGGTTCACCTCATGGGCAATTGATGCGGAAAGCTCAGCCAGGCTCGCCGACTGGCTGGCTCTGGAAAGCCTCTCTTGCGCAAGACGCAATTCGTCCTGCGCCTGAACCTCGCCATCGATATCAAGGCAAATCACGTTCCACTGGATGATGGCGCCCTCCAGATTGCGCATGGCAGCCGCTCTGGTCTCGACCCACCGATACTCGCCGTCAAACCGCCGCAGACGGTGTTTGCGCGCATAAGGTTCACCCGTGGCCAGGGAATGCGCATACTTCTCCTTGACCCCTGCAACATCGTCGGGATGCACCCCTGCATCAAGCGTTGCGTCCAGCCGAGACTTCCCGGTTCCGTCCAGATCTTCAAGATTATACCCGAGAAATTCCCGCAACTGCTGGCTGCGATAGACCGGCTCGCCGTTTGGCGCGGCGCAGTCGATCATCGCCGGCAATGTCTCGACCAGTTGCCAAAGCGATCGCTCGCGTTCGCGCAGCGCTTCCTCGACCCGCAATTGATCGTCGATATCATGTGACAGCCCGTACCATTGCACGATCTTTCCACTGTCGTCGCGCAGGGGTTCTGCATTGCTTTCAACCCAGCGATAGACGTCATCCGAGCGGCGCAGCCGAAACCTTTTCGAGAAGTTTTCGCCGGTGGCGATAGATCGGTTCAGTGCGTCCTCAAGACCGGATGCATCGTCCGGGTGGACGGCTCCTCTGAAGATGGCCGCCAGCCGGCGCGGGTCCGGCTGATCGGAACTCGCTGCATCCAGACCCAGAAAGCACATCAGCCGCTTATTGAAAAATGTTGGCTCGCCCTGACGGTTCAGGCGCCAAAGCAGGCTGGGAACGATATCGACGAGCTGTAGGAGTTCTCTTTCGCGGTCGCGCAACGCGTTCTGTGCACGCATCTCATCATCGATGTCGATCGAGATCGCATACCAATTTGCAATCCCCCCCTCCGGGTCGATCAGCGGCGCCGCACGCCCGTCGACCCAACGGTAGACGCCGTCCGAGCGGCGCAAGCGGTACTTCATTCCGTAAGATTCGCCTGTCGCAACGGAATGGCGGACCGCTTCCAGGAGGCGCGCGGAGTCGTCCGGATGCACGAGCATTTCCATCGCCGTCGCCAGCCGGCTGCCAGCCGGTGTTTCCAACTGTGCGAGATCTTTCCACCCATAGAAATCAAGCAGGCGCTTGTTGAAAAAGGTCGGTTCGCCGTTGGGCCCCAGTCGGCGGATGTGAACCGGGACCATGTCGACAAGCTGCGAGAGTTCGAGCTCTCGGCCACGCAACGCCTCAACGGTCTTCTTGTAAACATCGATGTCGAGCGCGATGCCGAACCAGCCCACGATGCGGCCTCGGGCGTCGCGGGCGGCCCGGGCGGCAGTCCTGGCCCAGACATAACTTCCAGATACGCGGCGGAAGCGAAACTCGACGTTGAAGTCATCTCCCGTTTCGAGGCAACGATTCCATGCCGCTGCGGTCCGCTCGTAATCGTCCGGATGCAGCAATTGCTTCCAGGCCGTGTGACCTTCGTCAACGGAAACGTTCAGTTGTTCCGCAGTGACGCCGAGCGAGTTCTGCGCAAATGGATGCAGGTAAATCCAGCGTCCGCGCGCATCGAAAGCCCAGCCGTTGCCGAATATGCTCTCGACAGCTCTCGCAGACCGCAATGGTTCTGGCTCACCAGCGGTATCGGACGCCGTAACCATACGAGGCTCGCGATCCGTCACCAACTCGTCGATGTCGACGCTGACGCTGTACCCCGGCTCGGCACGGGTTTCCGTCCACCTATACTTGCCGTCGGGCTGTCGCTGTCTGTGCCTCGTGACCTGGGGAACACCCGTCCAGAACGCACGCGCGGCCGCATGCGCCGCTGCAGTTCGATCGTCGGGGTGAATTGCGCTCAATGAGCTTGGCAATTCCTGTACGGCCGCCTCCGCCGTATCGGCAAAACGAGTGGCCGCGTCAGACGTTTCGATGTCGATTATGGCGCCGTACCAGCCAAGGATACGATCATCACCATCGCGCAAGGGCTGAGCAGACGTGCGGCTCCAACCGTAAGCGCCGCTTTTGCGCAGAGTTCGATGCTCGATATTGAAGTGCTCGCCCGATTCAAGGCACCAGTGCCAGAGCGCCATTGACCGTCCGTAATCGTCCGGATGGATCATTCTCCTCCAGCCGAGAGGACCACCATCCGACTGTGAGCTGAACTCCTCAAGCGTCAGGGCCAGCCGCGACAGCACCGCAGGGCTGACGCAAACGATCTCACCGGCCGGGTTCGCAGCCCAAGCGTTGCCGACCACACTTTCGATGATCCGCACCGCCTGCATTGCTTCCAGCCCGATTTCGTCAGGTGTGTCGAACGCTTTCGTCATTGCCTTCTCCTGCAGGACGAGGAAGCCACTATCAGCGCTCTGCATAGCAGTCGTTCTCGATATCCGGACTGCGCGAACTAGCCGCCCATCCTATTCTCGCCGCGTCTCCCCTGCATCCTATGGAAATCTATGACAACTCGCCGTGTATTCTAAGCTGTACCTCCGCATAGGCGAAGAGTAACTCTCGGCCTCGTCTGGCAGCTCGACCTGGACGGCAAGACGGTTCCCTAATGCACTGCAGCCAGGCCGATAGATGGTTGCTTCGGCACAAACGGGACTATCGTCTCGTCGCGAGACCGGCAGATGAGCCAGCCTTCGTCAAGATAGCCTTGTCACCACCCGTAAGGCATGGTTCCGATCGACCGGCGCACCTGCCGATCGCCGCGACGTCTCGAAGCGCTCGGTCGAGGTTCTGCGTGAAACCGCAGGGCAGAGCGCTGACAATCCCCGCAGGCATCATGGACTTCCATAGGCTGCGGCATGGCTGTGATTGCGATAGAATCAAGGGAAACGGGTGAATGGTTCGTCCCATCCGAATGCGTTTATACTGCCTTGGTAGGGCCTACTGCGCCCAGGCTTTCTCTGTCCGATCGGAGCAGCCGATGGAATCAGCTTCTAGAGTTGGCGACAGCCATTCAGAGACAGTCAGCCAGCCTATTCAGGGGCGCGAGCGAACGTCGCCAGGGCCCGCGGCGAGCGCGTTGCCGCGCGCGCCCACCGACCGACCGTCCCTCGGGCCTGCTTCACAGTGGCGGCAGTTTCGATCAAGCCGCCCACAGCTGTTGCATCTGGTCGCGTTCTTCGCAGCCTACGTGCTGGGCTGCGGATTCGCGAATGTGCTCGCTATCGTCCCGGGCATCACCGTCTCGATCTGGCCTCCCGGCGGCGTATTTATGGCGACACTCATCCTCACCTCTCCCTACAGTTGGCCATGGTGGATCGTCAGCGGTTGCCTTGCCGAGATGTTTGCCCAGCTTGTCTGGTTTCACAGCCCAATTCCCGCAGGATTTTTGATCTTCGTCGGCAACGCGCTCTGCGCTTCCGTGGGTGCGATGCTCGTAAGCAGCGCCATAGGTCGCCCCGTCCGACTGGAAACCCTCCAGCAGGTCCTGGCTTTCGTCATATTGGGGGCGGGAGTAGCACCACTCGCAAGCGCGACCGTCGGGAGCGCAACCCTTGCCTGGTTCGGCGTGAAATCCCAGACATTCGCGTCCGTGTGGCCACTGTTCTGGATTGGAGATGCGACAGGCATCTTGCTGGTAGCACCATTGGTGCTAGTCCTCGTCCGCTCCTGGCGCGGAGGGTCAAATCCATCTGTCGAACGCTGGACGGAGGCTGCCGTTCTCTGCCTCATCTTCCTGGGCGTTGCCGCCCTTTCCTTGAGTGCTCGCTTCTTCCCCTCTCCATATATCATTTTGCCGTTTCTGCTTTGGGCCTCCGCACGTTTCGAATTCCGAGGTGCCGCCGTCGCCTTGACGCTCCTGACGCTGATTACGATGGCGCTCACGATATCCGGAGACAGCCAGTTTATCGGTGATGCCGGATCGCAAAGGCAACAGCAGGTCATGCTGCAGCTCTTCCTCGTCATTTCCGCATTCTCGGCGCTTGTCGTCGCAGCCATTTCCAGGCAGCACCAACTGGCACTCGCCACCGCTCGTCAAAGCGAACTCCGGCTGCAACGCTTGATCGACGCCGTTCCGGCTCTCATTTGGAGCGCCACGCCTGACGGAACGCCGAGCTACCTCAACAAGTGGGCCACCGACACGACCGGGCTGGCGCTGACGGATCTGGTTGCGGCCAACGGAAGACGATCCTTGACGGACATTCACCCGGATGACCGCACTGCCACCGATGAGGCGCTGAAACGCGCCTTCGAGGCGGGCACGACCTTTGCGGGCAGATATCGTCAGCGGCGCGCAAATGGTCCCCATCGATGGGTCGAGAGCCGGGCTGCGCCCATGCGTGACGAGGCCGGAACGATCTTGCAATGGTATGGCGTTTCCGTCGACATCGAAGACGCAGTAAGCGCGCAGGCAGCACTGCGCGAACGGGAGCAGGAGCTGCTGCACCTTGTGAACATGGTGCCAAGTCACGTTTGGCGCTTGACCCCCGATGGCGAGCCGACCTTCTTCAACAAACGCATGGTCGACTTTCTCGGCTTGGACATTTGTGACACGGACAAACCGGGAAAAACCCGACTGGCAGCCATGGTCGAAGCCTCCGTGCATCCCGCCGAGGCAGGTGCATTCGTCGACCTGCTTCGACATTGCCTCGAAACCGGTGAAGACTTTGCTATGCGGTATCGCCTGCGCCGGGCCGATGGCGTCTTTCGCTGGATGTCGAGCCGGGCAGAGCCAATGCGGGATCAATCAGGGCGGATCGTTCAGTGGTACGGCATTTGCCATGACATCGATGATCTGACCCACGCCGAGGACGCATTGCGCCGTAGTCAGAGGCAGCTTCAACTGATGATCGACGCAGTGCCGGTCCGCATCTGGAGCGCGACGCCATCGACCGGCTCAGTCTACTTCAACAAACAGTTCCGAGACCGTTTCCGCTCGGTTGTCGCAAGCTTCGAAGCGCACGGGGAGCAGAGTATCGAAAGTCTGCTTCAGAAGCTGATCCATCCGGACGACGCTTCGGCCGTCGGGGACACGCTGCAAAGATGTTTCGAGACCGGCAGTAGCGCGACGTTGCGCTTTCGTTGGCTTGAAATTGAAAGCGGATATCGCTGGGTGGAATGCCGGGTCGAACCTCGTCGCAATCATGAAGGAGAGATCGAGGAGTGGTATGGCGTTTCGCTTGATATCGACGATCAGATGCGGGCTCAAAACGCATTGCACGATCGCGAGCGCGAGCTGTCCCTGCTCGTAGACATGGTGCCGGCCTTCATCGCCCGCCAGACCGCCAGCGGAGAACTGAGCTTTCTGAACAAGCGGTTGGTGGACTTCCTCGGATTCGATGCCATCGACGTGAACAAGCCGGGCATGCCCCGCGCGGGCGCGATGATGCGTTCTGTCGTCCATCCAGACGATATTGCCTCCGTGCGTGAGAACGCCACGCACGGCTTCTCCACCGGTGAACCATTCTCCAACAGATATCGCATGCTGCGCGCCGACGGCGCATACCGCTGGGTGGATGGACGCTGCGAGCCATTGCGCGATCAAAGCGGGACGATCGTGCAGTGGTATGCCGTTGCCATCGATGTCGACGACGAAGTGCGCGTCCAACAACGGCTATTCGATCGGGAACGCGAACTCTCGCAGCTGGTCGATATGGTGCCCAGCCCACTCTGGCGGTTAAACACGGATGGGGAACCGGTCTTCTTCAGCAAGAGCCTGATTGAATTCCTGGGCCACGACGTGAAAGACTATCAGGGGACCGGCAGCGTTCTCGCCGCTGCCATAACGGCCGCGCTTCACCCGGATGACGCAGCGAAGATGGATGCCACGCTTAGAGAGGCTTTCGTCACTGGCGAGAGCTTCTCCTTAAACTACCGGCTACGCCGCGCCGATGGCGTCTATCGCTGGATGTCGGGCCGCGGCGCCCCCTTGCGGGACGCCACCGGTCAGATCCTGCAATGGTTCGGCATTTGTCACGACATCGACGATCAGCTCCGTGTAGAACAGGTCTTGCGCGAGCGTGAGCGCTCGCTTCGACAGCTCATTGAAACCTTGCCTGCGATGGTCGAATGCACCGACCCGAACGGTGATCCTGTCTACCGCAGCGAACAGCTTCGCGAGTATCTGGGGTACAAGTTGGAAGCGCCGGACGCCTCGGGCGAAGCAAGGCCGTCGGGCGCGCTTGGTGCTGCCGTCCATCCCGACGATATACCTCAGGTCCATGAGAGCTGCGGCCATGCCTTGTCGACCGGCACGCCCTATGCGCAGAAGCATCGACTTCGTCGGTCGGACGGAGAGTATCGCTGGGTGGAAACCCGAGCAGCGCCCATGAGGGACGCAGAGGGGCTGGTCGTCCGGTGGAACGTCATTTGCATCGACATAGACAGCGAAGTTCGGGCCCAGGAAGATTTGCGGGCTGCGCGCGACGGTCTCGCGCGTGCGTCTCAAGCCGCTAGCCTTGCCGAACTTTCCGCCTCGATCGCCCATGAGGTGAACCAGCCGTTGGCAGCGATCGTGACAAATTCGCATGCGTGCCAACGCTGGCTATCTGCTGATCCGCCAAACCTTGAGCGAGCGCAAAGGACGGTGGAACGCATTACTCGCGATGCAAACGCCGCCGCAGACGTCGTGAGCCGCATCCGTGCATTGTTCACTAGGTCGGTTGAACCTGGGATGAGCACAACGGTGGACAGAGTCATTGCCGAAGTGCGCAGCCTTATGGCCGAGGAAGCCATGCGGCGCCGCGTCCGCATACAGGTCGATGTCGAAGGTGACCTGTCTCCGGTCGCCATGGATCGCGTCCAGCTTCAACAGATACTGGTCAACCTAATCCGAAACGGCATAGAGGCGATGGCATCCACTGCGGATCTGCGGATGGTCAGCCTGCATGCGACGCGTATCGATGACATGATCCGCATCGCTGTCAGCGATTGGGGCGCTGGGGTCCAAAACCCCGACAGGATTTTCGAACCGTTCTTCACCACGAAGAACGACGGCATGGGCATGGGGTTGGCGATCTGCCGTTCGATCGTCGAGTCTCACGGCGGACGTCTGTGGGCAGAAAAAAACGAACCCCATGGATCGACGTTTGTTTTCACATTGCCGATCGAAACCAACCCAACGACATGACGATTGCCTCACAAGGCTGCGTGCAAAAAATCACGCTGTTAGTCTTCATCTCCGACTGCCGTTAGCGTCGCATGCCCTTCAGCCAGCGCAGGTCAACTTTCATCGCGTGCACTCCAAAGGCAGTCCGTCTCCTTTCGGCCCCCGCCGCTGACAGGCCTTCACTCCGGCCGGAAGGGCCGGCGGAGCCACTTGCCAAGAGCAGACGCCTCCCGAGATGAATTTCCGACCAACTTTATTCGCCTTTGCTGGAAAGCAATTCGTCGAGCTGCTCCAGCTGTTCCGGCAATGCGGCCGCCGAGCCCTGCAGTGCTTCCTCAAGCGCCTCCGCGGACGGATAGACTTCGTAAAACGTCAGCAGCGTCTTTCCGCCCTGGTCCTCGAAAGTCACGGTCGTGACCGCGCCCTCTTCGCCCTCGTCGTTGGTCCAGACGATGCGCTCGTTTTGCACCACCTCGAGATACTTGCCGTAGAAGGCCATGGTGTCCGAACCACCGACGCCGAATACCAGCCGGTATTTGCCGCCGGTACGGACGTCCATATCGCACGATACGAGCGAAACGCCGGATGCCGATTTTGGCACCCACCAGCGCTGGAACAGCTCGGGCTGGCTCCACGCCCTGTAAACCGTACTCGCCGGCGCATTGAATGTCCGCGTTACGACGAGTTCGCGATCCCCTCTGCGCTCGACTGACATGCGGTTCTGCTCACCACCTGGACTGTTAACTTGCTGATTCATCGCTTCCCTCCTTTTTCATTTCGCTGATGATTTCGTCCAATGCTTCGAAGCGGGCCTCGAAGAGCTTGCGATGCGCCTCGATCCACTCGGCCTCCGCCTTGAGGCCGCGTTTCCCAAGTTTGCAGGTTCTCACCCGTCCGACCTTCTGCGTGACGACGAGCCCCGCCCGCTCGAGAACCTGGATGTGCTTCTTCATGCCGGTCAGTGTCATCTGGAACTTATCCGCGAGACTGGTGATCGACGCGTCCCCTTGCCCAAGCTGATCGATGATCCCGCGGCGGGTCGCATCGGACAGCGCCGCGAAAGAGAGATCGAGGGGAGGACTTACATACTGAACCATATAGTTCAGTGATTAGCGTGCTCGCGCAGGAAGCGCAAGCGTCCCAAACTTTCCCTGCCGTAGACCGGTCATTCGAGGTCATGCATAGGCGCCGGAAGCAAAAATTGTCTGCAGCGGGCCAAGCGGACATTCGAGTCGCTGATGAACGAATGTCAGCTTTCAGCGCCTGCTCCCCGAAAGCAGTCCGCCAACTAACGGCTCCAATTGCGACGCTCGGATCACACTGGCCAAGTATCAGCTCCTTGACGCTCCCCGGGCGTTCAGATCAGGGATAGCAACGCGAACTCTCCACTCGACGACCGGAAGCCGGCAGACGGATGTCTCCTATCCCTCGCCTTGAACCAAGTCGAACGCTCGACCCTGCCTAGCGGGCTCCGGTAACGTTCATCGGGACCGGTGCCACGCTCAACCAAGTGGCGAGCCGTCACCACGATATCTCGGCAGCCGATCGCTGACATCGGGGTGCTTTACAACAAGGGCGCAATGCATAGCCTATCAACCCCTTTGTCTCGCGGCGCGGCCTTGTTTCTAACGCTATCCGACACCCCAAAGCCGGGGATTTCATCGATCTCGGCGGCCGATCATGACGTCTCAAACCCCAATATCGAGAGTACCGGTCGCCCGCAGCGTTGGATCGCTGGCGAGCGAATGGAGTTGCAACGACTCAGGTCACAAGTCGGGAGCGGCTTTCTACCGGATGGACATTAGTTCTAAAACCGACAACTAATTGGCGCGGTTCAGGAGCGCTTTCGCATTTGCTTGTCAGGCGATACTGTATTTTCTTGGCGGAGGGGCAAGCATGGAACGTCGCCTTACCACAGTAATGGCTGCCGATTTGGTCGGCTATTCTCGTCTCATGGCGGCGGACGAGGAAGGCACCATTTCGCGGCTGCGCGACGCGCGAACCTGCGTGATTGACCCGGCGATTATGGAAGGCGGTGGCCGCATCGTCAAAACCATGGGCGACGGGCTCCTAGTCGATTTCTCATCGCCAGTGTTGGCGGTAAGAGCGGCTCTTCTAATGCAGCGCAACTTGATCTCGCGCGAGTCTCCTCAAGGGGAAGACCGACGTCTGCGTTTCCGGATCGGTATTCATCTGGGAGACGTGGTGATCGATGGGGACGACATCCTCGGCGACTGCGTCAACATCACTGCGCGTTTGGAAACCATCGCACCCGCCGGAGGCATCTGCATATCTCGTGCAATCTACGATCATGTGCAAGGCAAGATAGAGGCTGGGATGACGCGGCTCGGGCCGCAGTCCGTTAAGAACATCCCCGAACCAATTGACGTGTGGCAGGTCGAGGTGGACGGCACGGCGCCGAGCCCGGTTCGGCTCTCTGGGCAGGAACGTGCTTCGATCGCGGTTCTCCCATTTCAAAATTTTTCTGCCACCCCCGATCAGGACTTCTTTGTCGACGGACTGGTCGAAGACGTCATCACGGAACTAGGTCGCTTTCGATGGTTGTTCGTGATCGCTCGCAACTCGACTTTCGCCTACAAGGGAACAGCTAAGGACGTACGCCAGATCGCCCGAGAACTTGGTGTGCGCTATGTCGTGGAAGGATCGGTTCGGCGGTCAGGTGATCGGTTGAGGATTACTGTACAGCTAATCGACGCGCTGTCCGGAGCACACATCTGGGCCGAGCGGTGGGATCGTCCGATCGCCGATTTTTTTGATGTGCAGGATGAGATAACGCGCCGAATTATCGCGGGCATCGAACCAGAACTGGGAGCGCACGAAAGGGGCCTCGCCCTCGCCAAATCGACCGACAACCTTACTGCTTGGGAACTTTGTCACCGCGGCCTTGCTGAATTGCTTTCCTTCGAAGCAGGTTCTCAAGCCACTGCCGAGAAATTCCTTCGACAAGCTCTCGAACACGATCCGAATTTCGCACTTCCCTACGCCTATTTAGCTCGTCACCGATACGCACTCGTCCTTTGGGGGCGTGCCGCAGACGTGCCTGTCGCTGTCAAGGAAGGATTATCGTTCGCCACGAAGGCATTAAAAATCGACAGGCGGAGCGATATCGCGTACGCGATGATGTCGCTCCTTCTTACGGTGGACGGGCGAGCGGCTGAGGCCATGCCTGTCGCTGAACAGGGCCTTGCATTAAATCCCAACTACGCGTTTCTTCACTTCGCACATGGAATGGCAGCTGTGCGGCTCAGGGACGCCGATACGACGATTAGGGCCGCACAAAATGCCATCGATCTCAGTCCTCACGATCCATCTACGTTTGCGTTCAAGACACTACTCGGTATTGGCTTAATGCTGAGGGGCGAGCCCGATGACCTCTCAACGGCCCGGATGCATCTACGGGAAGGCGCGTCCTTCGAACGCACAACCTATTATCCATTCATTGGGGCAGCGTTGCTCGCCCTCAGGGCGGGCAATACCGATGAAGTAAAGATCTGGATCTCTGACGCTTTGAAGAAGTTTCCAAACCTGAATGCGGAATACGTCCGAGAGGCGGCCCACCCATTCTATGAAGGCAGTCCTTACTGCGACTACCTCGACAGGTTGATCGAGCATGGGCTTCCCCCGGGAGAGAAGCGTCGTATCGAAGAATAATCGCGTCGTACTGCCAGCACAAAAGCACCGACGAAATCATCAGGCGGATGCCGGACGAGCATCGCTATCCCCGACCCCAGCGCGCCGTGGCAGAAGGGTGCGGTGGAAAACACCAACAAGCGCATCCGCCGGTTCATGCCAGGCGATACCGACCTTGCAGGCGTGTCGCAACGCAAGCTCATCCAGCTTGCTCGCCATCTCAACGACCAGCCGAGAAAGTGCCTCGACTCAGAACACCGGCCGAAGTGTTTCGGGCACATTTGCAAGAGGGAGGCTGAACCCCTACCCTAAAACCGGCGTGTTGCACTTCAGTTAGGATCTCCCAGGCCGCCCAAGCCGCGTCTCCCAACCGGATAATGCAGAGCACTGGCGAGGTTCTCGGCGGCTCGGATGTGGGTTTCGAGATTCCGGGTGAAGGTGTCTTTGTTCGGCGCAACATCCCGCCCGACAAGGAGACCGGCATCGGCACCTGGAACAGCAGGGCACATCGTCAAGGCGATTCAGACCGGCGAACCGCCGGATGGCCGCATCCTTGCGCCGATCATGCCCTGGCATGCTTTCGCGGAACTCACCGAGGATGACGCTAAGGCGATTGCGGCGTTCCTGCAAAACCTGGCTCCGGTCAGCAAGGGCCGTTCAAACCTGGGGACAAGGTCTCGACCGTCGCCGGGGGAGACCGCAGCAACCGCCCAGAAATAGCCGGATTCAAAGCAATGCTTGTCGCTCGACTGAAAGCCGCACAAACGGACAGTCGCCCCTGAACGTGGTTCGGTCGTTCGACCTGATCGGCCCTCAAGAATACGAATTTTCCGAGGTCGTTGGAGTGAAAGTTAGGCTCGCGGCAACAGCGCCCCGTTAGCCTCAGTTCCGTTGTCGCCTTGGTCGCCGGCCGACATCATTGCCGCCCGGCGCCGTCGCCGCCCGTCAGGTGGCCTGGCTCTCGGTCGAGTGAGGGCTCCACTTGATCAGCCGGGCCTCGGCGATGTCGAGGATGCGGTCGATGATCAACACGAACACAGCGAGGATGATGATGCCGGCGAAGACGCCGACCGCGTCGAAGTTGCCTTCGGCCTGAGCGATCAGATAACCAAGGCCGGCGGAGGAGCCGAGATACTCGCCGATAATCGCCCCGACGACGGCAAAGCCGACCGAAGTGCGCAACGAAGACAGAATCCAACTGGCCGCCGCCGGGAAATAGACGTGGGTCAGCAGGCTTGAGCGCTTGGCCCCGAGAATCCGGGCATTCGCCAGTACCACCGGGTTGACTTCCCTCACGCCCTGCATGGCGTTGAAGAAGGTGATGAAGAAAACCAACGTCACCGACAACGCCACTTTCGACCAGAGCCCCAAGCCGAGCCAAAGCACGAAGATCGGAGCGAGCACCACGCGGGGGATGGCGTTCAGCGCCTTTATGAAGGGGTCGAGGATGCGATAGGCACCGCGGCTAAGCCCCAGCCAGACGCCGGCCGCCACGCCGAGGGCGGTACCGATCACGTATCCGAGCACCGTCTCTGTGAGCGTGATCGAAACGTGCTTATAGAAGCCTGGATCGATGATCCAGGCCACGATCTGTTTCATGATGTCGAAAGGCGCAGGGAAGAAAAAGACGTCGATCACGCCTGCTTCGACACCCAGTTGCCAGCCGCCCACAACCGTCACCAGCAGCACGGCCTGGATTAAACGTTCAGTCATGGCGTTCATAGCTTTTCTCCACTTCACCGCGCAGCGACGACCAGATGTTGCGATAAAGATCCATAAAGCGCGGATCGAGCTTGATTTCGGCGACATCGCGCGGGCGTTCGAGATCGACCGGGAAGCTGTCGATCACGCGCGAGCGTGGTCCGGCGGCAAGCACCACGACCCGATCGCCGAGAGCAATGGCCTCCTCCAGGTCGTGTGTGATCATCACCACGGCACGCCGCTCCTCTTGCCAAAGCCGCAATAGCTCATTCTGCATCAGGTGGCGGGTATGGATGTCGAGCGCCGAGAAGGGCTCGTCCATCAGGATGACCTTGGGGCCAGTTATCAGCGCCTGCGCCATCTGCACGCGCTTGCGTTGACCGCCGGAAAGCTGATGCGGATAGCGATGTTCGAACCCTTTCAGTCCGACTTTCGCCAGCCATCTCATCGATTGCTCGCGACGTTCGGCAGCGCCGATACCCTTGAACATGGGACCGAGTTCCACGTTCTCGATCGCGGTCTTCCATGGAAGCAACGCATCCTGCTGGAACAGATAACCGATGTCGTTCTGGACCCCGCGCACCGGCTGACCATCAATTGATACAGTGCCACTCGCAGGTTTCAACAGGCCGGCAATCGCATTGAGTATGGTGCTCTTGCCGCATCCGGTAGGTCCGACGATGGCGAGAAACTCGCCATCGGAAACACTCAGGTTCACATCCTGCACGGCCACGTAGGCACCGAAGGACATGGTGACCGAGTCGATGGAAACCATCGGCTTTGCTTGATGGGGTCTGTCCGTCGGGGGTGCGGTATTCACTACGGCCAATGCCATGACCTCCTCCTGTCAGTTGGCGGCGACGTTCGGGACCTTGCCGACGAACTCGTTGGTGTAGGTTTTCGTAAGGTCGATTTCGGCAGCGGCGACTTTTTCGTTGAAGCTCTTCAGGACGGCGAGCGGAGTCTTGATATCCTCCTCGTTGATACGGCCGTCCTTTGAAAAGATCGCCTTCGCGTTCTCGACCGCCTTGACGTAGGTGTCACGATCGCCGGAGATGAATTCCTTCGGCAGCTTGTCGACGATCTCTTCCGCGGAGTGGTTATTCATCCACTCGAGCGCTTTGACCGTCGCATTCGTGACCTTCTGGATGGTCTCCGGATTTTCATCGATATAGCTCTGCGTGGCATAGAGGACGGAGGTTGGGTAAATCCCGCCATAGATCGCCTTGGCACCGTCGTCGCTGCGCCCGTCGATCAGGATCTTGCCGACGCCCTTGGCCTCGATGAAGGTCGCTGCCGGATCGTAGTTGACGAGGAGGTCGACCTTGCCCTGTTCAAGGCCCGCCACGGCGGCAGACCCGGAGCCGACGCCGATCAGCGAGACGTCGTCCGCGGACAAGCCGTTGCGCTGCAGGTAGTAGCGGACGAAGAAATCGGAAGACGAGCCCGGCGAAGTGATCCCGATTTTCGCGCCCTTGATCGTTTCCGGCTTTGCCGGGTCGAACGTGCTGTCCTTGCCACCAGCCAGCACCAGCCCGGAATTGCGGGCGAGCTGCACAAAGGCCACGACGGCCTTCTTCTGAGATTGCATCTGGATGGTGTGGTCGTAGAAGCCGACGGCGATATCCGTCGAGCCGGCAACGAGCGCCTGGAGCGTCTTCGAGCCGCCCGACGCAAAGTTCTCTACCGTCACCTCCAGGCCCTCCTTCTCATAAAGGCCGAGACCCTGTGCAACCGGAAAGGGAAGATTGTTGAGATTATAAGAACCGACGCTGATGCGGACGGGATCCGCGAACGCGGAACCGGCAAAGGCGACGGTTGCCGCGAGGGCGAGCATGAGCTTGCGCATGGTATTCTCCTCCTGTTGGTGGCGCCCTCCCGGCGGCCACGATCATTATGCCGCGCAACCCAGTTGCGAGACAGGTTTTGCGAAGACGTGTCCTTCGAACAGCCGGCGGGCGGTGCGAAGGATGCCGGCAACGACCTTGCCGTCCCTTTCATGAAGTTTGACGTCCAGGTGGCCGCTCGGGTGTTCAATCGACAACACCACCGGCGCTTTGCGCGTGCCGACGAGAAGGGAAGCAACGGTGCCTTCATTTATGGAGGCGGTGGCAATCCCCACGGCCCCAGTCGTCGCCAGCGAAGGATGACATTGGTGCGGCATGAAATACCGTACGCTGATGTCGCCTCCCGACGTTGGCCGGGAAATGAGCACCGGCTTCGGGGTCACCTGGTTCCGCACGTCGCCAAGGCCCATCCGTTCTCCGGCAGCGATGCGCAGCTTTTCCAGCCTTTCTAGCAATTCCTTATCAGCATTGAGTTCAGCCGCTGACTCGAAGCCTGTTGCGCCGACCGCGCCTGCCTCGATCAACATCATCGGCATGGCGCAATCGATGCATGTGACAGCCACACCGTCGATGCAATCGATCGGCTTACCGGTGGGGAAAAGCTGTCCGGTACGCGCGCCGGCTGCGTCCATGAAGGTCAGGGCGATCGGCGCTGCGCTGCCCGGTACACCGTCGATCGCCGCTTCGCCGAGATAGGAGACGTTGCCATTCGGCGTGGGAACGTCGGCTTCGATCATCTTGCCGGTATTGACGTTATGGATCCGGACGAGCGTCGTTTCGCCTCGGGCCGGAACGAGACCCGCCTCGATGGCGAAAGGGCCAACCGCAGCAAGCATGTTGCCGCAGTTCGGTGACGTGTCGACGAGCTGTTGGTCGACCCGCACCTGCGCAAAGAGGTAATCCACGTCCGCACCGGGGATGGTGGCAGGTCCGACGATGGCCACTTTGCTCGTCACCGGGTTGCCGCCGCCGATGCCATCGATCTGCAACGGGTGACCCGAACCCATGACGGACAGCAGGATCTTGTCCCGCTCGCTCGCCTCCGCGGGAAGATCGTTTGCCAGGAAGAACGGACCTTTTGAAGTGCCGCCTCTCATCAGGACGCAAGGGATCGCCAGTAGGTCGTTCATCGCTTGTGCTTCCATTGGAATTATGTCATCGCCGTATCAATCCGGCCTATTTGATCCAATTATCGGAAGTACGGTTGATTTGTGAAATGCTAAGAATCGGGAAATTGATGCAAGATGAACATTAATTGCGAGATCCTTGATCTTCGAGCCTTTCTGACCGTGGTAGAGCTGGAGAGCTTTCATCGCGCCGCCGATGCGCTGCACCTGTCGCAGCCGGCGTTGAGCCGACGGATCCAGAAGCTGGAGCAGGCGATCGGAGCACCGCTCCTGGAGCGAACGACGAGGCATGTGTCGGCGACGGCCCTCGGGGCAGAACTAATTCCTCTTGTCCGACGCATGTTGGAGGAATTCGACGGCTCCTTGTTCGCCGTACGCGACGTTGGTACCAATCGAGGCGGATTGGTGACGATCGCCTGCCTCCCAACCGCAGCATTTTACTTTCTGCCCACCGTCATTCGCCAGTTCAACGAGGAATATCCCAACATCCGCTTTCGCATCCTCGACCTGCCGGCGACCGACGGCCTCCAGGCCGTGGCACGCGGCGAGGTGGAGTTCGGCATCAATATCATAGGCACATCGGATCCGGACTTGATCTTTGACCGGCTCGTGGAAGATCCTTTCGTGCTGGCAGCGCGCAAGGATCACCCTCTTGCCGCCAAACCCTCGGTCGGCTGGGCAGACCTCGAGCCTTACCATCTGATTACCGTTCATCGATCTAGCGGCAACCGAACCTTGCTCGACGCAGCACTGGCAAAATCGAATATCAAGCTGCGTTGGTTTTACGAGGTGACCCATCTGTCCACCTCCCTCGGTCTGGTGGAGGCCGGTCTCGGAATTTCGGTCCTGCCGCGCATGGCGACCCCGCAGGGTGACCATCCATTCTTGATCACACGCCCCATTGGCGATCCCGCGATATCGCGTACCATCGGGGTGGTCCGCCGTCGGGGCGGCATCCTGTCTCCGGCCGCGGAAAGGTTTCTCAAGATGCTGATGGGCGTATGGGGCAGTAATTGAAGGCGAGCCCCTTGCGGCTTAGGTGAACACCGCAGTCGTGCACCGCAGTCGTGGAGTACCTTGATCGTTCCAGCACATAATGGGACTCGCCTGGATTCGGAGCGCGAAGAAGCGCTCTGACGCAATTCGACCCCAAGCGGCCAATTCTGTACGCGATGCGGAAAGGCTGCAATGCGTTGTGGAAAGCGGTTACGTTCGCCTATCCGTTTCTGGCGCCGTTCCCTGCAAGCGCCGTCTAGCCTTTGAACTTATCCTTGTCGTGCGTGGCGAAGCCTACGCGCTGACGCCCAAGCGCGGCCAGACGCCTGCCGCAACTCTCTGCCAAAGCCCCTATGCGATACAAAACAATCTGCTTCAGGTCACGGCGAATGCGGCCACTCGTCTCCCCGCTCTCCCACTATGGTGATTGCGGTACAGGGTGGGCTGTGCCGATGCATCCCATGAAGCCAAAAATAGAGAGGTCATGCATGAAAACGCTGCTGCTTAAGAAGGATGAAGTAAGGCGGCTAATCGGCATGACGGAAGTCATCGGCGCGGTGGAAGAGGCTTACAAGGCCTTCAGTAGCGATCAGGTGGAACAGCCTGACTATATCGGGATACATCTCCCCTCTCTCCGTGGGGAAATCGACTTCAAGCTTGGCTATCACAAAGTCAATGAAATCATCTCTATGAAAGCGCACTCTGGAGGGTTCACCAACAATCTGGCAGAACACGGCGTGCCGAATAGCATGGGCACTATTCTCCTGTTTGATGCCAGGAGCTGTGCGTTGATTTGCATCATGGATGGAAGCTTGATCACTGGCCTCAGAACGGGGGCGGCGGGAGCCGTCTCCGTCAAAGCACTGGCGAGAAAGAACGCCAGGACGATCGCGTCGATCGGCACAGGTAATCAAGCGAGGATGCAAATCCGGGCCATCAACGAGATCATGAAGATCGAAGAGATCCTCGCCTGGGACAGCACCCAGGATACGCTTTCCAAATACAAGACCGATATCGAAAGCGAGTTCAGCATTCCTGTAATTGTAGCAAATTCAAAAAAAGAAGCCGTTGAGCAGGCCGATGTCTTGATCACGACGACCCGGGGGAAAGGGTCGCTTGTGGAAGCGGATTGGGTAAAGCCCGGTACACACATCGTTGCAATCGGCACAGATCAACGCGGCAAACAGGAGCTGGATCCGGAGCTCTTCAGGAACGCGAAAATCATCGTCGACTCGATCTCGCAATGCACAGAAAAGGGCGAGACCTGGCACCCGTTGAATAAAAACATCATCACCAAAGACAACATCCATGGCGAAATCGGCGAGGTATTGTTGGGATGGAAGCCGGGACGAGAAAGTGATGACGAAATCACGGTTTTCGATTCCACGGGGATGGCCATGCAAGACAATGCGACAGCCAGCAAAATCTATCAGAATGCAATAGCCAGAAACGTCGGCAACTTCTTTCAGTTTTTTGAGTAATGACCATGCGCAGCTATCCCACCATTCAGGACATCCGTGAAGCTCAGGAACGGCTGAAACCGCACATCAGGCACACGCCGCTCTTGCGCGCGGACAAAATTGAGAAGGCCGCTGGTTGTGAGCTATATCTCAAACCGGAAACCCTGCAGATTACTGGCGCCTTCAAGATCCGCGGCGCCCTGAACAAGGCTCTCTCGCTCTCGAGAGAAGAGATCGCAAACGGCATTATCGCGACGTCGTCGGGCAATCATGCCCAAGGGCTTGCTTATGCCGCCAGGATGCTGGACGTAAAAGCGATATTGGTCCTTCCGGTCACCACGCCCAAAATCAAGATCGAAAACACAAAGGCCCTCGGGGCAGAAGTCATTCTTTTCGATGGCGACACCGCCGCCAGATGGAAAAGGGTGTATGAGATCGCTGCAGAAAACAAATACGCGGCTGTTCACGCTTTTGAGGACCCCATCGTGATGGCCGGTCAGGGAACGATCGGGTGTGAAATACTGCAGGACCTGGACGATGTAGATACGGTCATCGTTCCCATAGGCGGCGGCGGGCTAATCTCGGGTATCGCTACCGCCATCAAAGAAACGAAACCATCGGTGCGCGTTATCGGGGCAGAGCCTGCCTTGACACCGAAGTATTTTCACAGCCGGATAAACAAGGAGCGCACATCGCTTCCCTTGAAGAACACAATTGCGGATGGCTTGAGGATAAGCGTTCCGGGTCAAAACCCCTATCCGATTATCGAAAAGTATGTGGACGAGATTGTTCTTGTTGAAGACGAGCACATCATCGCCGGGATGCGTGCTCTTGCCAAGGATGCGAAATTGATCGCTGAACCAGCTGCCTCGATTGGCGTCGGAGCACTGTTGGCGGGCAGCATAGACGTCAAGCCCGATGAAAAAGTCTGCGCGGTGTTGTCTGGCGGGAATTGGGATTTACGCGACCTTGCCGAGATATACAATGTAGCGGGGTAATCAGTTCCACTTTCGGTCAGTTCACCACCCGGCCGCAGTTAACCTTTTGCGATCCTCATCGCCAGGAATCCGCCCGTCCGAAATGCGGCCCGAACACGTCATACGGGGATCCGCTTGGCGACGACCGCTCTCCACCCGCTACCGCCGTCGAGAGCAGCGAAGCTAAAGGTCGTCTTCGGGCCAAAAGTTAAGGCTCGCCCAAGACGCGGGAAGGTCGGCTCCCAGAACCCGCCAATCCGCAACCGGCCCCAAAGTGGAAATGGTTTCCGCTTTGCGTCCCCTTGTCGGTCGTTAAGACACCCGGTTTCTCGTTCTGAGAGCTGCCGGTCGACCACGAAAGCGATAATGCCGCCTGTGAGCCGTTCAGGCGGCTAGCGTTCCCGCAATAATCGAGTGCTTTCCGTCCCATTCTCAATACTTTCAGGGCATCAGGTGAGTTGAGCGAGGATATCGTCGACGACACTTGGGACGGTACCCGTCGTGTCGATATTGATGCCGATGGGAAGATATTCCCGGGTATGATGGTAACGGAGCACCAGCGTCCGCTCGGCCGGCTCGAAGCCCGGCTCATTTGGCCGCCCATCCAATCGTCGGTTCAAGGTCTCAACGTCTATATCGAGCACGAAAACCTTGTCGAAAAGGTCCAGGAATTTGTGGAAATTGCGCGAGCCGCCACAGAAGAAGGTGGCGGGATGGGTGGTGTCGGCAGCAATAGCGCGGACCTTGTCGACGCGCCAGATCCAGTGGGCGTATCCCCAAACAATGCGGTCCGCGCCTTCGGGTGGTCCTGCGAGTGCCTGGCCCGTCTCGGGGTCGCCGACATAGGCCAAGACCCGATCACCATGGACGACATGGTGGCCCCGCCGCTCCAGTTCGGTAGCGACAGACGTTTTCCCAGTGCCGGAACCGCCTTCGATCAGATAGTTCTTGATTCCCATAGTCGCCGCTTATCGTGGACTTCGATCTGGCGAAAAGACACCCTACCTGGGAACGCTTCGCCAAAGAAATGACGGCCCCTCTCACCGCTCACATACGTTTTCCAAGCGGCCTAACCTTGGCCGAAGGAGATATTGAGGATGCGCTGCGGAGCATAGACATGTTAGGCGCTTAGGGAAGGACAGCCGCATCTTGCAGCATTCGCACCGGTACGCCTCACTGCCATCAACGGTGGTGCGCCTGAAGCGGGACGCTAGTAAGCCAGCTGCGCGCGTAGGCTTGGGACGATCCAGTCGAGGAAGCACCGCACCTTCAGCGGCAGGGGATCGGCTGGTCCATGGATAACGTTCACAGGTAGCGGTTCCGGTGCAAAGTCCGTCAGCAATTCGTGCAGAGCGCCGGAGCGCAACTGATCGGAGATCTGGTAAGACAGCACGCGGATAATGCCGATACCGGCTATTGCAGCCTGAATGGCAGCCTCCGTCGTATTGACCGCGAATTTGGGGCGCGGCTCGATGGCAAAGGCCGCGCCGTCCCGGCGGTAGCGCCATTCCGGCGCGGTCGCAAAGCCCTGAAAGCTTATGCCGTCATGGTGGCTGAGGTCTTCCGGCTGAAGCGGAACGCCTCGGCGGGCAAGATAGTCGGGGCTCGCGCAGATCACCCGTCGGACGGCGCCGACGCGCGTTGCGATAAGCGCGCTGTCCGCCAAGTGTCCGATCCGCAGGGCCACATCGACGTGCTCGTCTGCCAGACTTAGCTGCCGATCGGCGAGGGTCAGACGCAGGTTGATATCGGGTTGCTCCTTCAGGAACTCCAGAGCTATTGGCAGCAGATGGCGCTCGCCGAAGGCAATCGGTGCGGTCACGTGCAGCCCTCCACGCAGCGCGCCATAGTCGCCGCTGGCCTGCCGCTCTGCCGCGTCCAGTTCCTCCAGAATACGACGTGACGCGGCGACGAAGCTGCGCCCCTCATCCGTCAAGGAGAGGCCGCGGCGGGTGCGCAGGACCAGGCGCACGCCAAGGTGTTTTTCAAGATCCGCGACCCTGCGGCTGACCGTGGCGAGCGGTGCATGCAATCGCCGCGATCCAGCCGAGAGGCTGCCGGCGTCCACCACCGCCAGCAGCACCGACATCGCTTCAAACCGATCCATCGTATCCTTCCGGAAACTGAGAGGAAAGTTCCTGAAATGGCAGGATACCCTATTGGTTTCGGATATCCTAGCTTTTGCGTCGATCCAGGGGACGCCGGCCGGCTCCCCGTATTGCCAATGATCAGGAGAAAGACGTCATGCCTCAACTTTCACGTCGTGCCTTTGCCAGCGCTCTTCCTCTCGGCCTCCTTGGGGGAGGACTGATCAGTGGCGCACCGGCCCCTGCCGCCGCGCAGAATACCGCCAAAACGCCGGTCAGCATTACGCCGCTGGCGCAGATCCGCATCGGTCGCTTCACGGTGACGGCGCTGACAGACGGGTACGCCGATATGCCCTTCGACTATTTTCCGGGACGCGCTCCGGCCGAGGTGGAGCAGGCGGCAGTCGCTCAGTTCACCGCCCGGCCGAGTGGGGTGCGGTTCCTCTTCAACCAGTATCTCATCGATGATGGCGAGCGCCGCATCCTGATCGATGCCGGTGCAGCGGGCTCGATCGGGCAGACCGGCAAACTGCCGCAGGCGCTCGGTGCGCTTGGCCTGCAGCTTGACCAGATCGACGCGGTGATCGTAACGCATATGCATCAGGACCACATGGGCGGTCTGATCGCCGGAGGCAAGAACAACTACCCAAAGGCGGAGCTCTACATCGATCGTCGCGACGTCACCCATTGGACCGACCCGGCCAAGCGCAGCGGCGCGCCCGACTATCTGCAAACCAGCTTTAAGATGGCGGAGGAGGTGGTGCGCCTCTACCCGAAACTCCAGGCGATTGACGGAGAACGCGAAATTGTGCGCGGCGTCTCAATTGTCGACCTGACCGGCCATACACCCGGCCATATCGGCGTGCGGGTCGAGGATGACGGGAAGAGCCTCATCATGGTCTCGGACATGATCTTTCCGGTCGTGCATCCGGGGGCGACCGACGTGTTCTTCCTGTTCGAGCAGGACCGTGTAGCGGCCAAGGCAATGCGCGACCGCTTTTTCCCTCGCGCCGCTTCGGAAGGCGCACTCATCGCCGCCACGCACATGCCCTTCCCAGGGCTCGGCCGTGTCGTCGCCGACCGTGGGCAGATGCGCTGGGAGGTGGCGGACTGGGCCTTGCAGGATTGAAGTTAGCTCCGGCGCTCTAGAAAGTTAGGAACGGAATGAGCAGCAGATATCTCAGTATCGCCACGACGCCCTCCGTAGCGGCCGCACAGGAGCACTATGGCAGCGCGGAGCAGTGGGCGCGGATCGCGCGCGCTCACGCAGACGAAACTGCGCAGAGCCAGCGCCTCGGTCCGGCAGAAACGGCCTTCATCGGCGCGCGCGACGGTTTTTATCTTGCCAGTGTCTCGGAGACCGGCTGGCCCTACGTCCAGTACCGTGGTGGGCCTGCGGGCTTTCTCACCACGGTTGACGCATCGATGCTGGGCTTTGCGGATTTTCGCGGTAACCGGCAATACATCACGACAGGCAATGTCAGCGCCAATGACCGCGTCTCACTGTTTCTGATGGACTACGCGCACCGGCGGCGCCTGAAAATCTATGGTCACATGCGCGTCATCGATGCAGAAGACGATCCGGTGCTGGCGAAAAAGCTGACCGTACCCGACTATCCCGCTCGGGTGGAGCGTCTCGTCCTCATCGCGGTGGAGGCGTTCGACTGGAACTGCCCGCAGCACATTACGCCGCGCTTCACTCTGGCTGAGCTGGAGCGTTGGCGATTGGAGTAACCAGATGTTGTTTTTCCTCAGTAAAGGCTTCCAGGCCATTGACCAGCCGGATGGTCATGCCCCCTCAAGGCAATAGATACATGCCGGATTGGCGGCTTAAAAGCGTTGCAGCACGAAAGCCGCTGGTCCGCTTGCGGCCCGAGGGCTGCCAGCCTCAATCGTTTCTCTTTCGGCCAATTAAGGCCAAGGAGAAATGAAATGGGAAACTCTCGATATGATGCTGCAGCCCGCGGCCGTGCCGCATGGAATGCGGGGAAGACGGTCGGCCAGCCTATTGGCGTGGCTTGAGAGACGCGGTGGCACCGTCGATGAATACGCTTTCCCAAGTCGGGTCGATCACTCGCGGCACATGAGCACGCGACAGTACGCCCGTCTGGTTGATGAATGGGTCACAGCGATTGGGCTTCGAGCATCGGACTATGGCACGCACTCGCTGCGAAGAACGAAAGCGGCCATGATCTACAAGGCAACCGGCAACCTGCGCGCCATCCAGATATTGCTCGGGCACACCAAGATCGAGAACACGGTCCGATATCTCGGTATGGACATCGAGGATGCGTTGCTTTTGGCTGAGCGAACCGAAATATGAACATGGAACGGTCATTCGCTCAAAACGGATGACCGCTTCGTCGGCTGGTTCTTCATTCACGAGATCCGATTTGGGGTGGGGAGCGGAACGGCGGCTACGGCCAGTCGAAGGAGGCGCATGAAGAGTTTCATGCCGTCTTGAAGGCTGGAACCGCCGCCTTGGGCGTGCTTGATCCCATCCATGGCAGCGACAATGAGATTGGCCAGCTGCGCAGGTGGCACTTGCAGAGGTTCAAGATCGATTTCGCCCTTCTGCGCAGCAGCCAATATGGTTTGCGTCAGCAGGTTCAAAAGCTTCTGGCGCGCGTCGAGCGTAATATCGGCCGCCAAGGCCACGTTGGCGGCAAATAGCTCATCTGCATCAGCGCTGCCGCCAAATGGCGCAATCAACTCCCGCTGAAAAACCGCCATGGCCTTGGCAATGCGATCAAAGGCACACCCGTCGCTCGCCAGCACCGCTGCCACTTCATCCAAGGCCTTGGCGTGGGCGCGAACTGAACCGGCCCGAAACAGCTCTTCCTTGCTGCTGAAGCTCAAATAGAGCGAGGCGCGCGAGATCGACGCCGCACGGGCAATGTCCGCCATTGACGTCTTGCGAAAGCCAAAGCGCACAAACACCGGCAAGGCTGCGTCCAGGATCAGGGTTATTTTTTGGTCGGGCTGCATGATGGGCAGATTGACACCTTCAGTCCAGACTGTCAAAAGACGATTGGACATTTAGGGTTCAAGTGTCTAATCGGTATGACCGACTGATGCGGTCAGAAGGACATTCGATGAAAACAGAGACGAACGCTGCAAATGCAGCGGTGCTGGTTACCGGCATTGGTGGGTTTCTCGCCGGGCACGTCGCCTTTCAGTTGCTTAAGCAAGGCTATCGTGTGCGCGGTAGTCTGCGCCACATCGAAAAAAGTGACGCGTGCGACGTCTGCTTGGCGCTCATATTGGCAAGGATGCTCTGGAGCGGCTCAGCTTCGTGCAGGCAGATCTTGATAGCGACGATGGCTGGCCTGCAGCTGTCGAAGGCTGTCGTTATGTCATTCATACCGCGTCTCCCTTTCCTCCTGGGTTTCCGGAAAATACGGACGCTTTGATCCAGACCGCCCGTGAGGGCGCTTTGCGGGTGCTCCTTGCGGCGCACAACGCGCGCGTCGAGCGGGTGGTCCTCACATCCTCGATAGGTGCCACCAACCATGGCGACGGGCAGGCCCCCTTCACCGAAGAAAATTGGACTGACCCGAACGGTCCGCGGGCAACGCCCTATTACCAGTCAAAAACTTTGACTGAGCGTGCTGCCTGGGCCTTTGCGCGCGACGTAGGGCTCGAACTGACTGTCATTAACCCGAGCATGATCCTGGGGCCGTTGCTCGGAGCGAATTTCGGGACATCCGTGGGACCGATCCATCATCTGATGACAGGACAATTCCAAGGTATTCCACGGTTTGGTTTCTCAGTGGTGGATGTGCGCGATGTGGCGCGGGCTCACCTGCTGGCGATGACGCAGCCCGAAGCCAAAGATCAAAGGTTTATCGTTGGCGGGCGCTTTTTCTGGCTCAAGGATTTGGTAGCTGTCCTGGCTGCGTCCTTCCCAGAGTACGTCTCACGGCTTCCTTCAGGTGAAGTTCCCGATGAGGTGGTTAGGGCGATGGCGGAATCCGACTCCCATGCACGAACCATCGTTCATGAACTCAATCGTGACCTGAGTGTCAGCGCAGCAAAGGCCCGGCATGTCCTGAACTGGCGGTCGCGCTCAGAGGAAGAGGCTATACGGGCTAGCGCCCAGAGCCTGATTGACTTGGGCTTAATCGCAGCCATGCCGCCGACCGCCGCAGCCTCCGTATAGTCGTCACTTATTTAGAGATCGAGCGATCTCGCCTTTTTCAATTGGAGAATACCATGACGACCCGATCCCCCAATACTGTCGAAACCTCCAGCACAATAGAGTTTTTGCGTGAAACGGAACGCGCCAGACTGCGCGCCCTCGTCGTCGCTGATCTCGACCGGGCGAGAAAGCTTCACGCACCAGACTTTCAATTGATCACGCCAATCGGCGTGGCCCTTTCCAAAGACGAGTATCTGGGGTCTATCGCATTGGGCAAAATTCGATACCTGACCTGGGAGCCTGCCGACATTGCGGTGCGCCTGTACGACACCGCTGCGGTCATCCGATATCGCGCCCGGTTGGAGATCTTGTTCAGTGGGCACAAAGTGCCTCTCAGTGATTACTGGCACACCGACGTCTACGAACAGCGTGATGGCCAATGGATGGTCGTCTGGTCTCAGGCGACCAGCATCAGCGGATAGTCGGTGCCGCAGCCACGACAGGGGCCTGAAGTTTAGTGCAGACCGTCAAGCCGTCTACGCAGACAAATCGGCCATTTAGGTAATTGCAAGCAGCTTTAGGGTCTACGTTTTTGGAGAGCGAATGGCCGAATTGCGGTCGCTTACTGAACGGCAGTTTTCTGCCGGACGCTGCTCCGAAGCAGACTGTCAGCAAGCGGCCCCAAAGCCGACTTTCAATCCCTTGATGGGATCAGAACTAATGACCCAGTTATTATTCCCTCTGTTAAAGGTTCATTCCGCAAGACATGAACTTGGCCTGTTTGGCGCTCTCCCCTCGCTATCCGGGAGTTTCAATCGCGACCCGCCCGCGATCACATGCGAGGGTAGGCAAGGAGAATGGCCGCGTCTTCGAAGGGCCACGACATAACCTCACCGCGACGAATGCTCCCCGAAGCCCAAAAGCTCGCCGAGCGCCGAAGGCTTGCCCACGAGATCGGCGAGCGTGTATTTGTCGAAAACCGCCACAAAGGCAGCTGTGGCTTCCGAAAGCACGCTCGGCAAGGCGCAGGCGGGCGCGATACGACAGCCGTGGCAATCTATCAGATCCGTCAGCCCTTCTGTATGCCGAAGCAGCGCGCCGAGATTGATCTCGTTCGTCGGCCTCGCGAGGCGTATACCGCCATTGCGACCGCGCACGGACTCCAGGAACTCAGCGTTCGCAAGGTCCTGAACAACCTTCATCATATGGTTTTGCGAGACAGAGAACGTGTCCGATATCTCCCGGATCGAGCTAAGCCCCGATGGCCGTGATCCCAAATAGATCATCAATCGCATTGCGTAGTCGGTATATTTGGTGAGCCTCATCGGGGTCTGCGTCAAATAGTCCAATCCAAAAACATGCATTTGATTAGCATCTTTGTTCTCGAATAAATAGATGCATCTGAGATACATGTTTAAGGGCGGATTTGCGATGAGCTCGCAAGCGATAACCGAAACAGACATCCGAACGATCGTTGAACGTTTCTACGCCGAAGTGCGATCCGACCAGGTCTTGAACGCTGGCTTCGCGGCCGTAACAGATTGGGACGACCATCTCGAGCGCATGACGGCATTCTGGGGGTCGATGATGATGTCCACCGGCCGTTACAAGGGCAATCCGGTGGCAATGCACTTGATCCACCTTGAACGCATCCACCCGGGCATGTTCGAGCGCTGGTTGACGCTTTGGAGGAAGGTCACTTCAGACGCCCTGTCGCCGGAGGTTGCTGCCGAGATCCAGTCAAGGGCCATCAGAATTGCTTCGCGTTTGTCGTCCGCCCTGTTTGGATCGGACCACGCAGTCCCGCCGGCCAGACCGCTTGAGCTTGCCTCACGGCCCTATAGGAGCACACCGGTTTTCGACGAAGACACGGTCCCCAAACCGCTCCTGCAGTTTCACAGGCTGCGGCCGCAGACCTGGGCGAAGCTCACCGTCCTTGAGGGAAGCCTCCACTACCACCTTCATTCTCAGCCGGTGATCGAAGCGGACACCCGCTCGCCGGTCATCATCCCCCCGGATGTGCCCCACCACCTCCAGATCGTAGGCCCGGTGAAACTTCAATTGCACTTCTACGATCACCAACCTGCCCCCCACTGATGCACCGCATCGAAAGGAAAGATCATGCCGAAACCACTCTCACCCGAGACCGTTCAGATCGTAAAGGCAAGCATCCCGGCTCTCGCGGCACACGGAGCGGACATCACGAAGAGCATGTATGCCCGCCTATTCCGTGACGATCATATCCGCGAGCTGTTCAACCATGCAAATCAGGGCGAAGGCGGCTCACAGGTTAACGCGCTTGCCGCCGCCATTGTGGCCTACGCGCAAAACATCGATAACCTTGCCGTGCTCGGCCCCGTGGTCGAGCGGATCGCGCACAAGCACATCGGGTATCATATTCTGCCCGAGCACTATCCCTTTGTGGCCACGGCCCTTCTCGCCGCCATCGAGGATGTGCTCGGAAATGCAGCGACACCTGAACTCTTGAATGCATGGGGCGAGGCTTACTGGTTCCTGGCCGATATTCTCAAGGAGCGCGAAGCCGAGATCCGCGGCGAACTGCTGAAGCGCTCGGGCGGCTGGGATGGCTGGAGAGACTTCGTCGTCGACGCGAAGGTTCGCGAAAGCGATGTCGTCACCTCGTTTGTCTTGAAGCCCAAGGATGGCGGTCGCGTTGCGCGCCACAAGCCCGGCCAATATCTGACGCTTCGCTTCCAACTGGAGAACGGCCAGGAGATCAAGCGCAACTACTCGATCTCCAGCGGTCCCAGCGATAGTTTCTACCGCATCTCGGTCAAGCGGGAAGCGCAGGGACAGGGTGGATCGCGATACCTCCACGATCGGGCGAGCGTAGGCATGGTGTTGAGTGCGACCCCGCCGGCCGGCGACTTCTTCCTTCCTGAAGCGCCGGAGAAACCGGTCGTGTTGCTTTCGGGCGGCGTTGGCCTGACGCCGATGGTCAGTATCCTGGAGACAATCGCCGAGGAGCATCCGAACCTCGAAGCGCATTTCATCCACGGCGCGCTGAATAGCGGGACGCATGCCATGGACCGGCATGTTCGCCAGCTCGCCGACGCGCATGGCAAGATCAAGATCAGCAGCTTCTACAGCGCGCCCACAGCTGAGGACGCGGTCGGACTGTCTCACGACTTCGACGGCTTCATCACCGCAGAGTGGCTTCGCAAGAATACGCCCATTGAAAATGCTGATTTCTATCTCTGTGGACCGAAGCCGTTCCTTCGCGCCCTCGTTCCGGCGCTGGCCAGAGAAGGCGTTTCAAGCGAGCGGGTTCACTTCGAGTTCTTTGGCCCGTCCGACGAACTCATTGCCGCCTGAAGGCGACGAACAACGAAACGTGGCATCGTCACTCCAATCCTGCGGCCAGCGCTTTCGGTGCCGGCCGCAGGACAGTGCCTGCACGTTTTTCAGACCAGCGCTCGAATATCAGGCGCCACCTCACCTTCCGGGCCGCGCCAGCGACCGGGCAATGTCGATGATGTCGTCGCGTGATGCCGTTGGGTCCTCCTTGTTCCAGGCAACCCCGAGCCCGATCTTGAGATCGACGCCGCGCACCGGCCTGAGCTCGAAGTTTCGGTTCGGCAGATCCTTCGTCCATTCCGGCGCAAAGCCGATGCCAAGACCGGCTGAGACAAGCGACACCAGCGAGAAGGTGTCGTCGCAGCTATAGGCGATGTTGCCGGTCAGACCATGGGTCTCGAACATTTCCGAGAAGTACCGCTCCGAGTAGGAGAGGTTCTGACGGGAGAAAGCGATGATCTTCTCGGAACGCAGATCCTCAATGTCGATCTCGCTTCGAAGCGCGAGCGGGCTCCTCTTTTCGACTGCCAAGAGATAGCGCTCATGCGCGATCGAGAAGAAGCGCAAGGAGCCGATGTTTTCAACCGGTCGGATGAAGCCGAGATTGATCTGGCCATCTTCTAGTCCACGAATGATGTCGCTGGTCGAACCACTCGTCACATGCAGCGCCACATCCGGAAACTTCCGGCCGATGCGGGCGAGAAACGCCGGCAGCACGCCGGTCGTTGCCGGATAGACAGTTCCGATCTTGATCGTGCGGGCAGCCTTGCCGGCAACCGAGCGCGCCATCTCGGCCGACACACCGACATCGCCAATGATCCGGACCGCCCGATCGTAGAACACCTCCCCTGCCCGCGTCAGCTCGACCCTGCGCGTCGACCGCTCCAGCAACCGGACACCAAGCTCCTTCTCCAGCGCCTGGATGTGCGCACTCAATGCCGGCTGGGCGATGCACATCCGCGCGGCCGCCCGATTGAAATGCAGCTCCTCGGCCACCGCAACGAAGAACGAGAGTTGGCGCAGTTCCATGTCGTGCTCCGCGCTTAATGCGAGCAACTCGATCGCCGTGTCTCCAGCGACGCCTTGCCTTGCTAAAAACGATAGGCGCGGCAGGTCGCACGCTCGCGCGCGCTCCTTTGGCTCGCTATAGTCCGAATAGAATCACCTCTAAGCGCAATGCGCTCCGAGGTTGTAAATACTCACCAAAATTCGCCACGTCAAGGCGAAATCGATATGGAGAGGCGATTTTGTTGCCGGTTCAATGCAGAATGGCTCGCACAGCTCTTCAGATGAGCGTCAAGGAGCTTGCTGAGGCAGCGACAGTCTCCACCAACACGATCGTGCGTTTCGAACGCGGCGAAGAGCTTAAACCTCGCACGGTTGCTGACATTCGTTCTGTCTTGGAAAACGCCGGCATAGCATTCATCGACGGCGACTACGCGGGAAGTGGTGGGCCTGGCGTGCGACTGAGCAAATAGTGCCGCTCTCCCGAACGACAGCATTCCAGTCGATACATTATGCGATCCCACACGCACAACTCGGAAACGTACACAGAACAGTGGGCAACGAGCAGTGGCTCGGGGTGAATGGAAATTCGACTCTACTCAACGCTCGCGATTCGAAGTGGCGGGCGATGCCTTTTGCACCATAGGAACGGATGGACACAAGAACGGTCACGTCGCAGAGAAAAATTCTTCGAAGTTCTTCCAGGCTCGGCTCCGTTGGAGGAGGTGGTTTCTAAATGCGGAGCGCATCCTCGCAAAGTCTTCGTATCCGCATTGCCGTGCCAAGCGATGCACAGACGACGTCGACACGGAGCACGACACTGCGACAGACTTCGCCGTCCCTAATGCGACAAGGTCGGGATCCTGGAGCAGGACCTGCATGGCCTGCTTCAGGGCGGCCGGAAGGATGATCTCGCGCGTGATAATTCTCACCTTGATGTCCTCGACGCTGAGGGTCGACGTTGGCATCTCGCGTTGAGTTCCTGTCAATTTGTCACCGGTTTGGATACTAGCCATCGCATCGCCCTCCCACGTGATCGGCACCCGATCAATTCGGTGTCCGCGCCGCAACGAGGAGGCCCACTCACCCCATGCGCTCTGATGCGTAGCTTCCAGGCGAAGGCGGAAACACCACGGTTTTGTTACCGTTGAGGAAAACACGACCGTGAATGTGAGCGTGGATCGCCCGAGCCAGGACCTGAGCTTCGACGTCGCGACCAAGGCTGACGTAGTCGTCGTTCGATTGACTATGGGTGACGCGGACGATGTCCTGCTCGATGATCGGGCCTTCGTCGAGATCTGCGGTCACGTAGTGGGACGTGGCGCCGATGAGTTTCACACCGCGTTCGAGGGCCTGTTTGTAGGGATTGGCTCCTTTGAAGGAGGGCAGGAACGAATGATGGATGTTGATTACGCGACCGGACATCTCCCGGCACATGCGATCTGAGAGCACTTGCATATAGCGCGCGAGCACGACGAGCTCCGCCGCGGTCTCCTCAACGATGCGCATCTGCTCCGCCTCGGCCTGAGCTTTGCTCTCCTTCGTCACCTTGATGTGGTGGAACGGAATGTCGTGGTTCACAACAACCTTCTGGTAATCCAAGTGATTGGAGATGACCGCGACGATGTCGATCGGAAGCGCGCCGATCTTCCAGCGGTAGAGCAGGTCGTTCAGGCAGTGGCCGAAGCGTGAGACCATGATGATCACCTTGCGCTTGACCTTCTCATCAAAGAACTCGAACTCCATTCCCAAACGGTCCGCAATCGGTTGAAATCCAGCCCGCAGCGACTCCAATTCCCGTCCGCCTTCGGAGCAGAAACTGACACGCATGAAGAACTGGCCCGTGTCAGCGTCATCGAACTGCGCGCTGTCGGTGATGTTGCATTGCTCTTCCGCCAGGAAGGAAGAGATGGCGGCAACAATGCCACGGGTGGATGCGCAGCGCACGCGCAGGGCAAAACTCGACATGGATGTCCTCTCGCTAGGTCAGGTTGCGGCCGGCGCCAGGCTTTGCCTGAACGCCTCCAGCGTATTGGATAGAAGGCAGGCTATGGTCATGGGCCCGACCCCTCCGGGAACGGGCGTAATGGCGGTAGCGTGTCCTGCCTCCGAAGTCGCCACGTCGCCGACGAGCCGCACGCCGCCCGCGTCGCTCAGCCGGTTGATGCCGACATCGATGACGACCGCACCCGGCTTGATCCAGTCGCCCTTGATCATTTCCGGCCTGCCGACGGCGGCGACCAGAATGTCCGCGCTCCGGCATATTTCCGGCAAATTGCGGCTGCGCGAATGAGCGACCGTCACGGTGCAATTTTCGGCAAGCAACAGCTGTGAAAGCGGCTTGCCGACGATGTTGCTACGACCGACCACCACGGCGTGAAGGCCCGACAAATCGCCAAGACGGTCCTTGAGAAGCATTATCGATCCGAGCGGCGTGCAGGGCACCAGCGATGCCTGCCCGGTCGCAAGACGCCCGGCATTGAGGACATGAAAGCCGTCCACGTCTTTCTCGACGGCGATTGCATTGATGACCGCGTCCGCTTCGATTTGCGCAGGCAGCGGCAGCTGAACGAGAATCCCATGAACCGAACGATCATCGTTCAAGCGTTGGACGAGCGCGACGAGCTCAGTTTGCGTCGTCTGCTCCGAAAGCCGGAATTCCAGGGACTTCATCCCCGCTTCAACGGTCTGGCGATGCTTGTTGGCGACGTAGACGCGGCTTGCCGGATCGTCGCCGACGAGAATGACCGCGAGCCCCGGAACCTGTCCGGACATTTCTTTTAGCTCGGATACCTCGGCTGCGATCTTGGCTCTGAGCTGCGCGGCGAAGTGTTTGCCGTCTATATGGTGGTCCGAAACGGTGTCCATCATGCCGCAACCTTCAAAAGCGATTTCAATCCTAAGCCCGGATCGGCGAGCGCCTCGGGAGCGCAGAAAGCGCCCCTCTCGATCAGCTTCTCGGCGAGACGGATGTCACGGGAGACGGAGGTTCCAGGCCCTATGCCTGCCGCCGCCTGAAGAACGTGGTTTTCGTCCAGCTCGAAACGCAGCCAACCGCCATCGGCCAAGTCGCGGCGCGCGGACCGCCGTAACGGGTCATGCAAGCCGACGGCCTGCAGGCCGAGATCGAAATGATCCGACCAGAACCATGGTAGTGTCTCGAAACTTGCGGCCTCCCCGAGCATCGCTTTGGCGGCGTGGGCGCCTTGGTCGCATGCGTTTCGCCAGGTTTCGAACCGTGTGCGGCCGTAGCGTGGATGGTCGATTACTGCGCAGTCCCCCGCCGCGAAGATCGAAGGATCCGACGTCACGAGCCGGGAATTGACCTCGATCCCATTGGCGCATGCAAGCCCGGCCGAAACAGCAAGACCAACCTCCGGTTCGATGCCGACGGCAGCGACCACGAGATCCGCTTCGATCCGCGCACCGTCAGCGAGCACCACGGACTTGTGTTCTACGCGCTCGATACGGACGTCGAAGTCAAACGTCACACCGGAGCGGCGATGACGGCTCACGATCACGTCGGCGATTTCGGCGGGCACGCCTCGACCAAGCGCCCGTGGTCCGGCCTCCAGAACACGAACCGTCATGCCGCGGCGGGTCAATTCCGCCGCCAGTTCGAGACCGATGAGGCCTGCGCCGACGAGGATGGCGCTACCCCCGGCGTCCGCCTTGCCGTAGATTGCCTCGGCGTCGCCAAGGGTGCGCAGCATCAAGGCATGACCTGCGGGATCGCAGGCCAACCGCCGCGGCCTCGCCCCCGTCGCAAGCAGCAGACGGTCGTAGGCCAGGCGTTCTCCTGTCGTCAGGATGACCGCTTTCGTTTCCCGGTCGATCCCCTTTGCGGTTCGCCCGAGCACGACCTCCAATCTGGCAAGGTCGACCGCGATCGGGCGATGAAAAAGGCCCGTTTCGCCGTCGGGCTTGGAGAGGGCCGGCCGGTCGTAGGACGGCATATGCTCGCCACCGACGAGGGTTACGTGCCTCTCGCCCGCGTCTCGCAAGGCTGCAGCAGCGCGCAAGCCGGCTTCGCCCGCGCCGATGATCACATGGTGCGTCATTGCGTTTTCCATCATGAGGAAGCGGCCCGAAGACCGCTTAAGGTCAGGGGCTCAGCCCAGAACGGATCGAAGCGAAACGGGGGCACCCATTTTTACAGACAACGTGGCTGCCTCCGCCATTGCCAAGGCGGCAACGCCATCTTCCAACGTCACAGGCAGCGGTTTGGAGCCGCCCACCGCTTCGACGAATGCTGCCCATTCCGCCGCATAGGCGGGCATATAGCGCTCGAGGAAGAAATAGGTCGGCTTTGCGCCGATCACGCCCTCGGTTGTCGACTTCACGACGGTGCTTTCGAGCATGTTCTGGGCCTGCAGTAGCCCCTTGGAGCCAAGCAACTCAAGGCGCTGGTCGTAACCGTAAACGGCGCGGCGGCTGTTCTTGATGACAGCAATGCGGCCATCGGCGTAGGTGAGCGTCACCACAGCCGTGTCGACGTCGCCTGCCGAACCGATATCTGAATCGACGATGGACGAACCGACCGCGGTAACAGTGACCGGTGGTGTACCCATGATGAAATTCGCCATGTCGAAATCGTGGATCATCATGTCCCGGAAGAGACCGCCGGAGACCTTGATATAGGCGACAGGCGGTGGCGCGGGGTCGAAGGAGGTGATCGACAGAAGTTCCGCCTTGCCGATTTCGCCTGCATCAGTTGCCCTTTTGAGCGCCGAAAAACTAGGATCGAACCGGCGATTGAAACCGACCATGACGGGCCGACCGGTGGACGAAACCGCCTTCTGGCAGGCCTGCGCCCGCGCGAGGCTGAGATCAACCGGCTTTTCGCAAAGGACGGCCTTTCCAGCGGCCGTTGCCTTTTCAATGAGATCGGAATGGGTGTCAGTCGACGTGGCGATCAGCACGGCATCGATCGACGGATCACCCAGAATAGCCGCCGTGTCGCGCGCCTCAGCGCCGTATTGGGTGGCGATCTTTTCGGCAGCGGCCATGTTGATGTCGGATACGGCAACAAGTCTGCTGCCGGAATGGCTGGAGATCGCCGTTGCGTGTACGCAGGCGATGCGACCCGCGCCGAGAAGGCCAACTTTAAGCATTTGATTTTCCTTTACTGATCAAAGACCGAGTTCGGTCTTGAATGCGGTCAATTCGGTGTCGGTGATTGCGACGTTGTGCTGAGGCTGGGGATAGACGCCCTTGTTGACGTCATCGATGAACTCGCGGAACGCAGCGACGCGCTCCTTCTGCAACCGCTCGAATTCGGCCGAGAAATTGCGATAGGTCTTGGCGTGGCGCGGCCTATGGCCATTGGTATGGCCAAGCACATCCTCGGCGAAGAGATATTGGGCATCGGCTCCCGGACCGGCGCCCATGCCGAGCATGATCATCGAGGTGTTTTTCGAGATCAGCTCACCGACCCTGTCCGGCACGACCTCCAGCTCCGCGCCGAAGCAACCGATGGCTTCGAGTTGCTTGACGTGACGGAAGACCTTGACCGCCTCGGCCGCCGACTTGCCGACCGCACGGAAGCCAGTCCACGTGATGTAGGATGGGATGAGCCCGACGTGGGCCACGACCGGCACATGGTTGTCGCAGAGCACCTTCTGAATTTCGAGCGAGGCGGCGCAGTAGAAGCAGTCGCCGCCCATGGCGGAAAAGTGAAAGGCGGCACGCAGATAGTCGTCAGCCGTTGCAAGCGGGCGGCCCTCGAACTTGCCCCAGCCGCCGTAGGGCAGACCAACCTGCACGAAGCAGCGGCCCGCCGCCTCGCGCATTTCGGGCGAAAAGAAGCGCCCTTCGATCGAGAGCATGTGGATACCGGCGGCATCGGCCGCCGCCGCTTCCTCGAGCGTCGTGACGTAAAGCATGGAGATCTTTTCGCCGCGCGCCTTCATGGCGCGGATGTCGGCTACAGTCGGACGGGTATTCTTGTGGACCATCGAAGTTACACCGTGAACGCGTTGCGGAAGGATTCAAGCGCGAGTTCCGGATCGCCGGAGGCAAAAGCCTCCATGCCGACCGGTCCGGCGTAACCCATGGCTTTTAGAGCCGTGGCGATGCCCTTCCAGTTGACCTCACCGGTTCCGGGCTCAAAGCGGCCAGGCACATCGGCCACCTGGATTTCGCCGATAAAGGGCAGGCACTTGCGGCAGAGTTCGATCAGGTTCCCCTCGCCGATCTGGGCATGGTAGAGGTCGAGATTGAGACGCAGACGCGGGTGATTGACGCTCGCGACCAATGCCAAAGTGTCCTCGGCCCGACCGAAGGGTACGCCCGGATGGTCGACGGGAAGGTTGAGGTTCTCGAGCGTGAAGGTGACGCTCTCTTCCTCTGCCATGTCGACGACACGGCAAAGCGTGTCGCGCGCCTTCAGCCACATCGCCCCTGTTACCACCTCGATGGGCTGGACTGGGAGCCCACCTTCGCCAAGGCCGGTCCCGTGCAGATTGAGACGCTGCACACCAAGCCTCTTTCCGATCCGGGCCGTCTGTCGTGCGGTTTCAAGGAGTTCGGCCGCTCCGTCGTCATCGGTGAGCCTCCCGCGGAGATAGCCGTTCATGATGGTGAACGTGGCGCCGGTGGCCTCCAGTTTCGCCAGATCGTGGTCCGGCCAGTTCCATAGGCCGACGCCAAAACCCATTTCCTTGAGACGCGAGGCCCTCCATTCGATGGAGCGATCCCGCCAGATCATTTCCGCGCAAGCGGCCAATGCAAACTGTGTCATATCGTCAGATCTCTACGAATACGTCGCCGTTCTCGACCTTTACCGGCCAAGACTTGAGGTTGATGCAGGCAGGCGCGCGCGTCGCCTCGCCGGTCTTGTAGTCAAAATGCGCGTTATGCTTCGGGCATTCGATGATGCCGTCCATGACGAGGCCATCGGCAAGGTGCACCCGTTCATGCGTGCAGATCCCGTCGATGCAGAAGAACTCGTCTTCCGGGCTGCGGATCACCAGAAATGAGCGTCCGCCGTGATCGAAACGGAGCAAATCCTCAAGCTCGACATCGTCGGTTGCGCAGGCGCGGGTCCAAGTCCCCATGTCTTCATCCTTTGGCATTTCATCTTGTGCGTTTCGGTTCTTCGGAGTGCGGCCGGCTAGACCGCCGCACCGGCAATCTGGGGCGCGTGCCCGTCATGGGCGGTCATGTAGCCGTCGATCTGGGCTTCGAGTTCTGCCATGGTCTCGCCTCCCGCCATCAGGTCGGTGATTTCCTCGCGCGTCTTCTCGCCCTTGCGGAAATCGGCGGCGATCGCGCCGCGGATCAGCACCGCGAAGTGGTCACCCACGGCCATCGCGTGCATGACCTGATGGGTGATGAAGACGACGGCGAGGCCCCGGCGTTTTGCCTCGTTGACGATCCTGAGCACATGGGTAGCCTGTTTCACCCCCAGGGCGGCGGTCGGCTCGTCGAGGATCAGGACCTTCGCGCCGAAATGGACGGCACGGGCAATGGCGAGCGATTGCCGCTCCCCGCCTGAAAGGCCACCGACCAGCCGGTCGCCGTCATCGATCCGGGTGATCCCGAAGTCCTGGATGGCATGGATCGCTATCTCGTTTGCCTTCTTCCGGTCGAATACCTTGAATGGCCCCCAGCCTCTGGTCGGCTCCACGCCGACGAAGAAGCTGCGACCGATGCTCATTAGCGGGAACGTGCCGCCGAACTGGTGAACCGTCGCGATGCCGCGGCTGCTGGCGTCGCGCGGGCCGTTGAACTCGACGGCCTTGCCGTCCATCTCCATCGTGCCGGATGTCGGGCGGTAGACGCCTGAAAGCGTCTTGATTAGCGTGGACTTGCCGGCGCCATTGTCGCCGAGCAGGCACAGCACTTCGCCAGGACAGATGTCGAGCGAGATGTCGTTGAGGACATCGATCGGACCGAAGGACTTGCAGATGTTTCTGAGCTTGAGGATGGGCGCGGACATGTCGGACCTCACTTCTTCTTCGGCGAGTAGGAGAGCGCCATGCTGCGGAAGGTGTTGTTCATCAGCACGGCCAGAAGCAGCATCACGCCGATGATGAGGCTCGACCAGTTGCGGTCGAAGGACGTGAAATAGATGCCTTGGTTGACGACGGCGAAGGTGATCGTGCCGAAGAAGATGCCGATGATGGAGCCGAAGCCACCGGTGAGCAGCACGCCGCCGACGACCACCGAAATGATCGAGTTGAAGATGAAGGACATGCCGGCCGAGACCTGAGCGGAATTGAAGAGTATCGCCTGGCACATGCCGACAAAGGCGGCGCTGGTGGACGACAACACGAAGAGTGCAATCGTCAGACGAGCCGTCGGGATGCCGGCATTGCGCGCGCTGATCTTGTCGCCGCCCATGGCGAAGATCCAGTTGCCCCAGGGCGAGTAGTGAACCACGTAGACATAGAGCGCCGTCAGTGCCAGCCACCAAAAGATGATCACCTGGAAGGTGTTGGCGACGAACTGGCCGAAGAGGTACTTCGCGAGCGCGGGCGCCTTGAGGGCGACACTGGTGGTTCCGGTGAGGAGAACGGACAGTCCAAGAACGAGGCCTGCAACCGCAAAGAGGGTTCCGAGCGTGACGATCAGCGACGGCACATTGGTGCGGACCACGAGGATCCCGTTCACCAGACCGACAAAGACGCCGAGAGCGAGCGAGGCAGCTATTCCGAGCCAGATCGGCAGCTCGTAGTAGCCTGAGATGATTGCGACCGTCATGGAGCCGGCTGGGATCATCGAGCCGATGGAAATGTCCAGTTCACCGGCGATCATCAGAAGACCGATCGGGAAGGCGACGATGCCAAGATTGGCCGCGACGTTCAGCCAGCTTGCCGCACCCGCCGGCTTCAGGAAATCGATGCTTCCAAAGACGAGGAAGAAGGCGAAGACGCCGAACAGGCCGAGAAAGGCGCCGGCTTCCGGTCTGCGGAAAAGTCCGCCGACGGAAAAGCCGGAGACGTTAGAAGATGTTGACGTTTGCCCCATGGCGAGTGGTTGGCTTGCGGTTTTCGAGCTCATGATGGTTCCCCTTCCCGGCTTTGCCGTGTTGTAACGGGCCCGCTCCCTGGAGGAGGTGCAGGGAGCGGCCAGCGAGCGCGCGGGTTTAGCGTGCGCCCTTGGAGACGCCGGAGAGCGTCGACTCGATGTTCGATGCATCGACGATGCCCGGACCGGTCAGCACCGGCTTGACCGGAAGATCCGTGCCGAAGTCGATGTGAGACGCGAGCAGCGAGACTGAAAGCAGTGACTGAAGATACGGCTGCTGGTCGACGGCAAAGAGCTGCGCGCTGTTTTTGATGCGGTCGAGGCCGGCCTCGTTGAAGTCGAATGAGCCAAGCTTGACGCTCTCGACCTTGCCGGCCTGCTGGATGCCGCTCGCCGCCGCGTCCGCGTCACCGGCACCAATGGTGATGACGCCGTCAATCGAACCGTCCTGCGTCAGCGTCGCCTTGACGGCTTCGGCAATGGCGGTGGGATCACCGAAACTCGTTGCTGGCAGCGGCAGCTGTTTGCCGGTCCCGCCCGCCTTGGTGATCCCATCGATCACGCCCTTGCAGCGGGCTTCCTGATTGGCGCTGCCCGGAAGCGTGTTGACGCAGAGCACGTTCTTCTGGCCGTTCTTGCCGAAGTATTCGCCACCCGCGATACCGGCGAGGTACTCGTCCGAACCAACATAGTTGATAGCGCCTAGCTCCTTCGCCTTGTCGAGCGAACCGGCATTCATGAGGATGATCTTGATGCCACTGTCGGCGGCGGCCTTGATCGCCTCGTCCTCTGCTTCCGGCACCCAGTTGGGAACGACGAGACCGGTGACGCCCTGGCTGATGGCTGTGCGCACCAGGCCTGCCGCATCCGGTCCGAGGTTGTCGTAAGTCTGGAGCTGCAGATAGGTGACCTTGCCGCCGTTGGTTTCGACCACGAAGCGGGCATCGTCGACCCCCTTCTTGATCTTGCTCCAGAAAGCATCGTCGGTCTTTCCGCCGACAACGGCGATGTCGGCGGCGAGCGCAACGCTTGCGGCGGTGAGACAGATCGCAACCGAGGTCGCGAAAGCTTTCGTCATGGTGGTCAGCATTGTCATCGGGTTTCCTCCCTTGCGCCGGATGGCGGGTTAAAATGCTAGAAGTCTGGGCCACGGCGACCGTTCGGCCTTGGGAACCGCCTCCTCGCGGAGCCCAAGCCTTGGTGAACTCACGAGTTCGCGCGCGCCGTCTTGGCGTTCATGCGCTCCTTCTTCTTGGCGAAGCGCGCCTGCATCTGGACGTCGCCATCCTTGGTGCCGTCGTGCCAGGTGCCGCACCACTTATCGAGCGGGATGAGACCGTCCCCGCCATAGTTCACCTCGAAGTACTTGTGGTGCAGGTAGTGAGCGTAGGCATGGGTATCGAGCGGGGTCTCTTCCGTAACCTCGAGCTTGTCGAAACCGATGTGCCCGTTGACCGCTCCGAAGCCGGCGATATGAAGCTGGAACATCGCCACGATCGGATTGGAGGGGATCACCAGGTGCCAGAAGGCCACGGCATGGTAGAGGAAGCCCTCGACCGGATGCATGGAGAGCGAGGACCACGGCGAAGGGTTCACCGAATTGTGGTGGACGGAGTGGATCCAGCGATAGAGCGGGCCCCAGTGGATCAGCCGGTGGATAATGAAGAAATGCACCTCGTGGATCATGGGGGCTGCCGCAACGAGAAACGCGAGGTAGTACGGATTTTCTGACCAGCTCAGCCACGGCACCCAGCCGTTGGCAAAGACCCAGAGGAACAACACCTCGACCAGCGTCCACAGCGGTATCGAAAAAAAGAACGAGCGCAGGAAGTTGTCGATGTTCTGGCTCTTGAACCAGAAGACGTCCGACGGCTGCTCGCTTGGAAATTTCACATTGTATTTGAAGCGGTTGCCCTGTTTGCGCTTCACGTAGAAAAAGAGCTCGACCGAACCGTAGAAGACGAAGATCGCCGCCGCGTTCACCGCGTAGAGCCACAGCGCCCATTGCCAGTCCAGCGCCTTCATCACCTCGACATCCGGAACGACGTAGAACCAGTAGAGGAGCGCCGTTGCCATGTGGAAGGCGTTCCACGGCCAGATATATTCAGGCAACCATCTGAGAACGGACGGAATCTTCGGGGGCCAGGCCCAGAACGGCGCAACCTCGATGCGCCCGTTGGGCGCCCAGTCGCCGCGCTTGTTACGGGTTCCGTAATTAAGATCATCCATCGTCATGCCTCCCGACAAGCGTCTTGCTGCTCGCAAGGAAGAAAAGGCATCGACGTTTACTCCGGGCACAGAGCTGCTCTCTTCGGGCGAAGGCCCAAAGCACAGAATCCCGCGATGTCGATTGCATTTCTCTCCCAGGCGTTTGGGCTTCTGTTTTCCCCACACGCCAATCTCTGAAACGAACAATGGCAACTTGACGGGTGTTAAATCAAGGCGCATTTGTCTCTCATTAGATGATCGTGTCATTCATCTCATTTCCTAGACGAAATGATACATTTTATATCACGGGGGCCAATGAAGAGACCGACGATCCGCGATCTCGCAGAAACGGCGGGCGTGTCGATTGCCACCGCGAACCGGGTTCTATCAGGCGCGGAAAATGTCCGGACGGCTACGCGGGAAAAGGTTCAGGCGGCCGCCGAGAGCATCGGCTTTTACGGCTTGGGTGCGATCCAGGCGCGCAATGCCGCCGCGCGCCCGAAGTACCGTTTTGGCGTGATCCTTCTTCAGCCGCATCGTCCCTTTTACCAACTCGTGGCACTCGCCTTGTCGCAAGCCGCAGCTGCAGTCGAGGCGGTCGAGGTCGAATTGAGGATCGAGCATCTCGAAGACCTGGCGCCGCAGAACACCGCGGAGCGTGCCTTGACACTCGCCAGCGAATGCGACGCGCTCTGCATCACCACCGCGGTGCATCCTGTCGTCACTCAAGCGCTTGAAGAAATCCAGGGCCGAGGGATACCGGTCTTTGCATTGATCTCGCAGCTCGCGGCAACTGGTCAGATCCATTACATCGGCCTCGACAACTGGAAAGTCGGCCGCACTGCGGCCTGGACCTTCGACCACATCTGCAAGAAGCCCGGCAAGATTGGCCTGCTGATGGGCAATCCGCGCTACCGGAATCAGGAGATGAACGAAACCGGCTTCCGCTCGTATTTTAGGGAACACGCTCCCCAATTCCTGCTGCTTGAGCCGCTGTCGACCTTCGAATCCTCCGCGGTTGCGCAGGAAATGACTGAACGATTGTTGGACCAGCATCCCGATCTTGCCGGCCTCTACGTGGCGGGCGGCGGCATCAGCGGAGTGCTTGCCGCCCTTCGTACGACCGGACGGGCCGGCACTCTGGTTGTCGTCGGCTACGAACTCATGGACAACGTCAAGAGCGCCCTACTCGATGGTGCTCTGACGCTGTCGATTGCCCACCCCCTGGAACGTCTCGCCAACGAGGCGATCAAAGGCATGATCGCTGCCGTCGCGTCGGAGGGCGCGAAAGCGAGCTACACGAAAATTGTCCCTTTCGAGATGTACACGCGCGAGAACCTCTGAAAACGCACCATGCAAGCAATTATCCTAGCGCGGTTCCTCACGACGCATTATCTGCCGTACTGAGATTAGAGCGTGCACTTCAGGACGCTGCCCAGATTTCGATGCGGACAAAGTGACCGAGAGCCTCGGAGGCCAACCACGAATCTGTCGCCTTGAGGGGAATCGAACCGGCGATCCATGCACTCCGAAAACGAAGGCTATCTTTCACCCACCTTGAACCGGGCAGAGACGCAACGGATGTGCGATGCCCCGACACCGCAGCAGCCACCGATGATCGTCGCGCCGCTCTCTGCCCATTCACAGGCGAAGCTGGAGTAGCCGTCGACAGACAAGTCGTTGCGAACCGCATGAAGTGTCTCGTTTGCTGCGCCTTGCTCCTCAGTGGCGAGCGCATTGGCATAAACACCGATCTCGATGGTGCACCGTTCCTGCGCAAAAACGGAGGCCGCCTCTTCGACGGCGCGCCGCATGACTTCAGGACGGCTGCAATTGAAGAGCAGTGCTGCCGCACCAGATCCGGCGATCCAGCGCGCGGCCTCCTCCACGCTTTCGCCGGAGCGTAGCGCTGCCGGCCTGCGCTCGGCACCCGGTTCGTCATCGAGCGTGAATGATATCCAGAGCGGTCTGCTGGTGCCGGCCACCGCGATCCGCACCGCTTCGGCTTCAGTCACCAAGCTGAGTGTTTCCCCGAGCCAGACATCCACCGACGGCGAGAGTTCCTCAACCAGCGCGCCGAGGTAGTCGTGCACGCGGTCCGGCATGAAGCGCTGCGGCTCGTAGGAGCCAAAAATCGGCGGCAACGATCCGGCAACGAGCACTCTTCGGTCCACACTCGCGTCGGCCGCCTCACGCGCCAGACGTCCGGCAAGGGACATCAGCCTGCGGCCCTCTAAGCGGAACCGCTCCTCGCCAATGTGGAACGGTACCAGCGCGTAACTGTTGGTGGTGATGATGTCGGCGCCTGCGGCAATAAACTCCTCATGCACGCGCCGAACGATCGCCGGGCTCTCAATCAGCGCGAGTGCAGACCACTCCGGTTGCCTGAGGTGCGCACCGAGGCGGACAAGCTCGCGGCTCATGCCGCCGTCGAGTATTCTTACGGATTTCATGGATTTCCTTCCCATCCCGGTCAGCGCTTGATCATCGAGGACAATGCGAATGCCGTCAGCGTGTCCCGAACACCGGGCAGGACGGACACTTCCTGCCAGATTTCACGGATGCGGTCCGTCGCACTCGCCTCGACCCGAACAACGAGGTCGAACTCGCCGCTGATGACGTCGCAGGAGACGACCTCCGGCAAGCGCTTGAGTGCCTGGATAACCTCACCACCGCGCATGCGGTCATGACGGTAGACAAACATCAGTGCGGTGACCCCCGCGGTGCGCGGCTTTCCCTCGCCTGCGACGATCGTGTACCCCAGGATGAGGCTATCTCGCTCCAGTCGCTCGATCCTTTGGCGCACGGCATTGCGCGAAAGGTTCACCTTCTCGGCCAACTCCGCATGGGGGATCCGGGCGTTGCGGGTCAACTCGGCGAGAATGCGCTCGTCCGCCCGATCGAGGATGCGCTTCATGACCGCATCTCCTCGACAACGACCTTCGCAGACCGGAAGGCGCATTGCGCGGCGTCTTCGAGTTCGGCAAACCTGCCACACTGCGCAAACGAGATCGCCGCGGCCGCCATGGTGAAGCCCGGCAAGGCCTGTTGCTCTAGCTCGCTGAGGCTACGAACTTCTGTATAGCCGGTCAGTAGCGCGCCGGCGAGCGTCCTGTCGAGCGCACCGTTTGCCTTCGCGGTCCAATGCAGCAGCACCTGGGCGAGTTCGGTGATCAGAACGTCGTCGCGCCGCAGTCGAAAATTGATGACACCACTCACCTCTCCGTCGAGAAAGAACACGTTGTCGCGATTGATAGCGCCGTGAACAGCTCCACTTGGCAACTCGTCCGACACTGCCTCCACTGCGCGCCTCAGCGTCTGGTGTATCCGCGCGACGCAGATACCCAGTGCGTGGCACTTGCCGGTGGTGATCTCACTTGGCCGCGCCCCGGGCACAAAACCAACAACCGCGACGAGCTTGCCCGACACGGTGATCGTTGCCGCACCCGCATCCGTGCGGAAGGTCGCGGGACAGGGAACGCCAGCGGCAGCAAGCGTCTCCATCGTACGGAACGCGCGCTCAAGATCAAACGGGTCGGCGAAGCTCTCGAACAGGGTAATGATGAACTCACCGCGCTCGGAACGGAAAAGGAAGGTGGTCTCCGCATCGCCATCGGCAATGCCGATCACCGAGGTCAGGCGCCCAAGGCGATAGGCCATCGCGATCTGATTGCATTCGGCCTCCGATAGATCTGTAAAAACAGCCATTGTCCGTCCCTTCAGCTTTTGACGACACCAGCGCCGAAAATCGCGTCGATCTGGGCAGCACTCAGCCCGCTGTCGCGTTCGACCGCCTCGCGCAGCGGGATGCCTTCTGCGAGCGCCCGGCCGGCAAAGGCAGTGGCCTTTGCGTATCCGACGAAGGGATTGAGAGCGGCAGCAAGGACGAGGGACCCGTCGTAAAGCGCCTGACAACGTTTGGCATCCGCCTCTATCCCGTCGATGCACCGGGTACGAAGCGCGTCAAGGCCTCTCACCAAAAGCCGCAGCGACTGCAGGATGTTGAGCACGATGACCGGTTCCATTGCGTTAAGCTGAAGCTGGCCGGCGCTGGCAGCAAGTGTGACCGTCAGGTCGTTGCCGATCACCTGAAAACCAATCTGGTTTACCATTTCGGGGATCACCGGATTGACCTTGCCCGGCATGATTGAGGAGCCGGCCTGGAGGGCCGGGAGCCGAATCTCACCGAAACCGGCGCGCGGACCGCTCGACAGCAGGCGAAGGTCATTGCAGATCTTGGAGAGCTTCACCGCTGTGCGCTTCAGCGCCCCCGAAAGCGTCACGAACGCGCCCGTGTCGGATGTCGCCTCGACCAGATTTCGCGCTGGCCTCACCGCAATCCCGGACATCATGGAAAGGTGCGCGCAGATCGCCGCCGAGAACCCAGGCGGCGCGTTGACGCCGGTGCCAATCGCCGTGCCACCGAGATTGACCTCGCGCATCAATTCAGCCGTGCCCAGAAAATGCGCGACGTCCTCCTCCAGCGTCTCGGCAAAAGCTTCGAACTCCTGGCCGAGGAGCATCGGGACAGCATCCTGAAGCTGCGTCCTGCCCACCTTGACGATGCCTGCGAAGGTGTCGCCCTTCGACCGCAAGGCAGTGACCAAGGCCTGCAACGCCGCGACCAGCACTTCGCCTTCCCGCAACACGGTCAGCCGGATGGCGGTCGGGTAGACGTCGTTGGTCGATTGGCTCAGGTTCACGTGATCGTTCGGATTGACCACCTCGTAGCTGCCGACCGGCCGCCCCAGCGCCTCAAGCGCCAGATTGGCGATGACCTCGTTGACATTCATGTTGGTCGAGGTCCCCGCCCCACCCTGCATCATGTCGATAGGAAAATGCGGCGCAAGGATTTCCCCGGTGATCAGCCTGTCGCACGCCCGATCGATGGCCTGCGCAATCGCAGGATCGATAAGGCCCAGCTCCCGATTGGTCGCCGCAGCGGCCTTCTTGACCATCGCCAGCGAGCGGATGAACTCGGGGAAATCCTGGAGCCGGATGCCGGAAACGTCGAAGTTCTCCGTTGCTCGGCGCGTATGGATGCCGATCATGGCATCAGCCGGCAGTTCCCGTCGGCCAAGATGATCGGTTTCGATGCGCATTTTTGTCATGGTCAGCCCTGCCTCACTCGGAAATGGCCTGATCAAGGTCATCGATTAGGTCGTCTGTCGCTTCGAGACCGACCGACAGGCGGAACACGCCGTCGCCAGCAAAGCGGCAATAGTCCTCGAGCTGTTCACCGGTAAGCTGGTAGGTGGACTTCATCATTTCATCCGTTTCGAGCAGCACGACGATCGAGCGCTGGTGGCCGAGTGAAAAGGCATAGTGGGCAATCTTGAGGCGCCCGGCGAGTTGCTGGGCCATCCTCCCCGGATCCTTCACTTGAAAGGTCACGATGCCGCCGAACACGTCCATCTGGCGCTTCGCCAGCTCATGTTGCGGATGGGAGGCAAGCCCCGGATAAGTCACGGCCACGACCGAAGGATGGTCTTGGAGGAAGGCCGCGATCTTTGAAGCGGACTCGGAGATCGTCCGAATGCGGGGAAACAGTGTGTCGATGCCGCGCAAAATGAGCCAGGCGTTCATCGCAGGCATCGATGCGCCAAGGTAAACGCCGGCGCGCGAGCGAATTTTCTCCACCAGTTCCTTACGGCCGCAGACAACCCCGCCCAGGGCATCGCCATGGCCGTTGATGAATTTCGTGAGAGAATGGATGACCAGGTCAACCCCCAGCAGTAGCGGCTGCGTGGCGACGGGGGTCGCAAGCGTTGAATCGACCGACATCAGTGCGCCATGCTTTCTGGCGAGTGCGGCAATAGCCCCGAGATCGGTCAGGCGCAGGATCGGATTGCACGGACTTTCGCAATGGACGAGCTTCGTGTTGGGGCGGAAGGCGGCCGCCACATCTTGAGGACGTGCCATGTTCACCGGCGTGACCTCGATGCCGTAATCCGGCAGGATGCGCCGTGCAAGTTCGTTGGCGCCTGCATAGCAGACGTCGCTGAGGATCAAGTGGTCACCCTTTTTCAGGAAACTGAGAAACGTGGCGCCGATGGCTGCCACGCCCGTTGCCGTCGCAACCGCGTCGTCGGCCCCTTCCAAGGCGGCGAGCCGCTTTTCAAGCTGGCGAACCGTCGGGTTGGTCCAGCGCGCGTAAAGAAATGGCAGAGCCGTCAGATCATCGACGCCATCTGCGGAAAAGGCTCCGTTGCCCGGTTCAAGCAGGTTGTTGACAGACATGGAGATATTTGGGGCGATCGCCTTGGTCGACGGATCGATGACAAGCCCGGCGCTCAGCGCCAGCGTGTCGCGGCTGAGATCTGCCCTTGCGCCAGGCGCCCTCATGCTGGGCCCGTGCGTTGGCAGGTCTGAAAGTTTCGAGATAGTCATCGCGTCCTCCTGCGATTTGGGTCCCGGAGGTTTCCAGGAAATGGCCTTACGGGCGGCGCCATCGATCCTTTGAACATCGGATTTGGAGTGCGCTCCGAGCTTCAACGCCGTATCGGCACCTGCATCTCGACGACCCGAAAGGCGCGCGTGATGAGGATGGTGAGGCAGACGTAGAAGAGCGTGACGACGACAAGCGGCTCGTAGACCAGGAGCGTGTCCTGCCTGATCTTGTAGGCGACGGCGTAGAGATCCATCACCGTGACGGTGAAGGCGAGCGGCGTCGCCTTGAGTTGCAGAACCACCTCACCAGTGATTGTTGGGAGCGCGATACGGATCGCCCTCGGCAGCCATATGCGTCGCAACAATGTCCATCGGCCCATGCCAAAGGCCTGTCCGGCTTCCAGCTCGCCCTTCGGGACTGCGAGCAGCGCACCACGCAGCACCTCAGCCTCGTAAGCTGCATAGTTCAGCGTGAAGCTCACCGCCGCGAAGAAGAACCCCTCGCGCACGATCGGCCAAAGGAAGCTCGAGCGCAGCCCCGGGATCATCGGGAGCAGCGACCCGATACCGTAGTAGAGCAGCCACAATTGAATGAGCAGTGGCGTGCCTCGTAAACACGTGCAGTAGCTTTTGGCTACCCAGCGCAGCCAGTGCGGACCGCTCACCTGCGCGAGCGCAAGGCCGATCGCCAAGACGAAGCCGAAGCCGACGGAGATCACGAGCAGCAACACGGTCTGTGTGGCGCCGGCTACGATCAGCGGCCAGTAGTTGGAAACCCATGAGAAATCCATAGTCCGTCCCTTCAGGCTGCTTTTGGCTGACCGCGCCGGAAATAGCTTTCCAGACTGCTGAACATGACGTTGGAGACGAGCGTGATTGCCAGGTAGATCAAGGCTGCGGCGAAGAAGAACAGGAAGTAATGTTTGGTGTTGCCTGCGGCCAGGCGCGTGGCAAGCGCCAGCTCCTGATAACCGACCACGGCGATCAGGGCGCTATCTTTGGTGACCGACATCCATAGATTGGCCAGTCCCGGTAGAGCGTTCGGCATCAACGCCGGCAGAACTATCCTGCGGAACCGCAGCCAAGGTCGCATGCCGAAGGCATTGGCAGCTTCGATCTGGCCGGTCGGAACAGCGAGGATCGCGCCGCGCAATACCTCGGTCATATACGCACCCTGAACGATCCCGAGCACGACAACGGCGGCGAAGAAGCCGTTGATCTCGATCGGCGGCAAAGCGAATGAGGATAGCAGTCTGTTGATGCCGTCGGTTCCGGCGTAGTAGAGGCCAATGATGAGGATCAGTTCCGGAATGGCACGAACGGCCGTCGTATAGAAATCAAGCACGGCGGACACCGGGCGGCTGCCCTTGAGTTTTCCCGCCGCACCCACAAACCCGATTATAATGCCGAGCAGGTACGCGCCAAGCGAAATCAGGATAGTCGAGGCCGCGCCTTGAAGCAGCACCCCGCCCCATCCTGGCGGATAGGGAGAAAGCAGTTCCAGAATGGATGGACTTGTCGGCATAGGAAATGGTTCCTCGGCGTCCGAGTCGCTGCGGCTCGCACACTGTTCTTTTTGAGGGAGTATTGTCCGGAGTGCGCTGAAGGGGCGCCACGTCAACGCCCCTCCGCTTCAATCATTCGCCGTAGGGATCGAAGTCGAAATACTTCTTGGAGATTGCGGCATATGTGCCGTTGGCTCGAACGGCGGCGATTGCAGCGTTCAGCTTCGCGAGCAGCTCGGCATCGTCCTTTCGCAAGCCACCACCAATACCCTGCCCAAGGACCTGCGGATCGTCCTTCACGTTGCCCTTGTCCTCGCAGCAATCCTTGCCGAAGTCCGACTGCAGGAAGGTCATCAGCGGAATGGAATCGCCGAAGACGTAGTCCACACGACCGACAGCGAGATCCTGGAACGCCTCGTCGAGCGTGGCATAGGTCTTCTCGGACGCCACGCTCGCATAGTGCTTCTTGTAGTATTCCGTCTGGATCGTGGACACCTGGATGCCGACGGTCTTGCCGGCGATGTCGTCGACGCTGGTGCCGCCCCTGCCGTCCTGCGCGCCGATCAATTTGCTCGGTGTATTATAATACTTGTTGGTGAAGGCGATCGTCTTGCTGCGTTCATCGGTAATCGACATGGACGACCAGATGACGTCGAACTTTCGCGACTGAAGACCGGGGATCAGTCCGTCCCACGACATGTCCACGACCGAGCACGTTTCCTTCATTTCGGCGCAGACGGCATCCATCATTTCGATTTCCCAGCCCACCCATTTGCCGGTCGCGTCCTTTGTAAAGAACGGCGGGTAAGCTTCGTTCATGATGCCAAATCGCACGTCGGCGGCTGCGCTGCCGGCAGAGGCGATAAGGATCGTGCCGGCGACAAGGAAGGATGCGGTCTTCATGTAGGTTCCCTTTCTCTCTTATGATTGGCGGTCGCGCACGTTCAGTGGCGGGACGAGCTTGTGAACTCGCGGCATCGGGCGCTGGCCGGAGCGCCGAAAATCTGTTCCGGTCGGCCCTCTTCCTCGACGCGGCCCTGGTGCAGAAACATCACGTGGCTGGAGACGTCTCGGGCAAACTTCATCTCGTGGGTTACGAGCAGCATCGTCCGGCCTTCTTCGGCGAGGTCGCGAATGACCTTCAGCACTTCGCCGACGAGTTCCGGATCGAGTGCGGATGTCGGCTCGTCAAACAGCATCACCGACGGATCGACACACAGCGCCCTTGCAATCGAGGCGCGTTGCTGCTGGCCACCCGACATGAAAGCCGGATAGACATTGCGCTTCTCGTAGAGGCCGACCTTCTGCAGGAGTGCTTCAGCCTTCTCGACTGCCTCCTTGCGCCCCATGCCGAGGACATGAACGGGCGCTTCGATGACATTTTCCAGCACTGTCATGTGCGCCCAGAGATTGAAGCTCTGGAAAACCATGCCGAGGCCGGTGCGTAGACGCTCCACCTGACGCCGGTTGGCGGGATGGGCGCGACCGTCCGATCCCGTCTTCATGAGAACCTCTTCGCCGTTGATAACGAAGCGGCCCCGATCGGGGATCTCAAGAAAGTTTATGCAGCGCAGGAAGGTGCTCTTGCCGGATCCAGACGAGCCGATCAGGGAGATAACATCGCCCTTCCTTGCAGCAAGCGAGATGCCCTTGAGCACCTCGTGCGTGCCATAGCTCTTGTATACGTCGTCGACGCGCAGCGCGCAGGAGATGTCCGTTTTCATGCGTTCCCCCACTTTTCGTGGCTTGTTGCGGTGCAGTTTAGCGATCGCGTGCGCGGCTTTGCCGCGCAGTTAGCTGTGTATGAAGCGCATTTCCGCATATTTTGGCGATGGCTAGCGTTTTCTCCGCATCAATTCCGATTGATGCAGATCACCTTCGGCTGAGTCATGTCTTCGTATGCGAAGCGCACGCCTTCGCGCCCCATGCTGCCATGCTTGAAGCCGCCAAACGGCATGGCGTCGAAGCGATAGTCCGAGGAATCGTTGATCATGACGCCGCCGGCCTCGATGCCGGCGGCGGCCTCTAGTGCATCTGCCAGGCAGCTGGTAAAGATGCCGGCGTGCAGGCTATAGTCTGGTTCATTCGCCATGCTGATTGCCTCCGCCAGCGTATCAAAGCGCTCGAGTATTACCACCGGTGCGAATGCCTCTTCCCGCCAAAGGGGGTTGTCGTGCGCCACGGCTTCAAGCACCGTCGGATGGTAAAGCGCACCCTCGCGCCGGTGGCCGCACAGGAGCGTCGCGCCAGCATCGAGCGCATGCTGGACCGCCGCTTCCGTCCGTTCGGCCGCAGCCGCCGAAATCATTGGGCCGACATCCGTCTCCTCACGGTCCGGGTCCCCGCAGCGAAGCCCGGCCACACCCACTACGAAGGCCTCGCGGAAACGATCATAACAGGCGGTCTGTACGAGGATGCGTTGCGTGCCGATACAGTTCTGGCCGGCCGCCCAGAAAGCGCCCGAGATGCAGCCCTCCACCGCCTTGTCGAGCGTGCTGTCTGCCATGACGATGACCGGAGCGTTGCCACCGAGATCCATTGCGAGCTTCTTCAGTCCGGCGGAGCGAGTGATCGCCTCGCCGGTCGCAAAACCGCCGGTAAAGGAAACCATCCGCACATCCCTTGCCGACACGATGGCGCGCCCGAGATCCGCACCGCCAATGGCAACAGTGACGATCCCGGCCGGCAAGCCTGCTTCAGCCAGCGCATCGACCAGCTTGAGCGCCGAAAACGGTGTCAGCTCCGAGGGCTTCAACACGACGGCATTGCCACCGGCGATAGCCGGACCAAGCTTGTGGGCGACCAAGTTCAGCGGATCATTGTAGGGCGTGATGGCTGCGATGACACCGAGCGGTTCGCGCGTGAACCATCCCTGGCGCGCCTCAGAACCGGCATAGGCGTCGAAAGGAACGATCTCGCCGGCGTTTCGCCTCGCCTCTTCTGCAGAGAGCTTCAACGTGTTCACGCAGCGCAACGTCTCCTTGCGCGCCTGGACGATGGTTTTGCCGGCTTCGCAAACGATAGTGCGTGCGAAATCCTCACGCCGCCCCTCAATGAGCCGTGCCGCCTTTTCCAGAATGGCGGCGCGGTGGTGCCGGGGCAGCGCCCGCGCTTGCGCGGCCCCGCGTCTCGCGCGGGCCAGGAGCGAACCGACATCGTCCGGGCTGCTGGCCACAACGGTTCCGACAATCGCGCCGTCAAAAGGATTGAGAACGGTGATCTCCTCCGCACTCGATGCGATCTGAAGCTTCGGGCTGACCATCAAGCGGCCTCCTTCGCCAGGCTGCCGCGTGACCCGCGGTGGATGGCAATGATGTCGGAGAGGAGGGCATAGGCGGTTTCGACGCGGCCAGCGCCCGGTCCGGTAACCGTCACGGCGCCGAGGAGGTCCGTAGTGAAGGAAACGGCGTTGGTGGCGCCGTTCACCGCGCAGAGCGGATGGTCGAGGTCCAGTCGGCGCGGTGCCACGGACGCCTCGATTTCCCCATCCTTTCGGCGAGCCGCCGAGCCGATCAGTTTCCAGCGGCATCCGTCCTTGGCTGCAGCCTGGATGTCGGCCGCGGTGAGCGATGAAATCCCCCGGCACGAGACGTCGGAAGGCTTGAGCGCGGCGCCCAGCAGTTCATTTGCCAAGATGACCACCTTTAGTCGGACGTCGTATCCTTCGACATCTGCGGTCGGGTCTGCCTCGGCGTATCCGAGCGCCTGCGCCTCTTGCACTGCCTGCGCGAAGCCGAGCCCGGCCTCCATGCGACCGAGGACGAAGTTCGACGTACCGTTCAGAACGCCTTGAAAAGCGCTCAGTCCGGCGCCGGAAAGCGTATTCTTGGCTAGGCGGATGACGGGCGTGCCGCTCATCACCGCCCCTTCGTATTCAAAGTGAACGTTGTTGCGGCGGGCAAGGGCCACAAGCTCGCGAGCGGCGAGCGCGACCGGGCCTTTATTAGTGGTCACGACATGTTTGCCGCTCTCGAGCGCCCAGCGGCAGTGGGAAACGGCCGGTTCGCCATTTTGAGGATTGGTGAAGGTGGCTTCAGCGACGATTCCGGCGGGGGCCTGCCGGATGACCTTCTCATTGTCAGCCTCGGCCGATCCGCCGGAAAGGCGGGCAAAGCCCCCCTTTTCGAATTTTGTTTCGACGAGCATGCGCGGATCGATGCCGTTTTGCGAAATGACCGAACCGAGGTTGAGGTCTGTAACCGCAACGATGTTCAGTCGAAAACCGAGCTCCGACTGCCAGAGGTCGTTTCGCTCGGCCACAAGCTGGGCAAGGGCGCGATTGACCCCGCCGAATCCAATAAGAGCTATGTTGTACTGTACCATGTCGGTTCCTCATCATGGGCGATGGGGGAGAGCATGACGACCGGGACCGGCAGAAGGAAGATTGCGAAACGGCCAAACAATAGGCCGCAATGCAACGCAGCAGTGACAAATGCGCAGAATCCACGCAAACCGAGCGACAAAGGAGAAGGCCTCAAAGCCGGCAGAAATCGGCACCTTCGTCGCACGCCCCCGTGCATAATGTCCGCCAGGCACTTGAGCAGAGATGACACCATGGATTTGATCGACGACTTTGACCGCAAGATCTTGAGCATCATTCAAGTCGATTGTCAGATGAAAGCCGAAGCAATCGGCGACATCGTCGGCCTTTCGGCCTCCGCCGTGCAGCGTCGCCTGAAGCGGATGCGCGACACCGGCATCATTACCGCAGAGATTGCGATCGTCGATCGCAAGGTGGTCGGGAACCCAATGACGTTCATTGCCGGAATGGAAATCGAACGCGAAAACTACGACGCCCTATCAAAATTTCGAGTGTGGTTGGCGAAGCAAGAGCACATTCAGCAGGTCTATTATGTGACCGGCGCAGTCGACCTTATCGCCATAATCACTGCGCGCGACGTAGGCCAGTACGACGAGATTACGGCCAACCTGATGTCCGAAAACCCTCAGATCAAGCGCATTCACACCAATGTCGTCTTGAAGGATATCAAGACCGGCATGTACGTCCCGATTGCGGATTAACTCGGGGCGCGAGCATGGCCTGAAGCGTTCTCACATTGGGCCGCTTTCAGCACGCTGGGTATTTGCCTGTCGCCTCTTTTCTACCAGGAAAGCGACGAACGCACGGACCTTAGCAGCGTAACGGGTGCGCAGGTAGAGGTCGAACCCATCGAACTGCGGACACGAAGGCCCCAACACGCGGACCAATGCGCCGCGGGGTCAGGTCGCATCAGCATCGGAAATAACGCTTGCAGAAATAGCAAGCACCACTATATTTGCTAGCATGAACAGCAAGCAGAAAAAGACCCTCGCGGCGGTATTCAGAGATCCGGTCTCGGGAACCATTGAGTGGGCCGCTATAGAAAACCTGCTTGTGGCTGCCGGCGCGAACGTCATCGAAGGAAACGGCTCTCGCGTTAAGTTCGAAAAGGACGGCATAATCGCGAGCTTCCATCGTCCTCATCCCGACAAGGAGGCAAAGCGTTATCAGGTTCGCGATGCTCGCGAGTTCCTGACGCAAATTGGAGTAGAACCATGAACACTATGACTTACAATGGTTATCACGCTCGCATAGAATTCGACGCGGAGGACGAACTGTTCTTCGGTAAGATTGCAGGCATTTCTGACGTAGTCGGGTTTCACGGGGACAGCGTTGGTGAACTGAAGAAGGCGTTCCATGAGGCTGTCGATGATTACCTCGAGGCCTGCAAGAGCATCGGCAAAGAGCCTCAGAGGCCCTATTCAGGCAAGATGATGTTTCGTGTTGCTCCTGAAGTGCACCGCCGAGCTGCCCTGGCTGCAGAACTTTCGGGAAAGAGTCTCAATCAGTGGGCCGAGGAGGCATTGGAAGAAGCCGCGGCGCACTTCGCTGAGGCTCGTCTTTCGGCGTAGCGCCCCATTGGACGCAGATGGCCACAGACTCATTTCCGGCCATTCGCTTCCTCGCAGGGCTGGCATTCCAGTCGATACATTATGCGATCCTGGACGCACAACCGGAAACAAACTCGGCACATGAACCCGATGACGTTGCGCAGCTTGTTTCTTGACAGCGTTGGCGCGGCAAGCGGCCGTTCAAGGTCACGTGGCTTCGTCAGTATTCCTTCCAGATTTGCTCGACTTTATGTTGTGGCGGCCGTCACCGTAACTCGGCATGGTTGCGCCTTCGTTCTGGTCTCTGACTATCTTTGTCCCCATAATTTTAGGGTTCCTCATTGACTGACGTTGAAAAGCAACCAGCGTCCATGGAATTCGCGGCCCATTTGCGTGGACAAGCGACCAATGCTTTTCGCGGAGTGATTGAACCTGCACTACATCTGTTCGCCTTTAACGACTTCTTAGCTCGGACAATATTATCTATCCCTAATGTAGAAATGAAGGGATCGGGGAAGATGCTGAGCAATCTGAAGACCGGGTTTGTTCGCTTCCTGAAGGACGAAAACGGCAATTTCGCCGTCATGACAGCTCTGGCGCTTATACCGCTGCTTACCGGCGCTTCCATCGCCATCAATCTCGCCCGGATCAATCTCGAGGCCGCCAAGATGCAGGACGGACTCGATGCGGCCGCCATTTCCGCGCTGAAGGTCCATGGCGACGACGGTGATGAAGCCACGGCGAAGGACCTGGCGAACAAGACCTTCTTCGCCAATTTCGGCACGCCTGAAATCGTCGACGAGCTCGGTTCGGAGAGTTCGGCGCCTGTGGCCTCCAACGCAGTCAACCTTGCGTTCGGCTCCCTCGGTGTAGAGACGACGGCGACAGCGACCTATCAGCACAAATACCCGCCGCTTTTCTTCGGTCTTCGACCCTATACGATTGATCGCGTCAGCGTCGCCGCCCGCATGCCGGGGCGCGAAGCCTGCATGCTGGCACTGAGTTCGACCGCAACCCGAGCTTTCGAGGTTAGCGGCAGCGCCACGGTCGATACGTCCGGCTGTACCATCACCTCGAATTCGACCGATCCGCAGTCGATTTATCTCAGCGGTTCGGCCACGCTCAAGACCGAGTGTCTTTATACGGCCGGCAAGGTCTCGGCGACGCTTGCCCATCTCACGCTTGCCTGTCCCAAGGCGGTGGAAGAGGTAGCCCCGATCCGAGACCCGTTCCTGTCGAAGAAAATGCCGACGACAGGGAGCTGGGTGAGCCTCGCGGGATGCGGCCAGAACTTCGTCGGCGGCGGTAGCGGCAATGGCGACTGCAACGGTACGAGCAAGACGCCGAACAACCCGCCCGCCGGCTATACCGTCGAACTGAAGCCCGGTACCTATGGTGGCCTGGAAATCAAGGGCAAGGTTCTTTTGCGGCCGGGTTCCTACATCATCGATGGCAACCCGCTCAAGTTCGCCAGCCAGTCGGTGATCACCGCTGAGGGCGTCACCTTCTTCTTGATGAATGGCGCCCAACTCGACATTCACGGCGGTTCGACCTTCAAGGTGACACCTTCGCTTACGGGCGACTGGGCGGGTTTCTCGATCGTGGCCGCCAGGAACAATACGGCGACGGCGACGATCAACGGCAACAGCGCCTCATCGCTTGCGGGCATCATCTACATGCCGGCATCGAAAGAGATCCAGTATGCCGGCAGCGGCTCTGCGAGCGGCGAATGCGTGCGCATCGTCGCGCAGGAGATCACCATGATCGGCAACAGCAGCTTCAAGCTGGATTGCAAGGCGACGCTTGCCGACAACACCATCAACAATCCGGGGGCAATCCGTCTGCTCAGATAACAAGAACCTGATAGATGGGCGATACGGGAGACACTCTCCGAAATTTATGTCGCGCCTGGTCCCGACTTTCGTGATGCCGGAAGTTCGAAAGATTGTGCTGTTTCCGGGCCGCACCTTCTTACTGGAATGCGCTCCTGCGTAACAGCACGCACGCTCGGGGGCGGGTTGGAAAGACGTGGCTGCCCCCGTCGCCCGGATATCTTGTAGTGCGGTGCCGGCGGCAACGTTGACGACAACAACGGTCGGCCATTGTCTTACCGGGTCGACGGATGCCCGTCATGGAAGCCCCAGGGTCAGTCAAAAGGTTCAGCTCACATCCTGCTCATGGTGATAGTTCCTGAGCAGCCGCTGCCCGCCCCGGTTCCCTTAAACCTGCCCTTCCCTTTGTCCCCCTTTATCATCCCGGTGAGAATGTTGCCGCCTTTCCTGCCCTTATGAACGAATGTGTGGCTAATACTGACAGATCCGTTGCTGGCGATTTTTCCCGAGAAACCAGAGGCGGACGAAACTGCACCGTTTCTTACGAGAACGGACGTCGAGAGTTCGCGCCAATCGCCGCAGTCCGTCGTTGCATGCCTTGTTATCTTCCACATGCCATCGAACACACTTAAGCCCGCTGCCACGCAACGGTTGTCGCGGACCTCCATTCCGCTGCCACAGACAAGCGGGCAGACACGACCACCCGCCGCTTTCAGACCGTTCAAAAGCTCCTCGGTCGGTGTGAGCGATGCAAGCTTGAGCCCGCTCCGTTCTGCATAGGCTTGCAGCGCCTTCCGACTGCCGTTACCCCATTTGCCGTCGACCTGCTCCAGGCATCCAACACGCACCAGTTCCCGTTGGGTGGCCAGCCTGAGTTCGCCGGCATCCATTTGGCCGGTCGCAGCACCTGCTTCCGGTGAGCCTGATGTGGTTTGCTCGATTGTCGCAAGTTCAGGTGGTATGCCCGTGACTTGAGGTAGGGCGGCACGGTTGCGGTCAGTCTGTCCCAATCCGGCTGTCTGCCCTTCCGTTTCGCGCGCTTCGATCGCCGCGATCTTCAACTTCGCAAGCGTGACGAAGGCGCCGCTTGGGTATTGCTGAAGGTACGCTTCGAAAAAGTTCTTTTGGGTCGCATCCTTGATGGAATTCCAATACGCGAGCTCCACGCTTCTGTCCGTGTCCGATGTGACCGCCGGGCTTGTTGCCACCTCGGGAACTTTCGACGGATTGAGAACAACCGGGCCTGTCAGCGAGGAGCTGTCCCAGGGAATCTGCTTGCCCTCGGTGACCTGCAACACGGCGCGACGCACCGCAATCAGGTCATCCGTGATGCTCTGCCCGGGAGTGCCGAGGTGTTCCAGTAAAGCCGTCGTGAACGGGGAGTTCCGCCCAACGCCGTCAAGGGCAACATTTCCAGGCTGTGTAGCGAACGCAATGAGGGATCCCACCCCAGTGTCGAGTTTCGCCAAACCTCTCCCGACCACCATAGATCGCGTTCCGAGAGACCGGGCCAACGTGGCGGCGAGCGGATTGTCGCGGCAAGCGTCGAGGAACACCAGATTGACCCTGGCATTGCGCTCCATCGCGGAAAGCACGAGCTCGATCGGCAGCGCCTCAAAATCCAGATCATTGTTTGATTTAAGCTGCGCGTCGATCGGGATGATGTAGTTGCCGCCGTTTACCTGAAGCCCGTGACCGGCATAGAAAAAAAGCGCTACGTCTGCGCCTTCGACCTTGCCCACGAAATCTCGGATCGCCCGCCGCATGCCCGTCAGCTCGAGGTCCCGGCCGGTCACCACCACGAAGCCCAGTCCTGTCAATTTCGACGCCATGTCGCTGGCATCATTCTGCGGGTTTGCGAGTTGTGGCGCGTGTTGATAGGCCGAGTTCCCAATGACCAGCGCGACACGCTTTTCGGCCCACGCGTGAGAGCTTAGAAAAAGGAGCAAGAGCACGACAGCGGCACGAATGTAATGCATGAAAGCCAGCCCCACCAACTATGCTTCCAGGCCGAACCGAGCGTTTGACAGGCACACAACGGAACTGTCGCTGTCACTTCATCGAAGCAGCCCCAAGGACCGTGACGAAAAGATCAAGAATGATCCTGCCCGTGCATGTAGTCAATCGGGGTCGAAGAGCATCTGAAGCATTGGGAACGACAGTATTGCTGGCGCTTAAGTGAGCCAATTCTTGTCGGACTGGTGGGGCCTGCAGCTCAATGGTTAGAGCCGTCTGCTTATAACCGACTGGTTGCAGGTTCGAGTCCTGCCGGGCCCACCACACCATACTGGTCGTTAAATGGCACGAGGCAAACCAGCAGGAGCGGTCGACGGCTTGGCCATGTGGCCGCGTGTGCCTGCCCTTTGTTGCCGCGCTTCGATTACACTTCATCCGCACCACGACTGCTTAAAGCCTACCCAACGGTGCGCCAGCCCTTCGTCGACCAGCTGGGCGCCAAGCGACTGCCCGCCGCGGTAGACTTCGCGCAGTTTTCGGCCGTACTTGTCCTCGTCGCGCAGACCCGCTTTCAGGCAGAAGGCACCGGCATTCAAAAGAGATTGCAGGCGGTTCTTCGCTTGCTCGCCGAGCTCCTTCTCCCCCGCGCAACGCGGCTCGCCGATCTCGGGCGTGTCGATGTCTGCGATGCGGTACTTGATGCCGTCAAGCCAGAATGTATCACCATCCACGACGCACGTTGTCCGAGCGCCCGATCCGCATATGGGGAAGGATGCGGAAATGATGTCTTCTGGCGGCACGGTTGCCCATCCGTAGGCGACACCTATCACGATGCCAGCGAGAGGCATGACCGGCGGCATGTCTTTTGGGAGGGAGCTCCTTGCTTAACCGCTGCGCTGAACGGCGGTTCAAGTCGCATCAAGAGCGAGTTAGTGTCGGCTGGCCTAAGGCCGCATTCGCGCGCGGATGGTGGTTTCTGAAGGCTTGATGTTTCTTATGGAAGTTCGATCTCGCCAGTCACCTCGTGGCTGAGGTCGGTACCTTCCGCCGTCAGCGTCATGCGGACCTTCAGCTTTTGGCCGCCGGCCTGCCCTTCGCGCACCGTCTCCTCGATCTTGCGCTGCGAGGTGATGCCGACTTCCTTCAGGAACTTGCGGATTGACATGTTGAAGGCGTCTTCGCTCATGGCAGAACTCCAATGTGTCCAGAAGGGATTGTAAGGGAAGGCGGGTGGTCAAGGAAGCAGGACGGTGAGGCGTAAGCGTTGGGGATGGCCGTTCATCGGCGCGGCGCCGCTTCCCGCTCCGCCCAGCAGAGTTGCGCCGGGAGGACCGTTGCGGCTGGGTGCCACTTTGACGAAATAGGCCCGGAATTGCTTCCTGCGGACGGCGATCAGATCAGAGCCGACCAATGTCAGCAAATGTTCGCGACGTCCGCGTCATTGTCGCCGAGCAGCAGGTTGCGCTGATCGATCCCGTCCGACGGCCGGTCGTCCGGCACGTTGCCGCCCGCGAGCTTCGCGAATGTCGGGAAGACGTCCATGATCGAGAACATCGCGTGGGAGAGTTGTGGCTTAATCCGTTGCGGCCGGCGGATCACGGCGGCCCATTGACGTAGAGAAAATACGTGTCTTTGGGCGCGCCCGGTGGACGCGGTAGCGAACGGGTCCCCGCAAGTTCGAGCGGCAAATCGGACAGGATGATGGCATGTGGCGAAAGGACCGCCGGGAGGCATCGGCTCAGCTTGGCGCTTGTCGCAATATTGTTCGCTTCGACATACGAACCCATATCCGCATGTGCCAGGATGACCTGTCCGCCAAAGCGGGTGGCTCCGGAAGCAAGCGTGTCCTCGATGTCGCCGAGCAGCAAATAATTCTGTGGCGGCGTGCAGTCGGCGAAACAGTCGATCTCGCGATCCAGCACATAGATCTCGCGCTCCGGGAGGTGGATGCGCAGGTGGTCGTAGGTGCGACCGTGACCCAGGCCCATCTCGAACACAATGCCCGGCCGGCCGGCTATTTCTCGGAAGGCCCATTCGAGGCAGATGCGCTGGGCCTCGAGGCGGAAGAGCAATTTTTCGAGCCGGGAGTCTTTACGTCTCCGTTCAGCACGCGGTTCGTTCAATCTGGTGTCCGTCGGCATAATTTTCGTCCTTGGCGCGGTTGCTATTATTCGTCAGGTGGCAGGTCGGTTGGCATCGGCTACGACAGATCAAACCCGGTACTCCGACGGCCAGTTCTTCCGCGCCAGCGACCGGGCCGCTAGATCTAGGCGGAGCGACATCAACCCGCATTATGGCAGGGAGCAGGGATCGAAATTCTACTTCGCGAACATTGGGAAAGACTGATACGACCCTTGGCATCGCAGGCACCTATTTCAATTCCGCAGCCTCTCCGGCCCTTGCTCTGATCAATTCCGCCCAACCATCTCGCCGCCGCGAGAAACAGGTCTGGATCGGGCTTGGCATATTTCACCATGTCCCGCGTGATGACAGGGAATGAGGAGGCATCTACTGGAGCGTCGCAATGCTCATCGACGCCGTCCATATTTTTCGCGGCGTGGTCGTCGCGCTGTTCCCCTTTCAGTTTGAACCGTGGACATTCCACGAGATGAATGCCATTTCCAACATGTGACCGCAGGCGGAATTTCGAGGGCGTCGGCCTCATGACTCCGCCTTGTCCTCGTCTGTACGCTCCTGCCTTGCCTGCAGTCGGTCGAACCTCCCGAAGTCGGTCATGATGCTGACCAGCACGCTCCCCGTCCAACCAAAGGTGAACAGGCCGGACATTGCTATAATCGGGCCGAGCAGCCGCCATCTGTCTGGAAGAGTGACGCTGCCCTCGCCGAGCGTGGTGTAGCTCTCCAGGACGTAGTAGTAGCTGTCCCGCATCGAAGGGATGATCTCCTTCACATAGAGGGGAACCGCCCATATCAGTGTCTCTGCAAAATGCAGGAGCGCTAGAGCGGCGATTGTCGCCGCCAGCATGATGTTGAGCCGCCAATGCGGCGTGGCGCTGGTTACGTGCACCCAAGATTCGTTGAACTGCCGACTGATAGACCGGATCCCGGCGCCGTGCACGAAGATGACGACGATCAAAAACAAGGTGCCGACGAATATTTCCAGAACGGGCTTTGGCGTAGAGATGACTTCCACTCGTTGCATCCTTGATGTTTGCCATCCGTAGGCGCGGCAGTCTGCAGGGGTGTCGCTGATCAGGGTAGTGGCGACCATCACAGAACTCGATCGTTCGAAGACAACTACGTCTGGACGAGCAACAGTCCCAACACCGCGTGTAATACGACCGCGCGCAGCAGCAGTTCGCCGACCAGGCCGCCTTTGACGAAGAGGATCGCCAGAAGGCTGGGCCAGCACATTGTACGTCACCATCGCAGTGAGCGCCGGGTGTGGAGCGAGGGCTAAACTGCTTCCCGAATGCTGTTACTCTGAACAGCAACGTCAACGGCATGGCTGGGTCTCCATCGGCTGTCAGGATCTGCGGCCAGCGCCCGCCGATGTTTGCCTAGTTTTGCGTCCCTCCCCCTGAGAGTTCAGTAGCAGGGCGGATAGGGGTAGTACCCGCATGTCGGCGGGCGATAGTACGGGTGATATTCGGACGCCACAGCAGCCGCTCCCAGCACGGCCCCCGCTGCGACGGCTCCCCCATAGGCCGGGTGCGCATAGTAGGCGCCACGCCAGACAGGAGCACGAAAACCAGCGCCTCCAACCGCAACGCCGCCATAAGGACCGCGTGCCGCAAACCAGTCGATGAATAGCGACGCGGGGCCATCTGCTCCGGCGAGATCGCCTTCGAGGACCGCGACCTCAAAGGTCAGGTTTGCGCCTTCGAGTTTCGGCGTCTTCAGGACGACCACCGCATCGGCAACGGAATCTCCCTTGGCACTCAAGACCGATATCGTCGCATTGGGCGGGTCCTTGGCGAAGCTGTCCCCTCCCTCGCCCCATTGATTGATGAATTCGGAGGTCAGGACATGACCTGCAGAGCGCACCGGGCGGTCGGCGAAGACGATTGAAACCGCGGAAATACCGCTCATCGTCAGCTTGCCGTTCTCAAGCTTTGCGCCTGCGGAATTGAGGACAGCCAGCGACGGCACCATTTTAGATTTCGTCGCCCCGATCGTCTTCTGGGCGGGAGCCGAGATGGCGTCCTGCCCGAGGGCCGGCGACGTGGAAACGAAGGCCGCCGCGAAAGCGGCCATGCAGATATGTGAGATCCTAGGCAATGTTCGTCCTCCGGTTGGGCCACGAGCCCGCTACTTCAAAAGTCCCAGGTTGATCAACTGGACGCGCCGGTTGTCGGCCGACCCCGGATGATCCGGATCGATCGGCCATTCCTCTCCGGCACCCACTGAAAAAAGGCGGTCGGGGGAAACCGCAAAAGTGGTCGAGAGCGCCTCATTGATAGCGTCGGCGCGTTTCTGGCTGAAGTAGGCGTGGCGTTCCTGGGCAGATGCCTCAACCACAGCAACTGCGAGGATGGTTGAGGAAAGCAACAATATGACCCGGTTGGACCTGCGCATGTCTCGCCCTCGATTAAGGTTTGACTTGGAGATGGAAGGTTTCCCATCAACCTGTGAACTGCGAAGTCGAAAGTGCAAGGTATCTAACAGTAACCTACAATCCGGCAGGACGTAGTTTCGGTAGATCGTGTGCCGGCCATTTCGACAGGAGCACGTTGCTTCGGATCAGGAGAACTGGACGCAGCCAGTATGTTCACGGGCCTCTCTGGACGAAGACCAGTTTCAGCAGTAGGTTGCATTCGAAAGTGAATATAATCTGTAGTAAAGTGGCTGAGGTGCAAGCCATGCAGAACGAATTGTCAGCCTGGGACGAGGCTGCGTCGCCCCCATCTCGCCCTGCTCCGAGCCCGGATGACATCCGCGCTCAACTCGACCGCATCATTACCAGCCCCGAATTCCCGCATGTTGGTCGTAGTGCCGCGTTCCTGACCTATGTCACGGAAGAAGCTCTCGCGGGTCGTGCGGGGCGGCTCAAGGGCTACTCCATTGCGGTCGAGGTGTTCAAGCGGAGCGAAGGGTTCACGCAGGACGATCCCGTTGTCCGGATCGAGGCGGGACGCCTCCGTCGCATGCTGGAGCGCTATTACTTGGTCGCGGGCCAGTGTGATCCGATAAGGATCGACATCCCCAAAGGTGGATACGCGCCGTCTTTCGAGTGGAACGGCGCATTCGAAGCTAGTTCTGCGGAGGAAGCCAAGACACTTGCAGTGCGCGGCTTTCGCGTCCAGTTGCGCCGTATGACGGCAGTAGGGATCGGGGCTGGCGCAATGCTCGGCATTAGCATTGCCGCTTTCGCCTTGTCCTCTCTCCTGTTGCCCGGCCGGTCGAACGCCCTCCTCTCCGAGGGAGGTCCGACGCTGCTCGTCGCCCCGTTCACCGATCTTGGCGATGGGCCACAAGCGGAGCTTTACTCGGCTGGCCTGACCGAGGAATTGCTGACAGTCCTCCCTCGCTTCAAGGAAATCCACGTGTTCGGGCGTGAGACGTCCAAATCGCTGTTGCCGGGAGTGGCCGCCTCTCAGGTGCGCGGCGAGCTTGGTGCGCGGTTCCTACTCGCCGGGGGCGTGCGTGTTGCAGGCCAGCGGGTGCGCGTGACAGCACGTCTGGTTGATACCGAGACAGACAAGATTCTCTGGTCCGAGACCTACGACGACGACATTCACAGCCGCGATCTGTTCAGTATTCAATCCGACGTTGCCAACAAGGTTGCGACCACGGTCGCTCAGCCATATGGAATCATGGCCCAAGCGGATGCCGTCAACCCTCCCCCTGACGATGTTGGCCTATACACCTGCACGCTTGGTTTCTACGCCTATCGCGCCGAGTTGACGGTGAAGCAGCATGCGAACGTGCGGAGTTGCCTCGAGAACGCCATCGAACGCTACCCAACCTTCGCTACGGGCTGGGCCATGCTCTCGATCATCTATCTCGACGAGGAACGTTTTCGGTTCAACACAAGGTCCGGCACGCCGACGCCGGTCGAGCGCAGCCTAGGCGCCGCTCGGCGCGCAGTTCAACTGGATGCGGGCAACACCCGTGCCCTGCAGGCTTTAATGACTGCGCTGTTTTTCAACCAGCAGGTTCCGGAGGCGTTCAAAGTCGGCGAACAAGCGTTGGAGACCAACCCTAACGATACCGAGCTTCTGGGCGAGTTCGGGACTCGCGTTGCCCAAAGTGGGCAATGGGAGCGTGGGGCAGCTTTACTGGATCGCGCAATCGAGCTCAACCCCAGCGGCGGTGGCTACTATCACGGGACACGTGCGCTCGCCGCCTATATGTTGCGTGACAACCGAACTGCAGTGATCGAAATCCGCCAGGCGGATCTGCAGACGTTTCCGCTCTATCACGCGGTTGCAGCAGTCATTTACGTGAACGCGAACATGATGGACGACGCCCGCCGGGAGGCCAAGCAATTGGACGAGATGCGCCCCGATTTCATTCCGAACATCGTGGCTGAACTGAAATCGCGCAACTTCCAGCCCGCTGATCGGGCGAGAATGGTCGCCGACATCAGGAAGGCCGGGCTGCCAGCGGTGGACGAAGTTCAGGCATCGATGCTGCTTCCGAAGGGGGCCCCGGTCTCTCGGCCCTAGGGGCTGATCCACACAAAGACGGCCGTCACGACACAGGAACATACCATAATTACGGGCGCTATACGCCTTTGAGAGATAGGTTTTTTCGCCGAAGTAAGCTTCGGATGTGTTGGGTTTCAATCGAGAGCGAACCGTGGGCAGCATTGGTGGTTTGGTGTCAGCTCCAGGGAGCTGGTTTCGCTGTGTCGACATGCTGATCGCGACGACCCGCGCTGGGACGTGATCGGTGAACCGAGAAGCTCGCGAGCTTTTGCTCACCGCCGCCGGCTGCAACCGAAACCCCATTCCAGTCAATACACTATGCGATCATTTTAGCCCAGAACGTGAACATCCTCGCAACAAAGCCGTGCACAGGGCTCGAGAAGAACGGCTTCTCTCGACCCAGAGCGGCCGCCCGATGCTGCGAGCCCGATGACGCGGGCGACCTTGGCAGAGAACGGAGAATAGCCGCGCTGCCGCAGCAAGGGGGTACGGATCGAACCGCATCCCCAAACCGCAACCGCGTCTATCGGCGGAGTACTGAATCGGCCGGCTGAGCCGTCGTTATCGGATCGGCATGACGATGAACAATCTTCCAGAGACCGTCCTCTGGGCGAAAGACGCTCGTCACTCGTAACGCCAGAGGCGTGACATCACTCCGACCGCCAACCTTGGACCTGAGCCGCTCTACTTCGACGAGGTATGCCAGCTCAGACGTCACACACTTCGCTATGTTCTCGAAGCCGATAGCGTCGCCGTCCCTGTAATGTGATGCCGCATGCTCCATCGTCTCAACGACCTGCTTCCATCCATGCACGAAAGGGCCAAAGGGATTGCCCAATGTTACATCGTCTCGTTGGGAAAAGAGCTTCGCCGCAGGCGCGGGGTTTCCTTTCATGAAAGCATCGAGAGCCAGGTGGTATTTTTCAACTGCTTGATCGAAGTCATTGGCGTCAAGGGACACGTCATCCTCCCTGTCGTTTTATCTCTGATGCGGACTGGCGACTCCCGCAGGTCAACATTCCGTGTGTCCGCAACAGGGAGGCAATTTCCCTAACTGCGGCGCAGTGCAAGTTGGCTTAGTCAGCATAGCATGGGCGCCAGACAAGGTTCGCGACAGCGTTTTGAGACGGCCCGGTAAATGGCCGCTCTCCTCCCGCTCGAGACGATCGTCGCTTGCCCGAGCGACATGGCGGCAAGCCGACAGCGAATCCCTCGCCTTGAAGGGAATCGTACAGCAGACCCGCGTATTCCTTGACTGCGAATGAGCGCGGAAGTCCGAACGGCTCAACGCACCCAAAACATCATCGTTTAGGAAGACCAGGTGCAACTACCGGTGCATTTTGACTCACGATGCAGGCCAGCCAGCTCTGCTCAGCTTCCAGGCCGACATTTTGAGCCACGAATGCCCCTTGCGACCCAGGGCCCTGCAACTGGCGGAGATACGGCGAAGGGGTACGCGAATTCCAGAAGTTAACTAATACAATCCTAGAATGTGGGGAGAATTGGTGCGTTCGGTTTTGCAAAAGCGTCGGGACTCTGACTGGGAGTTCGAGGGGGAACGACATGGCGTCAGCCAAGCAGTACTTTGAGCGCTTTATCGCCAGGCTTCACCAGCCGGAAAGGGAAATCCCGTCGAATGTACGGCGTCTTGCCAATCTAGCGCTCGCGAATTTCGACGCTTTGGCCCAGACCTCACGCCATCGCAGTCAGCGTTCCGCTTATCTGGCCAGGCTCGTTTGTCCGGCCCCGGACGAGGCGCCCAGTGCTCAGCTTCGCCGCGGCTAACGGGGCTTGGCCATGGAGACGCTTGCGGCATCCGGCGCTTCGGCCGTTCCGTGGTTTTCGCACACCGGAGCCCTTCGATCTCCAGAAGCGTATCATCCTTTTCTATGGCCCGAGTGGCACCGGCAAGACCAGTTTTTCTCGGCCGTGGGTGGAGCCTTTTCGTGCCTCGGCTTTCCCACCTCCACGAGTCGATTGGGGTCCACTCAAAGGCGTAGTCAAGGTTTTTTACGAAGAGATATTAAAAAAGTTTTAGTTAGACAAATAAAAATGTGTTGTGTGTAAAGTAATATCCGCATAACTCCCAGAATTACCCCGCGCCGTCTTGGCCAGGATTATCGTCTTATATTTTACAATATTATTCCTTGTGTAAAATAATATTTCTTGACACTCCTATCAATCGAGTGCCAATCGTGCTATGTAAGGATTGCAGTCGCCCTATGCGCCGACCGCAGAAAGAATCTCCATGAAATTCCGTCCACTCCATGACCGCGTCGTCATCCGGCGCTCGGAAGGCGATCTCAAATCCAAGGTCGGGATCATCATTACCGACATTGCCCAGGAAAAGCCGCAGAAAGGCGAGGTGATCGCCGTTGATCTAGGCACGCGTAATGAAGGCGGCAAGCTGATTCCGCTCCACGTTAAGGCCGGTGATACGATCCTGTTCGGCAAATGGTCCGGCACCGATGTCAAGATCGACGGCGAGGATTTGATCATGAACGAGGCCGACATCATGGGCATCGTCGAAAAGACCGTCGCGGCCAACAAAGCTGCCTGACGGTCGATTTCCGACCCCACAACCTCACGACCGAACTGGACGAACATAATGTCTGCCAAGGAAATCAAATTCTCCACGGATGCGCGCGATCGCATGCTGCGCGGTGTCGAGTTGCTCAACAACGCCGTCAAGGTGACGCTGGGTCCCAAGGGCCGCAATGTTGTCATCGAGAAGGCCTATGGCGCGCCGCGCATCACCAAGGACGGCGTCGCCGTTGCCAAGGAAATCGAGCTGGCCGACAAGTTCGAGAACATGGGCGCGCAGATGGTGCGCGAGGTGGCCTCTAAGACCAACGACCTCGCCGGTGACGGCACCACGACGGCGACTGTGCTCGCTGCCTCCATCCTGCGCGAAGGTGTCAAGCTCGTCGCCGCCGGCATGAACCCCATGGATCTCAAGCGTGGCATCGACCTTGGTGTCGCTGCTGTCGTCAAGGAAATCCAAGCGCGGGCCAGGAAGGTCAAGTCCTCGGGCGAGATTGCGCAAGTCGGCACCATCGCCGCCAATGGCGACGCGACAGTCGGCGAGATGATCGCCAAGGCGATGGACAAGGTCGGCAATGAAGGCGCCATCACCGTCGAGGAAGCCAAGACTGCCGAGACCGAACTCGACGTTGTCGAGGGCATGCAGTTCGACCGCGGTTATCTCTCGCCCTATTTCGTCACCAATGCCGAGAAGATGCGCGTGGAGTTGGAGGACCCCTACATCCTCATCCACGAAAAGAAGCTTGGCAATTTGCAAGCGGTGCTGCCGATACTCGAGGCGATCGTGCAGAGCGGCAAACCGTTGCTGATCCTCTCCGAGGATGTCGAGGGCGAGGTTCTGGCGACGCTGGTCGTAAACAAGCTGCGCGGTGGCCTGAAGGTCGCTGCCGTCAAGGCGCCGGGCTTCGGCGACCGCCGCAGGGCCATACTGGAAGACATTGCCGTCCTCACGGCCGGCCAGATGATCTCCGAGGATCTCGGCATCAAACTCGAGAACGTTACGCTCGACATGCTCGGCCGCGCCAAGCGCGTGCTGATCGAGAAGGACACCACCACGATCATCGACGGCTCCGGCGATAAAGCGACCATCCAGGCGCGCATCCAGCAGATCAAGGCACAGATCGAGGAGACGACCTCCGACTATGACAAAGAAAAACTGCAGGAACGCCTGGCGAAGATCGCCGGCGGCGTCGCGGTAATCCGCGTCGGCGGCGCGACCGAAATCGAGGTCAAGGAAAAGAAGGACCGCATCGACGATGCCCTAAACGCCACGCGCGCCGCGGCTGAGGAAGGCATTGTTCCTGGCGGTGGTGTTGCCCTGTTGCGCGCCAGGTCGGTCCTGGTCGGACTGACGGGAGCGAATGCGGACGTCACAGCGGGCATCTCGATCGTGCTCAGGGCGCTTGAAACCCCGATCCGGCAGATCGCCGAGAACGCCGGTGTCGAAGGCTCGATCGTCGTGGGAAAACTCACCGACAGCAGGGATCACGATCAGGGCTTTGACGCGCAGACGGAGACCTATGTCGATATGATCAAAGCGGGCATCGTCGACCCGGCGAAGGTCGTGCGGACCGCTTTGCAGGACGCCGGCTCAATCGCGGCACTTCTGATCACTGCCGAAGCGATGATCGCCGACATTCCCTCAAGAGAATCCGCCCGGCCGGCCGGTAACGGCGGCATGGGTGGGATGGGATACTGAGAACAGTGCCTGGATCGTTCGGTCAGCACGGCTGGGCGGCGGAGCCCAAACAGAACCGTCTCGATCGCCCAGCGTTTCGAGAGCTACCAGCAATCCAAGAGTTTCTTGTATGGGCCTGCGTCGCCACGGCGGTCGCCACAATGATCATCGGATTCAGCTGGGGCGGCTGGGTGACGGGCGGCACGTCACGCGCAGCGGCGCGGCGAGGGGAATTCTCGCTCGGCCCAATGCTGATGGCACTGATGCGGGCGAACAAGAGTGCTGGCTGGAAAGCCGGATAGTGCGATGGCGAAGCGGCTGCTAAGCTTAGACGATTGGACGAGAGGAGCAAAGCATGCCGTCTGAGCCTCGATCACCACGCCTTGCGGTCCTTATCGACGCCGACAACACCTCGGCAAAGATCGCCGACGGGTTGTTCGAAGAGGTGGCAAAGATCGGGGAGGCCAGCGTCCGCCGCATTTACGGCGATTTCTCGGGCACGCGTTCCAAGGCATGGGCGGATGTGCTTGCGAAACACGCGATCATTCCGCAGCAGCAATTCGCCTACACGACCGGCAAGAACGCTTCAGATATCACGCTCGTGATCGACGCCATGGATCTGCTGCATAGTGGTCGTTTTGATGGCTTCTGCCTCGTTTCGTCCGACAGCGATTTCACGCGTCTGGCCGCCCGTATTCGCGAGCAGGGCATCGACGTTTTTGGCTTTGGCGAACAAAAGACTCCGGAGAGCTTCCGGCAGGCCTGCCGCCGATTCATCTACACTGAGAACCTGCTCCCAGGCGCGGTGAAAGACGAACAGAATGCCGGATCAGCCGCAAAGTCTTTGCAACCGGTGAGCGCCGCCGTGCCGTTGATAAAAAAAATTCTTGCCCAAGAAGAAACCGAGGAAGGGTGGGTAAACCTCGGTACCGTTGGCAAGCAACTGCTCAACTTGGCACCAGACTTTGATCCGCGTACCTTCGGGTTTCGAAAGCTCAGCGACCTCATCCGAAAAACAAACAAGTTCGAGGTCCAGCAGGCGGAGGGTAGACCCGTCAGCATTCGCCTGAAGCAAGGAACCAAGGCCCAGTAGCGATTGCAGGCATACGCCCTCCAACCTAAATTCGCACCAGACGCCAAAATCAGCCGTTGCGGTCGCCGGGTTCAGAGATCAAGTATTCCTGAGAATGCACATATCGATTCTTCCGCTAACGCCTGGGAGTGCAAACGGCCGTATCAGCTCCGTAGCGGGCTCTGCAGCATGGAGTAGCGATCTCCGACATAATTGGGCTTCAGCCGACGGTATGTTAAGGACGCGCCGTACCGCGGGGCCTCCCGTCAAAAAAAGCGCTACGGGTGTTTGTTCACAGGTGGAGGCGATCGCCGGCCAGCTTGGGGGTATTGAGAATACGCAGCGCCCGCACCGCATTTTTAGGGCTGAGCCCCTCCATCTTCCAAGGGCCTATTTCTGCGGTCTCTCCCGTGAAGACGTGATAGATCGAATAGGTTCCGTCTCCGTCGAAACGGCGACCATACTGATCGAGCTGTCCGGATCTGTTCGGCGCGCCCCCTTCGGATTCCCATGCGCTGATGACGAGCGCGTGTTCTTCGTGTTTGCTTTTCATCTGCGGCCCTCCTTGCGGCGGTCGCCTGTGCCACGACTGGCGACGCTGCTCAGTTATCGGGCGTCATGCCCCGTTCAATCGGCCGCAGATTATCTTCGTTGCTCACCCGCTCTTGGCCGAGTTCATCATTGCGGATGCGATACCGAGGCGAGTTGTCCGTGAAGGGGAGTTTGGCGATGATGTGATCGTTTCCGCCGGACGGGGTGAAATATTTGCGCGATCTTTAAGGCGCGCCAACAGACCGATCGGGAATCAATGCTGACGCATTAACGTTGCGGTCACGGTTAGGGTGACGGCGAGATTGCGGCTTCGTGGCGATCGACGGCTATGAGGCGTTCAAGTTCCTCGGGATCAATCGCTACCAGACGCATTCGGTACTTGTTCGCGGCCGTGGCTGGTATCGTGATAAAGGTCGCCACACGGCGATAGGCGAGCCACGAGATGCCTTCGATCAACTCCTCGTCCTCATCGACTTGGTAGTCGCCAGGAGCCACTATCTCACCGAGCTTTGGCATCCAGAATGGTTGGTCGAAATGGACTGTTCGATGTTTCGTCCGGGCAAACATGCTGCCCTCCTTTTCTGTGGCATACGTCGGCGAGATTCAGCCAGGATCGGCCGTTTGCCGCCAATAGCAGCGCGAACAGCTACCGTCGCTACAGCCTCATCGGACGACGCTCGTAACGACGGCCCCGCACCTGAACATGCGGAATCGAGATTGGTGAGTTTGGCGGGCCTACTGCCTCTGATGAAGCAAAAAGCCAAGCTGGCCTCAAAACCATCATAAATCTGTATGCCTTGAAAACGGCTTTACTATGTTTATTGATTGAAAATCTGTTTTAGCGAAAAAAATGTTCGGAATTTATAAATATAGTAGCGCTGATAAAATCGAAATTTGTCGTTTTCGGCCCAAGATCATGCACGATCATTAGTTGAAATATATTCTTGAATGAGGATTTTAATTGGTTGTTTACATTAATTCTTTTAAAGCGCACTGTAAAAAATCTGGGTTACCATTGGCTCCTGGTCGGAGCGCGGGCCCGCAACGATCCCGATAATCACCTGATTAGAGGGAATGCAATCATGACACTCGATCAAATTCTTGAACGGACAACGCCCTACGCGATTGGTTTAGTTGTCGGGCTTATCGCCGCGCCGATCATCGGCTTCAATGCAGGATGGATTACCACCACGACTGCCAGCACTCAGGCGTCCGACGAGGCCAGAGTGGCTGCGCTTGCGGGCATCTGTTCAAGTGCGGCAGGGCGAATGGCAACTGCCAGCAGCACGGACCTCGCAGCACTTAAAGGCTACGACAATCGTGCGAAGCGCGACGAACTGGTAGCAACCATTATGACCGATATCCAAGTTCCAGCGGACATCCTCGGCAAGGTCAGCACGAGCTGCCGTCGCTCACTATCCTGAAGCGCAGCAGACGCCGCGTAATAGGTAGACCAACCAGAACGGAAAATAGGAGATCACAATGAAAAACTTCATCCCCGCCCGCTTCAGTACCTACGATTTCACGCGCCTGTCCGTATCGCTTGCGTTTACGCTGGCGATTGCTGTGATTGTCTATTCGGTCCTGTTCGGAAGCATCCTGTAGTCGTCTATACGTGCATCCGCTCTACGAAGCTGGAAAACATCCTGGACGGACTTTCGAGGTGCCGCGCTGTTGAATGAGGCTGGTAAGTTATCCCGACATTAGCTCTTCCAGGCGAGTAAAATGGACCTGGCATTGGGAAGAGTAGGTCGGGACTTTATCCATGACACAGGCTCAGGCGTTCGCATTCGCCATTCTGATCAGCCTGATGGTCGCTTTCATATGGGGACGGCTCCGCTACGACCTCATTGCAGTTCTCGCGCTGCTTGCCGCAGTTTTCACCGGTATCGTGCCGCACAAGGCAGCGTTCTCCGGCTTCGGGGACGATATTGTCATCATTGTAGCCAGCGCGCTTGTCGTCAGCGCCGCGATTGAGCGCAGTGGCGTCTTAGAGGCATTGCTCCATCGGGTGGCGCCCAGCGTGACCTCTGTGCAGGGTCAGGTTGTCATTCTCGTGACGACTGTCTCGGTTCTCTCCATCTTCATTAAGAACATCGGCGCACTGGCGATGATGATCCCAGTCGCATTCCAGATGGCGCGCCGGTCGAAAGCTTCCCCCTCGTCTTTTCTCATGCCGATGGCGTTTGGTTCCTTGCTTGGCGGGCTCATGACCCTCGTCGGCACATCGCCGAACATCGTCGTCTCCCGAATGCGCGAGGAACTGACGGGCCGCCCATTCAACATGTTCGATTTCACCCCCGTCGGCATAGGGCTTGCCGCAGCGGGAGCAGTCTTTCTGGCGTTTGGCTACCGGCTGCTTCCCAAGGAACGCAAGGCGGTCGCGACAATGGAGAAGGCGCTGAACATCAAGGACTACATGACAGAGGCGCGTGTTACTGCCACTTCGTCCGTCATCGGCAAGTCGATCAGCCACCTGTCGATCTTGTTGGACGAGGAGGTCCTTGTCACTGGCCTCATTCGCAATCGGGTCGAGCGCGTGACTCCACTGCCGGACGTCGAACTCCGCCAAGGGGATATCGTTCTGCTGGAGGGAGACCCCCAGGCGCTTGAGCGAGGCATCAGTCGTGCACGTCTGGAACTGGAGGGGCACGACCGCCCCACGGAAGCGAAGGGAACCGACGAGGAAATTGCAGGAATTGAGGCGGTGATCGGCCCGAAATCAGTCTTGATCGGGCAAACCGCCAAGCGTTTGGCGCTGCATGATCGCTTCAACATCAATCTGCTCGCAGTAAGCCGAAGCAGCGAGCGCTTCACTGATCGATTGCGCGACATCGTGTTAAGATCAGGCGACGTTCTCGTTTTGAAGGGCGATCTCGTGCTTCTCCCGAACAGGTTGATGGAACTCGGTCTTCTTCCGTTGGCCGGGCGCGAAATCCGCTTGGGGAATCCCCGAAAAGGTCTGATTCCGGTGGTGGTCCTGGCTGGTGCCATGGTGCTAACGGCATTCGGCCTGTTGCCCGTCGCCACGGCCTTCTTTACGGCTGCTGTGCTGACGGTACTGCTCGGCTCACTTTCGCTTCGGGAAGCTTACGAGGCTGTCGATTGGCCCATCCTGATAATGCTGGGCGCTCTCATTCCTGTCAGCGAGTCGATCCGTGCGACCGGTGGTGCCGACCTTATCGCCGGAGGCCTTGCTCAACTTGCTACCACCTTGCCCCCCTATGGGGCCCTTGCAATGATCATGGTGGTCGCAATGGCAGCAACCCCGTTTCTGAACAATGCAGCCACCGTTCTCGTAGTCGCCCCGATCGCGGTCACCCTTGCTCAGCGCCTTGGCTACAATCCGGATGCATTTCTGATGGCAGTCGCGGTGGGGGCGGCTTGTGACTTTCTCACGCCTGTTGGACACCAGTGCAACACCCTGGTGCTGGGCCCCGGCGGCTATCGCTTCGGCGACTATTGGAAGTTGGGGCTGCCGCTCTCGCTCATTGTGGTCTTAATCGGCGTGCCACTGATCCTGTGGTTTTGGCCGCCCGTTTAGTGCAAGCGTCGTTTCAATTCCGATTTCAGGTTCACCGTGGCGTCAGCCTAAAGTCTGCCCGTCGGGACCAGAATGAGCAGATCGATCGCCACGACGCCGAGGCGCCAATGCCGCCGTGTCCGCCCAATAGAAATACGATAAGACCGAGAGCGCCGAATTTTCAGCTTTCCGACGCCGGGAAACAAGATTGAATTCATGCGGAGTACGGCACCGATGGATTGGTGGGAACCCGGTGCCCTTAATTGGGGCGCGGAGGAGAAGCCACCGGGATAGCTTCCCATTTTCTCGCCATGACCATGGACAAGTGACGGGCCGTGAAGCGCTTGTGAGTTCGTTCTTTGCAGGCTAGCGAATGTCTCAAACCATGGGCCTTGCTGATTGCGGTCCACCTGTTCGACCCAAGGTAGCCAAGGGAATTGTCATTCGTCCGAATGACTATCTGAGTGACATGCGCCAACGACCTATTTGCTGCGATTGATGAGAAGTCCTGCCAGCAGCTCGATTTGTTGCTGCTGCTTGTCAATCAGGGATTTCAGTTCAATGTCGCGCATCTGATCCACCTTGTCATGCAGCGCCATGATCTCAATTTCCGCCTTCAGGTTAACCTCATAGTCGTGTGTCGCATCGACCCTATCTTTGATTGAGTGCCTGTTCTGGCTCATCATGATCACGGGTGCTTGAACGGCTGCCAGCATCGATAGAATGAGATTGAGAAAGATGAAGGGATAAGGATCGAAGGCGCGGGTAGTTGCAAGTACATTCGCTCCGACCCACAGCGCGAGTACTAGCGCGAAAGTCATGATGAAGGTCCACGAGCCACCGAACTCGGCCACTTTGTCTGCCAAACGTTGCCCGGACGTCAGCTTCTCGTCAAAAGAGCGATTCGGGTCCCGCGTTATTGCGCGTCGGGCGAGATGGCGTCGAAAAACCGCGCGTTCCCGATCCGTAAGCAACGCGGCCGGCCTTCCCAAATAGCGGCTCGCACGGTCGGCAATCTCTTGCCGTTCGTCGATGTTCTCTTCTGTTTCCCTGGACATACCTTCCTCCACGATTCAGGCGCCCACCAGTTGCAGCCTTCACCAAATCGCTGGTTCCGCAACGGAGCAACAGTCGCATGCAAAACGGTCACTCCAAAGCTTGAACCATTACTCCACCCAGCTCTTGCGTCAGGTTGGCGACGATCCACGCAAGGAGGAAGGATCCCGAGCCTGGTTCGGAAGGTGGCGCGCAGACCAGCACGTCACAATCGGAATATTACTACGCTTTTCAATCAGGTAATCCGGACTCTGTGAGGTTTAGCCGAATGAACTGCGCTCATGCTCCCGCGATCGAGGGGCAGTGGCTGTTCGAACATCGCGAAGACGGGCTGCTACTAAGCCGCCGCGTCTATCGCGAGTTGAGGGCAGGCAATCGCCGATCCAGACAATAGAACGCGGATCGGCATCCTGCTGCGGCGTGGGGGTCCTGACCATAACGGCCGTGGGGCCGGCCGGAACGCAGATCGGCAAGGGGCCCGCCGACGGAGCGAACTGGACTACCGTCTGCCAGGAGACGTCAGCAAGGTCAATGCCAGGAGACCCAGGGCTGCCGAGATGACGGAAGCGCCGAGAACGCCGAGCTTGACGGAGTTCAGAAGCTCGGGCTCGAAAGCAAGGTCGGCAATGAACAGAGCCATGGTGAAGCCGATCCCGGCCAGCAGGCTTCCGGCTGCCAACAGACTCCACGATAGCTCGTCTGGACGAGTCCCAAAGCGCAGTTTCACGGCGAGGAAACTGAAGAGCACAATGCCAACGGGCTTGCCAACCACGAAGGCGGCGAAGATTGCGATCGTGAGGGGAATGTCGAAGTTTGCGTCTCCTATCGGAACGCCCGCGTTAGAGAGGGCAAAAAACGGCATGATCATGAATGCGACCCAGGGATGGAGAGCAATCTCGAGGCGCTCGATCGGCGACAGTGCCTCGCGGGTCGCGACGTCTGCCCGATGGAGGTCGCTGCGTGCCGCGGTGTCGCGGCTCCAATGGTCGCCGGGCGGATGAGCGATCACCCGGTCGAGTATCGCATGGAGGCGGGTGTCGCTTACCCACCTCCGCGCCGGCGTCATTAAGCCAAGAATCACTCCGGCGAGCGTCGCGTGGACGCCCGATGCGTCGAATGCCAGCCAGATGCCGCCACCTATCGCGAAATAGACCGGAATGCTGCGGATGCCCAGACGCGCGATTCCAGCTACGACGGCAAGGCCGAGACCGGCGGTTCCGAGTGCGACCCAATTCAAGGCTTCGCCATAGCCGATCGCCACGATCAGGATGGCGCCGACGTCATCGAAGATCGCAAGTGAGAGCAGGAACAGCCGCAAGCTCCCTGGCACGCGCGAACCGAGCACCGCAAGGCACCCGATGACGAAGGCCGTATCCGTGGACATCACAGTGCCCCAGCCGCTCGCACCCGGCCCGCCGCCGACAAGCAGCGAAAACAGTCCGGCCGGCACAGCCATTCCCCCGAGAGCGGCGGCGATGGGTAGAGCGGCTATTCGCGGATTGCGTAGCTCCCCCAGCACCAGCTCGCGCTTTAGCTCAAGGGCGATGACGAAGAAAAAGAGCGTCATCAGCCCGTCGTTGATCCAGTGCTTCAGAGAACGATAGGTCTCGATGTCGCCAACTCTGACGCCCGCGGACATCTCCCATAAGGCGAGGAACGACGACGACCAAGCTGTGTTTGCGAGGCCCAGCGCCAAGAGCGTGCTGAGCAGCAGAATAAGGCCCGCCGTAGCCTCAATGCGGAGGAATCGCATGAATGGCTTAGTAAGCCGATCTGCGGGTTCCCTGGGAAGCTGTGAGAGGCTGTCCTTCATGCCGTGAACCGCTCCTGCGTTTTGATCGCGACTGGCAATGTTCCCAGCGGGCTATTGCAAGGCCGGCACCTCATAAGTCCACACCCGGAACGACTTGAGGACGTGTGGCCCGAACGAGTTGATGAGGGGGACATCGGCCGCGTCACGGCCGCGCGCAACCACGATCCTGCCGACACGCGGCGTATTGTTGCGCGGATCGAACGTGTGCCATCCATCGTCCAGGAAGACCTCGAACCAGGCACTGAAATCCATCGGGTCGAAGACCGGGACGCCGATGTCGCCGAGATGACCGTTGATATAGCGCGCGGGAATGTTGAGACAGCGGCAAAGCGTGACCGCAAGATGTGCGAAGTCGCGGCAGACACCAACGCGCTCATGAAAGACTTCGAAGGCCGTCCGCGTCGACCGGGCTTGCATGTAGTCGAAGCGGATATGGTGGTGGACGAAATCGCAGATCGCTTGCACACGACCCCAACCGGGCGCGACCGTGCCGAACATGTCCCAAGCGCTCTGACTGAGACGGTCGGTTTCGCAATAGCGGCTGCCCATGAGGTAGGTGAGGCAATCGTCCGGCAACTCCGGCACTGGGAGCTCCTGGGCGGCTGGCAGCACTTTGTCCGGTTTGCCGTCGTCCTCGATTGTGGCATCGCCCCATATCGTCAGGTCGCCCGCCGGCGCGACAAGCCGCCGGCATCGGTTGCCGAAGAGATCGCGATAGGTCGATGTCGGCACATCGGGGGCGGTGAATATCGTTTCAGGAACCCGGATATCGGCCGCGCGATCCTCGTGGACCGACAGGAGGCATACCAACGCGGTCGGCTGTTGGAAGTTCAGCGTGATCTCATAGCCGTAGCGGATCAGCATCTGAATCCATCCTGGCGGAAATCGGCGGCGGTCAGTGTGTAGGAATCTCGGCCACTGGAATGGGCCTTGCGTGCGACTTTGTAGATGGAAAGGCGCAACGCGTCGAAAGCAGAAAGGAGCTTCGCTTCCGGGATTTCCGACCTGCCCAATTCGGCATCCGCCATCACGAGCGCCTCGGCCTCGACGAAGAACCGCACCTCGAACATACCGTCATGGCCGATGAAGCGGACGGCGTTTCGCTTTTCATCGACGCTGAGGCTCGGATTCGGAAGTAACAGCGTCATCATTAGCGAACCTCTGTTTCGCGCGACGCGGGCCGCGTTGGTGCCGATAGACTGATCCGCTTTATCCGCCGCTCTATATAGCGAAGGTTGTCGTCGACAGGCGCCGGTGCGCCTATGGAGACGTGATAGATCCTCCAGGGGCGATCCGTTTCAATGTGGCGGCCGTATTGATGATCCATTAGGGTGCTGACGTCCCACCTTCATTTTCCCAGATGCTGATCGCAAGTGCATGTCGCCCGGCTTCAATTTCATTGCGGCGGGCGTTCATGATGGTGGCCTTTCATCAAGATTTTCGATGGATTCGAGCCTGCTTGAATGGATCGTGCTTCCATCACCGTCGGCGATGGTCATGGCTGTGGCATGTCGAGCGTCCTCGAAAGCTCCAGCGCAAACTCTATCGCCTCGTCGAGATCGGCAGCTTCCACGCTCTCGCGGTCGAGGACCGCATCCGCGTCGTCCACATTTCGTATCCGGTAGAACTCAATCACGATCTTCAGCGCCATGCTCTCCGTTCTGCAGAAGCGTCGTATTGTCAGTGCTTGCCCTTGCCGAACGATGCTTTGGCAGTCGCGGCGGCCCTGACCTGGTTGCCGAACTGGCTTTCAAGATTGGGCGAAGCCTTTTTCTGCTTCGGCTTTCTGATTTCGCGATTGCTGCGTTTCTGTCCGTTGGCCATGACCGAACATCCTTTCGGTGAGAGTTGCGCCGTCATCGGCCGACGCCATGCACACCGGTTCGAGCCTGCCCTTCGTCGTCGCCCGATCATGACGTTCGTCGTCGTTTCGAATGCGGTATTGCGTCGAACCGTCGCTCGGCGGGCGCATGAAGGTGAAGTGGTAGAGGTCCGCTGGCAGAGCCGATCCACGATGCTCGCCCTTCAGCCGAACGGCTTGACCGACAGTAAAGAGATGTGTTGCTGCGTCGCGGCGGGTCGGGTTGCCATTGCGCTGCAGAATGTCTGTAGCGTTCATCATTGGCCTCAAATGGGCTTTAAACAAGGTCCTCGGCGTCTTTGTTTTCGGCCGACAGTAAGGAGAGGTCTCAACTGGATACAATTCACTCCCTTAATCCGCACGGTTTGCTGCTTGAAGGCCTCCCATCCGTCTGCGCCGGCGGTAGCAGTTCGCCAGGAACCAGGAACTATGAGACGCAGGCGGCGTTTAGATTCAGAGGCCTCATGCACTGGGAGGTGATGATGAGAAAGCACTCCCGAACGATATCGCCTGAGGTGCGCGCGGCGATCGGCGCCTTTCTGAGCGCGTGTCAGAAAGAAGCCCGGCCTTTTGCGACGTCTGAAGCCCTAGGTGCAGTGCGGCGCGTATTCCCTGATCTGGATATTTCAGACACGGATCTCATGGATGCAATCACCAGCGAAGCATCCGTGGCGGGTTTTGACGTCGACACTCCGGATCCTGCTTCCGCGGCGCGGAGGAGGGTTTCGCTTGAAGAATGGGATAATGAAGGCGGCGCGCCGCGCAGCGAAACTCAAGGCAGGAGTGGTGATGACACGCAGGGCAGAAGGCGGCGGGCAAGAGCGACCAAGGACCGGAATGAGTTGCTCTAGCTGTGAGCTTTCAGGAGGCTGTCCGTTCGGAGCGGACCGTGGAGACTGGAGTTACCAGGCTTCAGCACGCACCGGAGCGTCGGAATGAACATCCACAAGAACGCCCGTTCGGCGCCATTGCGTCGAGAGGAGATGGCACGATCGGTCAGCGAAGGCCGTCTTTCCAAGGCCGAGGCGGCGCAGGTCTACGGCGTGTCGGCGAAGATTGTGGCGCGGTGGATCGAGCGCTACCAGTGCGATGGACGCGCCGGCATGGCGGACCGCTCGTCGCGGCCGGGCCGCATGCCGCGCCAGACCGGAAGGATTGTCGTCGAGCGCACCGTTGTCTCAGCGGCGTCCACTCGCTCCTTCCGTAGGTGCTATGGCTCCTGCTACAGATCGAAAGCCTTCGCCAGGGCTTGCCGTCACCTCGGTCTCAAGCACCGGCTCAGCAGTTCGACAATTGAGCCTTTTGCGATTTGCAACCCCGGCTGGCGCGCAGGTTTGTTGACGCCTTCGCCAATCCGCACCGCAAAGGCGGGAAAGCGGGCTGAGAGCAACTCCCGGCCGGTGGCGTCGGCTGAGTCGAGTAGTGGCAAGCCCCGTGCACTGATCAGAATACGTCCAGCGAGCTGAGCAACAAGACTATGCCGACGACTACAACGACGATCTGAGCCATCTGCTTCATCGTCGAGTCAATCGGAAGTTTTTGCACGAGGTACAGCACCAAGGCGATGACAAGGGCCGTGATCAGGATGCTGATTATGATGGACATGCCCCAGGTCCCTTTGAAGGAACTGCCTTCCGGCAGTGAAGGTGTAAATATGGCTGAGTTCTATAAAGGGAAGAGCGGCATGGACGCGGCGGCATCGAGGCCACGTCGACAAAGGTTCGTTCAGCTCCAGGTTGGTGCCGTACCCTTCGCCGTCCCCGGAGGTCTAATTATCTATCAGAAACCAGGCGGCAAACAGACTTGCGATGGCGGGAACGGAAAACGCGAGAGCGAAGATCGGAAGTTCCTCTGCGATCGAATAGCCGGCACGGTAGACACCGATCCAAAGATTGACGACAGAAATGATCAACCAGATGGCCAGGAAGACGCTTAATGCTGCACCCGTCAAAGGTTTTGTTGTCGTCCACAGTTTGGAAAGCAGCATTATGCCGGCGCAAACAAAGAGCCCCGCCGCAATGACTTTGATGGTATGCATTTCACGACATCCTCTATTTTGATGAGAGACCTCGCCTCCAATCAGCCGGCGACCGGACGCGAGGAATGTTCCTTTACGCCACCTGCCGCTGAAGGCGGGATGCCCACCAGGCCGCAACGGAACCGAGACCACTGACGGATAGGAGTTCGGCGACTGCGAGGAGACCTGGTTCGAGATGCGCTGCAAAGAAGGTGATCAAGCCGAGGAAGTAGGCTGGAATGTTGTTGAGTGGAGCGGCCACTCGCAGCGATACAACAATCATCGCAACGACGAACACGACAATCCCGAAAGCCAATGGCCCAGTCGCGGGGACTAACATTCCTACTGCCAGCACGGCTGCCACTCCCATGGCTATTCCGGCCGCCAGGCAAAGATAGCTGCAGAAGGCGTCCTTTGCAGAGTGCCCACGCGTGTAGAACGCGACCCATCCCATAAACATTGCCCAAACCGGCCACCCAAGGCTTGCTGAAGACGTGGCCACGAACGCGGCAACTACGGCGGCGATTAGCGTAATGGCATGGAATCTCAGGGTCGTCAGGATGGGTTTGTTTTTCGATTTGTCAGTCATCTCGTTTTCCAGTTTTCATCGGTGGTGGGAAACCCGCAATCGGGAGGTGATAGTGCGCGATCTGGAGGAGCAGCCCCACCGTAACGATTGGGACTGCTTCAATGTTTGCGATGTTTACAGATTGGCCGGCTTCAACAGGTCCTGCAGGCCGATGTTGCGGAACATTTCCGCCCGCACGCGATCGGCAACGCCATTGACGATCTCAGCACCATCCTGTGAGGGATCGACGTGAACACGGAAGGGCCGCTTGCCGAATGGCATGTCGATCACGTCGACGATTGCGACAGCCACCGATCCGGCATCCGCATCGGCGGGCTCAAGCGCTGCAAGACCTTGCAAAGCCTGTTCCGGAACGCCTTTGTAAGGGCCTTCGTTGTATTCAGCTGCACGCACTGTGTCGGCCGGCGAGCCGGAATGAGCAAAGTGATTGGTGCCCTTGGTAAACGCACCCGGAACGATGATGGATGTCTCAATCCCCCAACGGGTCAACTCGGCTGCGTAAGATACAGCAAGCGAATCCATAGCCGCCTTCGCTGCAAAATAGGGAGACAAATACGGTGGAGTGCCGCCGCGAGTGCTCGAAGAGGAGACCCAAACGACCAGACCCTTGCCTTGGCGGCGCATGTGAGGAAGTGCGGCGCGGTTCACGCGCTGTGTGGACAGAACGTTGATGTCGAAGAGTTCGGCGAACTGCTCCGGCGTGAACGCTTCTGCCGGCCCGAAGGACATATGACCGGCGTTATGCATAACGACATCGAGGCGACCGGCATCTGCGATGATCGTGGCAATTCCTGCTTCTACCGATGCGTCGGAGCCGACGTCCAGTTCCACGGAGCGAAGGTCGACGCCGTTGTCTTTGGCGAAGGCCGCCGCGTCGGCAACGGCCTTGGCGTTTCGTCCGGTGGTAGCGCGCATCCCGGCGTAGACAGTGTGGCCGGCCTTGGCGAGCGCGCGGGCCGTGAGGGCACCGAAACCGCTGGAGGCACCGGTGATGACGATAACTTGCTTAGTCATGGGAACTATCCTTCGTATCTGTCAGATTGGGGGAATGTTGGGCGGTAAGGAGGGGCGAGTGTTCAAACCCGCCCGGCTCACTGATTGAAATCTGGGGAACCGACCGAGGTCACGCTACGCCGCCATTGGCGCGAACGATCTGGCCGTTAACCCAGCCAGCGTCAGGGCCGGCGAGGAAAGATACGACGTTGGCAATGTCGTCCGGTTGGCCGAGGCGTTCGAGCGGCGGCATTTTCGCGAACTGGGCGACCAGCTCATCGGACTTGCCGTTCAGGAACAGCTCGGTCGCGATGGGGCCGGGAGCCACAGCATTGACCGTGATGTTGCGGCCACGCAGTTCTTTGGCGAAGACGTGGGTGAAGGCCTCAACGGCGGCCTTGGTGCCGTTGTAAACCGCGTAGCCCGGCATGTTCAGAGCCAGCGTCGTCGAAGAGAAGTTGACAATGCGGCCGCCGCTCTGGAGGCGCTTTGCAGCCTCCCGCATCGTGTTGAAGGTGCCCTTGGCGTTGATGGCGAAGTGGCGGTCGAAATCTTCGTCGCTGGTTTCAGCAAGGGGCAGTGTCTTCAGGATCCCGGCGTTGTTGACGAGTACATCGATGTGGCCGAACGCGGCTTCCGCCGAGTCGAACATGCGAGCCACTGCAATCGCGTCGGACACATCAGCCTGGGCGCTGATTGCCTTGCCGCCCTTAGCTTCAATCTTGCGGACGAGATCCTCAGCAGGCGCTGCACTGCCCGAATAGTTGATGACAACCGTGAATCCGTCGGCTGCAAGGCGCTCAGCAATTGCTGCGCCGATTCCGCGGGATGCGCCGGTAACGATGGCGACCTGGTTCGTGGTGATGGACATTTTGTTCTCCTTTGCGCTCAGCGCTTGTTGACAAGGAGGAAGATGTCACTATCCGTTCTGCGGATAATCATGCATTATCCGCCAATACTATGCGGGGACAGCGAACAATGGACAGGCTGGATGCGATGCGAATTTTCAGCCGTGTGGTGGAGCGCAAAAGCTTTACTGCGGCCTCAGAGGATCTTGGGCTTCCACGCTCCACCGTCACGGATGCCGTCAAACAATTGGAGGCGCGCCTTGGGGTGCGCCTTCTGCAACGAACAACCCGGCATGTCAGCTCAACGCTCGACGGTGAAGCCTATTACCAGCGCTGCATCTTAATCCTTGATGACATCGAGGATGCGGAAGGAGCATTTGCAGGAGCGGTCCCGAAAGGACTTCTCCGCGTTGATGTACATGGGACGCTTGCGCGGCACTTCGTCATGCCGAACCTTCCCTCTTTCTTTAAGTCATATCCGGATATCGAACTTTACATGACTGAAGGCGATCGGTTTGTGGATCTCGTTCGCGAAGGCATCGACTGTGTTCTGCGTGTTGGTGAGCCACAGGGCGGAGATATGATCGGACGACGTGTCGCCGTGCTGGAAGAGGTAACATGCGCCTCGCCCGACTATCTGAAGCGATATGGTACGCCGCAAAGCGCCGATGCGCTTGATGGGCATGTCATGGTTGGGTTTCGGTCATCAGCGACCGGCACACTGATCCCTTTGGAGTTTTCAGTGAACGGCAAAGTCATCTATCGTCAGCTTCCGACGATCGTTTCGGTCAATGCCGCGGAGAGCTTCATTGCCGCAGCCAGACAGGGTCTCGGACTGATACAAATTCCGCGCTATCACGCCCAGATGGAACTCGACGCTGGCTCGTTGGTCCACGTCCTACCGAACATTCCACCCACACCTACGCCAGTGTCACTTTACTACCCCCGCAACAGGCAATTGTCTCCGCGGGTCCGAGTGTTTATTGACTGGTTAGCCGGCGTCTTCCGTGAAGCACGGCTCCAGGAATAGTCGGCCCCGCACGCCCTGTCAGGTTGAAGGATCGAGTGTAATCGGACCACTCCAACGTTGCGGGACCGGTGTCTCTCACAAAACCCGGCTCACCGCCCTTGAATGAACAACTGACGGCATCATCGGTCGCGGTCGCGAGGGAGAAGAATGGAGCCGCCTGGATCTCGGCAATTTTATCCTCCGAAAACTCATGATGAACCCGGACCTTCTAAAGCCTGTCCACTAACTACCATCAGAAAGGCGCCATGGCGCCGTGCGATCATCGAAGGCAGGACGGCACGCGTGACATGCAGCGTCGCGGACAGGTTGTATGAGTTCATCCGCCGCTTCCTGCTCGATGTCCTGCCGCGCGGCTTCCACCGCATCCGGCATTACGGTCTGCTCGCCGGCAGTTCCCGAAAAATCAGCATCGCGCTCGCTCGCGAACTCCTGCACGTCGCCGCACCAGCCGACAACGGCACACCAGGCGAACCGGATGACTTCCGCCCGCCATGCCCCTGCTGCGGCGGACGCATGATCGTCATCGAGGTATTCAAACGCTGGCGGCAACCACGTGGACCGCCAGACAAGGCAACAACGAACCGGGAGAGTGCGTCATGACCCGGCATGGCAGATCCATTCATATGGTCTACTCAACGCAGAGCTGGCCAACGGGAAGGCCTGCGCAACTGCCTATGGCGATGGAGTTCAGCCGGGCAAATGCGCTCCAAGTCACCACGAAAATCTCGGCAACAACCCTGGCAAATACCACTCTGGACCCGCCGGGACTGACAACTGTCGCTGCGATCTCCCGTCCGCTGGAAGCGCCGATCCACAAAAAGCCCATAGCTCAGAGAATGCCGACCGCGGGTTCCTGCATGAGAGGCTTTCGTACGCCTGACGGCACCCGAAACCCTTCACCATTTGAGCCGTTGAACTAATCATGGCGGCCGCCCGAAAGCGGACACCCTGCAATTGGACCACGTGGCACACTGCGCCCAAAAGCGGAACAAAGGGCTTTGCCTGGGAAGGCGCTTCCGAAGCTAGACTTTCTGCGCAAGGGCACGCGCCTTACGGCCCGCCTGGCTTCAGACCCTGCGCGCGTGAGAAGCGGCGACCGGATCGCCGACGAGACAGACCTTCGGGATTGGCTCGGTGGCTTCACCAAGGTGGCTGTGTCGGAGGAGTCGGTGGGTCTTGGTGGGTATCGAAAGGTACTCATAATTCTCGTGTCTTCTACGGGCAAGATGACGAACCTAACGAAGATGGCGACGAAGACGAGCTGATTGAAAGCTGGACTCCTCGCTTTCGTCGGTAATGGCGAATTACGGCACATACATCCCCGCTTCCGTAAGGTGGTGCCTCCAGAGTTCGCCCAGGCGAATAGGAAGAGCGCTGATGGCCCGTGGGCCGTAGCCGCGCAGGTCACTCTTCTCGTGTACCTACTGCCACTTATCGCACGGACGTGTTCGCGCTGAAAGGTGGAACCGCTATGAAGCTGTTCCACTGGGACAGGCCGCGCTGTCGGCTGACATCGACCTCACCCATCTCCCGATTCGCGGCGGCAGTGCCCGGTCTTTTAAGGGAGTGGCGCACCCGACAGGATGAAACTGGGCACCGCTATGTAATCGCTGCCCCTATCGATTTTTGAGCTCACCTCTCGTTCAATCTGGCAGACCTGCTTTGCGATATCCGTCGACGAAATGGTCACACGTGACCTGATCTCGAAAGGGCTGTGAAGCGACCCAATGGCTGATTGTGAAATGTGGATTGCTCGCCATGAACAGCTCGCCTTCCTGATGGGCCTCGTCCGTTCGTCCCAGTTGTGCAAGGCTCGCTGCAAGCACGCGCCGCGAAATTGTTTGGTAGGTAGCCTCATTGCGTAGCGTGACGACTGCCGCCTTATACTGGCAAGCGGCGTACTGCGCGAACCCCAGATTCCAATAGTACCATTTGGGGGGATGTGGGTTCAGGCGGAGCGCCTTTTGGACCTGTTCAACCGCGGTGGCCGGCTTACCGCTCAACACCGAAAAGTCCGACATGTCCGCCCAGGCATCGGCGTAATTCGGGTCAATCTCGAGCGCGGTCGCGAACTCGGCATCCGACTCGGGCCAGCGCCGTTCATATGCCAGCAAGTGGCCAAGGACGAAGCGGCAGCCGGCCTCGTTCGGGTCGAGCTTCACCGCTTTTTCAGCTATGGCAACGGCCACAAGCCGGTTGGGTACTTCTGGCTCGCCCCACTGCGCCCAAGCCTGCCAGAGATCAAATGCCAGGAGCCGATGCGCCTCCGCATAATCCGGGTCGAGAGTGATCGCCCGCTGCAACAGAACGCGCGATTCGCGCGCCGCCGCCGGCGAAATCCCAATCAGCCCACGCCCGCGCACGCAAAGATCATAGGCTTCCATGCTGTTTGGCCGGCTACGGGGCGGCTGTGTCACCAGGCGGCCGATCAGAGCCTCGACGATCCTGGCCGTCACCTCGTCCTGCACAGCGAAAATATCTTCAAGATCGCGGTCAAAGCGGTCCGCCCAAAGATGATTTCCGCTGATGGCATCGATCAACTGAACGTTGATGCGCACACGACCGGCAGCGCGGCGGGCGCTGCCTTCCAGCAAATAGCGGACGCCAAGATCACGGGCAATCAGCCGGATATCGATCGACTTTCCCTTGTAGGCAAAGGTCGAATGGCGGGCGATCACGAACAGGCTGGCGTTCCGCGACAGATCGGTGATGAGATCTTCAGTCAACCCGTCTGTGAACACATCCTGTTCGGCGTCGCCGCTCATGTTGGTGAAAGGTAGTACGGCGATCGATGGTTCTGACGGCAGAGGCAACGGCTCAGGTTCGCCTTTCCGGTCGGCAATTGCCGAATGCCGCACCCTGTAGACGCGCACTGGCTCAGCTATGTTCTTCAACGACTTCTGGCCTAGGTCGTCAAAATCGGTCTCCACCTTCCGCTTGACTTGATCGTAAACGCTGCCCGATACGCAGATGTCTCCAGGTTCGCCCAATGCCTCCAGCCGAGCGGCAACGTTGACGCCGTCGCCATAGAGATCGCTACCATCTACGATGATATCACCGAGATTGATGCCGATGCGCAGGATTACCCGCCGGGAGTCCGGCAAACTATCGTTGGCCTCGGCCGTGCCATACTGGAGATCGACTGCGCACTGGACGGCATCGACCGCACTGGCGAACTCGACTAAAACGCCGTCACCCATGACCTTGACCAAGCGACCTCTATATCGCGCGATCAGGGGAGCCAGAATATCGCGCCGTCGGGCCTTCAGGACCTTGAGGGTTCCTTGCTCGTCCGCTTCCATGAGACGGCTGTAGCCGACCACGTCCGCGGCCAGAATGGCGGCAAGACGGCGCTGCACGCGTTCTTCGACCATTGAGGTAGGTGCCTCAGGAAATTCACTCGTACATATGGTATTGGGATCATCCGGAGATGTCCATCGCAGTGTCCCGGATCCCAGGTTTTGTAGTGGACCGTTGGAGATTGGCGCACCGGACCAGATTCCAACCGCACGTGATAGGTCGAAACGTGTTCAGCATGTTCGTTTTCCCTGCGTCGCTATCCAGAACCAGACGGTCTGCTGTGTGCCCCAACCCGGACCCTGGCGGTAAGAACGCTGATGTCCGCTTTTCGTGGTGGTGGCCTGGCAGCGGACGGTCCGCTCACGGCTCCAATTGAGACGCTCGGATCATACTGGCCAGCATCCGCTCCTACAACGCGAAGCCGGCAACATGCCGCCCGGTCCGGATGTCTCTATCCTACGCCTTGAAAGGATATGAACCGTCGACCTGTTCACTGCGCGTGAATAAAGCGGGAATGGGGAGCGTTTGCGAGCCGAAACTATAGGCTGATACTGTGAAACTCGGCGATCCGCGTAGCGAAGCGCCGAGCTCCTCTTTATTGAAATCAGACGGACTGAGCGACGGGTTTGCTGTGAATGGTCAAACCATGTGCCGCCCGGATTAAATCCGCCGCGCGCTCTCCGATGACAACGCACGGCGCCATCGTGTTGCCGGTAGTGATCCGCGGCATGATCGATGAGTCCGCGATGCGCAGGCCATCGATACCATAGACCTTGAGCTCATTATCGACCACCGACATGGTGTCGCGTCCCATCTTGGCGGTGCAAGATTGATGCCAATAGGTAACGGCCGAGCGCCGGATAAAATCGATCATGCCTGATCTGTCGCGCGGACCTGGAGCGGTTTCGCGACTCACCAACGGTTGGAAGCCATCGCTATTTCCGAGTTCGCGGCATAATTCCACTGCGGCCAACGCGGCTACCATGTCTTCCGGCTCACTAAGTGAGTTCGGTTCGATCAGGACGGGATCGTTTACATCGGGACCAGAGAGCCGCAGCCGACCGCGGCTTTTAGGCTGTGCAAGACCGTTGAACATCGTCCAGCCGTGCTCTGGGGTTTCGAGGCCTGTGTCTGGCGGCGAAGGAACCGCAAACTCTAATTGGCACTGGAGGATGTCTGGCTGGGACAGACGCGCGTCGCTTTTCCAGTAGATGTTCGCCTCGCAGCCACTACCGCCGATTGCTTCCGGTTTCCGGTAGGCCCAGGTGCAGCCGAATGCCAGATGATCCTGATGATTGCGACCAACGCCTGGCAAGTGTTGCACGACGGGGATCCCATGAGATTGCAGCTCGTCTTCCGGGCCGATACCGGACTGCATAAGGACCTTTGGTGTGTTGATCGCCCCCAGTGACAGCACCGTTTCGCAATGCGCCATGAACTTACGCGGCCGACCATCGACCAGAGCTTCCACCCCTCTTACCCGCTGACCATCGAAGACAAGACGCGTAACAAGCGCTTCGGTTATCACCGTCAGGTTCGGGCGCGACAGCAGCGGACGAACATAGGATTCAAACACGGTTTCCCGCTTGCCATCCCGGATGCGGAGTTCAGCGATCGATGCGCCTCCGGGGGCTTCCATCATCTCGCCGTTCGTTGAATCGAAGACCGGAACGCCCATGGCTGACGCCGCGTTTAATAGGGCCTCCGCCACTGGCTGTGGAGACCGAGGCTGCGACACATATGCTGGCCCACCTGCTCCGCGACGCGTCGGGTCGGGAGTGCCTTGCCAGTTTTCTATCCGACGATAGTAGCGGAGGATCGACTCATACCCCCACGCATCATCACTTGCCTCTGCGGCGAAGTGATTCCAATCTTCCTTATGTCCCCTCGCCCACACCATGACGTTGATGCTCGAACCGCCGCCAAGTCCTTTGCCCATGCTGAGAGGAAGTCGTCGGCCATCGAGACCAGGTGCCGGTTGTCCGACAAAGCCCCAGTCCCGGCTTGATCCGAGGTTGAGCGGCCACTGCGCAGGGTTCGTAACGGTCTCGGGTACATCATTTCCGCCGGCCTCTAGCAGCAGAACGCTCGCGTTTCCATCCTCTGCCAGTCGCGCTGCGACAACCGAGCCGCTGGACCCAGCACCACAGACGATGAAGTCGAAGACGTCACCGGCCGGCTTCTGTGGAAAGGACGGATTTGCCGGTAAGGGCATGTCATGGGGGTGCAGTTTCACGTGGTTATCTCCGTGAATGGATTTAATTAGAATTTACGAAGTGCTGAGACGCCGGCCGAGGAGGGATGCTTTAAATCTCGGTCAAGATCTGGCGTCCTACTAGGTTTCTCGCTTTGTCGCTGGGACGCGTGTTCGGTAGGCCCTGCTTAGCGTCATCGGGACCGTACGGACTGTCCCGATGACGCAAAGGCGATCATTGCTTTTTTGCCGACGCGGTCTTGGCGGCCTGATCGATGGTATCGGCGATGACCGCCGGCTGCGTCATGAACAGCGCGTGGCTTGCCGACACCTTGGTGATTTTGGCATTGATGCGCTCAGCCATGTGGATCAGCATGGCCTGATCGAAGGCCTTGTCCTCGGTGGCAATAACAGCCCAGCTGGGCTTAGTGCGCCAAGCTGCATTCTCGAGCTTCGTGGCGAACGCCGACATGTTGATCGGGACCTGTGCGTCCCTCATGAACGCAACATCGGCATCGCTTACATCATGAGCGAACCCAGCCTTAAACTTTGCCGGGCTGACATAGCCGAAACCATCCTTTGTCGTCTCGATGACGAACTCCGCTGCTGGAGCGAATCCTTCGTATTGCTGAGCCGATGTCTCGCCGACATCTGGGGAGAGAGCGGAGACATAGACGAGGCCCGCAACCTTCGGATAGATGCCAGCTTCCGTGATGACGGTTCCGCCCCAGGAATGTCCGACGAGAATGACAGGACCATCTTGCCGCTCAAGCGCACGTCTGGTGGCGGCAACATCGTCTGCAAGCGACGTCAGAGGGTTTTGCACGATGGTGACGCGATAACCGCGTTTCGTCAGATTGTCGTAAACGCCCTTCCAGCCGGAACCGTCCGCAAACGCGCCGTGAACCAGAACGACGTTTCTTACGGATTGATCTTTGGGAATGGTGTCGGCGGCATTCGCCGCTGGTAGCGCAACCGACATTGAGGCTGCAGCTGCGATTGCGGAAACGGTGGTGATGGACTTGCGTGTCATTGATCTCTCCTTTGGCTGTATGCGATAATTGTTATCGCGATATCTCTCAGCTTTCATATCTTGAGATGCGCGTCAACATGATTCTTATCGCGATATTGGTTTTCGTGATATTTTCGATTATATGAATGAGTACAGGAGTTCAAAATGACCCAACGCTATAACGATCCCCCGCCTCTGCCCGACCAACTTTGCTATGCGATCTACACCGCCGGCATTGCTATTCAGCGCGCATACAAGCCCTTTCTCGACGAACTTGGGCTGACATATCCCCAATATCTCGTCCTGAACGTCCTCTGGGCTCAAGACGAGCAGACCGTAGTTTCAATTGCCGACCGACTTGCTCTGGAATCCAGCACGCTCACCCCGCTTTTAAAGCGTCTTGAAACAGCCGGACACTTAAGTCGGACACGCAACCTGAACAACGAACGGCAGGTACTGGTTGGGCTGACAGACCAGGGTCGTGCCTTGCAGCACAGGGCAGGCTGCCTCAGCGATACCCTGCTTGCAGCCTCGACCCAAACACCACCGCAACTCGCTGCCTTGAACCGCGACGTGCGGTATCTTCGTGACGCGATTTACTCCCAGATCGGCGGGTGGGACGCACCCGCCTGACCTGCAATGGCGGTAGAGGGCCTAGATGCTCAAGCGGTCGGAACAGTCCCACCGTCGATCACATGCTCTGTTCCCGTAATCGACGTTGCTCGATCCGAGGCAAGGAACGCGATCAGATCAGCGACCTCCTCCGGCGCGGCCGGTCGTCCCAGCGGTATGCCGCCGAGCGAGTTCATGATGACCTGCACCGCGTCATCGTAGCTGATACCGGCTTGCTCAGCTATGCGCAGGGCCAGACCATTGGACCCCGGGCTTGCGATCCAGCCGGGAGAAACCCGCACCACCCGTACTCCCTTCGGAGAGACCTCTTTGGAGATGCTCTTGCTGTAGGTGTTGAGGGCCGCCTTGGCTGAAGCGTAGCCGGTCGTCGCCTCCGGTAGCGGAAGATTTCTCTGGATCGAGGTGACGTGGATGACGACACCACTTCCCTGAGCGACCATGCCAGGGATCAGAGCACGATCGAGCCTGACCGCCGGAAAGAAGTTGAGGTTGAACTCCTTGTCCCATTCCTCGTCGATGAGCGCAGCAAAGCCGCCTGATGGAGCTGACGAGCCGCCCAGTACGTTCACAAGAATATCGAGGCCGCCGAGCTCCCGATGCACCGCGTCAACGACGGTTTGTACCCCCGTCGTGGTGGTCAGGTCGGCTTCAACGAATGCCGCACCGGAGAAATCTGCCGGCTTGGTGCGTGCGGTGGTCAGCACACGGGCGCCAAGCTCCTTGAAGAGGGCCACGGTTGCGGCTCCGGCGCCCGAAGTGCCGCCGGTGATCAGGGCGCGACGCCCCTGCAAGGTGAGGAACGGGGTCATACGGTGATCTCCAGTTCGGCGACCTTGTCGCCCACGAGGACGAAGAAGAAGCGCAGATCGATCGGGCTGCCTGGGAACGTGCCGACCGCATGGGCCGTCACCTGGGTTTTCCCGTTTTCAGTGGCGATGAAGAAGGGCGCTACCGTGTAGCTGTATTCCTGCGAAGCCTCTGCCATCCACTTGCGAATGGCATCACGGCCCCTGTGGGTCTTGCCCTTATCCTTCACGATGCCGTTTTCGGTGAAGGTGGCAGCAATAGCGTCGGGGCTGCCGTCCCGGTCGGCGTCGAAATAGGCCTCGATGCCCTTGGGTAGTTTGATTGTCATTTTGGTCCTCCATCAATTTCCAGCCTTGCCGGCTAGGGGCCTCGCCCCCTTTGGAGGTCGACAAGGACAACCTAGGGCAAGATGGTTGACACGATAACTAGGATAAAGAAGGATGAGGAATTACGAAAAGAGGGATAATGACGCGATCTGTACTCGCCGACCTGGACGCCGTTTTAAGCATTGCTCGCCTCGGGTCGTTTCGGGCAGCCGCGCTCGAGCTTGGCATGTCCACGACAGCACTTAGCAATGCCATCGCAAAGCTTGAGCAGCGCCTGGGCGTTCGCCTGTTCAACCGTACGACGCGAAGTGTTTCGCTCACCGATGCGGGGAGGACCTTTGTCGAGCGGGTTGGGCCGGCGATCACGGACATCCACGATGCTATGCTTACGGTCCAATCGCTTCAGGAAACTCCGACAGGCACATTGCGCATCAATGCCTTCGCGACAGCAGCCCGGGAGGTGATCGAACCGCTCATCTTGTCGTTCATGCAGCGCTATCCTCAGGTGCATATCGATCTGGTCACGGAGGGACGGATCGTCGACATCGTTGCGGCGGGCTTCGACCTAGGCCTGAGGCCAGCCGATCTGGTGCCGAGCGACATGATCGCCGTCTCGCTTGGTTTGAAGCGCAGTAATGCCGTTGTCGCATCACCAGACTTCCTGCGCACTCATGGCAGTCCAACCGTACCAACCGACCTATATCGGTTTCGCTGCATCCGTGCGCGTCTGCCCAACAACGCCTTGTTTCGGTGGAAATTTGAAAAGGACGGGAACGCTGTCCAGATCGATGTGCAGGGCTCAATAACCCTCGACGAGTCAAGCCTTGTCAGGATAGCGGCTCAAAATGGAGTTGGGCTCGGATACGTCATGGAGGCGGATGTGCGCGATGACATTGCGGCCGGTCGACTGGTGCGCGTTCTCGAGGATTGGACCCCTTCCTTGGCACCGCTCGCGCTGTATTACCCTGGCAGAAAGAACCCGCCGGCCGCCTTTAGTGCGTTCATTCAGGCTGCGCGCGAATTTGCGAATGGGCAATCGCCCGGTGCATAAATCAACGTCTCGTCGACGACCGCGCACGGACTCCAGGAACTCAGCGTTCGCAAGGTCCTGAACAACCTTCATCATATGGTTTTGCGAGACAGAGAACGTGTCCGATATCTCCCGGATCGAGCTAAGCCCCGATGGCCGTGATCCCAAATAGATCATCAATCGCATTGCGTAGTCGGTATATTTGGTGAGCCTCATCGGGGTGTCGTTCGCAAGACGGACAGGCTAAAGGCATGCCTGAAAATCGCGACGTCCCAGAGCAGTATCACATTGGCGAGACAACAGGTTGGTCTGTGAACCACCGTATCAATTCGTCGCTCCCCGGCTACCTTATGATAAGTTCGAAGACTTTCACCAACGACCTGAGCGACCTCCCCAGCGAAGCGTTATGCTCACTTGGCTTGCTGTTCGCAAAGGTCCAAGATGCATTGAAGCGTGTATTAACGGGTTTACATCGGCCGCTACGGGCATGCGCCGGAGTACCCCATCCATTTCCATGTCATCCCAATATACGGGTGGGTTGAGGAGCTATTCTGGAAGGATGACCGATACCGGCTACTAGAAACTTTCGCGGAAGGGCCGGGAGAGACCCCTACTGACGGCGCGGAACTGACGCTATTCGTCTGGCGCGAGTTCTGCGAACGAGCTGCTCCCCCGCCGATCAAGGGGCCTCTGTTGCCGAAGCTACTGAGCTCTTGCGTCGGACAATCCAATTTTCCTAGCAGTCATCCAACGCTCGACCAATTTCATTTCGCCCCCCTACCGAAACCGACCCCGTGGTGCCTCCGATCGGAGCCACATTGCCATGTGGTCGGATACAAAATCGGCACTGCCGCCAAATGTGGGTTTTACTTCGTCACTTCAAACGGCAAAATGTCATATGCTAGTAAGCTTTAGCCGATAGACGCGACCTAATTTTCCGCTAACGATTTCAGCGAAACGCCTACTTTGCCAAAGCGATTGCACAATCGAACCTCACCGGCTGCTCGAGCGATTTCGGATGAGCAATGGTCGACGGCGCGACGCATGGCGCGCGAGCTGGACAAGATCCTCGACCACTTCGGTCCACGACAGCCTGCCGTTGCTCGAGCGGCGGCCGAGCTGCGCCTGTCCACCCGCCAGGTTTACAATCTGCTCGGCCGGTATCGCGTCGAGCGGACGATCACGACGTTACTGCCCCGCACCACCGAAACCCGGCGCAAGCGGCTTGCGGGCGGGACCGAGGAAATCATCAGCACAACACTGCGCGAGCAATTCCGCCTACCACCTGAGATCACTCACCTCGCTTTTCGGGTGGGCTTAGCTAGTGATTCTTGATTAATTGCAGCCCATCGCGAAACGCTCTATTTTCCTGGCAGGGTGTCCTCGACGAGACGGAACGTCCTCGGCTTCGCAGCGCCGCCGGACCGCTTCGGTTTCCGCACCAATGCCAGGCGCAGTTCGACGACCCGATCCACGAGGAGACGAGCGATGGGCGCAACGACGCCGGACAACATCATGCAGCTCGGTATGGGGTTTTGGGCCTCCAAAGCCTTGCTCAGCGCCGTCGAGCTCGGCGTCTTCACCGAGCTCGCAGCCGGACCGGCCGACCTGCCGGACCTGCAGGCCAGGCTGAAACTGCATCCCCGCTCGGCCCGCGACTTCCTCGACACCCTGGTGGCCCTGAAGCTGCTCGAACGCGAGGATGGCCGCTATCGCAATGCCTCGGATACCGACCTCTTCCTCGACAAGGGGAAGCCGTCCTATATCGGCGGCATCCTCGAAATGGCCAATGCCCGGCTCTACGGTTTCTGGGGCTCGCTGACCGAAGCCCTGCACTCCGGAGAGCCGCAGAACGAAGCCAAGCACAGCGAGGACTTCTTCGCCGCGATCTATGCGGAGCCGGCACGGCTGCGCGGGTTCCTCGAAGCGATGAGCGGGATCAGCGCAGGTGCGGCGCAGGCGATCGCCGCCAGGTTCGACTGGTCGAAATATACGACCTTCGCCGATGTGGGCGCGGCGCAGGGCATGGTGCCGGTGGTGATTGCGCGAGCCCATCCGCATCTCCAGGCTATCGGCTTCGACCTGCCCGCCGTGCAGCCGATATTCGACGAGTTCATCGCCCGGCAGGGCCTCGCTGACCGCGTCCGCTTCCAAAGCGGCAACTTCTTCTGCGGCCCGATGCCGAATGCGGATGTGATCGTGATGGGGCATATCCTGCATGACTGGGATCTAGCCGAAAAGAGGATGCTGCTGGAAAAGGCCTTCGCCGCGCTGCCCAAAGGCGGGGCCGTCATCGTCTACGACGCTGTCATCGACGACGAGCGCCGCAGCAACGCCTTCGGCCTGCTGATGAGCCTGAACATGCTGATCGAGACCCGTGGAGGTTTCGACTACACTGGCGCCGACTGCCAGGCCTGGATGCGCGACGCCGGTTTCGTGTCCACACGCGTCGAGCCGTTGCTGGGGCCGGACTCGATGGTGATCGGCTTCAAGCCCGACTGAGCGGAGAACGAGACCCGGGGCGCAAGATCGGTTGCCTTGCGCTGACACCGCAATCGCCACAAGGTCATCGGGCATGTGCGCAAGACCGAGACCGCGTCTCACCGCATCGAGACGCATTGCGATGTTGTTGAACACCATCTTCCCCTCGACCCCATCCTTTTCGAATTCCCACGCCAGGATATTGCCGTAGGTCGGCATGCGGATCTGGATGCAGTTGTGGGCCGTGAGGTTCTCCGGGACTTCCGGCCAAGGGTGCTGGCGGAAAGAGGACGGAGCGTCGACGACAGCCATGCGCATCTCGCGTCCGATCTTGACCGCGATCATGTCCTTGGCGAGTTGCTCGCCGAGTCGGCCCCCGCATCGTAGCGCTCGGCAACGATGCCGGTCAGGCCGTAGTCGACGGTGATCTCGACGTTACATCGGGATTGTCGGGCAGAAACTTCTCGAGAGCAGGTGTAAGGACCGAGATCGCGGCGTGCTCGCCCGTCGTGATCCTGACCGTCCCCGCGGGCTTGTCACGCATCTCGCTGAGCGCCGCAAGCTCCGCCTGGATTTCCTCAAAGCGCGGACCCGCCGTCTGGAGAAGACGTTCGCCCGCAACCGTCGGCGCTACGCGGCGCGTCGTTCGCGTCAGCAGACGCAGGCCAAGCGCGTTCCTCAAGCCCCCGGACTGTCTGGCTGAGCGCGGACTGCGAAACTCCGAGCTTCACTGCCGCCCGCGTAAAGCTTTCCTCGCGCGCGACCGCTACGAAAGCGACCAGATCGTTGAAGTTCTCCTGCGGCACTCCGGAGGGCTGATGGCTGTGCCCGTTCGAAAACCTGCCTTGTTGCCTCCACGATCAAGCCGCCACCTTGTGGCGGCCGAAAATGGTTGCAACATAAAACATCATTGATATGATGTTTTATGTTGCATATGGAGAGGAGACGGACATGCAAGTGGCCCCAAAGCCGGTGCGCGCCCAAGGCAGAACACAGCAAGAGCGGCGCGAGAAAACCAGGGCGGATCTGCTCGAGGGGATGATGTCGGCGCTGATCGAGCTTGGCTATGCACGCACGACAACCGGCGAGATCACACGCAGAGCCGGTCTGACTTCTGGTGCACTACAACATCATTTTCCGTCTCGGGAAGACCTCATTCTTGCACTCGTCGATTATCAGTTCGAGGCAGTCCGCGCGCAGCTCGAGATATTCGCGAATGACAACAACGCCGAGTCTGATTGGAAGACTTTCATTGAGTTGCTGCGCGACATTTATGCCGGTCGTCGCTATATGGCGATATGGGAAATTGTGATGGGAACGCGCGCGGACGTGCATCTCCATGCATTACTCATGCAGCACAGGATCCAGTCGCAGGCGACCCTCGAGAGGCTTTGGAGCACGGTCTTCAAGGCTCTGATTCCAGATAAACGCAGGCGCTCCGACCTCATGCATTTCACGCTTTCCACCCTGCGCGGAAGTGTATTTTACAACGTAATCGCGCCAGATGCTCAGTTCCTAGAACGGCAAAAAGAAATGCTTTTTTCCGTTCTGGAAGCAGAGATGTGTGACCGGGAAGGAACCGTCTCCGTAAGCCCGATCATGATCCATCCATAGCCTCATTCACACCCATGATTTCTGAAAGGAGGGAATTGCGCATGCGTTTAAATAAATCCGGTTTGCGTATCGCCGTCACTTGCTTCGCTCTGGCGATCGGTGGGGTTGGCGCCGTCAACACAGCTCAATCGCAGGCATTGGCTACATCCAAACCGCCATTGGCAACCGGGATAACCGATAGCGGTGCTGCGGAAGCGCAAGTCACCGACGCTATTCGCGACGGTGATATCCTTACGATCAAGATTCGTTTTGCCCCGATCGTGCCGGATAAGATGGAATCTATCTACGCCCAAATTTCCGATCAAGACTATGAGAACAACTTCTATGTCCTTGCGGGTGACAAGAAATATCTCCTACTGAGAGATAGCCAGGATACACCGCTGGCAAGCCCGCAGCTTTCCATTCGAAACACAAAGGATTCCTCGGTGTCCGGGACCTGGTACGGGCGGTTTCCTGCGCCGCCGAAAGACATTACGGAAGTATCTTTGACTATTCGCGGTGTAGAGACGATCGATGCAATTCCTATTGCGGACAAACAGCAATGAGCAGGTTTGTGACAATAGTCGGCCTTGCGATCATTGTGTCGGTCGGACACGTGAACGCTCATGCGTCGAATTACCAGCGTGAAGTCAGAGGCCTCAAGGCGACCGTCCTGAGCTTGAAGGGCCTCGGGTCCGAAACAAAGGCCTCGGTTTCAGCACTGTTGGCCAGAGTCGATAGCCTCGTCTCCAACCGCAACGGCCTGACGGCACGACGGGAAGGCAAGGCCATCAGGGTTTCGATGTTGGGTGACGTGCTATTCGATTTTGACGCGACAGATATAAGACCCGCCGCCGAGCCGACATTGCAGGAGATCGCGCGCCTCATCGCTTCCACGCCGGGCGGCAGAACCTTAGTCGAGGGGCATACGGATTCCAAAGGGACAGTCGCCTACAACCAGGTTCTCTCCGAGCGTAGGGCCAAAGCGGTAGCAGCGTGGCTGGAGGCCCACGGTGTCGGCAAGACAAGGCTGGCGGTCGCCGGCGTGGGAGCCGACCATCCCGTTGCACCCAACGAGGATGGAGATGGGCTGGACAATCCGGAAGGACGCGCATTGAACCGACGCGTCGAGTTCGTGTTTCAGGACATCAAATGATGTCATGACGACCATCACTGGCCACGTCGCGGTGAAAACTTGTAGGATCCGCCGCGATCAACGCAACCTCATCCAGCTTGCTCGCCATCTCAACGACCAGCCGAGAAAGTGCCTCGACTACAGAACGCCGGCCGAAGTGTTCCGGACACATTTGCAAGATGGAAGCTGAACCCCTACCCTAAAAAACCGGCGTGATGCACTTCGGTTAGGATCTCCCGCTTTGCGTTTCGTGCGCTTAATCCCTCGCCGCGGGCTTGCTTCTGTTGGGGTCGTCTAATCGCACGGCATTTTGCAAGCGTTTTTTCAAAGATCAGTCCGGCCGGCACTGTGGTCAGTGCCGGAGAGCGAACGATGCGGGGTCCGAGCGTCTGATTTTCTCGCGCGCCAAGTGAGCGTTTGCCGGAAGCAGGGTCGTCTTCGCGGTCGACACACGGTCGCCACATGATGGGGCTTCGCAGGTCGAGTGTTCCAATGTGGACGACGCAATCCGCCGGTTACCTGCGATTGCACCCCAACACGCGGAATCACCGTGCCTACGTCCCGGCAGGGACGTTCTGACGCCGGTCCATCCGATCCAGGGGACGCCGGCCGGCTCCCCGTATTGCCAATGATCAGGAGAAAGACGTCATGCCTCAACTTTCACGTCGTGCCTTTGCCAGCGCTCTTCCTCTCGGCCTCCTTGGGGGAGGACTGATCAGTGGCGCACCGGCCCCTGCCGCCGCGCAGAATACCGCCAAAACGCCGGTCAGCATTACGCCGCTGGCGCAGATCCGCATCGGTCGCTTCACGGTGACGGCGCTGACAGACGGGTATGCCGACATGCCCTTCGACTATTTTCCGGGACGCGCGCCGGCCGAGGTGGAGCAGGCCGCAGCCGCTCAGTTCACCGCCCGGCCGAGTGGGGTGCGGTTCCTCTTCAACCAGTATCTCATCGATGATGGCGAGCGCCGCATCCTGATCGATGCCGGTGCAGCGGGCTCGATCGGGCAGACCGGCAAACTGCCGCAGGCGCTCGGTGCGCTTGGCCTGCAGCTCGACCAGATCGACGCGGTGATCGTAACGCATATGCATCAGGACCACATGGGCGGTCTGATCGCCGGAGGCAAGAACAACTACCCAAAGGCGGAGCTCTACATCGATCGTCGCGACGTCACCCATTGGACCGACCCGGCCAAGCGCAGCGGCGCGCCCGACTATCTGCAAACCAGCTTTAAGATGGCGGAGGAGGTGGTGCGCCTCTACCCGAAACTCCAGGCGATTGACGGAGAACGCGAAATTGTGCGCGGCGTCTCAATTGTCGACCTGACCGGCCATACACCCGGCCATATCGGCGTGCGGGTCGAGGATGACGGGAAGAGCCTCATCATGGTCTCGGACATGATCTTTCCGGTCGTGCATCCGGGGGCGACCGACGTGTTCTTCCTGTTCGAGCAGGACCGTGCAGCGGCCAAGGCAATGCGCGACCGCTTTTTCCCTCGCGCCGCTTCGGAAGGCGCACTCATCGCCGCCACGCACATGCCCTTCCCAGGGCTCGGCCGTGTCGTCGCCGACCGTGGGCAGATGCGCTGGGAGGTGGCGGACTGGGCCTTGCAGGATTGAAGTTAGCTCCGGCGCTCTAGAAAGTTAGGAACGGAATGAGCAGCAGATATCTCAGTATCGCCACGACGCCCTCCGTAGCGGCCGCACAGGAGCACTATGGCAGCGCGGAGCAGTGGGCGCGGATCGCGCGCGCTCACGCAGACGAAACTGCGCAGAGCCAGCGCCTCGGTCCGGCAGAAACGGCCTTCATCGGCGCGCGCGACGGTTTTCTGCCACGCGCGTGACCGCCGAAGGTCTCGCCCCATGCCCAACCGGCCACGCGGCCGGCCGGGCATGCGAGATCACGTGTTGAGCGATCTCGCGAATGGCATGACGCGGATCCGCTTGCCGAGCGCCCTGTAGGCGGCATTGGCGACTGCCGGGCCGATGGGCGGAACGCCGGGCTCGCCTATGCCGGAGGGCGGATTGGCGGAGGCGACGATGTGAACTTCGACCTTTGGCATCGCATCGATCCTCAGGGGCGTGTAAAGGTCGAAATTGCTCTGGTCGACCTTGCCGTCCGTCAGCGTGATCTCCTCGCCGAGTATCGCCCCCAGCCCAAAGCCGATTCCGCCCTCCACCTGGGCGCGGACCTGGTCCGGATTGATCGCCAGACCGCAATCGACAGCGACTACGACGCGCTCGACCTGGATCTGGCCATTTCCGTCAGTCGAAACCTCGGCGATCTCGGCCACAACGGAGCCGAAGCTCTCGGCGATGGCAACGCCTCGGAAGCGCCCCTCCGGCAAGGGCTTCTGCCAATCCGCCTTTTCCGCCGCCAGCTTGAGGACGGTCGCGTGACGCGACTGCGGCTCAAGCATCGAAAGACGGAATTCGATCGGATCTCGTCCCGCCGTCTCGGCGACCTCGTCCAGGAAGGTTTCAGCTGCGAAGGCCGTATGGGTCGAGCCGACGGAGCGCCACCATAGAACCGGAACGCCGGCCTCAGTGGTGGTCAAACCCACCGTCTGGTTTGGAATGGCATAGGGCAGATTGTTGGCCCCTTCGACCGAGGTCGGGTCGACCCCATTCTTGACCATTCCATCGAACGCAGTCTTCGCCATGATGGACTGGCCGACGATGTGGTTGCTCCATGCAACGAGCTTTCCGTTCTCGTCGATACCGGCCTTGAGGCTATGCACATACGCGGGTCGATAGCGACCCGCGCGCATGTCGTCCTCCCGAGTCCACTGCACCTTTACCGGCGCGCGGAAACCGAGGGCCTTGGCCACATGCACCGCCTCGACGACGACGTCACCGTCGAACACGGCCCGCCGGCCAAAACTGCCGCCGGTCTTCATCACAATGAGGCGTACCTTTTCGGGGGCAATCCCGGCCACCTGGCCGGCAAGCATCTGGTATACGTCCGGGAACTGATGCCCACCCCAAACCTCGAGCGTGCCGTCCTCGTTCATGCGCGCCACTGCATTCAGCGGTTCCATCGCGGCATGCGCGAGATAGGGGAACTCAAAATTTGCCTCGATGACCTTCGTTGCGCCGGCGAAGGCTGTCCCGGCATCGCCATCGTTGCGCGCGAGCGCGGCCGGCGTCTTCTTCGCAAGGTCCCGATAGGCGGACATGAGCTCGGCCGTGCCGCGCTTTTCCGCCGCCGTTTCGTCCCAACTGACGGTGACCGCCTCGCGGCCCTTGATCGCCGCCCACATGTTTTCGCCGACGACGGCAACGCCCCGAGGCGTTTCGACGACGTCCACCACCCCCTTGACGGTGCGCGCGGACGAGGCGTCGAAGGACTTTACCTTCGCTCCAAACAGCGGCGGATGGATCATCACGGCGGTCAGCATGCCGGGAAGCTTGATGTCGATCGTGTACTGCTCCGTCCCGTTTGCCTTACGGGCGCTGTCGAAGCGCTTCAGTCTGGCATTGCCAATCAGCTTCCAGTCGCTCGGTTGCTTAAGTACCACGTCCGTGGGCACCGGCATTGTCGCCGCCTTTGCGGCGAAGACACCGAAACCGGCGCTCTTGCCTGACGGATGGGCAAGAATGCCGTTCTCGACGGTGATCTCTGCCGCGGCAACACCCCATTCGGAGGCAGCGGCGGCGACCAACATGGAGCGGGCCGCGGCACCCGCCTTGCGATAGCGCTCCCAGGAGGACGCCATCGACGTGGACCCGCCGGTGCCCTGAAAGGCACCTCCAAAGGCGATGTTGCCATAGGCCTTCACATCGCCGGCGGCCCCCTTCACTTCGATCGTCGACCAGTCGGCATCGAGTTCTTCCGCCACCAGTGTGGCAATACCGTTATAGGAGCCCTGGCCCATCTCGAACTGCGACGAAAGTACGGTCACTTTTCCATCGCCGTCGATTGTCACGTAGGGGGAAAAGGCATGTGAAGCGCTGGTCGTCGCTGTCTCGCCCGCTACCGCCGGGGACGCGGACAGGAGGCGAAAGCCGACGGCGATACCAGTACCTGCAGCAAGGGCACCAATGAGGAACTGTCGCCGCGATGCCTGCGCTTCCGCGGCCGGAAGGAAAACCGATTGCATGAGTTTGGGCAGCATGGCTCAAGCCTCCAGACGCTTAGCGGCTTCGTGAATGCCGGCTCGGATTCGGTGATAGGTGGCGCAACGACAGAGATTGCCCGACATGGCCGTGTCGATGTCCTCATCGCTCGGCTTCGGATTGTTCGCCAGGAGGTCTGTCGCCGACATGATCTGCCCCGACTGGCAGTAGCCGCACTGCGGGACGTCGAGATCGGCCCACACTGCCTGAACCGTTTGCGCGACCTTTCCCTTGAGGCCCTCGATGGTCGTCACTTTTGCGCCTTCGATGTCACCGACCAAGGTCTGACAAGACCGAACCGGCGAACCGTCGACATAGACCGTGCAGGCACCGCACTGCGCCATGCCACAGCCGAACTTCGTCCCTGTTAGTCCAACCAGATCGCGGATCACCCAAAGAAGCGGCATATCCGCCTCGGCCTCGACCGTGTGTTCGACGCCGTTGATCGTTACAATTGCCATGATGCTCTCCTCGCGTTCGGGCGCGTGGTCTCGGGATGCTTATCCGGAAACCCCGCTTCACGCGCCGCGGCCATTCGCCAGACCGCGGCTGCAGCTTAGAAGACCATCCTGCACGCTGGTAGGTTCGATCCTGTCAGATTATTGCCTATTCCTCTCGGCCTGACGAAATTGTGATCATGACAAAAGATGCGCCAGCGCACCAACGGTGCGCTCCACTTGTGTTCGGCAGCCCGTCAACCGATGGAGTCGCGTCTTTTCGAGTCGCTGGAGTTGAGGATTGCCTTGATGTCTCTGAGCGGCGGATGACCGAAGGCGCGCCGATATTCCCTGTTGAACTGTGTCTGGCTTTCGTAGCCGACGCGCAGCGCGGCGGTTGCGGCGTCGAGCGATTCCGAAAGCATCAGTTCCCGCGCATGATGCAGCCGTAGGTGCTTCTGGAACTGCAGTGGGCTCATGGCTGTCATGGCGCGGAAATGGTGGTGCAACGTGGATATCCCCATGTTCGCAATCTCCGCGAGTTCTTCGACACGAAGCGGCCGGGCATAGTTTTCTTTCAGCCACGCGACGGCCTTTGCCACCCGGTTACTGTTCGTGCCGGCAAGCGCGAAACGCCGCAGCCGCGCGCCTTGCTCGCCGGTGAGCAGCCGATAGAGGATCTCGCCCTGGATTTGACTGGCCAGGAACGGGATGTCTGCCGGCGTGGTCGCGAGCGAAATTAATCGCAATAACGCGTCGAACAGTTCCGGTGTGGCGGCGCCGACCGCGACGCCGAGATCGCGTTCGGGGGCATCCGGCGGCTGTATGTCGTAATCGGCGATAATTCGCCGCAGCTTTTCGAGATCGAGGCGCAGCGTGGCTGCCACATAGGGCTCACTCTCGCTCGCCTCGCAGATCTGGCCGGTCATCGGCAGGCCGATGGCGGTCATGAAGAAGCAGGATTCATCGTAAACGAGCATTTCGTTTCCGACATGGATACGCTTGCTTCCCTTGATGATGAGCGCCACGCTGGGTTCGGAGACGCTGGAAAACGGGCCGGCTGGCTCGATGATGCGATAGAGCGAAAGCCCCGGAACAGGGTGGCCGTAGCGAACGCCGTCCCATGGCAGTTGCGAGAGCATGTCGAGAATTCGCGCCCGAAGGGGCGCGGTTTCCTCGCGCAGGTCGCGTTGCTGCATAATCGTCTCGCTCGTTGCCATGCCCTGACCCATCCTCCGACCCGCCCGTCAAATTGGCTTCTTATCATATTACTTTGATCGCGACAGGATTAGGCAACCACGCCGGAGCGCGCGGCGAAGCAGCCGCGCCAGAAGGGCATCAACCAGCAGATCAGCGATCGAGCGCGTGTCAGTTCGATCGCGGCATGCGCGAGCTGCTCGATTCGCTGGGGACCTCTCAACCTCCTCCCGATCGCGAGGAGGTAGTGGCAAAGGCGCGCGCGAGAACAGCATCCCGGTTCGCGTAAGAGAGTCCGTTACGCACAGGAGATCTCAGTCAGGTCTCAAGTTGGCGCATTTCAGCCCTGGGCCATCGTCTGCAGTCGGCCCGTTCGAGACGATCGGCCCTTGCCGCTGCGACGCAGCGGAAGCCGACTACGCATCCCTCGTCTTGAATGGAACCGAACCGCGAACCCTTTCTCGTTTCGGCAAGCGCTCGCACGAGCGGTTGGATTCGAGCCTGTACGTGGCAAGGGCGGGCTAACCGACATTGCTGGCTGTGGTGCCAAACGCCTTCCGCAGTGACCAACCACACGCGCGAGGCGAAGATCAGGCCGGGCCCAGCATAATAAAAGTCTCACTCTTCGCTACGCCGTCGGTGGCTCGCACAGTGGAGATGAGCTCATTCAATTCCGACATGGTCGAGACTTCGATTTCCGCGATCATGTCCCAAACGCCGTTGGTGTTGGAAAGAGAGGCGACGCCAGGTAAGCGTTTGACAGCAGAGACCGCATGTCTCGGAGACCCGGTCATCTCGATCAGGATAAACGCCCTGATCAAGTCCCTGCTGATGTCGTCTTTCAGGCGAACCGTGAAGCCTTTGATGTTTCCGTCTGCAACAAGCCGATCCAACCTTTTTTGCGCCGTTGCTCGAGCCACCCCAAGGATCTGCGCGAGCTGTGGAACGGATGCCCTACCGTTAATCCGCAGTTCCGCAAGCAAGCGCCTATCGAGATCATCCATCCACCGCTCCCTAAATCGTCAATCCAATTACCATTTCGTCACCTTTGGAAGATTTCAAGCACTTTGCATTCTTTTTTGTTCTCAGCGATCGTACTACGACTCCCCCGCATCGATGCGCAGCCCGGTCGGAACAAAGGCGGGACCGTTTCAAATGACCCCACCTGACTGCTCGTCGATCAATTCATGCCATTGGAAATGACCTCTTAGGCAACGCGCCGATCCGGCTTTTCGGATCGCATCGGGAGATGAATACATGAAACTGACAAAAGCTCTTTCCGCGGCACTTATCGCGGCCACTTTCCTCCTGCCCCTCTCATTCGCGCGGGCCGATGATCTGCAAGAGATCGAAAAGGCAGGAAAGCTTTCCGTCGCCCTCTCCGGCGTCTTCCCGCCGTTCAGTTTCGTGGATGAAAACAACAAGGTCGTCGGCTTCGACGTGGACATTGCCTCTGAAATCGCGCGCCGTCTCAAGGTCGAGCCGAACATTGTCACAACCGCATGGGACGGCATCATCGCCGGCCTGGTCACCGGTCGTTACGATACGATCATCGGCTCCATGAGTATCACCGACGAGCGAAAGAAGGCGGTCGACTTCGTCGGGCCATATTACCGCTCAGGCTTGGCTTTCTTCGTGCGTCAAGGGGCCGGTGTGAAGAGCGTCGACGAACTCAATGGCAAGACAGTTGGCGTCACGCTCGGTGAAACTGCCGAAAAGTGGGTGCGAGAGCAGAACACTTACGAAGTCCGCACCTATAAGGGACTGCCCGAAATGCTTCTGGATGTCGCTGCGGGTCGCGTGGACGCGATCGTGGCGGACGACGTTCCGGTCTTCGTGGCGATCGCCAAGAGCAATGCCCCCGTCGAGCAAGTCAAGAACGACAAGCTGCCGCGCTATGACGCCGGCATCGCCATTCGCAAGAGCAATCCGGAACTTGCTGCGGCAATGCAGAGCGCCCTCGACGACATGATGGCTGACGGTACCTATGAAACGATTGCCAAGAAGTGGATCGGCCAGGACATCCGCTAATTCAATCGGCCGGGATGTCAAACAACATCTCGGCCTTCCCCGACGGTAAGGCGCACGTTCGGCTTAGGGCCTCAACATCGCCATTGCTTTCGAATTTCGCAGCTCCGGGGCCTGCCACGGGAAGGCGCATGTTTCATGCGACCTAGCCGATGGCTAAGCATTGCCCGCGAGCCAGGTCCGGAGGGCCCGGAATGGATTTTCAATTGATTGGGCGAATTGTGCCCTTCATCGCAGAAGCATCGTTGGTGGCGATCGGCCTGACCGTCTGTTCGCTGGCGATTGGGCTCCTGGTCGCGGCTGTCGTTGCCACGGGACGTTTCTCCAAGATCGAACCAATCCGCTGGCTCGCGACATTTTACGTCAGCGTCATGCGGGGCACGCCCTTAATCGTGCAGCTGTTCATCGTCTATTTCGGGGGGCCGCAATTTGGGCTGGAATTGACACCGTTCGCCGCCGGTGTCGTGACGATGGGCTTCAACATTGGCGCCTACATGTCCGAAGGGATCAAGGGAGCCATCCTCGCTGTCGAAAAAGGACAGGCCGAGGCAGCACGATCACTCGGGTTCGGCCGTTTCGACACGTTACGGCTGTTCATTTTGCCTCAGGCCGCGCCACTGATGGTCCGTTCGCTGGGCATCAACACGATCATTCTGTCGAAAAGCACGGCGTTGGTATCCACGATCGGCGTCGTGGAACTGACGTATTCGGCGCAGCGTTTCGTGACCTCCGCCTACAAGCCATTCGAGGTCTTTGCTGTTGCCGGAGTGGCCTACCTTGCCATTATCGCGGTCATTTCCCTCATTGCCCGCGGGGTCGAGCGTGCCTTCGATGCAAGCGGGAGGGCAGTCGCATGACACTCGATTTTAGCGTCGTACCACCCTACTGGGGTCTCCTGCTGGTCGGCCTGGCCTGGACCATCATCATCACCGTTCTCGCAGGCACCGTCAGTGTCGTGCTCGGCGTGATCATTGCAATCGCAACGCTCTACTGTCCAAAGCTCGTAAGTCTGCCCGTTCGCACCGTCATGTTTCTCTTTATGGGCACGCCGCTGCTGCTGCAGCTCTACCTGCTCTACTATGGTCTGTCGCAGGTGGGCCTGATGTTGCCGGCCTTCTGGACCGGCCTGATCGGACTTGGCTTGCACTACGCCGCCTACAACGCGGATATTTTCCGGGCATCGTTGCAAGCGGTCGATCCGGGACAAACGGAGGCCGCTCGATCGCTTGGGTTCAGCCGGGGATCCACCTTGCGTCACTTTATCGTACCGCAAGCCATCCTGACCGCCCTCCCCCAGGTCGGCAACAACAGCATCATCCTGCTGAAGGACACGGCCGTTCTTTCCGTCCTCGGCATCGCTGAGCTGGTGCTAAACGCTCAACGCGCCATCAGCGAGACCTATCGTCCCTTCGAATTCTATTTCACCGCGGCTGTTCTCTACTACATCGTCAACCTGGCGATGGAGTTCGTGCTGAGCAAGGCCGCCCGCAGAGCGGAAGCCATTCGATGACAGAACACACTCCCATGATCGAGTTGCGGCAGATCCGCAAATCCTACGGCACCCATGAAGTGCTCAAGGGCATCGACCTGCATGTGGCCCGTGGCAAAATCGTCTCCATCATCGGGCCGAGCGGGTCTGGAAAGAGCACGCTGCTGCGATCCATCAACATGCTCGAGGAGACATCTTCGGGCGAGATCTGGCTCGATGGTCAACAGGTCAACCGCCCCCTCAAGGGCCGGGCATTTGAAATCCACATCAACCATATCCGTCAGGAAATGGGCATGGTGTTCCAGCAGTTCAATCTGTTTCCGCACCTGACTGTGCTCCAGAACATTATGATCGGACCAATGCGGCTCAAGGGTCTGACGAAGGAAGCAGCACTTGAGCGTGCAAATGCGCTTCTGGCCAAAGTCGGTCTCGCCGAAAAGGGGCACGCGTACCCGGCGCGGCTGTCTGGTGGACAGAAGCAGCGTGTTGCCATCGCCCGCGCGCTGGCGATGCAGCCCAAGGTCATGCTGTTCGATGAGGCCACCTCGGCCCTCGATCCCGAGCTCGTTGAAGAGGTCAACCAGGTCATGAAGCAGCTAGCGGCGGAACACATGACCATGCTGATCGTGACACACGAAATGCGGTTCGCCGCAGAGGTGTCCGATCACGTGATGTTCATGGACGGTGGCGTGGTAGTCGAGCAAGGAGCGCCGGAACGGGTGTTCTCCGATCCTACCGAGGCCCGAACCCGTGCGTTCCTGCGCAAGTACCTGTCGAATTGAGAATGGAAGAAACGAAGATGACAAGCGCACGAAAAGAGACTGTTGCCCTATCAAGCACGCGCATCGATCAGAACCGCGTGACGGATCTGGCATTGCGGCTTACGTCCTGGTCGAGCGAAACCGGTACGCCGGGCGAAGCGTCGTTCGCCGATCGTCTGCATGCCCTTTTGAGTGAACTTCCCTATTTCCGGGAGCATCCGGAAGACCTGCGGCTCTTAGACAGTCACGGCGATCCGTTGACCCGTAACATCGTAGCACTTGTGCGCGGCACGGGCACGCGGACACTGGTGATGGCCGGTCACTTCGACACCGTTTCCACCGACAACTACCATGAACTCAAACCACTGGCATGCGACAGCCTCCAACTGAAGGATGCACTGATCGAAAGCCTTTCGGCACGCAGCAACCGCTCCGAGCAGGAAGAACGAGCACTGCTGGACCTGCAGAGCGGAGACTTCCTTCCCGGCCGCGGCCTGCTCGACATGAAGAGCGGTATCGCTGTTGCCATCGCCTGCCTGGAGAGCTTTGCAGCTGACCCCGGGCGTCAGGGCAACTTGATGATGGTCGCCACGCCGGACGAAGAACGCGAAAGCCGAGGCATGCGGTCGTTTCGGGATGCCTTGCCGGCTCTCGTCCAGGATTTCGGCGTCGAGATCGCAGCGGCCATCAATCTCGACGTCACCTCCGACCAGGGTGACGGCCGCGAGGGTCGAGCGGTCTATGCCGGCACGATCGGCAAGCTATTGCCCTTTGCGCTCGTGATCGGCTGCAGCTCTCACGCCAGCTATCCGTTCGAGGGCGTCAGCGCGCAAGCCATGGCCGCAGGTATATTGGCACGTCTCGAGGGCAACGCATCACTGGCAGATCGCAACCACATCGACGTTTCACCGCCGCCGATCTGCCTCGAAGCCAAGGACCTAAGGGACGGTTACGAAGTCACGACACCCGAGCGCTTCTGGATTGCTTTCAATTGGCTATACCATGCCATGACAGCGGATGAATTGTTTGACCGGTTCAAAAGCGAGGTGCTGACCGGCGCGACCGAGGCAGTGGATCGCTTTGCAAGCCAATCTTCCGAATTCGGCAAGCTCGTCGGCCGAAGCGCCGGGGCGACACCGGCAAAACCGCGTCTCCTGACCTTCCAGGAGTTGAGAACGCTGGCAGCGCAGAATTGCGGAGAGGATTTCAGCTCTCTTTACACGGCTCAGGAGAAGGCCCTTTCGGGCGTGGACAATCCGCTGCTCCTTACACGACAGCTGACCGAATGGTTGGTCGGAATTGCCCGACTGTCCGGTCCAGCGATCGTCGTCGGTTTCTCGGGTCTACACTACCCTTCGAGCCATCTGCGCCTCAGCGAGGCAAACGACCATTCGCTGCACCAAGCCATCGAGAAAGCCCGGGCAGGCCTCGGCAACGATCCCGAGCGCAGCCTCGTCTGGAAACCCCATTTCCAGGGTATATCGGATATGAGCTTCCTTGGCCTTTCGGCGGACGGAAGTCAGGTCGTTTCGGACAACACGCCCATCTCGCGATTGATCGACCATCCGCATGAAGACGCGGTACGTTTCCCGGCAGTCAATCTCGGTCCCTGGGGGCGCGAGTTCCACCAGAAATTCGAGCGCGTGTACGAGCCCTACGCCTTTGGAGTCTTGCCAGACCTTGTATCCGAAATCGCCAGAACGTTTCTCGCCGACGGCAATCGCGCAAGCTAATCTTGCCGAATCCCGCCAGCCTTGACGGTCCGAAACATCCAATGACAGGAAACAAGTTCAATGAGCACTCATTCGAACCTGAACATCGTACCCTTCGTCAGCGTCGATCACATGATGCGCCTCGTCCTTAAGATTGGCATCGAGACGTTTCTCACGGAACTTGCCGCGGTGATAGAGGAAGATTTCCGGCGCTGGGAACAGTTCGACAAGACCCCACGCGTCGCATCGCACTCGGCAGAGGGCGTGATCGAGCTAATGCCAACGAGTGACGGAACGCTCTATGGTTTCAAGTACGTCAACGGTCATCCCAAGAACACGAAAGAAGGGCGCCAGACCGTTACGGCCTTCGGGGTGCTGTCGGACGTCGGCAATGGTTATCCGATGCTGCTCTCAGAAATGACTATCCTGACTGCCCTGCGCACGGCAGCGATGTCGGCTGTGGCTGCAAGGCACCTTGCTCGACCGAACTCGAAAACCCTGGCCATCATTGGCAATGGCGCGCAAAGCGAATTTCAGGCGCTCGCTTTCAAGGCGATCCTTGGCGTAACAGATTTGCGCCTCTACGACCTCGATCCAGCCGCCACCGAACGGTGCGCAAGGAACCTCAAGGGGAAAGGCTTCTCGATTGCGGCTTGCACGTCCTCCCAGGAGGCTGTGGAAGGTTCAGACATCATCACGACCGTCACCGCCGATAAGCAGTACGCAGCGATCCTGTCCGACAACATGGTTGGACCAGGCGTTCACATCAATGCCGTCGGCGGCGACTGCCCTGGCAAGACGGAGCTGCACAAGGACATCCTGCTGCGCTCAGACATCTTCGTCGAGTATCCGCCGCAGACCCGGATCGAGGGTGAAATCCAGCAACTCGACGCAGATTACCCCGTGAAGGAACTTTGGGAGGTCATCGCAAGCAAACGAAAAGGTCGGCAGTCGGACAGGACCATCACCCTGTTCGACAGCGTCGGGTTTGCAATCGAGGATTTCTCGGCGCTACGCTATGTACGTAGCAAGCTGGAGGAGACGGGGCTTTATACTGATCTCGACTTGCTCGCCGATCCGGACGAACCACGGGACCTCTATGGGATGCTCCTGCGATGTGAGGCGAAAATACGCGCCGCATGAAAGTTGCAAGCGCCCCCCTCGTCCGGGCAGACGAGGGGGGACGCTGCGTTAGGTATCGGGCATCCCGGAACCGTTTGACGTTCCGCCGGAGACGGCCCTGCAACGGGATACGCTCAAGACCGGTAGAAAGCCAAAGCAAGCCCACGGGCAACGGTTTCGCCTGCGTTCCGGTAGATACATTATGCGATGCTTCTGTAACGGGCTTTGCGTCAATCCCTTGTGAGCGTAATCCCTCGCCGAGTGCTTGCTTCTGTCCGCAGTCGGAGCTTTGCCGCTGCTCTATGGGGTCTGCTGAGGACCGGTTGGCCAATCTAGAACGGCGCGGTCACCGCGTGCTGCTGATCGCATAGCGGCCTAACCCATCCATCGTCCCGGCGAAGGGACCTTGCTGCGGAGGGCTGATGGCTGTGCCCTTCCGAAAGCCTGTCTTGTCGTCTCCTGCGATCAACCCGCCAGGGCGGACGCTCCCTTATGAGCGATGAAGTTGGTTCCGTCGCTGAGCATGCGATGCAACACCACCGCCAGCTTGCGGGCCAGCGCGACGCGCGCCTTTCTCGGACCGGCCCGTCTGGCGACCGCCAGTGCCCAGCCCTTCAGATCGGAACCTTTGACCGGTCGCGTCAGGACCTCGTAGAGCACGGTTCGCACGCTGCCATCGCCGATCTTCGAAATGCGACCGCTATGATCGGTCTCGCCCGATTGATATTTCTTCGGCGTCAATCCGAAGTGTGGCCCGACCGCCCGCGACGATCGGAATCGCTCCGGTGCATCGACGGCCGCGACAAACGTCAGCGCCACCAGGACGCCAACGCCTGGCGTCGTCATCAACCGAAGTGCGTTGTCGACCTGACGGGCGATGGCACGCAGCTTGCGCTCAAACCCTGCAAATTCGTGCACAAGCGCGTCGCGCACCTTCAAGAGTGCCGTGGCGATCGCTTCCAAGGTCAAATGGCCTGCAATCAGCGCGCGGGTGCGCCCCGCGAAAGTGCGCCGCGTCGTCGGCCCGACCTTGAGGCCGAAGCCGCGCAGGATGCCCCGGATGCTCATCTCGATGTCGTGAAGCTTACCCTGAACGAGCTTGCGGGCGGTCAGCAGCGCACGCACCTCCTGGGCGGCAAGAGATTTGCAGTGGACCTGCCTGAACCAGCCAAGTCGCATCAACTGCGCAATGCCGCGGGCGTCCTTCTTGTCGGTCTTCACCGGCATCGTCTTGAAGGCTGCACGTACGTGGCGCGTCTCGATCAGATCGACGGAAAGACCGGCTTTTACCATCCCGGCATGGAGCCACTGCGACAAGGGGCCGGCCTCCAGACCAATGCGCTCCATCGCCACGCCGTGCGCGCCGAGGCGATCAGCGCATCGGGCTCGCTGAGGATCTTTGCTTTCCGAATGATCCGACCATCCGCATCCACCGCACGCACACTCGAGTATTCCAATGATACGTCGATGCCGGCATACTGCTTCATGGTCGTTCCTCCGTGCTGCTATGGAGCAGGCCACTCCTGACTCCGCGACACCATCATTGTGAGGGACGACCACCAGCCCTTCAAACCGGGCAGGCCAGGTTCCGCCCGTTACACCATCTGGAAGGATAAGAATAAGAATACAGCCTTCGGCCGGTCGGGCGCGTGACTTAGGCAGTTCGCCACCCACAGCACCTCAGGCCTTCGGCGAACGCCATCATCAGTGGTCCGACGCCCTTGGCGTCATCGGCGACCACCTGCTCCGAGAGGTAGTAGCCGGGCGAGCCGTCGCGATAGTTGCCTTCGAAGCCGCCGAGACCAGCGACACCGACGATTGTCGTCAATCGAGTGATGCCCTCGCTATCGGCGACAAGGCGCCCCGAAATCAATGCGTTGAGGGCTCGCCGGCCGGCCACAGTGGCTCGATCAGCCTGAGAAAGGCCCAATCGCGCGTAGCGCAGCAATGCGTAGGCAAACATGGCAGAAGCAGAGCTTTCCTCATAATTGCCCGCAAGATCGGGCTCATCGAGGACTTGCATCCAGAGGCCGGACGGCGTCTGGCGTGCCATCAATTCGTCAAGCAGCAGGCTGGTCCTCAAACGTAGCGCTGCGGTCGCCCTGTCGTTGGGTAGAAGCGCCAGCGCATCAACCAGTGCCATTGCCAGCCAGCCGACGGCCCGGGCCCAGACCGCCGGCGACCTGCCTGTAATCGGGTCGGCCCAACTTTGCTTCCGGCTGTCATCATAGCCGTGCACGTAGAGGCCCTTGGCGGTCGCGGTGAGCGCAAGTGCTGTCGCGAACTGCTGAAGCGCATCGGCAATCAGAGCCGGATTGTCGGTCGCAAGTGCGTATTCGATCTGAAACGGGAGACCCATATAGAGCCCGTCGAGCCAAACCTGGTTAGGGTAGCGCTGCTTGTGCCAATAGTTGCCCGCAAGTATGCGCGGATGGGTTTCAAGTTGACCTGCGAGTTGGTCTGCCGCTGTCCTGTAGCGACGATCGCCTGTTTCTGCGGCCAATGGGAACAGGACGCGTCCAGCGAGAATGTGGTCGATATTGTACTCGGCAGGATCGTACCCGAGGAGTGTGCCGTCAGAACCGACCTGGCGATCGACGAGCCGGTGCAGGTGCTCGCTCCAGCGCCTCTCGCCTGTCGCCTCGAAAAGTAGTCGAAGACCGCGATAGATGCAGCCGTCCTCGTAGCACCAGCTTCCGCCCTTGTAGGGGGTGTAGCGTTGCGTGAACTGGTCGAAATAGGCGGTCGGGTCCATCGGGTATCTCATTCAAGGGAAACGGAAATCGGGGCTCTGCTCAAGAGCGCAGGTTCGTCGCAGTCGATCTCGGCGTACTCGGCGGCGATCGCCTCGTGCCGCATAGGTCGCACCCGGTCAGCCATGATCGGCGGTGAGGCGGTCGCGTCGGCGCGATAGGACGCAATCTTCAGTCGGCGAATTCTGACGTTTCGGATTGGCGCTTCCGGCAGGCCGAGAAACGCGCCCGCTGCGTGCGAGAGCTTGCGGATTTCGACGTCCTCGATGGTGACGCCATCGATGAAGGGTGTTCCCTGATCGATCAGGGCCGGTTGGCGTGACTGCACCCAGTCGTCGTGACCGTCGGCATCGCAATGGTAATGAGCGTTGGCCGATAGCGCTGTGTCCACACCATCCATGAGAACCCGCCGCATGACGATATTCGTGATGGATCCACCGCGCCCCCGTCGTGTCTTCAGGCGCAGGCCGCGATCCGTGCCGACCATTTCGCAATCCTCGACGGAGACATCGTGCACGCCGCCCGACATTTCCGAGCCGATCACGAGGCCGCCGTGGCCACGCTCCATCAGGCAATGGGTGATTCGGACGCCGCGGGTTTCAGCAAGATGATCGTGTTCGCCATTCGGCCTGCGCTTGCCCGCCTTGACCGCGATACAATCGTCGCCCACGGAAAATCGCACTCCGGTGATCGTGACGTCGCGGCAGCTTTCAGGATTGAATCCATCGGTGTTCGGGCTGTCGGGCGGGGCGACCACGGTGAGGCCCGCTGCAACCAACCTCCTGCAGCCCTGCGGATGGATCGTCCAGGATGGCGCGTTGCGGATGGTAAAACCCAGCAGCTTCACGTCGGCACAGGAGACGAGGTGCAGACCGCGCGGGCGGCGGGCTCCGTCACGGGTTTCCTTCGGCCAATGCCACCAATCTCCCCTGTCGCCCGAACCATCGAGAGAACCCTCTCCTTCGATCACGAGCCGTTCGGCGCCGATGGCATGGACCGGAGCGGCAAAACAGGCAGTCGGTAGGCCCTCCCAGCTTCCTAGCATCCTGCCCATTGCGTCGCGGGCTTCAAGGATGGGCCAGCCCGCGCGCACCGAGGGCGCATGAAGGACCGCTCCCTTGGAAATATGCAGGGTTATGCCGCTCTTGAGCCGAACCGGAAAGGCCGTCCAGTCTCCTTTGGGCAGGCGCAGAGTGCCGCCGTCGGGCACGGCGACTACGGCGTCCGCCAGAGCGGCGGCGTTGGCGCGGGCACCCTCGAGATCGTCGTGACGGATACCGGGGACAAGACCAAATGCGGTTGGATCGATCAGACCGGCGCAGGCTGGCGTTTCGAACTCAAGCGGCTGGAACCCTTCGACCTCGAGGCGGTAGCGACCACCCGGTTGAAGATCATGGAGAAGGCTGACGACCGTCGCAGTGATCCCTTCCCGCACCTCACCGTCGCCGGCCGCCGGCTCAAGCCGCCAGGAGGCCGGGTCAGGCAGGCGATAGAGCGCTCCGGCTTTAGGCAGGCAAAGCGCTGCCGTTCGCGCTGACAGCGCGATGATGGACGGTCGGATCATGGTCTCGTTCTCTTGGCTTTTCCGGTAGAGTGGACCCGCCGCGGAAACCGTGGCGGGACATCTGACGATCAATCGAACTCGGCAAGCACGTCGTTCACCGTATCGATGATCTGTGCGGCTGCCTCATCCGCCTTCAGCTGGCCATAGGCGTACTCCTCCAGCGTATCGATGAAGGCTGCGCGCACCTCCGGATGCTCGTTGAAAGGCGAGACGGCCGGACCGCTTGCGGCAACGACGATAGCGTTTGCTGCGCGCACTTCCGGCTCGCCCTTGTCACCGAGGCGGGCAGCGGCGGCCTTCGACGCCGGCAAGCCGCGCGATGTGCCAAGCGCATCGATGCCCTCGGGTTCGTTCAGAAGGCAATTGACGATCTGAGCTGCCGCCTCAGGGTCCTTGGAGTTCTTGGAGATGGAGAACACCATCGAGGGTTTGCGATAGACGCCTTCCGTCACGGCGTCCGGAAACCTCAGCATTGCCACGGGCTTCAACAGCTGACCGTCTTTCAACGGGTCTGCATATTTCGAATAGGTCGAATCCCATTCGTAGGAGCCGGCAACCTTGCCGTCTGCCCAGGCAGGCTTCTCGAACAGATTGACATTGCCATCGGCCGCTTCTTCCCTCTGCGATCTGATCGCTCCGGTCTCGACCAGCTTGCCCAGGAGCGATATGCCCTCGGCAAGTTCCTCCGGCGTCCAGGCAACGCGATTGGTCGCGGGATCGACCAGATCCTTCCCGGTCTTCTGCACCACGGCCAGCGTCGTCAGAAGCTGCGCCGTCTCCTTGACGGCGTTGAAGGTATAGTAGTCCTTGCCGAGCTTTTCCTTGATGGTCGCCGTGGCGGCGAAAAACTCGTCCCAGCTCTTCGGAATGGCGACACCCGCCTTCTCGAAGGTCGTGGCATTGAAGAAGAAGACGCGGCCTGTCGTCGAAACGGAAAGCCCCTGCAGCACGCCGTTCATTGATCCCGCCGACAGATCCGCCTCGCTCCAGTTGGAAAGATCGACGGCCTTGAGCTTGCGCAGATCGGCAAAACCGTCGCCATTCTTCGAGAACAACGGCAGCCAAGGCCAATTGACCTGGATGATATCGGCTTCGGTCTTGCCGGCCATCTGGGTCGTCAGCTTTTCGAGGTAGCCGTCAAAGCCGGTGAATTCCCCCTTGACGGTGTGGCCGTATTTTTCGCCGCAGGCCGCAATCGCCTTCTGGGTGGCGACGTGGCGGCTTTCACCGCCCCACCACGCCATGCGCAGTTCGGCGCCCTGAGCGGTCGCCCCGAGGGCCAGGGCGCCATAGGCAACGCCGGCCAATGCTGCGATCGTTCTTTTCGTTCTCATCGAGCTTCTCCTCCTTGGAATGGGGCCGAACGCTGCCTCCTCACAGCGAGACGTTGCGGCCGTCGGTCTTGTCGAAAACATGCAGGTGGTCAGGATCCGGGCGCAGGCGGATAACGTCCGACTGGCCGAGCGCCTCGAACTCGGCGGCGCCCACGACGCTCACCAGCTTGCGGCCTTCGAGGTCGGCATGCAGGTAGACTTCGTGCCCCATGAACTCGGCGTTGGTGAGCCTTGCGGCGAGGCCCGGCCCATCAGCGACGAGCGAAAGATGCTGCGGGCGCATGCCGAGCACGGCCGCTGCAGGTCTGGCCGAAAGTCTGCCCTCGAGATTTGCGCCGAGCGCCAGGCACTGGTTTCCGATCTGGAGATCGCCACCCTCAAGCGTCGCATCGACGAGGTTCATCTCGGGGCTTCCGATGAAACCGGCGACAAACAGGTTTGCCGGACGATTATAGAGTTCCTTGGGTGTTGCCACCTGCATGATGTGGCCAGCCTGCATGACGCAGATCCGGTCTCCCATGGTCATGGCTTCCGTCTGGTCGTGGGTCACGTAGATGACGGTCGAAGACAGGCCTTCGGCCTTCAATTGTCTGTGCAGATCGGTAATGCGCACCCGCATTGAGGCGCGCAGCTTGGCGTCGAGATTGGAAAGCGGCTCATCGAAGAGGAAGACGCCTGGTTTCTTGATGAGGGCGCGCCCGAGTGCCACGCGCTGCGCCTGTCCGCCGGAGAGCTGCTTCGGCAGGCGGTCGAGCAGCGGCTCGATTTCGAGGATCTTGGCCACATGATTGATGGCTGCTTCGATCTCGGCCCTTGGCTTTCCCGCAATCTTCAGTCCGAAAGCGAGGTTGCCCCGCACCTTCATATGCGGATAGAGCGCGTAGTTCTGGAACACCATGGCGATCGAACGCTTGCCCGGCGGCAGGTCGTTGACCTTTTGATCGCCGATCACGATCTCGCCGCCCGAAATTTCCTCCAGCCCCGCAACCATGCGCAACGTGGTCGACTTGGCGCAGCCCGAGGGGCCGACGAAGACCATGAACTCGCCATCCTCGATGTCGAGATTGATGCCGTGGACGGCCTTGAACGCGCCGCCATAGACCTTCTCGAGGTTTTTCAGTTGAACCTTTGCCATGGTCAGCCTTTGACTCCCCCGGAGGAGATCCCTTCAATGAAATACCGTTGCGCAGCGAAGAACACGACCAAAGCGGGCGTGATCGTCAGCACCGACATTGCGAGAATGCGGTTCCATTCGAAGGCTTCTGTCGTGTCGATGGAGAGTTTGAGCGCGAGGCTCACGGGATATTTGTCGACCGATGACAGGTAGATCAGCGGGCCGAGGAAATCGTTCATCGTCCACATGAACTGGAACAGGCAGACGGAGATCAGCGCCGGGGCCAGCATGGGAACGACGATGTAGACGAGCGTCTGGAGAGTGTTTGCACCGTCGACGCGCGCCGCCTCTTCCATGTCTGCCGGCAGCGAGCGCAAGAACTGCACCAGCATGAAGACGAAGAAGGCATCGCCCGCGAAGGCAGAGGGCACCCAGAGCGGCAGGAAACTGTCCAGCCAGCCGAGATCGCGGAACAGGATATATTGCGGGATACGCGTTACCACGTTCGGCAAGAGCAGGATCGCAATCACCGATGCGAAGAGCACCTTCTTGAGCGGGAACTCAAAGCGCGCGAAGGCATAGGCCGCCATGGTGCAGGAGATAGCCGTCCCAATCACTTTCGGCAGGATGATCAGGAGCGAATTCCAGAAGAACCGGCCGAATGTATAGGGTGTCGATGTCTGCCAGCCCTTGATGTAGCCGTCGGCGGTTGGATTGTCGGGCAGGAAGCCCGCGCCGGCAAAGATTTCCGAGTTGGTCTTGAAACTCGCGCCGACCAGCCAGATCAGCGGATAAAGCATGACGAAACCGACCGAAAAGAGCAGCACGTAGCGAACCGTCGTCGACAGCAGGCGAAGCCTTGCCCTACGTGCAGCCTGCTGGCCGTTGAGCTTTTGAAGATCGACCATGGCTCAGCTCCTCTTGTCGCCGGCGTAGTAGACCCACTTCTTCGAAGACCAGAAGGCGACGAGGGTCAGCGCGGTGATGATGGCAAAGAGCACCCAGGCAATGGACGAGGCATAACCCATGTTGAACTTCTTGAACGCCTCGTCATAGATGTAGAGCGGCAGCAGGTATGTGGCCTTCAGAGGACCGCCCTGAGTGATGATGTAGGGGCCGTTGAACTCCTGGAACGCCTGCACCATCTGCATGATGAGGTTGAAGAAAATCACGGGAGTCAGCAGCGGCAGGGTGATCCAGAAAAAGGTCCGCACCTTGCCCGCGCCATCGATCGCCGCTGCCTCGTAGAGCGACTTGTCGATCGATTGCAGTGCTGCCAGGAAGATCACCATGGCCGAGCCGAACTGCCAGCAGCGCAGAAGCGTGATGGTGAAGAGCGCGTTCGTGGGGTCGCCGAACCAGTCGACCGGCGCAAGCCCCACCGTGGTGAGCGCCATGTTCGCGAGCCCCTCCGAGGCAAAGACATAGCGCCACAGCACGGCAATCGCGATCGAACCTCCAAGGATCGACGGCACATAAAAGGCCGTGCGGAAGAGGCCGATGAATTTCAACCGGTGATTCAGGATCGCTGCGATGAAGAGTGCAAAGGCGAGCTTCAACGGCACGGTCAGGAACACGTAGAGCAGCGTGACGTTCAACGACTTAAGGAACGTGCGGTCACGGGTGAACAGCCGCTCGTAGTTGGCGAGCCCCGTCCAGCGTGGCTCGCTCATCAGGTCGTAGCTGGTGAAGCTCAGGTAGAACGAGCCGATGAACGGAATGGCCGTGAAAATCAGAAGGCCGATGACGTAGGGCGCCAGATAGCCGAGCCCGAGAAGCCGGTGTCCTTTCATGCCGCTCCTCCCGGAGGGCACCGAAATGCTGCCTTTATAGATACAGTTTCGTACAAATTACGCTCCCGGATCGGCACGGACGAAAGCAGGACTCTCCCTTTTTCGCCACGAACCGATCCCTCCTCCCAGACGATACGGTGCGCACAAGCGGCTTATGCGGTGACAATCACCCATCTCTCCTGCAGAATGAATTCACAAAGGCGAGGAAAAAGATGGACGAAATTGAAGGTGGCATTCTCTCTGCGATTCCACCGACGGCGCTGAGCCTCAATCTGACGCGAGCCGCTATCCGCATGGAGCACTCGCACACCTGGCGGATCGACAAGTCCAATGAGGTCGATGACCTTGTGATCTGCCTCGAAGGGCGCGGGCATTACCTGATAGACGGCGAACCTCGGATCATGGAGCCGGGTGACGCGATGCTGATTTTGCGTGGCCAGCGTTTCGTCGGATGGAATGAGGGGCGGGAGACCTACCTCGGCGTTGCGCAGCACTTTACGCTCGATATCTACGGGCGCCATAACCTTATCGCGCAGATGGTCCTACAACCGAAATTGCGCCTCACGCGCTGGGCGCTTCTCGAACCGCTGGTCCGGCACTATCGCCAGAGTGTGCCTCCCTCCTCCGTCACGCTCGGTCAGCATCATCTCTTCATGGTGCTGCTCATTGCCTTTATCGAGGACGCATTCATCGGATGGCGGGACCACGCCACTTATCAGCCCGAGGGCGCCGATGCGATCGACCTTGCTGTCATGAAAGCTGCCACGATGATCTCCGCCAACCCGCTCGATCCGGAGATTGCGACACGAGCGGTCGATGCATCCCCCTATAATCGCGACTACTTCTTGCGCGAATTCCAGAAGCGAGTGACCCGCACGCCGCGAAAGTACCAGGAACTGAAACGCATGGAGCGCGCCATGCATTTCCTTGAGGCTGGTCTTTCCGTGGCGGCTGCCGCAACCGAAGTCGGCTATTCCGATCCCTATTACTTCTCCCGCATGTTCAAGCGGACCTTGGGCCTCAGTCCGCGCGATCACCTGAACAAGGTGCGCCAGAGTCGAGATGGTGGCTTGATGCAGCTTGACGAACCCGAGCAAGCACTTGCGCTCGCGGACGGACTTGCGGCCAACCAGTAGGAGACGCGGTCGGCACCGTTGAGATCAACGCACGTCCCGCCTGCTGGGGGAGCGCGTGGTTGGCGCGTTGGCCTCCCGCGCTGTTCTCACCCTTGAGATACTTTGAATTCCGAGAGCGCATCGCGATCGATCTCGATGCCGAGACCGGGCGCGTCCGGGATGGCAACGACACCATTCACGGTTTCGATCGGCGTCTTCAGCACCGCCTGGCGGAAGGGATTCTCCGTCCGGTCGAACTCCATGATCGGCTCTATCGGGTTTACCCGCACCGGATCTGGCGTCATCGCCGCCATGAACTGTAGCGCAGCGGCAAGATGCACGCCGGTACCCCAGACATGCGGCACGATGCGCACGCCGTGCAACGTCGCAAGACTTGCGATCTTCGCCATCTCGGAGAACCCGCCGCAGCCGCAGAGATCCGGTTGCAGGATATCGACGGCACGGCTCTCGATCGCCGCCCAAATGCCATAGCGGGTGTGCCAGGTCTCGCCGCCGGCAACCGGGATGGGCTGCCCGGCTCTCACCTCGCGATAGGCCGAAAGCTGTTCCGGCACCACTGGCTCCTCGAACCAGTCGATATCGTAGTCCGCCGCCGCCTTGCCGAGGCGGATCGCCTCGGTGACGGTGTAGCCGTGATTGGCATCGATCATCAGCCGCATTTCATCGCCGATCGCTTCGCGCACGGCACGGATGACGCGCAGGTCTTCGTCGATGCTAAAGCCGATCTTGATCTTGCAGGCGTGAAACCCCTGCGCCCGGCGTTCCGCCATCTCCATGGCATTGTCGGAGACGCGATCGACGCCGTCGCGCTTGAAGCTGCCGGTCGCATAGGCGCGCACGCTCTCGCGCCAGCGGCCACCAAGCAGCATCGAGACGGATGCGCCGTAATGCTTGCCCTTGATATCCCAGAGCGCGATGTCGATGCCGGACAGCGCCGTGATCGCCAGACCGCGCTGCCCCTGATCACGCAGCGCATTGTAGAGAATCGCCCAGAGTTTTTCGGTCTGGCGCGGGTCCTGGCCGATCAGCCAGGGGGAATAGGCCGCGACCACGGCCGCATTGGGTCTCGCCGGCCCAAGGCATTCGCCCCAGCCGACGGTCCCGTCATCGCATTCGATCTCGACTAGCACATGCGCGCGCCGATCAAAGCGCATCGACGCGCTTTCGAAGGGCACCGCCAGCCGATGCTCGAGGAGATGCGTGCGGACGGCGGTGATCTTCATGCCACTCCTCCCTGCCCGTCACGCTTTGCGCTTGTGACTGCCGATGAGGGCGTCGAGCATCTCGACTTCGGCCCCCGTCAGGTCCTTGAGCGGGCTGCGCACCGGACCCGCATTGAACCCCTGCAGGCGCACGCCCGCCTTGACCGCCGAAACGGCATAGCCCTTGGCGCGGTTGCGGATGGCCATGAACGGATAGAAGAAATCGTTGAGGATGCGCTCGCAGGTGGCGCGGTCGCCGCTGCGCAGCGCCGCATAGAACTCGTTGGCAAGACCCGGAACGAAGTTGAAGACGGCGGACGAATAGGTGGTGAAGCCAGCACCGAGATAGGCTTCGGCGAACAGTTCCGCCGTCGGCATGCCGCCGAGATACATCAGCCGGTCGCCCATCTTGGCGGTGACCTGGCGCACGAGGCCGATATCACCGGTGCCATCCTTGAAGCCGATCAGGTTCGGGCATTCGTCACAGAGCCGCGCCAGCGTGTCGGGCTGCAGCACGGAGTTGTCACGGTTATAGACCATGACACCGATGCCGACCGACTGGCAGATCTTCTTCACATGGGCGTAAAGCCCTTCCTGCGGCGCATCGATCAGGTAGTGCGGCAGGAGCAGGATGCCATCGGCACCGACACGCTCGACCGAGCGGGCGATATCGACCGCCATCTCCGTGCCATAGCCGCAGCCGGAAACGATCGCCGTTTCGCCAGCAACCTCCTTGGCGGCGGCAACGATGCCGGGGATTTCATCGGGTTTCAGCGAGAAGAACTCGCCGGTTCCGCCGGCAGCAAACAGCACCGGCGCCTTGTAGCCGGCCAGCCACTCGACATGTGCCTTGTAGCCTTCCGGCGCAAAGCGACCGTCCTTGTCGAAGTGCGTGACCGGGAAGGAAAGGAGGCCCGATCCAAGCGCGGCCTTGATCTGTTCTGGGGTCATTTCTTTTAGTCCTCTACGTGTTTTCAGAATGGAAATTTCGAATGAGATGAGCCGGTTTGGCACGAACTCATCATATAACATGTATGATGAGTTTGTGGTCGGCATCACCATCAGCGGGCCAGCCAACCACCGTCCACATTGAGAATGGCGCCGTGAATGTAATCGGCCGCAGCCGACGACAGGAAGACGGCAGCGCCGGCGATGTCTTTGGGCCTGCCCCAGCGATTGGCTGGGATGCGATCAAGGATCGCTTTGTTGCGATCCGGGTCGTCGCGCAGCGCTTCGGTGTTGTTGGTTTCGATGTAGCCGGGCGCGATCGCGTTCACATTGATGCTCTTCGCGCCCCACTCGTTGGCAAGCAGCTTGGTGAGCCCCGAGACGCCGTGCTTGGACGCCGTATAGGAGGGCACGCGGATGCCGCCCTGGAAGGAAAGCAGCGATGCGATGTTGACGATCTTTCCGGGCCGGCCCTTTGCCAGCAGTTCCTTGGCGAATGCCTGGCAGGTGAAGAACAGCGCTTTGACGTTGACGTCCATGACGTCGTCCCAGTCGGCCTCGCTGAATTCCACCGCATCGGCGCGGCGAATGATGCCGGCATTGTTGACGAGGATATCGTAGCCCTTTCCGGCAAAAACGTCGCGTGCGGCCATGGGATCGGCGAAATCCAGAGCAAGCGAAGCGGCTTCCCCGCCGGCTCTTGCGATGATTTCAAGCGTTTCCTCAGGCGCGCGCCGCGCCGCGCAAGTCACCTCGGCGCCAGCCGCAGCAAGGCCTACGGCGATGGCCTGTCCAAGCCCGGTGTTCGCGCCGGTGACAAGGGCCTTATGACCTTGAAGGGAAAAGGGATTTGTCACTTCAGTTCCCCCGGCTGGATGAACTCCATGTCGGTATAGTCGACATTGTCGCCAGCCATGGCCCAGATGAACGTGTAGGAGCCGATGCCAGCGCCCGAATGAATGGACCAGGGGGGAGAAATCGCGCCTTCCTCGTTGGAAATGAAGAGATGGCGGGTTTCCTGCGGCTCGCCCATCAGGTGCAGCACTCGCGATTTTTCGTCCATGCCGAAGTAGAGATAGGCCTCCATGCGGCGATCATGGACATGCGCCGGCATCGTGTTCCAGACAGAGCCATCTTCAAGCGTCGTGTAGCCGAGGACAAGCTGGCAGCTCTCCATGACCAGCGGGTGGATGAACTGGTTGATCGTGCGCTTGTTGGAGGTTTCGGTCGTGCCGAGTTTAACCTCCTTGCTGCCCGCAATGGTCACGAGCTGCGCAGGCAGGCTGCGATGGGCAGGGCAGGAGGTGATGTAAAAGCGCCCTTCCCCGGAGAACGTTACAGGCCCCGTACCCATTCCAAGATACAGAACGTCGCCGCGGTTGAGGCTGTAGGTCCCCTGTTCGGTCGTGACCGTGCCGGTTTTGCCCACATTGACGATGCCCATCTCGCGCCGGTCGAGAAACGACGGCGTCTTGGTTTCCTCCACTTTGTCGAGCGTCAGCGGCTTGCCTGCAGGCACGGCCCCGCCCATCACGAAGCGATCGTAGTGGGTGTAGATCAACCGGATCTCGCCCGATCGAAACATGTCCTCAGCGAGAAAATGCCTGCGGAGGCCCTCGGTGTCGAGTGTCCTTGCGTAGTCCGGATTGACGGCCTGCCGCGTTTCGACGGTCAGCATGAATGTCCTCCTTCAGTGATTGCGACCAACATGTAATATGTGTTAGGCATAGTTGTATGATATGTCTGACAACGTCAAGAGGCAAATGCCAACCTCGATTTTCGATTGCAACTCCTCAAGGGGAAGACCTGGATTGAAACGCCTTCTCATCACTGGCGCGGCGGGTCAGCTTGGCCGCGTGATGCGCACACGGCTCTCTGGCCTGGCCGACACGATCCGCCTTGCTGATCGCACAGGTCTTGGAGCGCCAGCTGACCGCGAGGAGCTCATTCAATGCGATCTGGCCGACGCTCAAGCCGTGAACAACATAGTCGCCGGCTGCGACGGTATCGTCCATCTTGGCGGAGCTTCGGTCGAAGGCCCGTTTGAGGGGATCCTGCGCGGAAACATCGCCGGTCTCTACAATCTCTTTGAGGCTGCCCGCGCAAATGGCCGGCCGCGCATCGTCTTTGCGAGCTCCAATCATACGATCGGCTACTATCCGCAAGCCGAACGGCTCGATCCCCTTGCCCCATTTCGCCCGGATGGACTCTACGGGGTCTCCAAATGCTTCGGCGAGGTGCTTGCGCGCCTGTATTTCGAGAAGTTCGGGCAGGAGACGGCGCTGGTGCGGATCGGCTCCTCTACGCCAGAGCCAACGAATTACCGGACGTTGTCGACCTGGCTTTCTCATGGAGACTTCGCGTCGCTGATCGAGGCGATCTTCCGCGTCCCGGTTTTGGGCTGTCCCGTGATCTGGGGTGCATCGGCAAACGACGCCGGTTGGTGGGACAACGCACACCTCGGCTGGCTGGGCTGGAAACCCAGGGACAATGCCGAATCCTTCCGGACGCGCCTCGCGGAGGCCGCGCCGCAGCCCGGCCCCGACGAATCCACGGCTCGCTTTCAGGGCGGTGCCTATGTCGACAATCCGATCTTTAGGGAGTGATGAATGATCTTCAAGCCGCATGGAAAACATCTGGTCGCAGGCGAATGGATCGCAACCGGGCAGACATTCAAGAGCGAGCCGGCGTCTGGCCCGGCCTTTGATTTCTCCGTCGGAACGACCGAACTGGTGAACAAAGCGGCCGAGGCCGCGGAGGAAGCCTTCTGGTCCTTCGGCTACTCGACCCGCGACGAGCGCGCAGCATTCCTCGACGCCATCGCCGACGAGATAGAGGCGCGCGGGGCGGCGATCACCGAGATCGGAAGCGCGGAAACCGGATTGCCGGGCGCCCGCCTTGAAGGCGAGCGCGCACGCACGACCGGCCAGCTTCGGCTGTTTGCCTCCCATATTCGCAAGGGCGAGTACCTCGACAGGCGACATGATGAGGCCCTACCGGACCGCAAGCCCCTGCCCCGTCCCGACATCCGTCTGATCCAACGACCGATCGGTCCTGTTGCCGTCTTCGGCGCTTCCAATTTTCCGCTGGCCTTCTCGACCATGGGCGGCGATACGGCCTCGGCGCTCGCGGCAGGCTGCCCTGTTGTCGTCAAGGGTCATTCGGCCCACCCGGGGACCGGCGAGATCGTCGCCGAGGCTGCCCTGGCTGCCATCAGGGCGCACGGATTGCATCCAGGTGTGTTTTCACTGATCCAGGGTGGCCGCCGCGACGTCGGTACGGGCCTCGTGACGCACCCGCTGATCAAGGCGGTCGGCTTCACCGGTTCACTTGCCGGCGGGCGGGCGCTCTTCGATCTTTGCGCAGGGCGGCCGGAGCCCATCCCCTTCTTCGGCGAACTCGGCTCGGTGAACCCCATGTTTCTCCTGCCGGAGGCGATCAAGGCGCGCGGCGCGGAGATCGCCAAGGGATGGGCAGGTTCACTCACCATGGGGGCCGGGCAATTCTGCACCAATCCGGGCATCGCGGTGATCCTTGCCGAGCAGGCGCCCGCCTTCGCGGAAGCTGCCCGCGCAGCACTTTCAGGCGTCGAGCCGCAGGTCATGCTCACCGAAGGCATCGCCAGGGCCTATCGCGAAGGACGCGACCGCGTATCGAAGGGGGGCGGCGTTCGCGAGATTCTCAGCACAAGCTGTGGTCAGCGGGATGTCACGCCCAATCTCTTTCTCGTCCCGGCGCGTGAATGGCTCGGCAATCATGTCCTTGCAGAGGAAGTCTTCGGTCCACTTGGACTGATCGTCACGGTCGAGAGCTTCGAGGAGATGATCGTGGTGGCAAAGCGTTTCAAGGGACAGTTGACGGCAACCCTGCATCTCGACGACGACGATGTCGATTTCGCGCGCAAGCTCATGGTGATCCTTGAGCGCAAGGCGGGCCGTATCCTGACCAACGGTTATCCGACCGGAGTCGAGGTCTGCGATGCGATGGTTCACGGCGGTCCCTATCCCGCGTCCACCAATTTCGGCGCAAGCTCGGTCGGTACCATGGCCATCCGCCGGTTCCTAAGGCCCATCTCCTATCAGAACATTCCTGAGCGCCTGATGCCTCAGGATCTGAAGTCGGTGTAGCGACGGATTGCGCCATCACCCATCGATGGCGTATCCACAAACGGACCGACGAAGATCTTGGAAGCGGCCCCTTACATGATGACAGCGACGACATCCGATCCCTCCGCCTTCCAGGGCAAGACGCTTGTGGCGCAGGTTACGGATGCTCTTCGTTCCCAGATAGCCAAGGGGCGCTACCATCCCGGCGACCGCCTGCCGTCCGAAGCGCGGCTCACCCAGGAATTCGGCGTTAGCCGCACCGTCGTGCGCGAGGCGATTGCGGCCTTGCGCTCCGATGGCCTGGTCGAACCTCGGCAGGGAGCGGGCGTGTTCCTGCTGGAGCAGGCCGCGTCCGCGCGGCGGCCGTTTCAACAAGTCGACCTCACGCGGGTGTCGTCGCTGATCGAGATGCTGGAGCTTCGAACCGCAGTCGAGGGCGACGCATCCGCACTTGCAGCCCTTCGCCGCTCGCCCGGTCAGGAAGGCAAGCTCATCGAAGCCTTTGATGCCTTCAGGGCCTGTGCGGCTGCGGGCAAACCGACCGCCGAGGCTGATTTCGCCTTTCACGTCGCGATCGCCGAGGCAACCAACAATCCGCGCTTTAGCGAGTTTCTTAAGGCGCTCGGACCGGCCCTCATCCCCCGCCGCGCCATCGTGGACAGCGGCGAGGAGGCTGTTCTTCCCGCTGACGAGCTCAGCCGCCTTGTGGACGAACACGAAGCAATTCTCTTAGCGATACAGAACGGCGACGAGGATGCAGCACGCGCGGCGATGCGCAACCACCTCAAGAACAGCCAGATCCGCTACCGCTCCATGTTGCGCGCCGCACGCTGAGTATGCGCGTCTGCGGCCGCCCTTGCATTCGAACAGATAACGGCTAACATGCCAGACAGGTTCGACACAGGCGGAGTGAAAATGGAAGCCGAAAACAATCACGTTCGCGGCACCTCGCTGGCGGCGAAGATCAGCGCTGCACTGCGCCGCGAACTGACGGAGGGTGTATTTCGCCCCGGCGACAGGCTTCCGAGCGAAAGCGCCCTCACAAAGGAATATTCCGTCAGCCGGACTGTCGTTCGGGAGGCGATCGCGATCCTGCGCGCAGACGGTCTTGTCGAGGCACGCAAGGGCGCCGGCATCTTTGCCCTTGAAACCCAGCAGGACAAGAACCAGCCCTTCAAGGACCTTGCAACGCAACGGATTTCCTCGGTGATCGAACTCCTTGAATTGAGGACGGTTTTCGAGGTGGAATCAGCAGGGCTTGCTGCATCTCGTCGCTCGGCGGCACAGATAGAGGCAATCCTCGAGGCCCATCACCGTGTCGGCGAATGCCTGCAATCGGGCGCGCCCACGCGTGACGCTGATTTCGAGCTTCACCTGGCGATTGCGGAGGCCACTCAGAACCGACGCTTCCCGGAGTTTCTTCAGCTGATCCGCTCCGGCATCATCCCGCGCGGCGAATTGCAGGGGTCGGCGCCCGGATCGCGCCCGAAGGACTATAACCTCCACCTGCAGGAGGAGCACGGCCAGATCGTCGATGCCATCATCGAGGGAAATGCGGAAGCCGCGCGTGAACGGATGCGCGCCCACCTTCGTGGAAGCCTGGAGCGCTACAAGGTGCTTCTGCGTTCGCGCACCATGGCAATCGAAGAAAATTGATCGGGAAGCCGACAACATAGTTGTCATACAAGTACGAGAACATGTATGGTGATGATGTTATACAACATCACCGAGGTTCACATGACTCTTCCCACTTTCCCCGCAGTGTCGCCGGACGCTGGCGTCACCCGTCAGGTTCTTTCCGATTCCCCCGAACTCATGGTCGTGTCGTTTCGCTTCGAATCCGGCGCCAAAGGCAAGTTGCACAGACATTCGCACGTGCAATCCACCTATGTGGCGCGCGGCCGTTTCCGGTTCTTCCGCAACGGCGAGGCCTATGAATTGCAGGCAGGCGATAGTCTCGTTATCCCCGGAGACACCGAGCACGGGTGCCAATGCCTTGAGGCGGGCGAGCTTATCGACTGCTTCACGCCCCGGCGCGACGATTTCCTGTGACCGGTTTGGCTTGACAGCATGACAAACCTGTGACAGGTTTGCCAAAGTTGTCATACAGGATAGGAGCCTGTACCGCCTTACCTTCAGGCGACTGACACACGGAGGAACCATGTCACTACGCCGCATCCGCTTCTATGGCGCGGCCGGACAGATCGGGACCATCGCGGTCACGCTGCTCGGCCTGCTTCTCCTGACCTTTTTCATCGGCCGGCTGATGCCCGCCGACCCCGTTCGCGCCATCGTCGGAGAAGATGCGACCCGGGAGACGTACGAGCAGGTCTACCGTTCGCTGGGTCTCGACCGACCGCTCTGGGAACAGTTCTTCTATTACCTGGGAGACGTCTTCACCGGCAATTTCGGTACCTCCATTCGCACCGGCCAGCCTGTCATCCAGGATATCCTGCATGTGATGCCGGCGACGATCGAGCTTGCCACCTTCGCGATCCTCATCGGCGCGGGGCTTGGCGTTCCGCTCGGCGTCCTAGCCGCCGTCAACAAGGATCGCTGGCCGGATCATGTCGTGCGCGTCTTCAGCCTCTTCGGTCATTCTATGCCGATCTTCTGGACTGGCATGATCGCGCTGATCGTTTTCTACGCCCATCTCGGCCTCGTTGGTGGCAGCGGGCGGATGGACCAGTTCTATATCGGCCTTGTCGAGGAACGAACCGGCTTCCTCTTGATCGACAGCCTGGTGGCTGGCGAGATGGATGTCTTCTGGTCCGCCGTCAACCACATCATCCTGCCGGCTGCTCTCCTTGGCTATTCCTCATCCGCCTATATCACGCGCATGACGCGCAGCTTCATGCTCGACCAGCTCGGCCAGGAATATGTGACGACAGCGCGGGTGAAGGGTCTTTCGCGCAGCCAGACGATCTGGCAACACGCCTTTATCAACATCCGCGTCCAGCTGGTCACCATCATTGCGCTTGCCTACGGCTCGCTGCTCGAAGGGGCCGTGCTGATCGAGACGGTTTTTGCCTGGCCGGGCTTTGGCCAATATCTCACCAGCAATCTCATTACCGGCGACATGAATGCTGTCATGACCTGCGTGCTGATCGTCGGCATCATCTTCATCGGGCTCAACCTCCTGTCCGATGTTCTCTACCGCATCTTCGACCCGAGGACACGCTGATGGACGCACGCGTTCAACCCACCTTCCGTCTGCCGGCACCCGTTCAAGCGCTGAAGAACATCGTTCTTTTCCTGCTGAAGAGCCCGACTTCGACCTTCGGTCTTTTCGTGCTGGCGTTGCTTGTCCTTGTCGCCGCCTTCGCGCCGCTGATCGCCACCCATGACCCCTATGCGCAGGATCTCGCCAACACCTTGCAGGCGCCCGGCAACGGTCACCTGTTCGGCACCGACGAGCTTGGCCGAGACATCTTCAGCCGGCTGGTCTTTGGCGCGCGCATCACGCTCACGATCATCTTCCTCGTCTCGATCGTCGTCGGTCCGATCGGTCTCATCATCGGCACGACGGCCGGTTATCTCGGTGGCAAGGTCGATACGGTGATGATGCGGATCACCGACATTTTCCTGTCCTTCCCGAGCCTCATTCTCTCGCTCGCCTTCGTCGCAGCGCTCGGTCCAAGCCTGAACAACGCCATCATCGCGATCGCGCTCACCTCCTGGCCGCCCATCGCACGGCTGGCGCGCGCCGAGGCGATGACCTTCCGCAAGGCGGATTACATTTCGGCTGCGCGACTGCAAGGGGCCTCCTCGAGGCGCATCATCTTCAAGTCGATCATGCCGATGTGCCTGCCTTCGGTCCTCATCCGACTGACGTTGAACATGGCGACAGTCATCCTGACCGCCGCCGGCCTCGGCTTCCTCGGGCTCGGTGCGCAACCTCCGCTTCCGGAATGGGGCGCGATGATCGCGACCGGCCGCAAGTACATGCTGGACAGCTGGTGGCTCGTCACCTTCCCGGGCGTCTCCATCCTTTCCGTCAGTCTCGCATTCAACCTGCTTGGCGACGGCTTGCGTGACGCGCTCGATCCGAAGCAGATGAACCGGAGATAGCCCCATGGAAAAGACCATTCTCGAAGTCGAGAACCTGCGCATCCGCTATGGCGGCGCTCCGACGGACGCAGTGCGCGGCGTCTCCTTCACTCTGGGACGCGAGCGTCTCGGTATCGTCGGTGAAAGCGGCTCCGGCAAATCGACGGTCGGACGCGCGCTTTTGCGCCTTCTGCCCGGCGCAACCATCACCGCCGACCGGCTTCGCTTTGCCGAGCTCGATCTGCCGTCGCTCTCCGAAAAGGAAATGCTCAAGGTCCGCGGCCGGCGCATGTCGATGATCCTGCAGGATCCGAAGTTTTCGCTGAACCCCATTCGCCGCGTCGGCGACCAGGTGGCGGAAACCTATCTGCGGCACTTCAGGTGCTCGAAGGCCGAAGCGCGCGACAAGGCCCTTGCCATGCTTGAAGCGGTGAAGATCCGCGACTCGAAGCGCGTCTACGACCAATATCCGCACGAGATATCCGGTGGCATGGGCCAGCGTGTCATGATCGCCATGATGCTGCTTGCCGACCCGGACCTCGTCATCGCTGACGAGCCGACTTCGGCGCTCGATGTGACGGTGCGGCTGCAGGTGCTGAACATCCTTGATGGTCTTGTCCGGGATCGCGGCATCGGCCTCATCATGATCAGCCATGACTTGAACCTGGTGCGTAACTTCTGCGACCGCGTCCTGATCATGTATGCCGGTCGAATCGTTGAAACCTTGGCGGCTGCGGACCTCGACAAGGCCAAGCATCCCTATACGCGCGGCTTGCTCGCGGCGCAGCCGCGGATCGGCGGCGGGCGCGCACCGCTTGCCGTGCTTGATCGCCGTCCTGAATGGCTGGAGGAAATTGCCTGATGTCCGTTTCAGTCGAATGCCGCGATCTCGCTATCACCTTCGGCACGGGTCCAACGGCCGCCAAGGTTCTTCCAGGCGTCACCTTCTCGGTGCAACCCGGCGAGTGCTTCGGGCTCGTTGGCGAAAGCGGCTCGGGCAAATCCACAGTCCTGCGCTGCGTTTCGATGCTGACAGACATTTGGACCGGTGACATTCTCATCGGCGGAAAGCCGGTGCGCGACATGCCGCTCATCAAGCGTTGCCGCATGCTGCAGATGGTGTTCCAGGACCCTTACGGCTCGCTGCATCCGCGCCAGTCGGTGCGCACCGTCCTCAACGAGCCGCTCGTCATCCACAAACTTGGTGACCGCGAAGAGCGCATGCGCAAGGCCATCACCGATGTCGGCCTCCCGATCTCGTTCCTCGACCGGTTCCCTCACCAACTCTCCGGCGGCCAAAGGCAGCGGGTGGCGATCGCTCGCGCGTTGATCCTCGAGCCATCGCTGTTGCTGCTCGACGAGCCGACGTCGGCGCTCGATGTTTCGGTGCAGGCGGAGATCCTCAACCTGCTTCAGCGCCTGCGCGAAGAACGTGGCTTCACCTACATCATGGTGACGCACGATCTCGCCGTGGTCGACCATATGTGCGACCGCTTTGCCGTCATGCTCCATGGCGAAATCACCGAAGTTCTGCCGCGCGAGGCGATCCCCGGAAATCGCGCGACCCATCCCTATGCCCGCGAACTGATCGGCGCCTCGCTGGAATATGAGGGCGCGCACTGAAGCTCCCGCAAGCCAACTCCATTGCAAGGCTACCCTCCTCGGCCTGCGATGCGTGAACAAAATTCTCCCCCGACTTGCCCGGCCCAGTGCCGGGCTTTTTCTTTGCCGGGCCTTTCTTGCTGCGGGGGACGAGCACTGGAGTTTATCGGCAATTCACCGTGCCCGACGTCGGCAATGTCGGCCCAAACGCGGTTGCGGCCTGCAGCTGCCCCAAGAACCGCCGCGCGCCCTCGAGCATTTTCGTGCTCCCGCGCACGGCGCTCGTTCACCGACATGAGGCGCAGCGGGATTCACTGCGGACAACACCGCATCGATCGAGATGGGGGTCAGGTGAAGCACATGTCCGACCTCGCGCCGGTCGCCGCGTCAAGCCGTGGCCGGACTTACGGCGGTCGATCCTGACGTTGCCGCCGGCGCCGTTCCCGATCATTTCAAGAGAGTAAGGGGCGGCGTTCCTTAAAGCGACAGGCGGTTTCATTTGCGCTCGCAAAAAACGGAAAAAGGCGCGTCTCGCGACGCGCCTTTTTAGATTCGATACAGGCCAAGGGCCGGGATTACCGTTCCTTCTTCACCCCTTCGAAACGCGAAAGCCAGGGGCTGACGATCATGCCCTTCACGTCGCTTCGGAAGGCTGCTGTGTCGACGACTTCCGAGAACGGCTGGATCGACATGACGATCTCGTCCATGTAGGTCTGTACGCCTTCATAAAGTTTGATCTGCTTGGCGGTGTCGCGCTCGACCAGCGCCTCCTCGATCATCTTGTTCAGCTTTTCGTCAAAGAAGCTGGTACGCCAGCTCTGGTAGTTGGTGAGCTTCGCGTCATCAGAATTGTTCGGGTTATAGGCAACGGACCTGAGGTTGTTGTCCGGGTGCGGCTGCTGGCCGCCGCCACCACGGCCAAGCAGCAGTTCGAAATTGCGCTCACGCATCGCGCCGTAGATCTGGTCTCCCGAGCCGCTAATGAGTTCGGCCTGAATACCCGCCTGGCCAAGGGTGTTCTGGATGGCGGTCGCCGCCTTCATGAAGGGGTCTTCGGAAAGGACGCGCAAGGTGGTCTTGAAGCCGTCCGGATAGCCCGCCTCGGCAAGCAGGGCCTTGGCCTTCGCGACATCCAGCTTGTAGCCTTCATCCGGCAAAGCGCCGAGGACCCCCGTCGACAGCGGCCGCTGGTGCAGCTTGCCGTAGTAGGGCATCACCGCTTTGTCGAGACCTTCGTAGTCGATGAGATAACGAAGCGCCTCACGGACCTTCCTGTTGGCGAACCGTTCGTCCTTCATCGAAACGCTGAGGTAGTAAAAGCCCGAGCCCGGGGTCGATTCGATCGTGATCGCCTCGTCCGCTTCCAGCGACTTCAGATCCGGCGCCTGAAGCGAATAGGCAACGTCAATATCACCCTTTTCCAGTAGCAGGCGTTGCGACTGCGATTCCGGCAGGTGGCGCAGCAATACACGCTTCATTCCCGGCGCCTCGCCCCAGTACTCGCCATTGCGGGTGAGAATGATGAATTCGTTCGACTTCCACTGCGTCAGCGTGAACGGACCGGAGCCGGCCGAATTCAAGGTCAGCCATGCGGCCCCAAGATCGCCGTCCTTCTCGTTTTCGAGCGCCGCCTTGCTGTCGATGATCGAGCCGGGTCCGTTTTGCGCGAGGATCATCAGGATCAGGTTCGGGTCGTCAGCCTTCGCCAGATGCAAGACGAAGGTGCGATCGTCTTCGACGACGAACAGCTTGTCGGCCGCTTCCAGCGTAAAGCCGCGGGTCTTGAGGAAGGACGATTGCGCCAGATTGCGCGCAAGCAGACGCTTCAGGCTCCAGGCGACGTCCTCGGCGGTGACGGGATTGCCGGAAGCAAACTTGGCGTCGCTGCGCAGGTGGAACCGGATCGACATGCGGTCGTCGGCCACTTCCCAGCGTTCTGCCAGCCGCGGCTGAACGCTGCGGTCCTGCGGCGAGAGCACGACCAGCGTGTCATAGATGTTGTTCAGCACCTGGACCGTCTCGCGACCGGTGATGGCGGCCGGGTCGAGGGTCAAAATATTGCTCATGGTCGTGGCGACGACGAGTTGATCTTCCGGTGTTTCGGCCAGGACGACATGGGGCATCGTCGTGACGAGAAGCGCACTGAATGCGACCGTTGCTAGAAAGTGTTTCATGCTTCCTCCTTTGCGGCCGTCCACTCGGGAAGCGGCCTTCCGATTACAAGATCCGCCGGCCTGTTCCTCCACAGGCAAAGACCGGATCAGCCAAGAATTTCGCCGACAGGCACGGCGAGCGCCCGTCCGATTGCTGCCGTGTTCGCGGCCTCGAGATGCACCCCATCGATCTCCGACGCCCGCGTGACCGAGCCAGCATCAAAGAACGGGTGGCCGAGCTCTTCTGCGAGCTTGCGGTAGAGCGGAGACAGCCGCTCGGATTCGGCCACGCTGCGGCCCGCCGCCGGATGTCCGCCAGGCCCGGGTGAGCAGGGAGGCGGCGCAACGATCAAAAGCTTCGGTTTCGCCCCCTTCGGTTTGTAGGGAAAGGTTTCGACGATCTGCGCGAGCCGGCGCATGCCGGAAACGGCCCCCTCTGCCCGCCCCCCATGGACAGGCTTGATGTCATTGGTCCCGAGCATGACAATGACGAGGTCGAGCGGCATGTGGCTGGCGAGCGTCACTTCCAGCGCCTTGGCGCCGTTGCGGCATGCGGGGCCCGCATGGTCGTCGTAGCAGGTGGTGCGGCCGCCGAGGCCTTCAGGGATGATCCTTGCCAGGCCACCGAGTGTTTCGCCCAGAACCTCAGGCCATCGCCCTTCCGGCGGATGTCGCAGGCCCGTTGCCGGGTCGGCGCCCCAGGTCAGGCTGTCTCCGAAAGCGAGAACGGTTTTCATCGCAAGATCCCCCGCTCGTCACCGCACGCGGTTGTTTTCAATGAAGCTGAAGTCGATTTCCTCGCCGAGCCCCGGACGATCCGGCACGTGCACATAGCCATCGCGATCCATTGGATCGGACAGCGACTTCAGGTAGTCATGCCCGTCGTCATATTCGAGGAACGGATGCAGCAGGCCGCGCTCGTACCAGCGGCAGTTCTTGGTGGCGGCCACGACATGCAGGTTCATCGCGGTGTTGCCGTGCACCTCGCACTCCATGCCGAATGCTTCGGCAAGGTGCATCGTCTTCAGCGCCGGCGTAATGCCGCCGACGTCGTTGACGCCTGTGCGAAGGATGTCGCACGCACCCGCCTTGATCCACTCCGCACGGTGCCAATGCTTGCCGGCAGCACTTTCCGGGCCAACGACGGGAATGTCGAGATTGTCGGCGAGCCACTTGTAGGAAGAAAGCGACTGCTCATCCATTGGCTCCTCGATCCAGTCGAAGTCCAGCTTTTCGAGCCCCCGCCCGAGTTCAAGCGCATCGGTGCGGGAATACCAGTGGAAGGCATCGATCATCAGGCGAATATCCGGCCCCACGGCTTCGCGCACAGCGGCGCAGGCCTTGATGTCCATCTTCACGTCCGGAGCCCAGCTGACCGGCGGCATCCAGGTGTGCAGCTTGATGCCTTTGTAGCCGCGCTTGACGAGGGTCTCGGCGAAGCGCCCATAGTCCTCGGGGGTTGAAAGGCCGCCCTCAAGCTCATCACCACACATGATCGAACCATAGGCGAGCACCTTGTCGCGATAACCCCCGATCAACTTGTATACAGGTTGCTTCAAGGTACGCCCTGCCAGATCCCACAGCGCGCAATCCACTACCGCCAGGGTGCGGTCCGTGAGCTGTGCTGCAGAACCGCGTTGCCAATGGGCGAGATCCTGCCACAGCCGTTCGCGGTCGCGATGATCTTCCCCGATCAACACCTTCTTGACGAACTTGTCGATGACATGCGGCCGGACGATCTCCGGCGCCGTAAAGGAATGCCCCTCGTAACCGTCTTCCGTGCGAATTGTCAGCATTGCCTGCTCGACCTGATGCGGCGGGCCGGGATGCGCGTGACCAGCACTGTCCGAGTGGCGGCGTGTGGTCGTGCGGAAAACCCGCACCTCGACGTCGGTGATGATCATTGTTCCTCCGGTATGCGAATTGGGCCGGCTTACTGAGCCATCCTGTATAACACATACTTAGACAGATTATCGAACATATGTCAAACTTGTATTACAGGTTTGTTTATATGACTGACAAACACTCGCATTGCCGGGATGCCCGAGGCAGTTTGATGTCGGCATGTCCCGTTCGTCGCTCGATCGAAGCGCCACGATTGCCAGCACCTACGGCATGGTGGAATGCCGGCCACGGATATCCCGCCCACAGCATTCGGCGCGGAGCCGCCCGCTGAATAATTGGAAAGACGGAGGTTGGGTGGCCGTCGGGATCGCAGCCAGAGCACCTTTCAGCGGCCCGACAGGCGGTGGCTCATCAGGCAGGCTGACGCGGCGGCAGCATAATTTTGATAGATTTTGATTGTCATCTATCTTGCTTTTAGATGTCACTCATAATATGCCGATCATGCTGAACTCCTGCGGGCGGTGGGCTGCAAAGTCATGGTCTATGGCGAGGTTGCAATGATGACGCCAGGATCCCCACTGGACGCACCGATGTCGCAGAGGTTGATCATGCCTACGGCGGACGTGGCAGCTTATGCAGCGCGATTGACGGAGTTCTCCAGCCGTCTTGCGGGCGAGTACGGGCTTGCGCTTGCCTATCACCACCACCTGATGATGGTCGCAGAGACTTTCGATGAAATTTCCAACATCTTCGACAAGACCGGCACGGAAGTTGGCTTGCTGCTCGACACGGGCCACGCGGTCGCAGCTGGTTTCGACTATACGCAGCTCATCGAGCGTTTCTCCGATCGCATCGTGCACGTCCACCTAAAGGACGTCCGCAAATCGGTGATGCGGGAGGTTCGGACCGGCGACCTGAGCTTCAATGCCGGCGTGCGCAGCGGAATGTTCACGGTGCCAGGCGACGGTATCGTCGACTTCACTCCGATCGCTCGCTTCGTTCGGAACAGTGTCTATCGAGGATGGCTGGTCGTCGAAGCCGAACAGGATCCTGCACACGCACCACCACGTGCAACCGTCGCCCGCGCGTTCGATCACATCGGCAAAGTATTTGCCGACTAACCCATGAGGCTGATTTCAGCCAAGACAGCGCCATAAATTCTGTCGCCTTGAAGGGGTTCGAACCGCAGACCAGGAATATCAATAGGGCCAGTGTTGAGCCCCAGGGAACTTCGGTCTCTTTCGTTTATTTCGTTTATTGCGGCTGCTGCGAATAGCCTAAATTTAGACGACGCGGTCGTGTAATGGCGAGCGCTTGCCCCTTCGCGGCACGCTCCTTTTGAGCGCAAAGCGAACTGAAAAGACTTTACGGGCTAATGCTCCTCAAACTGACCGAAGCCCCTCTTCACCAACAACTTGAGTGTCAGGCAAATAATTGCGACAGGCTCAACGGCCATGGATTGCCAACAGATCGGCATAGGCCGTCGGATTGCTGGCCAGTACTGGGTGGCCCTTCAACAAGGCTTCGCCCTCGCCCGGGAAGGACAGGTAGTCGCCGCCGGCTTCCTTCACCAGGCAGTAACCTGCCATGCAGTCCCAGGCGTGCATATGTGGCTCGTAATAACCGACCAGACGACCCGCCGCGACATAGGCGAGCATCAGCGCGCCGGAGCCGTTGCGGATGAAGTTGCCGCCCATGCGGAGCAGCGCGGCGATGATCTGGCCAACCCGCTCCGGTTCTACATAGGTATTGCAGCCAATCCCGGTGATGGCGTTCTGGATGGTACGAGACGGATCGAGGTTCAATTTCTTTCCGTTGAGACTCGCGCCTTTGCCAGCGGCCGAAGCATAGAGTTCGCCGTCGCACGGCGCATGGATCATGCCGATCACCGGCACGCCGCCATGCAGAACCGCGATCGAGACACACCACGTCGACATACCGTTGACGAATGGCGCGGTACCGTCAATCGGGTCCACGACCCAGATATAGCCTGAAGCACCCTCCATGTGGCCGAATTCCTCGCCGAGGAACCCATCCTCCGGAAGCTCCGCGGCGACGCGCGCTCGGATCAGCATCTCGACGTTTCGGTCGGCAATCGAGACGACATCCTGCGGGTCGCGCTTGGTCTCGATCACCAGGGTATCGCGCTTGTTAAAGTAGTCGAGCGCGAGCGCCCCCGCCTCCTCGGCAATCGATTTCGCTAGTGCAAATCGCCGGTCGAGACCTGCTTCATGCATGCTCATAGTTCTTTCCTTTTCGTAATGAGAGAAGTGTACTTCGTGATCAATGCACTGCCCACGATTCTTCAAGCCCGGTATGACATCAGCGTTGGCCAAAAAACGTCGGTCGATAATGAAAGCGTACCGACTTCGGTCTCCACCCCATATTCGACATGGTCGCCGAGATCGGCCCTTCCGACGAGGCGACCTCCGCGCTCGACCTGCTTTATGGGCGGGGTGCTGGCCCTGATCCGGGCAGTTGGCCGAAACAGACCGTGACCATGAGTAGCAAAACGCGTTCCAAGTTGAATCGGATGACCAAGTCGGTGGGCGAACGGCAGCTCTGACAAGCGTCTTACGTTACTGAGCTTCGATCCCAATACGTGCGAAAGCTTCGCGCGGAGCATCACTGGTGCGCATGAGATCCCGCATGAGACGCGTCATTGCTTCTTCGATCTCCGGGGAACAAAGAGGCGTATTCTGCCCTGGATCATCAGCGAGGTCGTAGAGTCGGGTTTCATTCTCAAGGAGCGCGCCGGGACCGTAGTTGTCGAACATGGGCGATCTCTCGATCACCGGGATCTTGAGGACCGGCGCTCCCTTCGTGAAGGACATCGGCCGTGCCAGCGAGGCTCCCGCGAGTTCCTCCGGCGTGAACGGCTCCCAGATGTGAGTCGGCATCAGCGTGTATTGATAAAGCTCCTGAGAGCGAGGATCGGGCGGGAAGCGATGATAGGTATAGCGTCCATCCGTCACGTTGATCGCACCGCCGAAATAGCCGAACAGTGCGCCGCGCCGCAGCGAACGATCGGCGCCGAGCAGCGGCAGGAGGGAGTGCCCCTGCATCTCGGCAACGGTCTCCACGCCGAACAGATCGAGGAATGTCGGAGCGAGATCGATGGTCTGAGTCAGAGCGGACCGGCGGGTGCCGGCTCTTCCCGGCCGGCGCGGATCGTGCAGGAAGAGCGGGATGTGCACGATCTCCTCATACATATTCATCCGGTTCTTCGCCCAGAAATCGTGCTCGCCTAGAAGAAAGCCGTGATCGGTGGTGACAACGAGCGCGGTTTCGCGCCAAAGATCGTGCGCATCGAAATAGTCGAGAAGCTGTCCGATGAGGAAATCGCAAAGCGCGATGACAGCGTAGTAGTTGGCGCGGAGTTCTTCGCATTCCTCCGGCAGCTCGTCGACCCGGCCGTAGCGCGGCCAGTCGCGAACCGGACCGTTCCAGCCCGTCCTGAATGCCTCGCGAAACCGCTCGGGCGCGGTAAAGGGTTCATGCGGGTCGAACGTCTCGATCTGCAGGAGCCAGTGGTCGGCGGTTCGGTTCTGCTCGAGGAACTCCAACCCGGCGGCGAAGCAGCGCACCGATGGGAACTCGTTCTCGTCCTTGATGAACTCGCGGTTCACGATGTTGCGCCGAAACTTGTCGCGGGCCGACGGGCTGAATTGGCGCTCATGATACATCTGGCGCAAGCGCTCCCATGGTGGCTGCACCATTGCCTTCCACGGGTCGCCCTCCTGACCGCGGATGAAGTCGTAGCTGTCATATCGGGTGTGATAGGTGGCACCGCCGTCCTCGAAATAATGGAAGTGGTCGGTGACGAGGTGGCTGTAGGAGCCGGCCCGGTGCAGCAGTTCGGGAAAGGAATTGTCGAACGGCTCGAGCGGCCCCCAACTCCTGTGGAGAAAGCCGAGCCGTCCGGTCTGCAGGTCGCGGCGCGCCGGCATGCAGGGCAGGCTGCCGACATAATGGCGGTCGAACATCGCGGTGCGCTCGGCCAAGCGGGTGAAATTGGGCGTCGGGACCCGCTTTCCGCCGTACGGGGCGAGCACGTGTCGGTTGAGCGAGTCAAACAGAACGAAGACGGCCTTCATCGACTCTCGGCCCTCATTCAGAGCTACCCACGCAGCTTCTTGTGTGCGTTTCGAATGGTCCCCGCATTCATCGGCTGGCCGTTCAGAAGGGCACCGGCGCCTATTTTCGCCGAAAAGAGCGCGGCCGCAACTGGATTGTACCCAGTTCCGAACACCAGCCTGCCCGCCCCCACGAGACTTCTAATCTGTGGTCTGCCTCGCTCACTATATCCCATGCACGCCTTCGACCATCGCCGAGAGCTGCTGTGTCGTCTCACCTCGGGGAGGCTGAGCCGGCGCGACCGGCGCGGCTGACGAGCATGGCGATGAAGGGCACGTCATCACCCGAGATCGTGTCTATGAGCCCGTCGGCGATCCATTGCACGAGCTCCGGCAACCGATCGCGTCCGCCGCGCCAATACTCGGCGAGAACATCTGGGCGAGGCACGTGTACGCGGTTGCTGAAGCCTTCTGCATGCAGCGCCTTCGCACCGTCGGGGCGGAACATGTCGAGCTCGATCGAGACCGAACTCGCGCTGCACGCCTTCAACACCCCGACTAGGTCGGCGTGGCGAGCATGCGTAATGGCTTCGGTCCGCAGGCCCGGATGGCGCTCGACCCCGCGCTTCAGCACCACATGGTCGAAGCTGATGACAATGACCCGGTCGACAGTTCCCGTCGATCTCAGCAAGGCTGCCACGCAATCAACAGCGATGTCCGGCCGCTCTGCCTCCTTGATCTCGAGCACAAGCCCCATGTCGTCCGCCTTCGCCCAATCGAGCGCCTCCGCCAAGGTCGGTATCTTCGTTCCGGCGAAAGCGGGATGAAACCGAACCCCCGCATCCAATTTGCGGATCTGCTCGAGGCGGAGGTCTGCCGCAAAGCCGTGTCCATCTGTCGTCCTGTCGACGGTCAGGTCGTGCAGAATGATCGGCTCACCGTCTGCGGTCAGCACGACGTCGATCTCGACCGTGGTCGCCCCTGCAGCCTTTGCTGCTTCGAATGCTGGCAGTGTGTTCTCCGGATAATGAAGGCTGTAGCCGCGGTGGCCGCAGACATGAGTACGTCCCGCGTCGCGGGCAAGGAAGCTGAAGGCCATTCGATATGCTCCTCCATCGTAAGAGCGCGACTTCTCTACAAGCGCGCTCTGACTGTTTCGCGAACGACGAGTTCGACCGGGAAGTAGACGGAAATCGGCGGCAAATCGGGATCGGCTCGGCGCCGGTCGAGAATTGATACGACCTCCCGGGCAATCCGCCGGGGATCTTGCCGCAGGGTGGTCAGACGGTAGGAGGACCACGCGGCGACCGGCACATCGTCGAAGCCGATAACGGAAACGTCGTCGGGTACACGCAGGCCCGCGCCGCGAATGTGATCGAGTGTTCCGAACGCCATGAGATCATTAACGCAGAAAATCGCGTCGGGCGCCGGTCCGCTCGCCAGCAGCTGTCGCGCCGCCTCTTTTCCGCCACCATAGTCGGCGCGGCCGACGCGAACGATCTTCGTCTCGAATCTGGAAGCGGCGGCAAATTCAACAAAGGCGTGCTCGCGGGCGGAGAGGCTCGGGCTCGGATTCGCCCTGTTGATCACGGCGAAACGGGAGGCTCCAGCCATGCGCAGGGCCTCAAAGGCCTGCTGCGCGCCGTCCCTGTCATCGCAATGGACGCTGTCGAGGCCAGTCTCGGCCCTGTTCACCAATATCAGCGGCTGTCCGTTTCGTCGCGTGAGCTCGACAAGGCTTGCCGGCGGCGAGCCAGAGAGGAAGATGGTCGCCTCCGCCCGATAGCGCAGCAACTGGCGGCTGGCATTCGCAACATCCTCCGCTGTTGGCCCGATGTTGATGATCGCCGGCACGTTGGAGCGCTCGATCAAGGCGTACGAGAGGGCCGAAATCATCTGGGCCCGGAACGGAGTATCGGCGTCGGAGGTCACGAGTCCCACCAGCCGGCTCCGATTGGCGAGAAGCCCGCGGGCGAGATCGTTGACCTGGTATCCGAGCGCCGCAGCTGCCTCTCGCACCCGCGCCCGCGTTGCAGGTGCGATGCTTGCGCCAGGGGTGAATGCCCGCGAGACCGCCGATCGGGACACACCCGCAAGCTCGGCGACTGCCTGGGCGCTCACGAAGCGGCCCTGGTTGCTGTCTCTGGTATCCGACACTTGCTTTGACCCCGCTGGACATTCTCCGAAGCGCATTCATAATCGTGTTGCACAGCATTGCAACAACAATGACGACACGATGAAAAGCGTGCCGCGGAACGGGAGGAAACCAGGATGATTCACTGGAAAATCGGAACGGCTGCGCTTCTCTGCGCGGCATTAGCGGGGGGCAGTGCGGCGTTCCTTTCAGCGACGCCACTCTTAGCGCAAGAAACCGTGAAGCTCGAGCTCTGGTCGCGTCAGGATCCTTCGGGGCCGCTGCGCCCTGGCAATGTGGTCAAGGCTGCCGAGCGGCTGAACAAGGAACTCGCGGCCGAAGGCTCCCCCAAGCGCGTTGAGGTTGCTGTGCGCGAGAGCCCCGCCAAGGGCTTCGACGACGACGCACTGCAGCTTCTCAAGGTATTCGGCATCGGTGAAGGCCCCGATATATTCATCGCCGCACACGAATGGATCTGCGCTTTCCAGGAAGATGGCTTCGTTCTCAAGCTCGACGACTATATCTCCAAATACCCTCAACACTTCGGCACGATCTTTCCGTCGCTCTGGTCATCAGCGAAGTGTCCCGACGGCACCTACGCAATTCCGCAGGACGCCGAGGCGAGAATGTTCTTCTACAACAAGAAGCTCCTGCGCGAGGCCGGCTACGACTCTGCCTTTGTCGACGCCATGCCGGAGCGTGCGTTGTCGGGCGACCTGACGATGGACGAGGTACTGGAGATCGCCAAGCAGGTCGTCGACAAGACAAAAGCGCAATACGGTGTGCTTCACCGGCCGAACAAGGGTCCGGACTACATCATGGTCTTCCAGGCCTACGGCAGCGGCTTCGTCGATCCCGAAACCGGCAAACTGCTCCTGGAGCGCGACAAGCTCGCTGCCGCCTTCGGCTGGTTCGAACGCGGGGTGAAGGAAGGGGTCATCCCGGCCAATAACACGGCGATGGAATTCGATGCGCTGCGCAAGGAATTCTACACCGGCAACGCCGCATTCTGGATGTACGGCATCTGGGATCTCGGCAGCGTCGGGTTCCCGACCTACGGGCTGCCTCAGGACGAAAAAGCCTTCTTCGCGGATTGGGGCTGGATCGCTGGGCCTGCACCGCAGAAGGGCGGTTCACCGGTCAGTCTGACGCATCCGATCGTCTATGCGATCGCTGCCGACACGAAGGAGCCTGAACTCGCCGCCCGCCTGCTTGGCCACGCTTCGGCGGCCGACCTCAACACCGATCACGCGGTCACAACGACGCATCTCGGCATCAAACCCGAACAACTCGAAGACCCGCGTTATGCCAAGGCCTGGCCGCTCGCCAGGGCAACCGACCTGCTCAAGATCACCAAGTTCCTGCCGAACAACTCGCAGTTCGGCGAACTCAACGGCATCATCTATGCCGGAATTCAGGGCATAGAATCGGGGCGGTTGTCAGCTGAGAAAGCAGCCGATTTCGTCATCGAGGAGGCTTCGTCCACCCTCGAGGACGTGATCGTCAAATAAGTCCGATCGGTCTCGAGTCGTCGACCCGGCGCGCCCGGGTCGGCGGCTGCGAGGTCCGCCGTAAGAGCTAATCGATGACGACGATAGCAGATGAACTCACGATCGAGCGGCGCGGCCATGCGGGGTCGGCGGCGCGCAGGCGCACGAACTTCGTGATCTTTCTCGGCCCGGCGATCGTCCTGACGATCCTCTTCTTCGTCGTCCCCGTGATCATCGATATAGCTGTGTCGTTTACCGACCTCAGCCGCTCGCTCCGCATCAGCGAGTTCACTACCGAGCAGTACGAGAAGGTCCTTCGAACTGATCGCCGGTTGTCGCAGGTCATTGGGCTGACCTTCATCTACGTCTTCGGCACGCTCGCGATCTTCAACGTGACCTTTGGCCTGATCCTCGCCATCACCACCACGGCGATTAGGAATGTATCCGGCAGCTTCTTCCGGGGCGTGTGGCTGCTACCGCGGATGAGCCCGTCAGTCCTCTACATCCTGCTCTGGCTCTGGGCGGTGAGCCCCACCGAAGCTGGCCTCGTAAACCAGGTCCTGATGCAGGCGTTCGGGCTCGACGCGCCGCTTGACCTTTTGACCTCGGCGCCGGTCGCGCTCATCATCATCTCGAACGGGTTCATCGGCGCTTCGATGGGCATGATCATCTTCACCGCCGCGATCCGCGGGATCCCGGAGCACCTGTTCCACGCCGCGGCAGTGGACGGCGCCGGGACCTTCGCAAAGATCCGCTTCATCACCCTGCCGGCGCTGCGCTGGCCGATCAGCTTTGTGACGATCTACCAGACACTTTCGCTGCTGGTCAGCTTCGAATACATCCTGCTCCTCACCAAGGGCGGTCCGTTCTACGACACGACTGTCTATGCACTTTACGTCTACCGCCGCGCCTTCGAAAGCGGCCAATATGGCTACGGAGCCGCGCTGGCACTTTTTCTCATCGTCATCGGCGTAGTCGTCGCGCTCATCGGCTGGCGCTTCTTTGATATGGAGCGCCTGCTGCAGCGCCCGCGCATCGAGGTGCATTGAGATGGCCGCGCAAGCGATCCCCGAGCTGTCCACGGCGGCATCCGAACCGCCAGTCGATTGGGATGCAGTGGCAGCGCGGGCGCGTGGCGTTCGGCGCGCCAAGGCGGTCGTCCTCTACGCGTTCCTGATCGCCGTGTCGCTGCCGATCATCCTCCCCTATTTCTGGCTCGTCACGATCGCCTTCTCGGCCAGGACCGGCGTTGCCGAGACGGCGGTTCTGTGGCGCTCGATGGCCGTGGTCGTTCCGGCCGTCGTCGCTTTCTGGCTCATTGCCGCGCTCGCGCAAAGCCGGCGCCAGTTATGGATCGGCCTCACCGCAGTCGCCGCGATCGCTATCTTCGCCTTTGCCGTGCTGGTCGGCCCCGACCTGCACCTCGGCAATTTCATCTTCCTGTGGGAGCCGGACTTCGCCTCGGTGGTGAGGTCGCGGATCGGCGAAGTCAAAGGCGCGGTCCAGTTTCCCAACGTCTGGCATGCCTTCGGCAACTCGATCCTGATCGCCGGCACACAGACTGCCATCGTCGTCACCGTCGCCTCATTGGCAGCCTATTACCTGTCGCGCTTCCAGTTCCCCGGCCGCTCCTCGATGCTGCGCTCGCTTCTGGTGCTCCATGCTTTCCCGGTGCTGACGCTAATCGTGCCCATGTTCCTGATGCTCTACTGGATCGGGCTGCTCGACACGCTTTCCGGCGTGATACTTGTGCTTGTCGCCTTCGAACTGCCGTTTGCGATTTTCATCATGAAGGGCTTCTTCGACGCAGTCCCATGGGACATCGAGATGAGCGCGCTGACCGACGGCGCGTCGCGACGGCAGGCATTCGTGAGCGTGGTGCTGCCTCAGGTCAGGAACGGCATCCTCGCCATCGCAGTGTTCACCTTCATCCGCGGCTGGGAAGAATACATCTTCGTGTTCACGTTCCTGATCAGGAACAGCAATTGGACAATGAGCCTCTACATGTACTGGGTGCGCGATGATGTCATGGGAGTGGACTACGGCGTCGTCTCTGCGGTCGGAGTTTTCTACCTTGTCCCGAGTCTCATCCTCTACATGGCCGCGCAGCGGTATCTCATGCAGATGTCGATCGGCGGCGTGAAAGGCTGAGAAGATGGCGAAGATCGAGTTCCGTAACGTGGTGAAGCGCTTCGGCGCCGTCGAGGTGATCCCCGATATGAACCTCGTCATTGAGGACGGCGAGTTCGTCGCACTTCTCGGCCCCTCCGGCTGCGGCAAGTCGACGAGCCTGTTCATGCTCGCCGGTATCTATCTTCCGAGCGGCGGCGAGCTCCTCTTTGACGGCCATATCGTCAACGAAGTAGAGGCACGCGACCGGAATGTCGGCATCGTCTTTCAATCCTACGCGCTCTACCCGCACATGAGCGTGCGCGACAACATCCTGTTTCCATTGCGCTTCAAGAAAACGCCACGCGACGAAGCTCTCGCGAAGGTGAAGACCGCCGCGGACCTTGTCCGTGTTGCGGAACTGCTGGACCGTCGTCCCAGCGAGCTTTCCGGTGGCCAGCAGCAGCGCGTCGCCCTTGCACGCGCCCTCGTGAAGGAGCCGCAGTTGCTGCTCCTCGACGAGCCGCTCTCCAATCTAGACGCTTCGCTTCGCCTTTCGATGCGCACCGAGATCAAGTCGCTGCACGCGCAACTCGGCGTGACGACCGTCCTCGTCACGCATGATCAGATCGAGGCGACGACAATGGCCGACCGTATCATCTGCATGCGCGCCGGCCGGATCGAGCAGGTCGGGACGCCGGACGACCTCTATCTCAAGCCATCGAGCCTGTTCGTTGCCGGCTTCATCGGCTCGCCGCCCATCAACCTCATTGCCGGCGAAGCCGAGGCCGGAACGATCACCGTGAATGGCGCCAGATTTCCGGTCGAGGGCGCGTCCGGGGCGCTGACAGTCGGGCTGAGGGCGGAGCACCTCAGAATCGGCGATACCGGCTTCGCCGGCCGTATCGTGCAGATCGAGCCGATGGGCCGGGAGATCCTCTATGTCGTCGAAACCGGCATGGGCGCCGTGCGCGTGCTTGAACAGGGTTCGTCCGCCGTGCACTCGACTGGCGAGCAGGTAAAGATCGGTTTCCTGCCCGAGAACTCGCTTGTGTTCGAGACGGCGCGACAGAAGCTCATTGGGGGCGCGCATGTTCGTGCACCGACGTGACACGATCGAGCGACAGCCGCCCCATTTCTCGGTGGGGAGAGGAGAAGGGCGCGCCAGTGGCAGCGTTTGAGACGAGCAACCAGACGTCGAACGCGCCGGTGGCCGTCGAGGGCCCATATGGCCCTGTCCGGCTCAAGTGGCACAAACTGCGCACGCGCCTCGCCGAGGCGCCCTTCAAGCGGTCGAACCTCGCCCTCGGCTGGCAGCTCGGCGCGAGCCTCGAGGTAGACATACTCGGCACTGCCGATGGCCGCTTCGCCGTTCTCCACGATGCGACGCTCGGTCCATCGACGACCGGCCGCGGCCGCGTTCCGCGCACGCCGATCGCATCGATGGCGGGGCTTTTTCACCGGGACGCAGCAGGCGCCCCCGATCCCGATGCGCCGGTCCTGTCGCTCGCCAAACTCGTGGCCCCGCTTCAAAGACTACCGAGAGCGCCATCGGCCAACCTTCAGCTCGATCTCAAGCTGCTCGAAGGACACACGCTTCCGGATTCGGCGGTGGCCGATGCCGCAGCGGCCGTCACCGGGCTAGCGGACGCCATCGTCGTCGGTTCGCATCATCTGGATGAGGCACGCCGTCTCGCCGCGGCCATTCCCGGAGCCCGGCTCGGCTACGATCCGATGCTGGCGGTTTCCCGCCAGCGAGACCTGCGCGATCCAGAGCGGTTGCTGCGCCACATCGAGCGGCGCAGCACCGGCGTGAGTCTTGCCTACCTCCGGTTCGACGCCATTGTTGCCGCAGAAAACCAGGGCTTTCCCCTCGTTGCGCGCCTGCTCGACCTCGGCATTGAAACGGACGCCTGGACGGTCAATCCCGGCCGGGACATCAATGACTCCATCCTGCGTACGCTCGTGGGGGCGAAAGTGCGCCAGATCACGACCGATGTTCCGAGTGAGATCTTCCGCCTGATCCGTTCGCTTTGAGCACGGCTCATCCCGGGCGTTCCGTGCGAACCACCGGAGCGGGGTTGGGTGCTCCATAGGTTCTAGCAACCTGAAAAGAGCCGGCTCAGTCACCGCGTGCCAATGATCAGATGTCTTCCGCCGAGAGCGTCACCAGCGGCAAGTCAGACACCATGTATCGAACTGAAACGCTGCCGCCCGGCTCATTAAGTCAAGTCGGTAACGCCCATCACAGTCAGGCCGCACATTCTTGCCATTGTCTGATCCGCCCCTAGATGGCCAGAGCATGAATACACGACGAGCATCAGGCGTTTCACGCGCGAGCGAGGTTTCAGCGCCACCAGCCGCCCAACGATTGCCCCCGACGGTCGTCAGCGAAGTCGATCGTCTTCTTGCGGGACGCACACGCGATATTCGCCTTAATGCGGAACTTGCCCGGCTCTTCCACGCGCGGTCGTGGCCACAGGCGTCGAAGATTATCCGTGCCTGGATGGTGTGGGTGGTGGTCCTCGACGTCCTGACGCTAGCAGTCAACGCCGCCTTGCTTCCGTCTGAAGTCGTCATGAAGATGCTTCTGCCGGCGTCGATTCTGCCCCCGGCAGCAATCCTCACCGCGATCGTATTTCAGAAACCGCGCGGGACGTGGATCGAGGGCGTAGCGCTCCACGTTGGTGTGTTTTTGATCCTGCTTTCGGTCGCGCTGGTCGGCGTCAATACGGGAGGCGAATATCACGAGCGACACCTTACGATCATGCTTTTTGTCGCCGTGACCGCGATCATCATATTCCCCGTCCCGCTCGAACGGTCGATTGCAATCGCCGTCTTCGCGCTTGGTCAATATCTTGTCTTCCAGATGCAAAATCCGGAAATTACCGCCGAGAATGCTCTGGCCGGTGCGCTCTTCTTCGCAAGCGGGGTAGTCGCGACCGTTGTTGCGCGCAGGACTGCAGGCATCCTGGCGCACAAGACCTTTCTGCTCGAACTACGCGACCGATCTCGTCTTGGCGAACTGACGGACGCAAATTCTCGGCTCGAGCTGCTCGCCCGAACGGACCCACTCACCGGTATCGCAAATCGACGCTGGATAATGGAAACGCTCAGTCGCGTGTGGAGCGACGAGATCGCGCAAACCCAGGGCGCAGCAATTCTGATGTGCGATATCGACCACTTCAAGCAGCTTAACGACAGTCTCGGCCACGCCGAGGGTGATCGGTGTCTGGTAAAGGTCGCCGGCATTATTCAGAGCTGCTTGCGTGACGATCGCGACCAGGTCGCGCGTTATGGCGGCGAGGAATTTCTCATCCTTCTTCGTGATGCCAATCAGGAGGATGGCGTGTCGGTGGCGGAGAGAATTCGAGGCCGCGTGGAAGCTGCGTCATTGCCAAACCCAAGATCAACCGTTGGCGCTTATGTCACAGTCAGCATCGGACTGGCAGTGCTGAACCACCGCGATGCAACCGTATCTTCAGAGGGGTTGCAGCGGCAAGCGGACGAAGCACTGTACGAGGCAAAGAAGAATGGACGCAACCAGGTGATCATCTATCAGCCGGCCCTCCCAGCACTCTCAACATGAGCGCGCTTGAGTAGCCTCGCGCGTCGGCATGCCATCGGGCTTTCGGAATCGTCAGGGCCGAGTTTGACGGCGGCGAGACGCGTTCGGCTCGCCGGTAGGCGGCCATCACGCCACGCGCACGCCGCGCAATTGGCAACCAGCCAGATGATGCGCAGGCAAAAAAACGGACTAGATACCGGCCATCGCGCCGTCCCACTTGATACATTATGCGATCCCAGACGCACATAACATGAACAATCGCAGGAGCGTACCAAACGTCACCCCTCCCGGATGGCGGCTGGTGTTTAGACGGCTGACGCCGCCCGAGCACGCATCGCGTGTCCGCGAGCCCCAGAGGAGCTGATCGAGGCACCGGCTAGGAAACGATCAAAACCCAAAAGCCAGGCCGCGCGTTCGGTGAGATCAGAGCCCGCCCGAGCAAAGAATGAACTACTCTCAAGCAACGTCGGCCCTTGAAACGCGCGTTTTGCTCACCTACCTCAATTTTGCCGGATGCCCCTCTCGGGTCCTGGCACGGGAACGATGGTCCACTCATGTGTTGGACCGGGTTCGGTTCATATCGCTTCGCAAGGAGGATATGGTCCGGCGTCTGCCCGGCCCCCCACCTTCTTGCGTAACGCGGTGTGCGATCGACCGTCTCGGTCTTCTCATCGTCTGGTCCCGACCGCCTCCGATCCATTCGGCTCCGGCATGCACGTGCTTAGCACGTCGCAAGCAACATGGCTGATTAAGAAACGAAGGAGGATGCACATGCTGGTATCGGATTTTGGCCGCATCGGGTTCGACCCGTTTCTGGAAATGCGGCGCATGCAGCAGGAAATGAATCAGCGCTTGTCCGACATGACAGCCAAAGCCGCCCAGGAGTTTCCACCCGTCAACCTCTGGATGGGTGAGGACAGCGTGGCGGTGACTGCTGAATTGCCTGGGATCGCGCCTGACGATGTCGATCTCACGGTTCGCGAGAACACGCTGACATTGACGGGCGAACGCGGATCCCCGGCGCAGGACGAGAGGTCCGTCTGGCACCGGCGCGAGCGAGTGTACGGAAACTTCTCTCGAACGGTGCAATTGCCTTTCCGCGTCGATCCGGAACAGGTCGAGGCGCGCTTCGCCAACGGGCTACTCGAAGTCGAACTGCACCGGCCTGAGACGGATCGGCCGAAGAAGATCCAGATCAAAGGATAAGGAGGCAAACATGGCTCAGGAACTGAAAACGACCGAGCGCCGGGCCCCAAGCAAGCTTGACGGTGGCGAACCGACCCATTCGCGCCCGCTGTTTGTCCCGCGCACCGATATCTATGAGACAGAGGACAATGTCGTTGTTCTCGTCGACATGCCCGGCGTCGCCTCGGAGGGTGTCGACATCACGCTCGAGAAGCGGACGCTGGCGACTCGCGGCTACGCGACGGACCAGCAGCATGACAACTATCGCCAAATCTACGCCGAATATGGCGCGGGCAATTATGAGCGCGTCTTCACCCTGTCCGAGGATATCGATCGGGACAGTATCGAGGCATCGCAGAAGAACGGCGTCCTACGGCTGGTCCTTCCGAAGGCTGCGCCGGCCAAGGCGAGAAAGATCCAGCTGAAGATGGCGTAATTCGTCCGGAGAAAGGAGGTTGACCATGCAGATTAGAGATCTGATCCCCTGGGGCAATACCAAGGGAAGCGAAATTGCGAAGTCAGACGAGGGAAACCCCGTCTTTTCTTTGCAGCGCGATGTGAACCGTATCTTCGAGGATTTCTGGAAGCGGTTCGATCAACCGTTCGGCGCTTTCGGGCGCTGGGAGACCGGTGGGCCGCGAACGGACATCGCCGAAACCGAGAGTGCGCTTGAGGTTTCGGTGGAACTTCCTGGAATCGATCAGAAGGACGTCGATGTTTCCCTGACGGACAGCGCGCTCACGATCAAGGGAGAAAAGAAGAGTGAGCAAGAAGAGAGCAAGAAGGGGTATCACTTGTTGGAACGCTCATACGGGTCGTTCTACCGCTCGATTCCGCTACCGTCGGGCGTCGACACGGACAAGGCCGCCGCGCAATTCAAGAACGGTGTCCTGACTGTGACGCTCCCAAAAACGGAGGAAGCGCTGTCGGCTGTGAGAAAGATCGAGGTGAAGGCGACCTGACATCCGCTTCACGGTCGTGAGATGCGGCGGACGAAATCCGTCGCATCTCTTACGATTACTGCATGTGTCTCGTCCGAGGATACGCCATGAGCGAAGCGCGGGCGCGGGCGAGATCTTCGCGGGCGACGGTCAGCATCTCGTCTGCCGTCTCCAGAGCCGCGAAAGCAGCCGCAGTCGGATTGGGCCGTTCCGCAGTGATGCGAACCCAGGCGCGATCGATTTCAGCAAGAGCCGCGCGCACATTCGCGATCGCTCGTTCAATGGCATCGTAGAGAGCAAACTCCTCTTCGGAGACTATTCGCGAATTATCACCGATCATCGATCTTCTTCCGACCACACGTCCACGTGCATGCTCGAATGGCAAAACTATCACCAAGAGCGCGCATTTTAAACAGTCAGCGTGGCGACGTTGCGATCGTAATTGGGTGAGAACCCTCGGGACCGAACCGGTGGAAGTCGCGACCATGGAAACGGCTGATGAACGCTGGGTCGACTGCCTCCCCTCTGCCTTGGGCTTCAGTTTTCCTGAACGGACACGCCATTCCGGTCAAGCCGCAGTTCAACGCCGGCCGGCTTCGTTTCCTCGCGATAGAGGTAGACGCCGAGGACTATAACGGCGACAACCAGGCCGCCGATGATCAGGTAGAGAGTGTTGTTTTGCTGCATGAGAGCCAATCTTGCCTTTTACAAGTGGAGGGAAGAGCGATTATCCGACCCAAGTTTTGATGAGTTTGCATCAATACCAACGGCGACGCGGGTCCGAAAAAGTCAGCCCGACAGCCACCCCCAGGAGGAAACTGAGTATGCCGACCCCAAGGAGCAAAGTCGCTGTGGTGCCCGGGTTCTTTCGAGCGGCCTCTGATACCGCCCGGGCCTGCGTGCCCATTTGCTTCGCCGTCCCCGCCGCCGATTTCGACACATCCTCGTAAAGATCGGCTGCCCGCTCGCGCGCTTGATCCAACACGCCGTTCGTTCGATCCGCAAGCAGCTTGTTGACCTTTGCCACTTCATGGCGAAGCGTCGCGATCTGCTTTTCCAGGGCGTCCTGGGTATCGCCGACAGCCGGAGCGGCGGGCTTCGAGAGCTTGGCCATTCAAAGCGTCCTTAAAAAGGCCTTGTACAATCCACGTGTCGCGGAAAAATCCTTGGCCCCTTGCGAATGAAAAGGTCAGTTCCAGAACCTTTTCATATTTGGTCGTCGCCCGGATTAGCGTTCCCAGCGGCCTTCGTATTTGAACTCAGGGGCCGCCTTGAGCTGATCCTTGGTCGCGTCCATCACCGCCGTCCACTTCTTGTCGTTTTCGACATAGGTGATTTTGACGGACTTCGGGCTCACGATCACGTAGCGATCGCCCATCCCGAGAAACCCGCCGACCGATACGATGTAACCCGTCAGCTGATCTTCCGACAGGATCAGATCCTTGATTTCCCCGATCGTCTCGTTGGCATTGTTGGTGACATTGAGATTGACCAGGTTATAGCTCAACACATCGGTCGGCTTGGCGGTAACGAAGGTTTCCGTGGTGGCGGTTTCCGCCGTCTGCGCGGCAGCCGCTCCAACCATCATCGTTGTCGCTGCAAGAGCAATTAGAATGCGTCGCATGGTCCCACTCCTTTGATGATGTTCAGGAACCCGAAAACGCCGTGACGGTTGTTAAAGTTCCAACGTCCTCAGTGAATTACGGATGATTTGCGCACCCGGTAGTTCGACCAAGAACCACGGAGGGTGCGCAACTGCTTGTGCGTCGATCACGCACAACGGACCGGTGGAAATCCAACCCCGCCGACGGCGGGTTTCGATTATGCCAGAGAGGACCCTTACCAATCATCCTGTTTGCTGTACCAGTCGTCAATGTCGCGCTTGGCGCGGTCCTTCTCAAGACCATAGCGTTCCTGGATTTTGCCTTCGAGCTGATCGCGTTTCCCGGCGATCTCGTCGAGATCGTCGTCGGTGAGCTTGCCCCACTGCTCCTTGATCTTACCCTTGAACTGCTTCCAATTGCCTTCGACCCGATTCCAATCCATGTGCGTTCCTCCCTGAAATGGTGCCTGTACTAACAACTCACATCGGCGGAATTGGTTCGATCGATCGCCAGAGAATATGTCAGAGCGCGGTTTAGCGGGCTCGCACTTCGGCCGATAAGCGGATCTTACGGGCCCGCGTGCTAGGAAACCGCTGAAAGGGATTGGTGAGGGAGACGTACGAACCAAAAGAGCAAAGGTTTGTTGCCGGCCAAAGTTAGGCGAGATCGGCCGTTGGCGGGGGGTACATAAGAATTGCGGAGGATGACCCGCGTGATGTTGACGGTGGCTTCGCTGCGCTCGCGCCTATTCGTTCTAATAATCGATCCTTCGGAACGATCAGCCGAACGACGAGACCCTTAGGGTCCCGGATGCGAATGATCTCTCCGCGGAACTGTTTTTCGACAGTGAGCTTGCCAAGCTTTGTCCCGAAACCCTCTGTCTCGGTCTGCGCGACTGCAGGCCCTCCTCGCTCGGTCCAGACCAATTCCAGCGTTTCGCCACGGTCCATATTTGGCGGCGCTCGTTGCAAACCATGCACGACAAGAGCAAGACCGGTTATGGCCGTCCGTGACACCCAAAGGTCGCACCTCGTATCGTCACGCGATGCCCATGATCTGTTTCCCCAGCATAGGGTAACAACAATGTGGTGAGCAGCTCCTGCAGGGTTGCGCTGCCCTCCCCGATGTCTGCCCCACCCAATCGCGGGAGCGTGAGCGCGTGGGCCCGCGCCCGGGGACGCGAGCCGCTTTGGCAACGTCAAACGTAAATGTATAGCTTGCCGGCCCCCATCCGCCGTTTACGGCGTACACAGTCTTAAACCGCAAAATCGTTACGTAAAGGTTTGCTCGAAGTGAGTGTTTTTATTACCCATTATCGCCCCCGACCATCAAGGTAGAACAAAAGTAATACTGAAGAACCAACGCCGCGTTATTTATTTTTCACGAAAGAATCAATACAAATAAAAGCAATATACAGCACCGATAAAATCTGCGGAGAAATAACACCCTACGTCTATTGCTTTCTTTGTAATATTCGCGTGAACCGTCTGTCTTATACGTTGTTCCAGAATATTCATTGTCTATATTGAAATCCAAATTATTTCGAAAATAGAATAATGTATCACGATATGCCTTGCAGGAAACAATTATTGCCGTCATGGAAACAAATATAAACGGCAAGATCTTCATTGAAATATTCACGTCGAACCCTCCTCATCCATCGGAATATCTAATGCCGGTGTTGCACGCTGAGATGATCAGGGAACACGGTCGTTAAAGTGGTGCCGCTTAATGATATCACGCGCCGATTCTGTGTCGCGTTCTTCGAGAAGACGCACTCTGAAACCGCGCTCCTGATCAGGCACTGCTGCGGCGTCCAGCTTTTCCGTCGGTTCGACCACGTCGTTGCTCAACTCTCGATATTTGAGAATACCCATCGACTGGGCGCACCTCTACCGTACGTTCAGCGGAGCAGCACGGCCGGATCCGCTTCGCTCCATCCAGCCGGTCCTTTGGGTGGGCAATCCCCCCTCCGGTTTTCAACTTGCCCTCTCTCTCCCGGTCCTCGCCGGATAGGCAGGAGAAAATGCCTCTCAAAGATCGATTCTGGAGGAAATGATTGAACGGCATATAGCGGCCCAGCTAGTGACCGCGGATGAGTGAAGCGTCGTGATCCAGATTGCCGCGGGGACGAACGTGTACCTGGCCTGTCGGCCCCTTTGGTCGGCAACACCGATTTTGGCCGCGCCGAACGCTCCACCGGGAACGGGCGCAGCGGGAGCGACCGGTATTGTCACACGCCGATCGGAATGAATTCCAGGATGGGTTCCGGCAGAAGCAGAAGGGAAGCTGGCATGACCGAGTTGTCCAACCTCGGCTGCCCGCATCCAGCGAAAAAGCAGGTTGCTGTTGACCCCGCGCCGGCACGCCGTCTCCGCTACCGAATTGCCGGGAAGCCGCGTTTCTTTTTCGACAATTCGCCATTTTGTCTTCCAGCGACCGGTTCCGTCGACTGCGCTTCGCCGCTTTGCTTTATTGCCCGACATCGGATACCGCCATAGTGTCCACTTAGCACTCGGCGGACACTATCCCACTCCAGGGCGGCGCCGGTAGGCGGCCATCACGCCACGCTTACCGACCGGGAAGTCGGGTGACGGCCTCTTCACGTTGCATCCGCACCTAATGATGCATGAAGGGGAATGCGGCGGAGTCGTGGGCGCACCAAAAGATGCGGTGGCGTCGCTACGAATCCCACTGCCGCTGGCAAAGGGAAGAGGCTGAGGCCCACCCTCTGGCCGCGAGCAGCACCGGAAGCACGTGTTGCGTGCGGAGGAAATTCCTCCGGTCGACAGCGTGGTGACGTGGCACTGTGAATTGCCGCCTGATCCCTTAAATCGATTCCTATCCAAGGAATCATCCAGTAGACCATCATGCAAAGATGGAGGCTAGGACCCTGCGGTGCATCGATTGAGGTGGGATGCCAGGTTTTTCGCGCGCCCCGCCGTCGAGGTGGCGGCGGACCTGATCGGCGCCGAATTCGCGGTGTCCGGCGTCGGCGGAATTATTGTCGAGACCGAGGCATATCTGCCCGATGACGCCGCGTCGCACAGCTTCGCCGGCGCCACCGACCGAAATCGAGCGATGTTCGGTCCGCCGGCGCACACCTATGTTTATCTCTCCTATGGCCTCCATTGGTGTCTCAACTTCGTTTGCTTGCCCGGCAGCGCCGTCTTGATCCGCGCAATCGAGCCGAAGTGGGGCATCGAGGCGATGCAAGCGCGGAGGGGTGTTCGTAAGGACAGGCTCTTGTGCTCCGGGCCGGGACGCCTCGGCCAGGCGCTGGCGATCAATAGAGCGCAGGATGGCCTGCCGCTTTGGCAGGAGCCGTTTCACCTCCACCTACCGGCTCAGCGTCCGCCGATCTCCAGCGGTATCCGTGTGGGAGTTACGAAGGCGGTGGAACACCCGTGGCGTTTCGGGCTCGCCAACTCGCCCTTCGTCAGCCGTAAATTCTAGCGCGGAAACGCCTGCGCCGTTTTTAGCCTGATCCCGAGGCTCGACTTGTCGGAATCGATCGCGTTCAATGACTCTCGGGCCCCGACCCAGAATCATCGTGATCTCGATAGCCAATCAGTGGAGGCGACCAAATGACGAAATCAAATGTGGGCTTCATCGGGCTCGGGCTGATGGGTCAGGGCATGGCGGCGAATATCCTGAAGAAGGGCTCGCCGCTTTGCGTGATGGCGCATCACAATCGCGCGCCGGTCGACGCGCTGGTCGCCGAGGGCGCGACGGAGGCAGCAACACCGCGCGATATGGCCGAGCGTTGCGACATCATCATCCTTTGCGTAACCGGCTCGCCGGAAGTCCTCTCGGTGATTGAAGGCCCGGACGGCATCGCTTCCGCCGGCAAGCCGCTCACCATCGTCGATTGTTCGACCTCCGATCCCTCCGTCACCACAAAACTCGCTGCGAACCTCGCCGGCAAGGCTATTACCCTCATCGATGCGCCGCTCAGCCGTACCCCGGCGGACGCCGCCGCCGGTACGCTCGATGTGATGGTCGGCGGCGCGGACGAGGACGTGCGCCGTGTCTGGCCCGTGCTCGAATGCTTCGCCGGCAGAATCGTCCACACAGGCCCAACCGGCACCGGCCACACGATGAAGCTGCTCAACAACTTTCTCTCGATGGGCTATGCGGCGCTCTATTCCGAGGCGCTGATGCTCGGACGCAAAGCGGGGCTCACCCCGGAAGTCTTCGACAGCGTCATCCGAGGGGGCCGCATGGATTGCCCCTTCTATCAGACGTTCTTCCGCTGGGTGCTGGAGCGTGACCCGAACGCCCACAAGTTCGCAATCCGCAACGGCTTCAAGGACATGAGCTATCTCGCCGGCTTCGCCAATGCGAGCGGCGTCGCGAACCCGATCGGGGCCGCAGTCAGGAATTCCTTCGCCCAGGCGGTCGGAGCTGGTCGCGGCGAGGAATACGTGCCGATGCTGTCGGATTTCGTCGCCGAGGCGAACGGCATCAAGTGAGAGGCGGCTGTTAACGGCGCGGCTTTCTCCGGCGTCGAGCACGACATCGAAGCGTCTATGCGCGCTCTCGCCCGGATCGCGGACACGCAAGGTTTAGGCGGATCTGCGGATGCATAGGAATCGGCGCAGAGCTCTTCATGAGTTCCGCCGCCGTTATCTACATGTTGCCCCTCGCTTTTCGGCCGAGGCAGAAAGAAACGGCCGCATTCTTGGTAACCGGAGCAAATTGCGTGGCAGACTTATCGCCGGATTGGCTGACGGGAAGTGTGCATAAGTGAAGGCTGGCCGTGTTGGGTGGCGCCAGGGGGATTCCGCGCCGGGGGCAAATCATGCGTCCATTGCCAAGAAGCTACTTGCCTCGCCCGAACATGCCGACACGCCTTCCCTGAAGGCGTTGCGTGGGTGATGTCGCGTTGTCGGTGGCTTAAAGGTTGGCGGATATTTTGGCGGGGATGAGCGAACCGACCATCAGCTACAAGAACCACCGCTTTCCCCCGCAGATTATCGCGCGTGCGGTCTGGCTGTACTTCCGGTTCCCTTTGAGCCTGCGGTTGGTCGAGGAAATGCTGTTGGAGCGTGGCATTGTCGTGTCCTACGAAACGATACGGCGGTGGGCCGCAATTTCTGCGCGGCTTATGCGAAACAGTTGCGCAGAAAGAAGCCGTCGCGAAAGGATATCTGGCATCTGGACGAGGTCGTGATTTCCATCGGCGGCCGCAAGTTTGGCTTTGGCGTGCCGTTGACGAGGACGGTTACGTTCTCGACGAGGTCGAACGCTCAGCCCTCGCCACCCACATTCATCGGACCCGCGCGATGGCGCTGTGGAATGCCATGGCCGGCGCAACAGTCTGAGGTCACTGACCAAAGCCTTGTCCGGGCGTTGATGAAGCAACGTGACATCGCCGATCGCAACTAGCGTACGTGCACCCGGTCAGGCTCGGTCGTAGGTAAAGGACGTCAGCAAGGTGGTTACGAAATTGCTCGCCCGTTCCTTGACGAGCAACTCGGTCCACTCATTGGTTCCTCGAAGTCTTAGATCGGTATAGATGCTGTCGACGGCGGCCTCTTCGATGCGTTTGATGTGCGCCTTGAAATTTGCCTCGCCGCCGGCACGGTACATGTCACGTATGACCATGCGCAGGATTTCCTGGATTGCGATTTGCCACGACGTGTTGATCGCCTGGAGTTCATTCGTATCCGGTGCCATCGGGGCTCCCTTTCGTTTTGAGTGTCCCGAGAATGACATCGCCATGCTGTCGGGTGGCAGCAAAAGCTATCCTTGTCTTGCCTTGCGATTGGCATAGCGCCGGTCGCGGTTGGCCTTCCGCACCGCCTCATCTTCGATCACCTGCGCTATACGTGCGTTTTCGGCGATCGCCCGCGCTTCGGTTTCGGAGACTGCCGCCGCCTCAACGGCTGCCTGCCGCGCTGTCGCCTCGGTCTCGATACGCTTTTGCTCCTCAAGCTTCAGACGCTCGCGTTCAACACGCCGCTCTTCACGAGCGGTGGCAATGGCTGCGCGTTCGGCCTGCCTTGCCATCCTAGCTGGTTCCGCCGCAGTCCTTGCCGCTCGGTAGGCGTTCAGGAGAGCAGTTTTGGCGTCAGCGGATGCGGCTCGGCGGTCGGAGACTTCGTTTTTTCTGGCGTTCTTCATTCTTATCCCAATAGTGAGTGCAGCAGAGATCAGCGCGCCTTGGCGCGTTTGGCGATGAGGTAGGGTGGCGCCGACAAGCGGTCGGCCAACTCCTTTGCAAGACGTGCCTCTCGAAGCCGGAGAGTCTTGGCATCCCGGGCCTGAGCGACGGATTCCACCTCTTCTATCGCGTTGTTTTTGGGGAAGAACTGCGTCCGGACTTTCATGAAGGCGATCTCCGCCTGCTGACGGGATTTGCTGTGTGCTTCTATCATTGGAACCTCAACTAGTTCGGCTTAGCAACCGAAACAAAAAAGGCCAGGCAAAACGCCTGGCCTTGTTGAAACAGCTTCCGGCAGTGCCAGTACATCCGTGGCCAAGGGAAGCAAATCTCGATTTTAGGCGGACTGCAGATTGGTAGCAGACATCTTGCCCGACTTATTGTCGCGCTCGAGCTCGAAGCCGATCTTCTGCCCTTCGACAAGTTCGCGCATTCCGGCGCGCTCGACAGCGGAGATGTGCACGAACGCGTCTGCGCCACCGTTATCAGGCTGGATGAAGCCGAAGCCCTTGGTGGAGTTGAACCATTTTACTGTGCCTGTGGTCATGATGAACCCTTTCAAAGCATAGATTGAGGAACCGCGCAGCCTATGCTGCGCAGGTAGAAACCGACTGTTTTTGAAAGGGAAGTTCGCTTAAGGCGCGGTGCCAATCGCGCGGTAGACAAAGCTCGGCAAGCAAAAGATCGATGCCGCATCTATAAGGGACTTGGATTGCCGCGTCAACGATTAGTTTTCCAACATGCAGAATACATCCTAAGATTGTGCTCATTTCACACTTCCAGACGCCGACACAGCGCTGTCGCGATCACGGCAAACGACAAAACTGCCATCGATGTCGTCTAGCGCCACGGCTCCGAGGAGCGCCATATTCTGATGAATTTCGGTTTTTAGGATGTCGATAGCTTTGAGGATACCTGGACTGCCGGAGGCGACCGCCGCATAGAGGAATGGGCGCCCAACAAAGACGAAGCGCGCACCCAGGGCGATTGCCTTGATTACATGGGTGCCCGCCTGAAGCCACCGTCGATCATGACAGCGGTTTTGTTGCCGACCCGCGCAACAATCGCAGGAAGCGCACTTAAGGGCGACATGGTCCCGTCGAGTTGACGGCCGCCGTGATTGGACACTATCAGCCCATCCGCACCAACTCATGAACCCGCAACGCGTCATCCGGATGCATAACGCCTTTGACGACGAGCTTTCCCGGCCAACGCTCGCGGATACGCTCGAGATGGACCCAATTCAGGTGATCCCTCCGCCCGAAGTCGCGCATGAAGTTCGATGAGATGATCGGTGCGCCACGGTCCGCATAGGAGTTCTCAAAATGTGGAACGCCATGCACTGCCAGAGTGCGTAAAAAGGTTCCAATCGTCCATCGGGGATCAGTGATGCCTTGCCATGCCAAGCGTAAGCTCGGCCGCAAAGGAGTCGAGAAGCCGGCGCGAATATTGTTCTCGCGGTTTGCCAAAGTAGCCGTGTCGACCGTGAGTACCAACGTCTGAAAACCGGCGCGTAGTACCCGGTCGACCAGCGCGTCAATCCGATCTGGTTCTCCCGGGAGATATGCCTGGAACCAGGCGCCCGGGGCGGTGGCGGCGACTTCTTCGAGCCGTGTCAGCGACGATCCACTCATGATCATGGGAATTCGACGCTCATTGGCCACCTTGGCCAGCACGACGTCACCAAGATAGGCCCAGAGCACGGTGGTATCACAGAAGCGGACATGATACATGCCGCCGAGCTGCAGGTTTGCCCACTTCCAGACCTTACCTCGGAAGCTGCGATCGACGCGTTTCGACCCTGCGCTGCCATTCGCCGATAGCGCCCGACGGCTGGTCGATCGAAGATTCCGTGCGTTTCGCAGGTTAGCAAATCCTGTCATCGGTAAATCGCGGTTCATCGCCCGGCTTGCCGCACGCGACCCAGTCGCGCTTCGCCCGCAGGTAATTGGTCAGTTCGGCCAATTCAGTTGCCTTCTGCTCAAGCCTGACGAGCTGGACGTCCATGATCTCGATCTCACGCGCCGGCGATAAGCCCTCTCGTTGCAGTTCCGTGGCAATCTCCGCGATCTCTTTGAGTGGCAGACCCAGTGATTGTGCGAAACGGATCATCCGAACCGTCGAGGCGTCCTGGGCAGTGAAGATCTGATAGGGATTGCGACCACCTTTGGCGCCGAGTTGCGGCCTGAGCAGACCTTTGCGGACATAAAAGCGGACAGTGTCCTGGCTCAATCCTGTTCGCTGGGCGAATTCTCCGATCAGCATTTTTTCACACCTTAAGCTGTTGACCATGGACCTTAGTCCAGCCTTATATGATGCGTTCCCTCAATTGTGGAACACTTTCATGCTGAACTATCCTAATAACGATTCCCATGAGCCGACTGCCTTCGTGACTGGGGCAACCGGCCTTCTGGGCAATAATCTGGTCCGCGAACTAATCGCCGACGGCTGGGGCGTGCGCGCGCTGGTTCGCTCGCACGAGAAAGCAGCAATGCAGTTTGCCGGGCTGGATTTAGAGATCATCGCCGGCGATATGCTCGACGTGCCGGGTTTTGCGGACGCACTTAGGGGCGTCGACGTGGTTTTCCACACAGCGGCTTATTTCCGGGACTCTTACAAAGGCGGGAAGCATTGGGACGCGCTCTACGCGGCCAATGTCGCGGGTACGCGTGGCTTGCTCGATCACGCTTATCGTGCCGGCGTGCGGCGCTTCGTCCATACCAGCTCGGTCGCAGTGCTGCGCGGTGCAAAGGGACAAACCATAGACGAGTCCATGTTGCGGGACGAGCGGGACGCCGATGATTATTACCGCAGCAAGATCCTGTCGGACCGCGTGGTGCTTGATTTTCTCGACAAACATCCCGATTTCTGGGCGGCCATGGTGCTTCCGGGCTGGATGCACGGGCCGGGGGATATCGGGCCGACGTCGGCTGGCCAAACAGTGCTGGATGTGGCACTCGAGCGCTTGCCCGGCGTTCCACCCGGCTCCTTCTCGGTGGTCGATGCGCGCGATGTGGCGCGGGCGATGATCCTCGCTAGCCACAGGGGGCAACGCGGCGAACGTTACCTCGCCGCCGGACAGCATATGACCATGGCCGATTTGTTGCCGTTGATCGCACAAGCCACCAGGGCCAAGGCACCGACCCGCCGCATTCCGCTCTTCTTGCTTTACCTGATCGGCGCCGGCAATGAGCTCTACGCGCGGATGACTGGCAAGCCTGTACTCTTGAGTTGGGCCATGGCGCGAACAGTTGCCACGGAGAATGACCGATCTCGCTACGATTGTGCGAAGAGCACACGAGAATTGGGTCTGGAGTTCCGGCCCGTGAGCGAAACCCTGCGTGATGAAGTGGCCTGGTTCCGTACGCACGGTTTCTTGCCTAGCTGAAACCTCGCCATACGGCGTTAAAGGGCTACAGCCAAGACAGAGGTTTCAGCCAAAGACCCTTGAAGGCGGCGACATTCGTTGATTTCGGTCTTAGTGCCCTTTTCTCCTTAGAAATCGCGCACGGAGAAGCCAGATGGATGCGTGTGGCGCTTCCTCTGTTCTCCGCAAGTTTAACGGCTGGCTGGCGCACGACCATAGAGCAGGAGCATGAGTATGATCACCACGCCGTAGATGATCTGGCGACCGGCCTCGGGCATCTGCGTGACGGAAAGGATCGATTGCAGCAGCGTGATGAGGATGACGCCGGCGACCGTGCCGAGATAGGATCCCCGTCCGCCGAGGATCGAGGTGCCGCCGAGCACCACGGCCGCTATGGCAGGAAGAAGGTAGGCGTCGCCCATGGATTGCGCGGCCTTGGAGGCATAACCTGCAAGCAGAACCCCGCCAAAGGCCGAGAGCCCGCCCGAGGCGGCAAAGGCGGTCATGACGATGCGGCGGGTATTGATCCCGGAAAGATAGGCCGCACGCTCGCGATTGCCGATACCGTAGACCGCACGCCCGAAGCCCGTCCGGCGCAGAAGGAAGACCATCGCCGCGCCGATCAGCGCCCAGATGAAGACGACATTCGGGATGCCCGGGATCAAGGCGCCGGTGGCGAGATAGCGCATGGCTGCGGTCGCGGAATCCTGTGGCGAGAAGCCGCCTGTGTAGACCACCATGACCCCTTGCGCGACGGCATTCGTCGCGAGCGTCACGATCATCGAGGGTATGCGCAGGTATGCCACTCCAACGCCGTTGAAGAGCCCGATGCCGATGCCGCAAAGGATGCCGAATGGTATGGCAAGCGTGGTGCCAAGGGGGCCGTATGCTGCAGCGGCGCAGGCCATCATTGCGCCCGTTGCCACGGTCCACGGCACCGAAAGGTCGATCTGCCCGAGCAGGACGACAAGCATCATGCCGGTGGCAATGATGCCGAGGAAGGATGCCACCTTCAATTGCTGCAGCAGATACTCCGGTGACAGGAAGCTGCGCGAATAGAAGCTGCCAAGGACAAGCAGCAGTACGATGCAGCCAAATGCGGTGAGCACCGCCGGATCGAGACTGCGCATGAAACCCTGCTTCCGTTCCGTTGCCCGCGTCATTGCCGTCTCGCTCACAGAAACCACTCCAATCGATTGCGCACACGAAAGAGGGCGAGCGCGCCGAGGCTGATGGCCGCAAGCAGGATCAGCCCCTGAAACAGCGGTTGCCAGAGCGGATCGAGATCGAAAACGAACAGAAGGTCGCCGATCGTCCGGAACGCCAGCGCGCCGAAGACGGCGCCTATGGCGCTGCCCTTGCCGCCGAACAGCGACACGCCACCCAGCACCACGGCGGCGATCGAAAACAGCGTGTAGGCATTGCCGCTCGCAAAGGCCGCGTCGCCGGTATAGGTAAAAAAGGTGAGGAACAGCCCGCCGAGGGCGGCCACCAGGCCCGAAAGCGTATAGGCCAGCAGCTTGCCGCGGCGGATCGGCATGCCGGACATGTAGGCCGAAGTTTCGGAAGAGCCGGCGGCATAGGCCGCGCGGCCATAGACCGAGCGGCTGAAGGGCACCCATATCAGGACGACCACTGCCGCGAGCGCCACAAGGCTCGCAGGGACGACAGCGAAAATACGTCCCGTCAGGGCATCCGCGAGGTGCTCGTTGACCGACCCTCCCGGAAAGGGTCGCAGCAACAGCGCGATCCCAAAATAGACCGCCCCCGTTGCGATCGTCGCCACGATCGGCTGCAGACGCCCGTATATCACGATGGCGCCGTTGGTCGCCCCGCACAACGCCCCCACGGCCAGGACGACGAGGACGCCGAAGGCCGTCTCGAGCGGCGAGCCCACGACCAGCCACGAGGCCAGGCAGTTGGTGAGCAGGAAGATCATGCCGACGGAGAGGTCGATGCCTGCGGTGATCACGACCATGGTTTGCGCCATCGCGACGAAGGCGAGCAGCACCCCCTTGTTGGCCGCCGTCTGGATGACATTGGCCGTGAAACCAGCCGGATGGTTCGCGGTGTAGATGATGAACATGACCACGAAGATCGCCAGCGCCGTCAACGTGCCCCGGTGCTCCGCCAGTCGGTATTCCCAGTCCTTCATTGCGCCGGCTCCCGCTGGGTTGGTTCTGCAGACGGAATGTTGAGTGCGCTCGCTATCAGGGCGCGCTCCGTTATCTCTGCTCCTGCCAGTTCCCGTTTCACCGTTCCGTCATAAAGCACGAGCACCCGGTCGCAGCAGCCGATGAGCTCGGCATAGTCGGTCGAATAGAACAGGATGGCTGCGCCCTCGTCCGCAAGGCGCCGCAGTAAGAGGTAGATCTCCTGCTTGGTTCCCACGTCGATGCCGCGCGTGGGATCGTTCAGCAGAATGATGCGCGGCTGCCGCATCAGCCATTTCGCGATGACGACCTTCTGCTGGTTGCCGCCCGAAAGGGCACCGACGGGCGCGTCAATATTACCTGCCTTGATGGCGAGTAGCGTCATCATCTGATTGATGGCGCTCTCCTCTTTCGCCCTGTCGATGATCCCGCCACGCGTCAGCCGATCGAGCGACGCAAGCGAGAGATTGTCGCGCACCGTCATCGGCTGCATCAGCCCCTCGGTCTTGCGGTCCTCGGGGATGAGCGCCATGCCGATGCCGTGCCGGCGCGCCTGCGCAGGGCTGCCGATGCTGATCGGGCTGCCGTCGACGAGAACCGTGCCGCGCAACCCGCGCAGGACCCCGAATAACGCCAGAAGGAGATCGCGCTGCCCTTGCCCGTCCAGCCCACCGAGACCGACGATCTCACCCGAGCGAAGCGAAAACGAGATGTCGTGAAGGCGATCCGCCCAGGACAGATTTCGTGTTTCAAGCACAGGCGCAATCTGTGCAAGCCGGCCGGGCTTGGGAGGATAGACGCTGTGATACTCGCGGCCGATCATCATCTCGATGACCTCCGCATCGCTCCTTGTGCCCGCCGCGTAGCTCGCAACCTTGCTGCCGTTGCGAAACACTGTGCAGTCGTCCGCAAGTTCCGCAATCTCGTTCATGCGATGCGAGATGTAGACGAGCGCCAGCCCTTCCGCACGCAATCGCTTCAGTACGGCAAAAACCTTCGACACGTCGGCCGCCGTCAGCGCCGATGTCGCCTCGTCGAGGATGAGGATGCGCGGCTTGCGGGCCAGTGCCTTGGCGATCTCGACGATCTGCTTGCGCGACAGCGGCAGGTCCTTGACCAGCGCCAGAGGATGGATGTCGGCGGCACCGGCGCGCGCCAGCGCCTCCTCTGCGATGCGCCGTTGGGCCTTGCGGTCGATCATGCCGAACCGCGTCGGCGGATTGGAAATGACGATATTGTCGGCAACGCTGAGTTCCGGGATCAGCGACAACTCCTGAAAGACGCAGGCGATCCCGGCGGCGTTGGCGGCAGCCGGCGAAGCGAATTTCACCGGCTGTGCATCGAGCGTCATCTGCCCTTCGTCCGCAGCCACGACGCCGGCCATGATCTTGATGAGTGTCGACTTTCCGGCGCCGTTCTCACCGAGAACGGCGTGGATGGCCCCAGCCCTGACCGACAGTCCGGCATTTTCAAGCGCGCGAACCCCACCATAGCGCTTCGATATCCCCTCCATGCGAAAGAGCGGGCCGCCATTTTCCATTGCTCTCTCCGGGAAACCGTTACGGACGACGGGCACTGCACGGCTGTGCAACGCCCGTTCCTGATCGACCTACTGGTTTTCCTTGCTCTGCTTCATGATTTCCTGGGCGGAGAAATTGATCCCGCAGGTAGGGAAGGAATTACCGACGAAGAAATTGTCGGATTCGGACTGGAAGTAGTCCTGGCCCTCCTTGAAATTCGGATCCTCGACAATGGCCAACGGCAACTTGACCGACTGCGGCACCACCTGTCCCTCGAGCGCGGCGATCGCCGTCTTGATGGCAACGGCCACCTGTGCGGGTCCGGTTCCGGCCGACGAGCATTTCAGGCCGTCTGCGGCATGTGCTGCACAGAACTTGCGAAACCCGTTTTCGGTTTCGCCGCCAAACGGCACGAACGGATGTTTGGCGTCGATCATCGCCTGGACAATGCCGGTATCGCCGCCCTGGCCGGTAATGCCGTCGAAGGGACCGCTGGTGGCGATCGCATCCGCCGTCACCTTCTGGGCCACCCCGTCATCCCATTTGCCCACGACCTCGATGACCTCGAAGTTCTTGCCCGACGCCTGGAGTCTCTCATGGATGCCGTTGTGCCGATCGGTGTCGACCGAAGTGCCGGCCACACCGCGCACCTCGAGTACCTTGCCGCCGTTCGGCAGGTGTTTGACGAGCCATTCGCCCCACAATTGGCCGAGCCCCTTCTGGTCGACGTTGACGTTGATCGCGTCCTGGGTGTCGAGGATATTGTCGAAGGCAACCAGCACCACGCCGGCTTCCTTCGCCCGCTTGATGACGGGCGCGAATGCCGTCGGGTTCTGGGCGTTGACGACGATGGCGTCATAGCCGGAATCGATGAAGTTGTTGATCGCCGAGATTTGGGCGGGCACGTCCTCACCCGTCGAAACGACCTTGAACTCCTTCAGCTTCGCCGCGACGTCGGGCTGGGCGGCATAGGCCTTTGCCGTCTGCACCATCTGGATACGCCAGGTATTGGCGATGTAGCCGTTGGCAAGCGCGATGCGGTACGGGCCTTCCTTTTTCGGAAACTTGAAGAATTTTGTGTCCGCCGACCATGGCGCGAAACATTCCGGCTCCGCCGCGGGCCCTGAAACCACTTCCGGCTCCGCGTAGGCGGCCGATCCCAACATAAAAAAGGCAGTGGCAGCAACGATGCCGCCAGCGAGTGACTTCACCATCGACATTTCCTCCCATTGGCGCGCCACTGATTTTGTTCTCCGTTTCGAGAGGGAACTCCTTCCCCCGGAACGGCACGAACTTCTCTGGCACCGGCACGCTGGATGCCTGCTTTCACCATTGACGAGGCGCTCTGGTCTCCTCCCGAAAACACCGCTGTCTCTTAATTAGGTAGCGCTACCACAAAAAATTGTAAAGTAACATTTGCGGATTACCGAGAACCGAACTCCTCAATTTTCAAGTGAAATTCGGCGACGTCGACAGCGATGCAGGAAGGCTATTCCCTTCCGTGATGATAGCGCTATCATGCGATCAGCAGTCAGAGTGCGATCGTTGTCGCATGAGGGTACCCATGGCCGAGGATTTCGAGATCGTAGACCAGCGCTTTGCCAGCCTGGTCAACCACAGCGCCCGAGTGGAACAGCTCTATACGGGGTGTCGCTGGGCCGAAGGGCCGGCCTATTTCGCCGCCGGGCGCTATCTGGTCTGGTCGGATATTCCCAATGACCGGATGCTGCGTTATGACGAAACCGACGGGCATGTGAGCATCTTTCGCCAGCCGTCGAACTTCGCGAACGGCAATACCACCGACCGGCATGGCCGTCTGGTGACCTGTGAGCACGGTGGCCGCCGTGTCAGCCGCACCGAACATGACGGGAGCATCACCACCGTCGCCGATCGCTGGAACGGCAAGCGGCTCAACTCACCGAACGACGTCGTCGTGCGATCAGACGGGTCGATCTGGTTCACCGATCCCGCCTACGGCATCGAGTCCGATTACGAGGGCCACAAGGCCGAAAGCGAAATCGGCGCCTGCCACGTCTATCGTGTCGACCCGGCGACGGGCGCAGTTGCGGCCGTCATTACTGACATGGTTCGGCCGAATGGCCTCGCCTTTTCGCTTGATGAAAAAAAGCTCTACGTCGTCGACACCGGCCGGACGCATGGGCCCGACCTTCCTGCGCATATGCGCGTCTTCGATCTGAACGAGGCGGGCGCGATATCGGGCGGGCGGGTCTTTGCCGATTGCACCGTTGGCCTCTTTGACGGGTTCCGCCTGGACGACGAAGGGCGGATCTGGACAAGCGCCCGCGACGGCATCCATTGCTACCACCCGGACGGCACCTTGCTCGGCAAGGTGAGAGTGCCGGAAAACACCGCCAATTGCGTGTTCGGCGGGCCTAAGCGAAATATCCTCTACATCTGCGCGACCAGCTCGCTTTATGCCGTTCGGCTGATGGTCAACGGCGCAAAACTCGACTGAGACAGGAGGCCAGCCATGCCGTTGGTGCGGATCACCATCGTGCGCGAGACCCTCGCCGACGATCCTGCGGCCAAGAAGGCGGCAATCCGCAGCCAGGTCACTGCGGCGATTGCCGAGGCAACCGGATTGTCCGAGCGCGAAATCTCCGTCGTCTTCGATGAGGTGGACGCAAGGAACTGGTATGTCGGCCGCACCGATGTCGGGACCCTGCGCTCACGCAGCCAGAAGGAGTCGACGTGAAGGACGACATCACTCCCAAAGACCAGAGCCGGAGGGCAAGCCGACGCGGCAGTGGGAGACCGACCATAGCCGACGTCGCAAAACTGGCAGGGGTCGCCGCGATTACCGTGTCGCGCGCGCTACGCGATCCCTCGCTGGTTTCGGCCGAACTGCGCGCGGGGATCGATACGGCGGTGGTCCAGCTCGGCTATGCGCCCGACCCCAATGCGCGCGCGCTCGCCTCCTCCCGAGCCGATGTGATCGGTGTTCTCGTGCCGTCACTGACAAACATCGTCTTCGCCGACACGGTGAGAGGCATCTATGACGAGCTCGGCGACGGTCCGTTGCAGATACAGATGGGCAACACCCACTATTCGCCCCGGGAAGAGGAACGCCTGATCCGGATGTTTTTGAGCCAGCGGCCGTCGGCGCTGATCGTGTCCGGCATCGACCAGACCGAAACGACCCGCAAACTGCTCGAGAGCGCGGATTGCCCTATCGTGCAGATCATGGAGTATGGCGACGATCCGGTCGATATGCTGGTCGGGTTCTCACACTTCGATGGCGGCAAGGCGGCGACCAACCATCTGATCGAGGCTGGATATCGCCGTATAGGCTTCATCGGCGCGCGAATGGATCCTCGCTCGCAGCGTCGCCTCGCCGGTTACCGCTCGGCTCTGGAGACCGCTCAGCTCTTTGATCCCAAGCTGGTAACCACCACGCTGACGCATTCACGCGTATCGCTCGGCGGGCCGCTCCTGGCCGATGCGCTTGGCAAGGTCACCGATCTTGACGCGGTCTTCTGCAACAATGATGACCTTGCCATGGGCGTGCTGTTCGAATGCCAGCGGGCGGGCATCGCCGTGCCGCACAGCATGGCAATCTGTGGCTTCAACGACCTCGACATGATGCACGTCGCCTATCCGTCGCTCACCAGCGTACGCACGCCGCGCTATGAAATCGGCCGGCGCTCGGTGCAGATGGTGCTGGATCGACTTGCCGGCCGGCCAATTGAATCGCCGATCGTCAACTTGGGCTTCGAGCTTCAGATTCGCGAAAGTACGGCGCGATGAAACGGCACATTCTCAAGGATCGGCCGCAGCGCACAATCCAGATGATACATTGTCCGTGAAAGCATTGCGCCGGCACTTCGGTCGTCCGGCATTCTTTCCCAGTTCTCTGCAAGCCGCCGTCCCGCCACCATGGCGGCGGATGGGAGACGAGAAGGTCTAAGCTTTGCCAGCCTTCTGAGGTTTTGTGCCGTAAGTCGATGCCGACATTGCCGTCGTCGGGCGCGATGATTGCGGTGTTGACGCCGACCAGCATGCCGTCTGCTGTCACCAGTGCGCCTCCCGAGTTGCCGGGGTCATTTTTGGCCCGCGGTCGCGAATTGCTATGGTGCGCCGCGGAGCGAATGTTCGAAAGTCGGGCCCTAAGAAGCGCCCGACCCCAGCCATTCTAGATAGGCGAATGTTGACCGCCAGCGCCGGTCTTCGTCGCGAGCAGCCCATCCGCGCTCGTTGACATGCCCGCATCTCGGCAGGCGTCAATGAACGCTTCGCGTGCGATGGCGACTGGCGTCATTCGGTTTAGCGCACGGCGGCACGTTTGAACCGCCCGATTGTATTGTCTGCCGCGATAGATGGCCCAATCGCCTTCCAGGAAATCGAGTGCGTCGTTGACAGAAGCGAAGATATGGGACGCCCCGTCCTTCATGCGGACGGTGACGGGCGTCATCCAAACCAATTCCGGGTGCAGCATGATGTCCTCCTTTCGCATTCACGCCGGATGAAAAAGAAGTGAAAAAAATATTGGCTGCGCCAGAGCGAATTTCAAGACTTTCAAACACCTACCGCATGATCGACTACCGTCACGCCAGCTTTGGCCGCTTCCAAGGCCCCGGCATTGGAGCAGGGATCGCTCCCACTGCGGAATATGATCACTGATGGGTTCGCTACGCAGCAGTTGCGTTGCAACGGACGGATTTCGGGCGTGCGCATGCCAACATGCGATTGAGGGTGGACACAGACGATGGGTACTTCTGTCTGCTGAGATCGCCCGCGGGCGGCGGCCGATGACTGACGGTCTGTGAGTCCGACCGATCGGCGGCGTTAGAGCGCGCGGGAATGAAGTCAAGAAAACGTTCGTGCCCTTCCTCGCCTTGACTACTTTGAACGGTCCGGCTCGGTTTCATCGAACCCTACGTCCCAGTCTTTTGCGGGTTCCTTATGACCGGGCGCGCTACGGTCGTCGGACATGTCCTCGGACCCAGTCACCACGGTGGGCTTTGCGCTCGATACGCCGGTGCTCTTGCGATCCGCCTGAGATTTGGCGAACTGGCCTTTTGCATCTTGTTTCGTCTTAAGGGCATCAGACGCCCGGCTGCGCTCCGGATCCCGGTTATTTTCGCCCGCGGCGTCTCGATCACTATCCGGGTTATCCTTTGCCGGAAGATACCCACGCGGTCTGCTTTCCTCGGGGCCTTCCCAGCGCGGAGACTGGTCGGTAGTGCCCGGAGCGCCGTCTTTCGGTTTGTTCATTCCCATGTCCACCTCCTGTCTCGTCGAGCAAAACTGGTGACGGACGTGGAAGTTCCTCAATCGGCGCCGCACCTTGAGAGATCTCGTCGCCGCAAGTCACATAACAAAATCGCGCGCGGCCCTCCCACCTACTTCTGGAACACTGCGGCGCAGAACCAACGAGGTGTTTCGACGCTGTCCGCCGTTCTCCTTGAGGTTGGTAAACCCAGAAAATGCGAGTCGCCGCCAAAAGACGAATTGTATCAGGAACCTAGGCGGGGCTCGCAAAACGCGCAGCCGAACAGAGCTAAGTCATTGAAAAATGATTCGTTTCGAGTCGGAACGAATCGCCTCCGAATCACTTGAATCGCTTGATTGTGGTGGAGTGTCGGTGTCATGGCGGGCCCAAGAGCGAATTGGAAGGGTTACATCAAATTCGGAGAGGTTTCCTGTCCGGTGGCGCTCTACACGGCCGCCTCCTCATCCGAGCGCATCGCCTTCAACACGCTCAATCCCAAAACCGGAAACCGGGTTAAACGCGAGTTCATCGACAGCGAGACCGGCGATCCGGTGGAGCGAGAAGATCAGGTCAAGGGCTATGAAGTCGACAATGGCCAATATGTCGTGCTCGAGCCCGACGAGGTCGCCGCGGCAATCCCGGAGAGCGACAAGACTCTCAGGATCGAGGCCTTTATTCCCTGCTCCCAGATCGACACCACCTATTTCGACAAGCCCTACTATCTCGCGCCCGACAAGATGGGCACGGATGCCTTCCTGCTGTTACGGGACGGCATGAAAAAGCAAGGGGTCGCCGCAATCGCCCAGACCGTGCTCTTCCGCCGGATGCGCACCCTCCTCATCCGCGCGCATGGCAAAGGCCTGATCGCCTCGACGCTGAACTTCGACTACGAGGTCCGCTCGTCGGAAAAGGCATTCGAGGAGATCCCGAATCTCAAAATCGAGGGCGAAATGCTCGAGCTCGCCGAACACATCATCGGAACCAAGAAGGGCACCTTCGATGCCAGCACGTTCGAGGATCGCTACGAGGCCGCGGTCGCCGAACTGGTGAAGGCTAAGATCGAGGGCCGCACGTTGCCGAAGAAGAAGGCGCCGGTGGCCTCCAAGCCGAGCAATCTATTGCAAGCGCTTCGCGAAAGTGCTGGGCTGGGCGCCAAGGAGACGAAGCCGAAGCGCACGGCCGCCAACGCCAACCGCCGCGCCGGTCGCCAGAAGGCAGCAGAAACTGCCGCGAAGTCGAAGCAGGCCGCGCCGCCGCGTCGCGCCGGCTGATCGGAGGGTGTCGTTATGGCCATCCGCCCGCACTGGAAAGGCTATCTCAAACTTTCGCTCGTTACCTGCCCGGTGCAGATGATGCCGGCGACATCCGAAAGCGAGAAGGTCCGTTTTCATACCCTCAATCGCCAGACCCAGAACCGAGTCGTCAGCCATTATGTCGACGCCGTCACCGGCAAAGAGGTGAAAGAAGAAGACGAGGTCAAAGGCTATCAGCGCGGCGAGGACGAATACGTCATTCTTGAAGACGAGGAACTTGAGAACGTGGCGTTGGAGAGTACCAGGACGATCGACATTTCCACCTTCACGCCACGCGACAGCATCGAGTGGATCTGGCTCGACACGCCCTATTATCTTTCCCCCGACGACCCGGTCGGCGAGGAAGCATTTTCGGTCATCCGCGACGCGATGGACGCCCAGAACATGGTCGGCATTTCCCGGCTGGTGATCTCGCGGCGCGAGCGCGCCGTCATGCTGGAGCCACGCGGAAAGGGTATCGTGCTCTGGACCCTGCGCTATGGGGACGAGGTTCGCGATGAGGATAGCTATTTCGAGGCGATCGGCGATGGGAAAGCCGATTCCGAGATGATGCCGCTGGTCCAGCAACTGATAAAAAAACAGACGAAGGACTGGAGTGCGAAAATGGTAGCCGACCCTGTCCAGGAGCGGCTGCTTGATATCATCGCCGCCAAGAAGAAGACGCTGAAGAAGCCGGTCAAAGGCAAGGCCAAACCGCAGCCGTCGTCACCAGCCAGCAACGTCGTCAATATCATGGACGCCCTGAAGAAATCGGTCGCGGCCGAAAAGCGGGGCGGCAGATGAGACGCCGCACCAAGCCGTTGCTTCAGAACGAACAGCTTTTGAAGTTGAAACCGGCCCGGCCGCGCGATCCAGCGCAACCCCATCTTCCGTTCGATCCGATGCCCGAGCGCATCGAGCCATGCCTGGCCCTCCTGAAGACCGTGCCGCCCAAAGGTCAGGATTGGGCCTTCGAGGTAAAATGGGACGGCTATCGGCTGGCGATCCACATCAAGCCGAAGGGCGTGCGGATCATCACCCGCGGCGGTCACGACTGGACGCACCGTTTTCCGGCGATCGCCGCGGCAGCACGAAAGCTGGGCGCAGGAACGGCCATCCTCGATGGCGAGGCTGTGGTTTTGGACAAAGACGGGCGCTCCGATTTCGGGGCGCTGCAGCGTTCGCTTGGCGGACGCGGCGGCAAGCGCTCGTCGACGGAGTCGGTGTTCTTCGCTTTCGATCTTTTGTATTTCGACGGCCACGATCTCACACGAACCGAGCTTTCCGTCCGCCGGCATCTGCTCGATGGTTTCCTCGACGGCGCCACCGGGGCGATCCAGGTGTCGGAGGAAATCCATGGCGATGGCGCAGCACTTCTGGCAAATGCCTGCTCGCTTGGGCTCGAGGGCATCGTTGCCAAACATCGGGATCAGCCCTATCGCTCCGGCCGTTCCGGCGACTGGCTGAAGATCAAATGCGTCCAGAGCGAAAGCTTCATGGTCGTCGGCTACGAGCAGTCCGCCGTTGCACGCGGCGGCATCGGCAGCCTGCTTCTCGCCGGTCGCAAGGGGCATGACTGGGAATATGTCGGCTCAGTTGGCACCGGGTTCAACACCAAGGATGCCGAGGAACTGCGCGCCAAGCTCGACAAGCTGAAGACCAAGCGGCCGACCGTACCGCTCAAAGGTAAGGACCTGGTGTTCGCCCAGCCAACATTGATTGCCGAGATTGAGTTTCGCGGGTGGACCCACGACGGCAATTTGCGGCACGCATCCTACAAGGGCCTGCGCGAGATCCAGGATAATGCCGCTGTCTTCAACATGAACGAGAAGCCACCCCGGCTGACCGGGCGCTCGGCTCCCCTTGCGGGGAGCGCCCTGTCGGAGCCGGACGACCGTGCGCTTCAGTCAAGCTGCTCGGCAAAACAGTTATTGAAACGGGTGATGCCCGACAGATGATATCCCACCGTCCAGTCTGCAAGGTTCGTCGACGCGGTCGAGTTCGAAGAAATAGATCCGCTCGTCGCCGGTGATCGTCATCGCCCCCATTATCGTGTGCTCGTCGATACGACGGAAATGATCGACGATCGGCTGGTGGTCATAGACCATCGCCGAACTCTCGATTCCGCCAAACACCCTCATCTTCAGCGAAGCGACCGGCCCCCTCGCCCGAAGCCGGCGCTGAAGATAGGAAAACAGGTTTTTCGCCACACGCGTCCGGCCGAGCACGTGCAAACGCAGCGCCAAGGGAAGCGGTATCCATTTGGGATCGATGGCGACCAGACGCCGCTCCCCCAAGCGGAACAGCAAGGCGTCCGCCCGCATGTCCGGCGTGAACCGCTTGCCGAACCAGCCGAGATTTTCCAGCACACCGTCGAATGGATGTCCGGCCGGAATGCCGCGTCCCTTCCATAGGCCGACGAGATCGCGCGGCTCGATCGGGGCCAAGCTTCGGAATGCCTCAAGGGTGATCTGCTGTTCTCTCACCGGAGACTTTGTCCTTCTGTTCGGCTCGCCGCCTTGATCCAAGTCGCGCCACGCGCAACTCATCGAGCGTTGGCATCCACCAGCCGCGCTCCAGTTCGCGTTGCTCCGGTAGCGTCCACGCCGGCCAGGTTGTCACCAGTTCTTCCAACGTGCCTGTTCGCCAGGACGTCCAGCCATATTCCTCGCCATTCGCCGCGCGAAAGTATAAGCCATCGAGCAGGGCCCTGTCCGCCAACGCGCCGTCCGTAGCAGAAAATCGCCCCGACCAGCGGGCCGATAGCGCCGCTGGAGTGGGCCTCATTGGCAGGGACCGGATAGCGTTTCCGCCGGCACTCCCTCGTCCTTGCTCGGACGCCGCCTCTTCCGCCGTGCCCTTGATCGCCTCGCGCCGCACCCGCCGTGCCTCCGGCTCGCTACGCTCCACGGCAGCCTCGATTTCCTTCAAGCGCTTCCGCAACTCCTGGAACGAACGGTAGGGCACGGTCCAGAGGCGACCGTACACACGGTTCATAGATCACGCTGCCCGCCTTGATTTCCCGAGCCGCGTGATCGCCTGCTCAAGCGGACGCTCGCCGTCGCAATAGTCCTGCCAGGCCGAGGTTTTCGCAAGCAGCGCCGGCACGGTGCGCACGGTAAATCGCTTCGGGTTGAGATCGGATTTCACCTGAGTCCAGGTCAGCGGCATCGAAACCGTGGCGCCGGGCCGCGCGCGCGGCGACAGTGGCGCCACGGCCGTCGCCATACGATCGTTGCGGAGATAATCGAGGAAGATCCTGCCGCCCCTCAGGCTCTTGGTCATTTTGATGAGATAGAGGTCGGGATTATCGCGCGCCATCTGCTGACACACGTCGTGCGCGAAGCCTTTGGCCTCAGTCCATGACAGCGGTTTGCGCTTGTTGACGGCAAGAGGCGTGACGACATGCAGTCCCTTACCGCCGGTCGTCTTGCAGAAACTGACGAGGCCGAGTTGGTCGAGCCGGTCGCGCATTTCACGGGCGGCCGCGACCACGGTCGAGAACGGCACGTCGGGCCCGGGATCGAGGTCGAACACCAGCCGGCCGGGTACTTCCGGCTTGCCGGGCTCGCAATTCCACGGATGCAGCTCGACGCCGCCGATCTGGGCGATCGCCGCCAGCCCCTCGATCCGATCAATCTGCAGGTAAGGCTTCTTGTCGCCGAAGACTTGCACCAGCTCGAGGAGGTTGGAGGTGCCGGGCATCGCATGCCGCTGGAAGAACTGTTCTGCGCCGATCCCGTCGGGCGCCCGAATGATCGAACAGGGCCGGCCCTTGATGTGCTCGATCAGCCAGACGCCAACCGCCTCATGATAGCGCGCCAGATCTTCCTTAGTGACGGGCTCGCCATCACCCGCGTCCGGCCACAATGGCTTGTCCGGGTTGGAAATGAGGACGCCCATGACCTCTGCCTTGGCGCCTTTGCGCCGGACGGAGCTGTCCCTCGCAGTCGCCGCAGGCTCCGGCGTGTCGGTTTTGCCGGGCGATGCCGGCTTCTCGGCCTCGACCTCCTTCGCCGGCTTGTCCTCGCGCAGCCCCTTGAACGCTGCCTGACGGACGAGGCCGTCTGCCGTCCACCCTTCGAATTCGATCTCGGCGACCAGCTCGGGCTTCAACCAGACAACTTCGGCCTGCTTCTTCGGAGCGCCGATACCTGTGAACGGCGATCTCGCCGTCTCGATCGCCTTCAGTTTCGGTAGCAGCAACTCGACTTTCCTGGCGCCGTAGCCGGTTCCGACACGACCGACATAGACGAAGTGTTCACTACGATGCACGCCGACCAGAAGAGACCGGAACTTGCCGTTGGTTTTGGCGTAACCGCCGATAACCACTTCATGGCCGGCGCGGCATTTCGACTTCGCCCAGGTTTCGGTGCGGCCCGATTGATAGGGCGCATCCATCTGCTTGGAGATGACGCCCTCGAGATGCAGCTTGCAGGCGGACCGCAGCACCGCGTCGCCGCCGGATTCGAAATGTTCGACATAGCGGATGCGGGGATCGTCAGTCGTCTCATGGAGCAGGCTCTGAAGCCGCTCCTTTCGCTCGACCAATCGCATCGACCGCAAGTCCTTCTCGCCGTCGAACAGAAGGTCGAAGGCGAAGTAGACCAAATTGCCGGTCGTTCCCTCCGCCAGGGCCGCTTGCAGGGCCGCAAAATCGGGGGCGCCGTTCTCATCGAGCGCGCAGATCTCGCCATCAATGATGCAATCGGGCAATACGGAAGCAGCCTCCGCGATCTCGAGGTATTTCGCTGTCCAGTCCAGGCCTTTGCGGGTCTTCAGCGTCGCCTTGCCATCAGCGACCCGCACCTGGATCCGGTAGCCATCGAACTTAATCTCGTGCAGCCAGTCATCGCCGGTCGGTGGCCGATGAAGCTTATCGCAAAGCTGCGGGTCAATGAACTCCGGCAGGTCGGCGGTGACGGAAGTCGCAGCACCCTTGCGCAACCGCTGCTTACGCTGGCCGGCCGCCAGGCCGTGCTTGCTGTCCCAGACGGCGTCGGCCTCGGCACGTGCATTCGCCATCATGAACGGGCGCGGTTTTCGACCCTTGCCTTCGGCGATCTGCTCCATGCTGCGGCCGGAGGCCACCGAGGTGGCATTTTCCTCAAGGATCGCGGCGCCGTTCTCCTCGACGGAATGATCGTCGTGATGCTTAATCAGCAGCCAGTTGGTCCTTTTTTCGCCGTCGCGGTTGCGCATCCGGACCAGAACGAAGCTGCCGTGCAGACGCTTGCCCTCGAGCGTGAACTTGAAGTCTCCCTTCCTCAAGGCATCTTCCGGTGACTTCCTGCCTTCCGGCTCCCAATAGCCACGGTCCCACAACATCACCGTGCCGCCGCCGTACTGGCCCTTGGGGATCGTGCCTTCGAAGTCACCATAGTCGAGCGGGTGATCTTCGACCTCAACCGCCAGCCGCTTGTCGTGCGGGTCCAGCGACGGTCCCTTGGTCACGGCCCAGGACTTGAACACCCCGTCGAGTTCCAGCCGCAGGTCATAATGAAGACGGGTGGCATCGTGCTTCTGGATCACGAACCGCCGGCGACTGGAAGGCTTGACGTGTACTTCACCGCTCGGTTCGCGGGTCTTCTGGAAATCGCGCTTGGCACGATATTTCGAGAGATTGTCGGCCATGCTCAGCGGCTCGATATACGGAGTGCGCCGGCGTCACCGAGACTGCGCCGAACGGTCGCCACATCACTGGATGCGATATCCGCCAAGGCCTCGATCTCGCCTGCGACCGGCATGTCGCAACGAGCGCGTCCCCCAGGAGAAGCGTCCCCACCGGTAGCACGGAGCCCGCTGTTTTGCGGTCACTTGCCGACGCGATGAAGATGTCAGGCCTCGAGATGCAGTTTTGAACGAGGTGTTCGACGGCAAGATCGGCCGCTTCTAGGGTTTGGACCGTCGCCCTGATCTTAGTGTTGCTGACGTCGGCCATTGGGTGTCTCCTGATATGGTTTTATTCAGGGGCTCATTTCAGCGGTTGCGTTTTTTCCAGTCCTGATACGGCGCCAGCAATTGACCAGGAAAGCGCTTTCCGATTTCTTCCTCGATTAATCCAATCCGCGACAGCACCTCATCGCGTTCCGTGCCTTCAACGGATTCGCTTGCAGCTTCCAGATCGCTCATGACAGAAAAAACCTCGTCCTTTGTCATCGCTGTAAGCCGGGCGGCAAATTCTGCGACGGGGATGCTGTTGAAGTTCGTCATGAATAACCTCCAACCTTCCAAGCCATAAATCTTGATGTCGGCCCGAAGTTCCAACGAGACGGGAATCATAAGACTTGCGGCAGGTTTGCGCCTAGGCTCAAAGGCGATCGTAAACGGAGCACACTTGCGCGAAATCGGTGTGTGGGCCGGGATCCTCGCTCGAGGCTGCGGCTGATCTGTCCACCTGCATAGCGCCGGCGCGGGAGCGTTCGGTTCCGACAATCCCGGGAACGCCCGCCGCGACCGGTTCGTGAAAAGGACAGCAAAGCAAGGCGATGGTCCAACCCGATCATAGCCCGGCGTCGCGAAGTATTCCCGCTTCCTCTCATAGAAGCCTCTTGGCAATGCATCCTCACCTCGGCCCCGTGGTCACCCGGAACCAACTGCTAATGCATCTTTTATCCGTATCGACCCCGTGCATCTCGGCTCAAGAAATGACGACCTCAATATTTACGGTGCTGTCGGAACCTTATCGATCGGCCGGGCTTGGGTTCGTCTCGGTCAAATCGACTGGGCACAAACCAAGGAGAACGATAATGGCAAATCAAAGCGGCAGCAGCGAACAGCAGCGAAAAGCTGGTGAGCAAAGCCACAAGAATGATAATAAACGGCAATCCACGAGCCGGGACAGCGGAAGCAGCAAAAGCTCCGGCTCCGGCGGCAAGAGTGGCTCGGGCGGCTCGGGCGGCTCTGGTGGTTCCGGCGGTCGCAGCAGTGATCGAAAAAGCTGAGGGTATGACCGTGGTAAGTGGCCAAGGACGCGAGCGGCCCGATGAACCTCCAGAAGATGGACCGCTTGGCAAAGAGGATTTGCTTGAACCTCGGAACCCGGTTCCGGATGCGGAAGACCCGGACGAGGAGGACGACACCGAGGAGGTCGATGTGCCGCCCCTGGACCCAGACATGGACGACACCGATGATTTGCCCCCTCGGGAGTAGACGTACTGCGTGAACCAATACGATCGCCCGTCCCTGGCCGGGCGATTTCGTTTTACGGACGACTGCAGTTTGAAACTGTCGTGATCACGAGGCGGGGAGGAGCCGCCTCGTTTCACGAGCGCGGTAGTGCCCGGACGTCGACGCTATTCCTGAGTTACCTGCGCCATGTAGACGGCCACATTCCGGCTTCCGTCGCCGGAAAATGCGCCGCCAATGAGTAGGTATGCAGCAATCGCCAGCATCGAAAACAGCATTACGCCTATCGGCAATCCGATCGATGCTCTCCGCTCGCGTAACGTTCTCTGTGGTACATCGCGAGAGTCTTCCTGGTGTTAAAATCGAGTGGTGCCAGAACTGCCCGGAAGGGTCGATGCGGACAGCTCTGGAACCATTATGCGCCCTTGGCCGCAAAGGTGGATGCTTCGCCATGGGCCTGAGTGAAATATGTGTCGCCGGGACAACGCGACAACTGATCTCAGACCTTTGCCGGTGGCGTGTGAGACTGAAGTCCTATGGCGGAACTTTAGGGGGGGTCGCGGGTTCTGCTCCGCTACTTCGATCTTCCCCGATCGAAAACGCCTCTAGGCCCCACCCATCATCAAGTGTCCCCGCGCGGATGGGGCCTACCGCGCCCGTCCGAATTTCGTGGAAACTTGGGAGCCCCGGCAGCGGGGCAGTTCTCTTGGATCTCTATGCGGAGGCGATTTATGGCTGACGATCTGAGAAGAAGGCTCGGAGCAGAAGGGTTGCCCCAGCCAAGAGCCTGAGGTCGTCTTCATGCAGAGGATCGTTAACGACGCGATCGCCTGCAACGCGCAGCTGGCCCGCATCTGGCAGCTCACTTTCGAGGACTTTGCGACGGACATCAAAGACCCCGATAGCCTCGGGAATCTCAGAATCCAGTCACAAGCTGTGTGGGGTTAACAAGGTATCGGTGTAGCTTCGCGAACTGAGCGTGGACGCAGGACGGAAAGCTCCGGCATCCCTCGTTCAAGGGCGTGCGCGAGATGGAAGGGCTGACCGAAGTCTTCGAAATCGATCGCGACGCATAACGTCGTGTAAACGAGATAGGCTGCCCGGCTCACGTGCCGTTGAACTGGCGCGCCGCAACCCGGTTGAACTGGTGGGTCGCGCAGGCCTCATCCTTTCGAATAAGGGGCTACACTCAAAGATTTAGGAATCAAATCTAAGGTCTGGATGGTTCCTACACGGACAGGATGTATACTGTGTGTTTGCAAAGGAGCCAGGGCCATGGAGAAGAGAAACGACTCAGAAAAGGTCCCTGAGGGACTGGAAACTGAAGCGCAGGCTCGAAGAGATTTTCTCAAGAAGGCCGGGCGTTTTGCCGTTGTAACACCTCCGGCGATTACCCTCCTCCTTGGTACGAGCCTGAGTTCGCGCGCCATTGCCAAGTCCAGTGGCACACGTCCCGGCTGGGGTTTTGGGGACAAGAACCATACCCACAACGGACCTCCGGGTCTCTGGAAGCGGTTCGGCGGCTGATCGGTGGTCCTTCGCCTCACACTCAGTTTTTGATCATCTTCTTCCACGACTTGGTGTCCACTTATTTTGGTGGACACCTTATGCGTCAGCTTACTCAAGAGAAGACGGCGCGGGGAATTTCGCGCTTGGCGTTTCCTAGAGCAGAGGTGGCCCTGAACCTGAGCCCCTGACCAGTCAGCAGGGGCTCAGCGAGCCTGCGACGGTTAGTCGATAATCCGGACGATCTTGCGTGTTCCTGGGTCTACCAGCACCGTTCGGTTGTCAACGACGACATAACGATACTTGATGTCCGGCGCATCAATCGTTTGCAGTTCCACGGTTTCCGGAACCGTCGAGCCGACATTGAGCTCCACTCCAGGAAGTTTGATGGAAGCAAGCGGCTTTTTCTTCACGTATTCGCGAACGACCGTTTCCTGCTCTGGCGTGATAACGACCGTCTGAGCCAGGGCAACGCTAGAAGCACTGACCAGAAACAGCCCTGCGAGGGCGGAGCTGACAAGCTTTTTCATGTTCTCCTCCAAGTCTGGTTGTTGTAGTTCCCACTCTCAATGCGGGAACCGCTTACTAAACCTCGTGGCGGAGTTTCCGTTCCGGTGGTCAGACTTTGGACGCATGGGGGTTCGACCTTAGTCTGAGACCTCGAAAATTACGCAAGGCGGTGTGGAGGTTCCTCCCGCAATTGCGCGAACTGGTGATCGAGCGCGGACGCGCCTTCCTCAAGCCGGATGGTGACAGGACCGACGAGATCTCGGCGCGGGAGATTGGCTTGGTCGCTGGCGGCTCCACCACGGGCGTCTCGATCTTGGCCTTCACCTCGTCTAGCCATTGGCGATGCCCCTCACGCCCCGACTTCCTAGCCGTGAGAACCTCCAACGTACCCTCAATGGAGAAACTCCTTGTCGCTTTGTTGCGCTGGGCATCGGCTATGAGTTCAACGATCGAATATCGGCAATCGCCGGCTATCGTGCACTGGGCGTTGACTACGACGACGATGGTTTCCTGTTTGATACGGTCCAGCAGGGTCCAATCCTCGGGCTCGCCGTAAAATTCTAAGGCTTGTCGAGTTTAATTCGCCTCATATCCGGCCGCCTCTGCACCGACACGAGATCATGTTGCCATTGGCAACCCGCAGAGCATGTAGCGGCTCGGCCCTGCATGTTGTGCAACCATCAGGCCGATAGACCTGGAGCGCCGCCTCGTGATGTATGTTCCGGAGGAAATTGCGCGGAGATTGCTTTATGGAGTGAGAGAAGCGGGACGCGGTATGTCCCGCATCCCGCTTCAGCGGCTAGGGACGCTCAGCGAACGTAGATCGTCAGTCCGCCGTCAGTGGCCTGTTCGGCGCCGCCGATATTTTCTATCTCGACATTTTGCGCCTTCAACTGTTCCGCAAGCGGCTTGTTGGCTTCGATCGCCGTGACCAGGGCTTTACGCTGCTCCGGCGTCGCGTTTTCCACCCACAAGCGGGTCTGATTCTGTTCCGCCAGCGTGCTGATCTGAACGACGTTGACTTTATCGCCCTTGAATTCACTCACCGATTTTTCGATATTGGCCGGCCAGTTCATTTCAGCCTGAGCATAAGCTATTCCGCCAAAGCTAATGGCGGACAGGGCGGCAATTACGGAAAACACTGCAATGCGTTTCATGGTCATGCTCCTCTCTTGGGTTGCGCTCGTGGCCCAAGCGGCAACGAAACGCGTGGTTACCGGCCTATCCCGTCGCGACCGCACGGGCCGGAACGGCGCCGGATGGCTATTTTTTGTTGAGACGGTGCAAATACAGCCTTGCTGGTGGCGATTGAATGATGATCGCCCTTACATGTCGGAAGCTGCGTGATCGAGCTTCGCACCCTTTCTTCGTCGCAAGTTCCAATACCGGCGCGTTGTGAACGTATATAGCTTCACACAAGAATGGCCCTGCCAGGTTTGCAAGGGGACGGCTCTCGCGCGCTGGCACATGCCCAAACGCGCTCCTAGTAGCAGGGCGGATAGGGATAGTAGCCACAGGCCCCAGGAGCGTAGTAGCGACGCTCGGCAGCTGCCGCGCCGATCGCAGCCCCGGCGACTACGCCTGCACCGTAATAGGCTCCCGGGTGCGCATACCATCCCCCGCGCCAGACCGGGGCACGACCACCAACCGCTACCCCGCCGTATGGGCCTCGAGCAGCAAACCAGTCGATAAACAGCGATGCCGGGCCGTCCGCCCCAACCAGATCACCTTCCAGGACGGCAACTTCGAAAGTCAGATTACCACCCTCGAGCTTGGGCGCCTTCAAGACGACCACTGCATCGGCGACCGAGTCACCTCTGCCGCTCAGGACTGATATTGTTGCATTAGGAGGGTCCTTGGCGAAGCTGTCCGTTCCCTCACCCCATTGCTTGATGAACTCGGAGGTGAGGACGTGACCTGCAGATCGCACCGGCCGATCGGCGAAGACGATCGAACTGGCGGTGATGCCGGACATCGTGAGCTTGCCGTTTTCGAGTTTTGCTCCCGCAGAATTAAGAACGGCAAGAGACGGTACCATTTGCGATTTTGTCGCCCCGATCGTCTTTTGCGCCGGCGCTGACATGGCGTCCTGTGCGAACATTGGCGCGGTGGATAGCAGGCCCGCCGCCAGAGCGACCAGGCATATGCAGGATAATTTGTTCATCTGTATCACTCCCTCTTGTCCCGGTTGGCCCTATTGCGGGAGCCCCAGATTGATTAGCAGTGCGCACCTGTTGTCGGCTGACACGGAATGGCCGGGGGTGTCAGTCGGCCACTCTGCGCGTTCATGATCCGTGATCTGAAAGATAGTTTCCTCGGATTAGTATGGTTTTGCGAAAGGGCCCTTGCCGAACCTTTCCAGTTCCCGCTCGATGTCGATAAGGATGCTGTCTATGAGCTCCTGATACTCGGCGATCCGCTGTTGCCGTCCGGAAGATGTGGAGCGCCGCCATCGGTCCTTCTCCTCATTGGCTATGGCGAAATCCTCACAGAGTTCGCGAAAGGCCTCGCATTGGGCGGCGAGTTCCTCGATCGCCTGACCGCTCGTTTTGAAGTAGCTCGTTACGAATTCGACACCCTTTCCCATTTGATCTATCCGTTTGTGTGAGGCCTGAGTTCAAAGGAAGGACAATGCCAAATACCGGCGCTGCTTTTCGGCCATCGTGAGCGCTGGCAGGAGAGACGCAAGGTACGTAACTGTAACCTACAGTGAGCACGACACGTTTTACTCGCGTAAGATGTGGCTTTCTGGTTGCCGATGAGGCATTGAACCTTTGGCGTTGGAGACTTAGGCTCGATTTCAACAAATTACGAATTTGAAGCCAGATTGAGAGACAGTGGCAGCATCCCCCAAGGGGAGGACGCGACGCCGCATCCAGAGCCCAGCGCCGAAGATATCCCGTGCCAGCTGCAAAATGCTGTCTCCAGCCCCGAATCTCGCACGGGGACCTTGGCGCTGCCTTCCTGATGACGCAGGACGCCGATCTAGCGAAGAAACTGTCAAATCCGATTGCCTCGCTGGTGAGTGTACCCTTCCAGTTCAACTACGACAGCGGATATGGTCCAAGCGACGGGCACAAGGCGGTTCTGAACATTCAGCCGGTCATTCCATTTAAGCTGAACGACGATTGGAACGTCATCTCGAGGACTATTGTCCCGGTAACATCACAGGACGACATCGCGGGGGGCAGCGGAAGCCAGTTTGGACTTGGAAATACGCTCCAGAGCTTTTTCTTCTCGCCCAAGGAATCCGCGGCCGGCGGGCTGATCTGGGGCGCTGGTCCCGCCATCCTTATTTCAACTGCGACGGAGCCTCTGCTTGGCGGGGGGAAGCTGGGGCTCGGTCCCACAGGTGTTTCTTGAAGCAGGAGGGACCATGGACCTACGGCACGCTTGCCAATCATATCTGGTCAGTCGCGGGAGACGGCGGGCGTGCGGACATCAGTTCGACGTTCCTGCAGCCGTTCGCTTCCTACACGACGCATGATGCCTGGACCTTCACGTTGGACACCGAAAGCACGTACGACTGGAAAAGCGACCAATGGAGCGTGCCCATCAAAACTGGTTCGGTAGCCGAACAGCAGCTGATCGCAAATCCTAGCCGAAACCCACCAGGCTGGTAACGGCCCCAGAGCGGACTTTCAATCCCTCGCCTTGAAGAGATAAGTACCGCAGACCCGCCGCATTGGTTGGGTAACGCTTTTTATGAAACCAAGCCTTTGTTTTCATTTAAATTCCGCAAGGCAACGCGATTGCGCTGCGCATCGCGAACGACGCTTTCCGAGAAGCCTTGTTGAAGGACCTCCTCAACGAATTCGCGCACCAAGAGACCCGCGGCTGGATTGGAACAACTGACGGCGATTGTTTGCCTGATAACGAGGAATGGTTCCACCAGGACGCGAAAACCCTCACGCGCGCTCGCAAAATGCTCAAGCGCTTGCCGCACACCCGCCGCGGCGTGATGCTTGCCTTCGGCAAGCATTTCAAGGGCTTCCCCCGGCGTAGACGAATGAACGATTTTGGCATGCGCGAGACGCCGGGACAAATAGAGGTCATAGGCAGCGTTTCGGGTGACGCAAATTTCCACGCCCTCCGAATCGACGTCTTGAAACGTGCGATACCGTGCTGCCTCTCGAACCACAAGCGTGCCCTCGATCAGCGCATAGGCAGGCGAGAACAGCAGCCTGTCTTCGCGCGCCGGGTCGGCGGCCAGGAAGGCGATGTCCCACTCGTCCTGATCGACCCGGTCCAGGATACTGGCTGCCGATGGGTAGGCGACGAAATCGACGCGACAACCGAGCCGCTCTGCAAACTCTCTGGCAAGCTGTGGGCTGACACCTTCAAAGGCTCCCGTCTTCGGATCGAGTTGCACCAAAGCGATATTGGCAAGGTTTACCGCCACCCGCAGATAGCCTTTCGGGATCAGTGCGCTGAGCGAAGCTGCGATATCGTCGGTCATGTCTCGATCTCCTGCCGGACAGCACAGTCTTGCGGTCACTGTTGCCTGAATTTCGCTGCCAGCGCCTCCGTTCCGCGTGCGAGAAGGCCAGCGTCGATACCGACCGCGGTAAAGCTGGTGCCAAGTTCGATACAGCGTGCAGCGAACGTGGTGTCCGGCGTCAGAATGCCGGCCGGCTTGCCGAGAGCCGCAAGGCGACTGATCGCATCCTCGACGGCAGCCACGACCTCGGGATGGCCGGGCTCCCCCGGATGTCCAAGGCTGGCGGCAAGATCGGCCGGGCCGATGAAGATACCATCGACGCCATCGACTGCGGCAATGGCTTCAAGTTCCGCGAGTGCCGCACGGGTTTCCAGTTGCACAAGAAGACACAGTTCTTCTTCTGCTCGCCTGGCGTAGCCGGCGACACGCCCAAAGCGCGTCGCCCGCGTCAGCCCCGATACGCCGCGAATACCGGCAGGTGGGTATCGCATGGCGGAGACCGCAGCTTCGGCTTCCTCCCGATTCTGCACATAGGGAATGAGCAACGTCTGCGCGCCGATGTCGAGGTATCGCTTGATCAGCACCGCATCGTTGCTGGCAGGGCGCACGATAGGCGAAACGTCGTAGGCCGCAACTGCCTGCAATTGCGGCAAGACCGTCAGCACGTCGCCGGGTGAGTGCTCGGTATCGAACAGCAGCCAGTCGAATCCGGAGGGCGCGACGATTTCGGCGGCATAGCTGCCCGGGAGGCTGCACCAGAGACCGATTTGCTGCCTTTTCTCGGCAAGTGAACGCTTGAAGCGGTTTTCCGGAAGATTCATGACACCACCTAAAGGAATGAAACGCTGAGCGCGCCGATCGGACCGTAATCCGCCTGGATGACATCGCCGGCGGCGATATCGACGGGCCGCGTGAACGAGCCCGCCAGCACGATCTGCCCCTTCTCCAGTTTGCCGCCAACCGCATGGAGCTTGTTGACGAGCCAGGCGACACCCGCTGCGGGATGTCCCATGACGGCAGCCGAAACGCCGGATTCCTCGATGATCCCGTTCTTCGAAAGTGTCGCCCCGATCCATCGGATATCGACATCCATCGGCCGGATTACACGACCGCCGACGACAATGGCGCCGAAGGCTGCATTGTCGGCAATGGTATCGGTGATCGCACGGGGAACTTCGGTCCTGTAGTCGATGATTTCGAGCGCCGGCACAATGAATTCGGTGGCGCGCATGACGTCGTAGATGCGGGTGTTCGGGCCTTCGAGATCCTCGCCCATGATGAAGGCAAGTTCAACTTCAAGGCGCGGCTTGATGAAGAGGTCGGCCCTGATCTGGGCGCCGTCGTTGAACAGAGCATCATCGAGGATGCGCCCGTAATCCGGCTCGGTCATCTTCGATGCCATCTGCATGGCCCGCGATGTCAGGCCGATCTTGTGGCCCGCGACGCGCGCACCTTTGGCAATCCTGCCTTCCGCCCAGAGGTCCTGGATGCGATAGGCATCCTCGATCTCGATGTGCGGATAGGTCTTGCTGAGCTGCGGGATCGGCACGCAGTTTTCCTCGGCCGCCAGCAATGCCTGTGCCGCGCTGCGGCGTTCTTCATCCGTCAACATGGATGTGGTTCTCCCGTTTGTTTATTTGATTGGTGCGCGCGGCAGAACCGCTTCGCCGGGTTCCATCACGTATGTGTATTCCAGAGAAAACCAGGGAACGTTCACATTCGCATCATCCGGATGCGGTTCGTCATGCTCCACGAAATCGCCCGTGAGTGCCGACGTCACCCCGAATTGCACGTCCGTATCGATATGCGGATCGCTCGGGTCGAAAACCTGCGAGATGAGGGTCTTGTAGCCCTCCTTGAAGATAAGCGCGTGCAGATGCGCCGGGCGATAAGGGTGACGTCCTTGCGTCTCCAAAAGCCGACCGACGACACCGTCCACCGGGATCGGATATCCGATCATCTTCACCGTGCTGAACCAGAAGCGGCCCTCCGCATCTGTCGTGAATTTACCTCGCAGATTCATTTCGGCCTGATCGGGATCCTGGTTCTCGTAGAGGCCGACGGGCGAGGCATGCCAGACGTCCACTTCGGCGCCGGCGATCGGACTTCCGTGTCGGTCAACAACCCGGCCCCGCACAAACAGCGGAGACCCGGGCGTATCCGAACGGATAATGGTGCCGCCGTTGTCGACCCGCGGTGAGTTGAGGCGCCAGAAGGGGCCAAGCAGCGACTGGGAGGTTTCCGTCTGTCCCCGATCGCCGTTGTTGAGCAAGCAGACCAGCGTCGAAACGCCTAGCGAGCCCGACATCAGGACGAACTCGTTATGGCTGTCTGTTTGCAATTGTCCGATTTCGTTGAGGACCGCCGTGGCATCGCGAAACTCCGGCTCCGTCAAGCGGACTTCACGAACAAAGGCGTGCAGATGCTTCACCAGCGCCGTCAGAATCTCGCGAAGCCGGTGATCCGAGGTCTGCTCCATAGCCGTCAGAACAGCCGCCGTCACATCCTCTTGGGTCCGTATCACCATCTCACACCTCCCTGTGGGCGTGCCTGTTTTGATAAATCATCGATTATTTGTCAAGCCGCCAGAGCTTAAGGCGGGAGACATTTTCGTTCAGTTCTCTCGATAGAGCCCCGATGACCATCAATTAGTGATTGATTTAATTGTCTAAAATGTCATTCTGGCAATTGCTTCTGAAGATCTAGCTCCATATTTTACCAAAACTGTTTGACAATAATAATCGTTTATTATATCGATCGTCGATAATGAGATCCACCATCGGAAACGTGGCGGATCAATCTGGGAGGATGTCAATTGCGATCAGGGCCTGGAAGCCTCATTTTGGAAAGCGGCGCGGAGGCGGCAACGCCATCCTTTCCGGATGACGGCAAGAACACGATCGCCAGTCAGTTGGTGTCGCGATTGCGCGAGGCGATCATTTCCGGCGAACTCGAAGCAGGCAGCAAGATCAATCTCGATCGCGCAAAACAAAGCTTTAACGTCAGCCTCAGTCCTTTGCGGGAGGCGTTGGCGCGTCTGATTTCAGACGGGTTGGTCGAGTTCGAAGACAATCGCGGCTACCGCGTGTCGCCCGTTTCGCTGTCGAACCTCGAAGAGATCACCAGTTTGCGCTTGGAATTCGAAACCTATGCGCTGCGAGAATCGATGCGTGTCGGCGATGTCGAATGGGAAGGCAATGTCATGCGTGCGCTGCACCGCCTGAACCGGGCGGAACGGGATGCCTCGAAACCCGAAACGCTTGAGCAGTGGGAAGCCGTTCATCGGGAGTTTCATCTCACTTTGATTTCGGGCTGCCGTAGGCCGCTGCTTCTCAACTTCTGCAAGACCATGCTGAACCTGAACGACCGCTACCGGCGCACCTTTCTTACCCGCACATCCGGCGACCGAAATGTCAGTGTTGAGCACAGCGAAATCGCACAGGGAACGGTGGCGCGGGACATGGACTATGCCTGCGATCGGCTGCGCGAACACATCCATCGCACCGGCACAAATCTGCGACGGCATCTCGCTGAAAAGGGAATTGCCTGAATGGAGACCCGGGAGGAGGAAACAATACCAGCCAAGATTTCAGTGCCGTCGCTGGGGGTCGCGCATTTTTCCGCGATTGATGTCGAGCCGGCGAAATTTGTGTCGCTCGCAGCCGCAGCTGGTTTTTCCTCGATTGGTCTGCGCCTTCATCCGGCATTTCCCGGCGCTCCTTATTATGATCTGCCGGTGGGAAGCGATGCCGCTCGAGACGTCAAAGCCCGTCTGAATGGGGAAGGAATCTCGCTTTACGACATCGAATTCGTCGTCATCGGGCCGGACTTCGATCCCGTTGATCTGGCGTCAATGCTTGAAGCCGCAAGCGCGCTCGGCGCGCGACGTCTCAGCGTTTGCGGCGACGACCCGGATCGGGGGCGGCTTGTCGCCAAATTCGCGGCGCTTTGCGACTTCGCGGCCACGTTCGGCATGGGCGTCGACCTGGAGAACATGGGTTGGCGCACTGTCGCCAGCTTTGATGACAGCCTGACGATCGTGCAGGATTCGAACCGGGACAACGCCGGCGTGCTGATCGATGCGCTGCACTTCTTCCGCAATGGTGGGCAGGCGAACGACGTCTCTTCTGCCCCTCCAGGCATGATCAGGAGCATTCAGCTCTGCGACGCCCGCGGACCCGCGCCGAGAGCGGCGGATCAAATGGTCAGTGAGGCCAGAACGGGACGTTTTGCGCCGGGGCTGGGTGAGCTTCCCGTTGAGAGTCTGATGAGGGTGCTGCCCGCAGGCGCTGCGGTCTCGGTGGAGGTGCCTATCCATTCCAACCAGACGCCGGAGGAGCATTTGCGTCACCTTAACGATGCCGCCCGTGCGTTGACCGGCTAAGCACGAGCAACAGCGCAACAGCTGATACGACACGGAGACAGGCAGAGGAGCCTGTCGGCGGAGAGAGATATTGTCATGAATTACGTGCTGGATTTCAGCGTTGTCTTCGAAAAGATGCCCGACCTGCTGATGGCAGCGCTGGCAACGATCGGTCTTGCCTTAGCCGGCATGTCGCTGGCGCTGGTGATCGGCGTGATCGGCGTCGCGGCCCGGACATCGAATATTCGTCCCTTGCGCGCGGCCGTCATCGCCTTCGTCGAAGTGGTCCGCAATACCCCTTTCCTGGTGCAGATCTTCTTCATCTTCTTCGCCCTGCCTATGATGGGCATTCGCCTCAATCCCACCGTTACCGCGATCATCGCACTGGCCATCAATGGCGGCGCCTATGCTATCGAAATCATTCGCGGCGGTGTCGACAGCATCCACAAGGGGCAGGTCGAAGCCGGCCTGGCACTCGGCCTGCACATGGCGCAGGTCTTTCGCCTCATCGTCCTGAAGCCGGCGCTTCGGGCGATTTACCCCTCGCTGACCAGCCAGTTCATCATGCTGACGCTCACCACATCGGTCTGCACGTCCATCGCGGCTTACGAGCTGACCTCCGTCGCACAGATTATCGAGTCCGACACGTTCCGCAGCTTCGAGGTCTATTTCACCATCACGCTGATGTACCTCGCCATCTCCTGGATGATGATGGGACTGTTCGCGCTGATCTCCCGTCATTTCTTCAGCTATCCGGTACGGTGAGGAGCAGGACAATGGGTGTGATCGGCCAAAACGAGATGCTTTTCCTGCTGCAGGGTCTGAAGTGGACATTGCTTCTGTCTGCGATCGGCTTCATCGGCGGCGGCATTTTCGGACTCATCATCGCGCTTGCCCGAACGTCCGGACGATCCGCGCTCCGCAAGACGGCGGCGGGCTATATCTCCGTCTTCCAGGGAACGCCCCTGCTGATGCAGCTCTTCGTCGTCTATTACGGGATCGCGCTTCTCGGCATCAGCATCGAGGCATGGGCGGCTGTGGCCATCGCCTTTACGCTGCATGCCAGCGCCTTTCTCGGGGAGATCTGGCGCGGCGGCATCCAGGCAATCCCGAAAGGCCAGACGGAGGCAGCCAATGCGCTGGGCCTCCACTATGTGTCGCGGATGAAGGACGTGGTCCTGCCGCAGGCGTTCAAGGTCTCGCTGCCAGCAACCGTCGGTTTCCTCGTCCAGCTCATCAAGGGCACCTCGCTTGCCGCGATCGTCGGCTTCATCGAACTCGCCCGCGCCGGACAGATCGTCTCGAACCAGACCTACAGGCCGCTGCTGATCTTCGGCATCGTCGGCGCGATCTACTTCATCATTTGCTGGCCCCTTTCTCTCTACGGGGCCCGGCTCGAAAATCGGATGGCAAAGGCCGCCCGGTAAGTCGGCAATCCAACAAACACTCAAGCTCTAATCAACCAAGGAGGAGAAGGTAATGATCAGCAGCTTCAAGACCGGCCTGAAGCGCCGTGGAATTCTGTTCGCAGCCGCAGCGCTGATGATGGCCCCGTGGCTATCGCCGATGTCTGCCCAAGCCGCGACGGTGGATGAGGTCAAAGCCAAGGGCAAAGTCGTCGTCGGCATTCAGGGCGACAACGCTCCCTGGGGCTTCGTCAATTCCAGCGGCGTTCAGGACGGCTTCGACGCCGATATCGCCAAGCTTTTCGCCAAGGAGCTGGGCGTAGAGGTCGAGTTCGCACCGCTCGCGGTCGCCAATCGCATTCCGGCGCTTGTCACCGGCAAGGTCGATATCCTGTTTGCCACGATGGCGATGACGGAGGAACGAGCGAAGTCCATCCAATATAGCAAGCCGTATGCTGGCAACACAATTTCGCTTTACGGACCGAAGGACAAGAAGATGGCCGAAATCGGCGATCTCGCAGGCCTGGAGATCGGCGTTCCAAAGTCAAGCTCGCAGGATAAGGCCGTGACCACCGCTGTCGGCGATAAAGCGACCGTCCGGCGTTTCGACGATGATGCCGCTTCCATCCAGGCGCTGCTTTCCGGCCAGGTGCAGGCAGTCGGCGGCAACCAGTTCTACCTCGACCGTCTGGAAGCAGCCAGTGCCGGCACATATGAACGCAAGATCGATTTCCTCACGACATTCAATGGCGTCGGAACACGACTTGGCGAGAAGGACTGGAATGAAACCGTCAACGCCTTCCTCGACAAGATCCTGGCGAACGGCGAGCACGCCAAAGTCTATGCGAAGTGGATGAAGGTGGAGGTTCCGAAGTTCCCCGAGTCCCTCCCGAACATCCCCTTCACCATCAACTGATACATGTTCTGCGCAGGAGATCGCCGTGCTGCACGCCGCTGACACTCAAAGCCCGCTTCTTTCGATGGAAAGCGTGGATAAATGGTACGGCGCATTCCATGCGTTGAAGAACATCAACCTAACGGTCCGTAAAGGCGAGAAGATCGTGCTCTGCGGACCGTCCGGATCCGGTAAATCCACGCTGATCCGCTGCATCAATGCGCTCGAGAAAATCGAGAACGGCACGATCATGGTCGAGGGGACGAAGTTGGATGACAGCGGCAAGTCGATCGACGCCGTCCGGCGCGAAGTCGGCATGGTGTTTCAGAGCTTCAACCTCTTCCCGCATACGACCATCCTTGAAAACTGCTCGCTTGCGCCGATGCGCGTCCGTGGCACCAGCAAGGCGGATGCCGAGAAAATCGCCCGTAAATACCTCGAGCGCGTCCGCATTCTCGACCAGGCCGACAAGTACCCCGCCCAGCTTTCCGGCGGACAGCAGCAGCGCGTTGCCATTGCGCGTGCGCTGTGCATGGAGCCGAAAGGCATGCTGTTCGACGAGCCGACCAGCGCACTTGATCCTGAGATGGTCAAGGAAGTCCTCGACACGATGATCGGTCTGGCCAGAGACGGCATGACGATGATCTGCGTGACCCATGAAATGGGCTTTGCCCGGCAGGTGGCCGACCGCGTGATCTTCATGGCTTCCGGCGAGATCATCGAAGAGGCACCGCCGGAAACCTTTTTCCGCAATCCGACGCATCCGCGCACCCAGGCTTTCCTCGGCGAAATCCTGGCTCATCACTAAGGCGACCCGCATATGACTGTTTCAAACGAAACAATGAAGCGCGCCGTGTTGGTGGGACTGATCGGCGCGGACATCCAGATGTCGAAATCCCCCGCCCTGCACGAGCGCGAAGGCGCACTTCAGGGCCTCGACTATCGCTATGAACTCCTTGACCTTGCGGAGCGCGGCCTTCCGGCCACCGCCCTGCCTGACCTTCTGGCGGAAGAGGAAGCCCGCGGTTTCGCCGGCAGCAACATCACCCATCCCTGCAAGCAGACGGTAATTCCACATCTGACAGATATGTCCGAGGACGCGCTCATGCTCGGCGCGGTCAACACGGTCGTCTTCAAGGATGGAAAGCGGACCGGCCACAACACGGACTGGTATGGCTTTTATGAAAACTTTCGGCGCGGCTTTCCTGACGTCCCGCGGCATCGGGCTGTCCTTTTAGGCGCCGGCGGCGCCGGCGTCGCGGTCGCACATGCCGCGATGAAACTCGGCATCGAGCGCCTGTCGATTTTCGATCAGGATGTTTCCCGTGCGGGCCGACTGGCCGAAGATTTGAACAGCCGGGTTTCTGCCGAACGGGCTTTTGCGATCACCGATGTGGGCGAAGCTATGCGGAGCGCCGACGGGCTCATCCACGCGACGCCCATTGGAATGAAGAACCATCCCGGGCTGCCGATCGAGGAAAGTTGGCTGGCACCTCGTCATTGGGTCGCCGACATCGTCTACATGCCGTTGGTGACCGAGCTTCTGGCGCTTGCCACCCGCATTGGCTGCCGCACCTTGCCGGGAGGCGGGATGACGGTGTTTCAGGCGGCTGCGGCATTCAAGCTCTTCAGCGGTATCGAACCCGACGCCGAACGCATGAGCAGCCATTTCACCGACCTGTGCAAAGCTTCCTGATCCAGGCTGGCGAAGGAGGGACAGGATGCCGCACATCGTGATCGAATACAGCGAGGGAGCCGGGAGCCGCATCGACATGCCGGCGCTGGTGAAGGCCGTTCATCGCAGTGTGCGTGACAGCGGCGCAGTCAAGTCGAATGCCGTGCGCACCTTTGCGCGCGAGGCCACGCATTCTCTGGTCGCCGACGAGCATCCAGCCAATCAGTTCGTGCAGATCATCCTGCGCGTCGCGCCCGGACGCTCGGCGGCCGAAAAGCGAGCGATGTTGCAGATGGTCTATGACGCAGCCGAAAGCGTCGCACGTCCGGCACTCGATGAGGGGCGCTGCGCTCTGCGTGCCGATCTTATCCAGTCGGATCCCGATTTTGCGATCCATGAGACCACACTGCCGTGACCCTCCGGCAATTCGAAAGGAAGAAGAATGAGCCTGATCTACGTCCTCAACGGCCCGAACCTCAATCTGCTTGGCAAGCGCCAGCCAGATATCTACGGCCACGAGACGCTCGCTGATGTCGAAACCGATTGCCGCAGGCTCGCCTCTGAACTCGGTTACGACATCCGCTTTCACCAGAGCAATCGTGAATACGAAATCATCGACTGGATCCACGAAGCCCGCGAGGACGGGGCCGGCATCGTCATCAATCCAGCCGCCTTCACCCATACCTCCGTCGCCATTCTCGACGCGCTGAACACCTTCGAGCAGCCGGTGATCGAGGTGCATATTTCCAACGTCCACAAGCGCGAAGCCTTCCGCCATCATTCCTTCGTTTCGCACCGCGCCGATGGCGTGATCGCCGGTCTTGGCACAGAAGGCTATCAGCTTGCGATCCGCCGGGTGGCAAGCCTGATCACGTCTGCCGAGAAGAAGTGACGGCGAGGGGTTTTCGACATGGATCGGAAAGTAAGGCTTGCGGTGCTCGGCGCCGGCCTGATCGGCAAGCGACATATCCAGCATGTGCTTGCCGAGCCGCAGGCGGAACTTTTGGCTGTCGTCGATCCAATGCCGCCGCTCGGGCAGCAGATCGCGCATGAATCTGGCGCTAAATGGTTTCCGAGCTTTGCGGCAATGATCGAGACGGATCGTCCCGACGGCATCATCGTCGCGACGCCCAACCAGGTCCATGTTGCCAACGGTCTCGAAGCCGTTGCCGCCGGGGTGCCGGCGCTGATCGAAAAACCGATTGCCGATGATATTGCGGCCGGTGAAAAGCTGATCGGCGCGGCGGAAGCCGCCGGCGTTCCGCTTCTGGTCGGGCACCATCGCCGCCACAATCCGATGATCCAGAAGGCGAAAGAGATCATCGACAGCGGCGCGCTTGGCCGCATCCTCGTTGCCAACGCGATGTTTTGGCTGTTCAAGCCGGACGACTATTTCGACATGGACTGGCGGCGCCAGGCCGGAGCCGGCCCCATCTTCCTCAACCTGATCCACGACGTCGACAACCTGCGCTACCTTTTCGGCGACATCGTTGCCGTCCAGGCGAGCGAATCCAGCGCCGTCCGCGGCAATGTCGTCGAGGAGACCTCAGTGATCCTGATGGAATTCGCGAGCGGTCTTCTTGCGACGGCTTCCGTTTCGGACTCCGTCGTCGCACCCTGGAGCTGGGAGATGACGGCGGGTGAAAACCCAGCCTACCCGAAAACGGAAGAGGTATGCTATCTGATCGGCGGGACGCACGGATCCCTGACTATCCCGTCGCTCGACGTGTGGAAGAACGGCATAAAACGCAGCTGGTGGGAGCCCTTCGAAAAGCACCGCGTCGCCGTTCAGGACGAAGACCCGCTGGTGCTGCAGATCCGGCAATTCTGCAAGGTGATCCGTGGTGATGAAGCGCCGCTGGTCAGCGGGCGCGAGGGGCTGAACACATTGAAGGTCATTATGGCCGTCAAGCAATCCGCAGCAAGCGGCGAACGCATCGTCCTAGACTAAGCATGACGGCCAAATTCAGCGTGGGGATCACCCCAAAGATCTGGTAGGTGTCGTTTTGAAGGCTGACATCGGTGTTCAGGCGTTTGTCGCGCTTCTGACGGCTGCATTCGTGGTCTCGATGAGACAATTATCTAAAACACCCTGTTCTTGAGAGGAATCGAACGTGCGGCCCTGTCATTTCTAAGCCGGTCAGACTGCAACTCGCGCGTTACGCAATCCGTCCGGCCACAGAGCGGCGTCTTCGTCCAAGCTACATACGGTCAGCCATAAGACGAGCATAGAGAGCAGCTGCGAAGTCGGCAGGCAGTGCGCAGGCAGCCAGCTTGGCCTCGCTGCTCCTGCCCAGCAGCGCAAGGCATGCCGCCTCGTTCGGTAGCGCGTCCTTGATCGCACCCGCCAACAAGCATTTCCTTACACACGCGCTGGATACAGACAAGCAACGATCTTTCTCGACCGGTGAAAGCCCGATGCTCCTGAAACATTCCCAACGGGCTGCACGGAATCTGCAAATCCGGGCGGCATGCTGTTGTCATGACCCAGACCGAGATTTTCTTCCCCTTCCCCCGAGTTCCATATCGCCTCCGCAAAGACGGATGGTGGCTGCTTTCGCAAGCCAATTGCACGCCCCGCCTTTCCGGTCGCGAGGGCGCGCGAGAATTCGCCACGGCCGGCGACAGCATCAAGGAGATAACAGTTGATGACATCAATCGATAACGCCGTCATTCAGGATCGGAGCGGAAACGCCAGCGCAGTCGTCGGACTTGTACTTGTGGCGCTGGCCGACGCCCTGCTCTTCCAGCGGCCGCTCGGCATCAATGCATTTCTGTTCACCATGGCCGTGGCGGTCGGGATCCTGGTATCCGGCGCCCGCCGCCTGACAGCAGCAGCAGCCGTCGCCCTGGCGGGGGCGTCATTCGCCGCATGCGCGCCGCTGCTGGAGGCGCCATCCGTCCTGGGTGCCCTGTCTTCTTTCGCTAATGAAAATTGTAGAACTCGCCCTGCTTGCAGCTCGAGTTCAAGTGAAAGCAACCCCATTTGGGCAATAGATTTCGCCGAGTTACGCAACCGACTGAATCTTAGCCCGTGTGACGACTTCCCCAAAGTGCCTCGATTGCAATTTATGATATATTAGAAATATGTTGTCAACTAGAGTTTGCGACTGCACGACTATCCTGGATTGATCCAACGCGGCAGGCGCGGACGCCAAAGACCTTGTTTTTTTCTGCCCGCAGGGCCTGCGTGAGGCGGTCGCTCAAAAAGAATAGTCGGGTCAGGTGCGGATCACCGGACAGGTGATGCTACAAAGGAAAGTCCATCTGGACGCCGCACGGGAACGACCTCTGAGTGAGTGTCGTTCCCGTTCGGGTTCCATCCATTATGTCGTCTGTCTGCGAGCATGAATTGCAGTTAGCGAAATGGGCCGCATGCCGCGAGACGTTGGAACTCAAGCAAGCGTCGACCTGAAAGCGCCACCGTCGAGCAGGATATTCTGGCCGACAATATAGCCTGCGTACTGGCTGCAAAGAAATGCCGCGGTAGCGCCGAACTCCTCAATCGTGCCGAAGCGCCCGGTCGGATTCTCCGCATGCGCCTCCTGCCGCGCCTGGTCGATTGAGATGCCCTTCATTTCTGCCCTTCGCTGGAGAAGCACGGCTACACGATCCGTCTCATGCGACCCTGGTAGGAGGTTGTTGATCGTTACGCCATGTTTCGCGACTTGCCTCGCCGTCCCTGCCACGAAACCGGTCAGTCCGCTGCGCGATGCGTTGGACAGGCCCAACTCCGGGATCGGTGACTTTACTGATGCGGAGGTGATGTTGACGACGCGCCCCCAGCTCCTACCGATCATGCCGGGCAGAACCGCTTTCATCAGCAAGATTGGGGTCAGCATGTTGGCGTTCAGTGCGTTCAACCATTCATTCGTCTCCCAATCAGACCATAGCCCAGGCGGCGGTCCCCCTGCATTGGTGACGAGGATGTCGGCTTTCGGTTCCGCTTCGAGAAGCTCTTGCCGTCCTTCCACGGTCGTTACGTCGGCGACCACGGCATAGACTTCGGCGTTTGCCAATTCGCGAAGCTCCCTCGCGGTGGCCTCCAGCGTGTCCCGGCTACGACCGTTCAGGGTAACGATCGCGCCCGCCTCCGCAAGCTTCTGCGCCACGCCTCTGCCCAGCCCTTTTGAACTCGCGCAGACGATCGCACGCTTGCCCCTTATTCCCAGATCCATCGCAGTTCCGTCCTTCTATTGGTTTGCATCTTTTGCGATTTGTTCAACCGCATAGACGAGGCCATCGACCTCCCCCGCGGTATTGAAGTAACTGACCGAGGCTCGGGCTATTTCCTGTAGTCCGCGCGCGGTCATGTCGAAGGGCGTGTAGGGTATGCCGTTTGCCCCGATTGAGATACTCTTCTCGGCTAGCTTGCTTCTCACAACCGATGCCGAAATTCCCTCCACGGTGAAAGAAACAAGGCCCGACTGTTTCTCCCCGAGATCGCGCACCTCAACCGCCGGAATGCGCTTCAACCCTTCCCGAAGCTGGGTTGCCAGGAGGGCGATGCGGACTTGGATCGCCTCGACACCCAACTCTGAAGCCAGCGCGATCGCTTCGCCGAGCCCCAGGAGCAGTGATATAGGCGCTTCGGATGTTTCGAATAGACGGGCGTCTTTCCTCAACTCGACCTTTCCATTCACCAGAGGGCCGGAGCTCACATCGACGAAACGGGGATTGAGCTTCTCAAGGAACTTAGAGCGAACGTACAAAAGAGCCGTTCCGCGCGGCCCTCTAACGTATTTCCTGCCGGCCGCCTTGAGAACATCGCAACCTATCCTCGACACATCGATAGGGAGCTGACCAAGTGCCTGCCCGGCATCGACGAAGTATGGGATGCCAGCCGCGTTGGCCACCCGCCCGATGGCTTCGGCGTCGTTTATCAGTCCCCCGTTGGCAGGAAGCCATGTAAGCGAGATCATGCGCACCTTGTCGTCGATCATTGCGGAAAGAGCGTTCGGATCGACACTGCCGTCTTCCCTGCAGGGAATGGTCTCGATACTTGCCCCGGCATGGCTTGCCGCACGCTGCATCGATGCGACATTACCGCCCCATTCCTGTCGGCCAATTAGAATGCGCTCGCCCGACCTCAGCTGTGGCAACGCGGCAAACACGTTCCCCCAAAGGGCAGACCCCGATCCACCGAACGCAACCTCGCCTTCGTCGGCGCCGATGAACTTGGCAGCGTTGGTACGAAGCATCGCGAGTTCGTCCGCAACCAGTGCGGCAGCTTCCATCGGACCTCGCGTCGATTCCAGCATCAAGTGTCCGACAATTGCTTCGGTGACCCGCCTCGGTGGGAGCGAAGCTCCGGCGTGATTGAAGTGCCTCCGCTCGGCGCAGCCGGGTGTGTCGTTGCGCAGGCTGTCGATTTTTGCGTCGGTCAGCACCTGGTCTCCTCCAGTTCCACAACCGCATCGATCTCGACGGCTGCCCCCGAGGGAAGCGAACTGACACCAATGGCGGCCCTCGTGTGCTGCCCGGCTTCGCCGAACACCGCAACCATCAGGTCGGAGGCACCGTTTGCAACCTTCGACTGATCCTTGAACTCGCTCGTTGCCGCGACGAATACGCCAAGCTTCACGATGCGACGGACAGACGAAAGCGAGCCGTCTGTATTGGCAGCGATCTGTCCGAGAAGGTTGAGGGCTGCGATACGCGCCGCTTGCACCCCCTGCTCGTGAGATATGACCGCACCCAGGGTGCCTGCAATGATCTCACCATCCGGGGCCTTGCTGATCTGACCGGAAATGAACAAGAGGTTGCCCGTGTGGACCACCGAAATGTAGTTCGCAGCCGGAGTAGTCGGTGCGGGCAGTTCTAGGCCAAGAGTAGCCAGTTTTTCACGGATGGAAATCGTCATCGCTTTCTCCTTTTCTTTCTTGCTTCATGAAAGAAATCCGAGGAGCCCGCCAATTCAAAGCTTTGCGCCCTGCGATCGAATTCGTTAATGTCAGCCGTCATTAATCCGCGAGGCATCGGCACGTTGCGCAGTTCCCCATTCCTCCCACCCCTTTCCGCGGCCAGGGTCTTCCAGGTGGTAGCAAATCGAGGGAGCTTTCGATTGGCGGGCGAGGAACTGCTAATTACGCAAAGCGCGGTGAGCCACCACATCAAGCAGCTCGAGAGTGCTCTGGGTACTCCACTCTTTCGTCGCAAGAGTAAGAGCATAGAGCTGACCGAGGCAGGCACGATGTTTCTTGCCACCGTCGACGAGGCCTTCACTGTGCTGTCGGAGGGCACCGCGAGGGTGCGCTCGCGATCCGGGCAGACCAGGTTGCGTGTGAGCCTGCTCCCCTCTTTCGCCGCGAACTGGCTGGTCAACAGACTTGGCGGTTTCCTCAAGAGCCATCCAGCGATCGAACTCGAATTGGATCCGACCCTGCGAATTGTCGATGTAGGGCGCGGAGAAGCGGATATCGCGATTCGATTTGGCGATTTTGGCGCGAGCAAGCAGTCCTGTGTGCACCTCGCAAACGAAGATTTGTCTCCGGTGTTGAGCCCGGCGCTGTACGGAGACGGCTCCCAGTTTCAATCCCCCCTGGACCTTCTCAACCATGAGATACTGCAGGCCAAGAGCGGCCTCGAATGGCAGCTGTGGTCGGAGGCAGCCGGATTTCCACTTGAGAAGGCCAAACAGACCCGCCTGACGGACTACAACATTGTATTGCAAGCTGCTCTTGATGGTCAGGGTGTCGCCATGGGGCGAGGCCTTCTTGTTCGGGAGCATATTCGGACGGGGCGGCTGGTCAGGCCCTTGTCAGCTTCCTTGAGCTCACAGAAAGCAGCGTACTGGGCAGCCTTCGACCCGCTCTCGAGGAAACTTCCAGCGATAGACGCTCTTGTCGGCTGGTTGAAAAACGAGATGACCCTATCGGCGCAGAGAACGTCCGGCACCATTTTTTGATCGATGCAATCGCCGTCCCAGCGGTAAGATCTGCCGGCGGATACCTCTTGGCGCGCCCCACCAAGTATTTCTGCACAATGCCCGAATTTTGGATGAACATGCAGGCCGGCTTTAACCTCAAGACAGAGGAAATTCGTCAAGTTTGTTAAGTTCGTAAACATACGGCGGCATTCGGGTAGTGCAGGTTCGCGTCCTGCCGGGCCCACCATTATCACCTCGAGCGTCACTACCCTGCCCGGCACACCCAGAAGCGATGATCAGTACGGCCCGTATTCGGTGCCATTCATTCCGTGGAATAGAGCTCCTCCTCGCGCGTGTTTAGCATTCCCGCCAATGTGCGCAAGCCGCTGTCGAGCTGATCCATCGTCGGGGTCCCGACGGCGCGCGGTTATAATGCTTTGGCAGAAACTTATAACATTGACAGTTTGCTCACAGCGTTATAAGTTCTTGGCAGAAAATTATAACGGCGACCAAGATGAGCGACCACGACTTTGGTCAAAGGGAAGCGCGCGTCAGGCAGATCGCTGCGCTTGTCGGCGCTTTCAAAAGGACGAAATGCCAATGATGAGAGAGATCGACATCAGCTATCGGACGATGTTCGCGGAGCTGACGCAACGGACGCTCGACGGTCAGTTTTTGGCAGACTTCCCCATGGAAGGATGGTTCGTGACCGTGACCGTCAAAGACCGCAATTACTGGTATTTCGACCTCCCAGATGGCGAGGGCAAATACAAGCGAAGCTATGTCGGTCCAGAAAGCGACGAAGAGATCACGGCACGGGTGAAGGCGCACAAGCAGATCAAGGACGATCTCCGGGAGCGGAGGCGCATGGCGAGCACGCTACGTCGCGCCGGTCTCCCCGGTCCCGACACCTTCGCGGGCGATATCACGAAGGCGCTTGCCGACGCCGGCTTGTTCCGGCTACGTGCGGTGCTGATTGGGTCGGTGGCATTCAGCACCTATGCGGGGATGCTTGGCGTCCGACTGCCCTCGTCTGCCATGCAGACAGGCGACGCGGATTTCGCGCAAGACTTCGCGATCTCGGCCGGGGTGCAGGACAGCCTTCCGCCCATTCTAGATATCCTCCAGTCGGTCGATCCTGATTTCCGGACCGTGCCGCACCAAGCGGACAAAGCCAAGGTGGTCGCCTTCCAGAACGGTAGGGGCTACCGAGTGGAGTTCCTGACTGGAAACCGAGGATCGGACGAATACACGGGCAAGCCGTCTCCCATGCCCGCCCTCGGCGGCGCTTCGGCAGAAAACCTCCGGTTCCTGGACTTCCTGATCTACGAACCTGTCCGCACGGTGCTTCTCTTCCGCGAAGGCGTGAACGTCCTGGTCCCCGCTCCCGAGCGGTATGCCGTCCATAAGCTTATCGTTGCCTCGAGAAGGCTCACTGACACGCTAGGACGCGTGAAATCGGACAAAGACCTGGTGCAGGCCTCCCTACTATTCGAAGCCCTAGTAGAGACGCGCCACGAATACGAGTTAGTCGATGCTTGGGAAGAGGCGTGGGATCGGGGAGATTCTTGGAAGGAAGGCCTTTGCAACGGCCTCTTGAGGCTATCAGCCAAAGGTGTGAAGGCGCTTGGTAAGGCGCTCGGATCGAAGATGCCTGACTTGGAAAAGTTGAGAGCTGATGATCGTTCCAAATGACTTCCCCGGCCACGCAAGCCGCTCCTTCGCGCCGCAACGGCCGTCGGCGTCGCGGATCGCCAGCAACGGCCTCTGGTCTCACGTCGACACGAACAGCGTCCCCGGCGTGCGTTTGTCAGCCTTCCCTAAAGCAGCCACCGTGGGCATCAACGCCGGTGGCCGTGCGGGTGACTAAAAAACCGGCCACGAAAAACAGCATTCCAGTCGATACATTATGCGATTTTGGAAGCACATAACGAGAACGCGCCCACGTCCAGCGTTCACGCAAGACGCCGAATTTGGTTCATGACAGCATTTCTTCAATCAACGAACCCGGACAGCAACAACCAGTCACTTAAGCCAGCGTGTAGGCGGTCTTGACGGTTGTGTAGAATTCGGCGGCGTAGCGTCCCTGCTCGCGCGAGCCGTGGGACGAGCCCTTGCGGCCGCCGAAGGGCACATGGAAATCGACGCCAGCCGTCGGCAGGTTGACCATGACCATGCCGGCCTCGGCATTGCGCTTGAAATGGGTCGCATGCTTGAGGCTGGTGGTGGCGATGCCGGAGGACAGGCCGAAGGGGGTGTCGTTGGCCACCGCGAGCGCCTCGTCGTAGTCCCTGACGCGGATGACGGACGCGACCGGCCCGAAGATCTCTTCCCGCGAAATGCGCATCTGATTGGTCGCCTCGGTGAACAGCGCTGGCTGCAGGTAGAAGCCGGGCGTGTCGCGCTTCAGCAGCTCGCCGCCAAAGGCGAGCTTGGCGCCCTCCTGTTTGCCGATGGCGATATAGTCGGTGTCCTGGTTGAGCTGGCCCTCATCGACCACCGGGCCGATATGGGTGCCGGCCTTCAGCGCGTCGTCGATTGTCAGCCCCTTGATCCGTTCGCCCATTGCGGCCACGAAACGATCGTGAATGCCCTCGGTGACGATGAGGCGGGAAGACGCCGTGCAGCGCTGGCCGGTGGAGAAGAAGGCGGAATTGACCGCCGCTTCGACCGCAACACTGAGATCGGCATCGTCGAGCACGACGAAGGGGTTCTTGCCGCCCATCTCCAGCTGGTATTTGCGATTGTGCTCGACCGAGGCCAACGCGACGCGTTTTCCCGTGCCGGTCGAGCCGGTGAAGGTGATGGCGTGCACATCGGGGCTGTCGAGCATCGCCTGGCCGACGACCGAGCCCTTGCCCATGACGAGGTTCAACACACCCTTCGGCAGGCCGGCGCGGTGGAGAATGTCGACGATGGCCCAGGAACTGCCGGGCACCAGCTCGGCCGGCTTGAAGACGACGGTGTTGCCGTAACAAAGCGCCGGCGCGATCTTCCAGGCGGGAATGGCGATCGGGAAGTTCCAGGGCGTGATGATGCCGACGACGCCGACCGGCTCGCGGGTGATCTCGACGCCGATATTGGGCCGCGCCGAGGGCAGCACCTCGCCGGCCAACCGCAGGCACTCGCCAGCGAAGAAGTCGAAGATCTGGCCGGCGCGCACGGTCTCGCCGATGCCTTCGGCAAGCGTCTTGCCTTCCTCGCGCGACAGCAGCCTGCCGAGCTCGTCCTTGCGGGCGAGGATCTCGTCGGCGGTCTTCCTCAGGATCGCGTGGCGCTCGAGGATGCCGGAGTGCGACCAGGCCGGAAACGCTTCCTTTGCAGCGGCGATCGCGGCGCGGGCATCGTCGGCAGAGGCGCGGGCATACTCGCCCACCACGTCGTTAGTGTTCGAAGGGTTGATGTTCGCAACCCCGTCGCCACCGACCCATTCGCCGGCAATCAGGTTCTGGTGGATGGTCATGGGCTTTCCTCTTTTTCATTCTACGACGAGGGCCGCCTCCGCGCGAAGGCGGCCCACTTTTCTCACTGACGCTTATGTTTTCCGATAAGGGTTTCCATCATAGCCATTTCCTCTGGTGTCAGGTCATGGAGTGGCGAGCGAACCGGACCGGCATCGAAGCCCTGGAGCCGCACCCCGGCCTTGATGGCCGAGACGGCATAGCCCTTCGCACGGCTACGGATCGCCATGAACGGATAGAAGAAATCAATCAGGATTTTCTCGCACCTGGCGCGTTCGCCCGCGCGCAATGCCTTGTAAAAATCCATGGCGAGGCCGGGCACGAAGTTGAAGACCGCCGAAGAATAGGTGGTAAAGCCTGCACCAAGGTAGGCCTCAGCGAAGAGTTCGGCCGTCGGCATGCCGCCAAGATAGGTCAAGCGGTCCCCCATCTTGGCTGTGATCTGCCGCACGAGGCCGATGTCGCCGGTGCCATCCTTGAAGCCGACGAGGTTCGGGCAAGCGTCGCAAAGGCGCGCCAGCGTATCGGCCTGCAGAACGGAATTGTCGCGATTATAGACCATCACGCCCATACCCGTGGCCTGGCACACGGCCTTGATATGCCGGTAGAGCCCTTCCTGCGGCGCATCGATCAGGTAGTGCGGCAAAAGCAGGATGCCGTCTGCGCCGGCCTTTTCGACGGACTTGGCGATCGAGACGGCGATATTGGTGCCGTAGCCGCAACCCGAGACGATCGGCGTCTTGCCGGCGGCTTCCTTGGCCACGCGGACGATCTGCGGAATTTCCTCCGGCGCCAGCGAAAAGAACTCCCCCGTACCACCAGCGGCAAACAGCGTGGCCGCCTCGAAGCCGGAAAGCCAGTTGACGTGTTCGGCATAGCTTTTGGCGTTGAAATTGCCCTCCGCATCAAAATGCGTCACCGGGAATGAAAGCAGACCGGCGCCAAGCGCATGTTTCAATTCTTCAGTTTTCATGGGTGTGACCCTCCTTTGAAGGAAGCATCGGGGAATGCCGATGCCCCTGGTTGATCTGGTTGGCTGGGGGACGCTTCCTCAGGCCGCGAGCGACCGCACCATCGCGGCAAGGCGGTCGAAGGCACCCTCCAGCTCGCGGTCGGAGGCCGCAATTGACAGGCGGATGAAACCGGGCGCGCCGAACGCGGCGCCGGGTACGCTCGACAGGCCGAACTGTTGAAGCAGATGGGAGGCAAGGGCCATGTCGTCGGCGATCACCGCTCCTTCCGCCGTCGTCCGGCCGAGCAGCTTTGTAACGCCGATGAAGGCATAGAAGGCGCCATCCGGCGGGGTGAACTCGAGCTTGTCGATCTGCGCAAGACGCTGCGAAACGATCTTCGCCCGGCCGGCGAAGGTTTCCGCCGCTTTCGCGACGAAAGCCTGGTCACCTGTCAGCGCGGCGAGAGCCGCCACCTGCGCCACCGTCGAGACGGATGTCACGCTCTGCGACTGCATCTTGTTGAGCGCGGCAATCAGGGTTTTCGGACCGGCGGCATAGCCCACACGCCAGCCGGTCATCGCATAGGCCTTTGAGACACCGTTGACGATCAGCGTCCTGTCACGCAGTTCGGGGCAGGCCGACACAAAGGATGCGAAGGGTACGTCCTTCAACAAAATGTGCTCGTAGATCTCGTCCGAGAGCACCAGGATCTGCGGATGGAGGGCGAGCACCTCCGCAAGCGCGCGATATTCATCGGCGGAATAGATTGCGCCCGTCGGATTGGACGGCGAATTCAGCATCAGCCAGCGCGTCTTCGGCGTGATCGACGCCTCCAGCCTCTCGGCGGTGATCTTGAAGCCGGCGTCAGGCCCGCAATTGACATAGACCGGCTCGCCGCCATGCAGGGACACGATATCGCCGTAGGATACCCAGCAGGGCGTGGGGATGATGACCTCGTCACCGGTTTCCAGCGTCGCGAGGAACGCGTCAAACAGGATCTGCTTGGCGCCATTTGCGACCATCACCTCGTCGATGGCATAATCCAGCCTGTTTTCCGTCTTGAACTTGCTGACGATTGCCGCGCGCAGGCTTTCCATACCCGCCGGCACGCCATAGCGCACCCTGCCCTTGCGAATGGCTTCGCAGGCTGCGTCGGCGACGTGGGCTGGCGGCTCGAAATCCGGCTCGCCGAGCGACAGATCGATGATGTCGCGGCCTTCGGCAGCCAGTTTCTTGGCGGCCATGGCGATCGCCATGCTGGGGGACGACTTGATGCCCCCAGCGCGCTTGTTTTCGAACTTCATCTCCGGCTTCCTTGAATTGATCTGGCATTTGGGACAGGACGACGCTCTCGCCTCGCCCGGTCCCCGGGAGGACTATCTGGCGACGACGTAATCGAAAGCACTGTCGCGCTTGGCGGCAGCCGGATCGCGCTTATCGGCCGGACCATAGCCGCCACCGCCGGGAAGCTCGAGGATGAGCCGGCGCCCCGCCGGCACATGCTGCCGTCCCTTCGACGTAAGGCGTGTGCCGTCATCGAGCAGCACGGCTCCGGGGGCACCGTTCTCGCCGCCCTCACGGCCGCGCGCCGGATGCTCGACGCGGTCGAACATGGCGTTGAAATGAATCTCGTGACCTTCGGTCGGCGAGATTTCCACGACCTGGCCAAGGCCGCCGCGGAACTGGCCGGCGCCGCCCGATCCGTCGCGCAGTTCCTTGCGCCAGAAGATGACCGGGCCGACATGCTCCGTCGCCTCGATCGACATTGAGTGCACGCCGCTCGGGAATGCCGTCGCGCTCAGGCCGTCAAGCGTCGAACGCGCACCGGCGCCGCCGCTGTTGAACAGCAGCACTTCGGCGCGCTGACCGCCGTCGGCCGGGGCCTTCTCGCCCTGCAGCGGGCGTACACTGACATGCAAGTTCCAGAGCGCGCCCGCCCCTTCCGCCGGCACGCGGCCCGGCAGTATCTTGTGCACGGCGCCGAGCACGGCATCGGGAACGAGATGGCCGAGGACGTGACGCACAGATACAGGCGCCGGATGCTGCGCGTTGAGGATGCAGTTCTCCGGCGCTATGACGCGGAACGGCAGCAGGGATGCGTGATTGTTCGGAATCTCTGGCGCGATCGAGCACTTCAGACCATAGCAGGCATAGGCTGCGGAATAGATGAACGGGCAGTTGATACCCTTCGGGCTCGGCGGCGACGTGCCGTCGAAATCGGCTAGGATATGGTCGTCGGCCACATCAAGGCGAACGGCGATATCGATCGGCGAGCCATAGCCATCGACGCGCATTACATTGGAATAGGAGCCCTTCGGCAGGGCCGCGATCCGCTCCAGCGTCGCATCGTAGCTGCGATTGAAGATGAAGTCGGCCAGCGTTTCCAGATCCGCAAGATCGAACTCGTCCATCATGTCCATCAGGCGGCGATGGCCGATCTCGTTGCAGGCCGCGAGCGAGTAGACGTCGCCGACCACCTGATGGCTTTCGCGCACGTTGTTGCGGAGAATGTTCACGAGATCCTTGTTGACCTTGCCACGCTCCGCAAATTTCATGATCGGGACGAAGATGCCTTCCTCGTAAACCTCGTTTGCATCCGGGCCGAAGCCACGGCCGCCAACATCCACCACATGCGCGGTGCAGGCGAAGTAGCCGACCAAAGAACCGTTGCGAAAGCTCGGCGAGACGACGGTAAAGTCGTGCAGGTGGCCGGTGCCCTTCCAGGGATCATTGGTGATGTAGACGTCACCTTCGAAGATGTTCTCCGGACCGATATCGCGGATGAAATGGCCGACGGCTTCCGCCATGGCGTTGACGTGGCCGGGCGTGCCGGTCACCGCCTGGGCGATCATCTTACCGCCGCGGTTGAACACGCCGGCGGACAGGTCGCCGGATTCTCGTACGCTGGTGCTGAAGGCGGTTCGGATCAGCGTTACGGCCTGCTCCTCGACCACGGAGATCAGCCGGTTCCACATGATCTGCATGTGGACGTCGGAAAGTGCATTGGTTTTCATGGATTATCCTCCGTTCAGGCGGCTTGCTTGGCGCACACGAGCAGGCAGCCATCGGCCTGCATGACGACCTCGCGGCTCGCCGTAATGATGGTCGAGGTTTCGCGTTCGGTGATGACCGCCGGACCTGCGACCCAGTCGCCCGGCTTCATGTCGTGGCGGGAGACGACCGAGGCCTGCTGGAAGCGGCCTTCCTGGACATCGAAAATCTCGCGGGTGCCGCGCACCGTAGCGCCGCCAGCCTTCCCGACCTTGCTGATCCTGGCCGGCGGCGTGACTTTCGATGTCGCTCTCAGCGACCAACTGACGATCTCGACATCGAGGCCGCCAATCACTCGGCCGAAGAAATGCTCGTACTGCGCGTCGAAGAGAGCGCGGAATAGGGCACCATCGACATCGGCATAGTCACGCACATCGATCGTGATGGGAACTTCCCAGCCCTGGCCGACATAGCGCATGTATGCGGTACACTCGAGATTAGGATCGGCATCCGGTGCGCCGGAGCGCACGAAGGACGTCGCTTCCGCGACGAGCTCCGAAATCGTCCGGTTGATCGCATCTGCGTCGAAACGGCTGAGGCGGCTATAGGCGCTGCGAACCGACTCGAAGCCGAAGGGCGCGCGCAGGAACCCGATGGCCGAGCCGACGCCGGCTCCCGGCGGGATCAGTAGATTCGCCATGCCGAGCTTCTCGCAAAGGCGGGCGGCGTGGATGGGCGCGGCGCCACCGAAGGCGATCATGGTGAACTCTGAAAGCTCCTTGCCATTTTCGACTGCATGCATGCGGGCGGCGTTGCTCATGTTCTCGTCCACGACCTCGCTGAGGCCGTAGGCCGCAGTGGCAATGTCGGTGTCGAGTTTCGACGCGATGTCGGCATGCATCGCCCGATCGGAGGCGGGCGCATTAAGCTTCATCGCCCCGCCTGCAAACTCGTCGGCATCGAGGCGGCCGAGGATCAGGTCGGCGTCAGTTACCGTCGGGCTTTCCCCGCCACGGCCATAGCAGGCCGGCCCCGGTTCGGAACCGGCACTGTGCGGCCCGACACGGATCTGACGCATACTGTCGACGGTGGCGATCGATCCGCCGCCGGCGCCGATCTCTACCATCTCGATAACCGGGATGGAGATCGGCATGCCGCTGCCCTTCTTGAAACGCCAGGTGCGGGCCACCTCAAAGGTTTTCGAGGTCTTCGGCGTCTGGTTCTCTATCAGGCAGATTTTTGCGGTCGTGCCGCCCATATCGTAGGAGAGGACCTGATCGAGCCCGTAACTGCTGGCAATATGCGCGGCGAAGATCGCGCCGCCCGCCGGACCGGATTCGAGGAGGCGAACCGGAAACTCGATAGCGCTCTCGACGCTGATGATACCGCCGCCCGAATGGATCATGAAGACCGGGCTGCGCATGCCCTCTTCCGCCAGCCTGCCGACGAGACGATTGAGATAAGACGCCATCAGCGGCTTGACGAACGCGTTGGCGCAGACCGTGTTAAAACGCTGGAACTCGCGCATCTGCGGCGAGACCTCCGAGGAAATCGAAACGGACAGATCCGGCTTCCTCGCCAGCAATCGGTCGCGCACCGCCTTTTCATGCGCGCCATTCAGGTATGAATGGATGAAGCCGATTGCGACGCTTTCATAGCCTGCGGCGATAATACGGTCGCAGAGGGCGTCGACCTCGGCAAGATCGAGCGGCTTCAGGACACCACCGTCGGCGCCGATCCGCTCGTCGATGACGAAGCGTTCGTTGCGGGGCACAAGCGGCGCAGGCAGCACAATATTGAGATCATACTGTTCGAAGCGGCTTTCGGTCCGCATCTCGATGACATCGCGAAAGCCCTTGGTGGTGATGAAGGCAGTGCGCGCGCCGCGCCGCTCGATCAGCGCGTTCGTCGCGAGCGTCGTGCCATGGATGACGGTGTCGATCTCTGACAGTTCGACGCCTGCCAACTCGGCGACCTGCCGGATGCCCCTGACGATCGCGTTTTCCGGATAGGAATAATCGGTCAGCACTTTGATCGAATGGAGCGTGGTGCCTACCTCCATCGCAACGTCGGTGAAGGTGCCGCCGATGTCGACACCGACCCTGATCTGCATACCATCTTTCGCCATTTTCTTGACTTTGCTCCGTGAACGAACTTCTCTTCCACACCGCGCCCAAGGGCTTGCTTTCGACATGCGGTGGGCATTCCCCGCCCGCACTTGCAGGCGGAGGCTAAAGCTCTTCGATTGTTGATGTTTCGGGGTGCCCTGCGCAGCGGTTGCGCAGGGCAGGCGCGTTATTGCTTGCCGGTGAAGTCTACGCCCGGCAGCGTTGTCGGAAGTTTTGCGCGATCGACGCCGATCCATTTCTTGTAAAGTGCGTCGAGCGAGCCATCAGCCGTGTGACTGGTCACAAAATCGGTGAGGAAGTTGAGCATTTCCCGGTCGCCCTTGCGAACGGCCATGCCCTGAAAATTATCGGCCACCTTGTACTTGCGCTCGAACTCCGCTTCGTGTCCCGTCTCCTTGATGACGAGACCGTAGGTCACGCTGCCAAGGATGGCGTCGACCTGGCCGGACAGGAGGGCCTGCACGGTCGTCGCATCGTCGTCAAAGCGTTTGATCTCGGTCGTTGGCGGTGCAGCCTTGACGAGGATCGGCTCGAACACGCTACCACGGTTCACGCCGATGACGTATTTGCCAAGGTCGTCGTTGCCCTTGATCGCCGCATCCTTCTTTGCCCAGACCGTGATATCGTTCGACGAGTAGGGGATGACGTACTGGATGACCTTGGCGCGCTCCTCGGTGATCGTCATCGATGGCACGAGGAAGTCGACATTGCCGTTGACCAGCAGCGGAATGCGATTCTGCCCGGTGATGCGCTCGAACTTGACCTCTACACCAAGTTCCTTGGCGATCAGCTTGGCGATTTCGATGTCGAAGCCGTCATTCTGGCCATTCTGGTCGATGAAACCCCAGGGGAACTGGTCCATCTGCACGCCGATGGTCGCCGTGCCCTTGGCCTTCAGTTCCTCCGGTGTTATGGCCAGCGCCGTCGTCGCGAACAAGGTCGTGGCCAAAAGCGCGGCGGCAAACACGCCGGGAACGTTCGAACGCGAAAAGGGCAATGCTATCTTGAACATGTGGTCACCTCTGGTTGGTTTTGTCATGCGTTCTTGTTTTACCGATCGGCATTCAGCCGCCGTTCGATCCGAGCGCTGCTGAAGGTCAGCGGAAGGCATATGAAGAAGTAGACGAGGGCGACTGCGCCATAGACCTGCAGCGGCTGGAACGTGATGTTCGCCATCAGCTGGCCGGACCGGGTGAGCTCCGTCAGTCCGAGCAGAGCAGCAAGCGCGGTACCCTTGATGAGGTTCACAAGGAAGCTGATTGTCGCAGGCAGGCCGATGCGGAACGCCTGCGGCAGGACGACGTCCACCATCCGGTGCACATAGCCGATCCCGAGAGCGCGGGCGGCCTCACTCTGGCCATCGGGAACCGCCTGGATGCTGCCACGCCAGATCTCGCCTAGGAACGCGCTGGTATGCAGCGAAAGCCCGATCGTCAGCGCCACCCAGACATCCACCTTAAGACCCAGAAGCGGCAGGCCGAAATAGACGAAGAACAGCTGGACCAGCAGCGGGGTGCCCTGAAAGATCTGAATGTAGGTGGCCATCAGGATACGCAGCAGCCTCCACTTGCTCGTGCGGCCGAGCGCCACGCCCAGCCCGAGCGCGCCGCCGAAGGTGAAGGCGAGAAGCGTCAGGACCACCGTCCAGCGCGCGCCCTCGAGCAGAAAGAGGAACTCTCCCCAGCCAAATTGACGGATCATCGCAAGGCCCTCACTTCGTCGGATAGGAGAAATAGACCCTGCCGATCACGCCAAGCGCGGCAGAGAAGAACTGGGACAGCACGAGATAGATGACGCCAAGCGTGAGATAGATCTCGAAGCTGCGGAACGTCTGGGAATCCAGGGTCTGGGCGAAGTACGTCAATTCCTCCGCCGAGACGGAAGACACCAGACTGGAGTTCAACATCATCAGGATGAACTGGCTGCAGAGCGCCGGGTACACCGCACGGATAGCCGGACGAAACACAACGAAACGGTAGATGTCGGCCGTGTGTAGGCCGAGCGCCCTGCCAGCCTCGATCTGCCCGGGTCGGATCGACTGTACTCCGCCGCGCACGATCTCCGCGGCATAGGCCGCGCAGTTAAGCGTCATGGCGAGGATCGCCGCCTGTTCCCCACTCAGCCGGATACCGATGGCCGGCATGCCGAAGAAGACGAAGAAGACCTGCACGAGGATCGGCGTGTTGCGGATCAGCTCGATGTAACCGATCGCCATCGCCCGAAGAGCGTTGCTTTTGCTCATGCGCATCAGCATGAACACGATGCCGAGGTTCAGGCCGAAGACCATGGAGAGCGATGACATTCTCAGTGTGCCGATCACGCCCTCCAAAAGCATGGGCCATGCGGCAAAAACCGGTGCGAAATCGAAGGAGTAGTTCATCGGCCGCCCTCAGTGGTTGAGGATCTGGCTGAGGAACGCCCTGGTGCGTTCGTGGCCCGGATTATTGAAGAAGACGTCCGGCTTGGCGCTCTCGATGATCTCGCCGCGGTCCATGAAGATGACACGGTGCGCGACGGCACGCGCGAACCCCATTTCATGCGTCACGCAGATCATCGTGATACCGTCGTCGGCAAGCGAGATCATCGTGTCCAGCACTTCCTTGACCATTTCCGGATCGAGCGCCGAGGTCGGTTCGTCGAACAGCATGATCTTCGGATCCATGCAGAGCGCGCGGGCGATCGCTACGCGCTGCTGCTGGCCGCCGGAAAGCTGAGCGGGGTATTTCTGCGCCTGCTCGGCAATGTGCACGCGCTCCAGATGCCGCATCGCTTTCGCCTTGGCATCCGCCGCCGACGCCTTTCGGACCCGGCGCTGGGCCAGCATGCAGTTTTCCAGAACGGTCATATGGGGGAAGAGGTTGAACTGCTGGAAAACCATGCCGACGTCGCGGCGAATGTGATCGGCGTTCGACCCTTTCTGGTTGAGCGCAGTTCCATTGACGACGATCCTGCCCTGCTGGACTTCCTCAAGGTGATTGATGCAGCGAATGAGTGTGGACTTTCCCGACCCTGACGGGCCACAGAGGACGATATGCTCGCCCCGCGCAACGTTGAGTTCGACGCCCTTAAGTACCTGCAACGGACCATACCATTTGTTGACACCCGTCATTTCGATGGCTTTTTCGTTGCTTTCATTCTCGCCCATGGCCAATTCCCTTTCCTGTAACCGTCAGGATTTCGCTGCGACTTCAAACACGGCGTCCACTTCGACCGACGATCCACGTGGAAGCGATCCGGCCCCCAGTGCCGTGCGCACATGACGCCCCTTTTCGCCCAGAATTTCGACGAAAAGGTCGGACGCACCATCGACGATCGCGGGGTGACCTTTGAAATCCGCCTGCGCGTTGACGAAGCCACGGACCTGAACGCAGGCCACTACCCGGTCGAGATCGCCGTCGAGCGCGTCGTTGACACGGGCAAGGATGTTCAAGGCACAAAGCCGCGCCGCCTGATAGCCCTCTTCAAGCGAGACATCCTGCCCCACGACCCCGGCAAAATGCTCCACGCCGTCAATCCGAGGGATTTGCCCGGAAACGAAGAGAAGGTTCCCGGCAAACCGATACGGAATGTAGTTGCCTGAGGGCGAGGCAATCGAAGGCAACACGATGCCGAGCTCGGAGAGGCGTGCGGAGACGTCACCCATAGCGGTTTTCCACCTGATTTTGTGCGCGCGCCGTTGCGCGCAGTTCCTGTTCCCGGAGCTATTCGCCACGTTCGCTTGAGGATCGTGGCGCTGGCTCGCTTTTTCTGACGAAGAGATTAGTGAAATAGTATCTCATGTCAACATAAAAGTTAGAGATACTATCTCTTTGCTCTGAGAAACCAATCCAGCGGGATTAATCACAAAATATCAGATAGTTAACCACTAAGCATTGGTTCTATAAAACTGTGAATTCTCGCCAACGTAAAAAAAAATTTCGCAACGAGCTCCAAAAAAAGCCAGAAATGAGATGGCCAGGCCCCACTATTCGGCAGAGAGTGCGCACACCTGACGAGCGAAAATTTCAGTTGAGGTAGCATCACCTCACTGCGTCATGCTACCTTGTCAAAGACACAACAAATCCCTATCAGTTGGCAAACGTCGCTCACGCGTGCGACCAAGCAGACGGGTGGAATCTTGAGTACTTTGGCAAGCCGGACGATACAGGCCCTGAAGGCCCATATCGTCGACAATCAACTGGACAAGGGCCACAAACTTGGATCGCTGAATGAACTGGCGCAGCAGTTTAACGTCAGCCGCACGATCATCAGGGAGGCCGTCTCCGCGTTACGGTCGGAGGGAGTTGTCGAGGCACGTCATGGCGTCGGTGTGTTCGTGCACGAGAAACCTAAGCCGGAAGACCCATACGACTACGATCCGGAACTTGTCCTGGCGCCCTTGCAGCGCCTGAAAACATCATTCATGGACCTCCTTGAACTGCGGATGGCATTCGAGGTCCATGCCGCAGGCCTTGCTGCGACTCGCCGTTCATGGGCGCAGGAATCGAATATCTGGAATGCCGCACGGCAGTTCGAAGCCTCGCTCGACGACGAGGCCGCCCTCGACCACCTGGATTTCGTGTTCCACCGATCGATCGCGGAAGCGACGAATAACGGCGCCTTCATAGAGTTCTTTAACCTGATGAGCCTCCAGATCCTCCCCCAACCGGCTTTCTCGAAACAGGTGAACCCCGAGCTCATCACACCAGAGTATGTGCAGAACACGGTTCGGGAGCACAGGGCGATCTGCGAAGCGATCAGCACCGGCAATTCCGAACAGGCCCGTGAAGCGATGCGGGCGCATTTGAACCGTAGCCACTTACGCTACAGGGGCTTCTCGAATGGTGGCGCTTCTCCCTTGAGCAATGTCGCGCGGGATGAATAGAAGGCGATCGCTTGACCAGATTGAACTGTCGACATGCCAACGGCCAACGTAAGACCTGCAGAAAACGTCGACATGGTCATTTGGCCACTATGCAGGTATTGATGGATTGAGAGTGCAACAGGAAATAGCGCCCCTCCTCGCGAAACGCCCTTCCAGTCGATACATTATGCGATCCTAAACGCACAAACCGGAAACAAACCCGGCACATGATAGTGGCGGCTTCCTACTTTACCTCCCCATGCAGATCCTCCTATTTAAAATACAAATCATCGAAATTCAGTTGATCTGGGGAAATAAAAGGGTCGTGCAGTTTGTTACTTGACGGCGCTGGCGCGACAAGCGGCCTGTTCAAGATCATGCGGCTTACGTCAGCTTCCTTTGGGACAGCTGTTGTGGCATCCATGCTGCCGCCGGAGTGACTTCAGCCTTTTGTCAGGCGACCGCCTGTGCACCGGTGATTTCCACCAGCGATCCACACATGAAGGCTGCCTCGTCGGACGCAAGGAAGGCGACGAGGGCTGCGACTTCTTCCGGCTTGCCAATGCGGCCAAAGGGAACGAGTTTGTCAAGGTCAGCAATCGTTCGTCCGGAGCGCTTTACACCGGCTTCCAACATGGGCGTGTGAATTTCGCCCGGGCAGACGGCATTGACGCGGATCTTGTTCGGCGCGTAGTCGCGGGCAAGGTTCTGCGTGAAGCTCGCCACGGCCGCCTTCGTCACGTTATAGGCGATGTGGTTCGGCGCCGGATAAAGCCCCCACTGGGATGCCGTGTTGACGATGGCGCCGCCGCCCGCCTGGATCATGTGGGGCAGCGCCGCCTGGCAAAGATGGAAAATCGCGTCGACATTGACCGCAAAGCTCAGCCGCCAATCCTCCCGCGTCAACGAGAGAAGATTGCCGCGGCGGTTGATGCCGGCATTGTTGCAGAGCACATCGATGCGCCCTTCGGTCGAGATCACATTGTCGATGATGGCGCGGCAACCCTCAGCGCCCGAGATATCGCTGGCGAGCGCCCGCGCGCTGCCGCCCTTGCCCGCAATCTCCGCGACGGTCGCCTCGGCGCCCTCCCCATTCATGTCGGTGACGATGACCCTTGCGCCCTCGTCAGCGAAACGGGCACTGATCGCCCCGCCGATGCCACCTGCTGCGCCGGTGACGATTACGATCTTGTCCTTGAAACGCATGGAAATTACCTCAGATAGCTGCCGCCGTTCACGTCAAGCACAGCGCCATTGAGGGAGGCCTGCGAAGGACGGAAGGCAAATGCGGTGATCTCGCCGATCTCTTCAGGCGCGGCCATCCTGGCGATGGGAATGCCGGCCAATGCCGCAGCCTCGCCATGCTCGGCGATATAGGCTTCGGCCATTTCGGTGCGCACCCAGCCGGGCGCCAGTGCCACCGCGGTCACGCCTTCATGTCCGTGGCTCTGCGCGATGGACTTGGTGAGGTTGATCAGTGCCGCCTTCGAGGCTCCGTAGGCCATCGCGCTGGAGGTGTAGCCGCGCTGTCCGGCGCGGCTTGCCATATTGATGATCCGCCCACCGCCATGGGCGCGGAAATGCTGGATGGCGAGTTTCGACAGATCAACCGCCGAAAGGAAGTTGACGCGCATTTCACGCGCCCAGACCCGCTGCCATTCATCCATGGGCGCATCGACTGCAACCTCGGAGCGGATGCCGGCATTGTTGACCAGCCCTGTGAGCCGGCCAGCAACGGAGACGGCCTGATCCCACAGGGCCTGAGGGCCGGCCGGGTCCGACAGATCGGCCGGCACGCACCAACCTCTGCCGTCGAGCCCGTTCACAAGCGCTTCGGCGGCATCGCGATTGCGGCCGTAGTGGACGACGACATTCGCCCCATCAGCCGCGAGAGCATGGCAGATCGCCTGCCCGATGGCGCCGGTTGCACCCGTTACCAAAACGGTTTGTCCCTTGAGGTTCATAGCTCCCCCACCTGCGGTCCCCACGTGTCCGACATGGCAAAACCCTGAGCGAACCGATCATGCGGATCCAGCCGCAACTGCTGCCGGCCGAAGACGTAGCCTTGGCCCGTGATACGCGGCAGAACCGCCGGGCGGTTGCCGACCGTGGTCTCGCCCAAGATCTCGGCGGTGAACGTACCACCTATGATACTGCGCGAGAGACGTCTGTCGCCGGTTTTCGCCTTGCCCCGCGCATGGAGCACCGCAAGATTGGCGGAGGATCCGGTACCGCAGGGCGAGCGATCCACGCGACCGGGTTTCAGCGTCGTGCATGTTACCACTGAGCCATCCTGCTGGTAGTCGCGGAACATCACGTAAGCGATCTCGTTAAGTCCAGGGATGTCCGGGTGGCTTACCGCGATCTGATCGGCGAGCAGCGACTTGATCTCGGTTCCGGCTTCGGCGAGCGCCCAGGCCGCATCTGGCGCGATGCGAAGCCCGATCTGATCCACGTCCATCAGTGCATAGAAGACGCCGCCAAAGGCGATGTCGCCCTTAATACGCCCCCATCTGCGCGTGTCGATCGCGGCGTCGAGTTGCTGAACAAAGGCGGGAACATTGTCGAGGCTGACCGAAAGGCATCGACCGTTTTCGCAATGCGCCCGGGCGACGATGAGCCCGGCGGCGGTGTCGAGCCGCACGACGGTTTCCGGCTCGCACATTTCCACCCGACCACTTTCCAGGAGCGCAGTAACCACGCAGATGCAGTTGGACCCCGACATCGGATGGGCGCGGTCCGGCTGCAAGACGATGAAGGCAGCATCGGCGTCCGGCCGGGTCGGATCGAGAAGCAGGTTTGTCGTATGAACGACCTGCGCTCGCGGTTCGCGCGTCAGGAACAGGCGCAATGACGGATCGACATTGTTCAGATGGTTCATCTTCTCAAGAATGGTCGCGCCCGGAATAGCTGGCGCGCCACCGATCAGGACATTGCCGCTTTCGCCCTGGCAATGGACAAGCAGGATATCGAGGGACTTGTCGAAGGTCATTTCAGATACCATCCCCAGGGTGCATCGCTGACGAGGCGAGTGATCTGTTTGGTCTCGAGATAGTTGTCGAGGCCCCAGCGACCAAGCTCGCGGCCGATGCCGGACTGCTTGTAGCCGCCCCACGGCGCCTCGGTAAAAGTCGGTTGCGAGCAGTTGATCCAGACGATGCCCGCCCGGAAGGCAGCGGCCACACGCTCGCATCGTTCGTCATCGGTCGACATGACTGCGGCGGCAAGCCCGAAGCGTGAGTCGTTGGCGAGGCGGATCGCCTCCTTCTCGGTCTCGAAGGGACGGATGCAGACGACCGGTCCGAAGATCTCCTCGACCCAGGCATCACTCTCGAGCGTCATATCGGTGAGGATCGTCGGCGCGACCCAGAAGCCCTTGTCGAAGCCATCGTATCTACCGCCACAGGCAACTCTTGCGCCCTGCTCGACGGCGCGCTCGATATGGCCGAGAACATCCTCATACTGCCCCTTGTTGACGAGCGGCCCGAGCAGCGTGCCCTCTTCGAGACCGTTGCCGATCCGGATTTTCCTGGCTTCCTCGACCAGCCGGTCCAATAGCTTCGGATAGAGCGGCGCCTCCACCAGCACCCGCGAAGTCGCCGAACACACCTGGCCCTGGTTCCAGAAGATACCAAACATGATCCATTCGACGGCCTTCTCGATATCGCTGTCGGCAAAGACGACGAAAGGAGACTTGCCGCCGAGTTCGAGGCTGATGCGTTTGATGTCCTTGGCGCCGGCGGCCATGATGCGGGAGCCGACCGGGCCCGACCCGGTGAACGCCACCTTGTCCACCTGCGAATGCTCGACCAGCGCCTGGCCGACGACCGAACCCTTGCCGGAGAGGATGTTCAGCACGCCTTTGGGAAGGCCCGCAGCCTCCGCGATCGCACCCAGTTCCAGCGCGGTCAGCGAGGTGGTTTCGGCGGGCTTCAGGATCATGGTGCAACCCGCCGCAAGCGCCGGTGCCACTTTCCACGAGGCCATGAGCAGCGGATAGTTCCATGGAACGATAGCAACCGCCACTCCGAGCGGCTCGCGCACGGCCTTGGAGACGAAGCGCTGGTCCGCAAGCTTCACTTCTTCGACTTCGCCATCGAGTTCCTCAGCGAGATCGGCATAGAAGTCGAAGCAGCCGGCGGCGTCCGCCAGGTCCCATTCGGACTCGGGCAACGGCTTGCCGTTGTCGCGTGTTTCCATGTGCGCCAATTCCGGCAGTCGATCACGGATGCCTTGTGCCATGGCGCGCAGATATCTTGCACGCTCCTTGCCCGAAAGGCGTGGCCAAGGCCCATTGTCGAAAGCCTCGCGGGCCGCCTTGACCGCTGCGTCGGCCTCTGCGACGCCGGCGGCAGCGATGTGGTGAAAGACCTCTTCGGTCGCCGGATCGATCACGGGAAGCAGGCTTCCGTCGGCTGGTGCGATCCATTGTCCATCGATGAAAAGCTTGTTCTGCATGGTGTCCTCACATGGAATGCGTTTGTGCGGTCGCCCTTTAGAAGCGGTCGACGCGATAGGGGAGCATGTCGATGGGTGGCGTCCGGCCAGTGATGAGGTCGCCCATCAGGCGCGCGGTCGTGGCCGCATAGGTGACCCCCAGATGCCCATGGCCGGCGGCGTAAAAGACGCCTGGAGTTTTGGCCGAGGCCGACATGACAGGCACGGTGTCTGGAAGCGCCGGACGATGGCCCATCCACTCGGTAAAGTTCTCGCAGCGCAGGTTCGGCAACGCCGTTTGGGCCCGCCGCACGGTTATCTTCGAGCGGCGATAGTCGGGTGCGGCGTCGAGGCCCGCCATTTCGACCGTGCCGCCGACTCGGATACCGCCTGCCGTCGGCGTGACCATGAAGGCGCGGGCTGGCCAGATGATAGAGTGGCGCATGGAAACGCCGGGAGCCATGATCTGGGTATGATAGCCACGCTCGGTTTCGAGCGGCATCGGTTCGCCCAGCATCTTCGACAGCAGGCCGCTATGGGCTCCCGCTGAGATCACAACCTCATCGGCGGCGATTGGATCTCCCCCGACGAGCCGGACGGCAGTGACGCGGGAGGAGCGGTCGAAGCCAGCCACGGCGCAGCGGCGGAATTCTCCACCGAGTGCGGTGAACCTTTGCGCAAGTTTGTTCACCAACCGAAACGGATCGCGCAAACTTCGGTTCTCGGGGAAGAGGACGGCGAGACCGATGCGGTCCGACAGCTCCGGTTCGAGCTCCCGCGCCTCAGCACCCGTCAGGCGCTGGTGCGGAAAGTCGAAACGCTCGAGGATTTCGATATGTTCGCGGTCGGCGCGAAACTCCGCTTCGTTGCTGTAAAGCGACAGGCAGCCCTCTTCTGTCAGTTCGCCTTCCAGCCCCGTCTCGCGCAGCAAGGGCAGGAGGTCGTCATAGACACGGCTGCAGAGAGCTGCCCCTTCGGCCTCCAGTTGTCGAAGCCTGGCCGGTCGCGAGGCGGCGACAAAACGTGCAAACCAGGGGAGCAGTTTCGGCATGTAGCTCGGGCGGACACGGACGGGACCTTCCGGATCAAGCATCCATCCGGGAATCTGCTTCCAGATCGACGGGCGCGAGGCAGGCATGAACTCGGTCACCGCGATCGACGCCATGTTGCCGTAGGAGGCGCCGCGCCCCACCTCGCCCTTGTCAAGCAAGATGACCCGCCGCCCTCGCTTTTGCAGTTCGTAGGCGATGGTTGTGCCGATGATGCCTGCGCCGACAACCACGGTGGTCATGCTAGCCTTGCTCCTGCTCGTTTTCCTTGGATGGCGGCCGGACGTCAGCCCGGCCGCACTCGATTACCAATTGAGGATCGGTTCCATGGCGGTGCGGAATTCGGCTTTTTCCTCGTCCGTGAGCGGACCGAGGGGCGCTCGGCACTCGCCGACCGGCGTGCCCTGCACTTCGCAACCATATTTGAGCTTCTGCACGAACTTGCCCGATTCCAGGATGTTCATCGCCTTGTAGAGGGTCGCCATTTGCCTCTTGGCTTTGGCGAGATCGCCAGACTTGAAGGTGCGGTCGAGATCGCAGACGGCTTTCGCCATGCAGTTGGCCGGGCCGCAGATCCAGCTCTCGGCGCCCCAGATCATGAAGTCGAGCGCGATGTCGTCCGATCCGGAAACCAGCTGGAGGCGTCCCTCGTAGCGGGTCGCAATGCCGATGGCGCGCTGAAGCGACCCGGAGCTTTCCTTGATGCCGATGATGCGCGGATCGTCGGCGAGCGCGTCAAGAACCTCCCAGCCCAGCTCAACTCCGTCCTTATCCGGATAGCTGTAGAGCACGATCTTCATGTCGGTCGCTTCAAGGACAGCCTTGAAGTGCGCAACTAGCTCGGCCTGCGTGGGTTTCGTATAAAAGGGCGTTGCGAGAAGCACGGCGTCGTAACCCATCGCCTTGGCGCGCAGCGTGTTGGCAATGACGCCGGCCGTCGATGGCGCGTTGGTGCCGGCGATCAGGATCTCGCCAGGCTTGGCGAATTCCTTGACGAACTTCAGCACCTCATCGCGCTCTTCATCGGACATGAAGCTGTATTCGCCCGAGGAGCCGCAAGGCACCCAGCCCGTGACGCCTGCTGCGCGCAGATTGGCCAGATGCTTTCCAAATGCGGCAAAGTCGATCCTACCTTGACGGTCGAAGGGGGTAACGAGGGCTGGCAAGACGCCTGAAAGTTTCATGGGACTATCTCCATTCGGGGGTTCGAAGGGTGGCGTCAGAGAGCCAACCGCTTGAGAATGCGTCGCTCGATGACCGTGACGGCGCGCGTCAGCGGAAAGGCGATGACGAAGTAGATGAGTGCGACGATCGTCAGCACCTCGATTGGCCGGGCCGTGTTGTTGGAAATGTTCTGGCCGACGAACATGAGGTCCGCCATACCGACGGCCGAGACGAGTGCGCTTTCCTTGAAGAGGCTGACGCAATTTGACAAAAGCGTCGGCGCGGCGCGTAGCACGGCTTGCGGAAGGACGACGTTGGTCGTGCGCGCCCAATGAGAAAGACCGAGCGCCACGCAGGCATCCAGCTGCTCGCGGCCGACCGATTTGAGCGAGGCCCGGAACGTCTCGCTGCTGATCGCCCCCATATAGAGCGTCAAGGCGATCACGCCGGACGTCATGTTGGACAACTCGACACCGAGGATCAGCGGCAGGCAGAAAAAGATCCAGAAGAGTTGAACAAGCACGGGCGTGCCGCGGAAAAATTCCACATAGACACTCGAGGCTGCACGCAGGATGGCATTTTTCGAGGTCCTCGCAAGCGCAACAAGAAAGCCAAGGGCGCAACCGAGCACGATGCAGATCAGCGTCAGTTTGAGCGTCATCCAGAGGCCAAGAAAGAGAGCCTCCTGGAACTTGAGTACGACGGCAAAATTGAAGGTCATCGTTTGTCTCCCTCAGCTTGCCAGGGCTTCGCGGCGGCGTTCCAAATAGCCAACGATCTGGGAGACCGGGAACGACACGGCGAAGTAGAAGAGTGCAACGATCGTGAAGGTTTCGATCGGGCGGTATGTCTGCGTGGCCAAGGTCTTGCCCTGGTACATCAGGTCCTGGACGGCAACGATCGCGACCAGCGCGCTTTGCTGGAAAATGCCGATCCCGTTGGTCAAAAGAACCGGTATCGAATTGCGGACCGCCGTCGGCAGAACAATGTAGAACACCCTCTGGAACGGGGTCAGGCCGAGCGCCACGCCGGCGTCAAGCTGCTCCCTTGGAACCGCCTGGATGGCGGCACGATAAGCCTCCGCGTTGAATGCCGCGAGATTGAGCCCGAGCGCCAGGATGCCCATCGTGACCGATCCGAGGAACACGTTGAAAAGCATCGGGACGCAATAGAAGAACCACACGATCTGGATGATCGCTGGCGTGCAGCGGAAGAACTCGATGAAGAGTGTGACCGGCAGCCGGACCACCGGCGAGCGGCTCATGACAAGCAATGCCAGCACGAAGCCGAATGTCAGTCCGATGGCATTGGCAGCGATCGTCAGTTCGATCGTGACGAGCAAACCGTCCCACAATGGTCCGAAATTGCGAAAGACGGACGCGAAGTCAAAACTGTAGTTCATCGTTCGTCCTTCAGTGCTTGATGTGGAAGACCCGCTCGATGAACTCGCGCGTTCGCTCTTCTCTCGGAGAACCGAGCACCTGTTCCGGCGGACCGTCTTCCACGACCACACCGCCGGCGCAGAAAATCACGCGGGAGGCGATATTCTTGGCGAACCACATGTCGTGGGTCACGATCACCATCGGCATCTGCTGCTTGGCAAGCTGCAGGATCACCTGCTCGACTTCAGCCACGAGTTCCGGATCGAGCGCCGAAGTGACCTCGTCGAAAAGCATCAGCTTCGGATCAAGCATCAGGGCGCGGGCAATCGCGACACGCTGCTTTTGACCGCCGGAAAGCTGCGCCGGATAGCTTTTTGCCTTTTGCGCAAGTCCGAAACGCGTCAACAGCGCCATCGCCCTTGCCTCAGCCTCGGCCTTCTTCTCCCCCCTCACCTTCATCGGCGCGAGGATCAGGTTGCCGATGACATCGAGATGCGGGAAGAGCGTGTAGTGTTGGAATACCATGCCGATCGAGCGACGGACCTTGGCATCGATCGCGGTCTTGCCGTTGCCATTGGCCGAAATGTAGGGCTTGCCGCCAAAGACGATGGACCCGCCGTCGATTTGTTCGAGCCCCATCAGCACGCGCAGGAGGGTGGACTTGCCGCCGCCGGACGGCCCGATGACGACTACGCGGTCGCCCGCCTTCATCTCGATGTCCAAGCCCTGCAGCACCTTCACGACGCCGCCATAGCTCTTGTGCAGTCCTTCGATCTTAACCAGGGGTGCGGTATCCGACATCGTCCAAAACTCTCCACCTCAGGGACAGGGAACGGAGCCGCCACAGGCAGCTCCGTAGGCTTGGTGACCGGGCTCAGTTGCCGGCCTTGAGGACTTCGTCCACGGCCTTCTTGATCAGGGCATCCACGTGGCCGGTCGCGACCCGCTCCTCGAGGAAGATGTTGACCACTTCGACATCTGACGCCGAAAGCTGATGCGGCAATCCGAACGCCACGCCCTGCTGGGCGAGCGCCGGCGCCGGATTGAGCGCTACCGCCCAGTCGGGGTTCGACTGGGTGAAAAGCTGGTTTGTGTCGGAGGCATCGACCAGGATGTCGGCACGACGCGAAACGACCGCAAGGCGTGTTTCGTCGTTGGTCGGCAGGCGCAGGATCGTCGCTGTCTTGACCGCGGCGGAAATCGCCTTGTCCTGGGCCGTGCCGGACATGACGGCAAGCGTGACGTCCGCCTTGTCGATGTCGGCAACGGAAGCCGCACTCGCTGGGATCTTCGGGTTGTCCTTGTTGTAGGCGAGTGAGATCTGGTACTCCATCGCCGGTACTGAGAACTGGACAGCCATGGCCCGAGCCGGCGTACGATTCAGCGCCAGGGAGACGTCCCATTTTCCGGCCTGAAGGCCCGCAACGATGTTGTCCCAGGTCGTGTCGACGAATTCGGGCTTCACCTGCAGAACTTCAGCGAATTCGCGGCAGAGGTCGGCAAAGAAGCCGGAGTACTCGCCGCTTGCAGGATCGCGCATCACATAGGGCGGCGCAACAGCCGCTCCGCAGCGCAGCGTGCCGCTCTTTTGGACACCCTGCCAGTATCCTTCGGCCGTTTCAGCCATCGCCGTAGTCGACAGCCCAACCGCCAGGGCGAGCGCGGCCGTCGCCCGCAGAGCGGACGTCATCACATTTCTGAACATGTGCATTCCCCAATTTTGAGCGCGTGAGACGCGCGGTTCGACCTGTCGGCTTTGGCCGTTCTTAGTGTTTTCGTGTCGGCTCCGTGTCGACTGACAAAACTATGTCGTCTCCGTGTCGACAAAGTCAAGCGAAAAGTTTACGATTGCTGCGTGCCGATTTTTCTGGCCCAATGACCGGAAGAGACGGAAAGGGGCGTAAGTGTCTGACGAAATTGAAATGAAACGGGTGCGCGGTACGGGCTGGAAAAGTGTCTACGACACGCTGCGCAATGAGATCCTTGCCCTCACCTTGCCGCCGGGCCAGTTGCTCGACGAAATGACGCTCGCCGAGCGCTTCGACATGTCGCGTTCGCCAGTGCGCGAAGCGCTCATACGGCTTGCCGGCGAAGACCTGGTGGTCACGCTTTCCAACCGCAGCACCATCGTCGCTCCCATCGAGGTGGCGAGCTTTCCGAAATATGTCGAGGCGCTCGACGTCGCCCAGCGCATGAACACTCGGCTGGCGGCAGCGTTGCGCACCGAGGCGGACCTGAAGATCATCGCAAAGCGTCAGAAGGAATTCGAAATAGCGGTCAAAACCGGCATTCACCTGAAGATGTCGGAGGCCAACAAGCAGTTTCACATGGCGGTCGCCTATGCGGGCAAGAACGGCTATCTGGCGTCGTTCTACGAGCGACTACTGAACCAGGGTCAGCGCATGCTTCACCTCCATTTCGAATACCTGGAGCGCACCGGTGACGGTTATCTTTTGACCGACGAGCACGAATTGATGCTGGAGGCGATCCGCGCCAAGGATGTCGAGCGTGCAGACGAGCTGGCGCATGCCCATACCCGCCAGTTTCAGAACAACTTCATCGCCTTCCTGCGCGAAAACTACACGACCGAAGTGTCTTTCGGGCCGCTTGCGGCGGCGGAGTAACCATGCCCCTGCCCGAACGCATAGGTTTTATCGGCACTGGCGCGATCACGGATGCGATGGTGCGCGGCCTTCTTGCAGAACCTGCCGCAATTCCGCAGGTCGTCGTGTCTCAACGCAGCGCGGACATTTCGGCCAGGCTTGCCTCCGATTTCCCGCAGGTACACGTGTCGCCAGACAACCAGGCGATTGTTGACGGCTGCGACACGGTCGTGCTGGCAATCCGTCCGCAAGTCGCCGAAGGGGTTATTCGTCCTCTGCAGTTTCGCGAGGGCCAGAAGATCATCAGTGTCATTGCGGCAACCGACCGGCCAAAGCTCCTCGACTGGATCGGCACAGAGGTCCGCCTCACCCAGGCGATCCCCCTGCCCTTCGTCGCCCGCCGCAAGGGCGTCACCGCGGTCTTTCCGGCGGACGCAGGCACGGCCGCAATCTTCGACGTGCTTGGCAACGCCGTCGAATGCGAGACCAAGGCGGAATATGACCTTCTGGCCGCAGCAAGCGCATTGATGGCCACCTATTTCGGCATCCTGCACCGCACGACCGAGTGGCTCGCCGAAAATGGTCTGCCGGAAGATAAGGGCCGCGCATATCTCGCGCCGCTCTTTGCCGGTCTTTCCGAAGCAGCACTTCACGCTGGTACAGATGTCGACTTCTTCGAGATGAGCCGCGAATTTGCCACCAAGGGCGGCCTCAACGAACAGGTTTTCCGGGATTTCGACGAGCGGGGCGGAACCGAAGCGCTGACGCGAGCGCTAAGCAGTGTGTTCGAGCGCATCACCAACCGTTAGCAGACGGCTCTCGCCACGATCGAACCTCAGACCAGGCATGCGGCGGCCGACGACCCACATGAGGCGCTACCCGCGTTCCTGTCAAAGAAGGGACCGACAACCCTGCCGAGCCCGAAAACCGCAGTGCGCGTGCATGCGCGATTGCCGCAAAGGGCGACGCTGGATAAGCTCCAGCGGCAAAACGCAGACCACTCAGCTGACGAGGATGACTATGGCAAACGGTACCGTTAAGTTTTTCAACCAGGACAAGGGTTTTGGCTTCATCACGCCTGACAACGGTGGAGCGGACGTCTTTGTCCATGTGTCGGCGGTGGAAGACGCAAGCCCTCTGCGCGACGGTCAAAAGGTCAGCTATGAGCTTGGCCAGGACCGCAAGACCGGAAAATCGAAGGCCGAAAACGTCAGGTCAGCCTGAACGTCGCATCCTACGCCTCGGGAATTCGCTTCATTGCATTCGCTCACCTGCCCGGCCGCGCCAGCGACCGGGCAATGTCGATGATGTCGTCACGTGACGCGGTCGGGTCTTCCTTGTTCCAGGCAACACCAAGCCCGATCTTGAGATCGACGCCGCGCACCGGCCTGAGCTCGAAGTTGCGATTGGGCAGATCCTTCGTCCATTCCGGCGCAAAGCCGATGCCGAGGCCTGCGGAGACCAGTGACACCAGCGAGAAGGTGTCGTCGCAGCTATAAGCGATGTTGCAGGTCAAACCATGGATCTCGAACATCTCGGAGAAATAGCGCTCCGAGTAAGAGAGGTTTTGACGGGAAAAGGCGATGATCTTTTCCGAGCGAAGGTCTTCGATGTCGATCTCGCTGCGAAGCGCCAGCGGACTCGTCTTTTCGACCGCCAGCAGATAGCGCTCATGCGCGATCGAGAAGAAGCGCAAGGAGCCGATGTTTTCGACCGGACGGATAAAGCCAAGATTGATCTGGCCATTTTCGATCGACCGGATGATGTCGTTGGTCGAGCCGCTCGTCACATGCAGCGCGACATCCGGAAACTTCCGGCCGATACGGGCCAGGAACGCCGGCAGCACGCCTGTCGTTGCCGGATAGACGGTTCCGATCCTAATCGTGCGCGCCGCCTTGCCGGCAACTGAGCGCGCCACCTCAACCGACAGTCCGACATCGCCAATGATCCGGACCGCCCGATCGTAGAACGCCTCCCCCGCCCGCGTCAGTTCGACCTTCCGCGTCGACCGCTCCAACAGCCGGACGCCGAGTTCCTTCTCCAGCGCCTGGATGTGGGAGCTCAACGCCGGCTGAGCGATGCACATCCGCGCCGCCGCCCGATTGAAGTGCAGTTCTTCGGCCACCGCAACGAAGTAGGAAAGTTGGCGTAGTTCCATATGAGTTACACCGAAATCACGGATATTATCTGAATTTAAGATAACTGAAAATCAGATATAAATGAAGCCCCCATCTCAAGGCAGGTGGGAAAATCGTGGCCAAGACTCTCGGTACGGGACGGCATAGAGCGCTGATTGCGCTGCTTATTGCAAAGCGTGAGTCTGCAGGACTTACGCAAACAGAACTTGCGGCAAAGTTGGGAGAGTATCAGTCCTTCGTGGCGCGCCTTGAAAGTGGTCAACGTCGCGTGGACGTCGTCGAGTTTCTGGAGCTCGCAGACCTCTTAGGCTTCGATCCCCACGAAGCATTGGATCGGCTCTCCCGCATCAAGGAATGATCTGAATTATCGGCGGCCTGAAGGCATTCCAGTCGATACATTATGCGATCTTATTGGCCCAAAAGTGAACATACGCGCAACAAGCCGTCCACGACGCTCGTGAAGTACGGCTCCGTGTTGCTCAGGCGGACGTCGCTCGCATCTTAAGTGAAATGCATCATGCCAATGGGCAGGGGCAGCTTCCGGCAGTATGCAACACTTCGGCCGGCCTCCTGCCGGCCCGGTGTCGACGCGCGTCACGCCGCCTTCAGCCCATGCGCTCTGACGCGTAGGAGCCCGGAGATGCAGGAAACACCACAGTCTTGTTGCCGTCGATGAACACACGTCCGTGGATGTGGGCGTGGATCGCACGCGCGAGCACCTGGCTTTCGACGTCGCGCCCGAGACTCACGTAATCCTCGCCGCTCTGCGCATGGGTGACCCGAACGATGTCCTGTTCGATGATCGGCCCCTCGTCCAGATCCGCCGTGACGTAGTGCGACGTCGCGCCGATTAGCTTCACACCCCGCTCGTAGGCCTGCTTGTAGGGATTGGCGCCCTTAAAACTTGGCAGGAAGGAGTGATGGATGTTGATGATACGGCCGGACATCTTGCGGCACATTTCGTCGGACAGAACCTGCATGTAACGGGCGAGCACGATGAGCTCCGCACCGGAATCCTCCACGATCTGCATCTGAGTTGCCTCGGCCTCCGGCTTGTTCTCCTTGGTGACCTTGATGCAGTGGAATGGGATATCGTGGTTCACGACGACCCGTTGATAGTCCAGGTGGTTCGAGATGACGCCGACGATGTCGATCGGCAGCGCGCCGATCCGCCAGCGATAGAGAAGATCGTTGAGGCAGTGGCCAAAGCGGCTCACCATCAGGATGACCTTCTTCTTCTCGGTCTCATCGAAGAACTCGGTGTTCGCCTCGTATTTCTCCGCGATCGGCTTGAAGCCTTCACGAAGCTGCTCAAGGGTGCGCCCCTCTTTCGGCTGGAAGCTGACGCGCATGAAGTAGCGGTCGGTGTCAGCGTCATCGAACTGGGCGCTGTCGGAAATGTTGCACCCATTCTGCGAGAGATAGGTGGCAATGGCTGCCGTCACCCCGCGTATGGAGGGGCATGCAACACGCAGGGCATAACGAGGGGCGGTGGTCGTCATTTCAGATGTCCTTGAGTCTTAGGCCGCAATGGCCAAGATGTGATGCCGACGGAAGGCTGTCAGTGTGTTAGAGAGCAGGCAGGCGATAGTCATCGGTCCGACACCGCCCGGAACGGGGGTGATCGCGCGTGCGTGACCCGCCTCCCCGTAAACAACGTCACCGACGATCCGCGACTTTCCGTCTACCTGTATCCGGTTGATGCCGACGTCGATGACGACAGCGCCGGGCTTGATCCAGTCTCCGCGGACAAGACCGGCGCGGCCGGCTGCTACCACCAGAATATCAGCCGCACGGCAGAACTCTGCCGTGTTCTTCGTCTGCGAATGGACAACGGTCACGGTGCAGTGAGCGTTCATGAGCATCTGGGCCATCGGTTTGCCGACGATGTTCGACTTGCCGACGATGACGGCGTGCATACCCGCCAGGTTCTCGCCCAGGGTATCCTTCAGGAGCATCATGCAGCCCAACGGCGTGCACGGAACGAGCGCCGGATTTCCGGTCGCAAGCCGTCCCGCGTTCGAGACATGGAAACCATCGACGTCTTTGTCCGGATTGATCGCCTGGATCACCGCATTCGGATCGAGATGCGCGGGCAAGGGCAACTGCACGAGGATACCATGGATCTCCGGATCCACGTTGAGGCGGTTCACGAGTACAAGAAGCTCGGCTTGGGTGGTTTCCGCAGGCAGACGATGCTCGAAGGACTTCATGCCAGCGGCCATAGTCTGCTTATGCTTGGATGCCACGTAGAGGGCGCTAGCCGGATCTTCCCCGACCAGAACCACCGCCAGACCGGGAACAACGCCGGTCTCGGCCTTCACTGCCTCGACGTCAGCTTTGACGCGCTCCAGCAGCCCTGTGGCGAACTGCTTTCCATCGATGTCCGTGGCGCGTGTGAATCTGTCCATTGGGTTACGTCTCCATTGGATTCAAGCTCGAACCAGCAAGCTGCTCTGAGAATAGAAATGCCGCGCGTTCGATTTGCCCGCGCGGCATCGAATGCGTCCGGCGTTGGCGGATTACTGCCCGTAGACCGGGAACGTGTTCGTCAGCTCGGCTATTTTGGCCTTGGCGCCTTCGACGACGTCGTCGGCCTTGCCGGCGACCTCGGCGTCAATGAGGTCCGCGATCACGGTACCCAGCACTCGGAACTCCGCCTCCTTCAAGCCCCGAGTCGTTGCCGCTGATGAGCCGAGGCGCATACCGACCCATTCCGGAGGACGCGGGCTGTCGCCAGGGATCGGGTTCTTGTTAGAGGTGATATTCGCCTTGGCGAGCAACGTCTCAGCCTGTTTTCCAAGCAGTCCCTTGCTCGCAAGATCGAGGAGGACGATGTGGGTGTCGGTCCCGCCCGAAACGATCCGGACGCCGCGTTCGGCAAGCGTGTTCGCGAGAACCTTCGCGTTTGCGACCACCTGCCGTGCGTAGACCTTAAAGTCATCGAGCATCGCCTCGCCGAGGCAGATCGCCTTTGCCGCAAGAACGTTGCTGTGCAGCGACCCCTGAACACCGGGGAAAACGGCGGCCTGCAGTTTCTTGTACCACTCCTCATTGTTGGTGAGGATTAAGCCCCCGCGGGGACCGCGAAGCGTCTTAGTCGTGGTGCATGTCACAATATCCGCATGCGGGAACGGCGACGGATGCACGCCGCCTGCAACGAGACCTGCGATATGGGCCATGTCGACCAGGAAGTATGCGCCGACCTTCTTCGCGATCCTCGACATGCGTTCGAAGTCCAACTCTCGCGGGTATGCGGAACCGCCTGTGATCAGCAGTTTCGGTCGGATTTCCTCGGCAAGCCGCTCCATCTCGTCGAGATCAATGACTTCGTTCTGCGGATTGACGTTGTAGTTAGTGGCGTCGAACCAGCGACCCGAGAGGTTCGCTTTCATGCCGTGCGAGAGATGACCGCCTGCTGCCAGATCAAGCGAAAGCACCTTCTCGCCTGGCTTCAGGAGCAGGAAGAAAACGGCGAGGTTGGCCTGGGTGCCCGAATGGGGCTGCACGTTGGCGTAACCGCAGTTAAAGAGCTGTTTGGCGCGGTCGATCGCCGCCTGCTCCGCGATATCGACGAACTGGCCGCCACCATGGAAGCGGTTGCCGGGATAGCCTTCAAGCGTCTTGTTGGTGATCTCGTGCCCCAGTGCGTCGAGGACCGCGCGGCTGACGATGTTCTCCGAGGCGATCAACTCGATCTGATTTTGTTGACGGCCCCGTTCCGATGCAAGGGCATCGGCCAGGAGAGGGTCAACTTCTCCAACAGTCATAGTAAAATGCGCTCTGGTGGCGTGATCCATCTCGTTCTCCAATCTCTCGAAAATCGTGAGTGGAGCCTAGTTCGATCGAAAGGCCAGAAAAAGTTAATAATAATTGTATATACGTTCAGATGTGCTAATGATTTCGAGAGAATTCTGGGAGGTAGCCGTGGACATCGGACGCTTGCGCGCTCTTCGGGAGCTGTCGATACGGAAGACCATGGCTGCCGTGGCGGAGGCACTTTATGTCTCGCCCTCGGCAGTTTCGCAGCAGATATCCCTTCTTGAGGAGGAGGTCGGAATCCGGCTCGTCGAACGGCGCGGTAGAGGCGTTGTCATGACTCCGGCAGGCCACCAGCTCGTGCAGCGAGCTGAGAAGATCCTCACCGAGATTGAATCGGCGAAGGCCGATATCGCTGAACTGAAGAGCGTCGTGTCCGGAGAGCTTCGCGTCGCTGCCTTCCCATCGGTCGCAGCGGCTATCATCCCGAAGGTGGTTTACGACCTCGCTGAGCGCCATCCTCACCTCACCGTACAGTTCGACGAGATGGAACCTGCAGAAAGCGTCGCCGCACTTCGGAGTTGGCAGACGGACGTCGCGATCATCGACGACCTCAACATGCCAACGGGCGCACTCGACCCGAATATCGAGACGATCTTTCTGATGGAGGACGTCTTCAACGTGATGGTGTCCAAGGATCACCGCCTGTCAGACCATCCCACAGTTGGTCTTCGGGAACTCCGCGACGAGCGCTGGGCGATCGACACGGCATCGGACACCTATACCAGGATGCTTGCCGAAGCCTGTCAACGGGAAGGCTTCAAGCCCAACATTGTCGCGCGGTGCAAAGGATTCGAAGTCACCATCGCCTTGATACGGCAAAACTACGGGATTTCGATCCTGCCTGGTCTCCGCGCAAGCTACGATCTTGAGGACGTCTGGGTGTGTCGGCTTGTGCCAGAAATCCGGCGACGGATTTTCCTCGCCTTCCGGCGAGAGGAGAAGCGGAGCCCCGCACTTCAGGTGTTCCTGGATCGTATAGCTGAGAAGCCGCCCCTCTCGTAATTCGACCTCCTCGCGGCATCTCTTGAGACGACGCATTACCAAGCCCTTGCCGCACCCGCAACGCCCTCAAGTCGTGCCCCCATCCTCCGTGTCTCCGCGTCTTGCGCTTGTCCCCGCCAATGCTGGTGTCGGGAAACGTCGCTCCATCGAGGGTCGGAGGGCGGAAAGCAACAGTTTTGCTAACGTATCCATCAAGGAGAATTAAGTATATTTGAATTGAGCCGCTTCCTATGATCCTAACGCCAACTGATGGGACTGGGAGCGAGGATCGCACGTCGACCGTGGCCAATAACGGGACGACGCGTCCAGAATGGCGACAACGCCACTAGCGTCCGACCAACTTTCGATCAGGCCGACCCTCATTGCTTGGCATCACCTTCGCTATCGCGATCCGAAAGGGGAACCAAGATGAATCTATTGAAAATCCTGACCGCCGGGGTGTTTGCAACCGTCGCATTCAGTGCCGCCCAGGCATCCGCATCGGTGCTGGATACGGTCAAACAGCGCGACGTACTGAACTGCGGCACGGACAATACCGCTCCGGGATTCGGCTACCTCAATACGACGACAGGCCAGATGGAGGGTCTCGACGTCGACTTCTGCAAGGCGGTAGCGGCCGGAGTCCTTGGCGACGCGTCCAAGGTGAAGTTCGTCACCGTAACCGACAAGAGCCGATTTGACGCCGTGCTGACGGGCCAAGTCGACGTCGTCTTCGCACACACCACGATCAAGCCGGCTCGTGAATCATCCATCGCGATCGACTTCCTTCCGATCAACTTCTACGACGGCACGGGACTGATGGTGAAGGCGGACGCCGGGATCAAGGAATTCGGCGATCTCGACGGCGCGACGATCTGCACAACGCAGGGGTCCGCGACAGAGACCGTCCTGACGGCGGCCTTCAAGGCGCGTGGCTGGAAGGACTCCAAGGTCCTGACCTACGAAAACCTGGAGAAGCTTTTCTCCGCACTCAATTCCGGCCGTTGCAACGCAATGAGCACCGACAAGTCCGCGCTCGCCGCCTGGGCCGGAAACGCGCCTGCGCCCACCGACTATCTCATCCTCCCGGACACGCTGGATAAGTCACCGTTCGGCGGCTTCGTCATCGCCAACGACTCCAAGTGGCGCAACGCGCTGCGCTGGATTGAATATGGCCTCTTCCAGGCTGAAGAATCCGACATCTCGCAGGCCAATCTCGCCGAGAAGCTCAAGAGCGAAGACCCGTTCGTCCAGAAGTTCCTGGGTGTCGATGGCGGCTATGGCAAGGACTTCGGTCTCTCGGACGACTTCATCGCTCAGGCGATCAAGGCCGTCGGCAACTACGGCGAAGTCTACGACCGCAATCTCGGCCCGAAGACCAAGATGTATCTTGATCGCAAGGGCACGCCCAATGCGCTCTGGACGCAGGGTGGAGCAATCTACTCCCCGCTCTGGAACTGATGCATGCCGAGGGTCGGGGCTCAAGCTCCGGCCCTCCGGTACTGGGAGCTGAAAATGACAATCCATGAAACGAGTGCGGTCCGCGGCATGGTAGACCATGATCACCTGAAGTCACGGCGCCTGCGCAACCGAATACGACACGAGGCAATCCAATTTGGCGTCATCGCCATCGTCGTGGCGCTCCTCGGAATGCTGGCCTATGCGGTCAAGTCCGGACTGGCGGAGAAGGGCATCCGGTTCAGTTTCTCGTTCCTTGCGAACACGGCGGGCTTCGACATCAGTGAAGGCTGGACTCTAACCTCCGGCGAGAGCTTCCTTCCCGACTTCACGCTCTTTTCGCCCGACATGACCGTTGCTTCGGCTTTCGTCACGGGCATCTTCAATACCGCGAAGGTCGCGATCCTTGCGATCATCCTCAGCACCGTTCTCGGCACGATGCTCGGGGTCGGCCGCCTCTCGACCAACTGGGTCGTGCGCAATCTCTGTTTCTGGATCGTCGAATTCGTACGCAACACGCCGCTGCTGATCCAGCTCGTATTCTGGTATTTCGCTGTCGTCCTGCGCTTTCCGCCCATTGCGCCGCGTCTGCGTTGCTGCAGCCGTCATCTGCTTCGCACTTCTCTTCGTCAGGGGCGGCGTAGAACTGAACTTCCCGGTTGCCAACAAATTCAAGGCCAGTGGCGGCACCAGCATCAGCCCGGAAATGGCGGCTCTCCTCCTTGCGATCGTCGTGAACAGCGCGTCGTTCATCGCCGAGACTGTCCGAGGTGCTATCGACGCGCTCCCCAAGTCTCAATGGGAGGCCGCAGCGTCACTCGGACTGAGCCGACGGTACACCGTGAACGACATCGTGCTTCCCCAGGTGTTTCGCGTGGTCCTGCCGTCCTTCGGCAACCAGTACATAAGCCTGACGAAGAACACGGCGCTGGGCATCGCTGTCGGCTATCCCGATCTCTTCAACATCTACGGGACGATCGCCAACCAGACAGGCCATAGCCTCGAAGGCATCATCATCGTGATGGCATCCTATCTGATCCTGAGCTGGATCATCAGCACGCTCGTCTACTGGGCAAACCGCCGTCTGAATCCAACGGGAGTTCCGCGATGATCGCCACCTCAATCAAGTGGACCCGTCACAACCTTTTCGGCAAGCCCTTGGACGTCGTCCTGTCCCTGCTTGTCATTCCGGGCGTCCTCTGGCTCGCCTACACAATAACCGACTGGGCATTTGCGTCAGCGAAGTGGGACATCGTCGTGCAGAGCCTTCGGGTTCTCATGATCGGCGTGTTTCCGGCAGACCAGGCGTGGCGTGCCTGGACTGCTTCGGCAATCATCGGCGCAATCCTCGGGGCGGGCCTCGGCTGTGTCTTTTGTTTCAAGCCGCACCACGGCCTCGTTCTTCTGCTGGTGCCGGTTCTGCTGCTGATCGTGGATGGCGGTCTCTCAAACGCACTGCCCGCCACCGGCATCATCGCATCGACCATACTTGGCTGGGCACTGACATCCTATGTGCCTTTGTCCCGAAAGGTCCTTCCGGCCGCCGCGTTTACAGGGTTCATCGTTATCGTGGCCGTCATGGCCCCTCCTGGCGTCGGACTTTGGGGTGGATTGCTGCTCAGCGTGCTCCTTACGCTCGTAACATCGGTTCTTTCCCTGCCGATCGGAATCCTTCTTGCCTTCGGTCGCCAGAGCCGCCTGTCGAGCCTGAGGATCATCTGCACCTGGTACATCGAAGTGATGCGTTCGGTCCCTCTGATCCTGGTCGTCTACTGGATCTGGATCCTGATGCCGGTATTGGCGCCCCAGTGGGGATTGGCCGACGTCGCGCGTGGCATGATCGGCTTCACGATATTCTACTCGGCCTACGTGGCCGAATACGTTCGAAGCGGCCTTCAAGCAGTGCCACGGGCGCAGACCGAAGCAGCGCGTTCTCTTGGCATGAGCGAGTTCGATATCAACCGCTCCATCGTCTTGCCGCAGGCGCTACGGGTTGTCGTCGCCCCGTTGGTCGGCAACGTGCTCGACATCTTCAACTCGGCACCGCTGGTGTTCATCATCGGCCTCACGGACTTCCTGCGCGCCGGGCAGATGATCCTCGCGAACCCGCAGTACGGCGACCGGACGTTCGAAGTCCTCTCGTTCCTTCTCGTTACCTACTTCGTGATCGGCTCGATGATCACCTATGCGGCAAGAAAACTCGAAGACCACATGGCAACTGGCACCCGCTGATCCGATGAACAACGGAGACACAACGATGAACGCCATCGTCGAAATGAAGAGCATGAACAAGTTCTACGGCACTCACCATGTGCTCAAGGACATTGACCTGGCCGTCACCCGGGGTGAAGTCATGGTCATCCTCGGAGCCAGCGGATCCGGCAAGTCGACACTGATCCGATGCGTCAATGGTCTTGAGATGTATCAGCACGGCCGCCTCGTCGTGGACGGCTTCGAGATGCCGGTCGAGGCGGACCGGAGACTTGGCGGTGAGCGCGAACTGGCTCAGATCCGCAAGGGCGTTGGCATGGTGTTCCAGCAGTTCGGTCTTTTTCCGCACAAGACCGTGCTCGACAACATCACTATCGCTCCGATGCGCGTGCGCAAGAAGTCGCGCGAAGAAGCCGAGGCGACGGCGATGAAACTTCTCGACCGCGTCGGGCTGAGAGCGCATGCTAACAAGTATCCCGGGCAACTGTCCGGCGGCCAGCAGCAGCGCGTGGCAATCGCCCGCTCGCTGGCAATGGAACCGCACCTGATGCTGTTCGACGAGCCCACCAGCGCACTCGACCCGGAAATGGTCGGCGAAGTCCTCGATGTCATGCGCGAGCTTGCCTCCTCCGGCATGACGATGATGGTCGTGACGCACGAGATGGGTTTCGCACGGGAAGTGGCTGACCGCGTGGTCTACATCGACCAGGGATCAATCCTCGAGATCGGCAAGCCCGACGAATTCTTTGACAATCCCAAGAACGATCGCGCGCGCTCCTTCCTTGCGCGTGTCCTTAAGCACTGATGGGGGAGCCGTATGTCCCGCTCCACGGAAACATTGGAAATTGACATGAACGCAATTCTGCCTGCCGAGCCCGCTCGCGACGACGTCCTCGCTGCCCGCCCTACGCTTTGGCTCAATCCACTGTATCGACAGCAGGCGATCGAGTCCCCGGACCTGCCGATTTCGACGACCGACGTTGATCAGGCTCGCTCGAACTGGCAGCGCCTTGCCCCCCTCCTCGCCAAGTGCTTCCCGGAACTTAAAGCCACTGAGGGTGCAATCCGTTCCGAACTGGTCGAACTCAAGGAACTCCGCGAGGCGCTCGGCTACGGCACGCGAGAGTTCGGAAATGTGTTCATCAAGGCTGACAGCCACTTGCCCGTCGCTGGTTCGATTAAAGCACGCGGCGGCGTCTACGAAGTCTTCCTGTTTTCCGAGGGCCTGGCGCGTGAAAACGGGTTGCTTGCGGACGGAGAGGACATCCGCAAGCTGGCTACCGATGAAGTCCGGATGTTCTTCTCGAAATACACCGTTGCTGTCGGCAGCACGGGCAATCTGGGCCTGAGTGTCGGGATCGCCGCACGTTCTCTCGGTTTCAAGGCGACCGTGCACATGTCTTCGGACGCCAAGGTCTGGAAGGTCGAGCGTCTCCGGAAGCTTGGCGTCGAGGTCATTCAGCACGAAGCGGACTACACGACTGCCGTCGAGAACGCCCGCGACATCGCCGACGCCGATCCAACCATCTATTTTGTCGATGACGAGCAGTCCAAACATCTATTCCTGGGCTACAGCGCGGCTGCATCGGAGCTGGCGGAGCAACTGGACGAACGCGGGATCAAGGTCGATGCCGACAATCCACTGTTCCTCTATCTGCCCTGCGGCATCGGTGGCGCGCCCGGCGGCGTGGCATTCGGGGCCAAGGCGATCTTCGGCGACAATGTGCATGCTTTCTTCGTCGAACCTGTGCAGTCGCCATGTGCCCTCGTCCACATGATGTCCGGCTCGCAGGAATTGGTTTCGGTCTATGACGTTGGGCTGACGAACAAGACGGAAGCCGATGGCATGGCTGTCGCCCGAATGTCCGCTTTTGTGGCGACAGTGATGCGCGAAATGCTCGCGGGTGTCTTCACCGTCGCTGACGACGAACTGCTCAAGCTGGTTCAGACGGCATGGATTGCACAGGGCCAAAGGTTGGAGCCGTCGGCTGCAGCGGCTCTTTTAGGACCACGGTTTCTGGTCGGCCATAAGGAGGGCCAGAGGTTCCAGGATAAACACGGCCTCGGCGACAAGATGGCGAAGGCCACCCACGTTCTTTGGACGACGGGAGGCTCGTACGTTCCCGAGGAACAGTTTCAAGCCTTTCTTCGGCAAGCGGGAGCGCTGGGGTACTAACTTCAACTAAGGTACATCGCCCCAAGCAACCCGCGCCGGTGCGCGGGTTCCGCTCGATACATTATGCGATCCTGAACGCACAAAACCGGAACATAGGGAAACCGCTGCCCCAAAAGCCTGGAAACCAGGGCAGCACTGGATATCGACACCGGCGAACCTACCCGGCCGCACCACGTTCCTACAGAAGCGACGGATTGGGTTTCATGATCCCAGAAACTAGCGTTCGTCCATCGGTTTGGCTCACCACATCCGGTCCCCTGTGTTGGGAAACGCGACCTATCGATCGTGAAAATGTCAGCCCTGGCGTTTTCTCAGATCTGGCTTGAAGCTGATCAGCAAGGATTTCAGCTCGATTTCGCGCACGCGCCGAGCCGCCTCACTTGGACTGAACCAGTCGAGAACGCGCTGCCCTCGCTCTTTGAAATTGGGGCTGATTTCAGTCACTTCAATCTGGAACAGCTCCACAATGCAGGGAGTGACATTGCCTTCGCTAAGTTCCTTTAGGTAGGTGTAGCGGCCGACCGGATCCTTTTTTACCCGACCACGCACACCGGCTTCTTCCCATGCTTCGACGGCAGCCGCCTCGTAGGGCTTCTTGCCCTTCATCGGCCATCCCTTGGGAATGACCCATCGTCGGCTTCCGCGCGAGGTAACTACCAGGATTTCGATCTCGGAACGGTCTTCCTTGTAGCGAAAACACAAGGCACCGTACTGCTGGCCAAAACCTTTCCCAAAAAGGGCATCCGGGGTTTGAGCGAGCTGCTGGAGCAACGTCTCTGATTTGCCCGCATCGGGCCTAACGCCTGGCTTCGCTGACTTCATGGCAATCGAGGTTGTCAAATTTCGCTTTCGGCCTCAATGGCCTTCCGACAAACGCGGCTTGATACTTGAGCAACCTCCCCAAGTTCGATCGGCTGCATGAGCCGGTAATTAAGCGCTTGAATCCTGGATCGAGACGGTGCTTCATCTCATTCCTGACCGGCTTGCATGATCCGAAGCGCCCGGATGATGTCCGCCGCGTCGCGCGCGACGACGCCACCTGCAAGTCGATCAGAACGTCCCGCGCGCGCCGACTACCAAACCGTCCGGCCTGCTCACGGATATCGCGGATCGTGTCGACAGATTGGTCAAGAAGACGGCTCATTTCGTTCGGTGCCAGCTTCTCGACCTCATTGGCGGCTCTGATCAATTCGGAGATAAAGGCGGGGACGGAGGACATGGCGGGCAAACGGGCGGTCTTGCTTTGAGACTTCGATATTGGATTCGTTGCTCGTCCTTCGGGTCTGATGGGCGTCAATGATGCGAGCCGCTCAGATCACGATGCGCCAAACCGCGATAGCAATCTTTCAAGCTGCTTGTTCTGCAAACGCAGTTTTTCTGTAAGCTGCCGTCTCAGCTGCCGGACCTCTTCATCCAGAGCAGCAACTTCCTCGGACAACGTCGGCGGCGACCGCACATCCCAGGGCGCCTCTCGGGGGCGGATGTCTTCAGCCACAGCAACGGGTCTGGCGCCTGTCTTCCTGGCGCGCCGCGGGACTGTCTGCGGGCGCCGCTGGGCCGATGGTGCGACTTCCGAGGCGTGATCGACGGCGCGAGGCCGGTCGACCCTGATGGCCGCAGCCACCTGCTCGATTATCTCAACTGGGTCAACAACGTTCCCGGTCAGGTCTGCCGTCCGGCTCGACGCGTCAACTGTCGGGGTTGCAGCACCTTCCGCCCGATCCAAGGGTGCCGGAGTGCCTTCTTCCGGAGCTGCGGATAGTCTGTTCTGCTTCGCAATCTCGGCCTCCGGCGGGCTCGCAGACTCCTTGGCTGTCCGGCCAAGCGACGCCAGTTCAATCAAATATTTCCAGGGTGACTTCATCGTGCGCCCTCAGCTCAACCGCTCGCACCGGCACCCATTGCGAGGCCGCTCAGCAACCAAAATGTAGGGAGGGGGCCGATCGCGAACTCCAATCGGCCAGCACCGGGGATCAGGCAAGACCAAGGCGCTTGCGTAGATCCGCGTTTTCGGCCCGCAGTTTCTCGGCCAGCGTCTTGCGCAAGCGCGCATTCTCTTCTTCGAGGTGAAGCAGGTCCGTAATGTCATCAAGAACCGGAGCTACCACTGGGGTGGCTTGCTTCTGAGCTGAGGTTTTACCGGCGCCCTTGGCTGCTTTCTTTGCCCGGGTCTTGCCGACGGTCTCGACCAAGGCCACGTCGTCGGCCGACCTCGAGGCATTCTTCCGGCGTCCCCTTCCCGCCTTGGCACCATCTGCCGTCGGAGCGGTCTCGGCGGTTGCTTCCGTAGCGACGTTCTTCGCCCTTGGCCCCCGGCGTTTCTTCGCCGGCGCAATTTCTGCCGGGGTCGTCGTCTCGACGGTCTCGATATTGTTCTCGTCTGCCATGAGTTGTTCCCTCTTCAACTAGCAGTCTTATTTCAAACGCGGACAGAGCAGAGTCAATGAGACCAATCGGACCGGAAACGCGTAAGTGACTCACCATAACCTGCGGTCTAGTTGCGCGGTGAGCAACGGTACCGCCGCGGCCCCCGGGGCGCCGAGACGAAACTCCTGTACCAGACGCGCGAGAACAAAGGAGGTCGCAGCCGTGACGACAATCCTCAGCCAGGAGTGAAGGACGCCGCGCGATCGAGGCGTATCTATCCCATCCGTCTGTTCACGGATTGCTACCAACCGAGCGTGGAGCTCTGCGACCACGCCGCGCAACTCCGCGATCTCTTCCGCAGGGGAAAGAACGGCTTCTGCCACCGAGGGATCTTCGGCGGGACTTTCCTGCTCAAGCTCGTCCAGGTGCTCCCGCAAATGCGATGGGCTCTCAAATCCCCTGGCTTTAATATTTGTCATCGGGCTTTCTCTCGTTTTGCCGCCACTCGATCCTAGTGAAACTCATGCGACTGACGGGAGTTCCCCCGAAGCCACACAAAGAAGATCTTGAGGGAGACCGCACCGGCGCCGAAATGCCGCTGTTCGCCTCCCTCGTCCTGCTCGACAGCCCAGAGGGGCGCGAGATGCTGCGGCGCTACGCGGTTTCGTATTTCGACTTGGCTCAGGTCGCGAGTCGGGGCTTTGTGACACGCCGACCTGGGCGCCAATGGCGGCTGGGGGCCGAAAGTTCGGGCTCGACGACGCTGGGATCCGGGACGTCAACCGGTGCGCCATCGCCTTCGCCCGCGATCTGCGTGGCGCCCATTGTCATTCGGTTTGCAAATTTTAATGCCAAGCAAACAATTAACCATTACCCTGAATTGGTATGAACCAATTTACGTAGCGCGGTCGGGGACGGGAACGAAAGCTGCGCGCTCCGGGGGTCTGCCAACTTTCGCGCTAAAGGGGGTCAGCTTGCACATGAATGATTGGAGCAAAGACGCACGGGGAAATCTTCGAGCATCAACCGTCATCGATTGGAAGGCCGAAGCCGTCACCGCAGACGGGAGTGGTGACATCGTCTTGAGGATCGAATTCAGTGTTGACCCGGGGCGAACGGATGTGTCGTCACTGCAGTTTAGATTGACCGAGCAGCAGGCAAAAAGCATGGGTGCGGCGTTGAGTTCAGCCTCTAACCAACCACCGCAATCGTCGGATCTGATCTACCGCAGCGCCCGACAGCGTGTGCGTACATAGGCGCGGAGCAACAAATGTAGCGCGGCGCCTATGCCAATTGGCATCCCGCGGTTCAATCCGTTCAAACCCATCGCAAGCGAGTACCCTTCGCTGTAGCGCCAAGCATCACGAGCCTGCCAGAGGTACGCAATGAAAACTGACGAAATGTCGCTCAAGTATTTCACTCTCCGGCCCGATGGGGCTGTTGTGGAGATTGAGTTGAATCAGGATATCGCCGCCACGCTCGCACGGCTTCCTGATGATCCTTCGCTTTACTTCGATCTTGGCGAACCACACCTCCTTATTCCGCTGAAGCAGTTGGTCAACGCGCGTGCGCGCGAAAGAGGCATCGTCAATGCCAACCGCCATATGTTGGCCGCGGCGAAAGGCAATCAGGAGAAACGCAAACCCCTGACGGTTCACTCCTTGGACAACGCGCTGTGGCTCGTGGTGGACGGCAATTCGACTTTGCTCAACGCTCGTCATTCGAAGTGGCGGGCGATACCTTGCTGCACTAGATAGTTAGATCCCACTGTCTCGATCACCGGAATCGGCCTCAAGGGTCGAAACAAAACCCACGATGAGCAGGCGGAGAGAAACCCGTGGCGGCCGGCTCGCACTAGAAACCGGGCGACCGCACTAGGACGAGAGAAAGCAGTGTCGACATCCCGCGTTCGCGTCATCGATCTGGAAACGGCCGGCAATGGACCGAACGACGTTTGTGAGATCGGGTGGCAGGATGTGGTCCTTGAAGACCATGGACGTTGGGCCGTCAACGATGAACGTGGCGCACTGATGGTCAATCCAGGACGGCCGATTTCGCCCGACACGATGGCCATCCATCACATTCTCGACGAACAAGTCGCCGGCGCGCCCTACTGGAAAGATGTCGCGCCAGGAGTGTTGCGTCCGCCCGGCAGGATCGACGCTCTTGCTGCACATCGTGCGGCCTTCGAGCAGCGGTACTGCACCACTCGCCTGACCGGCGGCTCACCCTGGATTTGTACCTGGAAGTGCGCCCTACGGGTTTGGCCCGAGCTCCCGCGGTTTTCCAATCAGATGCTCCGCTACCAGCGTATGCCGGAAGGTCTCGTTCACGAGATAGGACTGCCGGCCCATCGAGGCATGCCGGATGCCTATGTCACGGCTCATCATCTGCGCGACCTGTTGAACGCGACATCGCTCGATCAGTTGCTGGCGTGGAGCGCCGAGCCGGGGCTCCTGCCGCGCGTGCCGTCCGGGCCAGATCGCGGGAAGGGTTGGGATCGTCTTAGCACCGAGACGCTCACGGAATTTCTTCACGATAGAGATAGCGATATCCGTTTCAGCGCCCAGACCGAGTTGGCAAGGCGGGGTGAACTCGAGCCGCCCGCTGTTATCGAGCCAGTGCAGCGAACCTTGCTATGAAAGCGACCGACGCGTCGCGCACGCGCCGGAGGGTGGGCGATGCCAAGGTGGCGCTTGGTGAAGATGGCCCTATCTGGTGGGACGACGGCGAACCGGATCTTAGCCGGCGTCTCGTGAAGAACACGCAGCCTGCGCTTGCACATCTGCCGTCGTAAGGCACATTGCCCCCACCCAGCATCGACAGGACTTTGGCTTGAAGACCCGCAAACCGCTCATCCTCACCGCCCGGATCGCGGAGACAGACCTTGAACCGTTCGATCGCCTTCGAAAGGCGCATTTTCCGTCGGATCGAAACTTCCTTCGAGCTCACCTGACGATGTTTCAGCGGCTACCGGGTGAACACCTCGAGCGGATCGTCGGAGAATTGCAGTCTGCTGCCACCAAGCGTGGCCAGATTCGCGCGGAGGTAGCCAGTGTTCGCCATCTCGGCGCGGGTGTCGCGTTCACGATAAGAAGTCTTGCACTTGAGCAGCTCTATGCAGAGTTAAGAACCGCTTTCATGCCATGGTTGGGTGGCCAGGACATGCAGGGGTGGCAGCCGCATATCACCGTCCAAAACAGAGTTTCGAGGACAGCCGCAGACACCTTGCACCAACAACTTACACACGATTTCAAACCGCGATCGGTGATGCTGGAAGGCCTGGACCTCTGGAGATATCTAGGCGGGCCTTGGCAGCTCGAACGAACGGTCAGTTTCGCAGTGGTGCCCGCTCTCCGTGCAGAGGCCATAAATGCCGGTTCAGCGATGCTCGAGGACGATCGTCGATATCGAACCATCTATTCGAAAAAACCGTTGCGAGTATCCGCAAAACTGCCATGAGGCGCGGCCGGAGAGATTCCTACGCGGCATCCAAACCATGAGATCCAACAACACGTCGGTCTGCCATTCACGAACAGAGGCTCAGTCAGGACTTCGGATCGCCCTCACGATAGCGGCAGTGGAGGCCGGCGCGGCAATGGTTAGCAGCGGTCATCTGCCGCTGGCGTGGCTCCGCACTCCGGACATGATCTCCGGCACCTAGGGGCTAACACATGCGCCGTACGGGCCGCTTTGGTAGATGTCGCACGTGACGAGTTCTCCGATGGCAACGGCACAGAGATTTCGGTCTCGGTGCGGAGCGATGAGAGGAAACTCATTTTCCGTAGCGAGTCTTACGTTTTGCGTTGGCTCAATTGACACCGTTGAGGCGATGAGACTGGAAGCAGCCCTGGGCAGTCCGGGGTGCGGCCTGTTGGGACAGCCAGTCATCCGCCCCTACGCGATGGCGGCCCCCGCGGCTTGAGGTGCCAGATGCATGCCACCGGCCGGCCCGACGCGTTCTACCCGCGGCCGGCGTTTTTAAGACTTCTGTCTTGTCCTAAAAACGAACGACGGTCGCCCCGGCCAAGGCCCCCAAGGGTGGCCGGACGCTTCCGCATAGGCGATCGTATACAATACGTATATCATATGTTGACAATAGTGTATTTTAGGATTTCCTTACAGTATTCCGGCTGCGCCAATTCGCGCCGGGAATGCCAAAAATGGGGAGTGAGATGATCAACAGACGCTCGACATTGAAATCGTTGGCGCTCGGCGCCGTTTCGATCCTGGCAATTACAGTCGCAAGCACCTTTCCCGCACAAGCGGAGAACAAGGAACTCAAGATTGGCTTTGTCGGCGTGACCAGCGGTCCCGCCGCAGCCTGGGGCACATCCAATGTTCGCTCGATGCAGACACGCGCCGATTGGCTCAACGAGGCCGGCGGCGTGAAGATCGGCGAGGACACCTACAACATCACCATCGTGACCTTTGACGACCAGAAGGATCCTAAGCGGGCCATCGCCGGCATGGAGAAGATGGCCCAAGAAGGCATCCACTATGTCGTCGGACCGAATGTCGATGACGGCGCGGCGGCCGTTCGTCCCGTGGCGGAATCCAAGGGGATTATCTATTTCCCCTACGCCTTCCCGAAATCGCTTTATGTCGCACCGGCCGCGAACGCGGTCCTCGGCATGGTCGCCAACTATCAATCCGGCCCGGCGATCTACAAATATCTGAAGGAAAACAAGGGCGTGAAGAAGGTGGCTTTCATCGCCGCCAACGAATCCGACCCAATCAGCCAGCGTGACAGCGGCGTCGCTGCCGCTAAGGAACTCGGGCTGGAAGTGGTCGCCGAGACCGACACCTACCAGAACGACACACGCGACTTCACACCGGTGCTGACGCCGATCGTCCAGTTGAAGCCGGATCTGCTCGTCCTGTCCGGTGTGGCCCCCGCCAACGCACCCCTGCTCATCCGCGCGGCGCGCGAACTCGGCTATGGGGGCCTGATCTCGGCCGAAACAGCACAGGATGCGACCGTGCTGCAGGAAGGCGCGGGCGAACTCGCCAACGGCTTCATCTCCGTCGGCGGCGCTTCGACCCCGGAGATCCGTACGCCATTGATGGAGGAGTTCATCGATCGCTACACCAAGAAGTTCGGCGAATACAACGACGAGTCCAACACCAAGGTCTATGCACTCGAATACATCATCGAGACGCTGAAGGCGAACCCCAAGGCAATCGACAATGTCGAAGAGTTCAAGAAGACCATGGACAGCTTCTCCGCGCCTAACCCCTACGCCAAGGGTGGCACGCTGAAATATGTCGGCATGACCTCATTCGGCCAGAAACGACAGGTTTCGGTACCGATGGTGGTGACCGAGTTCGAAAACGGAGCCTTCAAAACGTTGTTCGTCGGCGAAGTGGACTGACATGACCTGATTAAAAGTCAATCGAGGTTCGGGGCCGGTCCCGGACCTCCCCGTCGACCGGATTTGCAGCCATGGAACAAGTCATTGCCAACGGTCTCTATCTGGGTGCCCAATATGCGCTGATCGCGCTCGGTTTGACGCTGATCTTCGCGCTTATGAACGTTCTCAACTTCGCGCACGGACAGATGTACGTGCTGGGCGGCTTCGTGACATACTCGGTTTACGGCCAGCTCAAGCTGCCCTTCGTGGTCGCGCTGATCTGTTCGGGGGTGACGCTGGCGGTCGTCGGCGCGCTGATGGAGAAATTCCTTTTCCGGCCGGTGATCAGACGCAGCAAGCGCGAGGAAAGCACGATGCTGCTCGCCGCTGCCACCGCATTCTTCCTCGATGCCATCATCCTGCTTCTGTTCGGCGAGAAACAGCGTGGCGTGCCGAAGATCGTCAGCGGCGTTTTCATCTCCGACAGTGTGATCTTGCCTTACGATCGTATCGTCGTCGGCGTGGTCGCGATACTGATGATCGCCGCCTTCATGCTCTACATGCAATACAGCAAACCGGGGCGCGCCATGCGGGCACTGGCGCAAGACCGCATTGCCGCACAGTTGATGGGCGTCAAGGTCGAGCGCTATTCGATGATCGGCTTCGCACTCGGGGCGATGCTCGCCGGGGTCGTCGGCGGCTTACTCGTCAGTATCACCGGCGTCAATTCCGGCATCGGCGGACCGATCTCGATCAAGGCCTTTCTGATGGTGATGATCGGCGGCGCTGGCGTGGTTGCCGGCGCCATTGCCGGCGGCTTCATCCTCGGCATGATGGAATCGGTTGGTCTCACCGTGCTGCGCGCATATGGCGACGTCACCTATCTCGTCATCTTCGCGTTGCTGATGGTCTTCCTGAGCATCCGCCCGAACGGGCTGATGGGCAAACCGTGGGGCTGATGCGATGAAAACATCCGCAACTCCCAAAATCGTCGCGGCCGCACTCTTCCTACTCGTGCTTCTCGTCGGGGTGCCGTTGCTCATCAGCGCCACCGGGCGGACCGATCTCTATTACACGCTGACCTCGGTGGCGCTGCTCAGCATCATCAGCGCGGGCGTGTGGATCACCTTCTATATCGGCCGCATCAACATCGGCCAGGGCGCCTACGCGCTGATGGGCGGTTATGTTTCCGCCATCCTGGTGATGAACTATGGAGTGTCTTTCTGGCTGACCCTGCCGCTGGCGGGCCTATTCTGTGCTGCGGCAAGCGTTCTCATCGGGCTGCCCATTCTGCGCCTGCGCGGCGTTTATTTCGCCATGGTGACGCTGGTGCTGACGGAAGTGGCGCGCCTGCTTGCCCTTGCCATACCGATCACCAACGGCGCCAAAGGCATTGTCAGCATCCCCTTGCCCACCGGTATAAGCTTTTTCGGCATCACTCTCGTTCCGGATTTCTCGAACCTCGCCAATCCCCGGCTTGCCTTCTACATCGTCGCCGTGTTGCTGATGGCGCTGTGTTTCCTCGGTCTCTATCGGCTTGCCCATTCGCGCATCGGCCAGCTCTGCCAATCGCTGCAGCAGAACGAGGAGCTCGCCTCTTCGATCGGCGTCAACATCGCCTACCTCCGGGTCGTCGCCTATGCGCTCTCGTCCTTCCTCGGTGGTGTGGGTGGGGCGATGTTCGCGTCGATCTCCCAGTCGATCTATCCGTCGAGCTTCACGGTCGCCGACTCGGTCAATTTCATGCTCAATTGCTTCCTCGGTGGACTCGGCTATGTGCTCGGACCGATGCTTGGAACCTTTGTTCTTTATTTCGGCTGGGACGTGCTGTTCCAGACGGGCGAATACCAGCTCCTGATCTTCTCGACGGTGCTGATCCTGCTGATGCTGGTCCTGCCCAACGGTCTGCTGAGCCTGGCCTTGCCCGGCAAGAGGAGCGTCTAGCGCCATGGCCGACATTCTAGAAATTATCGGCCTTACCAAACGTTTCGGCGGGCTCGTCGCAGTCAACGACGTCTCGTTTTCGGTGCGCGAGCGCGAGATCCTTTCGGTCATCGGGCCAAACGGCGCCGGCAAGTCGACCCTGTTCAAGCTGGTCGCCTCGTTCCTGCGACCGACCGAAGGCGAAGTGAGGTTCAAGGGGAAGCGAATCTCCGGGCTCTCGCCGCACATCGTGGCCCGCAAGGGTGTTGTGCGGACCTTCCAGGAGACGACGATCTTCAAGAACATGACCGTGCGCGACAATGTCGTGACGGCGCATCACTTGCGATCGAGCGCCACCCTCGCCGGCTTCTACTTCGGCAGTGCCTCGGCACGCAGCGATCTGGACGCGTTCGGGAGATCCGCGGACGAGATCCTCGACTTCCTTGGGCTGGGCGCGATGCAGGCCGAGATTGCCAGCAACCTGCCCCACGGGCATCTCAGGGCGCTCGGTATCGCCATCGCACTTGCCACCGATCCGTCCGTGATCCTGCTCGACGAGCCCTTCGCGGGCATGAACCACGACGAGACCAGGCGCGCGGTCGAAATCGTGCGAAAGTTGCGTGATCGCGGTATCACCGTACTCCTAGTTGAGCACGACATGCCGGCCGTCATGAACATTTCCGACCGCATCGTCGTACTCAACTTCGGCCTGAAGATCGCCGAGGGTACTCCTGCAGAAATCAAGCAGAACCCGGACGTCATCGAAGCCTATCTCGGTGTCGAAGACGAATCGATCGGATTGTAGGCCATGGAACCGCTCCTCAAATTGGATGACGTTGAACTCTACTACGACCACGTCTACGCCCTGAAGGGCGTGTCGATCGAGGTTAAGGAAGGCGAGACCGTCGCCCTGATCGGGGCCAACGGTGCGGGCAAGTCGTCGATCCTGCGGGCCATCACCGGCCTCAGAAAGATCCGCAAAGGTGAAATCCGCTATCGCGGCAACCGCATTGACGGCGTCGCGCCCGATGAGATCGTCCGTATGGGTATCTCGATGGTGCCCGAAGCGCGTCGTGTCTTCCCGTTCATGACGGTGCGCGACAACCTTCTGATGGGCGCCTTCACCCGCTCCGACAAGGTCGAGATCCAACAGAGCATGGACATGGTGCTGACGCGCTTCCCGCGACTCAAGGAGCGTTACGCGCAGCAAGCGGGGACGATGAGCGGCGGCGAGCAGCAGATGCTGGTTATCGGCCGAGCACTGATGGCGCGCCCTCGCCTATTGCTGCTCGACGAACCGTCGCTTGGCGTCGCGCCGAAGCTGGTCCAGGACATCGCCCGTTCTATCGTGGCGATCAATCGCGACGAAAAGGTCAGCGTGCTGCTTGTCGAGCAGAACTCGCGCATGGCGCTGCGCATCTCCCAGCGCGCCTACGCGTTGACGACCGGCAAGGTGGCGCTCAGCGGCGATTCGGCCGAATTGCTAAATGACGACCGCGTCAGACATCTCTATCTCGGCGGCGAAGTGTAGGCGGGACCGGATATGCGCATCCTTGTCATAAACCCTAATACGACGGCCTCGATGACCGACAAGATCGGCAAAGCAGCAAAAATCGCGGCGTCGGCGGGAACCAAGATCATCGCAGTCAATCCCAAGGACGGCCCACCAAGCATCGAGGGCTATTTCGATGAGGCCTTCGTGGTGCCAGGCATCCTCGCCGAAATGTTCAAGGCAGAAGATATGGACGCCTTTGTGATCGCATGTTTCGACGATACGGGTCTCGATGCGGCGCGCTGCGCTACGAGCGCGCCGGTCATTGGAATAGGCGAAGCGGCGTTTCACCTTGCAACGCTGATTGCCGGCAAGTTCAGCGTCGTCACCACGCTCGCGCGCTCAGTGCCGGCGATCGAGCACAATCTATCGAAATACGGCCTATCCTCTCGCTGCGCCAAGGTCAGGGCCTCGGATGTCGCCGTACTTGACCTCGAAAAGCCGGGTTCTGAAGCCCGTCAGAAGATCTCGGTTGAAATTGCCCGTGCGATGGCCGAAGACAAAGCCGAGGCGATCGTACTCGGTTGTGCAGGGATGGCCGATTTGGCCCACCAGCTTTCCAGCGAACATGGGGTGCCGGTGCTCGACGGTGTGGCCTGTGCGGTCAGGCTTGCCGAAGTTATCTCGAGCTTGGGTCTTAAAACCTCGAAGGTCGGCGGTTATGCCACGCCGCTCGTCAAGCAATTTGCTGGTCACTACGCGCCATTGTCGCCGGGGTTGAGCAAGCTTCGATAAGGATGCATCGGGATGCCCAAGGATGTTGCCCGTCGGCGGGCGAGACAAAAGACGAGCCCCCCAGAAGCGATGAATATGTCGGCGATACACGATCCGGAAACCCACAGTCGGATGCCGGCCACGCGCTGGTCGCCGATTTATCACGGCCTCCGGGACGCAGTCGTCGGTCATCGGCTCGCTCCGGGCACGAAGCTACCGGAAGACGAGCTCGCTTCGCTTTATTCGGTCAGCCGCACGGTCATCCGCGCCGCTCTTCAGGCGCTTGCCCACGACCGTCTCGTAAGACTAGAACCCAATCGCGGTGCCTTTGTGGCCCAGCCGTCAACCCAAGAGGCGCGCGAGGTTTTCGAAGCGCGCGCACTGATCGAACCCAGAGTCGCCGCCCTTGCTGCGCAAGTGGCTAAGCCGGAGGACGTTTTGCTGCTGCGTCGCCATCTCGACAAGGAGCATGAGGCGCTGCATGCCGGCCGCGACAGCGACGCGATCATGTTGTCGGCGCGATTTCATGTGGGTATCGCGGAAATTGCCGGGCATTCCATTCTGACCGGCTTCGTCCGTGATCTCGTCTCCCACTCCTCCCTGATTATCGCTCTTTACTGGAAGCGGCGCGACACTACCTGCGAAAGCCACGCGCATCATGCGCTTGTGGATGCCATCGAAGCAGGCGAATCCGACAGGGCCGCGGACCTGATGAAGGAACATTTGCTCGATCTTCTATCTGGCCTGGAGCTCGCTCGATCGCCAAAGAAGCCGCAGAGCCTTGCAGAGATGCTACGCTGATTTCACCGCTGGGCCTTCCCAAGCGATAAGTCGAGGAGCGCAAGCGACGCCGGTTGAGGCCGAAGAAGGGATTTTCGACGCCCCGCCGTGTCAGAAATGCCAACATAAGCGACGAGGAGCACGACCCTGAGCGATTGCCGTGTCAAGCTGTTTGCGACGAACGTCTGGCAGACAACCGAGAACCAATAAAAAGCAAAATGTACGGCAGGCATAAGCTAGCCGTCCAAAGTATAGCGCGTTGGAGCGGCTTGCCAAAATACATCGACTGGAACAGAGGACCTTGCACACCATCGACAACCCGTGCGCACGAGGTTGTCACCCATGTCTTAGGAACAAACTTTACCTGTAATTGCGCAACCGAAAAGCACACGTTAAAAATGAGATTCATGCTGGTTTTATTGCCGCGCAATTCCTCAATTTTAAGAACGCGCACCGTGGTTGAGCCTCCGCCCTGCGGAGGCTCAACCCAAAATGGGGTCCCGGCTTTCATCAGACGCTAGAAGATCAGCCACCGCCCCTCACCTGCCCGACCGCGCCAGCGACCGGGCGATGTCGATGATGTCGTCCCGTGCCGCGGTTGGGTCTTCTTTGTTCCAGGCAACACCAAGCCCGATCTTCAGATCGACGCCGCGCACGGGCTTAAGCTCGAAGTTGCGGTTCGGCAGATCCTTCGTCCATTCCGGGGCAAAGCCGATGCCGAGGCCCGCTGAGACCAGCGATACCAGCGAGAAGGTGTCGTCGCAGCTATAGGCAATGTTTCCGGTCAGACCATGGGTCTCGAACATCTCGAAGAAATAGCGCTCCGAGTAGGAGAGATTCTGACGGGAAAAGGCGATGATCTTTTCGGAGCGAAGGTCCTCGATGTCGATCTCGCTTCGAAGCGCCAGCGGGCTCGCCTTTTCGACGGCCAGCAGATAGCGCTCATGAGCAATCGAGAAAAAGCGCAAGGAGCCGATGTTTTCGACCGGACGGATGAAGCCAAGATTGATCTGGCCGTTTTCTAGTCCGCGGATGATGTCGCTGGTCGAACCACTTGTCACATGCAGCGTGACATCCGGAAACTTCCGACCGATGCGCGCGAGAAACGCCGGCAGCACGCCGATGGTCGCCGGATAGACAGTTCCGATCTTGATCGTGCGTGCCGCCTTGCCGGCAACCGACCGCGCCACCTCGGCCGATAGTCCGACATCGCCAATGATCCGGACCGCCCGATCGTAGAACACCTCCCCTGCCCGCGTCAGTTCGACCCGCCGTGTCGACCGCTCCAGCAGCCGAACACCGAGCTCCTTCTCCAGCGCCTGGATGTGGGAGCTCAACGCCGGCTGAGCGATGCACATCCGCGCCGCCGCCCGATTAAAATGCAGCTCCTCGGCCACCGCAACGAAGTAGGAGAGTTGGCGTAGTTCCATGTTCGCTCTCCAATCACCGGGCACGACACGTCGTATTCGGCAACGAAGAATGCCGCTGCAGAGCACACGTTTCTGAGAAATATGTAGAATATATTCTATGGATTAACGCTACGCAAGGTGGTGGCGATGCCTTATGGACACCCGCGCGCGCATAGCCTGGAATCTCCGGCGAATTAGAACTTCGAAAAAGATCACGCAGGAGAATCTGGCCGTCGATGCGAATGTCGACCGGACGGCGATCAGCGGAATAGAGCGCAGCGAATATAACCCTTCCGTCGACCTTCTCGATCGCTTAGTGGCCGCACTAGGTATCGACATCTCGGAGCTATTTGCGGTTCCAGCGGAATCAGCCCTACCGCCGGATCCGTTGAAGGCCGGCAGGAAGCCGAAATAGCGCCTAAGTCAACGGAACCCGAGTTCCGTTGGATACATTATGCGATCCTCGTGGCCCAAAGGGTGAACATCAAGGCCTGCAGGGCTCTTGGAAGCACAGTTCTGTCCGGCCCGTAAGGCGCGCCCACGCTTAGGTCTGCAAACGACAGCATTGCGCCGCCATTTCAGCCGTAGAAGCAAACTTTGCTTCTACCTGAAGCGGACATTGCTGTATGCCGAAGGTCGCGTTGGCGCTGCCGCCTATCGCAGATGGTCGAGCAGCTCCTTGGCATCGACAAGGTCGAGCGTATCGAAGCCTTCGGTGAACCAGGCGTAGACGGGGCCGAGAAGGCTTCGGCTCTCTTTGTCGCGCCGCTTGTCGATGTAGAGGCGCGCGAGGCTTGTTGCAGCTCTCAGCTCCGGCAATTTCGTACTCTCGGAGCGAGCGGCCATCAGAGATTGCTGAAACCATCCCTCAACGGCATCGTCGTGCGCATGCAGCCGCGACAACAGCTCACCCTTCGTGCGCAGCAACTCAGGCAGCAGATGCTTCGTGCCGGATTTGGCGATGATGCCGAACGCCTTCTCCAGCAGGGTCAACCCCTCGCTTGCGTCGCCGAGCTCACCGTAGGCTTGCGCGAGGACACAAAGATAAAAGTTCATGCCCGCCTCTGCGCCGGTCGCGGCAATTCCTTCGACCGCCTTGCGCATTTCCTGGATACCGTCCTGCAATTCTCCTTGCTGGGCGAGCGCCCAACCAACGTGGAAACGGGCTGTCCCTGCCAAGAGCGGCAAGTCGAATTTAATGGCTACTTCAAGTTGCCGTTGCGCCCATTCAAGTCCAGCCTCGGGTTCGCGCCGCAGGAGATGGACAAAGGCCAGGGTGGACTGCGCGACGGCAATTGTGACGGAATGGGATTCTCGCTCCGCCAGCGACATCCCCTCTCGACCGCGCTGAAGAGCCTGGTCTGGATACCCACGAATCCAGAGCATCATCGCAGAGAAGTTCCGGCAACAAACGCCGGGATCATGGCCTGTGTAGATATAAGTCAGACGATGATCCCTGTCTGGGTCGTAGGTCGCCATTCCCCAGTCTGCGTGCTTCTCCGCGGCTAGATAGTCTCCCATGTAGAATTTGGTCGCCCACAACTGATGATGCGCTTCGAGGAGAAGGTCTAAATCATTCGCGGACTGAGCGATCTGCAGACATTGACAGCCGAGGTCATCGGCCTCGCGCAGATGCCCGGATACCATGTGGTATGAGGCTTCGCCCCGAACCGCGACGAAGAGCTCTTTGCTATCGGCCAGTTTCTCGCAAAGTTTGCGTGCCGACGAGAAGGCGCGCAGCACTTCCGGAGCGCCCCAACCTTTAATAGCCATTGCGGCCACTCCCATGGCATTGTGCAAATGAATTTCGCGCCGTAAGCGGGCCTCGGTGCCGGGCAGGGACGCGACCAGCCCCAACCCGTTGCCGAGGTGGGCCATGGCTTCGACATTCGCCGATCGCTTCAGTGCCTGCTGCCCAGCCTTCAGCCAGTACGCTCCGCCCTGGTCGGCAAGCCCGGCGGCCGTGTAGTGATGCGCGAGCGTCTCAGGCTCGATCTCGGCAACTTCCGGAAACTGCGCTTCCAGCGTTGACGCGATGATCGCGTGGATCTGGTGTCGCCGCCTCTTGAGCAGACTCTGATAGGCGGCGTCCTGCACCAGTGCATGCTTGAAGACGTAGGTAGCTTCGGGGACGACGCCGCTTCGAAAGACGAGCCCGGATTTTTCCAGATCTTGAAGATCATCGCTGAGCATGGCGGCATCAGTTCCGGTGACGGCGGCCAGCAGCCGATAGTGAAAGACGCGACCGATGCACGCGCCGATCTGAGCCACGCTCTTGACCGAGGAGAGTCGATCGAGGCGAGCCATCAATGAGTCTTGCAGCGTTGACGGAATGGCTGATAGGACCAATGGGCCTGTCAATCGATAGTGATTGCCAGCCTCGACAAGGAAGTCTGATTCGAGAACCGTGTTGGTCAGCTCCTCGACAAACAGCGGTACGCCTTCGGTTTTGGCGAGGATGTGGTTGGTGACCTCCGATGGCAGGATCTTGCCGCCCGTTATACGGTGTATGATTGCCGCTCCCGCATCTCGCCCGAGACTGCTGAGCGGTATCGGCGTCACATGTGACAATTCCAGCCAAGGCGGCCGGAATTCGGGACGAAAGGTGACGATGAGAAGCACTGGCAGGGAGCGCAAGCGGTCAACGAGCATGTCGAGCCACTGGCCCGTCGTCGGGTCGATCCAGTGAGTGTCCTCGACGACGATCAAAACAGGTTGGTAGGCCGCGATCCCTTCAAGCTGTTGGATGAGCACCCTTAGCGTGCGGGCCTTCTGCGATTGCGGTGTCAGTTTGATCGGTGGATAGCGGCCGGTGAAGTCGATCGAAAGCAGGGCAGCCAAAAGCGGGCCTACTTCAGTCTTGTCCGCGACCGATTGGAGCATGAATAACTCGAGCTTGTCGAGCTTCGTGCTCGCGCTGTCGTTTCCGCCGAGTCCGGCAGCGCGTCCAAGCTGCTGGATCACGGGGTAGAGCGGGCTGTTGACGTGGTACGGAGTGCAGAAGTAACGCAACCGTGCGTGCGGCTCGGCCATCAATCGCTCTTCCAACGCGGCAGTCAGCCGCGACTTGCCAATGCCCGGTTCGCCCGACAGCATCACCGCCTGGCCTTTACCTGCCCGAGCCTGCCGCCAGCGCTGAAGCAGAAGATCGAGTTCCTCCAATCGCCCCACCAGCGGTGTCGCGACGCCGTGCAGCGCATCAAAACGCCCCTCCGTATCAGCCTCGCCGATGATGCGCCAGGCGGGGACGGGCGTTGCGAAGCCCTTGAGCTGCTGGAGACCGAGATCGATCATCTCAAACAACCCGACAACCAGCCGCTGGGTACCGGCAGCGATCACGATGGTGTTTGGCTTGGCAAGGGCCTGCAGGCGTGCCGCGAGGTTGGGCGTCTCGCCAACCACCGCTTGCTCCTGTGCTGCTCCTTCGCCAATCAGGTCGCCGACCACGACGAGACCGGTGGCAATGCCAATACGGGCTGCAAGGGATTCGCCCAACAAGGGGGGCGTCAACCTGGCGGTCGACGCCGCTGCCGCCAGGCCGGCCCGCACGGCCCGTTCGGCATCGTCTTCATGCGCCTTCGGCCAACCGAAATAGGCGAGCACGCCATCGCCCATGAGCTTGGCCACATAGCCCTCGTAGCGTGCAATTTCCGCCGACACGGCACTTTGGTAGACACGGAAGACGTCCTGCATTTCCTCCGGGTCGAGCCGCTGTGACAGCTCGGTCGAGCCCACGAGGTCAATGAACATCACGGTTAGCTGCCGCCGCTCGGCTTCGTGCCCCGGCGGCGCTGGGGCGGACACGGAACTCGCTGGCGACATGGTGTCATCGACCATTGCCGCAATCGCCGCCAGAACCTTGCGACGTGGGCCGATGGGTAAACCCAGCTCTCTCAGGTCATCATCACTGAGATGCCGAAGCGCATCTGAATCAACTTCGTTGGCGGTGAACGCATCTATGTACTTGTCCAACCCGAGGCGGGCCAGCCAAGCCGCGATGTCCGACATGACAACCACCTCGCTGCGAGCAAGGATAGCACGACTGCCGCACATCGCACATAACACTTGGCCATTGCCAAGCTGATCTTCGTATCAGCGTCAATGATCCGGACGCGCCTGTTGCGGTGGAAGACATGTGGGCGCTTGTTCACGAGCGTATCCCCGGAGGCTATCTCGGCATCTTAGACAACCAGACGCCATAGACATGTGAGGATGGATTGCAACATTGCGTCCGTTTTCGAAGGTGTGGCACCAGAACCAGACCAGCGGGAATCGGCCCCAATTGAGACGCTCGGTCATATTGGCCAAGTATCCGCTCCTGACGCTTCCTGGCGTTCAGATCAAGGGCAGTAACGCGAACTTCTCCACTCGACTGAGGCGACGGGAAGCCGACAACATGCCGCCCGGTCCGGATGTCTCCTATCCCTCGCCTTGAATGGCTTGGAACCACCGATCGCGGCTTGGCCTCCATGAGGCGTGGCCGTCGCTTCTATCTGCGTATGCGAGTCAAATCATTCCGACAGCGCACACTCACTGCACGGGCTTCAGGGCAATTGACCTCTGGCGGCACATGAAATTCCCGATTTCTGCACTTCACATCTCAGCGTACCACAGGTGCCGTAGCGCCGGCGGCTCGAACTCTTGCGCCTAGGTCATCCAATAGGAATACTCTGCTCGGCGGCCATCATCCGATGGGGCGGATCATCCCCCTTCCGTCGGCTTACGCGCCAGATGACGTTGCCGACGTCGTCTGCCACAAGCAGCGCGCCGCTCTTGTCGATCGCTACTCCGACCGGACGACCCATCGCCTTGTTGTCGCGGCCGATAAAGCCCTTGAGGATATCCTGCGGCCGGCAACCTGGGCAGCCGATCCGCCCTCGATCTCCTGGGGAGTCCAGTCATTTGGGCCTGCGCGCTTGGCTCACCATAAGCAAGGCTGGGAGGTCCCACCTCTGCATTGACATGCAACGGATGTTTTCCGAAGGGACTCCCTGGCAAGCGCCTTGGATACCCAAGGTTTTCGACCAGGTTGCCGAGATTGCTACCCGGTTTCCCGACCGCACAATATTCACTCGTTTCGTGACGCCGTCATCGCCAGAGCGACCAGGAATGTGGCGAACCTACTGCGCATGATGATGATGATGATGACCGAGCTCGACCCGATTCTAGTTGACTTTATTCCGGAACTGGAATGCCTGATTCCGCCAGCACGCGTCTGTGACAAAGTCACCTACTCACCTTGGATCAACGGCCAGCTTCATCGCGCTTTAACCGAGCAGGATATCGGAACGCTGGTTGTGACAGGAGGGGAGACGGACATCTGCGTGTTGGCGACAACCATCGGGCCGTCGATCTTGGCTACAAATAATCCTGGTTAAGGACGCGCTCTGGAGTTCTGCCGTCAAACCCACGACGCGTAGCTTCAACTCTTAGACCGATTCTCGAGGGGAACGTATCGGCTTGGCAACGGTTGGGTTCGGTGAAAGGAGGTTGACATGAACCAGATTATCTATCTCGTCGGCCTTGTCGTTATTGTGGTCGCAATCCTCGCCTTTTTCGGGATTGGCTAAGATCGTTCATAAATCTCCGCTCAGCAGGCGGGAGCTTTGCCGTCCTCGAAGGCAACCGGACGTTCCTGATCATCATGACGCTGGGACATTCATCGGAGGCAGGTTGCTCAGAATTGCGATGCAGTACTGTTGGCTGCGTTGGCAGCGATCCTTTTGCTTTCCGCGTGGAAGGTCTGGCGGCACTAATAGCATGCCCACAGCCTGCAGCCATCGGAGATGGTCCAGGTCATGTTCCCGCCCCAAGGGGATAATCGCCTCCTGGCCAGCCTGCGCTCCGCACAGTAATTTAGGCAATTCCCAGCAAGTTGGCGGTCGACAGCACATGGCTGCCTCCCTCTACGAGCCCATAAACGTCTATAAGCCGCTAGCGCCGGACAGCGGCGTCGTCGATGCGCGATGAGAGAATTTGACTGTGGACGGTATCAGGTTGCCGCTTCCCTTCACAAACGCGAATGACGGTGGTGGGTGTCTTTCAAGGTTACACACGGGCGGCGGAGCAGGCAGGCAGCTCAAATGGTGAAGCCTCTGTCATTGATCGCCCGGTGATGAAGGCCACCTCGTCAAGCATTGCAAGGGCCACCGCGCGAGTTACATTTGATACTTGAAAAGCACAATCGTATGCCCTCGGGTCCACCATTTTGGGGAGAACCCCATGACCGCCTCCCTCGACCATGCACCGGCTCATGCGAATACTCTGCGCCAGTTTCTCGTGCTCACCCTTGGGTCGGTAGGCGTTGTCTACGGCGACATCGGAACAAGTCCGCTTTATGCCTTCCGTGAAGCGCTTCGCCCGTTTGCGGAGGGTGGTCTGGGGCGCGAAGAGGTCGTCGGTCTCATTTCGCTGATGATCTGGACACTGACGATGATCGTCACCTGCAAATACGTGCTCTTCTTGCTCCGTGCCGACAACGATGGCGAGGGTGGCACGCTGTCCTTGCTTGCCTTACTCCTCAAAAAGGCCCCGCGATATGCGACGGGCATGTTCGTGGCAGGTATCCTGGGTGCCGCCCTTTTCATCGGCGATGCCATGATCACGCCGGCGCTCTCAGTTCTTTCGGCCGTGGAGGGGCTGAAACTCGTCACGCCAGCTTTTGATGATTACGTCCTGCCGATCTCGGCCGCCATCATGGTGCTGCTGTTTGCCGTGCAGTCCCGCGGCACGGGAGCCGTCTCCAGCTTCTTCGGGCCGATCACTCTCGTCTGGTTTTTCGTTATGGGAGCAGCCGGGGTCGCCCATATTGGGGACGATCTGGCGATCCTCGCAGCCTTCAATCCCATCCATGCGGTTACCTTTTTGTGGAGTGCCGGTCTTGTCGGCTTCATCGTGCTCGGCGCCGTCTTCCTCACGGTGACAGGAGCCGAGGCGCTGTACGCCGATCTCGGCCATTTCGGTCGCCACCCGATTCAGGCGGCCTGGTTCGCAATCGCGTTTCCGGCACTGGCATTGAACTATCTCGGACAGGGCGCGCTGGTGCTGTCCCATCCCGAAGCCATTTCCGATCCATTTTTCCTGATGTTCCCGCGCTGGGCCCTTTTGCCCGTGGTGATCCTTGCCACTGCCGCGACGATCATCGCCAGCCAGTCGGTGATCACCGGAGCGTTTTCGCTCGTGCGGCAAGCGATCCATCTCGGCTTCCTGCCAAGGTTCGAGATCTGCTACACCTCGGAAACCCAGACGGGCCAGATTTACCTCCCATTGGTCAACACCGCGATCCTGACCGGGGTACTTGTCCTCATGTTTGTATTCGGCAGTTCGGAATCTCTTGCCCCCGCCTATGGCGTATCAATCACCGGCGCCATGGTGATCGACACAATCCTCGCCTTTGCGTTCGTCCGCAACCAGTGGAATTGGCCGGCCCTCACCGCTATTGCGGTCCTGCTTCCCCTGTTTTTGCTCGAATTGGTCTTTCTCGGCGCCAACTTGTTCAAGATACACGATGGCGGTTACGTGCCCATCCTCATCGCCGGCACACTAATGACGATGATGTGGACCTGGCGCAAAGGCGTCAGCCTCCTGCGCCAGAAGACGGCCCGGCAGGAAATCCCTCTCAACCAATTCATAGCCGCAGTCGAGCGAATGTCCGAACATGCTCCCGTGATAGTACCGGGAACCGCTATCTTCCTGACCGCTACACCCGACAGTACCCCTGCGGTCCTCTTGCACAACATCAAGCACAACCACGTGATTCATCAGCACAACATCATTCTGACCATCAAGACGGCCAGAGTCCCCTATGTCCCGGAAAAGGATCGCTACACGCTCACAAAGCTTTCCGAACGGTTCAGCAAGCTGGAGCTACGCTTCGGCTTCATGGACGATCAAAATGCATCGCAGGCGCTCGCACAGTGCCGGAAGGCCGGCCTCAAGTTCGAGATCATGACGACGTCATTTTATCTTGGCCGGCGCAAGCTGGTTGCCGACCCGCACTCAGGCTTGCCGAGATGGCAGGACAAGCTGTTCATAGCGATGGCGAACTCTGCGATTGATCCCACCGACTATTTCCACCTGCCCGCAAATCGCGTTGTCGAGTTGGGAGAACAGGTTATCATTTAGGTGCGCGCGTACTGCGCGATAACCTGGCCGGGTAATGACGAATCCATGCTTGCCCTGGCGCGCGACAACGCATTGGCCATCAGCGCCGACGACACGTTCCTGATCTTCCTGGGCGACGGATTCCCGTCAACGTGCTGGAACGCCGAACGTCGTGAAGTTCCTGGAGCTCGCTGTTCTCTTGGGCTTCGATCCGCACGAAGCAATGAAACAGTTATCTCGAGGCCAGGAATAGCACTACGCAGGCGATCCGATATGAAGTGGGATCAGGAGCGTTCCACTCGATACATTATGCGATCATTTTGGCCCTCCCCCCCCGAACGTGAACAACCTAGCAACACGCCGTTTGCACGGGGCTCGTGAAGGACGGTTCCGTCGCCTCCATTGCGGTTCTCGGGGGAGGAGCCTGACGGGAAAATCGTGCCCCACAGCGGTCTTCTGATTTTGGCCGGCAGTGGTTAGCTGTACGTTGACCTGGAAGCTGGATCCCACCACCGCGAGCGCGCCACCCGGTTACCTTTCTTGCAATTATCAGCTAACTGTTCGAATGAGTCATCCCGGTCTTCGGGCCGACCAACAGCCATGTCGTCATCTTGCCCTTGCCCTTTATGTCAACGGGCCCCCGACATTCGAATTCGAATTGATCGTTCGCCTGCGCGTAGGTCTCAGGAGAAACCTGGACCCGGCCGGGCACGCCTGTAGTCTCCATCCGCGATGCGACGTTCACCGCATCGCCCCAGACATCATAGAAGAACTTCTTCACTCCCACGACGCCCGCAACAACCGGGCCGCTGGCTATGCCGATGCGAATGCACACGGTGCGTTCATGCGGATCATGCAATCGGCCGGCAGCATTGAGCATTTCGATCCCAAGACGAACCAGGGCAGCGGCATGATCCGATCGCGCCACGGGCACGCCGCTGACAACCATATAGTTGTCGCCCGTGGTTTTGATTTTCTCTAGGCCATGGCGCTCAACCAGCTGATCAAAGGCCGTGAAAACGTCGTTGAGGAATTCGACAAGTCGAACAGGCGAAGTTTGGCTCGCTTCGGCGGTGAACCCTGCCATGTCGGCGAAAAGAATGGCTCTGTTGCAAAAATCCCGTTGATGTCCGAACGAACGCCGAAGATTTGCAGCGAGACTATTGATGAGCGATTTCAAGTGGCGCCATTTTCAGGGTGAAGTGATTTTGTGGGCGGTGCGATGGTATTGTCGGTATGGGGTGAGCTACCGCGACCTTGAGCATATGATGGGAGAACGAGGTGTGCCCGTCGACCATTCCACGATCTATCGTTGGGTCCAGAGATATGCGCCGGAGATTGAAAAGCGGCTGCGCTGGCACTGGCGCCGGCCGCGGTCAACGAGCTGGCGCGTAGACGAAACCTATGTGAAAGTCCGGGGACAATGGACCTACCTTTACCGGGCCGTCGACAAATTCGGCAACACGATCGATTTCTATCTGTCCCCGACTCGCAATGCCAAAGCCGCCAAGCGCTTTCTCGGCAAGGCGTTGAATCGCCTGAAGGACTGGGAACAGCCAACCGTCATCAACACCGACAAGGCTCCGACTTATGGCATTGCCATTGCCCAATTGAAGGCCGAAGGCAAATGTCCCGGAGGCCTTGTGCACCGGCAGGTCAAATATCTGAACAACGTCGTTGAGGCCGATCACGGCAAGCTGAAGCAACTGATCAAACCGGTGAGAGGATTCAAGACGCTGAAAACGGCCTATGCGACGATCAAAGGTTTCGAGGTCATGCGCGCTTTGCGCAAAGGACAGGCCGCGATCTTCAACCTGACGGGTGACGTCCGTGGAGAAGCACGCATCGTTGAACGCGCTTTCGGCGTCGGACCGAGTGCGCTGACGGAGGCTGTAGCACTGCTCGCTCAGAATTTCGAAAGCCGCGAGGCTGCCAGGTAATCGACGTCCCGACCAACGGCCAACATAACCAAAATGGGAGTTTGCAACAGAGCCCTCGCGACCACAGGGTTTTCATCCGTTCCCTGCCATTTCGGGTTTTCCGAACAGCCTAGCCCGTCACAATGCGCTGTGACCAGCGGAAACCGATCTCGTGGAAATACAGGTCGGCGTGCTGCGGGCTGATATGATGAAAGACACCGGCAATGGTGCGGCGGATGCGGGCATTGAAACCTTCGACCGAATTGACATGAACGGCGTCACGAACGTATTCGCGGCTGGAATGCTTCACAGTGTCATGCCTGGCATAGTTCTCGCCAAGGGCTATGAACGCTGTCGCCTCATCGCTCATCAAATAGGCGTCGGGGTCGATCTGCGCTTCGGCGGCGCGCGCCGCTGCACGGAGCGAAAGACCCGTCACCACCGCAGCACGCGCGTCACCGGCCGGAGTGCCGGGTGTGACGTCATCTGGCCGCTGCACGATCACCATGACCGGCGTCTTCTGGGTATTCGGTAGACCTTTTCGGCCTCGTCCAGGTGGTGGATCGTCCGGATTTATTCTTGCTCGTCCACCGAGATAAAAATGGTCGATCTCCACCGTGCCATCGAGCATGTGTTCGCGCGCCGCCATGAGACGCAGCGCGTGTCCCATCCGCCAGGCCGTGGGTTGGCTCACGCCCAGAGCCTCGGCCAGGCGCACCGAGGACAAACCTTTATCCGACTGCAGCATCAGCCACATGCCCCTCAGCCAGACACTCAGGGGAAGCTTTGTGGAATGCAGCGGCGTGTGTGTCGTCACCGTAAACTGGAAGCGACAATCGCCGCTGGAGCATTGATAGAGACCCGGACGCGCACGCCGCTTGCCCATATCGCGCCCGGCGATCGCGATCGAGCGCTTGTAACCACAGGCGGGGCACTCCCAGTATCATCCAAATGCCCACAAGCGGGACGCGGCAACATCCGCAAGGACCGAAAGTGCCAGCGACGCAGAGTCTCGCGCAGGGCCGAACAGGCCGATCGGCGCCTTGATACGTGCCAGTTCGATTTCGCTGTGCCCCAGTCTCAACAATCGGTCGAGACGCTGTCGGTGCGTCCGCCTGCTCCCCAGAGCGCCAAGGTAAAAGCATGAGGTTTGCAGCGCCGCTTCAAGCACCGGAATTTCCTGCTCCAAGTCATGATGCAGAAGCAGGACGGCCGAAAAGGGGTCAACGATCTCTCGGATCAAACTCGATCCTCTGTCTGGAGCCAAGACAGTTACCTCAAATCCCGAACATTCGGCGAGGCGTGCAACGCTTCGCACTTCGATCGTCTGCCCTGAGATGATCACTTTTATGCTGGGACGATAGACGGTCAAAAAACTGCCGCCTACCCATCTGGCGCGGTCCGCCGGGCTGGCCAGCACCAGCGACTGTCGCTCTGGCCAGTACCGGAGACCGATGGCTTGGCGTTGCTTCAGGTATGTGAGGGCTTTTTCGATTTCTTCGACGCGTCGCAAGACATGGATTGCGACCGTGATCCCGCCTCCGCAAGGAAGCACAACGTCGAGGAACGGGGATCCATCACCGAACGACACGGTACGGTCGCATCCGTCTACCATGGCAAGAAGTGCTTCAGCGGCGACCGCAGCTTCGACACATCCACCGGAAACGTACCCCGCAAAGCGACCGTCGCTTAGGATGATCACCTGAGAGCCGAGTGCACGAGCCGCGCCGCCGCGAATCTCGACGAGTGTTGCTATCGCAACCTGTCCTGCCTTGAAGGCGTCAGCGGCGAACGTGAGGAGTTCAATCGGTTCATCCGTGAGAAGCGCTCTGACAGGTGTTGGCAGCGCGTGAAGTGAGATATCGTTCATCAGATCCATACGGTCGACCGGCGCCGCCTCCTCGGCGCCAGCTTTAACGGCAAGAATGGAGGCGCCCCGCTTGCCGCGCGGTGTCTTCAACTGCGCGGCAACGGCGATTCAGGTGGGATTACCCTCCCCGGCAGCTTGTCTCAGTCTCAAACCCGCAACAACGCCTTGATCGCGCGGCGTTCGTCCATCGCACGGTAACCTTCTGCGACGTCAGCGAGGGGAATTTCGAGATCGAAGACCTTACCCGGGTTTATTTCCCGGTTAAGCACCAAATCCATCAAGTACGGAAGATAGCGACGGACGGGAGCCGGGCCGCCCATCAGACTCTTCTGGGCAAAGAACAAGGTCTGTCCGTCGATCTGAACACCATGGGGAACTCCGACAAAGCCGATGTGCCCCCCGGGTCGAGCGCAGTTCATCGCCTGCGTCATGGCTTCTTGCGTTCCTACGCATTCAAGCACGGATTCGCCGGTCAGTTCCTTGATCCGGGCCACACCTTCGTCGCCTCGTTCCGAAACGATATGTGTGGCGCCGAATTCCAGCGCGAGATCCTGACGGGCTTTGTGGCGGCTCATGGCGATGATCTTGTCGGCCCCCATCTGCTTGGCGGAAAGCACACCCATCAGCCCGACGGCCCCGTCGCCGACGACGACCGCCGTCGAACCCGGCTGGACTCGTGCCGCATCTGCTGCATACCAGCCCGTGCCAAGAACATCCGAAACGGCTAAAAGGCTCGGAATGAGATCGTCGGCCGGCATCTCCGGCGTTGCGACCAGGGTGCCGTCAGCAAGAGGAATTCTGGCATAGGGCGCCTGCGCACCCGACATGAACTCGCGCTGTTCGCAGGAGGATGGAAACCCGAAGCGGCAATGGGGGCATGTATTGTCGGAGATGCAGAATGATCCCACGACAAACTGGCCAGGCTTCACCGTCTTGACCTCGTCGCCGACTTCGACGACCACGCCGCAATATTCATGACCCATATGAGCCGGCCCGCCCATCGGCTGGAGCCCGCGGTAGGGCCAGAGATCGGAACCACAAACACAGGACGCCGCCAGCTTGATGATAGCGTCGGTGGGCTTGAGGATTTTCGGCTCGGCGACCTCCTCACAACGGATGTCGCCTTTGCCGTGCAGAACCGTAGCCAGCATGCTTCACTCCCTTTCGATGGTGTCAGGACAAGCGCTCGATGCGAAGCGGAAATTCGCCGCGCGTCAGCAGGGGCTCGACGCCGCCATCAACGCGACCGAGCCGGATGAGATCTCTGGTGGAGACGTAATTTCCGTAGAAGAAGGCGAGATTGCCCCACGGGATATAGTAGCAGAGGTCCCCGGGGGCTGTGTCTGGAAAGGGGCCTCTTGCTTCCAGGTTGAGCTTACGCGGCATATAGGCAATTTTCTCATTGCCGAAATCCGAGAACGTCAAATCGAGCGGAAGCATCGAGGCAAAGTCACGTGCAGACTGATTGTCGTAGAGTGTCACCGTGACGTCGTGGTCGGCAAAAATGAAGCGTACCTTCATGTTCGTCTCCTCAGTCCATCCGAGGCGCGGCTGGATCGCGCCGTCAACGCCACCGCTGAGCAAAGTCGGTGTGTGAGCGCGCGGGCCTGTTTCATTTTGAACGCTCCCAATCAATGCACGCCGCCCAAGCGGCCACCGACGAACCCAGCAGAAGTGCTGCCGCCAAAGTGAACGAACTCCACCATCCGCTCCAGTCGAACAGGATCCCACCAGCAGCCGCGCCAACGGTAATGGCAAACTGGATGACAGCGACCTGGAGGCCCCCGCCCGCCTCCGCGTCGTCGTGGAGAACCCTGCTCAGCCATGTTCCCCATCCGACAGGGGCGGCGGTGCCAAAGAAGCCCCAAGCAATTAATAGAGCAGCGACTGCGGTTTTTTCCGAGCCCAGTGCAATGAGCATTACAGCTATCGCCGCCATGACAAGGGGAATGCCGATAACGATCGAATAGAGACGCGTAGCAAGCAGCGAACTGATGCTCCAGGTCCCGATGACGCCGGCGAGGCCCATCAACAACAGCACCAGAGACAAAGCGGAAACGGAGTAGCCTGAGACGGACTCGAGGAAAGGTCTTAGATAGGTGAACAGGGCGAATTGGCCCATGAACAGCAACAGAATTGCTGTCATGCCAATCGCAACCTGCCTGCGCTTGAGCAGTCGGAAAACATTGCCGGTAGCGCTTCTTTGGCGCGGCGGCAGCGAGGGCATGCTCAGCCATTGCCAGACAAGCGCAGTCAGTGCCAGCGGTACCACAAAAAAGAATGCCCCACGCCAACCAATGTAGTCGCCCAGAAAGCTGCCCAGCGGTGCGGAAATTGTCGCCGCAATCGCGTTCCCAGCATTCAGGATCGCAAGACCCTTCGGCACAGCGCTCGCCGGCAGAAGGCGCATGACAATCGCGGTAGACATCGACCAAAAGCCGCCAATTGCGATACCGAGCAAGGCGCGGCCGATCATCAGGAGTGTGTAGTTCGGGGCAAACGTAACGATGAGCCCCGAAACGACCAAGAGAAGCGACAACGAGGACAGGACGGCCTTGCGATCGATGTTGCGTGTGATGCCTGCGATGAACAGGCTTGTCACCACGGCGAACAGTCCCGAAATCGAGATTGCCTGTCCGGCCTGGCCCTCGGTCATGGCAAGATCGTTTGCGATCGGCGTCAAAAGACTGACGGGCATGAACTCAGAGGCGATCAGCACCGCGACGCACAGTGCCATGGAAACAACGGCGCCCCACGCTGCAGCGGGACTCGTTATCGTTTTATCGTATGTCACTTGTGTCATGATGTTTCGCCCTTCAGCTCACGGGTGGTTTTCTCCCTCCCAACTGACTAGCATTGTGGAAGCAATCGAATTAGCCGCCGCGCTTCGCTTGCATTAATGGAAGTGACCCATAAATCCGCGACCGCGCAAAGTACCGGGTGGCAACGCCGCGTACGACGCCGCCACACGCCGGATTGTTTCCAAAGCCCTAGTGCGAGCCAAGGAACTCGATAATCGCGCGCCGCTCTTCGGCGTTGTTGAAGCGCTGCGTCATGCGCGTTCCGCGGACCATCGCGCCGGGGTTTGTCAGGTAGGTCTCCAAGGTCTCCGGCGTCCACGTCACGCCGGATCCTTTAAGGGCGGGAGAATACTTGAAGCCCTCGACACTTCCGGCCGACCGGCCGATCACACCCTGCAGATGAGGTCCAACACCGTTCCGATTGGTGGCAAGTTGATGGCAGGCGCCGCAGCGCTGTTCAAACAACCGCTCGCCTGGCGACGCGTCCGTTCCTAGGGCATAAGCAGGCGCACAAGCGCCTGCCATCACGAGAGAGGCCAATGAGGCAAGGATGAGCGTTTTCAACCGTCGACTTCCTTGAGATCGAGTTTGGACAGAGGCAGGCTTCGGATGCGCTTGCCGGCGAGCACGGACAGAGCGTTGGCCACCGCCGGTGGGACCCCAGGTAAGCCCGGTTCACCGATACCGCCCATGGGCGCCCCGCTTTCTACGATCCGGACATGGACCCGCGGCATGCGATCCGGAGTCAGGATCTGATAGCCGTCGTAGTTGCGCGCTTGCGGCATGCCGTCCACGTAGACCACTTCTTCAAGGAGGGCCGAGGAAAGACCAAGGGCAACGGCCGAGTTCATCTGCGCTTCGATGATTGCGGGATTGACGATGCTGCCCGGATCGATTGCCACCCAGACATCGTGGACGGCGATGTCACCGTCTCGCAGCGATACTTCGGCGATCGTCGCAACCTCGCTGCCAAAGGGTGAGGCCATGGCAACCCCTCTCGCCCGCCGGGTGCCGTCTTCGGCAACAAACGGACCTCGTTTCCACCCGCCGGCGAGATCGGCCACCGCTTCAAGAAGCGTCCTGTGGCGCGGACTGCCGGCCAGCAGACGATGACGCAACTCGTAAGGATCCTGCTGACCTGCATCGGCCAACTCGTCGAGGAACGTCTCGTAGAAGAAGTCGTTCATCGAGTGGCCGACGGAACGCCAGAAGCCGATGATGGCGGGATCATCCACGTGGATCTGACCGACACGGCGGTTGGGGATTGCATAGACTTTGCCGGCGATACCCTCGACGGCGGAGCTGTCGACCTTGTCGGGCTGGCGACCAAACCAGCGGCCCGTGGGTCCTTCTCCGACCGCGACCGCCGAGAGTGCCACCGGCATACCTTTGGCATCAAGTCCGCCGCGGAAACGGACCGCCGCCATCGGCCTGAGCGCGTCACGCAAGAACTCCTCCTCACGGCTCCAAAGAAGCTTGATCGGACGCCCGACCGCCTTCGCAAGCTGGATCGCCTGGGGATACGGGTTCGCTGTCTGATAGAGAAAATGCCGCCCGAAGAAGCCACCGAGCATCGGCGAATGAATGATAACCTTTTCCGGAGCAATGCCAGCAAACTTCGCGGCATCGGCCTGGAACATCTCGGGTGCCTGGTTGGGTAGCCATAACTCGAGGGATCCATCCTCGTTCCAGCGCGCGAGCGCCGATGGGGGTTCGAGCTGGCCGTGCACGAGATAAGGCGCGTCATAGACCGCCTCGACAACGCGAGCTGCGCCCGCAAGCGCACCAACCGCATCGCCCTCCGTTTCGAAGGCTACGCCGTCGCCGGACGCCGCTTTCAATTTCGCCATATGCGCTGCGGACGAAAAATCGGCTGGCATCGGGTGCGATGCCGTGGAAGCGGCCTCAGTCCAGTTCACCTGCAAGGCCTCGACAGCGCGGCGGGCGCGCCACCAACTGTTGGCGACCACGGCAACTGCGCCCGGAAGTCTGTGGACGGAATGGACGCCGGGCATGCCGCGAACCTCAGCTTCATTCTGCATGGCCCCTGGCTCGCCGCCGAGCCGCGGGCTGTGCTGGACAGCGGCGTAGAGCATGCCGTCGATCTTCTGATCGATGGAGTACTTCGCCTTGCCCGTTGATTTGTCGCGCGCGTCAAGCCGCGCAAACGGCTTGCCGATCCAGCGGAAGTTCGCCCGATCTCGGAGCGGAACCTCAGCCGGCAATGGCAACGCGGCAGCGTCGTCGGCTATTTCGCCATAAGGGACCGTACGACTTGATGCGGCGTGGATCACTTTGCCTGGTTCAGTCGAAAGCTCGGATACAGGCACGCCAAGCTTTGCTGCCGCCGCCTGAAGGAGCATGTGCCGCGCGGACGCGCCGAGTTTGCGCATCGTGTCGTAGCTCATGCGGACGGACATACTGCCGCCTGTGAAACGCCCGCCGCCCGTCAGGAGGTAGTCGGGACCGGGCGGCGCACCTTCGACAACGAAGTTCGCGGGATCGACATCCAGCTCCTCACCGACGATCTGCGCCATGGCGGTGAAGATCCCCTGCCCTCCTTCGATGAAGGCACTGCGGAAAAGGACGGTGCTATCGGGCCGGATTTCCAGGAATGCCGCAACCCGGGAGCCCGGCGTGATAGCCGCAGGCGCGGCCGCCAACGCGCGGGTCCGGCTCGCCGGAAGGGTAACGCCAAGAACAAGCGCACCCAGGGACGCGCCAAGAAAGCCGCGACGGGATACCTTGAAAGGCTTGCCGTTCTCGCTGGCCAGAACCTCGGGGGCAATGGGCCTCATGTCATTCATGGTGCACCTCCGATCAAGCTTGGGCGGCGTCGCGGACGGCCGCGGCGATTGCGTTGTAGGTGCCACAGCGACAGAGGTTGACCATCGCGCCGGCAATGTCGTCATCACTCGGTTTGGGCGTTTGCTTCAAAAGCGCGGTGGCCGCCATAACCTGGCCGGACTGGCAGTAGCCGCATTGGGCGACCTGGTTGGAGACCCAGGCCTCGACAACTTTCTGGCCGATCGGATCATCAGCAACGGCTTCGATCGTCATAATCTCGGTGCCGGCGACGCTTTCTACGGGTGTGACGCAAGACCGCGTTGACTGCCCATCGACAAGCACCGTGCAGGCGCCGCATTGGGCGAGGCCGCAACCATATTTCGTGCCCGTCATTCCAAGCTCGTCGCGCAGAACCCAAAGCAGCGGCGTATCGGGTTCGATGTCGACCTGATGTTTTGTCCCATTGATCGTGAGTTCCATAGTGGTCTCCTCGGGTTGCACGTGATGCCTCGAACCAGGGCCGAACTGTCTCACCGCACACGCTAGCAAAGGACGCGGCTATGGATTAGTTGCCGTGCTTCGCTTACATTTATCGATGTGACGCATAAATGGGCTAGGGCAGGACCAAGCGGGAAGCGATGGCCAGAGAAGACTTCAACGACCTCCTATGGTTCCTCGCCGTTGCTGAGGAACGAAACTTTACGAGGGCGGCCGCCAAACTTGGCATAACCCAGTCGACGCTAAGCCATACGATAAAGCGGCTTGAAACCAGAATGGGGCTAAGACTGCTGACACGTACCACTCGAAGCGTTGCGTTGACCGAAGCCGGAGATCGCGTCTTTCAATCGCTTTCGCCCAGGATATCCGCCATCAGGAGCGATTTGGCGGCACTTACGGCGTTGCGCGACACGCCGTCGGGTACGATTAAGATCACCCTGTCGGACCATGCGCTCGAAACCATCGTTTGGCCAAAACTGCAGCCGGTCCTTTCGAAATATCCCGACATCAAGATCGAATTGAGCCGTGACAATGGCCTGCGCAACATCGTGGAGGATGGCTTTGACGCTGGCGTGAGGCTGGGCGAGAGTATCGAGAAAGATATGATCGCGGTCAGAATTGGACCCGACTGGCGTATGTTGGCCGTCGCCTCGCCCAGGTATCTTGCCGGTCGAGTCGTTCCCCAACATCCGCAGGATCTGATGCAGCACGACTGCATCAACATGCGGCAGCCAACCGGCGGCGGCCTCTATACCTGGGAATTTGAGAAGAACGGGCAGGAGCTTCGCGTCAGGGTCGACGGACAACTCACGTTCAACACTTCCTACCCCATGGTAGATGCTGCGCTGGCTGGCCATGGAATTGCTTTTTTGCCGGAAGACCTGGCGACCACACATATTGAAGCGGGACGTCTGGTCGCGCTGCTGTCAGACTGGTCCCCACCCTTCTCCGGCTATTATATTTACTATCCGAGCCGACATCAGAACTCGCCGGCATTCAAGGTGGTGGTGGACGCATTGCGGTATCAAAGATCGTAAGTGCGGTTCACAGGTGCGTTTCAATCCACTTGCTCCATCTCGCTCGGGACCGCGTGCTGACGCCGGCTCGCTCCCCTTCCACTTTGCTGCTGTTCGGTGGGAGGGAGATACCAGACCGCGATCGGTCGGCGACGCCCGCGCACGAAGCGGACCTGGTCTGGCTGCAGTCCCTGGACAATGGACGCCGGGTTCGAGCTTTGAGCTCTTGCTGCGGTAAGGAGATCCTCGCTGACTGCGAGTGGCGTGCCGATTTTGCGCGTCAGCCGTTCGAGTCTGCTTGCAACGTTCACGGTGTCACCCAATACGGTGTATTCCAGGCGGCGCTCGTCTCCGATATTTCCGACGATTACCTCGCCATAGTGAACGCCGATGCCAACCTCAATGACATAGTCGCCGCGAGCGACGCGCTGCTCATTCCAGAGCCGGATCTGCTCCAGCATTTCACGGGCGCATAACAGCGCTCGCGCTGCGTCATCGGGCCGGGGACGTGGCGTGCCGAAGTGCACCATGATCTCGTCGCCGATGTATTTGTCCACTGTCCCGCCATGGTCAAACGCAACGGTCGCCAGGCGGGCATGGAACTCCTTCAGCAGCTTCACGAGATCCTCCGGCGCAAGCCGCTCCGATATTTTGGTAAAACCAACCATGTCGGCAAACAGGATCGCGGCAGTCTGGAGCGTGGGTTCCCCGAAGCCGCTCGGCACGCTCGACAGCTCACGCACGATGTTCGGCGAAAAGTAGCGTGACAAGGCACTGCGCTGAGCTTCTGCTGCAACCTGCCTGCGCACCAGCCTGCGTGAGCGCCAAACAGAAATCGCAAGGATGACCGTGACAAGCACCAGGAACATCGTCTGATAGGAGAGGTTGATCAGGCTGACAGAGCGGGGATCGAGCACCAGCGCAATGATGTCTGCGTCACTAACGCCACCATTCAGCAAATCACTTCCATAGGCGATCGAGTTGGGCCGCGTGGCGATCCAGCAGTAGGCAATGTTCCAGATGACGATCGTGACCACGCCGCTCCAGATGACCAGGGCCGGCGAGTAGCTGAGCGCCATGCTCACAAGGAAAACGCCCAGATACAGGAAGTTCGGCAGCCGAAGATTGAGTTGAGACGTCCAGCCTTCGACAGCGAACGGCGATGGCGTCACAAAGATATAGGTCAAGACCGCGGCATCCACGGCCACGAACAACCAAGTCGCCACCGTCGCGTAGCGACTGTTGCGAGCCAAGCCAAAGGAAACTGCATTGAGAAGTGCAAACGCTACGATGGCCACCACATAGAGGCCCGAGCGGTCGAGAGGCACGGCAAGGAGCGCCCCCGCTGCGAGCGTGCCGAGGGCGACCAGTCGGCCCCAGAACATATAGGCGAGACCCTCATTGACTTCGCGGTCGATAGCGTCTCCAAGCGCATTCGACGAGCCGGACGAAGCGCCCCTTTCACCTACCGCGAACCGCTTGCTCGCGAGCCGTGCGACGCCCCTCAAGGCTGTCCTCCAAAGCTGCAGGTCTGCATGAAATCGCATTCTCGTCGATGCTTTCCTTGAAAAAGATCCGTGCGGTTGCCGAGGTGGTGCGCGCTCCGTCCGATGTGGTGGGGATTATAGCCGCCATCGCCAGGATCGATTAGAGCTGGAAACGCGCAAGCGGTTATGATGAGGCTCAATGAATTGTATCGACAGCCACACCCCACTCCCGCTCTTTCCGAGCACGGTCCCGCTGTCGAGTTCGATCGCGTATTCTACTCCTGGCAACCAATGGACGTTCCAGCCCACAGAAAGCGGAGGCAGTATCCTCGACGCTTGCCGCCTCGCGCAGCATTCATGAAATACACCCATGACTGCAAACGATCCGACAGAGGTAATCGGATCACGTTCGGCCAGTTATAGTCGCCGATATCGAACGAATGCGCGGCGTTTCGCCCCGCGACCGTTGCATCGGGCAGCGTGTCCCAGTTGAAGTGTCGAAGAGAATCGAACAAATGCGAAGCCCCAACCGCCAAATGACTGCGATCCTTTTCGCAACCTTCTTCACTACTTTGGCTCCCAGCGCCTTCGCTCAGACAAAGCATCGCAAGGCGACGCCTGTAGTCGGCACGGTGGTGCGGTTCACCGGCGGATCGACGTCGGTGGACGTAAAAATAGGCGAAGACAACCCAGCAGTCCGTGACTTTCTTTCAATGCTCCCGCTCAAGCTGAAGCTTGAGGAGTTCGCCGGTCGCGAAAAAATCAGCTATCTCCCTCGGAAACTTAAGCACACCGGATCACCCGGATCCGATCCTGAAGACGGTGACCTCATCTACTTCATTCCCTGGGGAAATCTCGGCTTCTATTACAATACGGCCGGAATCGATTACTCGAACCAAACCATTCACATCGGCACCTACAAGGCGTCGTTGGGTACACTCGAGAAGCTTGCGGACCAGCCAGTCACCGTCAAGATTCTCCAATAGCGGCTGCCATGGCGCCACAGTCATGCGTCGAGCAAACCACGATCAGGCAGCGGGTCGAATAGTTGCTGAAGGTTTTTTGAATGCACGGCGAGAAGTGACGGTTGCCACCCTGTGTGTTCCGGCCCGCGTTGGAAAACCTTGGAAAGGCGGAGGCCCTGGGACGCCTCGATCTATCGGCGATTGACCGTCGACGGCGCACCCCTCGCCTTGAAAGGAATCGAACCGCCGACAGCCAAAAGAATTGGCGTAGGATTTACTCGTCGCCGAGCTCAAAGGGCCATATCTGGGCACCGTGCAGAATGCGCAGAATGCGAACGCGGTCGACTGTCACCGTGTAGGCGGCGATGTAGGGAGTGCGAGGAATTACCAACTCCCGCGTTCCCTCAATTCGACCAGGGCGGCCGCTTTCGGGAAAGTCGAGGAGACGCCGAACTGCATGCGCAATCTCCTCGTCGACGTGCACCGCCGCTTTCGGGTTTTCACTTTCAATGTAGCTGAAGATAGCGTCTCGATCGTCAAGCGCATACTGCGCCCAGACAAGCCTCATCGGTCGCCAGCCCCGGCCTTACGCAGAGCTGCCGCCCGGCGCTCGCGAAAGCGAGCCTCAGCATCAGCGTCCTCGTAGTCAGGTCGCGTGTCCTCAAGTGCCTCCAACACCTTGGCGCGGAACCAGGCATCATGGGCGTCACTGCTACCGACCAACTCCAGCGGAAGTGAGCCTTCGTTCGCCGTTCGCGTTAGAAGGATACGAACGGCATCCGAGACCGTCAGCCCCATGTTCTGCAGGACAGCGGTGGCGCGGTCCTTAATGTCGGCATCAATCCGCGTCTGGACCAGTGCATTTGCAGCCATCATAGATCTCCTTCATGAGACGAATGTAGTGCAATTGCATGACATAATCCAGTATCGTGCGCCTAGTAAAAACTTCAGCCTCGGCCATCCGCGTTCCCGACGATACATTATGCGATCAATTTGGAACAAACAGTGCACACGGGGACGTTTAAGGCGTACGTTCAATTGAAGAACTTTTCGACCAGGTCTCCGTGCGCCTCAGTTAAACGCTGCGGGCATGCGCTCATCGTGGGGAGAGCCTCCGGCGCCCCTGTTTTGACAGGTGTGTGCGCAGTCAAAACACCTTTCCTTCCCTCAGATGGGTGGTCGTCCCGTTAACCAGGTGGTCGCCCAGCACCCTCGCCTTGTGCGAGAGGGGGTTGTGGTTGAGTACGGTGCGGATGTTGCGCCAGTGCCGATCGAAGTTGTTGTTGCGGGACGTCGCCGAGCCGCCGCCGAGCTCAAACATGCGCTCCGCACTTCGCAATCCGAGCTGGCCAATTACAAGCTGCGCTTGCGCTGTCGCACGGGAGCTGGCGATCAAGGCGTCCTCGATCTCGGCGTCCACCCCCTCGCCAAGCGCGGCAACTGTCTGATCGAGGGCAACTGCCGCCGCGGCAATCGCCGTGTCGATCGCGAAGGAATTGGCCGAAATTTCGCCGATGACCTGCTGGACGAAAGGATCCTGATTGGCCGTTTCGGCGCTGCTGTGGGCGGCGGAGCGCGCCTGCTTGCGGACATAGGCAAGTCCATCGGAAAGGACGTTGCGCACTGCGCCGGCAGCACTTGCCGCCAGGTGCAACTGTCGCAGCGTCGAGCAATGGCGCCCCACGAGATTGTCGAGGGCGCGGCGGGCCATCTCGTGCGGGAACACCTCGACATTGTCGAGGATCACGCCTCCACTTGCAGTCAGCCGCTGTCCCATGCCATCCCAATCGTCGAGAATGGTGATGCCCTCCCTGTCGACCGGCAGGAGAACACTGACGGCCTGCCCTTCCTCGTCCAGCGCACTGAACGAGGCGAAGTCGGCGAAGGCCGTGCCTGTGGCGTACCATTTGCGGCCATTCAGCCTGTAGGTGTCGCCCTGCCTGACGGTCGTCGTCGTCACCTGGCCGGGACGCGCCGTACCTTGTTCGGTATGGGCGCCGCCAAAGAGTTTTCCAGCAAGGATCAATTCAATGGCCCCTGCATCCCGCTCGCGCGGCTCGCTGAGGATGACGTTTTCGACATAGTTGAAATGCGACCTTAGGGCGTGCGCCACGTTGGAATCGGCTGCACCGATTGCGGCGATCATCTCGATATAGTCGGCGACCGACCCGCCCGGTCCCCCGAGTGCGACCGGGATGCGCAAGGTTCCAAGCTCCAGTTCGCGGAAGAGCTCGAAAGCTTCGAAGGGAAGCTTGCGCGACAGATCTCGCTCGGCCGCGCCCTTGGCGACCTCGGACACAAAGCCCGGAACGCGCGCGAGAAGTTCCGCGCGTGTCGGACGGGAAACGGTCAGCACCTTGGTTATCGTCACACATCAACTCCGAGACTGAACAAAAGGAGCGTGCAGCCGGGTAGCACCTCGGCTGCACGCGCGCCTTCGATGATCACGCGTCGAGATCATTTACGATTGCCCGTCGAGATAAATGTCTGCGCCGTTGCTCCAAAGATGCTCGACGCCGAGCTTCAGGTTCTTCACCCGCTTGTCGTAGACGGTGATGACAGCCGGTGTGACGATATCGAGCGTCGGCAGATCCTGAACGACCAGCTTCTGGAACTCGTTGAAGAGCTGCAGGCGCTTCTTTGGATCGATCTCAACGGCCGCCGTCTCGAGCAGTCGGTCGACGTCCGGATTGGAATACTTGGAGCCGTTGGTGAAGGGGACACCCGGCTTGAAGTTCTTCGACCAGTAGAGGCGCTGGACGCCGACGGTCGGATCGTAGAGGTTGCTCATGCCTTCGATGGCGATGTCGAAGTCGCGATCGGTGAAGACGCGCTTCACGAAGGTCGCAAAGTCCTGCGTTCGCAGTTCCACCTTGATGCCGACCTTGGCAAGCGCCTGTGCGATATATTCCGCGGTCTGTTTGGGAGGACCTGACGGCTGGGTCGGATCGATGAACAGCTTGAAGCGGAAACCGTCAGCGCCGCGGGCGTAGCCTGCCTCGTCAAGAAGCTTCTCTGCCTTGGCAGGGTCGAACTCGTACTTGGGAAGGTCCGGCGTGTAGAACTTCGCGAGATCCGGGCTCACAGGCCCGTCGAGCCGGGTCGCGTAGCCGAGATAGACGGTGTTGACGATGAAGTCCTTGTCGACCGCATGGGCAATCGCGTGGCGGACCTTGATGTCGGCCAGATACTTGTTTTCGAGGTTGAACTCGGCGCGGGCGATGCTTGGCGAATAGGGCGCCGGGTCGGTATCGACGACAAGGTTCGGATTGGCCTTCAGCCGGTCGATGTCGGTCAGCGGCAGGTTGGCCGTCGAGACCTGCACCTCGCCGGTTTCGATCGCCGCAACGGCTGCGGCCGGATCGATGATGAAGCGGAAGATGATCTGGTCAAGATATGGCTTGGGCGAACCCCAATAGTCCTCGTTCCGCACGAAAAGCGCGTGGCTGCCGCGCACCCATTCGACGAACTTGTAGGGGCCGGTGCCGACCGGCGCGACGTTGTGCGGGTTTTCCGCGATCTTCGTGCCCTCGTAGAGGTGTTTCGGAACGATCGGCGCCTCGAAGCTGGCAAAGGCGGTCAGCAGATAGGGAGCTGGTTTGGCAAGGATCAGTTCCACCTCATGCGAATTGAGGACATTTGCCTCCTTCACATGGGCGAAGGTCGCCCGGCCGCGCGGATGGTTTTCCTTCAGAGCGAGGATCGAAAAAGCAACGTCCTCGGCGGTGAAATCCTTGCCGTCGTGCCAGCGAACACCCTGGCGCAGCTTGAACCAGTAGCGCAGGCCGTCTTCGCTCACCGTCCACTCCGTGGCAAGCAACGGCTGAGGATTGAAATCCTTGTCATAGGTCAGCAGGCTTTCGGTCGCCTTGCCGCTGATGTAGTAGGCAGCGCCCGCGCTATGGGCAATGAGCACGAGAACCGGCGGCTCGGTACCGATATTGATCGATACGCTGCCGCCGCGCGTTGGCTCTTCGGCGGCGAACGTGGGCACCGGCAGCATCGGCACGGCAATCGCGGTCGCGAGCGCAACGGAGGATAGGAGGAACGCGCGGCGCGTCGACTTCAAAGTCCCGGTCTTTCTAGATGTCATCTGAATATCCCCAAGCAGGCGAAGCACAGGCCACGCCGATTTCTCCAGCACCCACCAGGGTGATCGCCAGACCTTATAAAATCTACTATATTTATCGAGATAGTGTAATTCTAAAGTCCGCGGCTTTTCTGAAAAAAGCTACTCAGGCCACTCCGTTTGCCGCGTCCCTGATGTTCACACGGAGAGGGTGACGCGCCGGCAGGACCGTTTCGATGGAGGAAAAGTTCTCGTTTCGATGAGCGCGCGACAATCCATCCCAAGATCCACCGGCAAAACGCAATCGACAAAATACATCAAATAAATAGATTACATCATTCACGTGCTTGCTTTCCGAAGGAGTTCCCATGCGACCCGAATTTATCGGCCACACGTCAAACAGGGAGGGGTCCGACATCGTCCCCGCCTCCGGTCCGGTCATCGATAAGGCCTACATCCGCAATCATGTTCAGGCGGCGGAAGCGGCGGGCATCGACCGTCTGCTGATCGGCCAATTCGCGCAATGGCCCGACAACAACCAGATCGCCGCCTATGTCTTCAGCCAGACGGAACGGATCGGGGCGCTGCTTGCCCACCGGCCCGGCCTGATGGCCCCGACACTCGGCGCGCGCCAGCTTGCCACCCTCGATCAGTTCTCCGAGGGCCGCTTGTGGGTGCATATCATCACCGGCGGATCCGACACGGACCAGGCTCGCGACGGCGACTTCGAGGATCACGACACCCGCTACGCCCGCACCGACGAGTACCTGCAAGTGCTGAGGAAAGTCTGGGAGAGCGATCAGCCCTTCGATCACGAGGGGCGCTTCTACAGGTTCAAGGGCGCCTATAGCCAGGTGAAACCGTTCCAGAAGCCGCGCATCCCGATCTCCTTCGGCGGCTCGTCGGACGCAGCGATCGCCGTTGCCGGCAAGCACGCGGATGTCTATGCGCTCTGGGGTGAACCGCTCGACGGTGCGCGGGAAACCATTGGCAAAGTGCGGGCGGCGGCGATCGCCAATGGTCGTGCGGCCGAGGATGTCCGCTTCACCCTCGCCTTTCGCACCGTGGTGGCGGAAACCGAAGACGCAGCCTGGGCAAAGGCGGCGGATATCCTCGATAAGGTCAAGTCGCAGGTTGCGCGCTCGGCCGGCGGCAATGGCGAGAAGCTGCCGTCGAACGTCGGTTCTGTTCGCCTGCGGGAGGCCGCCAGACGCGGCAAGGTGCTGGACAAGCGGCTCTGGACCGAGGTCGCAGAAGCGAGTGGCGCCGGCGGAAACTCGACCGCGCTGGTCGGAACGCCCGAACAGGTCGCCGACGCCATCCTCGACTACTATGACGCCGGCGTTTCAAACTTCCTCGTCCGCGGTTTCTACCCGACGGAGGATACCGTCACCTATGGCCGCGATGTCGTGCCCCTCGTCAAAGCCGGTATCGCTGAACGCGAAGCGAGAAAGGTTGCCGCCGCATGACCACGCCGCTCGATATCGTCGACATCCATGCCCATCTCTGGCCGCCAGCCTGGCGCCCCGGCGGGAGATACGAAAAGCCTGCTGGTGCATTTGCGCCGGACATACACCGAAAGATCACCACGCCCCAGGCGCTGGTCGATGAGCTTGAACAAAGCGGTGTATCGCTTGCCGTGGTCACCGCGACGATCGAAAGCCTCTTCGGAATGAAAGGGAGCGTGCCGCTCGAAGCGGTCCGGGAAGCCAACGACTGGCTGGCGACGCTTTCTCGCGAGCATCCGACACTCACCGGATTTGCCGTCGTCGATGCCTTCGCCGGCGATGAAGCGGCACGCGAGGCCGAACGGGCGATCGTGGAGCTGGACCTTTCAGGACTGGTTATCGACTCTTCGCGCGACGGCAAGTTCATCGCCGATCCCGCAGTCCGACCAACACTCGAAGTCGCGGCGCGTCACAGGGTTCCGGTTTTTGTGCATCCCGTTGCCCACCCGGACGCCGGGGTTCTGATCGACGGCGCCGGCAATCTCGGCAATTCGCTCGGGCGTGGGTTGATGAACGGCGTCGCCTTCCTGTCGGTCATCCAGTCTTCGCTGCTCGACGAACTGCCGGACCTGCATCTGGTCTTTGCAACACTCGGCCTTGGGGCAATCGTCCAGGCGGCACGCGGCGGCATCTATGCTCGCTCCCACCGTGAAGCGGGGCGACGGCCCAATATCTACTTCGACACGATGGGGCATGATCCGGACATCGTGCGCACGCTGACAGGCTTTTTCGGCGCAGACCGCGTGCTTGCCGGCACGGACTGGCCAATTCTTCCCGCGCTCGATGCGGACTCGTTGCGGCAGAGCTTGGCGCAATCCGGGCTAAGCGATCAGGAGGCACGTCTCGTTGCTGGCGGCAACGCCCGGCGCCTCCTCGGCCTGCGCCACGATCAGGCGGTGGCGGCGGAATAAACCCGGGCAAAACGAAGACCCGGATCAATGATCCGGGGCTTTTGCAACTCGACCGCCATCTGCCTGACGGCGCCGACACGAAACCTGTCAGGCAACGCGCTGCGAACGGGCAAGCGGAATGATCTCGGCTTCCGCAGCTCCGAAACGCGGCTCGCGTCCCTCGAGCGGATGGCCTGGATCGGTGAAGCCCGGGGTTGACGGATGACCAGGCGCGACGAGCCGGTCGACCAAAGCCTCGTCTTCCGCATCGAGCTTGATGTCAAGCGCGCGGATATAGGCATCCCAATGCTCTTCCGTGCGCGGCCCTGCGATGGTCGAGGTGATCAGCCGATTGTTCAGCACCCACGCGAGCGCAAAATCGGCGGCCGCAATTCCCTTGGCCTGAGCGTGCGCTGCGATCTGCTTGGCGATCGCAATCGATTCCTCGCGAAACTCGACGTCGTGCATGCGCTTGTCGCCACGCCCGGCGCGTGTGTCCGCAGCCGGGGCTTCGCCCGGATTGTACTTGCCCGTCAGAACGCCGCGGGCGAGCGGGCTGTAGGATACGGCACCCAGACCGTAGGCGGCAGCCGCCGGCAACTGCTCGGCCTCGGCGGTGCGGTTGACGATGTTGTAGAGCGGCTGGCTTGCAATAGGCCGGTCAATGCCGAGCTGGTCGGCGAGATGGGCGACTTCCGCGATGCGCCATCCCCGGAAGTTCGAGACCCCGAAATAGCGCAGCTTGCCGGCCTTGATCAGGTCGGCGATCGCCCGCACCGGCTCTTCGAGCGGAGCATCGAAGACGGCGCGGTGGAAGTAGAGAATGTCGATGTAGTCCGTGCCGAGATTGCGCAGCGAGTTTTCGACTGTCTGATAGACCCATTTGCGCGAATAGCCGCCGAGGTTCGGCCCCTTCGCACGCGAATTGACGAACTTCGTCGCCACGACCCAATGGTCGCGATGCGCCTTGATGCCGCGTCCGACCACCTCTTCCGACTTGCCGTCGTGGTAGACGTCGGCCGTGTCGATGAAGTTAATGCCTTGCTCGCGCGCCTTGTCGATGATGCGGAAGGCAACGTCGTCCGGCGTCTGGTTGCCGAACATCATGGATCCGAGCGTCAGCGGCGACACTTTGAGGGCGCTGCGCCCAAGATAGCGATACTCAACCATTCAGTTTCTCCATTTCAGTTGATGTGATCCGCGACATGACAGGCCACCTGATGGCCGGGTTTGATCGTGCGGAATTCGGGTTCAGTGACGCGGCAAAGCTCTGTCGCCAGCGAGCATCGGGTGTGGAACCGACAACCCGATGGGATGTTGCTCGGGCTCGGCAGGTCGCCGCCAAGAGGAGCCGCCTGCCTTGGCCGCGAGGGATCGGGAACGGCCGCCATCAGCGCACGGGTATATGGATGGCGTGGGTCGGACCAGAGCGTCTCGTTGTCGGCGCTTTCGACGATCCGGCCGAGATACATGACCAGAACCCGGTCGCAGAAATAGCGCACCACAGACAGGTCATGGCTGATGAAGAGATAGGAAAGACCGAACTCCTTCTTCATCTCCACTAAAAGGTTCAGGATCTGCGCCTGGATCGACAGGTCGAGCGCCGAAACCGGCTCGTCGCAGACGATCAGCTCCGGGTTGAGCAGCAGCGCCCGGGCAATGCCGATCCTTTGCCGCTGGCCGCCGGAGAATTCGTGGGGGTAACGATTGATGGCATCGGCGGGCAGCCCGACCTTGGCGATGATACCGGCGACAGTGCGCCGCCGCTCCGGCCGGCCGCCAGCCTTGTGGACGACCAGCGGTGCTTCGAGGATTTCACCGATCGTGTGGCGCGGATTGAGCGAGGCGAAGGGATCCTGGAAGATCATCTGGATCGACTTGCGAACGTTTCGGAGCCGCCCCTGATCAAGGGTCGTGATGTCTTCGCCCTTGAATTCGATCCGTCCAGCGGTCGGATCGACCAACCGCAACAGCGTCTTGCCAAGGGTCGATTTGCCACAGCCGCTTTCGCCGACTAGCCCGACGGTTTCACCGCGCTCGACCACGAGATCGACGCCATCGACGGAGCGCAAGAGGCCGTCGCGGGTGTTGTAATGGGTCTTGAGATCAGAGGCTGAGAGAAGCGGCATCGGGGACGGCCTTGAGGGACGAGGTGAACGGGCAGGCAACGAGCCTCTCCGGCGTCTGAGCAATCAGCGGCGGCACCTGATGGCCGCAGCTCGCACGCGCCTGGCGACAGCGCGGCCTGAAGGGACAGCCGGCCTCGCCGGCCGCCGAGACGATCGACCCGGGGATCTCGGTCAAGCGACCGCTCAGATAGTGAAAGTCGCTCTTCAGACGTGGCGAGGCCGAAAGCAGCCCGCGCGTATAGGGATGCAGCGGATCGTTGAAGAGATCCCCGGGGAGAGCCTGCTCGACCTTGCGGCCGGCATACATGACGACGACCTTGTCGGCCCATTGCGCGACGACGCCGAGGTCGTGGGTGATCAACACCACCGCCATCTGCAGTTCGCGTCTGAGCGTGTCGAGCAGGTCGAGCACCTGCGCCTGGATCGTCACGTCGAGCGCGGTCGTCGGTTCGTCGGCGATCAAGAGTTTCGGCCGGCAGGCAACGGCCATGGCGATCATAACCCGCTGTCGCATGCCGCCCGAGAGCTGGTGGGGATAGTCGTCGACCCGCTTTTCGGCGGCCGGGATGCGCACGAGCCTCAGGAGTTCGATCGCCCGTTCGCGCGCCGCCCTGCCCGAGAGCTTCTCATGCACCTTCAGCACTTCGCCGATCTGCCGGCCGATCGACATGACGGGATTGAGGCTCGTCATCGGCTCCTGAAAGATCATGGCGATCTCGCGCCCGCGCAGCTGCCGCATCTCGCGCGCATCGAGACCGAGAAGATCGCGGTCGTCAAAGACGATGCGGCCACTGGTGACCCGTGCTGTGCGCGGCAGCAACTGCATCAGGGCAAGTGCCGTCAGCGATTTGCCCGAGCCGGATTCTCCGACGATCGCCAGTGTCTCGCCGGCGCTGACCTCAAAGGAAAGATCCCGGACCGGTTCAGCGCGCGGAAAGCCGATGGTGAGGTTTTCGACCTGAAGCAGCGGCGCCATCGTCAACGATCCTGCGTGAAGCGGGGGTTGAGGGCATCGTTCAACCCGTCGCCGATGAGATTGAGCGCAAGCACCGTGAAGACGATCGCCAGGCCCGGAAGGGCCGTCAGGTACCAGGCCGTTCTGACCAGCTCGCGACCGGTGCCTATCATCGAGCCCCAGCTCACGACATTGGGGTCGCCGAGACCCATGAAGGAAAGTGCGGATTCCATCAGGATTGCGGTTGCGACCATGACCGATGACGTCACGATGATCGGCGGCAGCGCGTTCGGCAGGATCTCGCGGAAGATGATCCGTCCATGGCCAAAGCCGAGGCTGCGGGCGGCCATGACGAAATCCTTCTCGCGGATCGCGCGAAACTCGGCCCTCGTCAGCCGCGCGACCGTTGGCCAGGAGATAACGGCGATCGCAAGCGTCACCGTCGTGGCCGAGGGTTGGACGATCGCAACCAGAACGACAAGAAGCACGAAGCTCGGCAGGGTCTGGAAGATCTCGATGAGCCTCACCAGAAGGTCGTCGACCCAGCCGCCGAAATAACCGGCAATCGCGCCGACGACCACGCCGAAGGTGAGGCCGAGGGCCGTCGCCACCAGCCCCACGAACAGGGAGATGCGCGAACCATGCAGGATGCCGGCGAGCACGTCGCGCCCCAGTGAATCCGTACCGAGCGGGAAAGCCGGATCCTGGCACGGCCACAGGAACGGTTTTCCGACCATCGACAGGGGGTCGTCGGGGTAGAGCACCGGCGCCAGCAGCGCGACGGCGATGACGAGTGCAAGGAATGCGGTGCCGAACAGCGCATTGGGGTTGGCGAAGAAGACCTTCAGCGCCCGGTGCCCATTGGTGACGGCGACCGCAGCGTTTGGCTGGGAACGCGCGTCAGGCGCCTTCATGTTTGACCAGGACGGACGTTCCGGCGCGGTTGCCTGCTCGTTCGTCGCCGGAGCAGCATAGGCGCCGCCGGTGACAGCAGGAAAAGCCCCGAAGTCGGTGGTGGACATCAGCGCGCTCCAATTCGAGGGTCGAGCCAGGCGTGGACGAGGTCCACGGCGGCATTGGCAATGATGACGAGAAGAGAGGACAGAAGCAGGATGCCGAGCAGCACGGTGAAATCCCGGCCCATGACCGCCTCGAAGGCAAGCCTGCCGAGACCCGGCCAACTGTAGACGGTTTCCACCACCACGGCGCCGCCGAGCATACCGCCGATATGCATGCCGGCCATGGTCGTGATCGGGATCAGCGCGTTGCGCAGAATGTGCCTTGCCGTCACGCCAAACGGCGTCAACCCCTTGGCATAGGCGGTGCGGACGAAATCTTGGTTCTTGACTTCGAGCATGGCGGCACGGGTCAGCCGCGCGTAGATCGCAACGTAGAACAGCGCGAGCGAGGTCGCCGGCAGCACCATGTAGCGGGCCTTGTCGAGCAACGCCGGGAATCCTTTCAGCTGGGATCCGATCGTGCCCGCACCGCCGCTCGGCAGCCAGCCGAGCTTGACCGAAAAGAGCACGATCAGCATCAGGCCGATCCAGAAGCTCGGGATCGAGTAGAAGAGCAACGAGAACACCGACAGCAGGCGGTCGGGGATCCGGCCCGCAAAGGTCGCCATCAGCGATCCGAGGATGACACCGAGCAGGATCGCGATGAGGAGCGCGACCGCCATCAGCGTCAGTGTTCCGGGCAGCCGCTGGGCAATCAGATCGGCGACCGGCATGCCGTAGCGCGGGGAAAAGCCGAGGCTGAATTGCGCGAGGTTGCCGAGATAGGTGGCCAATTGTTCGAGCACCGGGCTATCCAGCCCGAAGCGGGCTCTCAGCGCCGCAACGCTTTCTTCGGTCGCCGAACCCGCCTCGCCGGCCAGAACATCGGCCGCGTCGCCGGGAGCCAGCTGCAAAAGGAAGAAATTCAGGATCACAATTCCAAGGATCGTCGGAACCGCCTGCAGAAGCGTTCGTCGAAGCGTTCGCGCAATTCTGATCAGCACCGGCATCGATGTCGCCTCTCCGTTTGGCCGTCCGCCAACAGCGAACCTTCACCTCGGCCTGACCCTTCGCCGCGGATGATTTTTATAGTTGACTAATTACATAGTCTTTGTCAAATCTGTTTTAGTAATTTCGCCCTGAGATTAGCCACTTACAGGAACACTATTCCTGCGATTTATTGCTATTTGAACTCGTATTGGAATACTAATCCGAAATCGGTACAGCTCTCGCAATGAGTGACTAGGAAGACGCACTCGAACGAAAAACCCTTCCCGGCACATCCCATTGAAGACAGCGGAGAAACCCCGTGACACGCAAAAATGCCATCTCGCAAATCTGGTACACGCGCTGCCCTGTCCCGACACCCGTGGGGCTCGCCACCCAGCTCGGCCTGCTCGACAAGGCGTTTGCCGCGGAGGGCATTACGCTTAACTCGATCATCGACAGCAAGGACCGCTCCGTCCGATCCAGCCACTTCGATCACCATCTCGATTATTCGTTTCGCCATGGCGGCAACGTCCCGCCGATCCGCGCCCGCTCGGAAGGCAACCCGACACGCCTGGTCGGCATCACTTGGACCGACGAATTCCAGGCCATCATCACGTTGCCCGGGACCGGGATCAAAACGACGCGCGATCTTGTCGGCCGACGCTTCGGCATTGCGCGCCGACCACCCGGTATCATCGACTTCATGGCCGCAACGGCGCTGAAGGGCCTGGTTTCCGCTCTGTCGCTCGAAGGGCTCACGCCCTCCGATGTCCAGATCGTCGATATCCCGCTTTCCGAAAGCGTTCTTGATGGCAGGGAGGGCCCGCAGCTCTACGGCCTCAGAAACCGGCAGGCCTACGGGCCGGAAGTGGCCGCACTGCTGCGCGGCGAGGTGGACGCGATTTATGTCAAAGGCACGCCCGGTATTGCCGTTGCCAATCTCTTTGCGGCTCACACAATCGCGGAATTCGGTTTCCACCCGGACCCGAAGATCCGCATCAATTCCGGCTCCCCACGGGTGCTGACCGTCGATGAACGGCTGGCGGAAGATCGTCCTGACCTCGTCGCCAAGCTGATCGCGACGCTAAAGCAAGCCGGCGCCTGGGCCGAAGAGCACCCCGAAGAGGCGCGCCGCTTCGTTGCTCGCGAAGTCGGCGCATCCGAAGAGGTCGTGGCTGCGGCCAACGGTCCGGATCTGCACAGGCATCTCGGCATCGGCCTCGAACCGGAACTCGTCGCGGCGATCGGGCACTACAAGGACTTCCTGCATCAATGGGGGTTCCTGGCCGAGAACTTCGACATCGACGCATGGGTCGACCACCGTCCCTGGGCGGAACTCGACATCCGCGCTGTCGCCTGAACGAGAGCAACAAATGACCGATCCCACACGTTTCGAGCTGGTGATTGCCAAGGCCGAAGAGCTCGGAAAACGCTTCGCCCTCACAGCGCGCCACTACGATGAAACCGGCGAATTCCCTTTCGCCAATTTCGACGCGCTCCATGAGGCGGGACTGCTTGGCCTGGTAACGGCGCCCGAGCACGGCGGCCTCGGCGGCGGATTGACGGAGGCGCTCGCCGTCATCTCGGCAATAGCCCGCGGAGAGCCGTCGACCGCCCTCGTTCTTTCAATGCACTACAACCAGCACTATTCGGTGCGCACCTCAGGCAAGTGGCCACAGCACCTGGTCGAGCGTGTTACCAGGGCCAATCGCGAGGGCGTCGCGCTGATCAATGCCGCGCAGGTGGAGCCGCGCGTCGGTTCGCCATCGCATGGGTCGTTGCCGGAAACCATTGCCCGGCGCGTTGGCGACCAGTGGCGCATCACCGGCCACAAGACCTATGCCACCGGCATCCCGCTGCTGCGCTGGGTGGCGGTCCTTGCGGTCACCGACGAGCCGGAGCCGAGGCTGGGTTCGTTCCTCGTACCGACGTCGGCCGATGGTATTCGCGTCGAAAAGACCTGGAACGCCACGGGCATGCGGGCAACCAACAGCGACGACCTGATCCTCGATGACGTCGCGATCCCGCTGGAGGATGTTCTCGACATCGCGCCGGCGAGGGAGGGCCTGAAACGCGACGAACGCATGGGTGCCTGGTATTTCAGCCTTGTCCCGGCAATCTATGACGGCGCCGCGCAGGGCGCCCGCGACTGGCTGATCGACTTTACCACCTCGCGGGCACCGGCAAGCCTCGGCGCACCGCTTTCGACTGTCCCCCGCATTCAGGACGGCCTTGGCGAGATCGAGGTCTTGCTGACAGTCAATCGCAGGCTCCTGCGTTCGATTGCCGAGGATTTCGATACGGGGCGCGCCTTCGGCGCTGACGCTGCCGCGGTCAAACATACGGTGATCGCCAATGCAATCACGGTGACAACCCTTGCCCTTGAGCTTGGCGGCAACCCCGGCATCAGCCGCGACAATCCGCTGGAGCGTCACCATCGTGACGCCCTCTCTGGCAAGGCGCACGCGCCGCAGAACAACCTCATCCGGACGATGCTCGCCAAGGCCGCGTTCAGCCGCCACGCCGCAGCACCTGCCGTTGCGCTGGAGCCGGTGCCGGTTCGGTCTCACCACCAGCCCCGCCTTGCGGTCGTCGGCCGCAGCTAGGAGTTTTATGATGTCTTCCCTCGATTCCGTCTGGTACACACGCTGCCCCGCCCCGACCCCGCTGTCGATCGCCCATCAACTCGGCTGGCTCGACAAACAGTTTCAGAACGCCGGCGTTGCCGTGCGCTCGATCCGCGACAGCAAGGATCCGTCGGTCCGGCAGAGCCACTTTACCCATGCGCTGGATTACTCGTTCCGGCAGGGCGGCAACATTCCACCGATTTGGGCGCGATCCGGTGGTCGCGAGACACGCGTCGTCGGCATCACCACGACAGACGAATTCCAGGCGATCATCGCGCTTCCAGGTTCCGGCATCGCTGTGGCGAAAGACTTGAAAGGACGCCGCATCGGCGTGCCACGCAAACCCAATTCCGACGTCGTAGACTTCCAGCGGGCCACCGCCTTGAAAGGCATCGTCTCGGCGCTTTCGCTCGACGGCCTCGATCCCGGCAATGTCGAACTCGTCTATCTCGACACCGAGGAGGGCAACCTGGTCGAACGGGGTAATGCCGCCTTCCTGGGCTTGAAGCGCCGATATCCCTATGGCGACGAACTTTTGGCCCTGGCCTCGGGCAAGATCGACGCTTTCTTCGTCAAGGGTGCCGAAGGTATCGTGCTCGCCAATCAGATCGGTGCAGTGGTGGTGGCGGAATTCGGCTTCCATCCGGATCCGAAGATCCGCATCAACAATGGCACGCCGAGACCACTGACGGTCGACGCTCGCTTTCTTGACGAACATTTCGACCTCGTTGTCGATCTTGTGTCGACCGTCGCCAGCGTCGGCGATTGGGCGGCCTCGAACCCGGATACGGCTGTTCGCTTCATCGCCAACGAGATCGGCGTCGGCGAGGACGCGGTCTGGGCTGCCAACGGCCCGGACGTCAATCTCCATCTTGGATTGGCACTGGACGAACTCCAGATCGCCGCGTTTGATCACTTCAAACGCTTCCTTCTCGATTGGGATTTCATTCCAGCCGATTTCGACGTCTTCAGTTGGATCGATCACCGGCCGCTGGAGGCCGCATTGCAGCGGTCCGCCGCATGAGCGCCACGCCGATCCTCGTTACCGGCGCCACGGGCAAACTCGGGCGGCTGATCGTCGAGCGGCTAGTGGCGCTCGGGCAACCGGTTCGCGTCTTTACCCGACGCCCGGAGACGGCACGTGCCCTGTTCGGCGAGACTGTCCAGATAGCCGCAGGCGATTTCGGCGACCGCGCCGCGCTCGACGCGGCCGTTCGAGGTGTGGAGCGCCTTCTTCTGCTGTCCCCCATCAGCGCCAGACTCGTGATGGATCAGACCGCTGTCGCCGATGCTGCCGCCGCCGGAAACGTTGCCCGCATCGTCAAGATATCGGGCTCCGACTGGACGATCGAACCGGCCGGCAATTCGATCTCCGGGGCCGCACACGCTGCCGTCGAACGTCACCTGCAAGGCCTGCCGGTGGAGACCGTTTCGCTTCGGCCCAACGCCTGGATGCAGGTCTCGCTCGCCAACACCATCAGGCACGCGGTCACGAGTGGCCAGGTCGCCACCGCCAACCTCGACGCCGGCATCGGCTACATCGACGCCCGTGACATTGCCGATATCGCCGTGCATCAACTCCTGGCCGATCGCGTCCGGGGCCGCACGCTCAGCCTCACCGGCCCGGACGTAGTCTCATTGCGTCAGGTCGCTTCTCTACTGACGACAGCCTTGAAACGGCCGATTGCCGCCCTCGAGAAGCCACCACAGACGGTTCCCAAAGATGGTGACTTCGAACACCGCGCCGTTGCGCAATTTTCAAGGTTGATCGCTGCCGGCCGTGCCGCGACGACGACCGACATCGTACCGACACTGCTCGGCCGCCCGCCCCGGACCGTCGAAGCGTTCATCTTGGAACAGGTCGCTACAGCGGCTGCAGTTCCCGAGTATCAGCCATGACCATACCCTTCGTCGACGTCGCCATCATCGGTGGAGGACCGGGCGGCCTCGCCCTGGCGCAGGGCCTCAGGAAGAACGGCATCGACACCGCCATCTTCGAGCGCGACCCGGTCCGCTCGGACTATGTACAAGGCTTCCGAATGCGGATCCGGCAACGCGGTATTGACGCGCTTCAGGCGAACCTGCCGGCCCATCTCTTTCACGCTTTCCTCGATACGCTTGGGCTTGCGCCGACCGAGAACCTGGTCCTCGACGAAAGGTTCAACCGTCTGGAGGATGCCGGACAGGCGGCCCCAGAGCCCGAAGATACCCACATCGAGAAGTCGGTCAGCCGGATCACACTCCGCCAGATCCTTCTGTCCGGGCTCGACGGCGTCTTTCACACAGGCAAACGGTTCGAGCGCTACGAGCAGCTTGCCGACGGAACGGTGCTTGCGCATTTCTCCGACGGCTTGGCCGTGCGCGCCAATCTTCTGGTCGGGGCCGATGGAGCGGGATCGGCGGTACGCCGCCAGCTCCTGCCGGACCTCAAGAGCATCGACACCGGCGTGCGCCGGCTGGCCGGCAAGATCACGATCGACGAGGCTGAGCGACGGGGCATCTCACCGCTTCTCACGGAGTTCAATACCAACATTCGCCCGCGCGACGGCCGCGGCCTGATGATCACCAGCCACCGGGTCGATCCATCCGTCTATGCCCGCTACGACTTTGTCAGTGCAGAAGACCCCGGCCACCGCGACATCCCCGGCTTCCACTTCAACAACTCGACCAGCTACACCTGGTGGAACACGGCCTACGATACCGACGAGCTCGGGCCAGACGAGGAGCTTGAATCTCTCGACGGTGATGCCCTGCTCGAAACGCTCCTTCAGCGCATCGGACACTGGGACGAGCGCATCCTGAAGCTCATTCGCCACAGCGACCCGTCGACGGTGGCCTTCCTCAAGGTCAAGAGCTCCACCCCCGGCGCGGTATGGCAAAGCGGGCCGGTGACGCTGCTCGGCGACGCGATCCACGCGATGACCTATTTCCGCGCGCTTGGCGGCAACACCGCCCTCTACGATGCCGGATTGCTCGTTCGCGAGCTTGTCGCCGCACGGCGCTTCGGCAAGCCACAGCTTGCCGCCGTGAACGACTACGAAAACGCCATGCGCGAACACGGCTACGAAGCCGTGCGGTCCTCGCTTTCCGCCATGCAGCGCAATGTCGGCGCCAATCGACCGCTCAAGGCGATACCTGCCCTCTAGCCCCCAGGAAAATCGATCATGTCTATCGTCGTCTTCGGTGCGTCCGGAAATATCGGCAGCAACATTCGCAAAGAGGCCCTGTCGCGCGGCCATCGGGTGACCGCGGTAACACATGCCTCCGATGTGGAGCCTGCCGAACGCCTGACCGTTCTGAAAGCGGATATTGCCGACCCGGAGGAGGTGGCAAAGATCGTGGCCGGCCACGACGCGGTCATCAGCGCCTATAGTCCTGGTCTTCGTCGGCATTCGGCGGAAGATGCGGCGGTTCTCATCGAGAAAGCGCATGCCTCCCTTTTCGAAGGCGTCAAGCGCACGGGCGTTGGCCGCATCATCATCGTCGGCGGCGTTGGAAGCCTGGAGGCAAGCCCCGGCATCGACGTCGTCGACAGCGATTTTTATCCCGCCGAACACAAGGCCCATACCCTGCGCAACCGCGAGATCCTTCGCAGCTTGAAACGCGGCGAGCACGACCTCGACTGGACCTATGTCTCCCCGCCTCTCTCCATCAAATCCGGCGAGAGGACCGGCCGCTTCCGGCTCGGCGAAGATGCGCTGCTGCGCGACGAAGCGGGCGAAAGCCGGATCTCCGAAGCGGATTTCGCCATCGCCATTCTCGATGAACTCGACAAGAGACAGTTCATCCGCCGCCGTTTCACCGCGGCCTACTGAAGGACCTTCATTCGCATGCCCCGAACGCTCAACATCAATGTCGGCATCAATACTACCGGCTACCTGCCGGCCGCCTGGAAATACCGCAGCGGCAGCCGCCATGACATCTATGATCCGCAATACTACAGACGCCTGACCGAACTCGCCCACAAAGGTCGGTTTGACGCCGTGTTCTTTTCCGATCATCCGGCATTGATGACTGACCCGGACAGCCGGCCATTCCATACCATCGACCCGCTGATCCTCTGTACGGCGCTTGCGGCACAGGTGCCTGACATCGGCTTTGTCGCAACGATGTCGTCCACCTACAATTCGCCCTACAATCTTGCCCGCCGCACCCAATCGACCGACATCGTTTCCGGCGGCCGCCTGATCATCAACATCGTCTCCTCCTTCAATCCGAACGTGGCCGCCAATTTCGGCTCCGCACCGCTGCCTCCGAGAGCGGAGCGCTACGCGAAAGCGTCCGAATTCCTCGACGTCGCCAAGAAGCTCTGGGCGAGCTAGGATCCAGCCCGGGAAGGCGATGTGCCCGACGAACGGTTCTGGGATGCCGAGAGTGCGCATTCGATCGACCACGAGGGCGATCATTTCACCGTCAAGGGACCGCTGAATGTGCCGCGCGGCCCGCAGGGCCATCCGGTGATTGCGCAGGCGGGTGCGTCCGAAGGGGGCATCGAGCTCGCCGCCCGCCACGGCGAGATCATCTATTGCAACATCCTCTCCCGGCCGGCCGGCCAGGCCTTCGGCAAGAAGGTCAGGGATCGCGCCGCAGCGCTTGGTCGTGACCCCAAGGGTATCCGGATCGTGCCCGGGGTAGTGGTGATCCTCGGCGAGACGAAAGAAGAAGCCTTGCGCAAGCACGAACTCTTCAGCGGCGCCGGTTCGGAAGACGGCCTGATCGCACGGTTCGTCAAGGAGAACGGCATCGATCCTGACGGTTTCGATCCAGACGCGGCGCTGGATGCCGAGCGCTTTATCCCGGATCCCAACCGTCTTCAGGCGGTCGGTATGGGTCTCGGGCTTTCCGATCTGCTGACACATGAGAAACTAACGGCAAGGCAGGCAGTACGCCGCTCGGAGGGGCACCACCGTCTGCTGCTTGGAACGCCGGAAGAGGTTGCCGATGCGCTCATCGATCTTTGGGAGGACGGGACCGTCGACGGCTACACGCTTCAGCCGCCACGAGCGCCTGACGATATCGAGGAGTTCGTAAAGAAGGTCGTCCCCATCCTGCAGGACCGCGGTGTCTATCGCAGCCACTATGAAGAGCGAACCGTCAGGGAGCGCTACGGTCTGCCTTTTCCGGCTGATTGAAAACCAAAAACCGGCGAATCCCGCAGATATCTTGATTCTGGATATTGAGGCGAACGGCCTTACCGAAACCGTGGACGTCTTAAAACTCCTGACCTGCGACGCTGTAGGCCAAGTCTTATTCCCTTTGATACATTATGCGATCTTCGTGGCCCAAAAGGTACATTCTAATTTGAAGTGCGACATGCCAATGATTTCAATGGTTTCCCCTTGGAGATTTTGGCATGTCCCGACGCTATTCGCAGCTGAATCTGGCCGATCGACGCCGCCTCTTCCACTTTGTC
>NZ_JACVAS010000060.1:0-264 GCF_014852025.1 Ensifer sp. ENS10
GGCGAGCAAGCTGGATGAGCTTGCGTTGCGACACGCCTGCAAGGTCGGTATCGCCTGGCATGAAGCGGCGGATGCGCTTGTTGGCGTTCTCCACCGCGCCTTTCTGCCACGGCGCGCTGGGGTCGCAAAACCAGCTGCGCGCGCCGATGCCATCTTCCAAAGCCCTGAAGCCGGCGAACTCCGTGCCGCGATCAAAGGTGAAGCTCTGCCGGGCAAAGGCTGGCAAGGGAGAGAACGTTTCGATGATCTTGTCCATGATCGGTC
>NZ_JACVAS010000061.1:0-258 GCF_014852025.1 Ensifer sp. ENS10
GTGGCAGCGGCACGCTGACCGACAATGGTGACGGCACCTGGACTTACACGCCGGCGGCGAATGACGACAGCGGCGTTTCGTTCAGCTACACGATCAACGACGGCAATGGCGGCAGTGTCGCCGGTACGGCAAGCCTCGACCTTACCGCGGTCAACGACGATCCGACGACGTCGGCCGTGACGCTGGCAGCGATCGCCGAGGACAGCGGCGGACGGGTGATCACCCAGGCCGAGCTTTTGGCCAATGCCAGCGATATCG
>NZ_JACVAS010000062.1:0-257 GCF_014852025.1 Ensifer sp. ENS10
CGCGGTTTGTAGCCAATCTTCTCGCTGTTCGTCTTTAAGGCCGGCTTCGTCTGCTGCTCCTGACGCTCCTTGATGTAGGCCAGGACATCACCGAGCCGCTTGTTCTCGGTGATCGCCGCATGCGTCACCCGCTGGTCCTTGTCGAACACCCGGTAGGTTAGGGAATGCCCCTTCCAGCGCACATCCAGCCTGCCGTCGGCAAGCGCGTAGGTCTCGACATAGCGACCGACCAGCCCGCGCGTCACCGCGGTCTCCTC
>NZ_JACVAS010000063.1:0-256 GCF_014852025.1 Ensifer sp. ENS10
GGCGATCCTACGACGTTCATCCATATCGATTTGGGAGTAGGTGCGTCTCATGAGCCATTCCTTGCGAGTGACAACCCATTGGTATCTATCGCAAGTCGCACTTCATCCTTGAACCCACCCGGCTACACACAATGTGGCGGCCAGGTTGAACTGTCCGCTTTGGCGCAAAGTTAAAATGTCACTTTGGATACGTCTTCAGCCATTTAGAAATGCGACAGCCGACATCTCCACTGGCGCTGAGGCAAGCCCCCGACCG
>NZ_JACVAS010000064.1:0-255 GCF_014852025.1 Ensifer sp. ENS10
CTCCATTGAACTGTGCCGGGTAGGGTTGCCCTTGCTCCACCGCACTTCGCTGGGAAAGCGCCTGTCGCCGCCGAGCAATGACCGCTGGATCGGTCATGAAATCCGTCCGCTTGCCCGGCTTGCGGCCCCGCGGTTTGTAGCCAATCTTCTCGCTGTTCGTCTTTAAGGCCGGCTTCGTCTGCTGCTCCTGACGCTCCTTGATGTAGGCCAGGACATCACCGAGCCGCTTGTTCTCGGTGATCGCCGCATGCGTCA
>NZ_JACVAS010000065.1:0-255 GCF_014852025.1 Ensifer sp. ENS10
TCGACAGTGGCAGCGGCACGCTGACCGACAATGGTGACGGCACCTGGACTTACACGCCGGCGGCGAATGACGACAGCGGCGTTTCGTTCAGCTACACGATCAACGACGGCAATGGCGGCAGTGTCGCTGGTACCGCGAGCCTCGACCTTACCGCGGTCAACGACGATCCGACGACGTCGGCCGTGACGCTGGCAGCGATCGCCGAGGACAGCGGCGGACGGGTGATCACCCAGGCCGAGCTTTTGGCCAATGCCA
>NZ_JACVAS010000066.1:0-255 GCF_014852025.1 Ensifer sp. ENS10
CGGAACGGTCGGCGCTCCGCTACGATATCATTCGCCCGCTGTGCTGGCTGGGATTGCTGCACGAAGAGCGCGAGGGACTGACCATTTGGCAGCGCGGAACTTACCACAAGACACCCTTGTGGCCTGCGTGTTTAAAGCTGGAATCGGACATGCAGTCCGAGTTTATTCTCCATTGAACTGTGCCGGGTAGGGTTGCCCTTGCTCCACCGCACTTCGCTGGGAAAGCGCCTGTCGCCGCCGAGCAATGACCGCTGG
>NZ_JACVAS010000067.1:0-255 GCF_014852025.1 Ensifer sp. ENS10
TGGTCGCCGACGCCTCCGGCGGCACCTCGGCCGATGCGCACAAATACGCCATGGACCGCATGGTCCAGGCCGGCGTCATCCCGGTGACCTGGCAGCAGGTCCTGCTCGAATGGCAGCGCGACTGGGCCCGCAAGGAAACCTACAATGCCGTCACTTCGCTGGTGAAGGAGCATTCCGGCGCCTACGGCATGGGCATCGACTACGCCGTCACCATGGTTCACAAGGGCGACGAACGCGTCAGCCACGGCAAGACGA
>NZ_JACVAS010000068.1:0-255 GCF_014852025.1 Ensifer sp. ENS10
GCTGGTCCTTGTCGAACACCCGGTAGGTTAGGGAATGCCCCTTCCAGCGCACATCCAGCCTGCCGTCGGCAAGCGCGTAGGTCTCGACATAGCGACCGACCAGCCCGCGCGTCACCGCGGTCTCCTCGAGCATGATCCGCTGGCGCTCGAACGAAAACGTCAGCTGCGATCCGACATAGCGCTGCTCACGTTTGCACAGGACGTCGCGCAGCCGATCCGGGGCAAGGTTCAGCGGCCGATGCAGATCATCAGATC
>NZ_JACVAS010000069.1:0-255 GCF_014852025.1 Ensifer sp. ENS10
GATCTGATGATCTGCATCGGCCGCTGAACCTTGCCCCGGATCGGCTGCGCGACGTCCTGTGCAAACGTGAGCAGCGCTATGTCGGATCGCAGCTGACGTTTTCGTTCGAGCGCCAGCGGATCATGCTGGAGGAGACCGCGGTGACGCGCGGGCTGGTCGGTCGCTATGTCGAGACCTACGCGCTTGCCGACGGCAGGCTGGATGTGCGCTGGAAGGGGCATTCCCTAACCTACCGGGTGTTCGACAAGGACCAGC
>NZ_JACVAS010000006.1:0-435221 GCF_014852025.1 Ensifer sp. ENS10
TTATAGACCCCCATCCTCACAGACGTCAACAGCGATCTTCAAAAAAACTTCAAAAAAGAACAAGCCATTGAATCTAAATGACTATTTCGACTGTTGATAAACTCGCTCGATTTTGAGGAGCGGAAACACGGGCGTTTGCGGCGCAAATCACCCCTTGGCCACGAAGAGACCCATCCCGGCATCACCCGACACGGATTACGATCGCGATATGCGCCGCATGCCCGTCATCAGCGACGCAGTTTCCCGGGTGAAATCCGCCCGGTGTTCCCGAACGATCTGCATCAGGAATTCGCGCACCGCCCTTACCCGCGGCACCGCGACCAGATCCCGGTGGCAAACCAGCCAATAGGTGCGCTTGAGCTCAATCTCTTCAGGCAGGACGATCTCCAAGTCTTCTTCCTGCTGCGCGATGAAGTACGGCAGCACGCATAGTCCCAGCCCCTGCCGCACAGCCTTTAGCTGCGTCAGGATGCTCGAACTCTGGAAATGAGCATGCAGGCCCGGCTGGAGTTCTCCCAGATAATCGAGGCCCGGCGCAAAGATCATGTCTTCGATATACCCGACGAAGCGGTGCGCGGCGAGGTCGTTGCGTCCGGTGATCGGCGGATGTTTCGAGAGATAGCTGCGCGCGCCATAGACATGCAGCGTATAGGGCGTCAGCACCTCGGATTGGTAAGGTCCGGCTTTCGGCGCCGTCAGCGCCACCTGGATATCCGCTTCCTTGCGCGATAGCGACATGATCTGCTGGATCGCCACCAGTTCCAGCGAGACGTTCGGATAGTTTTCGGCAAAATCCGCCAACCGATCGGCCAGGAAGAAATTGCCGAAGCCTTCAAGCGTGCTCAACCTCACGACGCCGCGCTGCGCCGTCAGGCCATCATTGATGTCGAGCTGCAATTGTTCGGTCTCGCGCTCGATCCGCTCGGCGGTTTCGATGAAACGCTTGCCCATGCCGGTCAACACGTAGCCGCGCGGATTGCGCTCGAACAGCTTGACCTTGAGCGCGAACTCCAGCCGATCGATGCGACGCGAGACCGTGGCATGGCTGGTCCTCAGGCGTCGGGCCGCCGTCGACAATTGTCCGGTACGGGCAACCGCGAGAAAGAACTGCAGATCGTCCCAGGTGAAATTCGGATTCATCGCCACCCCCATCTGTTCGAAAATGAACAGATCCTGTTTCGCAATTTACGGTCCAGGCCGCTTGCATCCAAGCGGTTTTTTCCGGATTGTAGTCGCCGGAGCCGACATCTGAGGAGCATGTCTGGCCAATTATGAACAGAACGAAACGGCACCGCCATCCGCGCAGAGGAGCCCGCGTACATTCCTACGCGCGCGTTTCGCGGCGGTTCCCGAACACCAAGAGAACCCAATGGACACGTTCGACTATATCGTCGTCGGGGCGGGTAGCGCCGGCTGCGTGCTTGCCAATCGCCTTTCCGAAAACTCGAGCCATCGCGTGCTCTTGCTGGAGGCCGGTGGCCGCGACAACTACCACTGGATCCACATTCCGGTCGGCTATCTCTACTGCATCAACAATCCGCGCACCGACTGGTGCTTTACGACGGCCGCCGAAGAGGGCCTCAACGGCCGCTCGCTCGGCTATCCCCGCGGCAAGGTGCTGGGCGGCTGCTCGTCGATCAACGGCATGATCTACATGCGCGGCCAGGCGCAGGACTACGACCATTGGCGCCAGCTCGGCTGCACCGGCTGGGCCTGGGACGACGTGCTGCCGCTCTTCAAGAAGTCGGAGGACCACTATAAGGGTGCCAACGACATGCACGGCGCTGGCGGCGAATGGCGGGTGGAAAAGGCCCGCGTGCGCTGGGACGTGCTCGACGCTTTCCAGAAGGCCGCCACCGAAGCCGGCATTCCAGAAACGCCGGATTTCAACCGCGGCAGCAACGAAGGCTCCGGCTATTTCGACGTCAACCAGCGCTCCGGCATCCGCTGGAACACGGCGAAGGCGTTCCTGCGCCCGGCGCAGAAGCGCGGCAACCTCACGGTTCTGACCAAAGCGCATGTGCGCAAGCTGATCATCGAAGGCGATCGCATCGCCGGCGTCGAGTTTCAGCACGATGGCACGGTCAAACGTGCCCGCGCAGCCCGTGAGACCGTGCTTTCCGCCGGCGCGATCGGCTCGCCGCATATCCTCGAGCTCTCAGGCATCGGCCGCGGTGACGTGCTTCAGGCCAACGGCATCGAGCTTCGCCACGAACGCGCAGGTGTCGGCGAGAACTTGCAGGATCATCTGCAGCTGCGCATGGCCTACAAGGTGACGGGCGTGCCGACGCTCAACGAAAAGGCCAATTCACTCTTCGGCAAGGCGTCGATCGGGCTGGAATATCTGCTGCGGCGCTCCGGTCCCATGGCGATGGCGCCAAGCCAGCTCGGGATCTTCACCCGGTCCGGCCCGGAGAAGGAAACGCCCGACCTGCAATATCACGTGCAGCCGGTCTCGCTCGACAAGTTCGGCGAGCCTGTTCATTCCTTCCCGGCAATCACCGCCAGCGTCTGTAACCTGCGTCCGGAAAGCCGAGGCTCGGTACACCTGAAGGGGCCGGATTTTGCCGCGGCACCGGACATCCGGCCGCGCTACCTGACCGCAGAGGCCGATCGCAACGTCGCCGTCAGCGCCATCCGCCTGACGCGGCAAATCGTCAAACAGCCTTCCTTCGCCCGCTTCAACCCGGTCGAGTTCAAGCCGGGCCCATCCTACGAGACGGAGGACGACCTGAAGCGCGCCGCTGGCGATATCGGCACGACGATCTTTCATCCGGTCGGCACCTGCCGCATGGGCGCTGACGCTGAAAGCGTCGTCGATCCTGAACTGCGCCTTCGCGGCCTCAAGGGGTTGCGCATCGCCGACGCCTCGATCATGCCGACGATCACCTCGGGCAACACCAATTCGCCGACGATCATGATCGCCGAAAAGGCGGCAAGCCTGATCCTGGCAGCCAATCGCTAGCGAAAATGCGGGGTGGTTTTGTGTCAGCGAATGCGACATCCAGTGTGATCGAAGGTGCTGATTCGACGCCGGATTCGGCCCGGAGAGGGGCAGCGGATAACGGTAAACTGTCCGAAAAGCGACGCGAAACGCTTAAATCACGGGCCTTGAACCCCTATATCGGGCCCTGATGGCTCAGTTTTGAGCCCAAGCAAGATTAGGGGTTGTGATGGCAATGCAGCGATTTGGGCGTTTTGGACGAGCTCTGGCAATGATGGCGATCGGCTTGACCGTCGCGCTGACAGTTGTGGACGTCGCCGAAGCGCGGCGTTCGGGCGGCGGCTTCGGCAGCCGCGGCACCCGCACCTTCTCGCAGCCGCCCGTTACCCGCACGGCGCCGACCAACGCGGCACCGATCGACCGCTCGATGACGCCGCGCCAGGACGCCGGCCCCACCGCCACCAATCCGGCGGCCGGCCAGACGCGCCCGAACGCTACCCAGCCGAACGCCCGTCCGGGCTTCTTCAGCGGCTTTGGCGGCTCGCTGCTCGGCGGCCTCATGGTCGGCGGCCTGATCGGCATGCTGATGGGCGGCGGCTTCGGCGGTGCGGCCGGTTTCCTCGGCCTGATCGTGCAGATGCTCCTCATCGGCGGTCTGATCATGCTTGCCATGCGCTTCTTCGGCCGCAACCGCCAGCAGACGGCCTATGCGGGCCCGTCCGAGCGGTCGTCGGCTCAGCCGAACGGCATGCCGTCGTTCAAGATTCCGAGCATCGGTGGCGCCCAGGCCGGCGGTCAGGCGAACGCGCGCCCGACGGCAGCACCTGCACCGGCCCCCGTCACCGACGGCCCGGCTGACGAAATCGGCGTCCAGCAGGCCGACCTCGAACAGTTCGAAAAGATGCTGAAGGACGTGCAGGCGGCCTACGCCGCTGAAGACTACGGCACGTTGCGTCGCCTGACGACGCCGGAAGCCATGTCCTACCTCGCCGAAGAGCTGAGCGACAACGCGACGAGCGGCGTCAAGAACGATGTGCGCGACGTGCACCTTGTCCAGGGCGACGTGGCCGAGGCCTGGTCCGAAAACGGGACCGACTACGCGACCGTTGCCATGCGTTACGAAAGCATCGACGTGATGCGAGACCGCGCCACGGGCAAGGTCATCAGCGGTGATCCGGACAAGCTGACCGAAGCGGTCGAGCTCTGGACCTTCGTCCGCAAGCCGGGCGCGGAATGGCAGGTTTCGGCGATCCAGGGCGTCAGCCACGACTGACGCGAAACAGAGTCTATGAGAAAGGCCCGGTCGGCATCGCCGCACCGGGCCTTTTCATTTTCAGGATCACATTTTCCCACGATCAAACGATGGCCGGAACCGACTCCGATGGCGCGAGAATGTGGGTGATCAGATCCCGGAGCCAGCGGTGGGCGGGATCGCCGTCGCGCCGCCGATGCCAGATCTGACGGAACGAAAAAGGCGGGATGGCGAAGGGCGGATCGAAGACGGTCAGTGACCCGGCCTCAGCATCACGCGGCAGGATGCGGTGTGCCACCGTAAGCACCATGTCCGTGCCGAGAACCAGGCCGGGCGCAGCACTCCAATGGGGCAGCGCCAGCACGATGCGGCGCTTGTGCCCCGCGGCCGCCAGCGCCAGGTCGATCTCGTTGCCGGTGTCGCCGCGCAGCGAAACGAGAATATGCGGCCGCTCCAGATAGGCCGTCAGATCCATCGCCTTTTCGCCACCAAGGCTCGCGCCATCTGCCAGGCAGGCGAAGTGTTCCTTAAACAGGAGCGATGTCCTCAGATCCTCGGTCAGCGTCGGAAACACCCCGAGCGCCAGATCGATCTCGCCGTCGACAATTTGCGACATCATCACTTCACGGCTCGCCTGGCTAACGATGAGATCGACGTACGGCGCTTGCCGGCGCAGCACCGCCATCAAGCGCGGCAGCAGAACGAGGGCGGCATAGTCGGACATCGCGAGCCGAAAGATATGGCGCTCCATTGCCGGATCGAACGGCTGAGACCCCATGAGCTGGCGCATGTGCGCCAGGGCCTCGGCAAGCTGTGGCGCGATCTCCAGCGCCCGCACCGTCGGTTCAAGCTGTCCGCCATGGCGGACGAGCAAGGGATCGTCGAAAAGAGCCCGCAAGCGCGCAAGCGCATGACTGACCGCCGGCTGGCTCTTGTTCAGCCGCAGGGCCGCACGCGATACATGGCGTTCCGCCAGCAGGGCATCGAGCACCACCAACAAGTTCAGGTCGATTCCGCCGAGATTATTCATGAGGCGAATGTAACACGTACGAAATTTGAATTTCCATTCCTCCCATCGATGCGTGAGGATGAGGCAATCAAGAAGGAAAAAACAATGCCCACTCTCTCCTCCCTCCTCATGCTTGCCACGGCGATCTTCGCCGGCGCCGTCGTCCCCCTCCAGGCCGGCGCCAATGCCAACCTTGGCCGCCTCCTCGGCCATCCGCTCTGGGCGACGGTCGTCTCGCTCGGCGTCAGTCTCGCGCTCATCCTGCCGATGCTGATCGCGTTGCGGGCGCCGTTGCCCAGCCTTGCGACGGCATTCAAGGGTCCGTGGTGGATCTGGATCGGCGGCGCCGCCGGCGTGATCTATATCACCGCTGCTCTCCTCCTTGCGCCGAAGCTCGGCGCGGCAAGCTTCATCGTCGCCGTCATCGCCGGCCAGATGGCGGTCTCCCTGCTCATCGATCACTTCGGCCTGATGGGTTTCCCCGCAAAGCCGGTCAATGCGGCGCGACTGACCGGCCTACTCTTCATCGTCGGCGGCATGGTGATCACACAGATCGCCAATGTTGCTCCGGCGCTCGCCAATGCAACGCGATAGCGGATCGCCGCAACCCGACGCGGCAGCCGAGACCAGCCTGGCTGCCGCTTGTCACATGAGAAGCACGCATGGTAGATGGCGACCATGTCGAGCGAACCGCATTTGATGGCCTGATCTGCCCCGCAAGGCGGGGCTTGCACCTGTGAGCCCAGAACCGTCCGCCTGTTGAGCGGACAAATCTCGTTCGCATCGATCCGCCCACCCCGTTTTAACGGGGCACCCGGATCGACTGCCTGCCATCGGGCTCGTCATGACCACATCCAATCTCTGGGGCTGCGCCGCCTTCCGGCGCATCAGCTTCGTTCTCGTCGTTCATTCCTTCTGCTCCTGGATGTTCGTTGCCGCGCTGCCGCTCATCGTCGCCGCACGCTTCGGCACCGGGGCGGAACTCGTCGGCAGCCTGGCGTTTGGCCTTTTGCCGCGCATCGTGTTTGCGCCGCTCGCCACCGCGCTCCTCCGGCGGACCGGCCCGCGTATTCCCGTGTTCTGCGCAATCCTTGGCGTCGCCACTGCGATCCCGGGCCTGGCGGTGGCGCCCGATGCGACGACGTTGCAAGCCATCGTCTTCCTCATCGGCCTTGCGGATACGGTGATCACGCCGGGCCTCCTGACGCTCCGCGCCGCCTCCGTTCCGCCCGGCCGCAACATGGAGGCCAATACGACCTTTCAGGCGATCGACCGCTGCGCCAAGATCTTCGGCCCGCCAGCGGCAGGCCTCACAGCGGCTGCGACTTCGATCGCGATTACACTTATCGCCTTGGCGCTCGGCCACGTCGTCGCGGCAACTCTCCTTTTGCGCCATTCCGGCAACCGGCGGCCGCGCGAGCCATTTGTCTCCTGCACGCCGAGCTTCCGGCAGGAGGCGATCGCGATCATGCGCGACAATCCGCTGCTCTGGGCTCTGCTGCTCCCTGCCCTCGGCTACATGGTTTCGCTCGGCGCGCTGCAGCCCTTCCTGTTCTGGCTCAACCGTGACCAGTTTCACCTGGGACCCGAGATGTGGACCGTGCTGCTCGGAGCCCAAGGGCTGGGCGCGCTGAGCGGCGCCCTCGTCTCGAACCGGCTGGCAAGGGTCTTCACCGATACGCGCGCACTACTGCTTGCCTATCTCGTCGCAAGCCTCTTCGAGGGCGTCTCGACCTTCGCGCTGATATTCGCGCCCAACCACGGCACAGCCACGGCGCTGCTGATCCTCGGCGGCATACCGGAGATGGTCGCTTTCGCGGCCTATTTCACCCTCGTGCAGCGCGGCCTGCCCCTGGAACGCCAGACGGCTTTCTACGCCCTTACCTTGCCCCTGATGGATCTTGGCCTTGCCGCAGGGGTGCTGTCGGGAGCGATGTTTACGAGTGGGCTCATGTCGCTTTGGACAATTCTGGCTGTATGCCAGTGCCTGTGCCGTGCTGCCGGTTCTGCCGTTCCTCGCATGGCGCGGGCGCGTTACCGACCTCTGAGCGACGTCTCCGAACCAAAAAGATCAACGCCAGCCGTAACTTGCGACTGGCGCGCTTCGCATAGTCTGGCCATACTTGCTCCGGGCTAAAAAGGGGTTATGGCATGCAGGATCGGCTGTTCATTGGCGGCAAATGGGAAAAACCGCGGCGCGGCGGCACGCTCGACGTGGTCGACCCGGCAACGGAAGAGGTCATCCACCGGGCGCCGGCCGCGACCTATGAAGACGTGGACAGGGCTGCAAAGGCCGCCCGCATCGCCTTCGACAGCGGTTCCTGGCCGAAACTGTCAGGCACTGAGCGTGCCGTCTATCTCCGGGCGATCGCGGCGAAGATCGAAGAGAAGCGCCACTCGCTGGCGCGGCTCGAAGTCGCCGACAACGGCAAGCCGCTGCCTGAGGCGCTCTGGGACATCGACGACGCCGCCGGTTGCTTCCGCTTCTATGCCGGCCTCGCCGAGGAACTGGACGCCGATCCGGAGGAGACGATCCCCGTCGGCGACAGCCGCTTCACCGCACGCGCCGTGCGCGAGCCGCTCGGCGTGGTCGGTGCCATCACCCCCTGGAACTATCCGCTGCTGATGGTCTCCTGGAAGGTAGCACCGGCGCTTGCCGCCGGCTGCACCATCGTGCTCAAACCCTCGGAACTGACGCCGCTGACGGCGCTTGAGCTTGGCGTCATTGCCGAGGAAGTCGGGCTGCCGCCCGGCGTGCTCAATATCCTCACCGGCACCGGCCAGGATGCCGGCCAGCCGCTCACCGAGCATCCGCTGATCGACAAGCTCGCCTTCACCGGCTCTGTCGTGACCGGCCGCAAGGTGATGATGGCCGGCGCTCAGGACATCAAGAATGTCAGCCTCGAACTCGGCGGCAAGTCGCCCTTCGTCGTCTTTGCCGACAGCGACATCGACAAGGCCGTCGAATGGATCATGTTCGGCATCTTCTGGAACCAGGGCCAGGTTTGTTCGGCAACCTCGCGGGTGCTGGTCGAGGAGGAGATTTACGAGACCGTCGTCAGCCGTCTTTGCGAAGAGGCCGCGAAGATCAAGATCGGCAATGGCTTGGAGGACGGCACGCTGCTCGGGCCGATCGTCTCCCGCGGCCAATATGACAAGGTTGTCGGCGCCATCGATCGCGCCCGGCAGGACGGGGCCACGGTCGCTGCAGGCGGTGGCCGCCCGGCCGGCCTCAACAGCGGTTACTTCCTCGAGCCGACCGTGCTGACCGACATGCGCGAAGACAGCTTCGTCTGGCGCGAGGAGATCTTCGGCCCAGTCGTCTGCGTCAAGCCGTTCCGCGAAGAGGCGGACGCGATCCGCATGGCCAATGACAGCCGCTTCGGTCTCGCGGCGGCTGTCATGTCGGCTGACCGCGAGCGTTGCGAACGCGTCGCCCGGGCTTTTCGCGCCGGTATCGTCTGGATCAACTGCTCGCAGCCCACCTTCCCCGAGGCTCCCTGGGGCGGCTACAAGCAATCGGGCATCGGCCGCGAACTCGGCCGCTGGGGCCTTTCGAACTATCTCGAGACCAAGCAGATCACCAGCTTCGACACCGACGAACCCTGGGGCTGGTATATGAAGGGATAGGGACGATCAGGGGCGCAGAAGCGCCCGGCGTCAAATTCCTTTCATGCGTCTGTGAAATAAGCCGACTAACGATAGAATTTGCAAAGCTGTCGGTGGACACATCGTATCGGAGGGTCAGATGAACAGGTCGAACGACGAGATCGAGACGCAGGACTGGCTGGAAGCGGAACTGGCCGACACGCTCGACGAAGACTACGAACTCGAGCTTTCAGAACCGGCGCTCTCTGAGGAGATCCGCAAGATCTATCGCAAGAGCCACCCGCCGACGATCCCGCGCATCGATTACTTCCGCGCGCTGCTGAAGCTGCAGTCGGAGCTGATCAAGCTGCAGGACTGGGTGGTCTACCACAAGGAAAAAGTGGTGGTGATCTTCGAGGGGCGTGACTCCGCCGGCAAGGGCGGCGTCATCAAGCGCATCACCCAGAGGCTCAATCCGCGCGTCGTGCGCGTCGTCGCGCTGCCGGCACCCTCCGACCGTGAAAAGACGCAATGGTATTTCCAGCGCTACGTGCCGCATTTGCCGGCCGGCGGCGAGATCGTGCTCTTCGACCGCTCCTGGTACAACCGCTCCGGCGTCGAGCGGGTCATGGGCTTTGCCGCCGAAGATCAGGTCGAGCAGTTCTTCAACGACGTCCCTGAATTCGAGCGCATGCTGGTGCGTTCGGGCATTCGGCTGGTCAAGTACTGGTTCTCGATCACCGATGAAGAACAGCAGATGCGCTTCCTTGTGCGCATCCATGATCCGCTGAAGCAGTGGAAGCTGTCGCCCATGGACCTGCAATCGCGGGTGCGCTGGGAGGGCTATACCAAGGCCAAGGAAGAGACCTTCGCCCGCACCAACATTCCGGAAGCGCCCTGGCATATCGTCGAAGGAAACGACAAGAAGCGTGCCCGGCTCAACTGCATCGATCATCTTCTGACGCAGTTCCCCTACGAGGAGGTGCCGCACGAGGAAATCTCGCTGCCGGAACGCGTCTTCAACCCGGATTACGAGCGCAAGGTGCTGCCGCCGGAACTCTACGTGCCGTCGAAGTACTGACGGCGGGGCTACTGCATGTCTCCTTAAATCGACCTCGATTTAAGGACGAAGACATGCAGCAAATCAAAGTGCTACAGCGACCTTCGCGCGTCTGATAAGACGCGCGGCGCTGTAGGACCTTCCCCCGTTCCCAGTTGAAAGCGAGGCGGCACCCGCCCGCCTCGCTTGCAATATCCTCTCGAAAATCAGAGATTGCCGTGAAACGACAGTTTCATGGAATCGACATGAGCCCCAAAGAACGCTCCTTCCTCACGCGCGTCCGCCAGGTGCTGCCGGAGCTGCATCCGGCCGAGCGGCGGCTGGGGGATTTCCTTTGCGATTTTCCCGGCGAGGTCGCGAGCTACTCGGCCCAGGAGCTGGCGGCGCTGGCGCATGTGTCGAAGGCGACCGTCTCCCGCTTCATCCAGCGCTTGGGCTACGACAACTACGAGGAGGCGCGCCGTCATGCTCGCGCCGACAAGCAGACGGGCTCGCGGCTGTTCCTTGCGACTGCCACCGACAGCGGCGGCGAACAGTCGCTCTCCTCACATGTGGCGCAAGGCGTGGCCAACATCGAGGCGACCTTTCTCGCCATCTCCGAGACCCAGGTGACGGCGGCGGCAAACGCCATTCTCGGCGCCCGCAAGGTCTGGGTCATCGGCTTCCGCGCCAGTCATTCCTTCGCCACCTATCTGCAATGGCAGATGACCCAGGTGGTCGAGCACATCGCCGCCATCCCCGGCGGCGGCCAGACGCTCGGCGAACATCTGGTCAGCATCGGCCGCGACGATGTCGTGATCCTCTTCGGGCTGCGCCGGCGCGTCTCCCTCATGGAGCCGATTCTCGGACAGCTGGAAAAATCCGGCGCGCGGCTGCTCTACATCACCGACGAGGGCGTGCCCTTCCTCAACCAGGCGGAATGGCATTTCCGCTGCCAGACACTGGCGCCAGGCCCCCTCTTCAACCACGTCTCGGTCATGGCGCTCTGCCATCTCTTGACGACACGATGCATCGAAATCGCCGGCACTGCCGGTCGAAATCGGCTGCGTGGCATCGAAGCCATCAACGATGCGCTCGAGGAATTGTGAGCGTAGATTGGGCAGCGGCCTGAAACGCCAGATTATTTTTTGCACATAAGAAATCTCAGTTTCGTTCGCTTGCGACACGACAGCCAGCCTCCAAGCCGCTGACTGCAAAAGAGAAACTGTGGTTTCTCTTGAGATGGCACGAAACCTGCATTCCACGAATTTTATGCAGCGAAGGGCTCCTTCCTTTCGCAGTGCATCACAGAATCTTCTATGAAACCTCAGTTTCATGATGTAGATTTCATGAAACTGAGTTTTCACATTTTCACGTTGTTAAGCCATAAAGGGGAACGAACCATGGCAGCGGAAAATATGGTGCCGTCCGGCAGGTCATCGCCGGTCATCAGACAGTTGGAATCAGCCTTCACCAAAATTGGCGTCACCGGCGCCCACAAGCAGATCCTCGCCCTCGTGCTCATCGGCTGCCTGTTCGACAGCTTCGAGCAGAACACCATCGGCGTCGCCGGCCCGATCCTGAAGGAACATTGGGGGCTCACCGGCACCGACATCGGCTTCCTCAACACCATCACCTTCGGCAGCGCCGCCATCGGCCGCCTGCTCTCCGGTATCCTTGGCGACCGCTACGGCCGCCGCGTGATGCTGACCATCAACCTCCTGCTTTTCACCATCGGTTCGGCCGCCTGCGCCATGGCGCCGAACTTCGCCACCCTCTGCTTTGCCCGCGCCATCGTCGGCTTCGGGGTCGGCGGCGAGATCTCCACGGCGGTCACGATGCTGTCGGAATTCTGCTCGCCAAAATTCCGCGGCACGGCAGCCGGCCTCGTCAATGTCGGTGCTGGCGGTTTCGGCAACTTCCTGGCACCTGCCTTCGGCCTGATGATCTTCACCCTCTTCCCGGGTGAAAACAGCTGGCGCTGGCTTTTCGCCTCGCTTGCTCTGCCGGCCCTGCTTGTCGTCTTCTATCGCCGTTTCGTGCCGGAAACACCGCGTTTCCTGGCATCACAGGGCAAGATCGACGAGGCCAATAAGGTGCTTTCGATCCTCGCCTCCGGGTCGCTGCGCCCGCGCAACCTCAAGGTCCAGGAATATCTGACCAAGGACCACCTCAAGGACCAAGAACCGGCCAAGAGCGACTGGAAGGAACTCTTCCGCGCGCCCTTCATCGGCCGCACCGTCCCGGTCGCCATCGCCATCCTGATGAGCTACGGCGCCCAGCTCTCGGTGCTCACCTTGATGCCGATCATCTTCGTGTCCATGGGCTACACGCTCCAGGGAAGCCTGCTCTACAGCATGATCATCCAGAGCGGCAGTGTGCTCGGTGCTATCGCCGCCTCGATGTTCGGCTATTACTTCCCGCGCAAGAGGGTGCTGACCCTGGGTGCCGTCTTCGCCTGCCTTGCGGCGGTCTCGATCGCCTATCTCGGCACCAACATCTATCTGGTGCTGATGTTCGGCGCGATCTTCCAGTTCTTCGTGCTCTTGCTCAACACCTCGATCTGGATCTATGCGCCCGAACTCTTCCCGACCCGCGTCCGCGCCTTCGGCGTGGCGCTGATCCTGGCAACCGGCTCGGCCGCGGGCTCCTTCATCCCAACCATCGCCGGCGCGCTCTTCGACGTCTACGGCATGGTCGGGGTCTTCGGTCTCGCCGCCGGCATGTATGCGGTCTTCGCCTTCTGCATCCAGCTCGGGCCCGAGACCTATGGCATGTCGATGGAAGACCTGACCCAGCCTGCCGATGCCGACCTCGCAAAGGCTGACACTTCTGAAATCAAAGTCGGCGCGGAACTGAGAACGTGAGTGCACATATCCTTCTGATTAACCCGAACAGCTCGCTTGCCACCAGCGACATGATGGTCTCCATCGCACGCCGGGCTGCATCAGGACGCATGGCCGTGGCAGTCGCCACGGCCATGCGGAACCCGCCGATGATCGTGACGCCCGAGCAGTTGGATGCGGCCGCTGCCGAGGTCGTCGAGATCGGCGAAAGGCATGAGGCTGGATGCCTCGGTATTGTCGTCAGCGCCTTCGGCGATCCCGGCCTTGCCGCCCTCAAACGCCGCCTCGCGATCCCCGTGATCGGCATCTGCGAGGCCTCGATGATCGAGGCCTCGCAGGGCGGCCGCAAGTTCGGCGTCGCCACCACGACGCCGGAATTGATCCAGGCGATCGACGACCGCGCCCGCGATCTCGGCGTCTGGGACCAGTATACCGGCATCCGCTGCACGTCAGGCGACCCGCTCGCGCTCTCCGCCCACCCCGAGCGCCTGCTGGAAGCCCTCGGCGACGCCGTCCGTCAGTGTGTTGAATTGGATGGCGCCGAGGCCGTCATCATCGGTGGCGGCCCGCTCGGCCAGGCGGCCGAACAGCTCCAGCCGCTGTTCCCGACGCCGATCATCGCGCCCATTCCGAGCGCGATCGACCGCATGCTCGACCTGATGCAGGTCGCCGCCTGACAGGCATTCATCATCGCAGCCACCCAAAAGGAGTATGGATCAGGCAACGGTAACGCCTGTTTCCACCGGTCGCCCTGTGGTATTTTCGCTCTTTCCAATTGGGCAAGACCGAAGCTGGGGCGGAGGTTGCGCGATGAAATCTATCCTGGCAGCATTCGTCGCGGTGGCGTCCTTTGCTGCGGTGGCCATGGCCGGCCCTTTGCATGACGCGGCACGGGACGGCGACACGGAGCGCGTCAAGCAGTTGCTCGATCAGGGAACCGACATAACCGAGCCCGATGCGGCCGGCGAGCCGGCGCTGTTGATTGCCGCTCTGAAAGGACGCACCGAGGTTGTCGCGCTCCTCATCGAGCGCGGCGGCGACATCGAGATCCGCAACAAGGGCGGCCTGACGGCCCTGCACGCCGCCGCCTATGGCGGCAATCTCGAAACCGTCAAACTGCTCGTCGCCAAGGGTGCTGCTGTCAACGACGTCGCCAACTTCTACAAGATGTCGCCACTGCATGCGGCAGCCGAAGAGGGCCACGCCGAGATCGTGGCTTTCCTGCTGACCAACAAGGCCGACATCGAGGCCAAGGAACGCAACGGCTACACGCCGCTGACGCAAGCGGGGTGGCGCTCCCACTGGCCGGCCGCCGAGCTGTTGCTGAAGGCTGGAGCCACCTGCCAGAAGGCCGACCTCGTCGGCGACTGGCTCTACGGCGAATGCACCAAGCGACAATAACAAGCACATCCGGAAACGGAGGACATGGCATGTCTCGACACTCCATACCATTTGCGACCGCGGCGACGGCGGTGCTGCTCGCATTCGCCAGTCCGGCGTTGGCGGAAGAACCCGTCAACACCGGCTATTTCGGCGACGTGGCGATCAAGGGTTATGATCCGGTCGCCTACTTTACAGAGAACAAGGCGGTCGAAGGATCGCCAGAATTCAGCTATCGCTGGCTCGGCGCCACCTGGCAGTTCGCCAGCGCCGAGCACCGTGACCAGTTCATCAAGGAACCCACCCGCTATGCGCCGCAATATGGCGGCTACTGCGCCGACGGCGTCTCCTTTGGCACGGTGACGACCAACATCGACCCCAAGGCCTGGCGCATCATCGAGGACAAGCTGTACCTCAGCTACGATCCGGGCGCTGCTGACGGCCTTGTGAAGAATCCGAACAAGGTGGTCGATTCGCGCAAGCACTGGTCCGAGGTCGAGCAGACGCTGCTCACTGAAAAGGCGTCGATCAACTGGACGAAGCCCTCGCCCTAAAGCAGTTCCAGAAAAGTGTGTAGCGGTTTTCCGTCCAGAACAGCGTCAATTGAGTGAATCGGAGTGCCTTCGATGCCGGGTGACTGCCGTCACCGCTCGATCGAGAAGAACTTCAGCGCCTGCGGCGTGACGTTGATGTAGTCCGCCGTGCGCTCGCCCTTTGCCGTGTTGCGGTAGACATAGCCGCAAACCATGCGGTCGAGGAAATATCCGTCATACTTCTCGCAGAGCTGGTTGCCCTTCACCTCGATGCGGCCGGTGATGTTCGTATTGCTGGTGCGGTAGGCGGTGTTTCCGTCCTTGTCGAAGAACTGCGCGAAGCTCGTGCCGTTCTTGTGCACGCCAACCCAGGTCTTGTCATCGGTCAGTTGCTTGAGTTCCGCCGGGCCAAGCCGGTCGCTGGCAGCACCAACAAAGCCGAAGGGCCATTCCGGAATGCCAGCGACACGCAGGCCGAAAAGGTGACGATAGAGGTCCTCTTCGCGCCAGTAGTCATAGAGATAGCTATAATAGGTCAGGTTGGTGTCCGGAAAGAGTTTTAGCAGTTCCGCGGCTACTGCCGCTGCGCTCTGCTGATCGCCGCGCTGGGCATAGGCCGAGGCGAGATACTCCTTCACGGCTTCCGCCTTCGGCAGCGTCTCGCGCGCCGCTTCGATCAATGGGATCGCCTTTTCGAGGCGGCGCGCCGTGTAGTAGACGATGCCCGCCAGAAGCTGCAGGCTCGATGAGGGCGACGGATCGAGCCTGAGTGCCCGTTCGATATCGTCTAAGGCCTGCTCGTGCTCCCCGGTCTGGGCAAGGATCAGCGCCAGATTGGCGAGCGCCTCGGCATCGTTAGGCTGCATGGAGACGGCCCTGAGCGCCGATTCCTTTGCCTCCGAAGCGCGTCCATCGACGAGCTGCAGCAACGCCAGCACCGTATGGGCGCGCGCATTGTTGGCGTCGAGTTTCAGCGCCTGCCCGGCCGCATCATAGGCGATCTTGCGCGCCACCGCCGCCGACCAGAGATAGTTGTAGTCGTTGCGCCAGACGTCGACCGCGATGCGGGCTATGCCGGCATGAGCATCGGCGAAATCGGGATCGAGATCGATCGCCCGCTGGTAAAAGGCGAGTGTCTGACGATTGGTCTCGACATCGCGCCAGATAAGGCCCTGCTGCTCGGCGCGCATGTAGTTGTCATAGGCTTCGAGATTATCGGTGGGGATCCGTGCCAACCGGTCGCGCTCGCCCTCGCTGAGCTTGACCTCAAGCGCGGCAATGATCTTGCCGATGACGTCATCCTGAACGGCGAAGAGATCGGCATATTGGCGGTCGTAGCGCTCCGCCCAGAGCGACAACCCGCTCACCGCGTCGAAGAGCTTGACGTTGATGCGCAGCCGCTGGTCGGCCCGCTGCAGCGTGCCCTCCAGCACATAATGCACGCCGAGTTCGGCCGCCACGTCCTGGATCTTGGTGGCGCTCCCTTTGAGCGCAAACACCGAGTGCCGGGCGATGACGAAGAGGCCGGACACTTTGGACAATTCGGTGATGAGATCGTCGGTCAGTCCCTCGGCCAAGTGGTCGTGGTCGCTGTCGCCGCTGACATTGATGAAGGGCAGCACCGCGACGGAAGGCTGGTCCGGCAGGGGATAGGCGAAACGCTGCGCCGGGCCGTCCTGCCCGATCCATGTCCACGGCTGCCACCAGGCGAGCGCGGCTGAAATTGCGATCGCCGCAAGCCCGGCCACCAGCCCCTTTACCCAGACAGTCTTTCGCCGGTTTTTCTCAACAACCGTCCTGCCCGCGGCTTCCGGGTCCAGGAGCACGCGGTAGACCCGTATCGGATCGCCGAGCCCCTTGACCGGCTGCTGCCCGAGCGACACGAAACCGGCCTTAAGCTTCGAGCTGACCTGGTCATAGGCCGTGCCGGATATCGCAATGCCGCCAGGCTCGGCCAATCCCTGCACCCGGTCGGCGATATTGACGCCATCGCCATGGATGTCGTCGCCCTCGACGATGATATCGCCGAGATTGATACCGATGCGGAAATCCAGCCTCTCGCCATCTGGCCCCTTGTCGGCTTCTGCCGCCTTGCGCCTCTGGATTTCGATTGCGCACTGCGTCGCATCGACAACGCTGCGGAATTCAACGAGCAGCCCGTCGCCCATCGTCTTCACCAGACGCCCGTGATGCTCGATAAAAAACGGCTCCAGGATGTTGGAAAGGTCCGACTGGAATCGCAGGCGCGTCCCTTCCTCGTCCAGCCGACTCAGGCGGCTGTAACCGACGACATCCGCGATCAGGACGGCAGCGAGACGGCGCTCCATCGACGAGCTCTCAACGTACGATGTACTCCAACACAGATGTTACCGCAGCTTGGCAGACGGCGCCATCGGCGCGGTCCGGCGATGGCGCCCCGCGTGCGTCGTAACCGTTACGTACTTGCGGTTCCCCGTCGAACTGGCACGATTTTGGGCTACCATCGGATGGAGTTTGCCACGCTAGGTGACGAAGCGAGCACCGCCGATGCAGCGCGGCAACTGACTGAGAAGGATCCGAGCATGATGTATTGTCGTTCGCTCTTCATGGCCGGCGCACTGGTGATGGCCGTCGCCACACAATCAACCGCCGCCGACCCCGTCACGGTCGGCGTCGACAACTTCGTCCGCGCCGAGAGCGACATGTATGCGGCCAGCATGGTCAAGGACGGCGCCTTCGGCAAATTCCTGCACCGCCGCGAACCGGCTTCGATCGACAACCAGACCGTCATTCGCCTCAACCGCGACACGCTCTATTCGTCGGCCGTGTTCGATCTCGATGCCGGGCCGGTTACCATCACCATGCCGGACGCGGGAAAACGCTTCATGTCGCTGCAGGTGATCAACGAGGATCACTACGTGCCCGAGGTCGTCTACGGCGCCGGCGAGACGACGCTGACGAAGGAAAAGGTCGGCACGCGCTACGTCGTCGTCGGCATCCGCACGCTCGTCGATCCGGCCGACCCGAAGGACATCGCCGAGGTTCACACCCTGCAGGACGCGATCAAGGCCAGCCAGCAAAAGGAAGGCAAGTTCGAGGTCCCGGCCTGGGATCCGGCCAGCCAGAAGAAGGTGCGCGAGGCGCTGCTCGCGCTCGGCGCCACCATGCCGGACTTCAAGAAGGCCTTCGGCACCAGGCAAGAGGTTGATCCGATCCGCCATCTGATCGGCACGGCCACCGGCTGGGGCGGCAATCCGGACAAGGATGCGACCTATCTCAACATCACGCCCACTAAGAATGACGGCAAGACGATCTACAAGCTTACCGTCAAGAACGTGCCGGTCGATGCCTTCTGGTCGGTCAGCGTCTACGATGCGCAAGGCTTCTACGAGAAGAACCGGTATGATGCCTATACCATCAACAACATCACCGCAAAGAAGGGCGACGATGGCAGCGTCTCGATCCAGTTCGGCGGCTGCGACGGCAAGATCCCCAACTGCCTGCCTGTGGTCGACGGCTGGAACTATACCGTGCGGCTCTACCGGCCCCGCAAGGAAATCCTCGACGGGTCCTGGCACTTTCCCGAGCCGCAACCGGTGAACTAAGCTTCCCGCGTGATGAATCAGGCACGGGAGACTGAGCGCATGGAGTTCCGGGACGATGGTCTTGTCGCGTTTGCCGGGCATGGCGCAGCGCCCCTGCCCGCCGCAACCGTCGAGGGCCATGTCGAGCGCGATGGTGCGCGCATCTGGTATGCGACCTATGGATCGGGTACGCCGGTGATCCTGCTGCATGGCGGCCTCGGCCATAGCGGCAACTGGGGCTACCAGGTGCCGGCACTGCTGGAGGCCGGGCACCGCGTCATCCTGATCGATAGCCGAGGTCACGGCCGCAGCACCCGCGATGCCAGGCCCTACACCTACGAACTGATGGCGTCGGACGTGCTCGCCGTTATGGACAGGCTCGAGCTTCAAAAAGCAGCCTTTGCCGGCTGGAGCGACGGCGCCTGCATTGCGCTCGTCCTCGCCTCGATGGAACCGGAGCGTGCCGCCGGCGTCTTCTTCTTCGCCTGCAACATGGACCCGAGCGGAACCATGGAAATCGAGCCGAGCCCGGTGCTCGACCGATGCTTCGGCCGCCATTCGAGCGACTACAGACAGCTGTCGGCAACGCCGGATGATTTCGGCGCCTTCGTCGATGCCGTCAGCGAGATGCAGAAGACTGAGCCGAACTACACCGCCGAAGAACTCGGCCGGATCCGCGTACCGGTCGCGATCGTCCAGAGCGAAAACGACGAGTTCATCAAGCGCGAGCACGCCGACTATCTGGCGCGCAGCATTCCCGGCGCCAAATTCATCCTGCTCCCCGACGTCAGCCACTTCGCCCCGCTGCAGCGGCCAGAGCGCTTCAACGTCGCGCTCATCGGCTTTCTGGCAAGCCTTCCCGACTGACTGCATGCCCCGGGTGCGACGGCCTCCGTGCGAATGGACGGGCCAAGACCGGCCCGTCTGCCTGCCGTTCGAACGAGATTACTCGGCCGCCTCACTCTCCGGCATCGGCACGTAGTTGAGGATCGGCGACAGCCAGCGCTCGACCTCGCGCACCGGCATGCGCTTGCGTGTCGCGTAATCCTCGATCTGGTCGCGCTCCACCTTGGCGACACCGAAGTAATAGGCCTCGGGGTGGCCGATATAGAGGCCTGACACTGACGAACCCGGCCACATCGCATAACTCTCGGTGAGGCTGACGCCAATCGCAGCTTCCGCATCGAGCAGCCGGAAGAGCGTCGCCTTTTCCGTATGGTCGGGCTGCGCCGGATAGCCCGGCGCCGGACGGATGCCGGCATAGGGCTCGCCGATCAGATCCTGCGGCGTGAAAACCTCGTCGGCCGCATAGCCCCAGAGCTCCTTGCGCACATATTCATGCATGCGCTCGGCGAAGGCTTCGGCAAAGCGGTCGGCCAGCGCCTTGACCAGGATCGAGGAATAGTCGTCGTTGGCGCGTTCGAAACGCTCGGCAATCGCAACCTCCTCGATGCCGGCGGTCACGACAAAGCCACCAACATAGTCGTTGGAGCTGCTGTCGGCAGGGGCGACGAAGTCGGAAAGGGCCACATTCGGGCGACCGTCGCGCTTCGTCAGCTGTTGGCGCAGCGTGAAGAAGGTCGCAAGCTCAGACGACCGGTCTTCTCCAGTGAAGAGCCGGATGTCGTCGCCGACCGTGCCGGCCGGCCAGAAGCCGACCACCGCCTTCGGCGCAAACCACTTCTCTTCGATGATCTGCGCAAGCATCGCCTGGGCGTCGTCGAACAGTTGCCGGGCGGCGGCACCTTGCGCCTCGTCCTCCAGGATCTTCGGATAGACGCCCTTCAGTTCCCAGGTCTGGAAGAACGGCGTCCAGTCGATATAGCGGGCGAGTTCCGCCAGGTCCCAGCTCTCGAAGACCCGCGTGCCGAGGAAGGACGGCGTCTTCGCCTGATAGACAGACCAGTCGACCTTGTGCTGGTTGGCGCGCGCCTGCGACAGCGGCAGCCGACGCTTTTCCGCTTCGTTGCGTGCATGTGCGTCGGCAACCTTGCGGTACTCCGCCCGGACCGTCTCGATGTAGTTGCCCCGCGCCTCCGGCGACAGGAGGCTCGAAACGACGCCGACGGCGCGGCTGGCATCGGTGACATAGACAGTCTGGCCACGATCGTAGCGCGGATTGATCTTGACCGCCGTATGGACGCGGCTGGTCGTCGCGCCGCCGATCAAAAGCGGAATGTCGAAGCCTTCGCGCTCGAGTTCGGAGGCGACATGCACCATTTCGTCGAGCGACGGGGTGATGAGCCCCGAAAGGCCGATGATATCGACCTTCCGCTCGCGCGCCACGTCGAGGATCTTCGCCGAAGGCACCATGACGCCAAGATCGATGATCTCGTAATTGTTGCAGGCGAGCACGACGCCGACGATGTTCTTGCCGATGTCGTGCACGTCGCCCTTGACCGTCGCCATCAGGATCTTGCCGGCGCTTTCGCGCGCTTCGCCGCCATTGGCAAGCTTCTCCGCCTCCATGTGCGGCAAGAGCACGGCAACCGCCTGCTTCATCACGCGTGCGGATTTCACCACCTGCGGCAGGAACATCTTGCCGGAACCGAAGAGGTCGCCGACGACATTCATGCCGGCCATCAGCGGGCCTTCAATGACGTGCAGCGGCCGCGCGGCGGTTAGCCGGGCCTCTTCGGTGTCGATCTCGATATACTCGGTGATGCCGTTGACCAGCGCGTGCTCAAGACGTTTTTCGACCGACCATTCACGCCAGGAGAGATCCTTCTCGCGCGCCTGTGAGCCGCCCTGGCCGCGATAACGCTCGGCGATTTCAAGCATGCGCTCGGTCGAATCGGCGCGGCGGTTGAGCACCACGTCCTCGCAGGCCTCGCGCAGCTCCGGATCGATTGCATCGTAAACGGCAAGCTGGCCGGCATTGACGATGCCCATGTCCATGCCCGCCTGGATGGCGTGATAGAGGAAAACGGCATGCATCGCCTCCCGCACCGGCTCGTTACCGCGGAAGGAGAAGGAAAGGTTGGAGACACCGCCGGAGATATGCACATGCGGCAGCGTGGCGATGATTTCGCGCGTCGCCTCGATGAAGTCGACGCCGTAATTGTTGTGCTCCTCGATGCCGGTCGCCACCGCAAAGATGTTCGGGTCGAAGATGATGTCCTCGGGCGGGAAGCCGGCCTCTTCCGTCAGGAGCTTGTAGGCGCGGCTGCAGATCTCGACCTTGCGCGCCTTGGTATCGGCCTGACCGACCTCGTCGAAGGCCATGATGACGACGGCGGCGCCATAGGCGCGGCAGAGTTTCGCGTGGTGCAGGAAAGCCTCTTCGCCTTCCTTCATGGAAATGGAATTGACCAGCGGCTTGCCCTGAACGCATTTTAGGCCCGCCTCGATCACTTCCCATTTCGACGAGTCGATCATCACGGGCACGCGGGCGATATCCGGCTCGGAGGCGACGAGGTTCAGGAACTCGATCATCGCCTGCTTCGAATCGATCAGGCCCTCGTCCATGTTGATGTCGATGATCTGGGCACCGTTCGCCACCTGGTCGCGCGCGACATCGAGTGCGGCCGAATAGTCGCCGGCGGTGATCAGTTTGCGGAACTTGGCCGAACCGGTGACGTTGGTGCGCTCGCCGACGTTGACGAAGGGAATGTCCGCGGTCAGCGTGAACGGTTCCAGGCCGGAGAGCCGCATCAGCGGTTCGACCTTGGGGATCTCGCGCGGCGGATGCTTGGCAACCGCTCTCGCAATCGCGCTGATATGAGCCGGCGTCGAGCCGCAGCAGCCGCCGACGATGTTGAGGAGGCCATCGCGCGCGAAGGCTTCCACTTGGGCGGCCATCTGCTCGGGTGTTTCGTCATACTGGCCGAACTCGTTCGGCAGACCGGCATTCGGATAGGCGCAGACAAGGGTATCGGCAACGCCCGAGAGCTCGTCGATATGGGCGCGCATGGCATTGGCGCCGAGCGCGCAATTGAGCCCGATGGTGAACGGATCGGCATGGCGAACGGAATGCCAGAAGGCGGTCGGCGTCTGGCCGGAAAGCGTGCGGCCCGAAAGGTCGGTGATCGTGCCTGAGATCATCACAGGCAGCTCGATGCCCTTTTCGGCGAAGACTTCCTTGGTGGCGAAGATCGCGGCCTTGGCGTTCAGCGTATCGAAAATCGTCTCGATCAGGATGATATCGGCGCCGCCGTCGATCAGCCCGCGGATCTGTTCGGCATAGGCGATCCTGAGGTCGTCGAAGGTGACGGCGCGATAACCGGGATTGTTGACGTCAGGCGAGATCGACGCCGTGCGGTTGGTCGGTCCGAGCGCGCCGGCGACGAAGCGCCGGCGGCCGTCCTCGGCCTCGGCACGCTTGGCGGCACGGCGCGCCAGCCGGGCGCCGTCGCGGTTGAGCTCATAGACCATGTCCTCCATGCCATAGTCGGCCTGGGCGATGCGGGTCGAGGAGAAGGTGTTGGTCTCGAGGATGTCGGCGCCGGCGATCGCATAGGCGTAGTGAATGTCCTCGATCGCCTTCGGCTGCGTCAGCGTCAGAAGATCGTTGTTGCCCTGCTGATGACACGCGCAGCCGCCGAACCGGTCACCACGGAAATGCTGCTCGATAAAGCCGAGCTGCTGGATCTCCGTGCCCATCGCGCCGTCCATGATCAGGATGCGTTCACTCGCCGCCCGACGCAGCGCCTCTTTGATCTCGGAGCCGTCCGGCTTGGAGGAAACGTCACCGAAAAGGGCGCCGATGGCGGACATGGGAAATCTCCCGTTCTGAAAACGACAAACAATAATCGAGTCAATCACATAAAGATATCTTTATGTCAACATATGGCGCGATCACATTTGGCCATCTGGACAAAGAAAATGGCCCGCCGCGATTGCGACGGGCCATTATGAAAGGACCTGCTCCGGACGGCAAATCAAAGCCGTGCCAGGCAATCCTCGGTTTCGTATATGGCGCAGAGGATGTGATAGAAGCTGCTGGCCGGTGCAGGCTCGTCAACGAAGCTGCCATCGGCCTTCTGCTTGTCGCGCCAGAGACCCGCGACCGGGGTCTCCAGGAAAGTCTGAAGCGCTGCCGCCGCCCGCGCAGCCGAAGCGAGATAACGCTCCCGCTCGGCGCCGCCGGTCAGCGCCGCGAAACGAACCGCGGCCTTCAGCCACTCGGTCTGCGGCCAGAGCCGCGCGATCGGGTCGGCCACCGAGAGATCGTCGAGAAGCGTCATGATCGCAACGTTGCGGTTCGCGCAGATGCCGTGCGCCTCGCCGATATCGAAGAGCCGCCGCGCTTTCACGATCGCCTCGGCGCTGCCGCGGCGTTCCGCCCAGCGCAACAGCAGCCAGGCCCATTCGAAGAGATGACCGGGCTCGACGATGCGGCCCTTGTCGCCGGCAATCGGCGCCCAGTCGTGATCGAAGAACTCACGCAGGACGCCGGTCTCAGCGTCGATGAAATGATCCATCGCCAGATCCGCAATCTCGTCAGCGAGATTGGCCCAGGCGACCTGATCGAAGCCCTCGACCGCCTCGCTGGCGAGGCACGCCTCGAAGAGATGCATGTGCGGGTTGGAGCAAAGCGGCAGCCGTGGGGGATTGTCTTCCTCGAAACCCGCAACCGGATGCTTGACATGCGCCTCGATCCGAGACCGAAGATCATTGCTGCGTTCGATCATTTCGGCCTTCCGTGCCGGCACGACCTCAGCGAGATAGGCGAAGGCGAGCAGCGCGAAGGCCTGGTTGTAGAGATCGAAGGATCCGTCGAGCAAATTGCCATCCGCATCGGCGAGCGCGCCGTAGAAGCCGCTCGGCTGCTTGAAGACGCGATCGAAATAGGCAAGCCCGCCTTCGGCAGCGCCGCACCAATCGCCGGACCAGCCGCGTCGGCCGGCTTCGGCAAAGCAATAGACCTGCCGCGGCTGGACGCGCGCGCGCCTGTTGGCGCGCGTCGGTTCACCCGCCATGTCGATCGTCTCGACGAAGCCGCCTGGGGAATCGACACCCTTGTCGCGCCATAGCGGCAGGGCCTTGTCGGCGAGCCATTGCGAAAGAGCCTGGGACTGAGACAAAATATCGCCTGACAACACTCAGCCCTCAAGCTTCAACGCGTCATGATCCTTGCCGAGCAAGGACGAAAGCGCTTCGACGACCATGTTGTGGTCCTCGCGCTGCGGCAGGCCGGAAACCGTGACCGCACCGATGCAGCCGGTGCCTTTGACGACGATCGGGAAGCTGCCGCCATGCGCGGCGTAATCAGCATCGGCAAGCCCGAGCTTTGCCTGCAGATTCGTCTGTGCCTTGGCGAGCTCGCGGCCCGTGGCATAGCTGCTCTTGAACAGCCGGAAGACCGTGTTGCGCTTGCGGCGCACCCAGTTCGGATTGTCGGGCGTCGCCCCTTCGAGCGCGGCGTAGAACACCGGCATCGAAAACAGCGTGATGTCGATGACGACGCCGAGCTTGCGCTCGACCGCCATCTTGCGCAGCAGCGCGCCGAGCTCCCAGGCCGTTTCGAGGTCGAAGCGCTCGAACTGCAATTCCTGTTCCTGCCGCGCGATGCGGCCCAAGTCCTTGTCGATATTCATGGGTTCAGTCCTTCCAGAGCCAGGCCGCACCGCGCACACCGGAACTGTCGCCATGCAGGGCCTTGCGGATGGGGGTTTCGAACGTGTCGCCGAAGAGATAGTTGACCACCCGCGGCGGCACGTCGTTATAGATCTCGTCGACATTCGACATGCCACCGCCGAGCACGAAAACGTCGGGGTCGACGATGTTGGTGAGCAGCGCCAGGCTGCGCGCCAGCCGGTCGACGAAGCGCTCGTAGACGCCCGTTGCAACCGGGTCGCCCGCCCGCTTTGCCTCGATGATGTCGCGGCCGCGGCGCTCCGCGCCTGTTGTGATCCGGTAGTCGAGCTCGACGCCGGTACCGCAGGCATACATGTCGAGGCAGCCGTGTTTGCCGCACCAGCACTTATGCCCGGGATATTCGTCCTTCGTCATCCACGGCAGCGGATAGTGGCCGATCTCGGCGGCAACGCCCTGATAGCCGGCATGCACCTTCTTGTCGATCGCAAGACCGCCGCCATGGCCTGTGCCGACGATGACGCCGAAAACCACATGCGCGTCCCTGCCCGCACCGTCGACCGCCTCCGAAACCGCCAGGCAGTTGGCGTCGTTGGCGAGCCTGACCGCACGGCCGAGTGCCGCCTCCAGGTCACGTCCGAGCGGCTTGCCGTTGATCAGCACCGCATTGGAATTGCGCACGATGCCCGTGCGCGGATTGGGGCTACCGGGAATACCGATGCCGATCGAGCCCTTTTCGCCCGCCGTCTGTTCGGCAGCAGTGACAAGATCGAGAACGGCGCGAATGCAGTCGTCGTAGCCGCTGTTCGGGGTCGCGACGCGATGCCGGGCGCGCGTTTCGCCATCGCGCCCGAGCGCGATGACTTCCATTTTCGTGCCGCCCCAATCTATTCCGATGAACATATGTGGATCAGGTCTCTGATGAAGGTCTCACGGGGAACGCCAGCCTCCTCAAGCCGACGCCCGCCTTGCTTAGCATTCGAGCGACCGGAAAGACCAGCCCCGTTTCGCAATCGATTTAAACACGCGGGAGATGGCGCCAATGCGTCGCTCTGACGAGATAACCCAGGCTCGGCGGCGCCGGCATTTCCGCGGACACACGCGCAAAAACACTTGGCTAAGACGCCTTGCTTTTGTATGGGTGCTATCCAAGTGGTCCCGTAGCTCAGCAGGATAGAGCACCAGATTCCTAATCTGGGGGTCGCGCGTTCGAATCGCGCCGGGATCACCATAAAAATCAAATAGATAGAATTCCAACCCTCCGACACATTCCCCGGGCCGTTCCCCACTCGCGTTTACGCAGCGCTCTATGCCCCCGGCCAAAATGTGAGATTCCAGCCAAACGCATTACACTGGTGCACTCATGGTTCAGTTGCTCGTGACCTATATGGAAATGCGTGGACAACGCGCGGGCGAAGCGCCTCCATCTCCGGTCGAGGGTGCGCGGGTCCTGCCCGAGTTGCCCGATGCCGCCACGTTCCTATCGCTCTACCGCGCCGTCGGCGATCCGTTGCGCTGGGATCAGCGCCTGCGCATGAGCGCAGCCGATCTCGACGGTTTTCTTCGCAGCGAATCGACTGGCCTCTACATCCTGCGGGTGGACGAGCGAGCGGTCGGGCTCTGCGAATTCGACCGCGTCGGGACACCCGACATCGAGCTCACCCATTTCGGCTTGGTCCCCGAGGCGTACGGCAGGAAGCTCGGACCGTTCCTGCTCGACAGCGCGCTGCGCGCTGTCTGGAGCGGCGGACCGAACCGCATCTGGCTGCACACGGACGAATGGGATCACCCAAAGGCGCAGGACACCTATCGCCGCGCCGGCTTCAGCGTTTTCGCGCAGAAGCTCGAAGAGGTCGATGGCTAGCGAAGCGGCTGCCATGCCGGGCCGCGCCAGGCTCTCAACGCCTGCAAGAAGACCTGAAGTCGCGACGGCAAAAACCGCCGCGTCGGACAGACCGCATGCACAAAGACATCCGGCGCCGACCATCCGGGAAGCACGCGCACGAGCTTGCCGCTCCCAAGCAGGCTGTCGCAGAAGATCGGCGGAAGCCGGCCGATGCCATGGCCGCGCTCGGTGATGGCGCTGGCCGACTGGATATCGTGGACCGAGACGGCTCCGGTCACGTGAAGCCTGATCGATTCGTCCCCGTTGACGAGATGCCATTCGGTTTCGTTGCTCCGGGCATTGACCAGCACACAACGGTGGTCGCGCAGATCTTCCGGCACGGAAGGCATGCCGTGTTCGTGCACGTATTCGGGAGCAGCCACGAGGAAGTGGGTGCTCCTGCCGATGCGCTGTGCGACGAGCGACGAATCGCGCAATTCGCCAAATCGGACCGCCACGTCGATGTTTTCGGCAACGAGATCCATGAACATGTTTGTGACCAGCAGGTCGACCTCGATCTCGGGGTATTTCTTCAGGAAACCAGACAGGAAATCAAAGAACGGCGGCTGCCCGAGAGTCATGGGGACTGTGATGCGCAAAAGCCCTTCGGGTTTTCTTTGCGCTTCGCTCAGGACCCGTTCCGCGTCGTGAAGCTGCTTCAGCGGTTCGCTGCACTCCGCGTAGTAAGCGCGCCCCTGAAGCGTGAGGTTCAGTTTGCGCGTCGTCCGCTGCAACAGAGTGACGCCCAGTTGCTCCTCAAGGGCCGTCACTTTGCGGCTAACCGTTGAAACCGGCATGCCGAGCGCGCGCGCCGCCCGGCTGAAACTCTCGAATTGCGCAACGGCAGCGAAGACCGCGATATCGTTCAGATCGACCATGGCAACGATTTTTGCACTGATGGAAAAGTAATTCCAGATAATTTCATCTAATCGTGCAATCGCACCTCGACCATATTGATCCCACGAACGCAATCCAACCGTGGAGAGATCAAATGACCAACAAGGTCGCCATCATCACCGGCGCGTCCCAGGGTATCGGCGCGGGCCTTACAAACGCCTTCCTCGCTCAGGGCTACAGTGTCATCGCAACCTCGCGAAGCGTCAGCCAGTCCCGGGACATCGTCGAATCGGACCGGCTGGCCCGCGTCGACGGCGATATCGCCGATCCGGCCACGGCGAAACGCGTGGTCGAAACCGCGATCGACCGGTTTGGCTCGATCGACGCGCTCGTCAACAATGCCGGCATCTTCTTCACCAAGCGCTTCGTCGACTACACCGCTGAGGACTACCGCCAGCTGAGCGCGACGAATATCGAAGGCTTCCTCCACACGACCCAACTGGTCGTCAGGCAGATGCTGGCGCAGAAGAGAGGCGGCAGCATCGTCAGCATCACGACGCCGCTGGCCGATCGCCCGATCGCGGGCATGAACGCCTCGGTCGCGATGCTGACCAAGGGCGGCATCAATGCGATCTCGAAGAATATCGCCATGGAATACGCAAGGGACGGAATTCGCGTCAACGTCGTTGCCCCCGGCGTCGTCGACACCCCGCTCCACAAGGACAACCCGAAGGATTTCCTCAACACGCTCTCGCCGATGCACAGCATTTCCAGCGTCGATGAGATCGTGGATGCCGTCCTGTTCCTGACCAGGGCGCCGCGCGTCACCGGGGAGGTGCTGAACGTCGACGGCGGCGCGCATTTGGGCAAATGGTAAGCCGCGGGCAAGCGACCGCCGCTGGCGCAGAACAGCGGCTGAATGAACTCGGCATCGCGCTGCCTCCTCCACCGACACCGTTCGGCAACTATGTCGAAGGGGTCAGGATCGGCAAGCTGCTCTATCTGAGCGGCATGCTGCCGGTCATCGACCGCAAGCCGCAGGTCGTCGGCCGACTTGGGGTCGAATTAACGGTCGATGAGGGACGTCGCGCGGCGGAAATCGCTACCCTGAGTGCATTGTCGGCAATCAACGCTGAGCTCGGTTCGCTCGACAAGGTCGCTGCCATCGCCAAGCTCGGCGTCTACATCGCAACATCAGGCGATTTCCGCGACCACCCCGCGGTCGCCGATGGCGCATCCGACCTGCTGGCCGATGTCTTCGGTCCCGAGCTTCTCTCGGGCCGTATCGTCCTCGGCGTCGCCAGCCTTCCGCTGGGATTGTCGGTCGAAATCGAGCTTTTGGTCGAAGTGGCAGATTGAGACCATCGGTCGGCGGCGATCCACGCCGCCGACTTTCGGGACGGAAGTCAGTTCGTCATTCGCCTGTCACGAACAGAAGCTATTTGAACAGTCACACCTTCTTGATGACCACGGATGAACTGGCGTCGATCGAAGGTGATGAGGAAGGTCGGGTTTGCCCCGGCCTTTTTTGTTTCGGTCATTGCCTACAGTGTCGTCGCAGCCTGCTCTGGCCGGTACCGTTCCCTTCCCAGCCCCATGACCGCTCTAACCACCAGGATTGAAACCACAGCGACCATTGCGCCGGCAATCACATCACTCAAATGATGTCCACCTTCCGGCAGCGTACCGATGATCATCACTGCGTTCAAAACAGCGATCGGGCCGGCGGCCCAGCGAACGCTGCGCAGGGAATACACGACCATGATTCCAAGGGCCGTGTGGTAGGAGGGGAAAGTCACAAGGCCTTGCGCGTTCCCAACGAACAGGTTGAAGTTGTCCCCCGACCTCAGCCTCAGCAGTTCGGAGTAGTGCCACATCCCGGCTTGTGCCGTAAACGCGTCGAAGGTTTCGGGCGGCGGATCGAAATAGGCATAGGCGCCCGCGGCCGGAAACATCGCCATCAACAGGCCGGTAAACACCGAGGAAACCGCAAGCAGCGCGACGAACTCCAAGGCTTTGTCCGCTCGCCGAGCCGCACTGTACAAGAGAAACAGCGCAATCACCTGAGGCGTCAGGCTGTGATAGGCGATTACCAATGCCCATGCGACCGGCGGAGACCCGTTCGTCGTCTCCAGAAACGAACGCCAATCGAAGCCTAGCGCCGCGTCGAGTGCGGCCAGTTTGCCATCGACCAGGGGAACCTGGGTTGCCGAGGCCAAATACATGAAGATGGCACTGACGAAGCCGAGTGGTAGAAAGATCGTGGAAACCGCGACCAGTACAATCAGGCGGTCCGCAGCCCATCGCATCGCACCGGCCGCCCACGATCTTTCATCGCGCAGGCGGTAGAGAACAAGCCTGCCGATCAGATAGGCAGCCAAAGCGGCCGACGCCGCCTTCGCAAGGTGACCAAAGTTTCGAGGATCAAGGCTGATCACTGAAAATGGCAGCCACACAACATCGATCGCCGCGAACAAGACAGTCACACAACGATGATCGAAACCAAACGACGATTAGCCCCCATATCGACATAGAACCATTCTTTGCCAGTACCGGCAATACTTGGTTCAACTCGAGCAAGGGCCGCGTCACTGCTTTCCCGAACAGGGATCGACCACCTGCAGGCTTAGGCAAAATCGGCCCGGAATCACAGCGTTCGCAGCACTTCAATCATCCGGCCGGCAGACGCGCAGGCGATGGCCATCCGGGTCGAGTGCGACGAAGGTGCGGCCGAAGACGGCCGTTTTCAGCTCCTGCTCGATCGTAAGCCCCCGCTCCCGCCAAGCGGTATAGAGCCGCTCGACCTCGGCATCGTCCTTCACCATGAAGGCGATTTCCGAGCGATGGCCCGTGCCGGAGGACATGAAATCCTTCGCCGCCGTGGACCAGAGACTGAACGTCAGGCCGTTTTTCAGTTCGAAGGCGACATAGCTTGGAAAGGCGGCGGCGGGCTCGCGATCGAGCAGGTCGGTGTAGAAGCGTGCGCTCGCCAGCGGGTCTTCGACATAAAGCAGGATGAGGTTTGGTGACAGCATGGTCGGGTCTCCCGTTTCGACAACGCGACCCTGGGCATAATGACTGTCAGCTTCCGTCAGCATCGACCGACCGCGCAGAAAAACCGCAGGCACATCGGAGCCGGCGGCTTTCACATTGGTTGGGAACGAGGCGCGTCAGAAGACGGCCAAGTATTTCAACAGAGAGATGATGCCGATGATGATGACGATGATCTGGACGATCTGTTTGGCGCGCGCGTCGAGCGGCAGCCGCTGGACGAGATAAAGCACCAACACGATGACAAGGAACGTAATCAGGATTCCGATAAGCAGCCCCATGGATCAACTCCCTTTTCACAACGACAGCGCGATAGCGCCGGGATTGTAACTATGGAGCGAGGGTAAAAGTTCCGATTCTCCCGGAAACTTCTTTAGCCGGGTTGGAAAGCGCGGTTGGAGAAGTTGCGGGGCAGCCTCCGCGTCAAGGCGCAGGCTTGCAGGCGATGCCCTGGTCCTGTTCGCCCTTCGTCGCGTCGAAAAGCGTCGCTTCGTCACCCTTGGTCCACCAGATATACTGGCCGCCGGCATATTTGGCGCCCGAAGCGGCAACCACATTGGCGGCGACGACAAAGGTATCGTCGATCGTGAAAGTCACCAATGAAACCGGGCCGGCATTGATGTACTCCGCTTCGACGGGCTTGCCGCCGCAGTCATAGCGCACCGATCGCCGATCCACCGTACCGGCTCCCGGAGCACGGAACGTCACGTCGATCCCTTCGGAACCCACCGTCATCGACGCCAGTTTGATCGCGGTCCTGCCCTCCGCCTTGTTGAGCACGAGTTTCGATCCCTCGACTGCCCAGGAGAGTTCGCTGCCAAGCGCCTCCAGGAATTTCTGTTCCTGGGTCATCGCCGCCGGCACGCACATCTTGCGTGTCGATGCGGCCGGGCCGAAGGTGATCTTCGTGCCCGACAGACTGAAGGTGCCGGTGAAATGGTTGCAGCCGGCCATGCCGCCGTAAGTGCCGTCCTCGCGGATTTCCAGCGTCGATTGCAGATCGTCGATGACGCCGCCGCCACCGATGTCCTCGGCAAGCCAGGTACCGACGAGCTGCGGCGGAACGTTTTCGGCTGCAACCGGCTGCATCGAGGCCATCTCGATGGTCACGCAGGCGCAGGAAACGGCGGTAATGATCTTCAGCATCGCGAACTCCTTCGGGCTCCGACTCAAAGCAGTCCGATTCTTAGCCCGTGGACGACACGGATTGAAGACCGCGCCCTTGTTGCCGGCGGAATTCGCCTGTAGAGCCTAGCAAACAACATAAAAAACTCGGATCGATCTCGCGAAGATCACGTGTCCGCAGCGCAGGCTGCGCCGGGCATCCCGTCCGAAAAGAAGAACATGGGTATTGGCATGGCATCCCGCGACAGTGCGAAGCGCCGACTGACGATCCTCGGATCAACCGGTTCGATCGGCACCAACACGCTCGACGTCATCGAGCGCCTTGGCGGTCGCGAGCGCTTCGACGTCGTCGCCGTCACCGGCAACGGCAACATCCCCCTGCTCGCAGAACAGGCCTTGAAGGTTGGCGCAGAACTCGCCGTCACCGCCAACGAAAACCAATTCGAAAACCTGAAGGCAGCCCTTGCCGGCACCGGCATTGCCGTCGCCGCCGGCCGAAGCGGTCTGATCGAGGCAGCCGAACGCGATGCCGACTGGGTGATGGCGGCGATCGTCGGCAATGCCGGTCTTGCTCCCACGCTCGCAGCCGCCCGCCGCGGCGCCGACATCGCGCTTGCCAACAAGGAGTGCCTGGTTTCCGCCGGAAGCCTGTTCATCGACGCGGTGAAGACGGGCGGCGGCCGATTGCTGCCGGTCGACAGCGAACACAACGCCATCTTCCAGGTGCTCGAGGAACAGCAGCGCCACGCGGTCGAGCGCATCATCCTGACGGCTTCGGGTGGCCCCTTCCGCACCAAGTCGCTCGAGGAGATGCGGCATGTAACCGCCGATGTCGCCCGCGCCCATCCCAACTGGTCGATGGGCCTCAAGATCTCGATCGACAGCGCCTCCATGTTCAACAAGGCGCTGGAGATGATCGAGGCGAAACACCTCTTTGCACTCAAGCCGGAGCAAGTCGAGGTGATCGTGCATCCGCAGTCGGTCATCCACTCGATGGTCGGCTACACCGATGGCTCAGTGCTGGCGCAGCTTGGCTGCCCGGACATGCGCACCGCCATCGGCTACGCGCTGTCCTATCCGAGCCGCTGCAGCCTGCCGATCGAGCGGCTCGATTTCGCCAAGCTGTCGCGCCTCGATTTCGAAGCGCCGGACGAAGTGCGCTTCCCGGCGATCAGCCTGGCGCGCCGCGCCATGGTCGAGGGCGGCGTGCAGGGGGCCGTGCTCAACGGCGCCAAGGAAACGGCGCTCGACGCCTTCATCGCCGGACGAACCGGCTTTCTCGCGATGGCCGAGATCGTCGAAAAGGTCATGGACAAGCTCGCCGACCTGCCGGCCGCCGCAACCATGGACGATGTCTTCGCCGCAGACGAAAAAGCCCGGCAACTGGCGGCCGGGCTGCTTCAATAACTGGTCTGGTCGGGCATCCCGCCCCTCATCCGCCTGCCGGCACCTTCTCCCCGCAAGCGGGGCGAAGGGACGTTGCAGCACCGCCTGATCCGCCCCTAACGCTCGAAGTTCCTGCTTCTCTGAATGGAGAGAGGCGGTGTTTCAGCATTGAACGGACACAGAGTTCAGCCGTTGTCCTCGTTCCCTCTCCCCGCGAGCGGGGAGAGGGTTAGGGTGAGGGGCATACTTCTCGGAAGCTAAGCCGCCGCTTACGCGACCGCGCGGGCCAGCGCACAGCGCGACCACAGCGAATGCAGCGCGTTGACGAGATGGTCGATATCGGCATCCGAATGCAGCGGCGTCGGGGTGATGCGCAGGCGCTCGGTCTTCTTGGGCACCGTCGGATAGTTGATCGGCTGCACATAGACGCCGAAATTGTCGAGCAGCAGGTCGGAGATCCACTTGCACTTGGCAGCGTCGCCAACCATGACCGGCACGATATGGCTCGGGTTCGGCATATGCGGAATGCCGCGCTGGTCGAGCAGCGAACGCAGACGACGGACGCGCTCCTGGTGTGCGAAGCGTTCGACCTGGCTTTCCTTCAGGTGGCGGATCGAGGCGAGCGCACCGGCGGCAAGCGTTGGCGGCAGCGCCGTGGTGAAGATGAAGCCGGAGGCAAACGAGCGGATGAAGTCGCAGAGCGCCGCAGAACCGGTGATATAGCCACCCATGACGCCGAAGGCCTTGCCGAGCGTGCCTTCGATCACCGTCAGGCGATGCATCAGGCCTTCGCGCTCGGCAATACCGCCACCGCGCGGACCGTACATGCCGACGGCATGCACTTCGTCGAGATAGGTCATGGCGCCGTACTTGTCGGCGAGGTCGCAGAATTCCTTGATCGGCGCGATGTCGCCGTCCATCGAATAAACCGACTCAAACGCAATGATCTTCGGCGCGCGCGGATCGGCGGCGGCGAGCTTGGCTTCGAGGTCAGCGACCGAATTGTGCTTGAAGATGACGCGTTCGCACTTGGAGTGACGGATCCCCTCGATCATCGAAGCGTGATTCCCGGCGTCCGAGAAGACGATGACGCCAGGAATCTTCGAACAGAGCGTCCCGAGTGCGGCCCAGTTGGACACGTAGCCCGAGGTGAACAGCAGCGCCGATTCCTTGCCGTGCAGGTCCGCGAGCTCGCGCTCAAGCAGGACGTGGTAATGGTTGGTACCGGAGATGTTGCGGGTGCCGCCGGCGCCGGCGCCGCATTCGTCGATGGCGCGCTTCATCGCCTCGGTGACGATGGAATGCTGGCCCATGCCGAGATAGTCGTTCGAACACCAGACGGTGACTTCCTGAACGCCCGCAGCCGTGTGGCGCGCTGCCTTCGGGAAGTTGCCGCGATGACGGGCGAGGTCTGCGAAAACCCGGTAGCGGCCTTCCTGATGCAGCCCGTCCAGCTCGTTCTTAAAGAAATTCTCGAAATCCATCATTTTCTCCAGTGCCCGGTCGCTTTTCTTCAATCAAAGCGACCTGGGGTCAACCTCGGAATGCTCGGCATCTGCCAACTGCGGCAAAAGGCCCCTGAAGCGCTGCGTGTCCAATGAATGCATCCGGAATGATCTAGCATTTTCGGACCGAAGCATCTTCACTGCTTTCACTGAAACCGTTTCAACCTGGAGAGCCCTAGTTTTGAAACATTCCAAAGAAAGCCCTAGCGCATGTTCATCTCTTCAAGCTTGATCGAAGTCAAGCAAGGATGAAAAAAGGACGGCCGAAGCCGCCCCCTTTTTTTGCTGTTTGGCGATACCCCATGCCGGTCAGGCCGCCGCCACGGCGCGCTTGGCCATGACCTTCACCAGATTGGCGCGGTAGGCCGCGTCGGCGTGAATGTCGGAGAGCAGTTCCGAGGCATCGACGCTGACATTGCTGAGCGCGTCCGGCGACCAGTTGGCAACCAGCGCCGCCTCCATATCGCCATGCCGGAACACCCCGTTCGCTCCCGCTCCGGTAACGGCCACCCGGACGTCGCCATTGTCCCGTCGCGCGACGAACACACCGGTCATCGCGTAGCGCGATGCCGGATTGGCGAACTTCTGATAGGCAGCCTTGGCAGGCGCTTCGAAGCTGATGGCGGTGACGATCTCGCTGTCCTCCAGCGCTGTTTCGAACAGGCCGGTGAAGAAATCATCTGCCGCAATCTCGCGCTTGTTGGTCACGATCGTCGCACCGAGCGCCAGCATCGCCGCCGGATAATCGGCCGCCGGGTCGTTGTTGGCGATGGAACCGCCGATCGTGCCCATGTGCCGCACATGCGGGTCGCCGATATGGCTGGCAAGGCTGCAGATCGCCGGACAGACGGCTTTGAGCGCCGCCGCCGACGCCACGTCATAATGTGTCGTGGCGGCGCCGATCCGCACTGACCGGCCGGAAACCGTGATGCCTTGCATCTCGGCGATATGCCGGAGGTCAATGAGATCGCTCGGTGCCGCCAGCCGCTGCTTCATCGTCGGGATCAGCGTCATGCCGCCGGAGACATACTTGCCTTCGCCGGCCGCTTCCATTCGGCTGACGGCATCCTGAACCGAGGACGCCCGGTGATATTGGGTCTCGTACATGCGGTGTCCTCCCGTTCACTTGGCCGCGTGCGCCGCCGCCCACACCTTCTGCGGTGTTGCCGGCATGGTGAGCGCGTTGTTGCCGATGGCATCCGTAATGGCGTTGATCAGCGCCGGCGGCGAGCCGATCGCGCCCGCCTCACCGCAACCCTTGATCCCCAAGGGATTGTTCGGGCAGGGCGTGTTCGAGGTCGAGACCTGGAACGACGGCAGATCGTCGGCACGCGGCATGGCGTAGTCCATGTAGCTTGCCGTCAGCAGCTGGCCCGAGGGGTCGTAGTGTACCCCTTCGAGCAGCGCCTGGCCGATGCCCTGGGCAATGCCGCCATGAACCTGCCCCTCGACGATCATCGGGTTGATGATATTGCCGAAGTCGTCGGCGGCGACGAACTGGACGATCTTGGTCCGCCCCGTATCGGGATCGACCTCCACCTCGCAGATGTAGCAACCGGCCGGGAAGGTGAAGTTGGCCGGATCGTAGAAGGCGCCCTCCTTCAGGCCCGGCTCCATGCCCGCGGGCAGGTTATGGGCGGTGTAGGCGGCAAGCGCCATCTGGAACCAGGGCACCGCCTTGTCGGTGCCGGCAACCTTCAGTTCGCCGTTCTCAATCACGATGTCGCTTTCGTCCGCTTCCATCAGATGCGCGGCGATCTTCTTCGCCTTGGCCTCCACCTTGTCGAGTGCCTTGACGACGGCGGACATGCCGACGGCGCCGGAGCGCGAGCCGTAGGTGCCCATGCCCATCTGCACCTTGTCGGTATCGCCATGCACGATGTTGACGCTGTCAATCGGAACGCCGAGGCGGTCGGCGACGAGCTGTGCAAAGGTGGTCTCGTGGCCCTGGCCGTGGCTGTGCGAGCCGGTCAAGACCTCGATCGTGCCGACCGCATTGACCCGCACCTCGGCCGATTCCCACAGACCGACGCCGGCCCCGAGGGAGCCCACCGCCGCCGACGGCGCGATGCCGCAGGCCTCGATGTAGCAACTCATGCCGATGCCGCGCTTCATGCCGCGGCGATCGGCTTCCGCCTTGCGGGCGGCAAAGCCGTTCCAGTCAGCCGCCTGCATCGCTGCGTTCAGCGACGCTTCGTAGTCGCCCGCGTCATAGTTCATGATCACGGGCGTCTGGTGCGGGAAGGAGCGGATGAAGTTGACCCGCCTCAGTTCCGCCGGTGAGACCCCGAGTTCGCGCGCCGCCGTCTCCATGGTGCGTTCGAGCAGATAGGTCGCCTCCGGCCGCCCGGCGCCGCGATAGGCATCCACCGGTGCGGTGTTAGTGTAGACCGTGCGCACATTCGCGTGGATCGCCGGGATGTCGTACTGGCCGGAAAGCAGCGTCGCATAGAGATAGGTCGGCACCGCCGAGGAGAAGAGCGACATATAGGCGCCGAGATTGGCGATCGTGTCGACCTTCAGCCCGATGATGCGATTGTTCGCATCGAAGGCCATCTTCACCGTCGACACGTGGTCGCGGCCATGGGCGTCGGTCAGGAACGCCTCGGTTCTGTCGGAGGTCCATTTGACCGGCACGCCGGTGCGCTTCGACGCCCAGAGACAGACGATCTCCTCCGGATAGATATAGATCTTCGAGCCGAAGCCACCGCCGACATCGGGCGCGATCACCCTGAGCTTGTTTTCCGGAGCGACATTATAGAAGGCGCTCATCACCAGCCGCGCCACATGCGGGTTCTGGCTGGTGGTGTAGCAGGTGTAGTGGTCGTCGCCGGCGTCATAGATGCCAAGTGCGGCCCGCGGCTCCATCGGATTGGGCGAGAGCCGGTTGTTATGAATCGTGACCTCGGTGACATGCGCGGCCGTTGCGATCGCCTTGTCAGTCTCCGATTCGTCGCCGATCTGCCAGTCGAAGATCAGGTTGTTGGGCGCTTCCGGATGAAGCTGTGGCTGTCCCGCCTCGAGCGCTTTCGACGCATCGATCACGACGGGAAGTTCCTGATAATCGACGACGACCGCCTCGGCCGCATCGCGTGCCTCGGCCACGCTATCGGCAACGACGATCGCCACGGCATCACCTACATAACGCACGGTCTCGTGCGCAAGCGGCCGCCAGGCGCCCATCTTCATCGGCGATCCGTCCTTGGAGTGGATCATCCAGCCGCAGATCAGGTTGCCGATACCGTCGGCGAGGATCTGCTTGCCGTCGAGCACGTCGATCACGCCGGGCATGTCCTTGGCCGCAGACGCGTCCACCTTCAGAATCTTCGCATGCGCATGCGGGCTGCGCACGAACACCGCATATTTCATGCCCGGCACGGACATGTCGTCCGTATAGCGGCCCTTTCCGGTCAGGAACCGTTTGTCTTCCTTGCGCGCCACCCGCGCGCCAATGCCTTCAACGCCCATTGCCTATCTCCTCCCGAGATATCCAGCGACAGTCCTTCGATGACATGCCTTCGGGGCGAGGTCCCGCCCCCAAATCTACCGCTATTCTGCGGCCACGCGGGCGCCACTCATCTCGGCGGCGGCAGCAAGGATCGCCTTGACGATATTGTGGTAGCCGGTGCAGCGACAGATGTTGCCTTCGAGCTCGGCGCGCACCGTCGCCTCGTCCAGTTGGCCCTGGTGCCTTCGGATCATGTCGACGGCCGTCATCACCATGCCGGGTGTGCAGAAGCCGCATTGCAGGCCGTGATTGGCCTTGAACGCCGCCTGCACCGGATGGAGTTCGCCGTCCGCCGCCAACCCTTCGATGGTGGTGATCGTGGATCCGGCCGCCTGTGCGGCGAGGATGGAACAGCTCTTGACCGATTTTCCGTCCATATGGATGACGCAGGCGCCGCACTGCGACGTGTCGCAGCCGACATGGGTGCCGGTCAGTCCGAGATTTTCGCGTATGAATTGCACCAGCAGTGTGCGGTCGTCGCAATGACCGCTCACCTGACGGCCGTTGACCGTCATTGTTACTTTCGCCATTTCGCTCCTCCGGGGTCGGTCAATGCCAACACGAGCGCGGCCGAAAAGTCGGGTGAGATGGTTCACGCGACTAGGGTACGCGCCAACTGATATCGATGCCCGTCGCCCACGGATCCGCTCCTCCGGATGTCGCAGGCTTGTTTGTATCATTTGTCTTTTTTGGGAATGCCGCAACCGCTACCGCCCGCCGGACGACAATATTTTTCCACGCGGGTTGTATCTCGCGGAACTGAGCCTTCATGTCCCGTTCAGGAACGATATCATTATCTTGCGCGCCGGAAGAAGCCGCAGGTCCCCGTAGACTTTCAATAGGGACCGCGTATTTTCCGAACTGCAAGTTCAGGTGGAGCGGGATGTTCCCGGCTTCGCCATCATCCACGGGACGGACTGAGCGCTAGGCTTAAGATCCGTAGAGATCGGAGAGAACAACATGAAGAAAGCCATCGCACTTGTGCTGGTCGCCCTGGCGGTCGCAAGCTGCACCCAGACGGAAAAAGGCGCCGGCATCGGTGCCGTTTCCGGCGCGATCATCGGCGGCGCTGTCACCGGCGACGTCCGTGGCGCAGCGGTCGGCGCGGCCATCGGCGGCGTTTCCGGCGCAGTCATCGGCAACGTCACCGAGCAGCCGGGCCAGTGCTACTACCGCGACCGCTATGGCCGCCGCTACATCGACTCTTGCCCGCGCTAAGGCGTAGCGAAGACGGTCATCCTTCGGCGTAGCGCAAGCTCTCCGTAGGATCCAATTACCCCCCTCATGGCGCAAAGCCTGAGGGGGTTTTTCGTTCCGGACGCGCCGGCGAAGCTAGGCATACCCCCAAGAAATGATCCGACGCGCGCAAACCGGGTGGTTATCGGCCGCGCAAATCCGTCTGCTGTCCTCGAAGTATCATCCATCGAGGCCGTCACATGTCGAAATCACCAGGCAATCCACTGCCGCCAGCCTTCAAGCGGATCGGCTGGTCCAATCTTTTTGCGCAATTCTCGGAGCAGATGGCGCTGGCTGCCGCTCCGCTCGCCGCGGTGCTGCTGCTCGCCGCCGGTCCGGCGGAAACCGGATGGCTGCAGATGGCCCAGACACTTCCGTTTCTCCTGCTCGCCATTCCGGCCGGGCTCGTCGCCGATCGCGCCTCGCGACTGAGGCTGATGGTCTCCTCGGAAATGCTGCGCGCGCTGTCGCTGGTCGCCACGCTGCTCCTGATGGTCAGCGGCCTTTTGACCCTGCCGCTTCTGGCTGCGATGGGGTTCGTCGGTGCCATCGGCACCGTTTGTTACAATGTCGCTGCCCCTGCCCTTATTCCGGTGATCGTTCCCCGCGCCCAACTGGCCGATGCCAACCGCTGGCTGGAACTCGCCCGCAGCCTTGCCTATTCGGGCGGGCCGGCGATCGGCGGCGCGATCGTCGCATGGACGGGCGCATCCCTGGCCTATGTCGCTGCCACATGCCTTTCTCTTCTCTCCGTCGTCCTGCTTGCCGGCCTTGGCGAGCATCACCAACCCGCCGCGGCAAAACGCAAACTTCTGCAGGATCTGACCGAAGGCGCACGGTTCCTTGCCGGCCACACGCTGCTCAGGCCGATCCTCGTCACGGCGATAGTCTTCAACACCGCCTGGTTCGTGCTGCAGGCGGTCTATGTCGCTTATGCCATTCAAACCCTCGGCATGACGGCGACAGGCGTCGGCATCACGCTCGGCATCTATGGCGCCGGCATGATGATCGGCGCATTCGCCGCGCCCGCCATTGCGCGCCGTGTCCCCTTCGGCGTGATGATTGCGCTTGGTCCGCTCGGCGGGTTGGCGGCGGCCGCCGTGATGCTCTCGACGATCTGGATGCCATCCGGCGTTCTTGCCGGCTTGAGCTTCTTCCTCTTTGGCGCAGGGCCTGTGCTCTGGTCGATCGCCACCCTCACCTTGCGCCAGGCCGTCACGCCGAATGCGATGCTGGGTCGAGTTTCCGCCTTCATCACCACAGCCACGTTCGGCGCGCGGCCGATCGGCGCAGCGCTGGGTGCCGTCGTCGCCACGCGTTTCGGCGTCGAGGCATGCCTGGCCGTTGCCGCGACGGGTTTCCTGGTCCAGTTTCTCGTTATCATAGCCTCTCGCGTGCCGCAGTTGCGGGCACTGCCGGAAGCCGCATAGGCTCGACGATCCGCGGACAAAACCAGCCAAACACCCAGCAAAATGCCGGCGCGCCTGGCTGGCAACCGTCCGTCCGGAGCCTATGGTTGTGCTGCGCCGACAACATTTCGGAGCTTTTTCCCGGAAAACGGCACCGAAAATCGGTATCAGGGGTGGATGCAGCCGGCTGTCATCGTTAACAGATGGAAAACCTTAGGCATGCAATAGTGACCCGGCCGCATAAGCAGGCAGTTTGTATTGGGTCGCCTGAAGACGGGATGCGGAAGCGAATGTCCCCACCACGGTCGAGTATTGCGTACTGGAAGGCCGCAACTGCGCTTGCAGTCGCCTTCTCGTTTGCGCTCGGCCCGATTTCCGCCAAAAACGCCCATGCCTTCAAGCTCTTCGGCATGAAGTTCTTCGAGAGCGACGAAGAGGAAGCGCCGGTCATCGACCCGGTCAACTATACGCTTACCTTCGACGCCGGCACCGAAGACAAGGAACTGAAGGAAGCGCTGGAAAACAGCTCGCAGCTCGTCCAGGGTCAGGAAAAGCCCGTGTCCGGCGATCTCGGTCTTGCCATCCGCGCGCGCGACGATCGCGACCGGCTGCTCGCCGCCCTCTACGAAAAGGCCCGCTACGGCGGCACCGTGGCAATTCGCGTCAACGGCCAGGACATCGACAGCCTGCCGCCGGATCCCGCCTTCCCCGACGGGCAGGCGATCCCGGTAACGGTCACCGTCACGCCCGGCCCCGCCTTTACGGTCGGTTCCGTCAGGTTCGAAGGTGATGCGGCCGGCTTCAATCCTGATAACTATGGCCTGCCTGCCGGCGCACGCGCCGATTCGACCCTGATCATCAAGGCTGGCGAAAAGGTCGTGAACGACCTGCGCGAGCAGGGCCGGCCACTCGCCAAGCTCACCGAACGCAGCGCCGTCGCCAACCACGCCAATTCCACCGTCGACGTCGTCATCGGCGCAAGCGGCGGGCCGGTCGCGCCTGTCGGCGATGTCAGCGTATCGGGAACCAAGACCGTCGATCCCGGTTTCGTGCGCGACTATTCGCGCCTCAACGAAGGGCGCCCCTATTCGCCCGAGGATATCCGCAAGGCATCCGAGCGCCTGCGCCAGCTCGGCGTGTTCTCAAGCGTGACGATCAAGGAAGCCAACACGCTGTCGCCTGACGGATCGATCCCAATGAAGATCGAGGTCTCGGAAGGCAAGCATAAATATTTCGGCTTCGGTGCGCAGGTTTCGACCACCGATGGTCTGGGTGTCTCGGGTTATTGGGGACACCGTAATCTCTTCGGGCGGGCGGAATCGCTGCGCATAGAAGGCTCGGTCGACCGCATCGGCGAGACGAAGGAACTGGACAAGCTCGACTATTCGGTCGGCATCCTCTTCGCCAAGCCCGGCGCCTTCGGCCCCGCCTCGACCTTTACCGCCAGCCTCAAGGCCAACATCCAGGATCCGGACGCCTACCGCGCCAAGATCCTGACGGGTGCTGCCGGCGCCACATTCGAACTCTCGCCGACCGACACCGTGTCCGGTGGCGGCGAGCTGAGCTGGGCCAACATCGACGACGCCTTCGGCTCGAACTCCTACCTGACTGCCGCCATTCCGCTCGAATATGTGCGCGACACTCGCGACGACAAGCTGAACGCGACCGACGGCTACCGGGCGATGATCAACGCCAAGCCGAGCTACGAGATCAAAGGCCAGACCTTCTTCTCGTCCTTCGAAGCGTCGGCATCGGGCTACCATGCGCTCGGCGACGAGAAGCGTTTCGTTCTCGCCGGCAAGATCGGCGCCGGCGTGCTCGTCGGCGGCAGCGGGCTTGAGGATATCCCGGCGAACCGTCGCTTCTATCTTGGCGGTGGCGGTTCCGTGCGCGGCTACTCCTACCAGGAGATCGGCCCGCGCAACGCCGACAACGAGGAGACCGGCGGGCGTTCCTATGTCAACGCCTCGCTTGAAGCCCGCATCGCGATCACCGACACGATCGGCGTGGTGCCGTTTATCGATGCCGGCACGGTGTCGGCGAAAACGACGCCCGATTTCTCCGACATTCGCGCCGGCGCCGGCATCGGCCTGCGTTATGCCACGCCCTTCGGCCCCATCCGTCTCGACTTCGCCGTGCCGCTCAACAAATATCCCGGTGGCACCAAGTACGGCATCTATGCCGGTATCGGCCAATCGTTCTGAGTAGGGCCGATTCTCCAGCAAGAACCGGCAAATTGCCGTCATTGCGCGATAGTTTCGCCCTGCGGCGATTCCGCTGCAGCGCAACTTGCGCTAAGGGTAGAGCATGAATCAGGTCGTCCGCTTCCTTCGCGCGACGCTGCGCTATGGCCTTCGTGTGCTTGGCGTGATTGCGGTCGTTGCCCTCCTTCTCGTCGCCTTCGTGGGCTTCACGACTCCAGGCGCCCGCCTCGTCGCCTGGGCAATCGAGAAATATGCGGCAACGCCTGACCAGATCGTGCGGATCGCTGATCCGAGTGCGCTGCTGACAGGTGAGTTTGCGGCAGGAAGCATCACGCTTTTCGACGGCCAAGGCGTCTATGCGGAGGTCCGCGACCTCAAGCTCAACTGGTCGCCGGCGGCCCTCCTCTCCTTCCGCTTCGACGCCGCGGCGTTGTCCGCCGGCTCGGTGCGTGTCGAACGCCTGCCGATCCCCTCGACCGAGACCAAGGAAGTGCGCGCGACCTTCGCGCTTCCCGTCGACGTCAAGATCGACGCGATCGATCTCAAGGAGATCGTCATCGGCAAGGCAATCGCCGGCGAAGATCAGTTCCTGACCGCCAGCGGCAAGATCAATGCGACCAACGAGAGCATTGCCCTCAGCCTGACCGCCGCCCAGCGTGACCGGCCGGAAGCGCGCGCCGTCGCCGATATCGTCTTCAATCCGGCGGGCAACGAGCTGAAGCTGGAGGCAACCGTCGACGAGCCCAACAACGGCGTGCTCGCAAAACTCCTTCGCCTGCCCAACGAGCCCGCGGTCAACATCAAGCTGACCGGCGAAGGTCCTCTTTCCGACTGGGCCGGCACTGCCACGGCCGCGCTCGACGGCAGCGAGATCCTCAAGCTCGACGGTCGCCACGTCCAGACACCCGACGGCATGCATCGGCTCACCGTCACTGGCGGCGGCGGCTTCGGTTCGCTGATGCCGCCGGCACTGCGTGCGATGTTCGAGGGCGAGACCAGCATCGACGTCGCAGCCGCGTTCAACGGCCAGGGCATGGTGCGCGTCGACAAGGGGCAGATCGCGACCGGCGCGCTGACCTTTGGCGCCTTCGGCACCTTCGACAGCAAGGGCGACAACAATCTGCAGGCCCGGCTTGCCGGCACCAACGGCGCGATCGACTTCCGCTGGCCGCTGCAGAAGGGCGAGGCCCAGGCAAAGATCAACGCCGTCAACCTGTCGCTGATCGGCGACGCGCAGGCCGCAATCCTCGATCTCGCCGCCGACGTCGCCTCCGTGACGCTGCCGGACGCGGCACTTGGCGCCGTCAAGCTGTCGGCGCGCAGCGACGGCTTCAACCTCGCTACACAATCAGGCCCGCTAAAAACGGTGATCGAAGTCGGTGAGGCAGGCTTCGTCGACGCCAACGTCACCCGGCTGGTCCAGGCGCCAATGAAGATCGACGCCAGCCTGTCGGTGACGAAGGAGAACATCGTCTTCGATCCGGTGACGATCGAAAGCCCCGGCATTGGCGGTTCGGTCACCGGTGCCGTCTCACGTGAGGAAAACACAGTTGCCGCCGCGTTCAAGCTCTTTACCGTTCCGGAGGCTCTGCCGCCGGCTGCGGCAGCGAAGTTCGACGGGACCATCGCGCTTGCCGGCGAAGTGAAGACGGCGACCGACGGCAGCGTGACCGTCGAGGGCCTCGAGCTCAAATCGAGCACGATCGAGGCGGCCGGCACGATAGCCTTGGCCCAGGGACAACTGACCACCGATCTCAAGGGAAAGCTGCCCAATCTCGGCAAGCTTCTGGCTGACGCCAAGGGCGAGGCTGAGTTTACCGCAGCCGTGACCGGCCCGCTCGCCGAACTCGGCATCAAGGCCGAACTGACCTCGAGCGGCGCCACGCTCGCCGGACGCACCCTCAGCGACCTCACGATCAAGGCCGACGCGAAGGCCAACCCCTCGAGCCCGCAGGCGAGCCTGACCGCAACCGGTGCGCTCGACGGCCAGGCGATCGACGTCAAGGCCGACGTCGTCTCCAAGGACGGACGCACCGCGATCCCCGTGCTCGAAGCCAGGATCGGTGAAAACAAGCTGACCGGTGCGATCAGTTTCACCCCGGACTTCAAACCGGACGGCAAGATCGATTTCAACCTGCCCGATCTCGGCCTGCTTGCCGCCATGGCCGGGCAGAAAGCCTCTGGCGATCTCAACGGGTCGGCCGCAATCAAGACCGCAAACGGCATCACCTCCGTCGTCGTCAAGGCCGGCGGCAGCGGCATCAAGCGTGATGCCCTGACGATCGCCAAGCCGACTGCCGATATCACGATCTCCGATGTCGCGGCCCTCGCCATCAAGGGCAGCGTGCGCGCCGAGACCATCGCTCAAGGCGCCAACCGCGTTGCCGGCCTCGCCGTCGATTTCCAGCAGCAGGCGGGACGCACCGGCTTTTCGATCGACGGCAAATATGATGGTGGCCCGCTCACGGCTAAGGGCGATCTCACGAGTGCGAAGGGACGCACGGAAATTCGCCTCGCCTCCTTCGGCGCGACGCCAAAGGGCATCCCGCTGAAGCTCGCGCAGCCGACGGTCATCGCCATCGAAAACGGCACCGTCCGCCTCAACGCGCTGACGATCCAGGCATCGAAGGGCACCATCGCGGTCAACGGAACGGCCGGCGAAAAACTCGACATCACCGCCAAGCTCAATGCGCTGCCCGCAGCGCTGGTCAACGCTTTTGTCCCGGACCTCGGCGCCGAGGGCACGATCGCCGGCACCGTCGACGTCGCTGGCGCAACGTCCGCACCTGTCGTCGCCTACAACCTCAAATGGTCTGGCGCGTCGCTGGCCGCCGCACGCACGGCCGGGGTCGCCGCCTTCGACATCGCCGCCAACGGCAAGTTCGCCAACAACAAGGTAACGCTCGACACGACGCTTTCGGGCGCCAGCGGCCTTTCCTTCAAGGGCGGCGGCAATGTCGATATCGGCGGCAACATGCCGATCGCAATGAAGTTCAACGGCAACCTACCCTTTGCCCTCATTGCCAACCTGATGGCGGAAAAAGGCTTCACGCTCACGGGCCAGGCCGGCATCAACCTCGCGATTTCCGGCTCCGCCAAGGCGCCGCAGATCGCCGGCACCGTCACGACATCCGGCGGGCGGCTCGTCGACGTGCGCCGCAACCTGGCACTGAACGATCTGACCGCCAATGTCGCGCTCGACGGAAAGCAGGCGACGATCTCCAAGCTCTCGGCCAATCTCGCGACCGGCGGCTCGATCGAGGCGACCGGCACCGTCGGCACGGTCCCCGGCTCCGGCTTCCCGGCCAATCTGACGATCCGCCTGAACAATGCCACCTATGTCGACGGCACGCTGTTCAACGCCAATCTCAATGGCGAAATGACGCTGACCGGTCCGCTGGTCGCGACCCCGACGCTCGGCGGCAAGGTTACGATCCGCAAGGCATCGATCACCATTCCCGAGAAGCTGCCCACCTCGCTCTCGGCAATCGACATCAAGCACAAGAATGCGCCGCCTAAGGTGCAGAAAATGGTCAAGGACCTGCGCAAGGACGAGGTGCCGGCAGCCGGCGCCAATGCCAGCGGCGGCATCGCCTTCGATCTGGCAGTTGCCGCCAACCAGGTCTTCGTGCGCGGCCGCGGCATCGACGCCGAACTCGGTGGCAACCTGACGATCCGGGGCACGGCCGTGCAGCCGATCGTTTCCGGCGGCTTCGAAATGCGCCGCGGGCGCCTCGAAATCCTCGGCAAGCGCCTGACCTTCACCGACGGCAATATCGGCTTCGGTGGCGACCTGATCCCGACGCTTGACCTCAAGGCGACCTCCAGCGTCGGCTCGACGACCATCACAGTCTCGGTTGCGGGCCTCGCTAACAATCCGCAGATCGCCTTCTCGTCATCGCCGGCGCTGCCGCAGGACGAGATCCTGGCACAGCTGATCTTCAACCGGTCGCTGTCGAACCTCTCGGCCTTCCAGATCGCCCAGCTCGCCTCCGCCGTCAGCCAGCTTGCCGGCGGAGGCTCGACGTCGCTGCTTGATGGCCTGCGCAACAAGCTCGGCGTCGACGACCTCGACGTCACCACCGACGAGAACGGCGGCGCTTCGGTGCGCGCCGGCAAGTATCTCAACGACCGGACCTATATCGAGCTGCAGCAGGGCTCTGATTCTGCCTCCAGCAAGGCGGTCATCAATCTCGATGTCGGCAAGGGCGTGAAGCTCAAGGGGTCGGCTGCGGGCGACGGCTCGGCATCGGGCGGTATCTTCTTCGAGAAGGAGTATTGAGGGGCGGTTTGTCTGGCGTCGCGCTCCTCGACGACATTTTGATCAGATCAAGGCACGGCCTGCGGACCGAATACGATCCGCAGCCGCGCGAATGCGTGCACGTCACGTGTGGAATCACCGCCACAGCGAACCCACATCGGCATCAGCCGCCGTCACGGCCAATTTGCTGCATTCATTTTTCAGGTGATTGTATTGTCTTCCCGAAAACCGCATCTCGAATTGCCCGAGAATCTCCTGCCGCTCGTTGCAGGCTATGACTGGAATCATGACACGCTCGGACAGTCGGACTCGAGCATCTATCTGCTGAAGGCGCCGGATCGCCCGATGCTGGTGCTGAAAGTCGAGGCTGCCGGCCCCTTCAGCGAATTCGTTGACGAGGCGGAGCGGCTTGATTGGCTGGCGTCTCAGGGCATGCCCTGTCCGCGGGCGATCGCCCGCGCCTTCGACGCGGAAACGAACTGGCTGCTGCTGCAGGCTGTCGAGGGCACGGACCTCGCCTCCACGACGCTGTCGCCAAAGGACCGGATCGTCATCTTGGTGGACGCCCTGAAACGCTTGCATGGGCTGGACGTCGCCGACTGCCCCTTCGATCACCGGATCGAAAAGCGCATCGCCATCGCGGGAGCGCGCACCGAAGCCGGCCTTATCGATGAAGACGATTTCGACGAAACGCGACTCGGCCGCACGGCGGCAGATCTTTTTGCAGAACTCCGAGCCCGCGTACCTTCGATCAGCAAGCTCGTCATTACCCACGGCGACGCCTGCCTGCCGAACATCATCGAGAAGAATGGCCGGTTCTCCGGTTTCATCGATTGCAGCCGGTTGGGCGTCGCCGATCCCTATCAGGACATTGCACTTGCCTGTCACAGCATCGCCCACAATCTCGGCGAGGAATGGGTGCAGCCGTTTCTGGCGCGCTATGGCATCGACAGGGACGATCCGGAGAAACGCGACCTCTACTGCCTGCTCGACGAGTTCTTCTGATTGCCACGCGGCGGGCAACATATCCCGCCAAAGTGCACGGCCATACAGCGAGAGGCCCGCAACGCCTCAGGCGGCGTTGCGGGCCTCGATGTTCAGATCGACGATTTCGGCATCCTCAATGGCGTTGAACAGCGCCCAGATATGGCCGAAAGGATCGATAAAGGCACCGACGCGGTCACCGGTCGACAAAGTCTCGGCCGGATTGCGCAGGCTTGCCCCCGCGCCGATCGCCCGGCCGATCACACGATCGACATCGCGAACATGCAGTTCCAGGATCACCGCCGTCGTGCCCAGCGCATGCGGAGAGCGCGGTCCCCCGAGCTTGGGCTCCGCATCGCGGCGCGGGTTGGCCCCGGCAATCCGGAAGACCGATTCCCCGATCCTCAGATCCGCACTCGTCAGAATGCCGCTCGGCCATTCGTGCCGCTGCAGGAGCTCGGCGCCGAGCGCCTCGCGATAAAAGGCGATGGCGCGATCCTCGTCGCCATGCCTGACAAACAGCTTCACACAGATCTGCCGATCGGCAAGCCTGCCGCCATTGGCAACCATGACATCCTCCATCTTGGGTGAGGCGCACATCATAGCGAAACATGAGAACAAAGCAAGAACAATTCGACTCAGAGACGCAATTTCCTCACCGCTTTGGGCGGCGAAAAATGCTCAGAATGCACCGGTCATCTTGCTGGTTTTCAACAGGATATTCGTCTCGGTGACGGTGATCCCGTCGATCAGGCGGATGCGCCGCAGCGTCTCGTCGAAGGAGACGAGATCGCGATCCTGCAGCTCGGCGATGAAGTCCCAGCGGCCATTGGTGCTGTGCAGCGCCCGGACCTGCGGCAGGCCGCGCAACTGTTCGGCAACGCGGTCGGCCATCTTTCCATGCACCTCGATCATCACCACGGCGCGGACCCCGGAAGCCGGGATTTCCGCGCCGGTTCGGATGGTAAAGGCGGCGATCGTGCCATTAGCGACGAGCCTGTCGATGCGGGCAGCAACGGTCGCGCGCGATACGCCTGTCATTTCCGATAGCGTTGAAACGGGGATGCGCGCATTCTGGCGCAAGGCGCTGATGAGAGCCTGATCGAGATCATCCATTGCTATCACTTTGTAACATGGTGCTTATCAATCTGTCGATTTTATCTCACTAATCGGCAGTTTTCCATCTTTTTGCTGACATGCATTTTGGCCATAATCCGCGCGATCCCAACCGGGTACACACGGAATTATCTTGAGAAGGAATCGGGCGGATATGACGACCATCACGCTGATCGGCGCACCCATCGAAGAAGGTTCTGGACGGCGCGGCGCAGCCATGGGGCCGACGGCCCTGCGCATAGCCGGCATCGACACGGTGCTGCGCGACCTCGGCCACACGGTTCACGACGAAGGCGACGTCAAGCCGCTGCCGGCCCGCGACCTCGCCAACCACCCGGGCGCCAACAATCTGCAGATCGTCGCAGCCTTTGCCCGCGCGCTGCACGATTCCGTGCACGACACGGTTCGCAAGGGCCACTTCCCGATCATCCTCGGCGGTGACCACGCGCTCTCCATGGGCAGCGTCTCCGGCATGGCGCGTTACGCCGCCGAAGTCGGCCGGCCGCTCTTCGTGCTCTGGCTCGACGCCCACGCCGACTTCAATTCGCCGTCAACCTCCCCCTCCGGCAACATGCACGGCATGCCGGTCGCGTATTTCTGTGGCGAAGCGGAATTCGCTCCGATTCTGCCGGCCGACCGGCCGTTCGTCGATCCGAAGAAGGTCTTCCAGGTCGGCATCCGCTCCGTCGACGATCGCGAGCGCGAAGAGATCACCGAGCACGGCGTACGCGTCTATGACATGCGCGCCGTCGACGAACTCGGCATGGCCCACATCATGCGCCAGATCCTCAGTGAGGTTCGCGCCGCCAACGGCCTGCTGCATGTCAGCCTCGATGTCGATTTCATGGATCCGGAACTCGCCCCCGGCGTCGGCACCACCGTTCCCGGCGGCGCGACCTTCCGCGAGGCGCACCTGATCATGGAAATGCTCTGGGAAAGCGAACTCGTTTCCTCGCTCGACGTCGTCGAGCTCAACCCCTTCCTCGATGACCGCGGCAAGAGCGCGCGTATCCTGGTCGAATTGACGGCGAGCCTCTTCGGCCGCCGTGTGCTCGACCGGCCGACCCGCAGCGCCTGAGATAACAAACGGAGGACAATGTATGAATACGACGGCAGCCCTGATCGAAACCGAATACCGGCTTGGCGCGCATAACTACAAACCGCTCGACGTGGTGCTCTCGCGCGGCGAAGGCGTCTATGTCTGGGACATGGAGGGCAATCGCTACCTCGATTGCCTCTCGGCCTATTCGGCCGTCAACCAGGGCCACTGCCATCCGAAGATCCTGAAGGCGATGATGGAGCAGGCGCAGAAGCTGACGCTCACCTCCCGCGCCTTCCGCAACGACCAGCTCGCGCATTTCTATGAAGAGATCGCAGCCCTCACCGGCTCGCACAAGGTGCTGCCGATGAACTCCGGCGCCGAAGCCGTCGAAACCGCCGTCAAGGCGGTGCGTAAGTGGGGTTACGAGGTCAAGGGCGTGGCCGAGAACCAGGCCGAGATCATCGTCTGCTCCAACAACTTCCATGGCCGCACCATGGGCATCGTCGGCTTCTCCACCGACCCGGATGCCCGCACCGGCTTCGGTCCTTTCGCACCGGGCTTCAAGGTCGTGCCCTTCGGCGACATCGACGCCTTCCGCGCTGCGATCAACGAGAACACCGTCGCCTTCCTCGTCGAGCCGATCCAGGGCGAAGCGGGCGTTATCGTTCCGCCGGTTGGCTATTTCACGACCGTTCGCGAGCTCTGCACCAAGCATGGCATCACGCTGATCCTCGACGAAATCCAGACCGGCCTTGGCCGCACCGGCAAGCTGCTCGCCGAAGAGCACGAAGCCATCGAAGCCGACGTGACGCTGATCGGCAAGGCGCTCTCTGGCGGCTTCTACCCGGTCTCCGCCGTGCTTTCGAACTCCGAAGTATTGGGTGTTCTGAAGCCGGGCCAGCACGGTTCGACCTTCGGCGGCAACCCGCTCGCCTGTGCCATCGCCCGGGCGGCGCTGAAGGCGCTGACGGAAGAAGGCATGATCGAGAACTCAGCCCGCATGGGCGAGCGCTTCCAGAAGGGCCTCACCGACATCCGCTCCAACATCATCAAGGAAGTTCGCGGTCGCGGCCTGATGCTGGCGGTCGAGCTGGTGCCGGAAGCCGGTGGCGCCCGCAAGCACTGCGAAGCACTGAAGCAGCTGGGTATCCTTGCTAAGGACACCCATGGCGACACGATCCGCATTGCGCCGCCGCTAGTGATCAACGCTGAACAGGTCGACTGGGCCGTGGAACAGTTCGCAAAGGTTCTCGCCTCCGCCTGACCCCAAGATCCGATCCGCCCCGAGCCAGGCTCAGGGCGGATCATCAATTGAAGCGACGCAATTCCGGACGGAAAACCGTTTCACACTTTTCCTGGAACTGCTCTAAGCACTTGCAAAAGCAAGTCTTAACGAATCCCGGCCTATAGTCCCTTCCCAAAGCGCAAGGCGGTTCTTCCGCGCATGATGCAGCTGCGCCCCGCCGGATGTGATCGGCGGACTGTAAGGATCTCTCCCCAACGGACCATCGCCGCGCTCCCATGCGCCGGCAGCCATGCGGAGATATCTCGAGTTTGGCGGTGTCGCGCCATGGGCGTCGACCGGAAAGCTGGAAGGACCTTCGATGACAAGCACACTCAGGACGGCCGGGTTTGACGGCGAGACGCTGGAGATCATTGCGTTCCGCCTCCACGATCAGGAATTCTGCGTCAAGACGACGACGATCCGCGAAATCCGCGGCTGGGCGCCCTCCACCCCCATTCCCCATTCGCCGCCGGAAGTGATCGGTGTCATGAACCTGCGCGGCACAGTGATCCCGATCATCGATCTTGCCCACAAGCTCGGCATGAAATCGACGACGGCCAACGAACGCAGCGCCATCGTCGTCGCCGAAGTGCACAACATGGTGATCGGCCTCGTCGTCGATCGCGTCTCCGACATCCTCACTGTTCAGGGCAGCCAGGTGCAGCCGGTGCCGGAAGTGACAGCGTCCTTCGACAAGAGCTTTGCCGAAGGCATCATCGCCAACGAGAACGGCATGATCTGCTTCCTCAACCTGGCGCGAATGTTCAAGGAACGTGAAGTCGAAGAACTGGCCGCCTGAGGTAACCCTGAGGTAGCAGACGAACGACATGAAGGCCGCCCTACGTGCCGTGGGGCGGCCTTTCTTATTGACGGCAGACCCAGATTGCACGGCAGTAGATTAGAAAAGCAGGATTAACTAATTCAACTAAAATTGGATATACGAGTTTTTACAACTGAAATTTGATAGTTGCTATTTTAACACCTGCTTAATAGTCCTGTTACTAACCTAGATTGTAGAAACACGGCGCCTTGGGCATGAAGCCCGGTAGTTCGAACTCCCCTCACGAAGCACGAAGCCGCTGACCCGGTGGGCCGGCGTAGGACGACCAGACAATTTTCGGCAGGCCGGTATTTGTCTTAGTCCGGGAGTTGCGCCGCTTTGGCCCCGCAAACCCTGTCAAAGAAGGCACGAAGCCCCGGCTTGAGCCAACAAACGAGATCAGAGGGTTACAATGTTCGCTCTCGGTAAAATTGCAGATGCGCGCCAGATCGTCGCCGCGCTTTCGAAGTCGCAGGCCATCATTCAGTTCGACCTGACCGGCAAGATCCTGACCGCCAATGAGAACTTCTGCCAGGCGCTCGGCTACGGCCTTTCGGAAATCGTCGGCCAGCACCATCGCATGTTCTGCCCGGCCGACTACACCCAGACGCAGGAATACCGCGACTTCTGGGCCCGCCTCGGGCGCGGCGAGTTCGACGCCAATGCCTACAAGCGCATCGCCAAGGGCGGCCGCGAAATCTGGATCCAGGCGACCTACAATCCTGTGTTCCGCGGCGGCAAGCCGTACAAGGTGGTGAAGTTCGCAACCGACATCACCGCCGCCAAGGCGCGGGCAACCGAGGATGCCGGCAAGCTCGACGCGATCTCCCGTTCGCAGGCGGTCATCGAGTTCACACCGACAGGCGAAATCCTGACGGCCAACGAGAATTTCTGCGCCGCACTCGGCTACAGCCTCTCGGAAATCCAGGGCAAGCATCACAGCATGTTCTGCGAACCGAATTACGCCCGCACCGCCGAATATGCCGACTTCTGGAAACGTCTCGCCGCCGGCGAATTCTTCTCCAACGAGTTCGTGCGCTACGGCAAGGGCGGCAAGGAGATCTGGATCCAGGCGGCCTACAACCCGATCCGCGACTTCAGCGGCAAGGTCTACAAGGTCGTCAAGTTCGCGACCGACGTCAGCGAGCGCATGAGCGCGATCAATAGCCTCGGCGCCGGCCTGAGGGCGCTCGCCGAGGGCGACCTGACCCGCAACCTCGACACGCCCTTCGTGCCCAGCATGGAAGCGGTGCGGACCGACTTCAACGGGGCGACCGCCAAGCTGCGCGAGGCGATGCGCACCGTCGGCGACAATGCCAGCGCGATTGCCTCCGGCGCCCGGGAAATCCGCTCAGCGGCCGACGACCTGTCGAAGCGCACGGAACAGCAGGCGGCCTCCGTCGAGGAAACCGCAGCCGCGCTCGACGAGATCACCACGACGGTTGCCGACTCCAGCCGCCGGGCCGAAGAGGCGGGCGGACTGGTGGCCAAGACCAAGGCCGGCGCCGAACGCTCCGGCAATGTGGTCAAGAGCGCCATCGGCGCGATGGGCCAGATCGAACAGTCGTCACGCGAAATCTCCAACATCATCGGCGTCATCGACGACATCGCCTTCCAGACGAACCTGCTGGCGCTCAACGCCGGCGTCGAGGCGGCACGCGCCGGTGAAGCCGGCAAGGGCTTCGCCGTCGTCGCCCAGGAAGTGCGCGAACTGGCGCAACGCTCCGCAAGTGCGGCCAAGGATATCAAGGCGCTGATCGGCACCTCCACCGAACATGTCAAGAACGGCGTGTCGCTGGTCGGCCAGACGGGTGCTGCGCTCGAAGAGATCCTTTCCCAGGTCCAGGAGATCAACGCCAACGTCTCGGCGATCGTCGAGGCCGCCCGCGAACAGTCGACCGGCCTCAAGGAGATCAACCAGGCGGTCAACTCGATGGACCAGGCGACCCAGAAAAATGCAGCGATGGTCGAGGAAAGCACGGCCGCAAGCCACGCCATGGCCCGCGAGGCAGACGCCCTGCACGAACTGCTCCGACAGTTCCGCTACGGCGAGCAAGCCCAGATCATCGACGCGAACCGCCACTTTGACGACCGCGCGCAACCGACCCGGCTCCACGCAACCGCCCGCGCCATGCGCAGCGGCCAACGAACAAGCCTTGCTGCGGCACCGGCCGCGGATGGCTGGCAGAATTTCTGAGCGCACATCCCTGCACCCCGCGCTCGGGAATGGGGAAGGCGGCTACCGGTAGCCGCCTTCCCTTCAATCTTTTCAGACACGGCAATTGCTTGGAAAACGCCCCGTCCGCGGAGAGCGGAGAACCTGCGGTCGATGATGAGCGCAGGCTAGCTAGGCGGCTTCCGGACGCTTGATCTTCGCCGCCGCTTCCAGCACCAGCGGCGTCAGCCCCTCGCCGCCATTGTCGATGTGCTCGAACAATTTCCGCCGCATGCGTGGTTCCCAATATTTGTTGATATGAGTGGCAACGCCCTGGGCCGCCTCGTTCTGCGGCTGGCTCTTGAAGAAGGTGGCGATCTGGTTCGCCATGTAGATCAGCTTGGCGTTGGTGTTGTCATGCGACATCGGCGACAGCTCCGGACTTGATGCGTTCGGTATGGGTGAATATCTCGAATTCGTCGCCGCGCACCAGCGCAATCAGCGTCATGCCCGCAGCCTCGGCCGTACGGATGGCCAGCGCCGTCGGCGCCGAAATGGCGATGATCACGGGGCTGCCGACGACCGCCGTCTTCTGCACCATCTCGACGGAAACGCGGCTGGTAACGACGACGGCGCCCTCGCTACCCCTAAAGCCGGCGCGCGCCGCAGCACCCACCAGCTTGTCGAGCGCATTGTGGCGGCCGACATCCTCTCGGACTGCGATCAGGCCGCGTCCAGGCACATAGAAGGCGGCACCGTGCACGGCGCGCGTCTCGAAATGCAGCGGCTGCTGGCCGTTGAGCAGTGCCACGGCCGAGACGACATCCTCCTGCGACAGCGTCAACTTCGACCCGGAAACATCAGGCGTCGGCCGCACCGCCTGCTCGATCGATTCGATGCCGCAAAGCCCACACCCGACCGGACCCGCCATGTGCCGGCGACGCTGGCGGAGCATGTCGTTCTCTTCGTCCTCAAGCACAATCTGCAGGTCGATGCCGAGATTGCCGGCCACCGTCTCGGCGACGATCTCGACCGTTTCGATCTGGCCGGGATCCGTGATGATGCCTTCGGTCAGGCTGAAGCCGACGGCGAAGTCTTCGAGATCGCCAGGCGTCGCCATCATCACTGCATGGGTCGAGCCGCCATAGCTGAAGGCGACCGGCGTCTCCTCCGGCACGGTGCGCGAGCCGTCCCGAAGCACGCCGCCGCGGCGGGCAGCCTCGGGAACGGTCTCGGATGTCCTAAACGTCGCCATGGTCGGTCGCGGCGCAAAACATCATTCCGCCGCCTCCAGCTTGCCGGAAATCCGGCGCGACTGGCGGGCCTGCTCGTCATAGTCCACCTGCCAATCCGAAGGCCCGTTCGAGGGCATCACCTGCACCGCCGTCACCTTGTATTCCGGGCAGTTCGTCGCCCAGTCGGAGAAGTCGGTGGTGATGACGTTTGCCTGCGTCGTCGGGTGGTGGAAGGTGGTGTAGACGACGCCCGGCGACACGCGATCGGTGATCAGCGAACGCAGGGTCGTTTCGCCGGCGCGGCTGGCAAGCCTGATCCAGTCGCCGTCGCGAATGCCACGCTGCTCTGCGTCGTGCGGGTGGATCTCCAGTCGATCTTCCGCGTGCCAGACAACGTTGTCGGTGCGCCGCGTCTGGGCGCCGACATTGTACTGGCTGAGGATACGGCCGGTGGTCAAAAGCAGCGGGAAGCGCGGGCCTGTGCGTTCGTCGGTCGCGACATATTCGGTGCGGATGAACTTGCCCTTGCCACGCACGAAGCCGTCGACATGCATGATCGGCGAGCCCTCGGGATGCTTCTCGTTACATGGCCACTGCACCGAGCCCAACTTGTCGAGATAGTCGTAGGAGACGAGCGCGAAGCTCGGCGTCGTGGCAGCGATCTCGTCCATGATCTCGGACGGATGACGATAGTTCCAGTTGAGGCCCATGGCCTGGGCAAGCTTCTGCGTGACCTCCCAGTCGGGATAGCCGTTTTTCGGCGTCATCACCTTGCGCACCCGGTTGATGCGGCGCTCGGCATTGGTGAAGGTGCCGTCCTTTTCCAGGAATGTCGAACCCGGCAGGAAGACGTGGGCGTAATTCGCCGTCTCGTTGAGGAAGAGGTCGTGCACGACGACGCACTCCATCGCGGCAAGCCCGGCGGCCACATGCTTGGTATCCGGGTCGGACTGCAGGATGTCTTCACCCTGAATGTAGATGCCCTTGAAGGTGCCATCGACCGCGGCATCGAGCATGTTCGGGATGCGCAGGCCAGGCTCGTTGGAAATCTCGACGCCCCAGAGTTTCTCGAACGTCTCGCGCGTCGCGTCGTCGGAGATATGGCGGTAACCCGGCAGCTCGTGCGGGAACGAGCCCATGTCGCAGGAGCCCTGCACGTTGTTCTGACCGCGCAAAGGGTTCACGCCGACGCCCGGCCGACCGATATTGCCGGTGACCATCGAGAGGTTGGCGATCGCCATGACCGTCGTTGAGCCCTGGCTGTGCTCGGTGACGCCAAGACCATAGTAGATCGCGCCATTGCCGCCGGTGGCATAGAGCCTTGCTGCACCGCGCACGAGTTCGGCCGGCACGCCGGTATAGGCTTCGGTCGCTTCCGGGCTGTGATAGGGCTCGGCGACGAAAGCCGCCCAGTCCTCGTATTCCGACCAGTCGCAGCGCTCGCGGATGAATTTCTCGTCGGCGAGGCCTTCGGTGACGATCACATGCGCCATCGACGTCAGGATCGCGACATTGGTGCCTGGCTGCAGCGGCAGGTGATAGGAGGCTTCGATATGCGGCGAGCGCACGATGTCGGTGCGCCTGGGATCGATGACGATCAGTTTGGCGCCCTCGCGCAGCCGCTTCTTCAGTCGTGACGCGAAGACCGGATGGCCGTCCGTCGGGTTGGCGCCGATGATGACGGCAACGTCAGTGAACTCGACCGAATCGAAATTCTGCGTGCCGGCCGATGTGCCGAAAGCCTGGCCGAGTCCGTAGCCGGTCGGCGAGTGGCAGACGCGGGCGCAGGTATCGACATTGTTGTTGCCGAAGCCGGCACGCACCAGCTTCTGCACCAGATAGGTCTCTTCATTGGTGCAGCGCGACGAGGTGATGCCGCCGACGGAATCACGGCCGTACTGATACTGGATCCGCCGGAACTCGGAGGCCACATGCGCATAGGCCTCCTCCCAGGTGACCTCGCGCCAGGGATCGGAGATCTTCTCGCGGATCATCGGGTTGAGGATGCGGTCCTTGTGGTTGGAATAGCCATAGGCAAAGCGACCCTTGACGCAGGAATGGCCGCGGTTGGCCTGGCCATCCTTCCACGGCACCATGCGCACCAGCTCCTCGCCGCGCATTTCCGCCTTGAACGAGCAGCCGACGCCGCAATAGGCGCAGGTGGTGACGACGGAATGTTCCGGCTGGCCGATCTCGATGACCGATTTCTCTGTGAGCGTCGCCGTCGGGCAGGCCTGCACGCAGGCGCCGCAGGAGACGCATTCGGACGACATGAAGTCTTCCGCCATGCCGGCCGAAACGCGACTGTCGAAACCCCGACCGCCGATCGTTAGCGCGAAGGTGCCCTGCACTTCCTCGCAGGCCCGCACGCAGCGCGAGCAGACGATGCACTTGGCCGGATCATAGGTGAAGTATGGATTGGACTCGTCCTTCGGCAGCCACTTGGCATTGATTTCGCCATTGTTGCGGGCCGTGACGTGGTTCTCGCCCTCATACCCGTAGCGCACGTCGCGCAGGCCGACGGCGCCGGCCATGTCCTGCAGCTCGCAATCGCCATTGGCCGCGCAGGTCAGACAGTCGAGCGGGTGGTCGGAGATGTAAAGCTCCATCACCCCCCGGCGCACGTCCTTCAGCCGCGGCGTCTGGGTGGAGACTTCGATACCCGCCGCCACCGGCGTCGTGCACGAGGCCGGCATGCCGGCGCGTCCCTTGATCTCGACGAGACAGAGCCGGCAGGAGCCGAAGGCATCCATCATGTCGGAGGCGCAGAGCTTCGGCACCTCGATGCCAGCATCCATCGCCGCGCGCATGATCGAGGTTCCCTCAGGTACCGTGACTTCGCACCCGTCGATCGTCAGCGTCACCAGTTTTTCGGACTTGGAAGCGGGAGTGCCGTAGTCGATTTCATGTATGAGAGACATGGTCTTCCTCCTCACTCCGCCGCTTCAACGCGCGGTGCCGGCTGAAAGTCATCCGGGAAATGGGTCATGGCGCTCATGACGGGATAGGGCGTGAACCCGCCAAGCGCGCAGAGCGAACCGAACTTCATCGTGTTGCAGAGATCGGCGAGCAGTTCGCGGTTTTTCTCCGGCTCGATGCCGGCGGCGATCTTGTCCGCCACCTCGACGCCGCGCGTCGAACCGATGCGGCAGGGCGTGCACTTGCCGCAGCTCTCGACGGCGCAGAACTCCATGGCGAAACGCGCCTGGTGCAGCATGTCGACGGTATCGTCGAAAACGACGATGCCGGCATGGCCGATGAGGCCGTCGCGCGCGGCAAAGGCCTCATAGTCGAACGGCGTGTCGAACAGAGCGCGAGGGAAATAGGCGCCGAGCGGGCCGCCCACCTGCACGGCCTTCACCGGCCGGCCACTCGCCGTACCGCCGCCGATGTGATCGATGATCTCACCGAGCGCGAGGCCGAAGGCGGTTTCGAACAGGCCGGCATGCTTGACGTTGCCGGCGATCTGGATCGGGATCGTACCGCGCGAGCGGCCCATGCCGAAGTCGCGATAGAAGGTAGCCCCCTTGTCCATGATAACAGGGACGGAGGCGAGCGAGATCACGTTGTTGATCACGGTCGGACAGTCGAAGAGGCCCTTGTGGGCCGGGAGCGGCGGCTTGGCGCGAACGATGCCACGCTTGCCTTCGAGGCTGTTGAGCAGCGCCGTTTCCTCGCCGCAGACATAGGCGCCGGCGCCGGTGCGCACCTCCATGTCGAAGGCCTTGCCGGAGCCGAGCACCGAAGCGCCGAGCACGCCGGCCTTGCGCGCGATCTCGATCGCCTCAGCCATCGCCGCGATCGCATGGGGATATTCGGAGCGGGTATAAATGAAGCCCTTGGTGGCGCCGGTCGCGATGCCTGCGATCGCCATGCCCTCGATCAGCACGAAGGGATCACCCTCCATGATCATCCGGTCGGCAAAGGTGCCGCTGTCGCCCTCGTCGGCATTGCAAACGATGTATTTGCGTGTCCCCGCGGCCTCGAGAACCGTCTTCCACTTGATGCCTGTCGGGAAACCGGCGCCGCCGCGGCCGCGAAGGCCGCTCTCGGTCACCTGCGCGACGATCGCCTCCGGCGCCATGGCGATGGCGTTGCGCAGACCGGCAAGGCCGCCATGGGCCTGGTAGTCGTCGAGCGACAGGGGATCGGTGATGCCGCAGCGCGCAAATGTCAGTCGCGTCTGCTGCTTGAGGAAGGGGATCTCCTCGGTCTTCCCGAGACAGAGCGCGTGGTCGCCGCCATCGAGCAGCCCGGCATCAAGCAGTGAACCGACATCGCGTGCCTTGACCGGACCGTAGGCGACGCGACCTTCAGCGGTTTCCACTTCGACCAGCGGCTCCAGCCAGTGCATTCCGCGTGAGCCATTGCGTATGATTGTCGCCTCGAGACCGCGGGCCGCGATCGTCTCGGCCACGGCCTTGGCGACCTTCTCGGCACCGAGCGCCACGGCGGCGGCGTCACGCGGGATATAGATTTTCACCGTCATCGCCGCGCCTCCTGAACGAGCGCCTCGAGATCGGCGGCATCGACCCGGGCATGCACCTCTCCGTCAAGCATGGCCGAGGGTGCGCAGGAACAGAGCCCGAGACAGTAGACCGGCTCCAGCGTCACCGCGCCATCCGGCGTCGTCTCATGGAAATCGATGCCGAGCAGCCGCTTGGCGCGCTCGGCGAGCTGATCACCGCCCATCGACTGGCAGGCCTCGGCGCGACAGAGCTTCAGCACATGGCGTCCGGCCGGATGCTCGCGGAAGTCATGGTAAAACGTCATCACACCGTAGACTTCGGCGCGCGACAGGTTGAGCTCGCGCGCAATCACCGGAAGGCACTCCTGCGGCACATAACCGAACTCTTCCTGAAGCTCGTGCAGGATCGGCAACAGCGGACCTTCGAGCCCTTTGAGCTCCTCGACGATGGCAAGGGTGGTTTCCGCGATGTCGGCGCGCGGCTGATGGATGTTCAACGGGAGCCCTCCCGGCTCATGGGCTAGACGGCGACACCCGCAAACGGGCGACCGGTCCAGCCGACATTTCAATACCTGGCGAAGGCCGATCCTCGGCGGTCTCCGGCCATGATCAAAAAAGCTTCGCGCTTATGGCCCGATGGGTCAATAAGGCTGTTCCGTCGATCGATAGAAATAATCTATTGAACCTGGTTTCGCTCACCCAGGATACGCGCCTCGTGCAACAGAGCCGAGACAAGCGGCGTAAACGGCTCACGATGGGTCGCAACCAGGCCGACCGTGTGACGGGCATCCGGCTCGACGATCGGGATCATCCGGATATCCTCATGAAAACCGAATGATTTCGCGACGTTGAACGGCATGATGCTGGCCCAGCGCCCGGTCCGCACATGCGAAAAAAGCACGATCATCGAGTTCGATTCGAGCGTCGGCCTGGCGACCACGCCTGCCTCGGCAAAATGCTGGTTGACGATGCGGCGGTTCTGCATGTCGGCCGTCAATAGACAAAGCCGAACGTCGCTAACCTCTTTCCACGTCACGCTTTCCCGCTCTGAAAGCGGCGTTCCGGCGGCGGTGACGAGGTGATAGCGCTCGACTTGCAGCGGAACGCTGGTTACCCGGCCGAGCGGCTCGTTCTCCAGATAGGTGAGACCTGCATCGATCTCGAGATTTTCGAGCAGCGCCAGAATCTGCAGCGACGTGGTCGACAGCACCGAGAAGGTGACATCAGGATGTTTCTCCTGGAATGGCGCGGTAATCATCGGCACCATCGCCAGCGTCGTCGGCACCGCGGCCAGGCGGATATGGCCGGAAAGGCCCTTGCGCGCCGCCCGCATCTCCTCGCGCATGGTGCGGGCATCGCCGACGATACGGCGCGCCCATTCGAGCACGCGCTGCCCCTCCGGCGTCAGTCCCTGGAAGCGCGACCCGCGGCTGACGAGCATCACGCCAAGCTGATCCTCGAGCTGGCGGATGGCGGCCGACAAGGTCGGTTGCGCTACGCCACACTCCTCCGCCGCGCGACCGAAGTGTCTTTCGCGTGCGAGAACGAGGAACATTTCCAGCTTGTCGATCATGTCATGCCTTTGGAGTTCTTGATTCTGCCACGCTACTGGACTGGCTTGCCCCTCACCCTAACCCTCTCCCCGCTCGCGGGGAGAGGGGACGTGCCCGGCGAGACAAGCCCGCTTGCAGTCAAGGCAGAACGAATACGGCGCAGCGCTGTCCCTTCTCCCTGCGCGCGGGGAGAAGGTGCCGGCAGGCGGATGAGGGGCGAACGCCGACGCAAACACATGTTCAAGCAATCAATTGCCCGCCATTGACCTCCAACACCTGCCCGGTGATGTAGCCCGACAGCGCGTGCGAAGCGAGGAACAGATAGGCCGGCGCGCAATCTTCCGCCGTCCCGAGCCGGCCGAGCGGGATGGTCTTGCGGGTCGCCTCCAGTTTTTCCGGCGACGAATAGCGCTCGTGGAAGTCGGTGGTGATCGTGCCCGGCGAAACGCAGTTGACCCGGATGTCCTCGGGCGCGAGCTCGCGCGCCAACGCCTTCGAATAGGTGGCGACGAAGGCCTTGCTGGCCGAATAGATCGAAGAGCCGGCGCTGCCCCCAGTCAGGGCCGAAATCGATACGGTGTTGACGATCGCCGGGTGCGTGCCCTTGCGCAGAAGCGGCAGCATCGCCCGCGTCATCTCGACGACTGCGGTCTGGTTGAGCTGCACGACGGTCTGGTACTGCTCGTCGGTCAGCTCCGCCGCGGGAAAGCGACCGACCATGGTGCCGGCATTGTTGATGAGGATATCGACGCTATCGAACTGGCCTCTGACCACCTCGGCCAGCCCCTCGACGCCGCCGGGCGCCAGAAAATCCGCGGTGACGACATGCGCCCGGCCTTCCGTCGCCGCCGATTCGAGAAAATCGGGCAGATCGCCGATCGACCGGCCGGCATGGACGAGCACATGCGCGCCGCAATCCAGAAACTGCCGGGCAACCTCCAGCCCGATGCCGCGCCCGGCACCGGTGACCACAACGGTCATGCCCTTGAACAACGCCGGATGAAACATGTCCTTCCCCTCTTCATTCCTCAAGCAGAGTCGCCCATCGGCGAAACGAATGCAACGCGCACTGATCCTTTCGCTCGCAGCGAAAGCGATTTCATCGAAACCGCCGAATCTGAAATTGCATGGCTTTCGTTTTTGCATATTATGAAACAAAACGAAAATGGGGAGGACGGAATGTACCTGACAGGTCGGCAGGCGGAGATCCTGGAGCTGGCAAAGAGCGAGGGCCGGGTGCTCGTGGAGGAACTGGCGCAGCGCTTTTCCGTTACGCCGCAAACCATCCGAAAGGACCTGAACGACCTCTGCGACGCCAAGGTTTTGAACCGCATTCATGGCGGCGCCATCTTCCCGAGCGGCAAGGAAAACGTCAAATACGATGCCCGCCGCCAGATCGCAGCACCGGAGAAGCAGGCGATCGGCAAGGCGGCCGCCGAACTCATCCCCGACAACGCCTCGCTGTTCATCAATATCGGCACGACGACCGAGGCCGTGGGTGAAGCGCTGCTCGACCACAAGGAATTGATGGTCATCACCAACAACATCAACGTCGCCAACCGCTTGCGAGTGTTCCCCTCGATCGAGGTGGTGATCACCGGCGGCGTCGTGCGTGGCTCCGACGGCGGTATCGTCGGCGAGGCCGCCGTCGACTTCATCAAGCAGTTCAAAGTCGATTTCGCGGTCATCGGCGCCTCGGCGATCGACCATGACGGCGCGCTACTCGATTTCGATTTCCGAGAAGTGAAAGTCGCCCAGGCGATCATCGCCAATGCACGCCATGTCATCCTCGTTTCCGACTCCACCAAGTTCGAAAGAACCGCGCCGGTGCGCATCGGCCATATCTCCCAGGTCCAGACCTTCATCACCGATCGCTGTACGCTTGAAAATGTCAGGAAAATCTGTGCCGAACAGGATGTTCGGCTGATCGAAACCGACGTCTGAATCGGGAGGTTTAGACACCCCTAAAGATTCGGGGCGCATTCGTTTGACATTCGGTATGTTTTCGTTTTAACTGATTTCACTTTCGCTCATGCATCAATTTGTGCATCGCGAAAAGTGGAGGGGAAACAGCAGTGTCAGAGCAGGCAATCTACGACGTCTTCGTCATCGGCGGCGGCATCAACGGATGCGGCATCGCGCGCGACGCGGTCGGCCGCGGATACTCGGTCGCCTTGGCCGAAATGAACGATTTCGCCTCCGGCACCTCTTCCGGCTCCACCAAGCTCATTCATGGCGGCCTGCGCTATCTCGAGCATTACGAGTTCCGCCTCGTGCGCGAAGCGCTGATGGAGCGTGAAGTGCTCTGGGCAATGGCGCCGCACGTCATCTGGCCGATGCGCTTCGTGTTGCCCTATCATAAGGGCGGCCTGCGCCCGGCCTGGCTCATCCGCCTCGGCCTCTTCCTTTACGATCACATCGGCGGCCGCAAGCTGTTGCCGGCGACGGCGACGCTGGACATGAACCGCGATCCGGCCGGCAAGCCGCTGAAGCGGCTGTTCAACAAGGCGTTCGAATATTCCGACGGCTGGGTCAATGACGCCCGCCTGGTTGTGCTCAATGCCCGCGATGCTGCCGATCGCGGCGCCGTGATCATGGCCCGAACCCGCGTCGTCTCGGCACGGCGTAACGGCGGGCTCTGGACCGTCGAGACCGAAAATCAGGCAACCGGCGAACGCAAGACCCTGCAGGCGCGCATGCTCATCAATGCGGCCGGCCCCTGGGTCGATGCGGTGCTTTCGGGCGCGCTCGGCAAGAACGACGTCCACAATGTCCGCCTCGTCCAGGGCAGCCACATCGTCGTGAAGAAGAAGTTCGACGATCCGCGTGCCTATTTCTTCCAGAACCCGGATGGCCGCATCATGTTCGCCATCCCTTACGAGGAAGACTTCACGCTGATCGGCACCACCGATCGCGACTACACCGGCAACCCGGCGGATGTGCGCATCAGCGATGCCGAGGTCGACTATCTCTGCAGCGCGGCGAGCGAATATTTTCTGGAACCGGTGACGAAGGACGATATCGTCTGGACTTATTCGGCCGTGCGCCCGCTCTATGATGACGGCGCCAGCAAGGCGCAGGAAGCAACCCGCGACTACGTGCTGCGCGTCGAGGGCGACAAGGGTGCGGCACCGCTGCTCAACGTCTTCGGCGGCAAGCTCACGACCTACCGCCGCCTCGGTGAATCCGCGCTCGAAAAGATCGGCGAGGCGATCGGCGTCAAGGGTTCGAAATGGACCGCAGGATCAAAGCTGCCGGGCGGAGAATTCCCCGCCCAGGGTTATGCCGACGAAGTCGCAAGACTGCAAAAGCAATACCCCTTCCTTGCGCCTGTGCATGCCCGTCGCCTTGTGCGCCTCTACGGCACGCAGGCAGCCACCCTCCTGGGTTCGGCCTCGAACGAGGCGGCGCTCGGCCGCCGCTTCGGCGCCGATCTCTACGAGGCGGAAGTCAAGTGGCTGATCGCCAAGGAATGGGCACGGCGCGCTGAGGACGTGCTGTGGCGCCGCACGAAACTGGGATTGAAGCTGACGCCCGGCGAGGCGGCGGCACTGGAGGAATACATGCGAGGCGCGGCCGACGCAGCCGCGTGAGGATCCTCGCATTCCGAAGCATTTCCAGCCAAAGCGCGCTGCGGTTCTGGGTCCGGAAATGCGAAAAACGACGAGATGGAGCGTTTCCACGCCGGCTTGGAAACGCTCAGGACTGCCGACAGGCTGGGTGGAGAATTCAATGCTTGAAATGAAGAAGATATCCAAGGTCGTGGGCGGGGAGACGCATATCTACCCGACCGACCTGGTGCTGGAGAGGGGGTCGCTCAATGTACTGCTCGGCCCGACCCTGTCCGGCAAGACGTCGCTGATGCGGCTGATGGCCGGTCTCGACAAGCCGGCTTCCGGTTCGCTGATCTTCGACGGCATCGATGTGACGGGCCTGCCGGTGCAAAAGCGCTCGGTCGCCATGGTCTACCAGCAGTTCATCAACTACCCGGCGATGACCGTCTATGAGAACATCGCCTCGCCGATGCGCATCAGCGGCGCCGACACCGCGACGATCGACCGCGAAGTGCGCAAGGCCGCCGATCTCCTGAAGCTGACGCCCTATCTCGACCGCACGCCGCTCAATCTCTCGGGTGGCCAGCAGCAGCGCACGGCGCTGGCGCGCGCCATCGTCAAGAACGCCGATCTCGTGCTGCTCGACGAACCACTCGCCAACCTCGACTACAAGCTGCGCGAGGAACTGCGCGAGGAACTGCCGAAGATCTTTTCCGCCTCCGGTGCCATCTTCGTCTATGCGACGACAGAGCCTTCGGAAGCGTTGTTGCTTGGCGGCAATACGGCAGCCCTCAGCCAGGGCCGCATCACCCAGTTCGGCAAGACCATCGACGTCTATCGTCGTCCAGTCGACCTCATCACCGCCCGCACCTTCGCCGATCCGCCGCTGAACTGCATCGAACTCGTCAAATCAGGTTCGGCCTTCACGCTTGAGGGCAAATCTGTGCTCGCGGTGCCTTCGCATCTGGCTGGCATTGCCGACGGTCCCTGCACCGTCGGCTTCCAGCCGCACCATATTTCGTTCGACCGTCCGCAAGGCAGCGGCGACGCACTCACCGTCAAGACCGCGATCTCCGAGATCGCAGGCTCGGAAAGCTTCATTCACGTCGGATTTGCCAATGCGCGCTGGGTCATGCTCGCGCCAGGCATTCACGACATCGAACCCGACGCGACCCTCGAGGTCTTCGTCGACACCCGTCATCTCATGGCCTTCGGGCCTGATGGACGCGCCATCGGCGGCGCGGCCTAAAGGGGGCGCTGGGAGGAAAACATGGCACGCATCGATCTCGAACATATCCGCCACGCCTATGGCGCCAAGCCGAAGTCTGAAAACGACTACGCGCTGAAGGAAGTGCATCACGAATGGAACGACGGCGGCGCCTATGCGCTGCTCGGCCCTTCCGGCTGTGGCAAGACCACGCTGCTCAACATCATCTCCGGCCTGATCAACCCGTCGGAAGGGCACATCCTCTTCGACGGCAAGGACGTGACGCATCTCTCGACCCAGGAACGCAACATCGCCCAGGTGTTTCAGTTCCCGGTGATCTACGACACGATGACGGTCTACGACAATCTGGCCTTCCCCTTGCGCAACCGGCATGTGCCGGAAGCCGAGGTTGACCGCCGCGTCAAGGAGACGATCGAAATGATCGGTCTCGGCGGCTGGGCGAAGAAGACCGCCCGCGGGCTGACCGCCGACCAGAAGCAGAAGATCTCGCTTGGCCGCGGCCTCGTGCGCAACGACGTCAGCGCCATCCTGTTCGACGAGCCGCTGACGGTCATCGATCCGGAAATGAAGTGGGTGCTGCGCTCACAGATCAAGCGGCTGCACAAGCAGTTCGGCTTCACCATGGTCTATGTCACCCACGACCAGACCGAGGCGCTCACTTTCGCCGACAAGGTCGTCGTCATGTATGACGGCCAGATCGTTCAGATCGGTACCCCGGCCGAACTCTTCGAGCGCCCGCGCCACACGTTCGTCGGCTACTTCATCGGTTCGCCGGGCATGAACGTGCTTCCGGTCAAGCTCGACGGCAACACCGCGACGGTCGGCGGCGAACACGTGGCGTTGAACTTCCTGCCCAAGTTCAAGGCCGGCGCCAAGACCGAGCTCGGCATCCGCCCGGAATTCGTCTCGCTCGGCCGCGAAGGCATGCCCGTGGCGATCACCAAGGTAGAGGACATCGGCCGCCACAAGATCGTGCGTGCCCGCTTCGCCGATCAGCCGATCTCGATCATCGTCGACGAGGATGGCGAGATCCCCGCCGATCCGCGCGTCCGCTTCGATCAGAAAGCCATCAACATCTACGCCGATTCCTGGCGCGTCGGCGAGGAGGCCTGACCATGGAAAAAACCTGGAACAACAAGGCCTGGTTCATGGTGCTGCCGGTTCTCGTGCTGGTCGCCTTCTCGGCCGTCATCCCGCTGATGACCGTCGTCAACTATTCGGTCCAGGACACCTTCGGCAACAACGCGTTCTTCTGGGCCGGCACCGACTGGTACGTGCAGGTGCTGACCTCCGACCGCTTCTGGGACGCGCTCACCCGCAACCTGATCTTCTCGGCGATCATTCTGGCCATCGAAATCCCGCTCGGCATCATCATCGCCCTCAACATGCCGAAGAAGGGTCTCGGCGTCCCGGTCTGCCTCGTGCTGATGGCGCTGCCGCTCTTGATCCCGTGGAACGTCGTCGGCACCATCTGGCAGGTCTTCGGCCGCGTCGATATCGGCCTGCTCGGCCGCACGCTCGAAGGCATGGGCATCAACTACAACTACGTGCAGAACCCGGTCGCTGCCTGGGTGACGCTGATCGTCATGGACGTCTGGCACTGGACGAGCCTCGTCGTGCTCTTGTGCTATGCCGGCCTCGTCTCGATCCCGGACGCCTATTACCAGGCGGCCAAGATCGACGGCGCCTCGCGCTGGTCGGTGTTCCGCTACATCCAGCTGCCGAAGATGAAGCGTGTGCTCCTGATCGCCTTCCTGCTGCGCTTCATGGATAGCTTCATGATCTACACCGAGCCCTTCGTCGTTACCGGCGGCGGCCCCGGCAACTCCACCACCTTCCTGTCGATCGACCTCGTCAAGACGGCCATTGGCCAGTTCGACCTCGGTCCGGCGGCAGCGCTATCGATCATCTACTTCCTCATCATCCTGCTGCTCTCGTGGATCTTCTACACCGTGATGACCACGAGCGACGCGCAAGGCTGATAAAGGCGGGAGGAGAACCAACATGCAAACACAACCGCTTACCGAACGCCTTTCCTGGCTGGTGCCGACGATCTACATCGTCTTCCTGCTCCTGCCGATCTATTGGCTCGTCAACATGAGCTTCAAGGAAACGAGCGAGATCCTCAGCACCTTCTCGCTCTGGCCGGTGAACCCGACGCTCAGGAACTATCAGGTGATCTTCACCGATCCATCCTGGTACAACGGCTACATCAACTCGATCATCTACGTCGTGATGAACACGGTGATCTCGGTATCGGCAGCGCTGCCGGCGGCCTACGCCTTCTCGCGCTACCGCTTCCTCGGCGACAAGCACCTGTTCTTCTGGCTCTTGACCAACCGCATGGCGCCGCCGGCCGTTTTCGCCCTGCCGTTCTTCCAGCTCTATTCGGCCTTCGGCCTGATCGACACGCACATCGCCGTGGCACTTGCCCACTGCCTGTTCAACGTGCCGCTCGCCGTCTGGATCCTCGAAGGCTTCATGTCGGGCGTGCCGAAGGAAATCGACGAAACCGCGTATATCGACGGCTATTCGTTCCCACGCTTCTTCGTGAAGATCTTCATGCCGCTGATCGCCTCGGGCATCGGTGTCGCCGCCTTCTTCTGCTTCATGTTCTCCTGGGTCGAACTGCTGCTAGCCCGCACGCTGACGACCACGGACGCCAAGCCGATCGCCGCCACCATGACCCGCACCGTTTCCGCTTCCGGCCTCGACTGGGGCGTGCTGGCCGCTGCCGGCGTGCTCACCATCATTCCGGGCGCGCTGGTGATCTATTTCGTCCGCAACTACATCGCCAAGGGCTTTGCCCTGGGGAGGGTATGATGACCGCTCAACCCATTCGCAAGGCCCGTTGGCAACTGCCCTTCGCCGCCGTTCTGATCGTCTATGCCGCCGCCGCCGGGCTGCTCATGAGCATGCTGCCGATCAAGGACGGTGCGCGCGACTGGTTCGCGCCGCTGGTCGCCGGTGGCTGGATGGCCTGGTCGTTTCCGTCGGCCATGTTCTTCCTCACCATCTTCGCGCTGCTGTCGATGATGGCGGTCTGGGAATATGCCGCGCCGGGGGGAAACCCGCGCGTCGGCATCCTGCGCTTCGAGACGACACGGGGCGATCGCCTCTTCGTGTCGCTGCTCGGAAGCGCCTTCATTCACCTCGCATGGCTCGGTTTCGTCGGCGGGCAGAACCTGTGGTGGGCGCTCGCGCTCTCGCTGGTCTATGCCGTCGGCGTCTTCCGCTATGTCTGAGGCGAGCCGATTTGAGGGGCCGCGGGAGCGGCCCCTCAAAAGCTAAAGAACCGCATTCGCAAACCTAAGGGAGGGAATTATGCGACGGCATCTTTTGACTACGACGGCGGCTATGCTGCTGGCTTTCACCGGCACCGCTTTTGCCGGCATGGACGAGGCAAAGAAGTTCCTCGATACCGAAATCGGCGACATGTCCTCGCTCGACCGCGCGGCCCAGGAAGCCGAAATGCAGTGGTTCGTCGATGCGGCCAAGCCCTTCGCCGGCATGGAAATCAAGGTCGTTTCCGAAACGATCACCACCCATGAATACGAATCGAAGACGCTGGCCAAGGCCTTCGCCGACATCACCGGCATCAAGATCACCCACGACCTGATCGGCGAAGGCGACGTCGTCGAAAAGCTGCAGACGCAGATGCAGTCGGGCGAAAACGTCTACGACGCCTACATCAACGACTCTGACCTGATCGGCACCCATTGGCGTTACCAGCAGGCGCGCAGCCTGACGGACTTCATGGCCAATGAAGGCAAGGACGTCACCAACCCGAACCTCGACATCGACGACTTCATCGGCAAGTCCTTCACGACCGCGCCGGATGGCAAGCTCTACCAGCTGCCCGACCAGCAGTTCGCGAACCTCTACTGGTTCCGCTACGACTGGTTCAACGACGAGAAGAACAAGGCGGACTTCAAGGCGAAGTACGGCTACGACCTCGGCGTTCCGGTCAACTGGTCGGCCTATGAGGACATCGCCGAGTTCTTCACCGGCCGCGAAGTCGACGGCAAGAAGGTCTATGGCCACATGGACTACGGCAAGAAGGACCCGTCGCTCGGCTGGCGGTTCACCGACGCCTGGCTGTCGATGGCCGGCAACGGCGACAAGGGCATCCCGAACGGCAAGCCGGTCGACGAATGGGGTATCAAGGTCGACGAGAACTCGCGTCCGGTCGGCTCGTGCGTTGCCCGCGGCGGCGACACCAACGGCCCGGCGGCCGTCTACTCCATCCAGAAGTACCTCGACTGGATGAAGGCCTATGCACCGGCTGCTGCCCAGGGCATGACCTTCTCGGAATCCGGTCCGGTTCCGTCGCAGGGCGAAATCGCCCAGCAGATGTTCACCTACACGGCCTTTACCGCCGACTTCGTCAAGCCGGGCCTGCCCGTCGTCAACGAGGACGGCTCGCCGAAGTGGCGTTTCGCTCCGAGCCCGCACGGCGTCTACTGGAAGGACGGCATGAAGCTCGGCTACCAGGACGCCGGTTCCTGGACGCTCTTGAAGTCCACCCCTGACGATCGCGCCAAGGCCGCCTGGCTCTATGCGCAGTTCGTGACTTCGAAGACCGTCGACGTGAAGAAGAGCCATGTCGGCCTCACCTTCATCCGCCAGTCGACGCTTGACCACAAGAGCTTCACGGACCGTGCTCCGAAGCTCGGCGGTCTGATCGAGTTCTACCGTTCGCCGGCCCGCCTGCAGTGGTCGCCGACCGGCACGAACGTTCCTGACTATCCGAAGCTGGCTCAGCTGTGGTGGCAGGCGATCGGCGACGCATCCTCGGGTGCCAAGACCGCTCAGGAAGCCATGGACTCGCTGTGCGCCGAGCAGGAGAAGGTTCTCTCCCGTCTCGAACGTTCGGGCGTTCAGGGCGACATCGGCCCGAAGCTCGCCGAAGAGCATGACCTTGAGTACTGGAACGCCGAAGCCGTCAAGGCTGGCAACCTCGCTCCGCAGCTGAAGGTCGAGAACGAGAAAGAAAAGCCGCAGACCGTCAACTACGACGATCTGGTCAAGAGCTGGCAGAAATAACAAGAAGGCCGCCCCCACCGGGCGGCCTTTTTCTTTCAGGAGATGCGGCACCGGGGTCGGCAACGGCCCCGGTATTTCTTTGCCGGCAATCCCTGAGGGGGCATGGCCGTGCCTACATCCGGGCCAGCCGAAGGCGTCCGGACTTCTCGGACCGGCGCTTGTCGAAGATCGCTCGGACGGCGTGCGTCGAGCCGTCGTCCATCTGCACGGTCATGTCCATGTAGAGATGCTTGTCGACGATAGCGATCCGGATATCGAATGGCTGGCCGCGATAGTGGCTGTCCCCGTCCTCGCTCCAGCGACCGATCCCCTCGGCGCTATGGCCGCCTCCAGCGCGTCCGAGATGGACCACCGCGAACCATCCGTCCTTGCCCGTCACCTTCAGGACCGGACCGTTCCGCCTGATTTCGACCCAGCAGGCCTCGCACGCGTCCGTTCCTGACGCCACCTGCTGCCACTGCCCCGGAAAGGTGGCGCCGTTGGCGCGCGCGGCAACCGGTGGAAGCGCGAAGGCGAGCGCGAACAGCACAGCGAGCAAACGCCAGAAGGCCAATCTCCAAGATACCATCGACCATGATCCCAAACGAACAGCGCCGGAGCACCGGCGTAAGAGACCATCGCTGCTTCGCATTGCGGCTACGTTGCATGGTCTCCCGCCTCGTCAGGCTCGCCTGTAGCTTTTCGTCAAGGCTCGCGACCTTGGCGGCAACCGTTCCCGCCACCAGGGCATCGTGACTGATTTCCCCCGGATTCCGGAAAGTGTTTTCGCTTTCGCAATACTTGCGACATTCTGCCTCGGCACGGAAAAATTGCGCTCCCCTGTTGGAGGACGGGGGAACCGGACTGGTCGACGTGATGGGAGGAGGAACCATGAGCGACGTTTCCAGCATACACCCGGTGGACGAGAAGCTGCCTGTGGGCAGGCTCGCCACGCTTGGGATCCAGCACGTTCTTGTCATGTATGGCGGCGCCGTCGCGGTACCGCTGATCGTCGGCCGGGCATTGCAGCTCAGCCCCCAGGATGTTGCCTTCCTGATCTCGGCCGATCTGTTCGTCTGCGGCATCGTCACCATCATCCAGTCGCTCGGCCTCGGTCGCAGCTTCGGCATCCGCCTTCCCGTCATGATGGGCGTTACGTTCGCGTCCGTCGGCCCGATGGTTTCGATGGCGGCGATGACCCCGGACCAGGAGGGCGCGCGCATGATTTTCGGCGCCATCATCGGCGCCGGCCTCGTCGCCCTGCTGATCGCGCCGTTGATGGGCAGATTGCTCAAGTTCTTCCCGCCGATCGTCACTGGCACCATCATTCTCGTCATCGGCGTTTCGCTGATGCGGGTGGGCGTCAACTGGATCTTCGGCAATCCTTTCGGCCCAACGGCGCCGAAACTGGTCGACCCAGCCCATGCCGAATGGCTGGCCGCGATGAAGGCCGCGGCCGCCGCCGGCGGCGGGCCTGCTATTCCTGATGGTCTGGTGCTCGGCGCCACGGTGCCGAACCCGCTCTATGCGGAGCCGAGCCACATCGCGCTTGCCGCCTTCGTGCTTGTGTCCATCCTCGTCATCGCACGCTTCGGCCGCGGATTGATCAGCAACATCGCGGTGCTGACCGGCGTCGTCCTCGGCTGCGTCCTCGCCGCCGCACTCGGCATGATGCACTTCGACCGGGTGGCCGACGCCGGCTGGTTTGCCGTGGTCACGCCGCTGCGCTTCGGCATGCCGATCTTCGATCCGGTGCTGATCGCCACCATGTCGCTCGTGATGATCGTCGTCATGATCGAATCGACCGGCATGTTCCTGGCGCTCGGCGAAATGACCAACCGCGAAGTATCGCAGCAGCAACTGACGGCGGGGCTGCGGGTCGATGGCCTCGGCACGATGATCGGCGGCCTGTTCAACACCTTCCCCTATACGAGCTTCTCGCAGAATGTCGGTCTCGTCGGCGTCACCGGCGTAAAGAGCCGCTATGTCTGCGTGATGGGGGGCGCCATCATGATCGCGCTCGGACTGATCCCGAAGATGGGCGCGCTGGTGGAAGCGGTGCCGACCTTCGTGCTCGGCGGCGCCGGCCTGGTGATGTTCGGCATGGTGGCGGCCACCGGCGTGCGCATCCTGTCGACCGTCGACTTCAAGTCGTCGCGCAACAACCTCTTCGTTGTCGCCGTCTCGGTCGGCTTCGGCCTGATCCCTTTGATCGCGCCGAACTACCTGATGTGGCTGCCGCATGCGATCCACCCGATCATCGAGTCCGGCATCGTGCTCGCCTCGATCTCGGCCGTGGTGCTCAATGCCTTCTTCAATGGCTTGAGCTTCGAAAGATCCGCGTCCGTCGACGCGGCCAAGCTCGCCGACAGCCACTGAGCATAAACGAAAGCATCTGCCCCGCCCCCCCCGAAAGGTGGGTCGGGGCTTTGTCGTCTCACGTCCGCGGAGAGATCTCGATACTTCGATCGCCACCGAAGCATCTGTCGTCTCCATCGCGCTAGAGGAAGGACAACGACGACGACACGAAGGTTCTCTGCCATGGCCAAGACCAATCTCACCCTTGAACTCCTCCTGCTGCTTGCGCTTGCGACGCTCTGGGGCGCTTCCTACACCTTCATCAAGATCGGCGTTGAAACCATTCCGCCGGTCACGCTGATTGCCGCCCGTACCTTGATCGCCGGCGCCCTGCTTCTCGCGGTTCTCCGTTGGCGTGGCCTGAAGATGCCGCGCGACCTCGCAACCTGGCGGCGGTTCCTGTTCCAGGCTTGCCTCAACAGCGTCGTGCCCTTCACGCTGATTGCCTGGGCGGAACAGACGATCGATGCCGGCATCGCTTCGATCCTCAACGCGACGACACCGATCTTCGCCTTCCTGATGACGGCCCTGATTACCCGCCACGAGGCGGTAACCGCCCGCAAGCTCGTCGGCGTGATTGCCGGCATGACCGGCATCAGCCTGATCATCGGCATGGAGGCCTTCGGCGGTCTCGGCGCGCAATTGCTGCCACAGCTGGCCGTGGTGCTCGCCACCGTCTGTTATGCCGGTGCCGCCATCTTTGGACGCAGCTTCAAGGGCCTGGATCCAATGATGCCCGCTGCCGGCTCGCTGATATCAGGCACGGTGCTGCTGATTCCCACCAGCCTCATCGTCGACAGGCCCTGGACGCTGGCTCCATCCATGGATTCGCTGCTTGCGCTCCTTGGCCTCGCAGTCTTTTCGACAGCACTTGCCTTCGCCATCTACTTCCGGCTGATCCAGACGCTGGGTTCGGTCGGCGCCACGGCCCAGGCCTATCTGCGCGTGCCGGTCGGTGTCGCCATCGGCGCGCTCTTCCTCGGCGAACGGCTGTCGGACACCGCCTGGATCGGCCTTGGCTGCGTCATCATCGGCGTTGCGGCCATGACCATACCGGCACGGCGGCGCACCTCCGCCGTCGCGCGCCGCGGCTGACACTCTTTCATTTGAAAGCAAGAGGAGACGTTGCGCGACATCACGAGCGCAACGACTCTGACGAGCTTCGCTCAGTCCTTGCGCTTGCGGCAGTAGAGCTCGAGCCGGTGGCGCACGAGATCGTAGCCGAGCTCGGCGGCAATCTCCGCTTGCAGTTGCTCGATCTTGTCGGAACGGAACTCGATCACAGCCCCCGTGTCGATATCGATCAGATGATCGTGATGCGGGGCGTCGGCGGTCTCGAAACGCGCCGTCGCGCTTTCGAAGGCATGGCGCTGCACGACGCCCTGCTGCTCGAGCGCTGACAGCGTCCGGTAGACCGTCGAAAGCGAGACGGTGGCGTCGATTTCCTTCGCCCGGCGATGCAGTTCGTTTGCATCCGGATGGTCTTCGGCGGTGGCGAGAATCTTCAGGATTGCGGAGCGCTGGCGCGTAACGCGCACGCCGCCATCCCGCAAAACGCCTTCCAGCTCTTCGACACGATTCTTGTTCTGTTTCATGGTCGTTACACTAGCCAAGGGCATTGGTTTTGAAAATAGCTAGTTGCGAATGCTTCGCATTTGCATTGACTTATGCAAATCATTCCCCTACTCCTGTGATGTCAACATCTGGGAGTAGCGAATGATCGATCAGACGAAGCGCGCGATCCTGGCAGCGGCAGCTGCCCTGGCAGCCATCGCGCTCCTTCCCGGCGCCGGCTCAGCGCAGGAGAAATTCAAGGCAGTGACGACCTTCACGGTCATTGCCGACATGGCCAAGAACGTCGCGGGCGACGCCGCAATCGTCGAATCGATCACCAAACCGGGTGCCGAGATCCACAACTACCAGCCGACCCCGCGCGACATCCTGAAGGCGCACGACGCCAAGCTGATCCTGTGGAACGGTCTGAACCTGGAGCTCTGGTTTGAGAAATTCTTCCAGAACTTTGATGACGTCCCCGGTGCCGTCGTCTCGACCGGCGTCGAGCCCATGGGCATTGCCGAAGGCCCCTACAGCGGAAAGCCCAATCCGCATGCCTGGATGTCGCCATCGGCAGCCCTCATCTATGTCGACAACATTCGCGACGCCTTCGTGAAGTACGATCCCGCCAATGCCGAGACCTACAAGGCGAATGCCGAGGCCTATAAGCAGAAGATCGAGGCGACCATCGCGCCGATCCGCGCCGAGATCGCCAAGATCCCCGAAGACAAGCGCTGGTTGGTTTCGAGCGAAGGCGCCTTCAGCTACCTGATCCGCGATTTCGGCATGAAGGAACTCTACCTCTGGCCGATCAATGCCGACCAACAGGGTACCCCGCAACAGGTCCGCAAGGTCATCGACGCCGTCAGGGCCAACCACATTCCGGTCGTCTTTTCCGAAAGCACGATCTCGCCCGATCCGGCTGAGCAGGTGGCGCGCGAAACCGGTGCAAAATACGGTGGCGTGCTCTACGTTGATTCCTTGAGCGAGGCGGACGGTCCGGTTCCCACCTATATCGATCTGCTGCGCGTCACATCGGAAACCATCGCCAAGGGGCTTTCGCAATGAACCTTCAGGTGAAGCCCCGCTCCGGCCCCGCGCCGGCGTCCGGCGAACAGGGCAGCGGCATCCGTGTCTCTGGCGCGACAGTCACCTACCGCAACGGCCTGCGGGCCCTGCGCGACGCGACCTTCGAGATCCCGACGGGCACGATCACCGCGCTCGTCGGCGTCAACGGCAGCGGCAAGTCGACACTCTTCAAGGCGATCATGGGCTTTGCCCGGCTCTCGCGCGGCGAGATCTCGATCCTTGGCCGTTCGGTTCCGGAAGCGCTCAAGAAGAACCTCGTCGCCTATGTGCCGCAGGCCGAGGAGGTCGACTGGAACTTCCCGGTCCTGGTCGAGGACGTCGTCATGATGGGCCGCTACGGCCACATGAACATGCTGCGCATCCCGAAGACGGCGGATCATGAGGCGGTCGAGGCAGCGCTTGCGCGCGTCGGCATGAGCGACTATCGCAAGCGCCAGATCGGTGAACTCTCCGGCGGCCAGAAGAAGCGCGTCTTCCTGGCGCGCGCGCTCGCCCAGGATGGCAAGGTCATCCTGCTCGACGAACCGTTCACCGGCGTCGACGTCAAGACCGAGGACGCGATCATTCGCCTCCTGATCGGCCTGCGTGACGAGGGCCGGGTCATGCTGGTTTCCACCCACAATCTCGGCAGTGTGCCGGAATTCTGCGACCGCACCGTGCTCCTCAAGAACACCGTGCTCGCCTATGGCCCGACGGAAACCACCTTCACCCGCGAAAACCTGGAACTCGCCTTCGGCGGCGTTCTCCGGCACTTCGTGCTCGGCGGCGAAAACCTGCATGACGATGCCGATCCGCGGCAGCTCGCCGTCATCACCGACGACGAGCGCCCGCTCGTCATGTATGGCGACAAGGATCGGATGGTGGCGCAGCCGGCAAAACCCGAGACCAACGGGGAACCGAACGGCAAATGATCGCCACGCTCCTGGAACCCTTCACCTATGGCTACATGGTCAATGCCATGTGGGTGAGCGCGCTGGTCGGCGCCGTCTGCGCCTTCCTCTCCTCCTATCTGATGCTCAAGGGCTGGTCGCTGATCGGTGATGCCCTCTCGCATTCGATCGTCCCGGGGGTCGCCGGCGCCTATATGCTGGGCCTGCCCTTCTCGCTCGGCGCCTTCTTCTCCGGCTCGCTTGCCGCCGGCGCCATGTTGTTTCTCAATCAGCGCACAAGGCTCAAGGAAGACACGATCATCGGCCTGATCTTCACCTCCTTCTTCGGCCTCGGGCTTTTCATGGTCTCGCTGTCGCCGACATCGGTGAATATTCAGACCATCGTGCTCGGCAACATCCTGGCGATCACGCCCGCCGACACACTGCAGCTCGCGATCATCGGCATCGTCTCGCTGGTCATTCTGACAGCGAAGTGGAAGGACCTGATGGTGACCTTCTTCGATGAGAGCCACGCCCGCTCGATCGGCATTCCCACCACCTTCCTCAAGGTGCTGTTCTTCACCCTGCTCTCGGCCTGTACGGTCGCAGCACTGCAGACCGTCGGCGCTTTCCTTGTCATCGCCATGGTGGTGACGCCTGGCGCGACCGCTTACCTGCTCACGGATCGCTTTCCGCGGCTGATCCTGATCAGCGTCGCCATCGGTGCGCTGACGAGCTTCTTCGGCGCCTATTTCAGCTACTTCCTCGACGGTGCCACCGGCGGCATCATCATCGTGCTGCAGACACTCATCTTCCTGACGGCCTTCGTCTTGGCCCCGAAGCACGGGCTGCTCGCCGCGCGCAGGCGCAGCGCCGAACCGATGGAGGCTGCCCGATGATCTCGCTCGACATGCTGCTTGCGGTCCTCGAATTCGAGTTCATGCGCAACGCGCTTCTGATCTCGGTGCTGGTGGCGATCCCGACCGCCATGCTCTCCTGTTTCCTGGTGCTGAAGGGCTGGTCGCTGATGGGCGACGCGATCTCGCATGCGGTCTTCCCCGGCATCGTCATCTCCTACATCGTCGGCCTGCCGCTTGCCGTCGGCGCCTTTGCCGCCGGCATGTCCTGCGCGCTTTTGACCGGCTATCTCAAGGAAAACAGCCGCATCAAGCAGGATACGGTGATGGGCGTGGTCTTCTCCGGCATGTTCGGCTTCGGGCTGGTGCTCTACACCAAGATCCAGAGCGACGTGCACCTCGACCACATCCTCTTCGGCGACATGCTCGGCATCGGCTGGCGCGACATCGCCGAGACCGGCGTGATCGCCTTGGTCGCCACCGGTATTCTCGCCGTCAAATGGCGCGATTTCCTGCTGCACGCCTTCGATCCCGCCCAGGCCAAAGCCGTCGGTCTTCCGGTTAACTGGTTGCACTATGGGCTGCTCGCGATCCTGTCGCTGACGATCGTCGGCGCGCTGAAGGCGGTGGGGCTGATCCTTGCCATCGCCATGCTGATCGCACCCGGCGCCATCGCCTTCCTGGTCACCCGCACCATGGGCGCCATGCTCATCGTCGCCGTGCTCATCGCGATGACGGCCTCCTTCTGCGGCGTCTATCTCTCCTTCTTCATCGACAGCGCGCCGGCGCCGACCATCGTGCTCCTGATGACCGTGATGTTTCTCATCGCCTTTGCCTGGACCTCCTGGCGGACCTACCGGAACGAAGCGCGGCGGGCGATCGAATGACAAAGAGGCTCCCGGTGCAGGGAGCCTCATCGCCTGTTCTCAGTGGCTCGGATGGAGCGCGTCGTTGAGATACATGCAGGTCAGCATGGTGAAGATATAGGCCTGGATGAGCGCCATCAGCAGTTCGAGCGCGGTCAGCGCCACCGTCATCAGCAGCGGCATGACCGCGGCCAGGATCCCGAGCGCCCCAAAGCCGCTGAGGCCCACGACGAAACCGGCGAAAACCTTGAGCGTGATGTGGCCGGCCAGCATGACCGCGAATAGACGAACCGAGTGGCTGACGGGACGCGAGAGGTAGGAGACCACCTCGATCGGGATGATGATCGGCGCCAGAATCAACGGCACGCCCGCCGGCATGAACAGCCTGAGGAAGCCGAAGCCGTGCCGGTAAAGGCCATAGAGCGTGACCGTCAGGAACACCAGCATGGCCAGCGCGAAGGTGACCGCGATATGGCTCGTCACCGTGAAGGCATAGGGGAACATGCCGATCAGGTTGGCGGTGAGGATGAACACGAAAAGCGAGAAGACCAGCGGGAAGAAGCGCATGCCCTTCTCGCCGGCATTGTCGCGCAGCGTCTTTGCCGCAAACTCATAGAGGATCTCGGCCGCCGACTGCGCCCGGTTCGGCACGAGGCCGCGTCTTCCCGTTGACAGGATCAGGAACAGACTGGCGATCGCCACCGTCAGCACCATATAGGCGGCCGAGTTGGTAAAGCTGATCTGGTGACCGCCGATCTCGGCGATCGGTAGGAGTGACTTGATCTCAAATTGTTCGATGGGTCCGGCCATCATCAACCTCATGTGTTGGCGGAGACGCATCGGCGGCGCGCGTCGGCGGCCGCCGGCGCGTCAATGTGTTGGACAAGCGATCGGCGGCCGAGATCGTTCCACGAAGCGATTGCTTCCGATGGAATGACTAGGCTGTTCAATAAAGGGAAAGGTCGCGCGGACGTGCCGCGAGCTTTGGGGCTGCATGATGCGATCGACTCCAAGTATCTCGGTCGAGATACTGGGGCCGTCCCCAGGCGAAGCACCGACGCGGGTCGTCCCGCGTGCGCCTGACCTAGAGGCAATTTGCAGCGGGGTCAAGCTGGCTTGCCCCCGATCGTGGCTTGGGCGCTAGCCGAAGCGGCGATGATCCGCAAGCACGTCTTCGATCACCGTGCGCTGCTTTGCCTGCTCGCTTGCAGGTGCGCCGGTCATGCCGGCAAGCACGATCAGCGCCTTCCACAGGGTCCAGCCACGCCCGCGGGCCCAGGCACCGCGATCGAGTGCCATGCCATGACGGAAGACCTCGCGGCTCTCGCCATGGAAGAACGTCCAGGCGATCGCCAGATCGCAGGCGGGGTCGCCGACACCCGAAGTGCCGAAATCGATGACCGCGCTCAAGCGACCCTGCGCGACCAACAGGTTGCCCCAGGCGATATCGCCGTGAAACCAGACGGGCGTCCCCTCGAATGGCGCAGCAAGGGCCGCTTCCCAGACCTCTCTGGCCGCCGCCGTGTCGACCTGTCCCTCAAGCAGTGGGAGCGCCTGACGTGTCTGCTCGTCATAGAAGGCAGGCGGACCGCCGCGGTGGAAGTTATGGTCGCCGGGCAAAGGCCCACTCGCAGCATCCGCCTGCCGCAAGGCGCGCAGAAACCGCGTGAGATCCTTCGCCACTTGCCCGAGATCTGCGACCCGTTCCACCACCAATGTTTCCCCCTGAAGCCAGCGGTAGACAGACCAGGGCCAGGGAAAGCCTTCTCCCGGCGTGCCCTTGGCAAGCGGCACGGGAATGGGCAGCGGCAATTGGGGAGCCAGCCGCGGCAGCCAGCGGTGCTCCTTTTCCACTTGCAGCACATAGCGCTCGGCGCTTGGAAGGCGCACGGTCATCTGCTCGCCGAGCCGGAAGCTTCTGTTGTCCCAGCCGCCGGGCTCGATCGGGCGCACCGCAAGATCCGACCATCGCGGAAACTGTGTCGCGATCAGCCGCCGTACCAGCGACGCATCGATCGCAAGCTCGGCTGAATTCGGGTTTGCCATGACGTATTCCATTCGATGTTTGCGTCCAGCAAGCTATGGGATCGTCCCCGAATTTCAACTTCCTAGTTCACCGTAACACTCGCTCAGCGGCGCGTTGTGTTGAGACGTGACAGTCGCTTGCCGATATCGGCGGTTGCATATTGCCGCCGCGACGGATTTCGAGGATGAAGAAGGCCTAGACCCGTTGATAGCTTGAGATCATGGAAGCCCGGCCGACCGATCATCTTTTGCTGGAGGTCCCGCGCCTCATCGCACCCCGCCGGGCAGGCGGGACCGCATGAGCACGCCCCGTGGCAAGACGCCGGCTCCAAAGCCTGCCGGTCGGACGGGACTGCGCTTCTTTCTCGTCGCTCTCATCCTGATCGTCACCGCCATTCTCGCGACGGCCCTGCTTGCCAACGAACAGCGCAACCTCAAGAAAGTTCTCGTGGCATTGGGTCTGCCGACGACCTTCCTGGCGAAGAGCAAGCCCTCCGAATCGACGGCCGAGAAGCCGGCAAGGCGCGAACCGCCACGCATCGCCCTGCCCGCCTGGACCTTCCAGGATCTGCAGACGCCGGAGCAGCAGTTCCTGCGCGTCATCCGCAGCGATCCCAAGGCGCTCTGCGACGAGTTGCGCGACGCCGGCTTTCGCGAACTCGAATGGAAAGCCGGTGCCGGTGAGCGTGCCCAATGGGAATGTTCGTCACTCGTCTCCTTCCCGCGTCCGGGCGAGGACAAGCCCTCATCGATCTTCATCTTCGTCAAAGGCAGCGGCGAGGAGGAAATCACCTCCTTCCGCGTCAAGCTCAACATCGAGCGACCGGAGGACCGCCAGGCCGTGACCACGGCAGCGGCGCGGGCAGCGGCGGTGTTCCTCGACCACGTGCGCTGGGCCGATGCCGCAAGCGTCACCCTGCAAATCCAGGCGCTGAAGGAATTCGATCTCAAGCGTTTCGGCAGCCGCATCCAGTTCAAGCGCGAGTCCGACGAGGTGACGCCGCGCTTTAACTTCCTTGCCAACCAGCCGCGCGCGCGGCCGAAGAGCATTGCCGAGCTTTACTTCGACCGGAGCAAATGGCTCGCCTATGGCGATGCCGGACTGCGTAGCTTCGTCAAGGGCCCGACAGACTGGAACGTGCCGGCAAAAGTGCCGAATGGGAAGGAGCCAGCGACGGACGCCACGCTCGGCGAGAAGCCCTCCGCGGGTCATGCGCCATGACGATTCCGTCGCTCGCTGACTTAGGAAAGCAACGGCCTACCGATCGATCCGGGTCGAAAGGATAATCGAAGAAAGCGTCCGGTCGACGCCGTCGATCTCGCCGATGCGGTCGATCAGAAGATCAAGTTCGCTGATCGACGTCGCCGCGACCACGGCGATAAGATCGAAACTGCCGCTGACAGAATGCAGCGTCTGGATTTCACGGATGGCACTGAGTTCAGGGGTCACGCGGCTCAGCGCCCGCGGCGCGATGGTGATCAGCACATGCGCCTTGACCAGCCCCTTCTCGTAGCTCTCCGACAGGCGCACGCCGTAGCCGGCGATGATTCCCTCGCGCTCCAACCGCTCGATCCTCGCCTGCACTGTCGTGCGCGACAGGCCGAGCCGGCGCGCGATCGTCGCCGTCGGCATGCGGGCATTTTCGCTGAGGACGGCGAGGAGCTCTCGATCCTTGTCCGTGATTTGCATTTCGTCGGTCCTGTTGGGCAATCTGCCGAATATCTATAGGCGATTTAGTCGTTTCGGCGCTTCAAATCAACCACCCCTCCCACGACAATAGGGGCACACACAGTTCTCATGCCCTGGGGGAAAGAATGAAGAATATCGTCGTCATCGGAGCAGGCAAGATCGGCTCCACCATCGCTCGCATGCTCGCCCATACCGGCGACTACAGCGTCTGCGTCGCCGACCGCAGCGCCGAACAGCTGGAGCAGGTGGAAAAGCACGCTGCCATCACGACCGCGACGGTCGATATCGCCGACAAGAAGCAGCTCGTCGCTCTTCTCTCGGGCAAGTTCGCCGTCCTCAGCGCCGCTCCGTTCCACCTGACGGTCGCAATCGCCGAAGCCGCTGCTGAAGCCGGCATCCACTACCTGGACCTGACCGAAGACGTCGAATCCACCCGCCAGGTCAAGGCGATCGCCGCCAAGGCCAACACCGCCTTCATCCCGCAGTGCGGCCTCGCACCGGGCTTCATCTCGATCGTCGCCAACGATCTCGCCAGCCACTTTGAGACGCTGGAAAGCGTGCGCATGCGCGTTGGCGCCCTGCCGCAGTACCCGTCGAACGCGCTCAACTACAATCTCACCTGGAGCACCGACGGCGTTATCAACGAATATATCGAGCCCTGCGAAGCGATCGTCGAAAACAACCTCATCGAAGTGCCGGCCATGGAAGAGCGCGAAGAATTCTCGCTCGACGGCGTCACCTATGAAGCCTTCAACACCTCGGGCGGTCTCGGCACCCTCTGCGAAACGCTGAAGGGCAAGGTTCGCACGCTTAACTACAAGACGATCCGCTATCCGGGCCATGCCGCCATCATGAAGGCGCTCCTCAACGACCTCGGCCTGCGCCACCGCCGCGAAGTCCTCAAGGACATCTTCGAGAACGCCCTGCCGACCACCACCCAGGACGTCGTCGTGATCTTCGTTACGGTTTCGGGCTTCCGCAGCGGCCGCCTGATCCAGGAAACCTACGCCAACAAGGTCTATAGCGGCGTCGTTGCCGGCCGCATGCAGAGCGGTATCCAGATCACCACGGCAGGCAGCATCTGCGCCGTGCTCGACCTGCTCGCCGAAGGCAAGATCGCCTCCAAGGGCTTCGTTCGCCAGGAAGACATCAGCCTCGACACCTTCCTCGCAAACCGCTTCGGCCACTACTACGCTCAGAAGGGCGAAACCGAGCGCGTCGCCGGCTGATCCTTCAGCTATAAGCGTGCCGAATTTGGAGCGGGACAGACGTCCCGCTCTCACCTACGCAAAGCCCGGGTCTTGGCCCGGGCTTTTTTCGTGTCGTCCGATCATTCGGGCCTGCGGCGCCGCGTCGTATCAGACGCGCACAAAGGTCGCCGTAGCACTTTGACGGATACCCCTTAGCTTCGGCCGAATTCGTCCTCGATACGGATGATGTCATCTTCGCCGAGATAGGAGCCGGTGCGCACCTCGATCAGTTCCAGCGGGATTTTGCCCGGGTTGTGAAGCCGGTGCACGATCCCCGGCGGAATATAGACCGACTCATTCTCGTGCAGCATTCGCGTTTCCCCGGACATCGTGATCTCCGCAGTGCCGCGCACCACGATCCAATGTTCCGCCCGATGATGATGCTTCTGCAGTGAGATCTTCTTGCCGGGGTTCACGCGCAGACGTTTGACGGCAAAGCGTTCTCCGTCCGAAATGGCCGCGACCGCCCCCCAGGGGCGATAGGACGTCGGGTGGATCTCGGTCAGCACCGCCGTCTGTGGCGACTTCGCCAGCGTCTTGACGATGGAACCGACGCTCTGGCTGTCGGCCAGCCGTCCGACATAGACGGCATCCTCGCCGGCAATGACGGCGACATCGTCCAGCCCTTGAACTGCAAGGTGAATGTCGCGCGACAGGACCAGCGAATTGCGCGTGTTCGACACCGTGGCCTTGTCGGTGACGACATTGCCGTCGCCGTCCTTTTCTCCCGTCTTCCAGACCGCGTCCCAGCTGCCGAGATCGGACCAGAGGAAGGAAGACGGCACCACGGCCGCCCGCTCAGTCTTTTCAAAGACCGCATAATCGACGGAGATATCAGGCGCAGCGGCAAAGCTCGCCGCGTGCAGCCGGGTGAAGTCGAGATCCTTCTGAGCCCCTTCCACCGCGAGCTTCGTCGCTTCCCAGACCTGGGGCGCGTGGCGCTTCATCTCATCAAGAAAGTGCTTTACCGGCAGCATGAACATGCCGGAGTTCCAGAGGTAGCGCCCGGTCTCGAGCATTGCCTCGGCTTTGGCGCGGTCCGGCTTCTCGACGAACCGCGCCACACGGTTCGTGCCAGCCGTCAGTTCTTCGCCGCGCTCGATGTAGCCGTAGCCGGTCGCCGGTTCCGTCGGCGTGATGCCGAAGGTCACCAGTTCTCCGTGGCGGGCGGCCTGGTGCGCCCTGAGTATGCAATCCCTGTAGACCTCGCCGGCATCGATCTCATGGTCAGAAGCAAGCACCTGCATGACCGCACCCTTGCCGTAACGGCTGAGTACCTGGAAAGCCGCGGCAGTCAGCGCCGGCGCTGTGTTGCGTGCAACCGGCTCAAGGAGGATGTCGCCCAGATGTACGTCGATCGCCCGCGCCTGCTCCGCGACGATGAAGCGAAAGTCGCTGTTGGTGACGATGATGGCCGGCTCGAACTGGCCGGCGTCGCGCACGCGCTCCAGCGTCTGCTGGAACAGTGAACGATCGGAAAGGATCTGCAGGAATTGCTTCGGAGCGGCGGCGCGAGAGAGCGGCCACAAACGGGTGCCGCGCCCGCCCGCCATGATCACCGGAACAATCTTTGACGTCATGCCGGCGCCTCTTCTTCTTTGAGCTGAACTTTCAGGGACCAATAAAGGGCTTCTGATGAAGAATAGCTAAAGCGCCGATCCGGGCAAGCCATTCACCGACGCGAAGGCTAATACTGATGAGGAAGGGTATACGGTTGTCCGCCCGCATCCCGCTCCACTTAAGCGAAGCGTCACGGCAAAGAACTCGCGATCAACAAAAAACCCCGCACGAAGGCGGGGCTTTCGGATTTGCATTACCCTTCCGGGTGTCCCTTTCAGGCCGGGATCACGATCTCGCCGAGCTTCGTCAGTTCGGCGACGAACTGCTCGAGACGGGTCTTCTTCTCGTCGCCGGCGCCTTCCAGCTCGGCACGAACCGCATCGATGCGGTTTTCAAGAACCGTACGGTCGAGTTCGTCGACGTGGACGGCGGACTCGGCCAAAAGCGTGCAGCCGGTCGGCAGGATGTCGGCAAAGCCGCCGAACACAGCAAAGCGCTCGGTCTTGCCGTCAGCCGTCTTCACCGTGACCACGCCGGGCTTGACCGTCGTCATCGTCGGAGCGTGATTGGCCATCACGGTCATCTCGCCCTCGGTCGCCGGAATGACGACTTCCGTCACCTTTTCGGAGAGGAGCAGGCGCTCGGGGGAAACAAGCTCAAAGTTGAAATCGGCCATGACCATTCACTTCTCGTGGGCGCGCCACCTAAAAGGCGGCTGTGCATGTCTTCCCTGCCTTCTGATAAGGCAGGATGAAAGCCTCGGCGCTTGGATCGCGCCGAGGCTTAACAGTGCAATCAAGCGGCTTCAGCAGCCAGCTTCTTGGCCTTTTCGACCGCTTCTTCGATCGAGCCGACCATGTAGAAGGCAGCTTCCGGCAGGTGGTCGTATTCGCCGTTGACCAGGCCCTTGAAGCCCTTGATCGTGTCTTCGAGAGCGACGAGCTTGCCCGGCGAACCCGTGAAGACTTCGGCGACGAAGAACGGCTGCGACAGGAAGCGTTCGATCTTACGAGCGCGGGCAACGGCGATCTTGTCTTCTTCAGACAGTTCGTCCATGCCGAGGATGGCGATGATGTCCTGGAGCGACTTGTAGCGCTGCAGGGTCGTCTGCACCTTACGCGACACTTCGTAGTGCTCCTCGCCGACGATCATCGGGTCCAGCATGCGCGACGTGGAGTCGAGCGGGTCAACGGCCGGGTAGATGCCCTTTTCGGCGATCGAGCGCGACAGAACCGTCGTTGCGTCCAGGTGGGCGAACGAGGTAGCCGGCGCCGGGTCGGTCAAGTCGTCGGCCGGAACGTAAATGGCCTGAACCGAGGTGATCGAACCCTTGGTCGTCGTGGTGATGCGTTCCTGCATCTGACCCATGTCGGTCGCCAGCGTCGGCTGGTAACCCACGGCCGAAGGAATACGGCCGAGCAGAGCCGACACTTCGGAACCTGCCTGGGTGAAGCGGAAGATGTTGTCGACGAAGAACAGAACGTCCTGGCCCTTGTCGCGGAAGTCTTCAGCGATCGTGAGGCCCGTCAGAGCGACGCGAGCGCGGGCGCCCGGCGGTTCGTTCATCTGGCCGTAAACGAGCGCAGCCTTGGAGCCTGCGCCGCCGCCATGCTTGTTAACGCCGGACTCGATCATTTCGTGGTAGAGGTCGTTGCCTTCGCGGGTGCGTTCACCCACGCCTGCAAACACCGAGTAACCACCGTGCGCCTTGGCGACGTTGTTGATCAGTTCCATGATGAGAACGGTCTTGCCGACGCCTGCACCACCGAAGAGGCCGATCTTGCCGCCCTTTGCGTAAGGCGCGAGAAGGTCGACGACCTTGATGCCGGTGACAAGGATCTGTGCTTCCGTCGACTGCTCGACGTAGGACGGCGCATCCTGGTGGATCGCGCGCTTGCCCGAGGTAACGAGCGGACCGGCTTCGTCGACCGGCTCGCCGATGACGTTCATGATGCGGCCGAGCGTTTCGTCGCCAACCGGAACCGTGATCGGCGCACCGGTGTCGGTGACCGGCTGGCCGCGCACGAGACCTTCGGTCGAGTCCATGGCGATCGTGCGGACGGAGTTTTCGCCGAGGTGCTGAGCGACTTCGAGAACGAGGCGGTTACCGTGGTTGTCGGTCTCCAGCGCGTTCAGGATCTGCGGAAGCTGGCCTTCTTCGAACACGACGTCAACGACGGCGCCGATGACCTGCGTTACGCGACCGACAGCGCCGGTTGCGGCAACTGCTGCGGTCTTGGCGGAAGCTGCCTTCCTCGGTGCAGCGGGCTTCTTCTCCACTGCGGTTTCTTTCGGGGTAGCTGCCTTAGCCATAATCCTTACCCTCTTTCCGTAACCTTAGAGCGCTTCCGCGCCCGAGATGATTTCAATGAGTTCCTTGGTGATCTGAGCCTGGCGCTGACGGTTATAGTTCAGCGTCAACTTGTTGATCATCTCACCAGCATTGCGCGTCGCATTGTCCATCGCGCTCATCTTCGCGCCCATTTCGCCGGCGACGTTCTCGAGCAGGGCCCGGAAGATCTGCACGGAAATGTTGCGCGGAATGAGGTCGCTCAGGATCGCGCCCGCGTCCGGCTCATATTCATAGACGGCCGAAGCATCCGATGCTTGCGCTGCGACCGGGCCGGCCGAAGCGGGGATCAGCTGCTGAGCCGTCGGAATCTGGGCGATAACGGACTTGAACTCGGAGTAGAACAGCGTGCAGACATCGAACTCGCCCTTTTCGAAGAGCGCGATGACCTTGTGGCCAATCTGGTCGGCGTTTTCGAAGCCGATCTTCTTGACTTCACGCAGGTCGACACGATCGATGATCAGCGACGCGAATTCGCGACGCAGAATATCGAAGCCCTTCTTGCCCACGCAGATGATCTTGACCGTCTTGCCGGCTGCGAGCAGCTTGCGAACGTGGTCGCGGGCATGACGGGCGATCTGCGAGTTGAAGCCGCCGCAAAGGCCGCGTTCAGCCGTGCAGACGACCAGAAGGTGCGTATCGTCCTTGCCGGTTCCGGTCATCAGGGCAGGCGCGCTGTCGTCCGCACCAACCGCCTGGGCGATGTTGGCGAGAACGGTAGCCATGCGCTGCGAGTAAGGCCGGGCGGCCTCGGCCGCCTCCTGCGCACGCCGAAGCTTCGCCGCGGCGACCATTTTCATCGCCTTGGTGATCTTCTGCGTCGCCTTGACGGAGGCGATCCGGTTCTTCAGATCCTTAAGTGAAGGCATCCGTTATCCGTCCTAAATGAAATCCGCTCAGGCGAAAGACTTGGCGAAGCTGTCGATTGCAGCCTTCAGCTTGCCCTTGACGTCGTCGGAGATCGCCTTGTCCTTGCGGATGGTTTCCAGGATGTCCTTGCCTTCCGAACGCATGTACGAAAGCAGGCCCTGCTCGAACTTGCCAACCTGGTTGACCGGCAGCTTGTCGAGGTAACCGTTGACACCTGCGAAGATGACAGCGACCTGCTCTTCCGTCTTCAGCGGCGAGAACTGCGGCTGCTTCAGGAGTTCGGTCAGGCGCGCACCGCGGTTCAGCAGGCGCTGCGTAGCGGCATCGAGGTCCGAGCCGAACTGCGCGAAGGCGGCCATTTCACGATACTGAGCGAGTTCGCCCTTGATCGAGCCGGCAACCTGCTTCATCGCCTTGATCTGCGCGGCGGAGCCGACGCGCGAAACCGACAGACCGACGTTAACGGCCGGACGGATGCCCTGGTAGAACAGGTCGGTTTCAAGGAAGATCTGGCCGTCGGTGATCGAGATCACGTTGGTCGGGATGAACGCCGAAACGTCGTTGCCCTGCGTTTCGATGACCGGCAGAGCCGTCAGCGAACCGGCGCCGTTGTCGTCCGAGAGCTTTGCAGCGCGCTCGAGCAGGCGGGAGTGCAGGTAGAAAACGTCGCCCGGGTAAGCTTCGCGGCCCGGCGGGCGGCGCAGCAGGAGCGACATCTGACGGTAGGAAACAGCCTGCTTCGACAGGTCGTCGTAGCCGATGAGGGCATGCTTGCCGTTGTCACGGAAGTATTCGCCCATCGCGCAACCGGCGAACGGTGCGAGGTACTGCATCGGAGCCGGGTCGGACGCGGTCGCAGCAACGATGATCGAGTACTGCAGAGCGCCACGCTCTTCCAGAACCTTCACGAACTGCGCAACCGTCGAACGCTTCTGGCCGATTGCGACGTAGACGCAATACAGCTTGTCACCTTCCGGACCATTGTCGTGAATGGCCTTCTGGTTGAGGATCGTGTCAAGGATGATCGCGGTCTTGCCGGTCTGGCGGTCGCCGATGACGAGCTCGCGCTGGCCACGACCAACCGGGATCAGAGCGTCGATGGCCTTGAGGCCGGTCGACATCGGCTCATGAACCGACTTGCGCGGAATGATACCCGGAGCCTTGACGTCAACGCGCGAGCGCTGCTTGGCGTTGATCGGGCCCTTGCCGTCGATCGGGTTGCCGAGCGCGTCGACGACGCGGCCGAGCAGTTCCGGACCAACAGGAACGTCCACGATGGCGCCGGTCCGCTTAACGGTGTCGCCTTCCTTGATGTCACGGTCGGAACCGAAAATAACGACACCGACGTTGTCGGCTTCGAGGTTCAGCGCCATGCCGCGAATTCCACCCGGGAATTCGACCATCTCGCCTGCCTGAACATTGTCGAGGCCGTAGACGCGGGCAATACCGTCACCGACGGAAAGCACCTGACCGACTTCGGAGACTTCTGCTTCCTGGCCGAAATTTTTGATCTGATCTTTGAGAATTGCGGAAATTTCCGCGGCGCGGATATCCATCAGCCGACCTCTTTCAGTGCAAGCTTAAGGGTAGAGAGTTTGGTGCGAAGGGAGGTGTCAATCTGGCGGGACCCGACCTTGACGATCAGACCTCCAAGAATAGACGGGTCGACGGTGACGTTGACCGTCACGTCTTTGCCGGTGACGCTTTTCAGCGTCGCCTTCAATTCATTTTCCTGCGCTGCAGAGAGCGCATGGGCCGACGTGACGTCGGCGGAGACTTCGCCACGATGGCGTGCGGCGATCAGGCGGAACGCCTTGATCATGCCCGGCAGCGCGAAGAGGCGGCGATTGCGGGCAACGACCTTGAGGAAGTTGCCGACGAGCCCGGAGATGCCAGCCTTCTCGGCAACTGCCGAAATGGCCTTGAACTGGTCGTCTGCAGAAAAGACCGGGCTTACGATCAGCCGCTTCAGATCATCGCTGCCGTCGATCAGGGCCTGGACGCGGGTCAGATCCGCGCCGACTGCCTCGACGGAACCGGCGCCGAGCGCGAGTTCAAAAAGCGAGGACGCGTATCTTTCTGCAACACCGGAAATAAGCTGGGATGTGTCTGCCACGGGCACAAGCTTCTCTCATTTTCATCCAAGAACCGAGCTGGCGGTGGGCCGTCAACTTAAATTCTTGAATTTGCTGCAATAATTTGCAGGATATCGAGGCCTGGCGACCCACTTCCCCCGCAATTCGCGGTTCGTCTAGCATAGGATGTTTGGACTCGCAACACGCGAACGGCAGGAATGCGGCATAAGTCGGCCACCTTGGCCGAATTTTGCCGTAAATTCGTTTCCTGCGTTGTGAATCGCGGAATGGCCCGCGGCACGATCAGATCATGCCGAAGACGTATGCGAGCGGAAGGATGGCGAGTGCCGCCTGAACGAAGAGCGCCAGCCAGTTGTAGACCGTGCCGCCGTTGTCGCTCATCATCGAGAGGATTCGGCCGAAGGCGGCAAGCGCGAACGCCGCTCCGACGGCAAGATAGACCATCGGCTGCGCCAGGAGGATCGCGGCAAGGCCGAGCCCCACATGCATGCCGCCCATGGTGGAGCGAGCCTCGGCATAGCCGCCGCGCCGCCCCTCGGCAATGCCGATGCCAGCCGCACGAAAGGTAAGCCGCGGCGCAAACAGCATGACGACGCCGATCAGCGCCGCAGCCACGGCCGCGCAGAAGGCGAGGAATTCGCCGGTTTCCGTCGGAATGTAGAATTCCATGCCCGTTCCTGCAGATGAGCCCTTGTCATGCCGTTTCGTCTTCGGCCGAAGCGGCGCGTCCTTGACCTCTAGCGCATGTCGCCCCGGTTGTGAATCGCCCGCGGCCTGTTCAACGCGACGATCACAGGAAACTTGAATTTACAGGAAGCTTTGGGGATCGATGTCGAGCTGGACGCTGATCGAGCCGCGCTCCTTGGGGCCGGCGGCGATCATCGCCTTGACGAAAGCCTGCATGTCGCTGTTGCGCCGGCCATGCACCAGCAGGCGGAAGCGATGCCGTCCACGGATCAGCGCCAGCGGCGCCTCCGCCGGGCCGAGAATGGTGATGCCGTCGGTCCGCGGCGCAGCCATGCGCAAGCCCCGCGCATGGCCCTCGGCATCCTGACGGGTATCGGCCGAAACGATCAGCGAGGCGAGCCGGCCGAAGGGCGGCAGCAAGGCCTTTTCGCGCTCGGCGATCTCGCGGTCGTAGAAGGCATCCGCATCGCCGGAGACGATGGCCCGCATCACCGGATGCTGCGGCTGGTAGGTCTGCAACAGGCCGAGACTCTTGAGGCCGGTTCGCCCGGCGCGGCCGGTCACCTGCGAAAGAAGCTGGAACGTCCGCTCGGCTGCCCGCGGATCGCCATTGGCCAAGCCGAGGTCGGCATCGACGATGCCGACCAGCGTCATCAGCGGAAAGTTATGCCCCTTGGCGACAAGCTGGGTGCCGATGACGATGTCCGCTTCGCCGCGCGCAATGGCGTCGAGTTCCAGCCGCAGCCGCTTGACGCCCATGAGGTCGGAGGACAGCACGATCGTGCGCGCCTCGGGGAAATGCCGCTCCACCTCCTCGGCAATGCGTTCGACCCCCGGGCCGCAGGCAACGAGGTGATCGAGCGTGCCGCATTCGGGGCAGGCCTCCGGCGTCTTCTCCGTATAGCCGCAATGGTGGCACTGGATCTGCCCGCGGAAGCGGTGTTCGACGAGCCAGCTTGAACAGTCCGGGCACTGGAAGCGATGGCCGCAGACGCGGCAGAGCGTCAGCGGCGCATAACCGCGGCGGTTGAGGAAAAGCAGCGCCTGTTCGCCGCGCTCAACGGCCTTGCCGATCTGGTTGATGAGAACCGGCGAAAGGAAGCCGCCGCGCGCCGGCGGATGCTGGCGCATATCGACCACGCCGAGCCGCGGCAGCGCCGCATCGCCGAAACGCGTCGGCAGGTGGATCGGCTTGTAACGGCCGACTTCGCCATTGACTCGGCTTTCGACCGATGGCGTCGCCGAGACGAGCACGACGGGAAAGCCGGTGATCCGACCGCGCACGACCGCCATGTCGCGCGCATTGTAGAAGACGCGGTCTTCCTGCTTGTAGGCCGGGTCGTGCTCTTCGTCGACGATGATGAGACCGAGCTCTTCGAACGGCAGGAACAGCGCGGACCGCGCGCCGGCAACGACACGCACCGTGCCGGTCGTCACCTGGCGCCAGACCTTTTCGCGCGTCCGCGGCGCAAGGTCCGAGTGCCACTCCGCCGGCTTCGCCCCGAAACGATCCTGGAAGCGCTCGAGGAAACTCGATGTCAGCGCGATCTCCGGCAAGAGTATCAGCACTTGCTTGCCTGCCCGAAGCGTCGCGGCAATCGCCTCGAAATAAACCTCGGTCTTGCCGGAGCCGGTGATGCCGTCGATCAGCGACACAGAGAAGCCGCCCTCCTCCACCGCCGCCAGGAGATCGGCTGCCGCATCCTTCTGGGGCCCTTCGAGCCGGGGCGCGACAAAATCGGGATCAGGCAAGGCAACCACCGGCGGCGGCGCCATGAATACGGTTTCTAAGACGCCTTGCTGCGTCAGCCCCTCGATCACGCTCGACGATGTGCCGGCCGCATGCGCAAGCCCGGAGCGCGTCCAGGAGAGGCCGTCGCTCGCGGTCGCGATGACGCGCTCACGAGCCGCCGTCATGCGCTCCGGTCGCATCTCCGTGAGGCGCAGCGCTTCCACCATCGGCTCGGGATCGAAGGCGGCCGGTGCCCGGAGCGCCATGCGCGCGACGAGCCCCGGCGGCGTCACGGTGTAGGCAGCAACCCAGTCGAGAAAAGTTCGCATGTCCCTCGTCAGCGGCGGGCAGTCAAAAACCTTCTCGATTGTCTTGAGTTTCTTCGGATCGACATTGCCGTCATCGTCTCCATCCCAGACCACGCCGACGACGAGCCGGGGGCCGAGCGGCACCTGCACGATCGAGCCCGGCTCGACCGCCATGCCGTCGGGAACCGCATAGGAATAGGCTTTCGGCGCCGGCATGGGCACCAGGACCGGCACGACGCGACGGGCAGAAATCGGCCCGAGCAAATCGCCGAATAAATCGGTTGAATCGCGAGTCATTTTGCCGTGACCTTGCCACGTGTTTCGGTTAAAGAAAACTGCGCTGCGAACCGCAGCCTTGCCGGCGCAGGGTTTGTCACGGTTCCACCAGAGTTTCAACGCGCGCGATCTCTGCCAACGGAATTCCTCCCCGGTAGAGATGCGCCCGAGCGGCAATCGTGCCCAAGGAGTGACTCCATGAAATTTTTCGTTGATACCGCCGACGTCAAGGAAATCCGCGAGCTGAACGATCTCGGCCTTCTCGATGGCGTCACCACCAACCCGTCGCTGATCCTGAAGTCGGGCCGCGACATCACGGAAGTCACCAAGGAAATCTGCTCGATCGTCGAAGGCCCGGTTTCGGCTGAAGTGACCGCCACCGAATACGCCGAGATGATGAAGGAAGCGGCCGTTCTTTCGAAGATCGCCGACAACATCTGCATCAAGCTGCCGCTGACGCTTGACGGTCTCAAGGCATGTAAGGCGCTGACCTCGGACGGCCACCAGACCAACGTGACGCTGTGCTTCTCGGCCAACCAGGCCCTGCTCGCCGCCAAGGCCGGCGCGACCTTCGTTTCGCCCTTCGTCGGCCGCCTCGACGACATCGCCTTCGATGGCATGGACCTGATCCGCGAGATCCGCCACATCTTCGACAACTACGGCTATGAGACCGAGATCCTTGCCGCCTCGATCCGCACCGTGAACCACGTCAAGGAAGCCGCCCTCATCGGCGCCGACGTCATCACCGCGCCGCCGGCAACGCTGAAGGCTCTGGTCAAGCACCCGCTGACCGACAAGGGCCTCGAGATGTTCCTGGCCGACTGGGCCAAGACCGGCCAGAAGATCGCCTGATTGCTTCAGGAATGAATGGAAAACCCCGCAGCGATGCGGGGTTTTTTGTTGCTACTCGTCGCCGTCCATCAGCCCCGTCAGCCGCATGCCCTCGATCCAGGTGGCGCTGTCCTTGCGGATCACCCGGCGCGGACGGATGCCGCAACGCTGGCGCACTTCCTCCGCCAACCGCTCAGAATGGGTGACGATCCAGATCTGGCTTTCGCGCGAAGCGCTGGCGACCATGTCGGCGAGCGCCGGCAGCATGTCCGGATGCAGGCTCGTCTCCGGCTCGTTGAGCGCAATGAACCGGGGCCGGCGATAGGAAAGCAGCGCTGCCGCCAGCGCCAGGAACCGCATCTGCCCATCCGACAGCTCGCGCGGCGAGAACGGCCGGTTGGGGAAATCCGGAAAGACCAGCGAAAACTCGGCAAACTGTCCCGGTTCGGGAACGTCGAGATAGGCGCCGCCGAAGGCGTCGGCGACCGCTCGATCGAGATCAACCGTATCCTCACGTGTGTGCCTGAGCGTCGCAAACACCGCAGCCATGTTGACACCCGTCTCGTCAAGCATCGGCGCCGTGACGGCGAGGCAAGGCAACCGCAACGGCGAATCGCGATCGGTGCGGAAGCCATGGAAGAACCGCCATTGGTCGACCGCGCGGCGAAAGGTGCCGACCTCCGGATAGTGACCGGCATCGCCGAGCAGCGAGATCGCCGTTTCCGAAGTCAGAGCCGTTTCCGGATAGTCCTCCATCCGCCCGCGCTCGCCGCGCACGAAGATGCCGGGGCCAGACCGCTTCATCATCGTCACCGGCCGGCGGCCGGTTTCGACCGTCAACTCCTCTTCCTTGACCTGAGGCTCATAGGCAAAGCCGGCGGCAGCCGTGGGCGGGCGCAGTCCCGCCTCGATGCGGTAGCGGAAGGTGATCGCCCGTTCCTCGTCCAAAAGCTCCGTTTCGAGCCGGATGCGCGCCGGCTTGTCGGCGCGGCGGCGGCCACTCCAGAGCGCCGACGACATGCCGCCCTCCTCCGCGATCTCGCGCGCCAGAGTGCCGCGCGTCGCCGACTGCACGAGTTGAAGCGCACGATAGAGATTGGACTTGCCGACGCCGTTCTCGCCGATGAACAGGTTGACGCCGGTCAGATCCATGCGGATCGACTTCAACGAACGGTAGTTTTCGGCAAACATGGATTGAAGCTGCATGCCCAAGACCTAGCCGATCCGCCGCACGGCGTGAAGCCCGGCAGGCATGGCGCGGCTGATCGCTAGAGCGCGACCTCTGCTTGCAACCGGGGCTGGAACGCCACGTCCGCGTCCATGGCCAGATCGAACACCGTGTGCCGCTCGAGCGCCTTCGTCACCTCGCCAGGCTCGCCTTCCAGCGCCTCCGGCGGGATCAGGTTGCCGATGCGGAAATCGAAGAAGTCGCCCTTCTTGTTGAGCAGCTCGTGGAACACGGTCATGTCGCGCAGTTCCGTCGACCATTTGGCGAACCAGTAGAACAGGCCGGAATTGCGGGCGCTCATGTGCACCGGCAGGATCGGCAGGCCGTATTTGCGCGCAAAGCCCACCGCAGACGTCTTCCACGGCCGCTCGTTGAGGCAGCCGTCCGCCCAATAGGCGATGCGCCCGGAAGGGAAGAGCACCGTCGCCTTGCCCTCGCCGATCGCCCGGTTGGTCACCTGCAGCGTCTCGCGGGCCTTCAGCTTGCTCTTGTGCTCCTCGCGCCATTCGACCGGGATGACCATCTCGACAAAGCGTGGATTGACGCGGATGGCGTCGCGGTTGGCGAAGAACATCATGTCCGGCCGCCGTGTCTTGAGCAGGTCGAAAACAGCGATACCGTCGGCTATGCCGGTCGGGTGGTTGCTGACGAGCAGGAAGCCGCCCTTGGCCGGAATGCGCTCGGCCCGGTCGACCCGCACCTCCAGCGAGAGAAGCGAACTCAGATGTTCGAAGGCCTGGAAGCCGGGCATGTTGGCGACCGCATCGGCGAACTCGTGCGCCTTGCGGTAGTTCAGCAACGCGTAGAGAAAAGGTCGCATCAACGGCCACATCGGGCTCTTGACGATGCGCTGCCCGCGCTCGGCAATCAGGGTGTCAACGATGTGACCAGGTTTTCCCTGTGAGACCAGGGCGAGTACTTCAGCAAAATGCGCGAATCCGTTCACCGAATCCCGTCCCACCATAGTCCGATCCGATTCTTTCCGGCTGACCATCGCAATTCTATATGATCGAAGAATGACAGATTCCAAGGGCGCATTAGCAAAAACATAAGATGCGTCAGGGCATTGTCGCCGATGGACCAACTTGGGAAGCGACAATGAACGAGCTCCTCGTCATCGGCCATCCGGAACTCCTTGCCGAACGCCAACGTTGGCTCAATGGGCTCATGCGGGAGCGGCGCCTCTCCGACAACACCGTCGAGGCCTATGAGCGCGACACCCGTCAATTCCTGACATTCCTGACCGGCCATCTGGCCGGGCCGCCGCGCCTTTCCGACATCCGGACGCTGCGGCCGGCGGATCTGCGCGGCTTCCTCGCCCAGCGCCGCAAGGGTGGCGCCGGTGCACGCACGCTCGGCCGTGGCCTCGCCGGCTTGCGCTCCTTCCTGCGCTTTCTCGAACGCAATGGCCTTGCGAACGCAGCAGGTGCCGCCGCCGTGCGCTCGCCGAAGCAGCCGAAATCGCTTCCGAAGCCGCTGACCGACCGAGAGGCGCTGAACGTCGTGACCTCGGAGGCGCAGCTTGCCGAGGAGCCCTGGATCGCCGCGCGCAATGCCGCGGTGCTGACCCTGCTCTATGGCTGCGGCCTGCGCATTTCCGAAGCGCTCGGGCTGACATCGGGCGATTTCGCCGGCACGCCCTCGTCGCTGCGCATCATCGGCAAAGGCGGCAAGACGCGGCTCGTGCCGCTGATACAGGCCGCACGTGAAGCCGTCGCAGCCTATATCAAACTCTGCCCCTATCAGCCGCCTGCTGATGAACCGTTGTTTCGGGGTGCCCGTGGCGCCAAGCTGCAGCCGGCAATCATCCAGCGGGAAATGCAAAAGCTGCGCGGCGCCCTCGGCCTGCCGGACACGGCAACGCCGCATGCGCTGCGACACTCCTTCGCCACCCATCTGCTGGCCGGCGGCGGCGATCTCAGGACCATCCAGGAACTGCTCGGCCACGCCAGCCTGTCGACCACGCAGGTCTATACCGGTGTCGATTCCGCGCGGCTTCTGGAAATCTACGATCGCGCCCATCCGCGCGCCTGATTTTCGGCGAAACGATGGATTAACCATGCCCTTTAAGGAAGCCGTGACCGGCCCGGCCCTAGGGTTCAGCAACGACCGTCCGACCGTCGGGGAACAACGATGACCGCCTTTGCGAGACCTGATCGAAATCTGCCCCGCGACCTGCTTGCGTTGGTCGCCGACGGTACACTTTGGCTCATTGCCCTCTTGCATGTCGTTCTTGCCGCCAGCCTCGTCGTTGCACTCTTCTTCGTCGCGGAAGCCGATGCACAGGAAGCCGAATGCGGCGGTTCGAATGTGCTTACCGCCCTTGCCCAGTCGGATCCGACCAAATTCGCCGCACTTGAAGCGGAAGCCGCCGCCGTGCCGAACGGCAAAGGCATCTTCTGGAAGATCGAGAAGGAAGGCATCGCGGCCTCCTGGCTGCTCGGCACCATGCACGTGACCGATCCGCGCGTACTGGCATTGCCTGCCGAGGCGCCGGCCGCTTTCGAAGCAGCCTCAACCGTCATCGTCGAATCGGACGAGATCGTCGACGAGAAGAAATCGGCCGCCGCGATCCTGATGCGGCCCGACCTCACCATGTTCCCGGATAACAAGACGATCGCCGATTTCCTGAAGCCCGGCGATCGCGAACAGCTCGAAGCGGGCCTCAAAGCCCGCGGCATTCCGCTGACGCTCGTTGCGCGCATGAAACCCTGGATGATCGCGAGCTTCGTCGCATTGCCCGCCTGCGAGATCAGCCGCAAGGCGACCGGCGCCTCCTTCCTCGACAAGAAGATTGCCGAGGATGCGGTCAGCCAGGGCAAGACGCTCAAGGGCCTGGAGACGCTGATCGAACAGCTCGCAGCGATGGATTCGCTTCCGACCGAACTGCACCTGCGCGCGCTCATCGAGACGCTGGCGCTCGGCAAGACGATCGACGACGTCTTCGCGACAATGACCGACCTCTACCTTTCCGGCGACACCGGCATGATCATGCCGATGATGAGATCCGTTTCCGACAAGGGCACAGCGGAGGATTTCGGCTATGCCGATTTCGAGCAGCGCATCATCGTCGACCGCAACAAGACGATGGCGACACGTGCCGAACCGATCCTGAAGGACGGCGGCGCTTTCATGGCCGTCGGAGCGCTGCACCTTCCGGGCAAGGAAGGCCTGGTCGAACTGCTCCGCGCCCAGGGCTTCACGGTCACGCGCGCCAACTGACTGGCGGGCGTTCAAGCCGGAGACTGATCAGCCAATCTGACCGCCCGGACCCGCCACCCGGGCCAGAAGCGTCGGCACGATCACCTTGTGAAACGGCGTGACCGCCGCGAGGTAAACCCGCCCGAGCGCATTGTGCCGCCGGACGAGCGTGGTGACGCCGACGATCTGGTTGACCGCGGATCCCGCCCTGACATCGACGACGATGCGAAAATCGAGATGCTTGTCGTCAAAACCGAGCACCACTTCGTCATCGCTTTTCGACAGCACCGGAAACGCCCCGACCAGCCCGAAGCGACCCGGTTTCGGCGCCGCCGATTTCAGGCCAATGAGCGAGACCACGCGGTTGCGCAGGCGCAGCAGTTCGCGAATCCATCGCGGCGAACGGCCAAGCGAACGTTCGGCCGCTTCCGCGGCGGTCACGCCCTTGCCGTCGAGGGCGAGCTCGAAACGGTCGGCCCAATCGGCGTGCGGTAGATGCCGGTTCGGCAACGAGGTGGCCACGGCTCTCGGTTTCATGTTTCCTCCTGACGCCACGGCGTCGTTTGTCCTTTGAAACATGATTGCGCCCTCCGTCGTGCCTGGACAGGAGACCGCTTGTCGCAGCCCTCGGTCCAATCGTCACACCCAGTCTGCCGCCGGGGCCGTCCTACGCCGATGCGGTGGGGCCTTCCCTTCGCGCCGACAAGCTGCATAACTCAAGCTGAACGTTGCAAATTCTGGAGATGGACAATGGAAACCAGCCACGACACACGCGAACTCGAAATGGTCGTGCTGATGACGCCGGACATGGCCAATTTCAGCGGCAAGGTCCATGGCGGCGCGCTGCTCAATCTCCTGGATCGCGTGGCTTTCTCATGCGCCTCGCGCTATTCGCAGCAATATGCGGTGACGCTTTCGGTCGACCAGGTGACCTTCCGCCAGCCGATCCATGTCGGCGAGCTCGTCACCTTCCGTGCCGCGGTCAACAATGCCGGCCGAACCTCGATGGAAATCGGCATCCGCGTCGAGGCCGAGAACATCAGGAGTGGCGAGCGGCGACACACCAACTCCTGTTACTTCACGATGGTCGCGGTCGACGCCGACGGCGCGCCGACGCCCGTACCTCCGCTGAACACTGACACCGCTGACCGCAAGCGCCGGCAGCGCGCGGCCGAAGCACGACGCAGCCTCAGGCGGGAGTTCGAGGAGCGCTTCCACGCGCTCCGATCTGCTTCTGAAGAGTGAGAGATAATCGCCATCCGCCACGAAATATCCGGGGGGATGTCAGCGAACGCTGACGCGGCACTGGCGAAAGCACCGCAACAACAGCCGGCATGTTGAAAGCGCGCGGCTGGAACAAGGGGGCCGCTTGCTGCAGCCCCCTCGCTGGATCATTACATGTGAATCGGCTTGAAGAAGGTCGAAAGAGCCGCTTCCTTGACCGCTTCCGACATGGTCGGATGCGCATGGCAGGTGCGGCCGAGGTCTTCCGACGAACCGCCGAATTCCATCAGCACGGCGATTTCGTGGATCATCTCGCCGGCGCCGAAGCCGACGATGTGGCCGCCGAGAACCCGGTCGGTTTCCTTGTCGGCGAGAATCTTCACGAAGCCGTCGGTGGCAAGCATGGCGCGCGCGCGGCCATTGGCTGTGAAGGGGAACTTGCCGATCTTGTAGGCGACGCCTGCAGCCTTCAGCTCTTCCTCGGTCTTGCCGACGGAGGCGACTTCCGGCTGGGTGTAGACGACGCTCGGGATGACGTCATAGTTCACGTGGCCGGCCTGTCCGGCGAGGATCTCGGCAACGGCGACGCCTTCGTCTTCCGCCTTGTGGGCGAGCATCGGGCCGCGCACGACGTCACCGATCGCGTAGATGCCGGTAACGCTCGTCTGGTAGTGATGGTCGATCTCGACACGACCGCGCTGGTCCATGACGACGCCGGCCTTATCGAGGCCAAGACCATCGGTGTAAGGCTTGCGGCCGGTGGCAATCAGCACCACGTCGGCATCGAGCGTCACGGCGTCGCCGCCCTTGACCGGCTCGAAGGTCACCTTGGCGCCCTTGCCGTCCTTGACGACGCCGGTCACCTTGGCGCCCAGCTTGAAGTCCATGCCCTGCTTCGCGAGCATGCGCTGGAACTGCTTGGCAACTTCGCCGTCCATGCCGCCGAGGATGGTATCGAGATATTCGACAACCGTAACCTTGGCGCCGAGGCGCGCCCAGACCGAGCCGAGCTCGAGGCCGATGACGCCGCCGCCGACGACGATCATGTTGGCCGGGACCTTTTCGAGCGCGATGCCGCCGGTCGAGGAGATGATCACCTTCTCGTCGATATCGACCTGAACGCCCGGAATGCCGGCGACGTCGGAGCCGGTGGCGATCACGATGTTCTTGGTTTCGAGGATCTGCTCCTCGCCCTTGTCGTTGGTGACCGAAACCTTGCCCTGACCGAGAACCTTGCCGGTGCCCTGGATGCCGTCGATCTTGTTCTTCTTGAACAGGAACGAGACGCCCTCGACGTTGGACTTAACGGTCGCGTCCTTGTGGGCCAACATCTTTTCGAGGTTCAGCTTCGGTGCTGCGACTTCGACGCCAAGCGCGTCGACGCCATGGGCGACCTGATGGAACACCTCCGAAGCATGCAGTAGCGCCTTCGACGGGATGCAGCCGATGTTGAGGCAGGTGCCGCCATAGGTGGCGCGCTTCTCGACGACGGCCACCTTCAGGCCGAGCTGAGCCGCCTTGATGGCGCAGACATAGCCGCCGGGGCCGCTGCCGATAACGATGAGATCATAAGCCATTAGAATATCCTTCCTTCAGGGCGGTTACCGCCCGCCGCTGACATTGAGAATTGCCCCCGTCACATAAGTCGCCTTGTCTGACAGGAGGTAGAGAACCGCGTCAGCGACTTCCTCGGCGGTGCCGGGTCGCTGAACGGGAATGGTGGGAGCAAGATCGCGCGCCCGGTCCGGCAGGCCGCCGGAGGCATGGATCTCGGTATCGATGACGCCGGGACGGATCGCATTGACGCGAATGCCCTCGGTCGCAACCTCGCGCGCAAGGCCGATGGTGAAGGTGTCGATCGCACCCTTCGAGGCGGCGTAGTCGACATATTGCGCCGGCGAGCCGAGCACGGCTGCGGCCGAGGAGATGTTGACGATGGCGCCACCCTTGCCGCCGTAGCGCGTCGACATGCGCCGAACCGCTTCCGCCGCGCAGCGAATGGAGCCGGTGACGTTAATGCGGAACATCCGCTCCAGCCGCTCGACCGACATCTCGTCGATCCGCGCGGTCGGCCCAACGATGCCGGCATTGTTGACGAGGCCATCCAGCCGGCCGAAGGCCGCATCGACGGCAGCGAACATCGCCTGGATATCCGCCTCCGAGCCGACATCGCCCTGAACCGCAATCGCCGAGCCGCCGGCCGCTTCGATCGCGCCGACAACCGCATCTGCCGCATCACGGTTCGTCGCGTAGTTGACTGCGACACGCCAGCCGGCTTTCGCCGCGGCGACACAAACCGCCGCGCCGATACCGCGGCTACCGCCTGTCACGAGAAGAACGGGGCCTGCGCTCATGCGGCGCATCCCTTGAGGGTGAAAGAATCCCAGCTGTCGGCCTCGGCCTTGCCCTTGCCCCAGGCGCTCGATGCTCTGAGGGAAGGCCCGAAATCGGGAAGCAGCAACTGCTCGGCCGCCTGTTCGGCTTCACCAGGGATCTCGCTGATCGCACCGGCCTTGTCGAGCGCATAGACGACGCCCTGCCATACCGTGCAGGCGCGCAGTTCCTCGCCGGTCGCGTCACCCTCCGGGCAATTGTGCATGATCAGCCCCGTGGCGCGTTCCGGCTCTCCCGCCGGCATCACGACGCCGTCGAGCAGAAGCCCGGGTTTGAGCACCGCCACCTTGAAGTGGTTGCTGGTCGCCGCACTTGCCGAGCCGACCGGCTCGAAGCGCAGCTCATAGCCGCCGTCACGATCGGCGTAGATCGCGTGCGACTGCTTGCAATCGGCAGCGGCAGCCGGCGCTGCAAGCGCGGTGCAGAACAGCATCAAGATGAAGCGACCGGAGATCATGATCAGGCTGCCTTCTCCGTCGCGAGCCTGAGACCAAGCGCAATGAAGACCACGCCGCTGGCGCGGTCGATCCACTTGCTGGCGCGGGTGAAGGCGGCGCGCATCCGCGGCGTCGTCATGAACAGGCTGACGCCGACGAACCAGAGGATCAGGCAGGTGGCCATGACCAGCCCATAGCCGAACTTGACGAGGATCGGCGTGTGGGCGCTGACGACGGTCGAGAAGATCGACAGGAAGAAGAATACCGGCTTCGGATTGAGCGCATTGGCGGCAAAGCCGAGGCCGAAAGCCTTGGCGGTCGACTGGCCCTTGGCCGGCTCATTGCCTTCCGCGCGCTCGACCTTGATCTCCGTCTGGCCGGCACGGAGCGCCTTGATGCCGATATAGATCAGGTAAGCGACGCCGCACCATTTGACGATGTTGAAGAGGTAGATCGACTGCGAAATGATCAGCCCCAGACCGAGGATCGTGTAAGTCACATGGAACATCAGCGAGGTGCCGATGCCGAAGGACGTGATGATGGCCGGGCGCCGGCCATGCACGATCGACTGGCGCATGACCATGGCCAGATCGGCGCCGGGAGAGACGATCGCAAAGGCGAAGATCGCCATCAGCGATGCGAGTTCTAGGAGATATTGGCTCATGGTTGTGCGACCGGTGCGTTGAAGGCCCAGACGTGGCCGAAGGGATCCTGGATGCGCGCGTAACGTGCGTGCCAGAAGGTATCCTGCGGCTCCAGAACTGTCGATGCCCCGGCGGCGATCGCCCGGTCATAGGCTGCATCGACGTCGGCGGCATCAGGCAGATTGATGTTGATGGCGACGCTCGCACCACCGACCGTCTTCGGCGAAAGAACGTTCGAGCCGAATTCGGGAAATTCGTCGTGCAGCATGATCTCGCCGCCGAAGAGCGCGAGATTGGAATGCATCACGCGCTTGCGATCCTCCGCCAGCTGGCAAAAGGTGTGTTGGGCACCAAAGGCCTTCTCGTAAAAGGCGATCGCCGCGATGCCGTCCTTGACGCAGAGATGCACCTGGATCGGCGGAACGTTTGGTTCGGATGCCATGCGAGTTCCTCCGTTCAGATCAGAATACCCGCAATCATCAGCAGGAGCCCGACCGCCGAAACGGTCCAGACGGCGGAGCGAACCAATCCGAGGCCGCCAATATAAATCGGCAGGTAGGCGGCTCTTGCCCAGAACCAGATCCCCACGCCCCATTGGGTGAGCGGTCCGCTCCGTCCGGAGAATTCTATCACGACCGCAAGGGCGATGAAGACCGGATAGGTCTCGTGAAAATTGCGCAGCGCCCGTCCCGCCCGCCCGGTAAAGACATTGGGCTCCGGCACGACGTCGCGATTGGTATCAGCTTCGATGACGCCGTGCTGCAGGCGATAGGCGCCCGCCTGCGCCATCATATAGGCGAAGGCGAGAACGGCACTCCAGAGCAGGTAGGTCAGTTCGAACGACATCGATGCGATCCGGAGAAGCGCGGCGCAGAAAGAAGCGGGGGCTGCAATCGCCCCCGCCCAACTCTTAGAGATCGAGAACCAGACGCTCCGGATCCTCGAGGCTTTCCTTGACGCGGACGAGGAAGGTCACGGCTTCCTTGCCGTCGACGATGCGGTGATCGTACGAGAGCGCGAGGTACATCATCGGGCGGATGACGACCTGGCCGCCGATGGCGACCGGACGGTCCTGGATCTTGTGCATGCCGAGAATGCCCGACTGCGGCGCGTTGAGGATCGGCGAGGACATCAGCGAACCGTAGACGCCGCCGTTGGAGATGGTGAAGGTACCGCCCTGCATGTCGGCCATCGACAGCGCGCCATCACGCGCAGCCTTGCCGAGACGGCCGATGTCCTTCTCGATCTCGGCGATCGACATCTGGTCGGCATCGCGCACGATCGGAACGACAAGGCCCTTGTCGGTGCCGACGGCGACGCCGATGTGGCAGTAGTTCTTGTAGATGATGTCGGTGCCGTCGATCTCGGCGTTAACAGCCGGGATTTCCTTCAGCGCGTGGGTCACGGCCTTGGTGAAAAAGCCCATGAAGCCGAGCTTCACGCCATGCTTCTTCTCGAAGATGTCCTTGTACTTGTTGCGCAGCGACATGACGGCGCTCATGTCCACCTCGTTGTAGGTGGTGAGCATGGCGGCGGTGTTCTGCGCATCCTTGAGGCGCTTGGCGATCGTCTGGCGCAGGCGGGTCATCTTGACGCGCTCTTCGCGCACGACATCTTCTGCCGTCGACGGCGCACGGGCCTGGACCTTTGCGGGCTCTGCGACAGCAGGGGTCGAGATGCCCTTGGCGACGGCTGCAAGCACGTCACCCTTCAGCACCTGGCCACGCTTGCCGGAGCCATCGAGCTGATCGGCCGACAGGTTGTTTTCGGCGAGCAGCTTCGCGGCAGCCGGTGCCGGCGGCATCGACGAGGCAGCGGGTGCTGCAGCGGCAGCCGGGGCAGCCGGAGCGGCAGCGGCCGGCTCGGCCTTCTTTTCGGCAGCAGCCGCCGGAGCGGCAGCAGCAGCGCCGGCAGCGATCTGGCCGAGCAGCGCGCCGAGACCGACGGTCTCGCCGGCCTGCGCAACGATTTCGGAAAGCGTGCCAGCGGCTGGCGCCGGCACTTCGATCGTCACCTTGTCGGTTTCGAGTTCGAGCAGGGGCTCATCGGCCTTGATGGCATCGCCGACCTTCTTGAACCAGGTGCCGACGGTCGCTTCGCTGACGGATTCGCCGAGGGTGGGAACGCGGATTTCTGTTGCCATGATTTTTGTTCCGTTGATCAGATATCTGTTTCTATTGGCTCAGAGCGTGGGGAGCGTCAGCCCCCCAGCGCGTCCTCGAGGAAGGCGGCAAGCTGCGCCTGGTGCTTCGACATCAGGCCCGTTGCCGGCGAGGCGGCAGCCGGACGGCCGGTGTAGCGCACGCGCTGATACTTGGCGTCGATATGGGCGAGAACCCATTCGAGATAGGGGTCGATGAACGACCAGGCGCCCATGTTCTTCGGCTCTTCCTGGCACCAGACCATCTCCGCGTTGCGGAAGCGGCTGAGCTCGTTGATCAGCGCCTTGGCCGGGAACGGATAGAGCTGTTCGACGCGCAGCAGGTAGACGTCGTCGATGCCGCGCTTCTCGCGCTCTTCGAGCAGGTCGTAGTAGACCTTGCCCGAGCAGAGCACGACGCGACGGATCTTCGAGTCCTTCTGCAGCTTGATCGGACCATCCTTGATCACCTCGGCATCGTCCCACAGCAGGCGGTGGAACGAGCTCTCGCCGGCCATTTCCGACAGACTCGAAACCGCCCGCTTGTGGCGCAGCAGCGACTTCGGCGTCATCAGGACCAGCGGCTTGCGGAAGTCGCGCTTCACCTGCCGGCGCAGGATGTGGAAGTAGTTCGCCGGCGTCGTGACGTTGGCGACCTGCATGTTGTCTTCGGCGCAGAGCTGCAGGAAGCGTTCGAGGCGGGCGGACGAGTGCTCCGGACCCTGGCCCTCATAACCGTGCGGCAGCAGGCAGACGAGACCAGACATGCGCAGCCACTTGCGTTCGCCCGACGAGATGAACTGGTCGAAGACGACCTGTGCACCGTTGGCGAAGTCGCCGAACTGGGCTTCCCAAAGCGTCAACGCGTTCGGACGGGCGAGCGAGTAACCGTATTCGAAGCCGAGGACCGCTTCTTCCGAGAGCATCGAGTTGATGACTTCGTAGCGGGCCTGGGTCGGCGACAGGTTCGCAAGCGGAATGTAGCGCTCTTCGCTCTGCTGATCGTAGAGCACGGAATGACGCTGCGAGAAGGTGCCGCGTTCGCAATCCTGGCCCGAAAGGCGGATCTTGGTGCCTTCGGTGACGAGCGTGCCGAAGGCGAGTGCCTCGGCCATCGCCCAGTCGACGCCTTCGCCGGTCTGGATCATCTGAGCGCGGTTTTCCATGAAGCGCTGGATCGTGCGGTGTGCATTGAAACCGGCCGGGATCTCCGAGATCTTGCGACCGACTTCCTTGAGCTGCTTCATCGGCACCGAGGTCTTGCCGCGGCGCTGTTCGTCCTGGTTGTCGGCCGAGCGCAAGCCCGACCAGACACCATCCAGCCAGTCGGCCTTGTTGGGCTTGTAGGACTGGCCAGCCTCGAACTCCTGCTCGAGGTGAGCGCGCCAGTCGGCCTTCATCTTCTCGACTTCGCCTTCCGACATCAGGCCCTCGGCGACCAGACGGTCGGAGTAGAGCTGGACGACGGTCTTGTGGGCGCGGATGACCTTGTACATCTTCGGCTGCGTGAACGCAGGCTCGTCGCCTTCGTTGTGGCCGAAGCGGCGGTAGCAGAACATGTCGATGACGACAGGCTTGTGGAACTTCATCCGGAATTCGGTGGCGATCTTGGCCGCGTAGACAACCGCTTCCGGATCGTCGCCGTTAACGTGGAAGATCGGCGCCTCGATCATCTTGGCGACGTCGGACGGATAGGGCGACGAACGCGAGAAGGCCGGATTGGTGGTGAAGCCAATCTGGTTGTTGATGATGAAATGGACGGTACCGGCAACGCGGTGGCCGCGCAGGCCGGAAAGGCCGAGGATTTCAGCAATCACGCCCTGGCCGGCAAAGGCGGCGTCGCCATGCAGCAAGAGCGGCATGACCTTCGAGCGTTCGCGCAACGGAATGATGTCGCCTTCAAACACGGTCGCCATCTGGTCCTGCTTGGCACGGGCCTTGCCCATGACGACAGGGTTGACGATTTCGAGGTGCGAGGGGTTCGCCGTCAGCGACAGGTGAACCTTGTTGCCATCGAATTCGCGGTCCGAGGAAGCGCCGAGGTGGTACTTCACGTCGCCCGAACCTTCGACGTCGTCAGGCGCGTAGGAGCCGCCCTTGAACTCGTGGAAGATGGCGCGATGCGGCTTGGCCATCACCTGAGACAGCACGTTCAAGCGGCCGCGGTGGGCCATGCCGAGCACGATTTCCTTGAGGCCTTCCTGGCCGCCGCGCTTGATGATCTGCTCGAGTGCCGGGATCAGCGATTCGCCACCGTCGAGACCAAAGCGCTTGGTGCCCTTGTACTTGACGTCGATGAACTGCTCGAAGCCTTCCGACTCGATCAGCTTCTGGAGGATCGCCTTCTTGCCCTCGGGCGTGAACTCGACGCCCTTGTCCGGTCCTTCGATGCGCTCCTGGATCCAGGCCTTCTCTTCCGGGTTGGACATGTGCATGAATTCGACGCCGATCGTCGAGCAGTAGGTGCGCTCGAGGATTTCGACCATTTCGCGAATGCTCGCGTATTCGAGGCCGAGCACGTTGTCGATGAAGATCTTGCGGTCGAGATCCTTCTCCTCAAACCCGTAGTTCGAGGGCGAAAGCTCGTTGTAGTCCTCGACCGGGGCAGCAAGGCCGAGCGGATCGAGCTTGGCATGCAGGTGGCCACGGGCACGATAGGCGCGGATCATCATGATGGCGCGGACGGAATCGCGCGTCGCCTGAAGGATATCTGCCTCGCTCACGGCAGTGCCGGTGGCGACGGCGGCTTCCTCAGCCTTCGCCTTGACCTTCTTCTCGATGACCTTTTCGACCGTGCCCCAATCGCCGTCGAGCGCAGAGACGAGTTCGCCATTGGCCGCGATCGGCCAGTTGTTCTTTTTCCAGGAGGCGCCCTTGGCTGCCTTCACCACATCTTCCGGCCGGTCGGCGAGCGCCTTGAAGAAGGCCTGCCATTCGGCCGAGACGGACGCCGGGTCCGTTTCATAGCGTGCTTGGAGCTGCTCGATATAGGCGGCGTTGGCGCCGTCCAGAAACGAAGTGAGCTGGAATTGCTCGTTGGCCTCTTGCCTTGTCATGGTCTCACGCGGACTGTTCTGTCCGCCTCCTGACTGAAGTTGGGTTGCCGGGTATCCCGGTCGTTCATGTTCGTTCGGCGCGTTGGCGCCTGGTGTTCCTACGGCGCCGCGCATCGAAAGGACGCGCCGGGATCCGTGGCACTAAGGTTGCCGCGCATCCTGATCTTCAATCAGCCAAGGAAACACGCGGCAGGCACGCTGTCCGGACCGGAATGGTCCGGCCCGGACAGAAGTCTTGAGATCAGCCCTTGAGGACTTCGACCAGCGTCTTGCCGAGACGGGCCGGCGACGGCGACACGCGGATGCCTGCCTGCTCCATCGCAGCGATCTTGGATTCCGCATCGCCCTTGCCGCCGGAAACGACGGCGCCGGCGTGACCCATGGTGCGGCCCTTCGGCGCGGTACGGCCCGCGATGAAGCCGGCCATCGGCTTCTTGCGGCCCTTCTTGGCTTCGTCGATGAGGAACTGCGCCGCATCCTCTTCGGCCGAGCCGCCGATCTCGCCGATCATGATGATCGAGGTCGTGGCTTCGTCCGCCAGGAACATCTCCAGCACGTCGATGAACTCGGTGCCCTTGACCGGGTCGCCGCCGATGCCGACGGCCGTCGTCTGGCCGAGGCCTTCGTTGGAGGTCTGGAACACGGCTTCATAGGTCAACGTACCGGAGCGCGAAACGATGCCGACCGAACCCTTGCGGAACATCGAGCCCGGCATGATGCCGATCTTGCATTCTTCCGGCGTCAGGATACCGGGGCAGTTCGGGCCGAGCAGGCGCGACTTGGAGCGGTCGAGACGAGCCTTGACGCGCACCATGTCGGCAACCGGGATGCCTTCGGTAATGCAGGTGATGAACGGGATTTCCGCATCGATCGCCTCGATGATCGCGTCCGCGGCGCCTGCCGGCGGAACATAGATCACGGATGCGTCCGCACCGGTCTTTTCACGGCCTTCGGCAACCGACGCGAAGATCGGCAGGGTTTCGCCCTTGGAGCCGGTCCAGGTTTCGCCGCCCTTCTTCGGGTGAATGCCGCCGACCATCTGCGTGCCGTAATAGGCAAGCGCCTGTTCGGTATGGAAGGTGCCGGTCTTGCCGGTCAGGCCCTGAACGAGGACCTTGGTGTTCTTATTGACGAGAATCGACATGAGGTCTGGTCCTTCAGTTAGCCGTTGATCGCGGCGACGATCTTCTTGGCAGCGTCATCCAGATCGTCGGCGGCGGTGATCGCCAGGCCGGATTCGTTCAGGATCTTCTTGCCAAGCTCGACATTCGTGCCTTCGAGACGAACGACCAGCGGAACCTTGAGGCCGACTTCCTGCACGGCCGCAACGACACCTTCAGCGATGACATCGCACTTCATGATGCCGCCGAAGATGTTGACGAGGATACCCTCGACCTTCGGGTCGGCGGTGATGATCTTGAAGGCTGCCGCAACCTTCTCCTTGCCGGCGCCGCCGCCGACGTCACAGAAGTTCGCCGGCTCCTTGCCGTAGAGCTTGATGATGTCCATCGTCGCCATCGCAAGGCCGGCGCCGTTGACCATGCAGCCGATGTTGCCGTCGAGCGCGACATAGGCGAGGTCCCACTTGGAGGCCTCGATTTCCTTGGCGTCTTCTTCGGTTTCGTCGCGCAGTGCCTTGATGTCGTCGTGGCGGAAGAGCGCGTTGCCGTCGAACGAGACCTTGGCGTCGAGAACGCGCACGCGGCCGTTCTTCATGACGATCAGCGGGTTGATCTCGAGCAGGCTCATGTCCTTCTCGACAAAGGCCTTGTAGAGGATCGGGAAGAGCTTTTCGGCATCAGCCTTGGCTTCGCCTTCGAGCTTCAGGGCCGAGGTGAGCTTGGCGAGATCAGCGGCGGTAACGCCGGCTTCCGGGTTGATCGCGACGTTGACGATCTTTTCCGGCGTGTCGTGCGCAACAGCCTCGATGTCCATGCCGCCTTCGGTCGAAACGACGAAGGCAACCTGGCCGACCGAGCGGTCGACGAGCAGCGACAGATAGAGTTCGCGGTCGATGTCGGCGCCATCCTCGATATAGAGGCGGTTCACCTGCTTGCCGGCAGGGCCGGTCTGCGCAGTGACGAGCGTGTTGCCGAGCATGTCCTTGGCATGAGCCTTGGCTTCATCGATCGAGAAGGCAAGACGAACGCCGCCCTTGGCGTCGGCGGAAAGTTCCTTGAACTTGCCCTTGCCGCGGCCGCCAGCATGGATCTGGCTCTTGACCACGTAGAGCGGGCCCGGGAGCTTCTTGGCAGCGGCTTCTGCCTCTTCTGCGGAGAAGATCGCGACACCTTCCGCGACCGGCGCGCCATAGCTCTTCAGGAGAGCCTTGGCCTGATATTCATGAATGTTCATGGTGTTTTTCCTGTCTGGAGCATTCTGCAGACAGGTGAAACACCTGCCGTCGCACAAATGCGGCAAAAACAAAGAGGTTGAGCGGATGCCAGCATCCGCTCAACGGGACGCGATTACTGCTTCAGGCTCGGCGCAATGCCGATGCAGGCTTCGCAAAGGCCAGCGACCGAAGCGACCGACTTGTCGAACGCTTCCTTCTCGGCCTTGTTGAGATCGATCTCGATGATGCGCTCGACGCCGCCGGCGCCGATGACCGTCGGAACGCCGACATACATGTCCTTGACGCCGTACTGGCCGGTCAGATGCGCGGCGCAGGGCAGCACGCGCTTCTTGTCCTTGAGGTAGGCTTCCGCCATCTCGATCGCCGAAGCGGCCGGAGCGTAGTAGGCCGAGCCGGTCTTGAGCAGGCCGACGATTTCAGCGCCGCCGTCACGGGTGCGCTGGACGATTTCTTCGAGGCGCTCCTTGGTGAGCCAGCCCATCTGCACGAGGTCGGTCAGCGGGATGCCGGCAACGGTCGAGTAGCGGGCGAGCGGCACCATGGTGTCGCCGTGGCCGCCGAGAACGAAGGCGGTGACGTCCTGGACCGAAACGTTGAATTCCTGGGAAAGGAACAGGCGGAAGCGCGCGCTGTCGAGAACGCCGGCCATGCCGACGACCTTGTTCTTCGGCAGGCCCGAGAACTTCTGCAGCGCCCAGACCATGGCGTCGAGCGGGTTAGTGATGCAGATGACGAAGGCGTTCGGAGCGTACTTTTTGATGCCGGCGCCGACCTGTTCCATGACCTTGAGGTTGATGCCGAGCAGATCGTCGCGGCTCATGCCGGGCTTGCGGGCAACGCCGGCGGTGACGATGCAGACATCGGCGCCTTCGATGGCGGCGTAGTCGCTGGCACCCGTCAGGTTCGCGTCGAAACCTTCGACCGGGGAGGACTGGCCGATGTCGAGACCCTTGCCCTGGGGGATGCCGTCGGCAATGTCGAAGAGGACGATGTCGCCCAGTTCCTTCAGGCCGGCGAGATGCGCCAGCGTGCCACCAATCATCCCTGAACCGATAAGTGCGATCTTGTTGCGAGCCATGAAAGTGCTTCCTTTGTGATCCCAATATGATCAAGGCCTGAAACGCGGCAAACGCCAAACCTTCGCCGAAAGCCATTAAACGGCAAATGGTAAAATATCAAACGATACTTTTGGATGAAGCAATTTCAATCGGTTAGATCATAAAAGTCTTACGTAAACGTAAGACTTTCCGTCACAACCGCGTCACGAAACGGTCCGATTGGCGGGGTGTTCGGCGGCATATTCCTCGCTTTGCATCTCGATCAGACGCGAAACCGTGCGGTCGAACTCGAAGCCTTCCGTACCCTTCTTCTGGGTCAGGAGATCCTGTGGCTCGGCCGCGGCCGACGCGAACAATCGGGCGCCATTGTCGTAGAGCGTGTCGACCAGAAGGATGAAGCGCTTGGTCTCGTTGCGCATATGGGGTCCCAGATGCGGCACGTGGTCGACGAAGATCGTCGAGTAACGCTCGAGGATTGCCAGATAATCGGCAGCACCCAGTGGCTGCTGGCAGAGATCGGCGAACGCAAAGCGGGCGCTCTGCCCGGCGGCAGCCGGCACATGGATCTTGCGGCCCTTGCGCGGCACTTCGGCCGGAGCAACAGCCTCGTTGCGGGTTTCCCGCATCCAGGCGCGCGCCATCGCCGCATCCGCCTCCGGGCCGAGCGGCGAAAGCCACACCGGACTTCCGTCCGTCTTCGTGAGGCGATAGTCGGTATCCGTGTCCAAGGAAATGACCTCGGCATTCGCCTTGAGCAGATCGATGAAGGGCAGGAACAGGCCGCGATTGAGGCCGTCACGATAGAGATCGTCAGGCGCCACGTTCGACGTCGCGATCAGCACGCAGCCCTTTGCGAAAAGCTCGCCGAAGAGCCGCCCAAGGATCATCGCGTCGGCAATATCGGTCACCGAAAACTCATCGAAGCAGAGCAGCCGGGCCTCGCCGAAAAGCTCCGAGGCGACGGGCGGGATCGGATCGGCCTGTTTCGTCTCGCCGTTCTTCAGCTTCTGGCGGTGCTTGTAGATGCGCTCGTGCACATCGGCCATGAACTCGTGGAAATGCGCCCGACGCTTGCGCTGGATCGGCACGGTATCGAAGAACAGGTCCATCAGCATGGTCTTGCCACGCCCGACGCCGCCATGGATGTAGAGACCCTTTACCGGCGGATGGTCCTTCTTGCGCGAGGCGAACAGCCAGCCGAGCGCATTGGTCTTGCGCGACGGGCGGCTGGCGAGCAGCTCTGCGGAAAGATGATCGAAACGCCGCGCAATCGTAAACTGTGCGGGGTCGCGCTTACGCTCGCCACTCGTAACGAGCGCTTCGAGCTTGCGGTAGATACTGTCGTCAGGATTGAGCACGTCTCACCCGAGAGGAGCCGGAAAACAAAAGCCCGGCGCGAGACCGGGCTGGAAAAGCGTCAGCGGCTGAGGCTGACCGGCTGGCCGCCATTGGTCGAGCCGTCGAACCGGGCGTCGGCCGTCTTGTAGAGACGGGCGATGGCGTTGCCGCTGCGGTCCTTCAGAACCACCTGCTTGCCGGCCACTTCCCAGGAGCCCATGGTCGTCAGCTCACCGGCGCAGCCACGGGTGCCGCCGCGCGAGCCGGAGCCGAGATTGGTGAGTGTCAGGAACATGTCACAGGAGGAGCCGGCGCTCGAGACGCGCCAGTTGCCAACCATCGATTCCTTGGTGACGTCGAGCCCGCCTCCTGCAGCCGCGGCGACCTGCGTGCCGGGCTGCTGAACACCGCCGCCGGCGATCGCCGTGCCGCTCGCCGGTGCAGCCGGGAATTGCGAGGTGTTGCCGCTCGGCGCCGGAAGCTGATTGGACGAAACCGAGGGAACCGGTGCGGCCTGGATGGGAGCGGGTGAAACATCCTGGGAACCGAAACCGCCCATCGATGTTCTTTGGCATCCGGTCAGCGCAAGCACAACTGCCAGCCCCGCCGCCGCATGAATAACCCGCATATCCCTACTCCTGTTCGTGTCCGCGAACCATGATGCAACGCGACAATATAGGCCGAAATACAGCAAATCCACCTGACAAATCAAGCGACGACGATTCCTTGCGACCTGTTGCAGGATTGAAACGTCCTGACAGCCCGGCTGCAAGACGCATGCTCGGCGCGGTTATCGCCACATTGCCAATCACCGATCCCCTGTCGCCGCGGCACAATCACGAATTGTCGATCGCCGTTTCACCGATGACATCAAAAAGAAAACGGCGAGCCAAGGCTCGCCGTCTCCTGAACTTCGTTTCCAATCCGGCCGGTCAGACGCGGCGCTCGACCAGCATCTTCTTGATTTCGCCGATCGCCTTCGCCGGGTTCAGGCCCTTCGGACAGGCCTGGGCGCAGTTCATGATCGTGTGGCAGCGGTAGAGGCGGAAGGGGTCCTCGAGATTGTCGAGACGCTCGCCGGTCGCTTCGTCGCGGCTGTCGATCAGCCAGCGATAGGCCTGCAGCAGCACGGCCGGACCGAGGTAGCGGTCGCCGTTCCACCAATAGCTCGGACAGGAGGTCGAGCAGCAGGCGCACAGAATGCACTCGTAGAGGCCGTCGAGTTTCAGGCGGTCCTCGTGGCTCTGCTTCCATTCCTTGGCCGGCGTCGGCGACACCGTCTTCAGCCAGGGCTCGATCGAGCGGTGCTGGGCGTAGAAGTTGGTGAGGTCCGGCACAAGGTCCTTGACGACAGGCATGTGCGGCAGCGGATAAACCTTCACCGTGCCCTTCACCTCGTCCATGCCCTTGGTGCAGGCGAGCGTGTTGGTGCCGTCGATGTTCATGGCGCAGGAGCCGCAGATGCCTTCGCGGCAGGAGCGGCGCAGCGTCAGCGTCGGGTCGATCTTGTTCTTGATGTAGAGCAGACCGTCGAGCACCATCGGGCCGCAATCGTCGACATCAATGTAGAAGGTGTCGATGCGCGGATTGGCGCCGTCATCCGGGTTCCAGCGGTAGATGCGGTATTCGCGAACGTTGGTCGCGCCCTGCGGCTTCGGCCAGACCTTGCCTTCCGTCATCTGCGAGTTCTTGGGGAGAGCGAGTTCAACCATGTGGCTTATTCCTCAAGATCAGTAGACGCGCGCCTTCGGCTCGATCTTCTTGGGATCGATGCCGTCGGCAATCAGGTCGGTATGAACGGGGCGGTAGTCGAGCTTGACGTCGCCGGCTTCGTTGACCCAGGCAAGCGTGTGCTTGCGCCAGTTGACGTCGTCGCGGCCGCCGAGAGCGCCTTCGGTGAAGTCCTCGCGGGCGTGCGACCCACGGCTCTCCTTGCGCGCTTCGGCGCCGTAGATCGTCGTGATGGCGTTGGCCATGAGGTTTTCGAGTTCCAGCGTCTCGACGAGGTCGGAGTTCCAGATCATCGAGCGGTCGGTGACCTTGATATCAGGCAGCTCCTTCCAGATCGCCGAGATGCGCTTGCAGCCCGATTCCAGCGATTCCTGGGTGCGGAACACGGCCGCGTCTTCCTGCATGGCGCGCTGCATCTTTTCGCGCAGCACCGCCGTCGGCGTGCTGCCATTGGCGTTACGCAGACGGTCGAAGCGGTCCATGATCCGGTCGCAGGCGGCCTTGTTGAGCTCCGGCACCGCCTCGTTGCGGTCGATCACCTGGCCGGCGCGGATGGCAGCGGCGCGGCCGAAGACCACGAGGTCGATCAGCGAGTTGGAACCGAGACGGTTGGCACCGTGCACCGAGGCGCAGCCGGCTTCGCCGACGGCCATCAGGCCGGGCGCGATGCGCTCCGGGTTTTGGGCATCGGCGTTCAGGACTTCGCCCCAGTAGTTGGTCGGCACGCCGCCCATGTTGTAGTGCACCGTCGGCAGAACCGGGATCGGCTCGCGCGTCACATCGACGCCGGCAAAGATCTTCGCCGATTCCGAGATGCCCGGCAGGCGCTCGTGCAGGACCGCCGGATCCAGGTGGTCGAGGTGCAGGAAGATGTGGTCCTTGTTCTTGCCGACGCCGCGGCCTTCGCGGATTTCCATCGTCATGCAGCGCGATACGACGTCACGCGAGGCAAGGTCCTTGGCCGAGGGCGCGTAGCGCTCCATGAAGCGCTCGCCTTCGGAGTTGACGAGGTAACCGCCTTCGCCGCGTGCGCCTTCGGTGATCAGGCAGCCCGCGCCGTAGATGCCGGTCGGGTGGAACTGGACGAATTCCATGTCCTGCAGCGGCAGGCCGGCGCGCGCGATCATACCACCGCCGTCACCGGTGCAGGTGTGCGCAGAGGTCGCCGAGAAATAGGCGCGGCCGTAGCCGCCGGTCGCCAGCACCACCATCTTGGCGGAAAAGCGATGGATCGTACCGTCGTCGAGGTTCCAGGCGACGACGCCGGTGCAGCGGCCGTCATCCGACATGATCAGGTCGAGCGCGAAATACTCGATGAAGAACTCGGCATTGTTCTTGAGCGACTGGCCATAGAGCGTGTGCAGGATCGCGTGGCCGGTACGGTCGGCAGCAGCACAGGTGCGCTGAACCGGCGGGCCTTCGCCGTAGTTCTGCATGTGGCCGCCGAAGGGCCGCTGGTAGATCTTGCCTTCGGCATTGCGCGAGAAAGGCACGCCGTAGTGCTCGAGCTCATAGACCGCCTTCGGCGCTTCCATGGCGAGATACTGCATGGCGTCGACGTCGCCGAGCCAATCGGAACCCTTGACGGTGTCGTAGAGGTGCCACTGCCAGCTGTCCGGCGTCATGTTCTGCAGCGAGGCAGCGATGCCGCCCTGGGCGGCAACCGTGTGCGAGCGGGTCGGGAAGACCTTGGTGATGCAGGCGGTCTTCAGACCCTGCTCTGCCATGCCGAGGGTGGCACGCAGACCGGCGCCGCCGGCGCCGACGACGACGACGTCGAAGGCGTGATCGACATATTCATAGGCCTTGCCGTTTGCAGCGGGTGAACTGTTCGATGCCATGGCGAAATTACCCTGCAAAAGCGATCTTCAGGATGGCGAAGAGACAGAGCCCACCAACCGCGATCGTGAAAAATGTATTGAGCATGAGAAGGACGATCTTCGTGCCTTCGCCATGCACGTAGTCTTCGATGATCACCTGCATGCCGAGCCGCATGTGGATGAGGCCCGAGAGCACGACAAGAGCCATGACGACGGCGACGAAGGGGTTCGCAAGCGCGGCGACGACGTCCGCGTGGGGCGCACCGGCGTAGCGAACGAGGAAGATGACGAAGAAGATCAACAGCGGAACGTTGGCGACCGCCGTCAGGCGCTGGCGCCAGAAGTGATCGGTGCCTTCCTTGGCCGAACCGAGGCCGCGGACCTTGCCGAGAGGTGTGCGCATATCCATGGGTGTCTTTCCTCTCAGTTAGCGGACGAGATAGCCGACAACCCAGATCAGCAGCGTCAGAGCCACCGAACCGATGATCGTCGCCTTGGCCATCTTGGTGGCGAAGTGCTTCTCGTAACCGTAGCCGAGATCCCAGGCAAAGTGGCGCAAGCCTCCGAGCATGTGGTGCACCAACGCCCAGGTATAGCCGAAGAGCACCAGCTTGCCGATCAGCGTGCCGAACAGCCAGCTGACCCAGTCGTAGTAGGCCGCACCCGACGCGGCGGCGATCAGCCACCAGGCAACGAGGATGGTGCCGAAGTAGAGCGCGCCGCCGGTGATGCGGTGCACAATGGACATGACCATCGTCGGGATCGGCTTATAGATTTGAAGATGCGGCGAGAGTGGCCGGCTTCTTGTGACATTCGTCATCGGAACCTCACGGAATGCCCGGATTTTCGCCCAAAAAACTGGACGAATTTAGTCCGGTATCGCACCTGATTGTGCGCAATTCAGTCATTCGGACCTTTAATCACCATAATGCTTAACGACAAGTGTGTTTGCGGTGCAAAATCAATTTAATCGATTAGACGAATTGCGCCATTTTCCAGCCTGCCGGAGACATGGGCATCCGTTAACGATAGCCGCAAAAAGCCAAGCAATTCCGTGACTTTCCCGCGAAAGTGGGCGAGAGTGATCTTAACCAATTGTTAAGTGTCCTCCGGAGGGCGAACAGAATGACTCTGTTCAAGGCAATCCATGCGACCAAAGTGCTAGCGCTCGCCGGCCTGGTCATCGTCACCACCTGCATCCCCTTGGAGGCCCGCGACTGGGGCGGAGCACGCGGCGTTCAGACACGAACCAACCATGTCCGCATGTATCAAGGTCGCCCCGGTCCGCGCTACGAGTTTGGCGGCATGGGCTACCGCAACGGCTGGAACCGCAATCGCATGCACCGTCGCGACTGGATGGCCAACGATGGGTTGCCGGACGTGAACACCCGCACCCGGCACGTTCGCCTTCCCCGATATCGCCCCTATCCCGGCCCCTACACCGGGCGCTGGGAGCATCGCGGCGGATGGGTTCGTGACAGGGCAGGCAACGACATCTGGACGTCCGGAGGCCGTCGCCACGATGGTCGACCACGCATCGCCAATGGACTGCCGGAAGTCGAGACACGCACGCGGCATGTTCGCCTCCCGCAGTATCGCCCATATCCCGGCCGCTATGCCGAGCACTGGGGAAGCGGCGGCGGATGGGTTCGCGACAGGGCCGGCCGCGAGATCTGGACGTCCGGTGGCCAGCGCCGCGACTATCGCCAGGGCTACTATGGCGGCGATGAATATCCAGACACCATCCCGGGCATCGGCACCTATGTCGGCGGCATTTCCGCCTATGTGGATCTCGGCAACGGCATCTATTTCAACCAGGAAGGCGACTATGGCTATGCCGACGACGGGCAGTCCGAATCGCCGCCGCAGACCAGACGCGGCAAGATCATCAATGTCACGCCGCAGACGATGAACGGCTCCTGCGCCTATGAACACGGCGTCTGCGTGATCCGGCGTTAGTCACGGCCCTGCCAGCCGGCTCAGCGCCATCACACACCCATGGCGCCGATGATCGTGCCCATTGCCAGAAGCACCAGCAGCCAGTGTCCGCCGTCGATCAGCGACAGGTCCCAACCGAAGCCCTGGTAGCGATGGTTGACGATGAGCGTCGTCGCGACGAAGCCGAGCCAGAGGAAGAAGGCCGAGACGACGCCATTGACGAGCGTGACCTCGCCCGGCCCGAGGTGGCCGACGACGCCGGCGACCATGGTCGCCATCACCAGTTCCGAGACGAAGGAAATGGCAAAGAGAACCGGCGACATTTGCGCAGCCGCGGGATCGATGCGCGCCGCCTTCATCCAGGGTTTGCCGAGAACGCCGTAGTAGATCGCGCCGATGACGAAGGCCGCAATGGCGGCGATCAGCACCGCCAGATAGTTCATGCCCGCAAATACCATGTTCGTTCCCCCGTTTTTGCGGGGATTGGAATCGAAGGCCTTTGGGCTGTCAACTGTCCGTGTTCGCAGTGCCCCCGAAGCGCCAGACCGTCGTGCACTTGACCTCGCTGTCCTCCAGCGCGCGGGTCACGGGAACCTCGTAGGTGGCAAGGGCCGTCATCATCTCGCGCGGGCAATAGGAACGGCCGGGGTCGCCGACGATCACTGTCGCCCCTTTCGCCGTCAGATCCGAAAACCACGGTTTCAGCCGGTCGGCAAAAGCCTTGTCGTAGAAGACGTCGCCGGCGAGGTAGACATCGGCGCCAAGTTCGCGACCGGTCACGTCCTCGTCCGTATAGGAAAGGGCGACGCCGTTGAGTTCGGCATTGAGACGGACGGCCGTTTTCGCCCAGGGATCAATATCGGCGGCAAGAACCGAAGCCGCCCCCGCCTTCATCGCGGCGATTGCCACCAGGCCCGAACCGGAGGCGAAGTCGACGACCTGCCTGCCGCGCACCGTTTCGGGATGATCAAGGATGTAGCGGGCAAGCCCCTGCCCGCCGGCCCAGGCAAAGGCCCAGAACGGCGGCGGCAGGCCGATTTCCTGCAATTCCTCCTCGGTCTTCAGCCAGAGTTCATGCGCCTCTGTTGCCAGATGCAGGCGCACCTCCGGCACGTGAGGCGGCGAAAGCACGCCGGTATTGGCGAGGATGAAACTTTCCGGATCGGTCTTCACGAAAACTCTCCGAGCCTATCCGAAAGGCGAAAGCGGTTTCCGGATAGGCGGAAAAACAAGATTACCGCGGAGGATTGTCGAGCCCGCCCATGCGGCAGACCTCAATCCATTCGTCCTCGGTCACCGGCTGCACCGACAGGCGCATGGAGGTGACGAGCGACATCTTGGCGAGCTTCGGATTGTCCTTGATCTCTTTCAATGTCACCGGACGCGGCATGTCGGCCACGGCGCGGATATCGACGCAATCCCAGCGGGCGTCACCCTCGGCGGTCGAATCCGGATGCGACAGCGCGCAGACCTCGGTAATGCCGACGATCTCCAGACCCTCGTTCGAGTGGTAGAAGAAGCCTTTGTCGCCGATCTGCATCGCCCGCATGTTGTTGCGCGCCAGATAGTTGCGCACGCCGGTCCATTCGGTGCCCTTGGCGCCCGCATCCTTCTGCATCTGCCAGGACCACTTGACCGGTTCGGATTTGTAGAGCCAATGCGCCATCGCGTCTCAGGCCTCCGGATTGTTGAAGACCCAGTTGAAGGCCTTGATCTCGACATTGGAGAAGAGGCCCGCCTTGGCATAGGGATCCGCTTCGGCAATGGCGCGGGCTTCCGCGATGGTCTCGGCCTTGACGATCACCAGGCTGCCGGTCGGCTTGCCGTCGTCACCCAGGAACGGGCCCGCCATCTTCAGAATGCCCTTGGCATTGAGATCATTGAGATAGGCGACATGATCGGGGCGGGTATCGAGCCGAAGCTGCAGCGCGCCGGGTTTGTCGGTGCAATGAAGTGCGAAGAGCATGCTTCCTCCTGAAGTTGTCGTTTGGCGCGGGATGCGAGCGGAAAACCGCTTTACACTTTTCCGCATCCCACTGCCGGATTATTCCTGGGTGATCGGGCGTGTCATCAATTGTTCGAGTGCGGTGCGGACATCGAGCTTGCCGTCGATGATCGCCGCCACCGCTTCGGTGATCGGCATCTCGACACCGAGATCATGGGCGACGCGCGCGGCGACCGACGCGGCAAAGGCGCCTTCGACCAGCTCGCCCTTGCCCCCATCGGCGCGGCCGTTCTGGCCGAGCGCGATGCCGAAGCGCAGATTGCGCGACTGGTGGCTGGTGGCCGTCAGCACGAGATCGCCGAGACCGGAGAGGCCGCGCACCGTGTCGGCTTCGCCACCCTCGGCGGCGATGAAGCGCGACATCTCGGCAAGGCCGCGCGAGATCAGCGCTGCGCGGGCGGAATCGCCGAGACCCGCACCCTCGACGATGCCGCAGGCAATCGCCAGCACGTTCTTGAGCGCGCCGCCGAGCTGCACCCCGATGCGATCCTGCGACGGGTAGAGCCGGAAGGTCGGGCCTGAAAGCACCTCTGCCAGCATCGTCGCCGTTTGAGCATCGGCGGCAGCGATTACCATCGCAGTCGGCAGGCCCTTGGCGATATCTGCGGCGAAACCGGGACCCGAGAGCACGCCGATCGAACGACCGGGCAATTCCTCCGCCAGAACGTCGGTCAGCAACCGGCCGGTCGCTTGCTCCATGCCCTTGGCACAGGTGACGATCGTAGCGGCTGCATTGATCTGCGGGCCATATTGCCGCGCCGCATCACGGTGCGCCTGGGACGGCATGGCGAACAGCACGACTTCGGCTTCGGCGAGAACGGAGACATCCGCCGTATGTTTCAGCGCCGGCGGCAGATCGATGCCCGGCAGGGCATCCTCGTTGCGGCCGGTATTGCCGCACGCTTCAGCAATCTCCTGCCGACGGGCGAGCAACGTCACGTCGCTGCCTGCCGCCGAGGCCGCAACCGCAGCCAAGGCAGTGCCAAAGGCGCCAGCGCCAACCACGACGATTTTCGGCCCGATCTTGGAGGTTTCGCTCATTCTTTATCCGTCACATTCTGGCATCATGCCTTGGCGCCGCGTTTGCCGGAGCCGAGCAGTGCCTGCGCTTGGGCGTCGAGCGGCCAGCGCGAGCGCGGCGCAACGTCGAGGCCATCGGCCACCATGCCCGCCGCCAGGCGCTCCGCACCGGCCCAGGCGATCATCGCCGCATTGTCAGTGCAGAGCGAAAGCGGCGGCGCAATAAAGTCGAAACCGGATTGCGCGCACAAGCTCTGCAGCGTCGAACGCAGCACCTGGTTAGCAGCAACGCCGCCGGCGACCACCAGGGCCGGGCGCACCACGCCGGCATGCTCCGCCTTGAAGCGCTTCAGCCCGCGCCCGACGCGATCCTTGAGCGTGCGCGAGATCGCCCGCTGGAAGGAAGCGCAGATATCGGCGATGTCCTGCTCCGTCACCGGCTCCAGCGATTGCGCCGCCTGGCGCACCGCCGTTTTCAGTCCCGAGAAGGAGAAATCGAGCCGGGCGTCACCGACGAGCGGGCGCGGAAAATCGAAACGCTGGGGATTGCCGGCGAGCGCCGCACGCTCGACCGCCGGACCACCCGGATAGGCAAGACCGAGCAGTTTCGCCGTCTTGTCGAAGGCCTCGCCAAGCGCATCGTCGATCGTCGTGCCCCAGCGCTCGTATTCGCCGACGCCCTTGACGAGGATAAGCTGCGTATGGCCGCCGGAGACGAGCAACATCAGATAGGGAAAGGAAAGTCCGTCCGTCAGCCGCGCCGTCAGCGCGTGGCCTTCGAGATGGTTGACGGCGTAGAGCGGCTTGCCTGTCGCGCGCGCGATCGCCTTGCCGGTCATCAGCCCGACGATCAGGCCGCCAATCAGACCGGGACCACTTGTCGCAGCGATCGCATCGATGTCGGCAAGCGTGACGCCGGCGCGCAGCAGCGCCTCCTCGATCAGCGTGTCGAGCGCTTCCACATGGGCGCGCGCGGCGATCTCCGGAACCACGCCGCCATAGGCGCTATGCTCTTCCAGCTGGCTCAGAACGACGTCGCCGAGAATGTGACCCTTGCCGTCGGAATCGCGCAAAATAACGGAAGCGGCGGTTTCGTCGCAGCTTGTTTCTATGCCGAGGATGCGCAGGGGCGGAGACATCAGAGTATACTCAAAGATTGCGGTCGCACCGAAAGGTGGGTACACGGAACTCCGGTAACAATGGATAGCCTTTGATGCAAACAAAACCTTTCCGGATCGGCACGCGCGGCAGTCCGCTGGCGCTCGCACAAGCCCATGAAACGCGCGATCGCCTCGCAGCGGCGCATGGTCTGGCGCCGGAAATGTTCGAGGTCGTCATTCTCTCGACCAAGGGCGACCGGATCACCGACCGCTCGCTCGCCGAGATCGGCGGCAAGGGCCTGTTCACCGAGGAGATCGAGCAGCAATTGCTGTCGGGCGAACTCGATTTCGCCGTGCATTCGTCCAAGGACATGCCGACGAAGCTGCCGGACGGGCTCTGTCTTTCCGCCTTCCTGCCGCGCGAGGACATTCGCGACGCCTTCATCGGCCGCACGGCACCGAAACTGATGGAACTGCCTGAAGGCGCCACTGTCGGTTCCTCGTCGCTGCGCCGCCAGGCGCTGATCCGCCGGCTGCGCCCGGATATCAACGTCATCACCTATCGCGGCCAGGTGGAAACGCGGCTAAGGAAGCTCGCCGAGGGCCAGGTGGATGCGACGCTGCTCGCCTATGCCGGCCTGAAGCGGCTCGGCATGACCGACGTTCCGACCGAACTGCTCGACCCGACGGATTTCCCCCCGGCCCCGGCGCAAGGCGCGATCTGCATCGAAAGCCGGATCGGCGACAGCCGCATCAACGATCTGCTCGCGGCCATCGACGACCAGCACACCCACGAGGCCGTTACCTGCGAGCGCGGTTTCCTTGCGACGCTTGACGGCTCCTGCCGCACGCCGATCGCCGGCCTCGCCACCTCGGATGGCACCCATCTCCGTTTTTCCGGCATGATCCTCACGCCCGACGGCCAGACCCATCATCGCGTCACGATCGAAGGCAGGGCCACCGACGCCGAAGCGCTCGGCAAGAAGGCCGGCGAGGAAATCCGCGCCAAGGCCGGCCCGGGCTTCTTTGCAAGCTGGACCTGAGCCGATGCGCGTGCTCGTCACCCGGCCGCTTCCCGCCGCCGAGGCGACGGCGCGTCGGCTGGAGGCTGCGGGCCACCAGCCGATCCTCCTGCCATTGATGCGGGCCATGCATCTGACCGCCGTTGCCGAAGCAGCGCTAGACATACCGTTTGAAGCCATTGTCTTGACCAGCGCCGAAGCGGTTCGGGTCCTCGCGACACTGGGCGGCAAATTGGAAAAGCATCTGAAAACCCCGTGCTTCTGCGTCGGCGAGGCGACTGCGCGGGCAGCACGAGAACTTGGCTTCACCGATCTCCGCATCGGCGATGGCACCGGCGAAGCGCTGGCCGGGCTGATTGTTTCGGCGGTCGGCACTTTGCCGAAACAGCCGCTGCTCTACCTGACCGGCTCTCCGCGCTCCGACGGCCTCGAAAGCACGCTCCGGCAACATGGCGTCGAGTATAGGACGGTCGAATGCTATCGCATGGAACCGACCGTGCAGCCGCCCGGTGCGCTGAAAGATCTCGCGCGAACCGACCGGCCCGACGCCGTTCTGCTCTATTCCCGGGAGACGGCTCGACGCCTGGCGGCATTGCTGCTGGAGGCCAGTCTGGACGCTGCGTCCTTCAGCCCGCGCTATCTCTGCCTGAGCGCTGCCGTCGCCGAGGCGCTGCCAAGCAACGTCATGGCGCAGATCGCCGCTAAGCCCGACGAAGAAAACCTTTTTAGTTTGATCTAAAATGGGATGAAGAAAAATGTTGGCGGTTTTCCGCCCGCATTCCACGTCACTCCAGGGCCGATTCAGCCAAAATCGAAACGCAGGGGCTTTCCCTCACCGTTCGGGCTGACTAGGTTTGAGAGAAGAGCCGACAGGAACCAACGGTAAGAGGTCACCATGGTATCGGAAAACCCGCCGCGCCGCTCGAAGTCCGAGAAGGAACCGCTGACGATCGACCTCGAAGCGGAAAAAACCGTTGCGGAACCGACTGAGGCCGAAACAACCCGCGAGACGGTGACGGACGTGGCAAGCGAAAGCCCGGCAAGCGACGCCAAGGCGGATGAGACGGCAACAGACAGCAGCGACGACAGCGCCGCTGGATCGCGCCTGGAAGAAGAGATCGAGGAGCAGCGTGCCGACGCGGCCGCAGCCGTCTTCGCCGAAGAACCGCCGCACGCGGCACAGGAGACGGAACCGGCCCCTCGACAGAAACCGGTGTCGAACTCCGGCGCGCTCGCCGCCGGTATCCTCGGTGGCCTTGTGACGCTGCTAGGCTTTGGCGGCCTGCAATATGCCGGCATCGTCCCCGGACTTGGCCCTGAGCGTGGCGTCGAGCAGAACATCTCCAGCGAACTGCAGGCACTGCGCGATCAGGTCGCAGCACTGCCCACGACCGCCGCAGTCGTCGACAACACGGCGCTCGAAGGCCGCATCGCCGCCCTCGAACAATCAGCCGCCCAACCGGGCACGAACGGCGCGCCGAGTGCCGAGGTCGAAACGCTGAAGGCGGAGATCGACAACCTTACCAAGGAACTAGCAGGGCTGAAGACGACACTCGCCGACGCCCAACAGACGGCGACAACGGAGAAGGCGGAACTGACGAGCCGCATCGAATCCGCCGAGCAGAAGCTCAACGAGCCGGTCAACGACATCCAGATGGCCAAGGCGGTCGCGGTCACCGCGCTGAAGTCGGCAATCGATCGCGGCGGCCCCTTCCTCGCCGAACTCGACGCGCTGCGCAGCATCGCACCGGACGAACAGGCCGTCGCCGCTCTGGCCCAGGACGCTCAGGTCGGCGTGCCGACCCGCTCCGATCTGCGGCGCGAGTTCCCGAAGACGGCCGACGCCATGCTCGACGCCCTCAATCAACCCGATCCGAACGAGGGCATCTTCGACCGGCTGGTGTCCAGCGCCATGTCCGGCATTCGCGTACGCCCTGTCGGCAGCGTCGAGGGTGAAACGCCCGAAGCCGTCATTGCCCGCATCGAGGACAAGCTGAACAATGGCGATCTCAAGGGCGCTGCCCTGGAGTGGGATGGCCTGCCGGATGCCGCCAAACCGGCGGGCGAGGCCTTCAAGGCCAAGCTCGACCAGCGTCTGCGTGTCGAAGCCGCGATCGATGCCGCCGTCGCCGCGACGATGGCAAAGCCGGGCACAGAGGGCTAGAGCGGGATGAGGAAAAGTGTATGCGGTTTTCCGCCCGCATCCCGCTCTAACTTATGGAAAACGATCACGTTTATGACTTTGGGTCGGCGACCCAAAATCATCGTGATCTGAGGGAACCAGATATGATCCGCATTCTGATTTTCATCCTGATCGTGCTTGGTCTCGGCCTCGGCTTCGCGTGGCTCGCGGACCGACCGGGTGAACTTTCGCTCGTCTGGCAAGGTCAGCTCATCGAGATGAGCCTGATGCGCGCCGCATCGCTCCTGATCTCGCTGATCGCAGCCGTGCTGATCGCCGTCTGGCTGGTACGCACCATCTGGCTCTCGCCTCACACCGTCACCCGTTATTTCCGCGCCCGCAAGCGCGACCGTGGCTACCAGGCGCTTTCGACCGGCCTGATCGCTGCCGGCGCGGGCGATGCCAATCTTGCCCGCAAGATGACCGCCCGCACCCGCGGATTGATCAGCGCCGACCAGGAGCCGCTGATCCACCTGCTCGAAGCGCAAACCGCCCTCATCGAAGGCAAGTACGATGACGCGCGCCGCAAGTTCGAGCTGATGGCCGACGATCCGGAGACCCGCGAACTCGGGCTTCGCGGCCTCTACCTCGAAGCCAAGCGCCTCGGTGCCCACGAGGCCGCCCGGCAATATGCCGAACGCGCCGCCGAGAAAGCACCGCATCTGCCCTGGGCGGCTCTCGCGACGCTCGACAGCCAGAGCCAGGCCGGACAGTGGGACGATGCTCTGCGTCTTCTCGACAAGAGCCGCGCCGCCCATGTGGTCGAACGCAAGGAGGCCGACCGTAAGAGGGCGGTGCTCTTGACCGCCCGGGCGATCACAAAGCTCGACGGCGACGTGAAGGGTGCCCGCGACGATGCGCTTGCCGCACTGAAGCTCGACGAACATCTGGTGCCGGCGGCGCTGACGGCCGCCAAGGCGCTGTTTCGCGAGGACAACCTGCGCAAGGGGACCTCGATCCTGGAGAAAAACTGGAAGCACGAGCCTCACCCGGACGTGGCGCGGCTTTACGTGCGTGCCCGCGGTGGCGACACCGCCGTCGACCGTCTGAAGCGGGCGCGCAAGCTTGAAGCCCTCAGGCCCAACAATGCCGTGGCGATGGCAGCTGTCGCCGAGGCCGCGCTCGAAGCGCGCGAACTGCTTCTGGCCCGCACCAAGGCGGAAGCCGCCGCCAGGCTCGATCCGACCGAGAGCGTCTTCCTGTTGCTCGCTGACATAGAAGAAGCCGACACCGGCGACGAGGGCCGCATCCGCCACTGGATGGCGCAGGCCCTGCGCAGCCCACGGGATCCGGCCTGGACTGCCGACGGCGTGACGTCGCCGACCTGGCTGCCGGTCTCGCCCGTCAGCGGACGGCTCGATGCGTTCGAATGGAAAGCGCCGCCGCATACGCTTTCGGCGACCGTCGACCACGACCAATCGAATGCCGACGAAGCGATCCGCAGTCTGCCGCCGGTGGCCGCGGAGCCGCGTGCGCATGAACCGGCCCCCGTAGCCCGCCGCAGCGAAGCGCCCGTCATCCTCGAGGCCGAACGGGAACCGCAACCGATCAAGGTCACGGAGCGCAAACCGTCCGAGCCGATCGCCGACAAGACTCCGGTCAAGAAGACGGAGAAGGAAGAGGTTACCAACGGCGAGCACATGCCTGATCCCTTCTTCGGCCGTCCGCCGGATGATCCCGGCGTGCGCGATCCAGCTACCGGCGAGAAGGCGCCGGAAAAGGCTAGTTTCCGACTGTTCTGAACTCTCAAGGGGCTGTGGCAGAATACATGTTTGAACGCTTACGGACGTTTCTCGACGGCCTGACCGGCCCGGCGACGCGGATAGAGCACGGCGATCCACGCGTGGCGGTCATCGCCCTCTGTTTCCAGGTCATGGAAGCCGACGGCCGGATCCTTGCGTCCGAACGGCGCAAGATGCGATCGGTCATCAAGCAACACTACAAGCTCGACGATGCCTCGCTTGCCGCGCTGATCGAAGCGGGCAAGACTGCCGAAAGCGAGGCGATCGATTACTACCAGTTCACCGCCGAGCTCAAGCGCCACCTCTCGGAGGAACAGCGCATCGAACTCGTCGGCATGCTCTGGGATATCGTCTATGCCGACGGCAAACGCAGCGAAATGGAAGACCACGTGATCTGGCGCATCGCCGATCTGCTCGCCGTCTCCGGGCGCGACCGGGTGTTGCAGCGGCAGGAGGCCGCAGCGAGAAGCGACACCGTCGAGGACGCCGAGCCGCAACAGGAAACCTGAAATGCCGATGCCGGACACAAGCGCGCGAAAACCAGTCTTGATCATCCTGCATCAGGAGCGGTCGAGTGCCGGCCGTGTCGGCCAGATTCTGGAGCAGAAGGGCTTTCGGCTCGACATCCGCCGGCCGGCCCTTGGCGATGACCTGCCGCCGACCCTGGAGCATCATAGCGGCACGATCATTTTTGGCGGTCCGATGAGCGCCAATGACGAGGAAGAGTTTGTCCGCCGCGAGATCGACTGGCTGTCCGTGCCGCTCAAGGAGAACAAGCCCTATCTCGGCATCTGCCTCGGCGCGCAGATGCTGGCGCGCAATCTCGGCGGCTCCGTGGCGCCGCATCACGAAGGCATGACCGAGATCGGCTGGTATCCGCTGATCGCAACCGATGCCGGCAAGGCGCTGATGGACTGGCCTGACATGGTCTACCATTTCCACCGCGAAGGTTTCGACCTGCCTGCCGGGGCCGAGTTGCTCGCAACCGGTAACACCTACCCCAACCAAGCCTTCCGCTATGGCGACAATGCCTGGGGCATTCAGTTCCACGGCGAGCTGACACGCGCGATGATGCACCGCTGGGTCGTGCACGGCGCGCACCGGTTCGAGATGCCGGGCGCCCAGGTGGGCAAGGCGCATCTCGACGGCCGCATGCAGCACGACGGACCGCTGCGCACCTGGATGGAAAACTTCCTGGAACTGATCTTCCTGCGCGATGAGCGGCCGGAAGCAATTCCAGGAAAAGTGTAGAGCGGTTTTCCGTCCGGAATTGCCTGGCTCAAAGGAGCAGCCTGACGACGCGCAGCCCGCCTACTTGTGGTGGTCGGGCACGTCGAGCGTGTCGATCTTGCGCAATTGCGGGAAGCCGAGCGCCCAGAGCCCTGACACGAGCAACGTGCCCATGCCGCCGAAGACCACCGCAAAGACGGCGCCGAAGCCGGATGCCATCATGCCGGCGCGAAACTCGCCAAGTTCGTTCGACGCGCCGATGAAGACCATGTTGACGGCGTTGACCCGGCCGCGCAGCTCGTCCGGCGTCCAGAGCGTGATCAGGATTTCGCGCACATAAACCGAGATCATATCGGCAGCGCCCATGACGACGAGCGCGGCGATCGAGATCCACGGCGTCGCCGAAAGACCGAAGACAACGGTACCGAGCCCGAAGAGCGCGACACCGGTGAACATGTAGAAACCGGCGCGGTGGCGGATCGGATGCGCCGCGAGCCAGACCGCCATACTGACGGCACCGATACCCGGAGCGGCGCGCAAGAGGCCGAGACCCCAAGGACCGAGATCGAGGATGTCGCGGGCAAAGACCGGCATCAGTGCGACCGCGCCGCCGAGCAGTACCGCGAAGAGATCGAGCGATATCGCGCCCAGAACCACCTTTTCGGCCTTGATGTAGCGGAAACCGGCGGTGATCGTCTCCCAGCTCTGGGCGGAGGCTTGCGTGCGGGTCGCGGGCTTCGGGATGGCAAAGACCATGAGCGCGGATGCCAGGAAGAAGCAGACGCCGACGGCATAGGGAACGACGGCGCCGAGCGCATAGATCAAGCCGCCGGCAACGGGGCCAACGATCATCGCCGTCTGCCAGGACGTCGAATTCCAGGCGATCGCATTGGGCAGATCTTCGGGCGGCACGAGATTGGGCGCCAGTGACTGGGACGCGGGCGCCAGGAAGGCGCGTTCGATGCCGAAGACGACCAGGATCGCATAGACCGGCCAGGGTGAAAACAATCCGGATACCGTCAGAAGCAGCAATGCCGTCGCGCAGAGCGTGCTGATGACCATGCAGATCCCCATGATCATGCGCCGGTTGTAGCGGTCCGCAGCCGCGCCAGTGACGAGGATCAGCACCAGTGACGGCAGAAACTGGAAGAGGCCGATCAGGCCGAGATCGAACGGGTCACGCGTAAGGTCATAGATCTGCCAGCCGACTGCGACAGAAATGATCTGGATCGCGAAGTACGCCAGGAAGCGCGAGAAGAAATAGCGGCGATAGCCGACATGCCGAAAGGCGGCAAAACGATGCGAGGCATGAACGGCGGACATGCGGAAGGGGGCTCCTGCTGAGGCTCGGTTATCGTGCGGTCCCATGTTAAACATGATCGCGCCCGATAAACCGGCGTACTTGCTCGTTTAGGTCTCAATGTCTACATGTCTGTCAATAACGATTTGGAGACCGGCATGCTTGCTGTCATCGGCACCTTGAACTTCATCATCAACATCGCGTGGTTTCTGGTCATCGCGTCGGCCATCTTTTCCTGGCTCTACGCGTTCAACGTCATCAACGTGAACAACCAGGCGATCAACATGATCGGCCGCTCGCTCTATCAGCTGACGGAGCCGCTCTATCGCCCGATCCGCCGCGTGCTGCCCGACATGGGCGGCGTGGACCTGTCGCCCCTGGTGGTGCTGGTGATCCTCTATTTCATCCAGCTCTTCCTGAACACGACGGTCGCGCAGGCGCTGCTTGGCTGACGATGGCCAATCCGGCCTTCACCGCGCATGGCGACCACGTTCGCCTGACGGTACGCTTGACGCCGAACGGCGGCCGCGATGCCATTGATGGCTTGGAAGCGGCTGCCGACGGGGAAGAACATTTGAAAGTGCGCGTCAGCGCGGTTCCGGAAAAAGGCAAGGCCAACCAGGCGCTGATTGCCTTTCTTTCGAAGAAGCTCGGGCTTGCCAAGAGCAAGCTTTCCCTCATCTCAGGCGAAACGCAGCGCAAAAAAATCCTCCGGATCGATGGCGACCCGGAGGATTTGATAGAGCGACTTGCACAGTTGGTCGGCAAGTAAACTTACTTGGCGCCCTTGGCGCGCTCGACGGCTTCCTTGATCAGCTGCCTTGCGACGGAAGCATCCTTCCAACCAAAAATCTTCACCCACTTGCCGGGCTCCAGATCCTTGTAGTGCTCGAAGAAGTGCTCGATCTGCTTGAGCGTGATTTCCGGCAGGTCGGTGTATTCGTGCACCTTGTCGTAGCGCTGCGTCAGGTGAGCCGACGGAACCGCGATGATCTTTTCGTCCTGGCCGGAATTGTCTTCCATCATCATCACGCCGATCGGGCGGACATTGATGACGCAGCCCGGAACGAGCGGGCGGGTGTTGCAGATCAGAACGTCGATCGGATCGCCGTCGTCCGAGAGCGTGTGCGGCACAAAGCCGTAGTTACCCGGATAGGTCATCGGCGTGTAGAGGAAGCGGTCGACGACCAGCGTGCCGGCTTCCTTGTCCATCTCGTACTTGATCGGATGGCCGCCGACCGGAACTTCAACGATGACGTTGACATCTTCTGGTGGATTCTTTCCGATGGAAATCGCGTCGATGCGCATGGATCTACTCCAGGGTCAGTTTGAGAAGTTTGCCCCGTCGGATAAAGGGAAACATGCCGCGATGCAACATAACTTTCGTCCGAAATGCAGATTCAACCGGTCGTTTTGTCATCACCGAACGACCCGCATGATCGTCAAAATCTCGTTCGAGGGAGATCACGATGAACGGAAAGGTTGCATGCCTGTCGCTGGTCCTGTTGTCCGCCGGACCCGCGGTGGCCAATGAGAGCGTCTATGTCAACGTCAGCCGCGAAAAGTGCAAGACGATTAAAGAGGAGCCGGGCAGGTACTCCCTGATGACCTGCCCGGGCCATGGCGATTATCCGGCTCATTTCAAGGAGATGGATATCCGCCAGAGCTTCTCCTTCGGTCACCTCAACGAGCGCTACCGCAACGAGGCGTTCGAAACCTTCATCCCCTTCAACCACGCCGGCGCCACAGTGGAATGGCGCATTGTCAAAGGCGGCACCCCGGTCGCGACGATCCTGCGCTGGTTCATCGAGAACCCCGACCCGGCGACGGGAGCATCGGCACCGGCGCTTGAAGGGCAGGTTCTCGTCGTCTCCACGGTAGCCCAGAAGGACGACGGCAAGGGCTGCGTCGCCGGCTATGTCGATGCGCTCGCCAATCCCGATCCCAACGCGCTCGCCCGCAAGATCGCCGACGAGGTGGCGCCGACCTTCCGCTGTGGCGTCGACAAGGCGGTCTACCATGGCACGCAAGGCGACAAGGCAAGCGCACCGCGCAACGAACTGCCGGAATAGCGGCTGATCTCAAGCGGAAGCGGGAAAGCCTAGAGCGCCGTGCGTTCAAATGAACGCACAAAGGACGCTCTAGCACTTTGATTCTAGAGCATCTTTCCGCCTCCAGTGATTCCACTTGAGAGCGGGATGCTCTAGTTCCAGGCGAAGCCGACCTTCTTCAGGTGCTTGTCGCCGAAATCTTCCATGCCTTCGGCGATATCCGTGCCGCCGGCGCCCTGGAAGAACTGGTAGGCGTGTTCGCTATCCTCGAGGCACCAGACGACGAGGCCGCGGCAGCCGAGCGAACGCAACAGGCTCTTGGCTTCGCCGAAGAGAATGCGCCCGAGACCGATGCCCTGATATTCCGGCCGGAGATAGATCTCGTAGATCTCGCCCTCCTGCGGCAGGGCCTTGGCGCGGCTGAGGCCGAGCGTGGCGTAACCGGCAATGGTTCCGGCCACGTCGACGACGAGCAGCGTGGCAGGCCCGCGCGTCGCCTTGCGCCACCAGACCTCGTCGCGGCGGTTGACCATCTGAACCAGGGGACGGTGGGGGATGAGACCGCCATAGGCTTGCAGCCACGAAACGCGGTGCACATCGGCAATTGCCGACGCTTCCTGCGGCTCTCCGGGCCGAATCTCTATCGAAACAGTCTTCATGACTCGCGACTCTAAACGCACACAAGGCGAACAGGAATCCCGCCCGGTTGCCGGCCAGCGTTAACCCACAGGCAACTTTAACGGCACCCTATGGAAGGTTAACGCCTTTTTAACTTTATCCGCAAGTCGCCCATCCGTGGCACACACAGCAAAAAACCCCGGATCGCTCCGGGGTTTTTTCAGGCTCGGTAATGTCAGAAGCTTAAGCCGCGCCGGCAGTGCGGGCCTTTTCGAAGCGCTTGCGGTCGTTCGGGTCGAGATGCATCTTGCGCAGACGGATCGACTTCGGCGTCACTTCGACGAGCTCGTCGTCCTGGATCCAGGAGAGCGCGCGCTCCAGCGTCATGCGGATCGGCGGCGTCAGGCGAACGGCTTCGTCCTTGCCGGCGGCGCGCATGTTGGTGAGCTTCTTGCCCTTCAGCACGTTCACTTCCAGATCGTTGTCGCGGGTGTGGATGCCGATGATCATGCCGGCATAGACCTTCTCGCCAGCATCGATGATCATCGGGCCGCGGTCTTCCAGGTTGAACATCGCATAGGCAACCGATTCACCGGCATCGTTCGACAAGAGAACGCCGTTGACGCGGCCACCGATCTCGCCCTTGTAAGGCTGGTAGGCGTGGAACAGGCGGTTCATGATCGCCGTGCCGCGGGTGTCGGTCAGAAGTTCCGACTGGTAGCCGATGAGGCCGCGGGTCGGAGCGAAGAACACCAGGCGGACGCGGTTGCCGCCGGACGGACGCAGCTCGACCATCTCGGCCTTGCGCTCCGACATCTTCTGCACGACGACGCCGGAATGCTCTTCGTCAACGTCGATGACGACTTCTTCGATCGGCTCGAGCATCTGGCCGTTGTCGTCCTTGTGCATGACGACGCGCGGACGCGACACGGCAAGCTCGAAGCCTTCGCGGCGCATGGTTTCGATCAGAACGGCGAGCTGCAGTTCGCCGCGGCCGGACACGAAGAACGAATCCTTCTCGGAGGATTCTTCGATCTTCAGCGCAACGTTGCCTTCGGCTTCCTTGAACAGGCGGTCGCGGATGACGCGGCTGGTGACCTTGTCGCCTTCGGTGCCGGCAAGCGGGCTGTCGTTGACGATGAACGACATGGTGACGGTCGGCGGGTCGATCGGCTGGGCGGTCAGCGCTTCGGCAACGGACGGATCACAGAACGTGTCGGCGACGGTGCCCTTGGTGAGACCGGCGATCGCAACGATGTCACCGGCATGCGCTTCTTCGATCGGCTGACGCTCGATGCCGCGGAAGGCGAGGATCTTCGAGATACGGCCATTTTCCAGCAGCTTGCCGTCCTGGCCCAGAACCTTGACGGCCTGGTTCGGCTTCAGCGAACCCGAATGAACGCGGCCGGTGATGATGCGGCCGAGGAAGGGGTTGGCTTCGAGGATCGTGCCGATCATGCGGAACGGGCCTTCGGCAACCGTCGGCTCGGGAACGTGCTTCAGCACGAGATCGAGCAGCGGCGCCATGCCCTGGTCCTTCGGACCTTCCGGGGCGACGTTCATCCAGCCATCGCGGCCCGAACCGTAGAGGATCGGGAAGTCGAGCTGCTCGTCGGAGGCGTCGAGGTTGGCGAAGAGGTCGAAGACTTCGTTGATGACTTCTTCGTGGCGACCATCCGGACGGTCGATCTTGTTGATCGCGACGATCGGCTTCAGGCCGACCTTCAGCGCCTTGCCGACGACGAACTTCGTCTGCGGCATCGGGCCTTCGGAAGCGTCGACGAGAACGATGGCACCATCCACCATCGACAGGATGCGCTCGACTTCACCGCCGAAGTCGGCGTGGCCGGGGGTGTCGACGATGTTGATGCGCACGCCCTTCCACTCGACCGAGGTCGCCTTGGCAAGAATGGTGATGCCGCGCTCTTTTTCGATGTCGTTGGAGTCCATGACGCGTTCGGCAACGCGCTGGTTTTCGCGGAACGAGCCCGACTGCTTCAGGAGCTCGTCAACAAGGGTCGTTTTCCCATGGTCAACGTGCGCGATAATCGCGATGTTACGAATGCTCATTTTTCGTCTCGGAAGGTTTAGGGCACGCCCCGATGGGCCACGCCGCTTTTTCAATGGTCGGGCTCATACAGGTTTTTTTGCGATTGCGAAAGGGGGGCGCGCGCAAGAGCCTGACCCCGAAGTCCCGGCAGGCCATGGGTTTGCCACTGGAAAGGGCCTTGCCAGCAGGGTTTGGAAAGGGATCTGTGAGGGCCCGAACGCTCATGCGACGGCAGCCGGATCGAGCGTCACCCGCCACAGTTCCTGGTCCTGCCGATCCATCAGCCGCACCGTCATCTGCTTCGTCTGGCCGTTGATATCGACGATGCCGAAGAACTGCAGGCCGGCCGAAGGCGGCAGGTTGCTGTCGACGCCGCCGCCAGACGCCTTGATGAAGCGGACATCGGGGCCGAACGTCATGTCCAGCTCCTTCGGCCCATAGGTGCCGGAATGCAGGGGACCGGAGACGAACTCCCAGAACGGGAGGAAATCCTTGAACGCCGCCCGTGACGGATCGTAGTGATGCGCCGCCGTGTAATGGACATCAGCCGTCAGCCAGACGAGGTTGTCGATCGCATTGTCCCTGATGAAGCGCAGCAGATCCGCAAACTCGGTCTCCCGGCCCATGGGCGGGCCATCGTCGCCGTTGGCGATCGCATCGGATCCGCGCCGGTTGGCATAGTCGTCCCAGACGACGAGGCCGATCGGCATGTCGCAGGCAATCACCTTCCACACGGCACGCGAGGCGGCAAGCTCCCGCTTCAGCCAGTCCGCCTGCCGCCAGCCGAACAGCGCGCCGCCACCGTCTTTGCCCTGGTTGGCGCCGCGATAGGAGCGCAGGTCGACGAAGAACACATCTAGCAGCGGCCCATAGCCGACCTTGCGGAAGATGCGGCCGGGCTGCGTCGCGACGTTGCGTATCGGCGTCATCTCGTGGAACGCGCGGGCTGCCCGTTCCGCGTAGACGGCGACGTCCTTTTCCGGATAGCGGGCATCGTCGCGAAGGTCGGTCGAAGCCGACCAGTTGTTCAAGACCTCATGATCGTCCCATTGATAAAAGGTGGGACAGACGGCATTCAGCTGCCGCACATGATCGTCGAGCAGATTGTATTTCCATTGCCCGCGATATTCCTCGAGCGTTCGCGCCACGTCACGCTTTTCATGGGTCACCACCCGGTTCTTCCAGACGCCGCCGTCGCGCAGCTGGATCTCGTCAGGAATAGGATTGTCGGCATAGATCGTATCGCCGGAATGGATGAAAAAATCCGGCTCATGCAGCCGCATGGTCGAATAGGTCTTCATGCCGACATCATCGATTCCCCAGCCCTGGCCGGCGGTATCGCCGGACCAGACGAAGCGGACCGAGCGCTTGCGCAAGGGTGCTGTGCGAAACCGGCCGGTGACCGGTTCGGAGACCCGGTTGACATCATAAAGATCGGTGGCGGTGAACCGGTAGAAGATGTCGTGGTCCGGCAGCAATCCGTCGAGCGAACACTTGATCGCACAATCCGTCTGCGGCGTCGCTGTGAGATCGGCAAGGCGAACCGGATTGGAGAAGCTCTCGGTGGTCGAATACTCGACCGACACCTTCGACGGTCGATCCACCCGCGTCCAGATCATGCCGGAGGACGTATCGACATCGCCCGATTGCACGCCATGTATGAACTCCGGCCGGCCGTAGCCTCTCGCATAGAAGGGTGTCGCAAGACCGGACGAGGCCACGAAGCCCGCGGCACCGGCGGAAAGCAGGAAAGAACGCCGGGAAAGCGTCTTGAGGATATCGGCCAAACAGACCTCCGATTCGGCAGCGCGACCGCGCGTGCCGGACCTTTGGTCATGCCGATGTCAGCGACGTAACAACGGCATGAAACTATTTGAACGGTTTGGCGACAGTTCAGTGAAGGTTGGGGCACTTCGCTCTGCATCGGAGCAATGGCTTTCGCTGCCAATGCTGCTATCAAAGTAGATAGCCCGGCAGCTTTCGCGAATCCGGGCAATGATCCCGCCTCATGCCGCCGCGCGGCGACACCGATATCGACAGGTCATCATCGTGTCTCACTTCGCCAACACGCCCGCCCGCGATCGCCTGGAACAGATCCTGAGCCGGGTCAACGATCGCCGGCACGAAGAAAAGGCCTTCGTGCGCCTCTATGCGGAACGTGCCCGCGCGGAAGCTGATGCCGCCGACCGCCGGCGGCAAGACGGCGCGAGCCTTGGTGCGCTCGACGGCAAGATCGTTTCGATCAAGGATCTCTTCGACGTGGCGGGCGAGCAAACGCTTGCCGGTTCCATCATCCGTCGCGATGCGGCACCGGCCCAAAGAGACGCGCTCGTCGTCCAGCGGCTGCGCGCCGCGGGTGCCGTAATCATCGGCAAGACCCACATGACCGAGTTCGCCTTCACCGCGGTCGGCCTCAACCCGCACTATCCGGTGCCCGGAAACGCCACCGACCAGCGGCTCATCCCCGGCGGCTCGTCTTCCGGTGCCGGGGTTTCGGCGGCCGAAGACACCTGCGACATCGCCATCGGTTCCGACACCGGCGGCTCGATACGAATCCCCGCAGCGCTCAACGGCATCGTCGGCTTCAAACCGACGGCCAGCCGCGTTCCGCTCGATGGTTCCTTTCCGCTGTCGCCGAGCCTCGATTCGCTCGGGCCGCTCGCCCGAACCGTTGCCGATTGCGCGATAACAGACGCCGTGATGGCCGGTGAGCAACCGATACCGCCTGTCGCCCGCCCGATTGCAGGACTTCGCATCGGTATTCCCCGGGGAAGGCTGCTCGAAGAGCTCTCGCCCGAAATCGCCAATGCCTTTGCCGCAAGCCTCGACCGGCTGGCCAAGGCGGGCGCCGAGATCGTCGACTGTACACTCGATGACTTGATTGAGCGGCTTGCCGAAGCAACGCGAATCGGCTCGATCGCCGGCCTGGAAGCAAGCCGCATCCATGCCGGCTGGCTAAATGACGATGGTGCTCCCGTCGATGACAGGGTCAAGCTCCCGCTTCGCCGCCGCCTCACCGTACGGGATGCAGCCATCTCGGCCCTGTTGGAAACTCGGCGCGCACTCGCCGCCGCCATGGACGAGCGGCTTTCGCCCTTCGATCTCATCGCACTGCCGACGACACCGATCGCCGCCGTGCCGATCGCCAGCGTCGAAACGGACGTGGCGGAATACAACCGCGTCGAGGGACTGCTCCTACGCAATTGCCAGGTTGCCAACCAGTTCGATCTCAACGCCATCACCCTGCCGATGCCGGGTCTCGTGCGGCCGGCCGGACTGATGCTGGTTGGGCGAAACGGAACCGATGCGACCGTACTGGCCTCAGCCCTTTCGGCCGAGGCGCTGCTTCAGGAAAATTGAGCGTCGCCCGATGGTCATCGAATGAAACACCGGCCTGTAAACAGGCCGGTTCAGCAGTCGCTGTCGATAAGGACATCGAGCGGGCACGAATCCCGTCGAAATCGGACCCCGCAACGCCCTGTTCTCTACGGCCGATCGCTCGCGCCTTGATGCGCCAAGCATGCCGAGTGAAGTGCGCGCCGATTTTGCGACAGCGATATGCGATGAAGCAGAATTGATCGCGGCGCGCTTTAGCGTGAGCGCTTCAAGGCCCGAAGGATCAGCCAGACGGGTACGCCGATGATCAGCAGCGCCATGACCATATGCCAGATAGAAAATGTCATGCTCATACGCCTCCCCTAGCGCTGGCGATAAGCGGCCGCGAACTCTCCCGAAATCCGACGCGTCGCCGATTGGAACCCGGCCAGAATAGGATATCCATGATTCGATTCGCAACCGATGCTGGATTACGTTCCAAGAATACTTCGTGGAGGAGACACGCTCCGCTCAATGCATCGTTTCGCCGGAGATCTCGTCGCGGAGGATGCGGAAGGCATCTTCAAGCGCGGCGACCAGGACATCGGTCAGTTCGTCGCCGTCATTGTTCGCGAGATAGAGGGCAACCATCGAATCGGATGGGTCGCGGTAATGCTCGATATCGTTTGACATATCATTGTCCTTCATTCGCCGTGTCACATCCCGGCCATTGCGGTGACGATAGGCGAAGGGACTTGCGTAAAGCTGGATGCATGACGTCCGGCGAAGGGCACAGCATGCAGCCTCGCGTTATTCTCCATGTGCTCCCTAACGGGATCGACCGACAAAGGATAGAGGATAGCGACCTATTTCGCTCGCGCCGGGCGCGCGGGCACGCTAGAGCATGGCGCGGACGAACGGCGCGGGAATGAGCATGTCGAAGAAAACCAAGAGCGACGAAACCGCTGACGTGCAGCGCCTGAAGCTCGATTTTCCCGATATCCACGCCGATCTCATGGCCGGCCGCATTCCGTCTCTGCGCAAGGCGCTTGTTGCGGCAGGGCTCAAGGACGAGCGCACCCGCCTCGACAAACTCAAGAATTCCTGGACCAAGGCAAGCCCCGCCGAGCGTGAGACTTTCCTGAAGTGGCTGAGCAGCAATGGCGCCGTGGAAATGGCCTCCGCACAAGCAGAAAACGATCCGCCGCTCGTGGCGCACCAAGCCGCGGCGATTGCCAGCGGTCGCTATCTGCTTCCTGAAACGATCGCCGAAATCCGCACCATCATGAACCGCCGGCGGATGCGCGCGAACGACATCATGGCCGAGATGGGTTTTGCAGGCGACGACATGTCCCTCACCCGCGCTTTGTCCAAGGGCGCAAGCCTGCGACTGTCCGTCATCGCCGCGCTGGAAACCTGGCTCCGCAACAACGCGGTGGATTGAGTCCGCCGGGCGATTTCGCACCTCCGGCGTCACCCTCCTCCGCCGGTCCCGACCCGCTTTTCGAGCGCAACGGTCGTGGCCGCGTTCAATGTAAGAAAATTACAACCTAAAACTGAGCCGATCCTTGAAAGCACAAAAGCGGTGCTTTATGTAATGGATTATGGCTCAGAGCAACCACACGTCGATCTTGTGCTACGACCTCGCGCCTGACGAGGAGGCCAGACACGCGCTGGAGGAAACCTTCGTCGCCTACGCCAATATGCTCGCAATGCTCGATGAACTCGCCGGAGAAAAGGCGGGGGCCAACCTCGTAACACTGCACGAGCTTGCCTACGAAACGGTCCGCGAGCGTACGGGGCTTCCGGCACGGATGGTCACGCTCGGACTGCGCGACTTCGCGGCGAACCGGGGACAGGCGGCCAACGCCGAAAGGCTGCCGCTGGACGACAAGCTTTTTGCAATCAAGGGACCGTCGGATCTGACCGTCGCCACCGTGCGCGGTCGCGTCGCCATCCCCTACGATGTCGCCGGCTATTCGCCCGGCACCTTGAATATCTTCGCCGCCCAGCTCGTTGCACAAGACGGCGGCTATCAGATCCACATCGGCGTCACCACGCATTCCGACCGAACGGAGAAGAAAATGATGACGAATGAAGGCATCCTATCGCGCATGGGCCGCTTGATCGCCGGTCTCGCCAATGCCGCCGTCGACAAGGCGGAAGGCAGCAACAAGATCGTGATCGTCGAACAGGCGCTCCGCGAAATCGACGCCGCCGCCGAAGAAGCCCGGGTCGATATCGGACAGGCGCGTGCCGAGGAATACCGCATCCTCAGCCGCCGCGACGAAATCGGCGCCGATCTCACGAAACTGGACGAAAAGATCCGGACCGCGATCTCCGCCGCCCGAGAGGACCTCGCCAAAGCCGGCGTCGCACGCCAGATCGATCTGGAATCGCAGCTTGCCGCTCTGGACAAGGCGCTGGCCGGCGCCCGCACCGATCTCGAAGAGGGCCAGCAGGCGCTCCAGGCGGTCCTCGCCACCCGCCGCGAAGCCGAAGCGCGGCTCGCCGATCTCAAGCGCAGCATCGCCCAGTTCCCCGAGAGCAAGGCTTCAGGCCTGGCAAAGGCCAGCCCCGTTGATGGTGCAGCCCGTGCCGCCGCCGCCGTCTCCCGCGCCACCGGGGTTCCGGGCGGAAATCACAGCGACAGTGTAGAACTGGACGAACTCGACCGCCTGCATCGCGACCGGGCGATCGAGGCAAGGCTGGCCGAGTTCAAGGCAAAGCAGCACTAACGCCCATGCTGTTCTTCCTCGCCCCGGAATCCCTGCCATTCGCGATTGCGGCGGTGATGCTGGCCGCCTTCACCGGCATCGAGATCCTCTGCCTGCTGCTCGGCTTTTCGCTGGGCGAGGCGATCGACAAGGCCTGGCTGGACGACCACAACGCGCTCGGCGGACTGATGTCCTGGTTCAATGTCGGCGGCGTGCCGCTGCTTGTTCTGCTGATGCTTTTCCTCGGCCTCTTCGCCATGACCGGGTTTGTCATTCAGGCGGTGGCAGGAGCCCTGTGGGCGCCGCTGCCGACGCTTGCCGCGGCCCTGCCGGCGCTCGCCTTCTCGCTACCCGCAGTTCGCGCGTCGAGCCGGTGGGTGGCGAAGATCGTCCCGCGTGACGAAAGCTATGTCGTCGACCTCGGCGATTTCGTCGGCCGCAGCGGCGAAGTCACCGTCGGTCCGCTGGACCAGGGCCTGCCGGGACGCATCCGCCTCAAGGATCGCCACGGCAACTGGCACGTACTGCGCGCACGGGCCGCCCGCAACGAGCAGCCGATCGCCATCGGCGCACAGGTACTGATCGTTGATCGCGCATCAGACATTTTTATTGCGATATCCGCGCCGTCGGACCTGCTGACGCCGCCCAATCCTTAATCCTTCCTCATCGGAGCAACCATGTTTTACGAACTCTTGGTGCCGGCCGGCATCGGCATCGTCCTGATCCTCGGCATCGGCTTTGTTCTTGCATCGCTCTATACCCGCTCGAGCCGGGATGAAGCCTATGTGCGCACCGGCCTCGGCGGCCAGAAGGTGGTCCTCGACGGAGGCTCCATCGTGCTGCCTATCTTCCACTCGATCGCCCGCGTCAACTTGAAGACGCTCCGCCTCGAGGTCCGCCGCGGCGAAGGCGACGCGCTGATCACCAAGGATCGTATGCGCGTCGATATCGGCGCGGAATTCTATGTCCGCGTGAAACCCGATGCCTCCTCGATCGCGCTTGCGGCCCAGACGCTCGGCGACCGCACCAATGACGCGGAGCAACTGCGCGTGCTGATCGAGGCGAAGTTCGTCGACGGCCTGCGCTCGGTTGCCGCCACCATGAGCCTCGACGCGCTGCAGGAGCAGCGCATGGATTTCGTCAAGGCGGTGCAGGAAGCAGTCGGCGCCGACCTGCAGTCGAACGGCCTCGAGCTCGAATCGGTCTCGCTGACCCGCCTCGACCAGACGGATATCAAGCATTTCAACGCCAACAACTTCTTCGACGCCCATGGTCTGGCGGCGCTGACCCGCATCACCGAGGGCCGCAAGAAGGAGCGCAACGAGATCGTCCGCGACACCGAAGTCGCCATCGCCCAGAAGGACCTGGAAGCGCGCCAGCAATCGCTGGCGATCGAGCGCACCAAGCGCGAGGCGGAACTGAACCAGGAGCGCGACATCGCCAACAAGTCGGCCGCCACCCGGGCCGAAACCGCGCAGCAGGAGCAGGCCGCCAAGCGCGCGGAAGAAGAAGCCCGCATTGCCACCGAACAGGCGATTGCCGAGCGCGAGGCGACCGCCAAGCAGGTTCGTGAAAACGCCAACATCGACGCGACCCGGTCTGTTCAGCAGCGCGACACGGAAGCCAAGCGCGACCTGCAGATCGTCTCTCAGGAAAGCGCCATCGCCGTCGCCAACAAAAGCCGCGAGGAATCGGAAGCCAAGGCCAAGGCCGAAAACGCCCGCGCCCTGGCGATTGCCGCAGAAGAAAAGGTCGAAACCGCAAAGGCCGTGGAAATCGCCGAACGCGAACGCCAGATCGCCGTCATCGACGCCCGCAAGAACGCCGAAACCGAAGCAACGGCCGTGACCGTTGGCGCCGAAGCCGAAAAGCAGGCGGCCCTCGACCAGGCCGATGCGATCAAGACGCTCGCCACCGCCGAAGCCGAAGCGGCCATCATCAAGGCCAAGGGCGTGCTCGAAACCGGCAAGGCCGCGGCCGAAAGCGAGGCCCTGCTCAACGAAGCCCGCAACAAGCTGAGCTCCGCCATCATCGAGTTCGAGATCCTACGCGAGCGCATCCGCATCATTCCCGAAGCGCTGGCTGAAGCGGTCAAGCCGATCGAGAAGATCTCCGACATCCGCATCTTCGACACCGGCGGCATGCTCGGCCGCGGTGCAGGCGGCGAAGGCGCCAAGAACGGCATCGGCCTCGGCGACGGCCTTGCGGGCCAGCTACTCGCCTACCAGGCCAACAAGCCGGTCCTCGACCAGCTGCTGAAGGAGGCCGGCTTCAACGGCGAGAACGCCATTTCCTCGCTGCTCGGCGACCTACAGGCCCCGGCACCTGCGGAGAAAGCACCGAAGAAGTAAGGCAAGACTGACAAGATCCCTGACCCCTCGTGGGGCCGGGGATCCGACTGTGAGCAGTCACCGACGCTGCCGCTCCGACCGGGAAATCCGGCCTACGAGCTGGAGAACGTCCGCCCGCCTCGCTCCCTTTTTAGCGACAGGCCATGGGTCGGTCAAAATGCGGGCGCACCGTGGCGCGTGTTGCTTGCCCCGAGCGCCGCTGTTTCCGCAAGTTGCCGAGAACTGGGCAAATACATCCACAAGTGCTAATATTTTCGCGCCGAGGGTTCCAGACGAACCGGTCTCGCAGCCGATAATCAGACAAACGCGAATTGTTTGCAGCCAATTGCCGCGCCGTCGGGCGACCGCTCCATGAGTGCTGTCGATGTCCGACGACATCAACGTGGAGGAAAAGCCAATGGCCTGGAGGAGATCTCAGGCGGGTTCGACAAGGTAGGCAGCACGGCCGGGCAACTGTCTGCCGAGCAAAAGGCAGCCCTTTCGGCACTGGTCGGGCCGATGATGCCGACGCTCAACGGGCTGTTCGACAAGGTGTTGGCCATCCCCGGCGTTTCAGACATCCTAAAGCCGACGATCGACGCATTGAAGGCCAAGCTCGCCGGCCTGTCGGCCTGACAGAGCGGCTAGAGAGAGAGAGAGAGAGAGAGAGAGAGAGAGAGAGAGAGAGAGAGAGAGAGAGAGAGAGAGAGACCGCCGGCCTTTTGCGCGCTGCGCGGACCGGCGGCAATTGTCATCGACAAAATCGAACGAAGGAGGATCAGCCATGGCTGACAAATCGACATTCACCTCGGAAGAATGGACGCTGCTCTTGGAGAGCGTGATGATGGCCGGCATTGCCGTGACGGCGGCAGAGCCGAGCGGCCTCTGGGGTATGCTGAAGGAGGGCATCGCCAATAGCAGCGCGCTTCTGCAGGCAAAATCGGATGCCGCAAATCCTCTTGTCAAAGCGCTTGTCGCCGACTTCGAAACCTCGGAAGGACGGACCGCCGCCCGCGACGGCCTGCAGGCAAAACTCAAAGGTACCAAGCCCCAAGAAATGAAGACTCGTTGCATTGAAACGCTGCGGCAGGCCCGAACCACCGTCGAGACCAAGGCGCCCGGCGACGCCGGGGCATTCGCCGCATGGCTGTACCAGATCAGCCAACGGGTGGCAGAGGCCGCCAAGGAAGGTGGCTTCATGGGCTTTGGCGGCGTTGCGGTGAGCGACGCGGAGAAAGCTACCTTGTCGGAAATATCGGTAGCTCTGAAAGTCGCCTGACGCAGGCCCTGCCGGAGCAGGTCACGTCGTGCAACGGGCCTTTGACGGAACTACGAGATTCGCGCCGCCATCTCTGGCCGTTTGACGAACTGCGGCATGATTGCGACGATTGAGTCGAAGAAAATATGGCGGAGAGGGTGGGATTCGAACCCACGGTACGGTTGCCCGTACGCCGCATTTCGAGTGCGGTGCTTTCGACCACTCAGCCACCTCTCCGCTTTGCTGGTCGGCGCTTGGTTAGCGCGGTCGGGTTCATAGCGGCAGATTCGGGTGCTGGCAAGTGCCTGTTTGAAGAATATGTAACGGCTCTGTTGCTTTCGCCTTGACACACACGCGCGATTCCTTGTAATCCGCGCAATGAAGTGGTGTGGCCTGGCCATTCCGCATCGGGTGTGATTTGCGCCCTTTCACCGGTGGATATCCTTTTGGGCATTCCACTCAACTGTCGACTGACAAAAAGACGGCCTTGTCCTCGGGCAGAGAGCCGGATCGAACATGAAAGGATAAAAAATGTTCGCAGTCATCAAGACCGGCGGTAAGCAGTACCGCGTGGCCGCCAACGACGTCCTCACCATCGAAAAGCTGGAAGGCGTTGCAGGCGACAAGATCGAATTCACCGAGATCCTGATGGTCGGCGTTGGCGCCGATGCAACCATCGGTGCTCCGTTTGTCGAAGGCGCCGTTGTCAGCGCTGAAGTTGTGGAACAGGGTCGCGCCAAGAAGGTCATCGCCTTCAAGAAGCGTCGCCGCCAGAACTCCAAGCGCTCGCGCGGTCACCGCCAGCACCAGACGACCGTCCGCATCCTGGACATCGCTGCTGCCGGTGGCAAGGCGAAGAAGGCTTCGAAGAAGACCGAAGCTGCCGCCGAAGCCGCTGCAAACTGAGTTCAGGGATCTAAGGTTTAAAGGAGAACACCAATGGCACACAAAAAAGCTGGCGGTTCGTCGCGTAACGGTCGCGATTCTGAGTCCAAGCGCCTTGGCGTGAAGAAGTTCGGCGGCGAAAACGTCGTTGCAGGCAACATCATCGTGCGCCAGCGCGGCACGAAGTGGCATCCGGGCGCCAATGTCGGCCTCGGTAAGGACCACACGATTTTTGCACTTACGGCCGGCAATGTGGACTTCCGTACGAAGGCCAATGGCCGCGTGTACGTGTCTGTAATGCCGAAAGCCGAAGCAGCGGAATAAGCCGGTAGCGCTCTAAAACAGCCGGCGTCTCATCGACCCGGCTGACGCACCTGATGGTTCCAAGCCAGACTTCAAAGGGGAGATGGGGCAATACCCAACTCCCCTTTTTCGTTTCTGGAGGAAACCATGCAAACCGAGTTGTTGAGGGAAGACCAATCCCGGTCTCCCGAGCAGAGGCTGAGGCCCCAACGGTCAAGGACCGATTGCCCGATATTGTTGTCACCCAGGCTCGTTCTGCGCGCGCCCCATGAAGACGATATCGACGCCCTTGCCCATCTTGCCAACAATGCCAATGTCGCGACCATGGTCTCGCGCATGCCGCACCCGTATACGACGGCCGATGCCGCCGACTTCGTGCGACGCGCGAAAGCCGGCACGATTGGCAAGTGCGTCTACGCGATTACCAAGGCGGACAATGGCGCATTTCTCGGTTGCTGCGGTATCGAGCCGCATCCCGACGGCAAGACGGCGGAACTTGGCTATTGGCTGGGCGAACCATACTGGAACCAGGGCTATGCCACCGAGGCGGCCCAGGTCCTGACCGACATGGCCTTCCGCACCCGCGATATCGACCAGATCGATGCGCGCTGCCGGGTCATGAACCTCGCATCCCGCCGGGTCATCCAGAAGTGCGGCTTCCAGTTCCAGGGAAGCGGCATGGTCGGCAGCCTGGCGCTCGGCGGCTCGATCGCTGTCGAATGGTACCGGCTCGACCGCAAGACCTGGGTCTCCTTGAGAAGCTGGGGAGGCATGCGATGAACGCGCTCGTTTCCGAACGCCAGCGGGTCGTCGCCCGCCCCGGTCCCGGGCCCTGCCCGGTCATCGAGACGAAGCGTCTTGTCCTGCGCCCGCACCGGCGAAATGACGCCGAGGCGATCGCCCAGTCGCTCGGCGATTTCCAGGTGGCGCGCATGCTTGCGCGCGTTCCGGCGCCCTACGACCTGCAGGATGCGCTCGACTGGCTGACGGCGCAGACCTCAGGCCTGACGCCCGACTGGACATTCGCCGTCACCACTGGCGACGACGTGCATATCGGTTGCGTCGGCATCGAGCTCAGGCACGGCCAATGGAATGTCGGCTACTGGCTGAACCGCTTCTACTGGGGCAAGGGTATTGCCTCCGAGGCGGTCTATGCCGCGGTCGAGCGCTTCTTCCGCCGCATGCCGGAAACGATGCTGCATTCCGGCGTCTTTGCCGACAATCCGGGCTCGCTGAAGGTGCAGGAAAAGATCGGCTTTCAGATCACCGGCTGCACCCAGGTCTATGCGCTCGCCCGCAACGCCATGGTCGCGCATATCGAAACCCGGCTGACCGCTGCCGATCTGCACCGACCGCATTGAACGACATCCCCCGCGAAGCTCGCCTTTGCGGGGGATTTTTCATGAAAGCGTGAAGCCGACTGGCAGGTGATCGGAGCCCTTGGCGTCATATTCCGTCCAGGCGTCCGTCAACCGCGGAACGAGGCCGGCGCTTAAGAAACAATAGTCGAGGTGCATGCGTTTTTCGGGGTTTTCGGGATGAATCCAGCTATAGCTTTCCGGCGTCAGTCGACCGAGATGGGCAAGCACGTCGACCGGATTCTCAAGCCGCAGCGAACGGCCATAGTAGGCATCGCGCGCACCCACCATGGCACAATATTCCGGCGTCTCCAGCTCCATGTTGAAATCGCCCATGACGACGAAGTCCTCCGGATGCGGCGGCTCGGCAAGGCCGAAATCGACCGCCCCGGTGATCGCGCCACCTTCGAGCGGATAGCCGAGCAACCGGTCCTTCAGGTAGCGGATCTGGGCGATGCGCTCGGCGGGAAGCACATGATCGAGATGCACGGAATAGACCCGGAGCGGACCGCCGGGCGTCGCGATCAACGCTTCGGTCGCACCGCGCTGCAGGTTCATCGGGCTGATCGTGCGGGTGCGTGGCAGGGGGATCAGCCGCGTCGCAAGGATCGGCCAGCGCGACAGGATCATGTTGCCGAACTGGAAGCGGCGGCTGACGGGGCGGCCATCTTCGATCGTCGAGCCGACGTCGATATCGCAGGGCGCGTGAAAGGCCGCGAAATGACCCGGGAACAACTTTTCGAAGCGGGCGACGAGATCGACGTGATCGTTGCGATGAAAACCGCGCGTTACTTCCTGCAACGCAATGATGTCGGCGTCCCCGACCGAGGCCGCGATGCGTTCGGGGTCGAAGCGGCCGTCGAGACCGATGCCGTATTGGATGTTGTAGCTGACGAACCGCACGATATTCTTTGACCTCCGAATAAACCGCCTATATCGATGGCGGCAAATTAAGACCGCGCACCTACACCGAACAGATGGCAGCCCAATGAAATTTCTCGACGAAACGAAAGTCTATATCCGCTCCGGCGACGGCGGCGCAGGCGCCGTCTCGTTCCGGCGCGAGAAGTTCATCGAGTTCGGCGGACCGGACGGCGGCGATGGCGGTCGCGGCGGCGATGTCTGGGTGGAGGCCGTCAACGGTCTCAACACCCTGATCGACTTCCGCTACCAGCAGCACTTCAAGGCCAAGACCGGCCAGCACGGCATGGGTCGCAACCGCACCGGCGCCGGCGGCGACGACGTGACGCTGAAGGTGCCGGTCGGCACCCAGATCTTCGAGGAAGACAACGAGACGCTGATCGTCGACATGGTGGCCGAAGGCCAGCGCTACCGGCTGGCCGCCGGCGGCAATGGCGGCTTCGGCAACGCCCGCTTCAAGTCGTCCACCAACCAGGCGCCGAACTGGGCCAATCCAGGCCTCGAAGGCGATGAGAAGACCCTCTGGCTGCGGCTGAAGCTGATCGCCGACGCCGGTCTGGTCGGCCTGCCGAATGCCGGCAAGTCGACCTTCCTCGCCGCCTGCACCCGTGCGCGTCCGAAGATCGCCAACTACCCGTTCACGACGCTCCATCCCAATCTCGGCGTCGCGACCATCGACGGCAACGAATTCATCATCGCCGATATCCCGGGTCTGATCGAAGGCGCGCATGAGGGTGTGGGCATCGGCGACCGCTTCCTCGGCCATGTCGAGCGCACCCGCGTGCTGCTGCATCTGGTTTCCGCCCAGGAAGAAGATGTCGCCAAGGCCTATAAGACGGTGAAGTACGAGCTCGAAGCCTATGGCGGCGGCCTCGAGGACAAGCCGCAGATCGTCGCGCTGTCGCAGATCGACGTGCTCGACGAGGACGAATTGAAGGTGAAGGCCAAGGCGCTGGCAAAGGCCTGTGGCGAACAGCCCCTTCTGCTTTCCGCCGCAGTCGGCAAGGGCATGACCGAGGCGCTGAGGGCGCTGCGCAGCGTCATCGTCGCCGCCAAGGCCGGCGAAGGCTTCGGCGAGGAGAACCTCTAAGATGACCAAGACCCGCAAGCCGCTTTTGAAGTATCGCCGGGTCGTCATCAAGATCGGGTCGGCATTGCTGGTCGACCGCGCCACCGGGCTGAAGAAAGCCTGGCTCGACGCGATGTGCACCGATATCGCCAATCTCAAGGCCAAGGGCGTCGAAGTGCTGGTCGTCTCCTCGGGCGCGATCGCGCTCGGCCGCAGCGTGCTCAACGTGCCGGCGGGCGCGCTCAAACTGGAAGAAAGCCAGGCCGCCGCCGCCGTCGGCCAGATCGCGCTGGCGCGCGCCTGGTCGGAGAGCCTCTCGACCGATGCGATCGTCGCTGGCCAGGTGCTGCTGACGCTCGGCGACACCGAGGAGCGCCGCCGTTATCTCAATGCCCGCGCCACCATCAACCAGCTGCTGAAGCTCGGTGCCGTGCCGATCATCAACGAGAACGACACGGTCGCAACGACCGAAATCCGCTATGGCGACAATGATCGCCTCGCCGCCCGAGTCGCCACCATGGTCGGCGCCGACCTTCTGGTGCTGCTCTCCGACATCGACGGGCTCTATACCGCCCCGCCGCATCTCGACCCGAATGCCCGCTTCCTCGAAACGATCGCCGAGATCACGCCGGAGATCGAGGCCATGGCCGGTGGTGCCGCGTCCGAGCTTTCGCGTGGCGGCATGCGCACCAAGATCGATGCCGGCAAGATCGCGACGACCGCCGGCTGCGCCATGATCATCGCCTCCGGCAAGCCCAACCATCCGCTCGCAGCAATCGAAGAAGGCGCCCGCTCCTCCTGGTTTGCCCCCTCGGGTTCACCGGTGACCGCGCGCAAGACCTGGATTGCCGGGCAATTGCTGCCCGCCGGAACGCTCAGCGTCGACGCCGGCGCCGAAGAGGCGCTGCGCTCTGGCAAGAGCCTGCTGCCGGCCGGCGTTCGCGACGTCACCGGCAGCTTCAGCCGCGGCGATACCATCGCTATTCTCGGCACATCGGGCCGCGAGATCGCCCGCGGTCTCGCCGGCTACGACGCCGACGAAGCGCGCCAGATCGCCGGCAAGAAGTCGGCCGAGATCGCTGCGATCCTCGGCTATGCCGGCCGCGCCGCCATGGTGCATCGCGACGATATGGTGATGACCGGAAAACGCGCCCAAGAAGAGGGCAGCCGGAAGGATGAGGTCCATGCTTGACGAGGTGAAGAACAAGGACGACGTCGAGAGCGTCATGCTGGAAATCGGCCGCAGGGCCAAGGCCGCCAGCCGACCGCTTGCCGTCGCCGGCGCCGAGCGCAAGCATGCCGCCTTGATCGCCATGGCCGACGCGATCGTCGCGCGCATGGGCGAGATTCTGGCGGCCAATGCCATCGACCTGGAAAATGCCCGCGAGACCGGCGTCGCCAGCGCCTTCATCGACCGCCTGACGCTCACCGAAGGCCGCATCCGCGACATGGCGAACGGCATCCGCGCCATCGCCGAGTTCAAGGACCCGGTCGGCGACGTGATTGCCGAATGGGACCGGCCGAACGGCCTACACATCGAGCGCGTGCGCACCCCGCTCGGCGTCATCGGCGTCATCTATGAAAGCCGGCCCAACGTGACGGCAGACGCCGGCGCGCTCTGCCTCAAGGCCGGCAATGCCGTGATCCTGCGCGGCGGCTCCGACAGTTTCCATTCCTCGGGCGCCATCCACGCCTGCCTCGTCGAGGGCCTCAGGGCCGCGGGCCTGCCCGAGCACGCGATCCAGATGGTGCCGGTCGCCGACCGCGCCGCCGTCGGCGCCATGCTTGCTGGTCTTGGCGGCGCAATCGACGTCATCGTGCCACGCGGCGGAAAGAGCCTGGTTGCCCGCGTCCAGAATGAAGCGCGCGTGCCGGTCTTTGCTCATCTCGAAGGTCTCTGCCACATCTATGTCGACGCTTCGGCCGACCTTGCCATGGCGGAAAAGATCGTCGTCAACGCCAAGATGCGGCGTACCGGCATCTGTGGCGCGGCCGAAACGCTGCTGATCGACCGCAACGACGCCGAGCGGCTGGTCAAGCCACTGTTGAGCGCCCTACTTGCGACCGGCTGCGAAGTGCGTGTGTCGGATGAGCTCGCAGGCTCAGTCGACGGACTGAAGGCCGCGACCGACGAAGACTGGGCAACGGAATACCTCGACGCCATCATCTCGGTGAAGCTAGTGGACGGCATCTCGGGCGCCATCGAGCACATCGCCACCTGGTCGTCGGCCCATACTGAGGCCGTCATCGCCGAGGATGCTGCGGTGGTCGAGCGTTTCTTTGCGGAGATCGATTCCGCGATCCTCCTGCACAACGCCTCGACCCAGTTTGCCGATGGCGGTGAGTTCGGCATGGGCGGCGAGATCGGCATCGCGACGGGCAAGATGCACGCGCGCGGACCAGTCGGTGTCGAGCAACTGACCTCCTTCAAGTATCGGGTGCGTGGTGCTGGACAGGTCAGGCCCTGAAGTGACCGCGGGCAAGGTGAACGCCCGCTACCTGCGCATGCCCCATGTCGAGAGCGGCATGGTGGTCGGCCTCTTCGGCGGATCCTTCAATCCGCCGCACGAGGGCCATGTGCTGGTCGCCGACACGGCGATCCAGCGGTTGGGGCTCGACCAGCTCTGGTGGATGGTGACGCCCGGCAATCCGCTGAAAGACCACAACAACCTGGCGCCGCTCGCAGACCGCATCGCCATGAGCGAGAAGATCGCACCCAACCCGCGCATCAAGGTGACCGCCTTCGAACAGGCGCTCGGCCAAAGCTACACCGCTCGCACGCTGGAGACGGTGCGCGCCCGCAACCGCGATATCCACTTCGTCTGGATCATGGGCGCCGACAACCTGAAGAGCTTTCACCGCTGGCAGAACTGGCAGAAGATCGCCCGCACCTTCCCGATCGCCGTCATCGATCGGCCGGGCTCGACGCTCGCCTATCTCTCCTCGCGCATGGCCAGGACCTTCGACTATGCCCGCATCGACGAGGACGACGCCCGCCGTCTGGCCTATCACGCAGCCCCCGCCTGGACCTTCATCCATGGGCCTCGCTCATCGATGAGCTCGACCGCGCTTCGGGCGGTGAAGCCTACGTGAATTCCCATGATTCACTTCTCCTGTCTTGAAACCGCTACGGTTTGATGCCTACATTCACTAACGGTTCGATCTTTGTTCGAATCGATAGTGCCTGTTCTGTTCATGTGGAAAGGAAAGACCCTGACAACAGCACACGCCAAGGGATATGCGGTCTCCGCGTTCCCGCGCAGCACGGGATCTAGCGACGAAGCCGCTGTCCGTGCGCTTCAACTGGTCCTCGAAAGCCTAGAGGACTCGAAGGCAGAAGATATCGTCAGCATCAACATTGCCGGAAAATCGGCGCTGGGAGACTTCATGGTCGTTGTCTCCGGGCGATCGACGAGGCATGTGATGGCCATTGCCGATCACCTGACGACCGACCTGAAAGACGGGGGCTTTGGCAATGCCCGTGTCGAAGGTCTGGAAGGCGGTGACTGGGTGCTGATCGACACCGGCGATGTGATCGTTCACATCTTCCGGCCGGAGATCCGGGAGTTCTACAACATCGAGAGGATGTGGGCGGCTCCTGAGATCGAGGACGGCACCTTGCATTGAGACCGACCGGGTCGCCGCGCAGCTGAGTGCCGGACGAGCCGAGATGCGGTCATGCATGAATTTGAAGGGCTGGCGCCGCTCGCGGCGTTGTCAGCCGGAAGTTTGTTGCGACTGATCGTAACCTTTTGGGCTCGTTATCCGGACCAGGCGCGAACGACGCTGCAAGGCTCCATGGACGCGGCATAAGATTCTCCTTGAATCGATCCGATTTCAGGAACTATGCAGTGTGCGTTGCAGCGCAAGCGAGGACGGGTAAGGTCATGCGTATCGGACTTTTCGCAGTCGGCCGCCTCAAGGCGGGGCCGGAAAAGGATCTCGCGGCCCGTTATCTCGATCGCTTTTCCAAGGCCGGTCCGGCGATCGGTCTGGAACTTTCCCGCGTCGTCGAAGTCAACGAAAGCCGTGCCTCCAATGCCGACACGCGCAAGCGGGAAGAAGCCTCCCAGCTTGAGAAGGCGCTTGCCGAAGGCAGCCTGCTCGTGCTTCTCGACGAACGTGGCAAGGCGCTCGATTCCGAAGGCTTTGCATCGCTCCTCGGTACGTTCCGCGACAGCGGCAAGCGCGACCTGATGATTGCGATCGGCGGCGCCGACGGCCTCGACCCGAGCCTTCACGCCCGCGCCGATGCGGTGCTCAACCTTGGAAAGATGACCTGGCCGCACCAGCTCGTGCGCATCCTGATTGCCGAGCAGCTTTACCGCGCCGTCACCATTCTCTCCGGCCACCCCTATCATCGGGTCTAGGCCAGGTGGGCCGTTTTCCGCGGGATACTTCACCCGGCAACACGCACCGATAACGAGAATATGCTTGGTCGTGCGCGACAAATCAGATTAGGTTTTTTCTTCATAATTCCGGATGGACGCACGCGAACCGATGACGCGCCGAGGCAGGACCAGCGCTTTCAGCATGGGAAGAGACGACGCAGGACGGCTTGCCCGTAAAGCGGCGGCCTTTGCGCTCGCGCTGGCGATCGGCCTGCCGGCCGGCGCCCAGGAGGTCACGCCGCCCGGCGCCTCGATGGCCGGCCAGGAACAGGGGCCGCCCGATCCTGCCGCCGACCTCACCCTTCGCCGCAACAACACGCGCAGCGAACTCGACGCGCTTTCGAAGACCATCACGCTGTCGCAGGAGCGCGCCAACGCGCTGACCGAGACCATCGCCGAGATCGACAAGACCAACGAGACGCTGCGCGCTGCGATCGTCGATTCCGCCAAGAAGCGCCAGGGTCTTGAGCAACAGATCGTCGACGGCGAGAAGAAACTGAGCGATCTGCGAACCAAGGAGGACGCCGTCCGAAAGTCCCTGCACTCGCGCCGCGGGGTACTTGCTGAGGTTCTCGCCGCGCTGCAGCGGATGGGACGCAACCCGCCGCCAGCGATCCTGGTGACGCCGGAGGATGCGCTGTCCTCGGTGCGAAGCGCCATTCTGCTCGGCGCCGTCGTACCCGGTCTTCGCAAGGAAACCGAAAACCTGGTGGCCGACCTCAAGGCATTGGCCGACATTCGCGCTGGCATCGACCGGCAGCGTGAAGAGCTGACCGCGACGATGACGGCCAATGTCGAAGAAGAGCGCCGCATGTCGATGCTGGTCGCCGAAAAGGAGAAGCTGCGCCAGTCGCGCGCCAGCGAGCTCGCCGCCGAGCAGCGCAAGGCGCAAGAACTTGCCAGCCAGGCCACCAATCTCCAGGGCCTGATCGGCTCGCTCGAAAGCCAGATCGCCTCTGTTCGAGAGGCCGCAGAAGCAGCCCGCGCCCAGGAGCAAGAGCGCCTGCGCATGAGCGAGGCCGAGCGCGAAGCGGCACGCGAGTTGGCCCGCAATGCCGTGCCCGACAAAAACCGCATTGCGCCAGCATACGTGTTTTCGGAGCTGAGGAATAAGCTTGCCTATCCGGCCGCGGGATCGCTTTTGCGAAAGTTTGGTGATGCCGATGGCACGGGGCACTCCCTGCAAGGGATCATGCTGGAAACCAATCCCGGCGCGCTGGTGACTGCGCCGTCAGATGGCTGGATCGTCTATGCAGGCAATTTCCGCAGTTATGGGCAGATGATCATTCTCAATCCTGGTGACGGCTACCATGTGGTGCTGTCCGGCATGGAGACGGTGAGCGTGCAGACCGGACAATTCGTCGTGGCGGGTGAACCGCTGGCGACGATGGGCGCAAAAAGAGTCGCAAGTGCTGCGGCCTTGGCGCTGGAAACGGACCGGCCGACGCTTTACATTGAATTCCGAAAAGACGGAAAACCGGTTGATTCCCGACCGTGGTGGACCGCAGCAGAGGTTGGAAAGGCGCGAAATGATACGTAGGGCTTCACTTGTTCTGGTCGGAGCGCTCATGGGCGCGACCGCGATGGGCGTGGTTTATTCGGCTGTCGTTCCGGCCGTCGCTGCCAACACCTCGACCTATCGCGAACTGGCAATTTTCGGCGACGTATTCGAACGCGTGCGCGCGCAATATGTGACGCCGCCGCAGGACGACAAGCTGATCGAGAACGCCATCAATGGCATGCTCTCCTCGCTTGATCCGCATTCGAGCTACATGAACTCGGCCGACGCCGAGGACATGCGCACCCAGACCCGCGGTGAGTTCGGCGGTCTCGGCATCGAAGTCACGATGGAAGACGACCTCGTCAAGGTGACGAGCCCGATCGACGACACGCCTGCGGCTCGCGCCGGCGTGCTTGCCGGCGACTTCATATCGAAGATTGACGGTGCGGACGTTCGTGGCCTGAAGCTCGAAGACGCCGTTGAAAAGATGCGCGGCGCCGTCGGCACCCCGATCAAGCTGACGATCCTGCGCAAGGGTGCGGACAAGCCGATCGAACTGACGATCGTTCGCGACGTCATCGCCGTTCGCGCCGTCAAGGTTCGCACCGAAGGCGACGTCGGCTACCTGCGCGTCATCTCCTTCACCGAGAAGACCTATGACGACCTGAAGAAGGGCATCGAGAAGATCAAGGCGGAAGTGCCGGCCGACAAGCTCAAGGGCTATGTGCTCGACCTGCGCCTCAATCCGGGTGGCCTGCTCGACCAGGCGATCAACGTCTCCGACGCCTTCCTGGAGCGTGGCGAGGTCGTTTCGACCCGCGGCCGCAACCCGGACGAAACCCGCCGCTTCAACGCGACGCCGGGCGACCTGACCGATGGCAAGCCGGTGATCGTGCTCGTCAACGGCGGCTCGGCTTCCGCTTCGGAAATCGTCGCCGGCGCCCTGCAGGATCTGAAGCGCGCAACCGTTCTCGGCACGCGCTCCTTCGGCAAGGGTTCGGTCCAGACGATCATCCCGCTCGGCGAAGCTGGTGCGCTGCGTCTGACGACGGCGCTCTACTACACGCCGTCGGGAAAATCGATCCAGGGCACGGGCATCTCGCCCGACATCAAGGTCGAACAGCCGCTGCCGCCGGAACTGCTCGGCAAGGTCGAGGCTCAGGGCGAATCCGACCTGCGCGGTCACATCCAGGGTCAGAGCGAGACCGACGAAGGTTCGGGCTCGGTCGCCTATGTGCCGCCGGAAACAAAGGACGACCTGCAGCTCAACTACGCACTCGACCTGTTGCGTGGCAAGAAGACGGATCCGACCTTCCCGGCCAACCCGGAACAGGCGCAGCTCAAGAAGTAAGCCTGCAGGGTATGCAATTGAGAGCGCCGCGTGTTCGAAAGAACACGCGGCGCTCTGCATTTCAGTAAGGCGCATCCTCCGCCCTAGGCAGATGCACTGGTCAACGCGACACCGCTAAATTATAGGGGTACAGGCGCTGTCGCGGCCACTGATTCTCAGACCACCGGCGCGCTAAGGGAAGAACAGGCGAAGCGTCTCAGCGCCGCCTCGCACTGCAGCGCCGCGCGTCCTGCTCGATGCGCGAAGGTCGCTGCAGCACTTTGAATTGCTGCGTGTTTTGTCCTTTGATCGACTATGATCATAGGCAGGCGTGCAGAAGCGGCAACATCGCACAGATCGACCGAGGCTCCGTTTGGGAACTGATCTCAATGCCCCCCTGGGCCAGAACCGGCGGGTAAAGCCAGCGGCGAAGCGCAATCCCCGACGCATGCTCGGGTTCTCTCTACTCGGTCTCTGTATTGCGTCGGTCGTCGGACTGTCGCTGTGGGGCACCCTTGCGCCTGATGGGCTGAAGCGCGGTCAGACCGAAACAGCGGCGAGCGAGAGTGCGAAGGGCACCGACGAGAAACCAGCGAAGGCAGATAATGGCCAATCGGGCGTAGGCGGAACGATGAAGCCGGGGACCGCCTATTCCGGCGCCGACGTCGAACATACGCTCACCGATGACGGTTCCACCGTTACCACGTTTTCGCCGCGCGGCCGCGACGGCAAGGGCCCTGCCCTCATCAATGTCGGTCCGATCCGCGGCCAGGATCCGCGCATGGCGGCCATGCCCAATGACGATCTCCTGGAAGAGAGCCCCGCCGGGCGCCTGCCGATCACCGGTCCGGACGGGCTGCGCCCGATGGATCAATATGCGCGGCCCTGGTCCGGCGCGCGCGGCACCCGCATCGCGCTGGTCGTCGGCGGTCTCGGCCTCAGCCAGACCGGAACGCAGAGGGCGATCCGCGACCTGCCGGGCGAAGTGACGCTGGGCTTTGCTACCGCCGGAAACAGCCTGCAGCGCTGGATGCAGGAGGCACGCCGAAGCGGCCATGAGATCCTGCTGCAGGTGCCGATGGAGCCGTTCGACTATCCGGCCAATGATCCCGGTCCCAACGCCTTGCGCATCGGTCTCGGCGCCAAGAAGAACCTGACCGAACTGCACCGCAACCTCGCCGAGATCACCAATTATACCGGCATCATGAATTATCTCGGCGGCCGCTTCCTGTCGGATGCCGATGCGCTGGAGCCGGTCATGCGCGATCTCGGCAAGCGCGGCCTGCTGTTCCTCGACGACGGTACCTCGGCGCAATCGCTCTCGGGCAAGCTCGCCGATGCCTTCGATGTGCCGCATGGCTTTGCCGACCTGACACTCGACACGGAGCTCAGCCGCAGCGCGATCCTGAAGAAGCTCGACGAGCTCGAGCGCATTGCGCGCCGCAATGGCACCGCCATCGGCGTCGCCTCCGCCTTCGACGAAAGCGTCGGCGCGATTGCCTCCTGGATCGGCGAGGCACAGGGGCGCGGCATCGAGATCGTCGGCGTTTCCGCGCTCGTCAAGGATCCGCAACAGAACTAGGTTACAGCCATCCCGACAGGATGATTTGACGATTGTAAAGAAGAGGCAGCCGATGAGCAAAGACAAGGACAAACAACTCAGAGCGGAGGACCTTCCCTATCGTCCTTGCGTAGGGGTCATGGTGCTGAACCGCGCGGGTCTCGTCTGGGCTGGACATCGCATCGCCGTCGGCAATTCCGAATATGATGGCTCGCCGCAGCAATGGCAGATGCCGCAGGGCGGCATCGACAAGGGTGAGGATCCGCTGAAGGCCGCCTATCGCGAACTCTACGAAGAAACCGGCATGAGCACAGTGTCGCTGCTCGCCGAAGCGCCCGGCTGGATCAACTACGATCTGCCCGAGCACCTGATCGGCATCGGTCTCAAGGGCAAGTATCGCGGCCAGACACAACGCTGGTATGCCTTCCGCTTCGAGGGCGAGGAGAACGAAATCGCCATCAACCCGCCGCCGGGCGGGCATGAGCCGGAGTTCGACGCCTGGGAGTGGAAACCGATGCGCGAACTGCCGGAACTGATCGTGCCGTTCAAGCGCAAGGTCTACGAGGAGGTCGTCACGGCCTTCGCGCATCTCGCGCCGTAAGGCGTGTGGCGCAAAAGTGCGCAGCAGTTCTCACTGACAAAAAAGCCGGCGAGATCGCCGGCCTTTCTTTCAAATATTGCGCCGAACTCAGTCGGCTTCGGCCTCGTTGGCCGGGGCAGCGTTGAGCTGGCCGTATTTCTCTTCGCCGATCTTGTCGAGCAGCTCGAGCTGGGTTTCCAGGAAGTCGATGTGGCCCTCTTCGTCGGCGAGCAGTTCTTCGAAGAGCTTCATGGAGACATAGTCTCCAGCGGCGTGACAGATGTCGCGTGATTTCTTGTAGGCGGTGCGGGCGTCGTATTCGCCGGCGAGGTCGGCCTTCAGCACTTCCTTGACGTTCTGGCCGATGCGCAACGGCGCAACCGTCTGCAGGTTGGGGTGGCCTTCAAGGAAGATGATGCGCGCAACGAGCTTGTCGGCATGCTGCATCTCCTCGATGGATTCTGCGCGCTCCTTCTTGGCGAGAAGCGTGTAACCCCAGTCTTCGAGGAGGCGGTAATGCAGCCAATACTGGTTGACGGCACCGAGTTCGAGATAGAGCGCTTCGTTAAGCTGCTCGATGACTTTTTTGTCGCCTTTCAAGATCCGCCCTCCGATTATCCTCATGGAATTGTTTGAGGCGGGTCATGAAATCAAATATCTCGGCGTCCGTCGAGTCGCGGTGCGCGTGATATTGCTCGGTGGTGCGGATGATGATGTCGACGACATTGGGGAAGCAACCGCAGCAACGGCCGCGCTTTTCCATCGCGTGATAGACTTTCGCCGGCACGATCAGCTGCCAACAGTCCTCGTCGAGGAGGCCGATGATCGTATCCTCGATCTCTTTTTCCGTGATGAAATTGCAGCTGCAAACCAGCATGTCGTCTCGCCTGTCGTACGCAACGCCCTGTATCAGCGCATAAAGCAAAACAGGACATTTAGTGTCAACTAAAAACTCCGCGAGCGGAAGTTGCAGGTCGATTAGAACGACTCTAAACTTGACAAAAAACTTCGTCTTTTCAGAATTTTAGAGAAACGTGAACGACTATTCTTGTAAACCAGAGGTCGATCATGCCGCGCGTTTCCTGCGACATTTTTACACACCGCAGGCGCTACCCTACTATGAAGAGCCCGACTGTGGCCTCACACATGATGATCCGGACCGTTCCGGACCTAGGTAAGTTGATCTGCTTTTTCCTCGAAAGGCCCACCCGGCTGCCCGTTGAAGCAGCGAGGGTCGGACCCTCCCTTCAATGGAAATTGCGCCCCTTCGGCATCACGTCTGCCACCTCGGCCGTCGTCTGTTCCGGGCTGCCACCGGAACGCCGCACCGTGGCCAGGCGCAGATCGCCCTGCGCCTTCTTCTCGCGCGCGTCGCCGGTGGGCCTCAGCGCTTCATCGGCACGGTCGCTTGCGCCGAACCGCCGCGCCTCCGTGCGCAACAGTCCCAGCATCGGCGTGATGTCCTCGATGTGTTCGGCGACCACGTGGATGACGCTGCTTTCGCGCTGCAGCCGGCCGCGGATCTTGACCAACCGCGCGCCCATGACCACCGGGCGATAGGTCGCAAACACCTTCGGCCAGACGATCGCATTGGCAACGCCGGTTTCGTCCTCGATCGTCATGAAGATGACGCCCTTGGCGGAGCCCGGACGCTGGCGAACGAGCACCAACCCGGCGACGGTTATCCGCCGCCCGACCGGGGCGGTCGCAAGCGTGCGGCTGGTGACGATGCCCTGTTCGGAAAGCGTCTCTCGCAGGAAGGAGACCGGATGCGCCTTGAGCGAGAAGGAGAGATAACGATAATCGTTGATCACCTGCTCGCCCGGCAACATCTCCGGCAGGATCATGGCTGGCTCCGGCCGCAATTCCGCCCTCGCCGCGCCTTCGAAGAGCGGCAGCCTTTCGGCAGCACTCTTTTCGTCCAGCGCCTTTACCGCCCAGAGCGCCTTGCGGCGATCGAGCCCGATCGAACGGAAAGCGTCCGCATCGGCGAGCCTTTCGAGCGCGGAGCGGGAGAGACCCGAGCGCAGCCAGAGGTCACGGACCGTCCCGTAACCGGTACCCCGGTTGGCGACGAGTTTCTTCTCGATCTCTTCTTGGTTCAGCCCCTTGATCGAATTGAAGCCGAGGCGCATCGCCTTGTCAGTCTTGATCACGTCCTCCATTTCGCGATGACGCGGCTCGATGGCACCCTTATCGAGGCCGCCGTCTTCGAGATCGGCATCCCAGACCGAATGATTGATGTCGACGGGTCGCACCCGGACCCCATGCTCGCGCGCGTCGCGCACCAGTTGCCCGGGCGCGTAAAAGCCCATCGGCTGCGAGTTCAGAAGGGCGGCACAGAAGACATCCGGATAATAGGTCTTCAGCCAGGACGAGACATAGACCAAGAGCGCGAAGGACGCGGCATGACTTTCGGGAAAGCCATATTCGCCGAAACCTTCGATCTGCTTGAAGCAGCGCTCGGCGAAATCGCGCGGATATTTGTTCTTGACCATGCCTTCGATCATCTTCTCGTGGAAGGTATGGATGGTGCCGGTGCGCTTGAAGGTCGCCATGGCGCGACGCAGCCGATCGGCCTCACTGGGTGAGAAACCGGCGGCGGTGATGGCGATCTGCATCGCCTGCTCCTGGAACAGCGGCACGCCGAGCGTCCGCTCCAGCACGACCTTCAGCTCAGGGCTTGGATATTCGATGGGGATATTGCGTGCGCGCTGCTCGCGCCGCTTCAGATAGGGATGCACCATGTTGCCCTGGATCGGCCCGGGCCGGACGATCGCCACCTCGATGACGAGATCATAGAAGATGCGCGGCTTCAGCCGTGGCAGCATGCTCATCTGCGCCCGGCTTTCGATCTGGAAGACGCCGATCGTATCGGCGCGGCATATCATGTCGTAGACGGCTTTCTGCTCATCCTTGAAGAGCTGGTGCAGGTTTTTCCGCTCGCCGTAATGCCGGTCGAGAAGCTCGAAGGCGCGGGCGATGCAGGTGAGCATGCCGAGCGCCAACACGTCGATCTTCAGGATCTTCAGCGTGTCGAGATCGTCCTTGTCCCACTCGATCATGTAGCGGTCGGGCATTGCCGTGTTCATGATCGGCACGACCTCGTCGAGCCGGTCGCGGGTAATAACGAAGCCCCCGACATGCTGCGAAAGATGGCGCGGGAAGCTCATCAGTTCGGTGGCATAGTCGAGCACCTTCACCGTCGTCGGATCCTTCGTATCGAGCCCGGCAGCCTGCGCCTCACGCTCCGAGAGATCGGCGACCGACCAGCCCCAGACCGAACCGGCAAGCGCCGATTGCACGTCTTCTGAGAACCCGAAAGCCTTGGCAGTCTCGCGGCCGGCCGAGCGCGCCCGATAGCTGATGACGGCGGCCGTCAGCCCCGCATGCTCCTTGCCGTAGGTGCGGTAGATATGCTGGATCACCTCTTCCCGCTTCTCGTGCTCGAAATCGACGTCGATATCCGGCGGCTCGTCGCGCTCGGTCGAGAGGAAGCGGTCGAAGAGCAGGGTGGTCGAAAGCGGATCGACTTCGGTGATCCTCAGACAGTAACAGACGGTGGAATTCGCCGCCGAGCCGCGGCCCTGGCAGAGGATTTCGGCCTTGCGCGCAAACTGCATGATATTGCGCACCGTCAGGAAATAGGGCTCGTAACGCTTGCTGGCGATCAGCTCGAGCTCGTACTCGATCTGCGTCGAAACCTTCTGCGAAATGCCCTCGGGATAGCGCTCGTGCGCGCCTTGCATCGTCAGCCGCCTAAGGGTCTGCGTCGGCGTCTCGCCCGGAATGCTTTCATCCGGATACTGATATTCGAGATCCGACAGCGAGAACTTCAGCCTCCCGAAGAAATGCCCGGTATTGGCGATCGCTTCCGGATAGTCGCGGAAGATGCGCGCCATTTCGGCGGGCGTCTTCAGATGCCGCTCGGCATTGGCATGCAACCGGTAGCCTGCGGTCGCGATCGTCACATGCTCGCGGATGGCGGTGACGACATCGGCGAGCGGCCGTCGCGCGGCGACATGAAACAGCGGACTGTTGGTGGCGACGAGCTTGATCGCGGCATGGCGGGCAATGGTCGCAAGTCCGGCGAAGGCAAGCTGGTCGAAGCCGTCATAGCGCGGCACCAGCGCCAGATAGAGCCGGTCGGCAAAATGCGGCTTCAGCCGCCTGAGGAAATCGGCAAGCAGGGTTGCCTCCGGCGCGCCGATCACCGGATCCGGCAGCACGACGAGCAACAGGTCCTCGCCCCACTCGACGAGATCGGCTTCATAGAGCGTGCAGGTGCCCTTCTTGGCGCGCAGGTTTCCAGCACTCAGCATCCGGCAGAGATTGCCCCAGCCGCGGCGATTGCAGGGATAGGCGAGCACGTCGGGCAGGTCCTCCGCAAAGGAGAGCCGCGCGCCGGGCTGAAAGGCGTATTTCTCCACCTTGGCCTGCGCATGCGCGCGCACCACGCCGGCAACCGTATTGCGGTCAGCAATGCCAAGGCCGCCAATGTTAAGACGGCTCGCCGCAACCACCATCTCGCCCGGATGAGACGCGCCTTCGAGGAAGGAGAAATTCGACCAGGCGCCGATCTCGAAATAGGGGACAGCGTCGCTCATGCGAAGACTCCATGCATGAACCAGCGCGGCGGGGCGCTCGCACCATAATGCCCCTCGCGAAACAGCCAGAACCGCCGGCCGCGTTCGTCTTCCACCCGAAAATAATCGCGCTCCATCGCCGGCTCGCCGTCGAGCCACCACTCGCCGGCGATCCGCTCCGGCCCCTCGGCCCGTGCGATGCGGTGCAGCGTGCGCCGCCAGCGGAAGCTTCTCGGCGGCCCCTCCGGCACCTCGGCCACCGCCTCCACCGGCTCGGGGCTTGGAAAGAGCCGCTGCGGCCGAGCCGCCGCGGCAAGCAGGATCGCGGGAATGTTTTGCGCAGGCGCCTCGGCCTTGCCCATGAGCGCGAGATCCGTGAGTGGGCGGAAGCTTGCCGCCCGCTCCGGCACGTGGCTTTCCGAAAGAGCCGGCACCAGCAGGCTCTCCGCCCCGAACCTTGCCATCACCCGGTCGGCAAAGGCCGCAAGCGGGCGCTCGCGATCCGGCGTGCCGGAGAAATCCTCCTGCATCACCTCGTATTTTTCGCTCTTCGGCACCGAGAGCCTGAGGATTTCGAAGCCGAAGCCGGCATCGAGATCCTCGTGCACCGCCTGCAGCCGTTCACGGAAGAGACCGGCGACGCGCCGCGGCTCGTTGAGCGGCGAGGACGTGCCGGCGGCGATGCGGAAGACCGCGCCATCGACGCGGAAAAGCAGAAGCTCGAACAGACGCCCGCCCTGCCCACGCTTTTCCAGTTCCGGCTTCAGCCGCATCGCCAGCTCTTCCGTCAAGCCGAGAATATCGTCTTCGCCCTGGACCGGTTCGCCGAGACGGCGCTCCACTGAGAGGGCGGCGACGGGCAACCGCGGCGACAGTGGCTCATCCTCCCGCCCGAGCGCCTGATCGAGGCGCAGAAGCAGGGTCGCGCCGAACCGGCGGGCAAGCGGCGCGCGCGGCGCCTCGACGATGTCGCCGACCTGCTTGAGCCCGACCCGGCCAAGCGTTTCGATCGTCTCCCGCGGCAGCCGGAGCGCCGCCATCGGCAGCGGCGCCAGCACCCGCGCCGCCTCGTCCGGGGCAAGAATGCCGTCGGAGCCGAACCGCGCCACCGCCCAGGAGAGCCCGGCGGACGAGGAGATCGCCGCGCGGGCCTCGACCCCCAGATGAAAGAGGCGGGCGAGCAGATCGTCGAACAGCGCCTTTTCCCCGCCGAGAAGATGGGCGCAGCCGGTGATGTCGAGAAAGAGGCCGCTGTCGCCATCGAGCGCGACGAGCGGCGTATAGCGGCAACACCAATCCGCAAGCCCTTCGAGCAGGGCCCGATCGGCGGCGGGATCGGCCGGCAGCACGTCGATCTCGGGACACATGGCCCGGGCTTCGGCAACACCCTGGCCGATGTGAAAACCCGCTTTTTCGGCGTAACCGTCGAGCGCGACGAGGCGCATCGCGCTCTTCACCTTGTCAGCGAAGACGACAGGCGGATGCTCAGGACGCCCGCGGGAAAGCCACGAGTTCCCCCAGCGTTTGCGGGCGACCCGATCGGCCGGGAGATGCGGAAAGGCGAGCGACAGAATGCGCTGGTTCTGGATCTGCCGCAGCAGCGGCTGGTAGGGGCTCGACGGGGTAAAGGCGGCGGTCATGGGGGTTCCACTCCAGCAGGAAGCCGAGCGGCGCAGGAGCCCTGCTCTTCTCGGCGATGACATGAAAGACGGGATGGCCGATGCTGCCGCGAAGCATCGATCCATCCGGTAGGGGACGCTCGCGCGCCGGCGCCGGCTCGACGAGGAAGCGGAAGAAGGCGCTGCTCGCCTCCTCGTGCCCGGACTGGCGCAGGAGCAGAAGGGAACATGGCCCGCGCGTGAGCGAACATGCAGGCGCCGGCTCTCGCTGAGCGCAAGAGCTGCGGGATTGCCGCGAATTTCCAGGATGACGGCACAGAAGCTCGGGACGGAAAGCGCCGCCTCGGCGATCCAGAGCGCGTCCTTCACCGTGCGCGGCAGGCTGAAGACGAGGCCGCGGACATCGAGCCCATAGGCCTTGAGACCCAATCCATAGGGCAGGCCCGCCTCGTTGGAAGCCATCGACTGGCTGATCCAGAGAACCGGAGCTGCCGGCTCGCCTTTTTCCAGGCGCGCCTGCTGGCAGAGCACGCTGAGTGCCGCGGCAAAACCGGCGGCAGCGCCGGCATCGCGCGTCTCGGCATTGCGGATTTCCGTCATGCCTTCGAGCGGTAGGCCGCCTTCGAGAAGCGTGTCCAGATCCGCAACCCCGAGCGCAAGCGCCCGACGGCCAGGCTCATCTTCCTCGCGCTGACGGAAGCCGCCGGGATCGGCCGCCTTGGCGGCGCGCACGACGCCCGGAAGCCGACGGTTTTCGATCCTGGCTATGGTCTCTCGGAGCGAAAGTACCGTCTCCCGCTCCACGGCTTTGTCGGCCATGACGGTCAACTCCCATCATAAATGTTCATGTTATGTTCTATTAGATTCCAGAGCTTCCTAAATGAGTCAACAGCCAATTCTAAGAATTTATTCCTGTCCCCATGCCCGCGGAATTCAACACTCGAAAAACACTGGCAAAATCGCTATATGGAGGGCAACAAGGAGTGCCTATGGCCCGCATTGACCAGACCGATGATTGGCGGGAACGCCACGCACCGACGCTTACCACTTTTGAACAGCTCGCACTGGAAGCCTACGGCCACCTGCCGCAGGAATTCCGCCAGCTGACGACCGACCTCATCATCGAAGTTGCCGACTTCCCGAGCGACGACATTTTCGAGGACATGGCACTGGAAACGCCTTTCGACCTGCTCGGCCTTTTCGAGGGCCGTGGCATCAGCGAGCGCTTCACCATGGAAACCGGCCAGTTTCCAAACCGCATCACCCTCTATCGCCGCCCGATCATCGACTATTGGGCTGAGAACGAGGAGACGCTGGGTGACATCATCACCCATGTCCTGATCCATGAGATCGGCCATCACTTCGGCCTTTCCGACGACGACATGGAGCGGATCGAAGCCAGCGTCGAGCACGTCGGCGGCTAACCCGTTTTATCTGCCCCTCATCCGCCTGCCGGCACCTTCTCCCCGCAAGCGGGGCGAAGGAGACTCGCGGTACCGTTCGCATCCCAATCGGAGCACGGGTTAACCGATACCAGAAAACAGGCCTCACACGCCGATTGCGAGCATCAACCGCGTCCCCTCGCCCCGCCTGCGGGGAGAGGGTTAGGGTGAGGGGCAAACTTGCACGACGGCAAACAGCCTCGACTACTGTTCCGACAGCTTGATATCCGGGGTGTAATCCTTGCCCTCGACCTCCTTGAACACCGCCTGGCCGCACTGCATGTGCTGCGTATCGGCATTGAAGGCATAGGTGGGCGAGCCGTGCAGGCTCCAGCCCTGGTTCAGCGCTGCCGTCACCTTGTGACAGAAGGAAGCGTCGTCGGGACCGGTCAGGAAGCGATAGAGTTTCAAGATCTTGTCTTTCGTTTTTCGATGAGATCCGCCTTGGCGGCGAGCATCACGGCCTGATCGAGGTGCAGCCGCTCGACCATCCGTCCGTTGAGATTGATGACGCCCTTGCCGGCGTTTTCCGAGAGCGCAAAGGCAGCGATGATCGCGCGCGCCTCGTCGACGGCGATCTGCTCGACGCCGAAACGTTCGTTCGCCGGGCCGATCTGGGCCGGGTGGATCAGCATCTTGCCGTCATAGCCCATGTCGCGGCCCTGCCGGCATTCCTCGTCGAATCCATCAGCGTCGCGAAAATCGTTGAACACGGCGTCGATGACGTCGAGCCCGCCGCCGCGCGCCGCCAGCAGGATCTGCATCAGCCAGGGGATCAGATAGGGACGGCCGGGGCGATCCGGAACGCCGGTGTCCTTGCGCAGGTCGTTGAGACCAACGACGAAACAATCGAGCCGGCCGCCGAAGGTGCGGCCGGTCTCGGCGATAAGAGGCGCGTTGATGACACCGCGCGGCGTCTCGATCATCGCCCAGAGACGCAGCGTCTCCGGCGCATCGTTTTCGGCCAGCCAGTCGGCCGCCGCCTGGATATCCGCCGGGCTTTCGACCTTCGGCAGAAGAATGGCGTCGGGCTTCGCCGCAAGCACCGCGGCGAGATCGTCCTGGCCAAAGCCGGAACCGAGCGCATTGATGCGGATGACGATCTCACAATCCGGCCGGTTCGTCGTCAGATGCCGAACCAGCGCCTCGCGTGCTTCCATCTTGCGCTCAGGCGCAACCGCATCCTCGAGATCGAAGATCGCGGCATCGGTCGCGAGTTCAGCGACCTTGGCAAGCGCGCGGGCATTGTCGGCCGGCACCGATAGCACCGAGCGACGCAGGCGCACCGGGTGATGTTCGATCGATTTGCTCATGTTTCAGTTGTGCCCGCCTTTGCCTCGTTCCGCAAGACGAGGCGAACCGCCGCACCCCTTTCGCAAAGCCGCCTCTTGCAAGTGCGGGGAGGAGCCCCCACATCGCCATCAGAAAGGTGACGATTATGCAAAGCATTCGCTCTGTTCTCTTCACGGCCGCAGCCCTGACCATCACGTTTGCGGCCTTCGTTCTGACCGCCTCGCTGGCGCTGGCACTGGCCGGCATCGCCGCCGTCGTCGTGATCGGCAGCGCGATTGCCGCCCGGCTGAACCTCAGGCCGGCCCGCGCCACCGCCCGTCCGGCCGCCGCCGCTGCCGCCCACGGCCAGCGCGAGATGCGCATCTGGAACGACGGTCGCGGCACGATCATCGACCTCTGATCCCGGCGATCGTAGTGATCCGCAATCGGGCCGATCCGTAATCGGCTCGAAGCCTTTTGCTGTTTCTCGAGAGCTGCCATTCAGCCGGCTGCGAAATTTTTCCATCCCCGTGTCGGATCCATCGCTCCATGTCCGTCCTTGAGGCAGGCCAGCACGGTCCTGGCTCTTCGAACAGGATGGAGAACGACATGGACACTGAGACGCAGCAAACCGAAACGAAGCAGCCGGCACCGGTCCTGAACGGGCTTCTGCCCTATCTTCAGGTCGATGGCGCCGCCAAGGCATCCGAATTCTACCAGCGCGCCTTCGGCGCCAAGGAGGTCAACCGGCATCCGCTCGACGAGCAGGGCCGGACGATGCACATCCATCTCTACGTCAACGGCAGCTCGCTGATGCTGGCGGATGCCTATCCGGAATATGGCCATCCGCTGGAAAAGCCGCAGGCCTTTACCTTGACGCTCACCGTCGAGGACATCGATGCCTGGTGGGACCGCGCCGTTGCCGCCGGCGCCGAGGTGGTGATGCCGATCGAGGTGATGTTCTGGGGCGACCGCTACGGCCAGCTCCGCGATCCCTTCGGCGTTCTCTGGGCCATGAACAGCCCGGTGAAGGCAGGCTGAGGCTTCCCGACAATCGAAATCCGGGCGAAGCTTTCACCGGGCGGGCATTTTCACCCGCCCGGCGAAGCGTGTTTGGATAGATTTTCCTTCATTTCGGCGCAAAACTCATCTAAACGCTAGCGCAACATTCTTCTGAAATCGAAGGCCTGAAGTTATGGAAAAATTCGTCAAGCTCACCGGTGTCGCCGCCCCCCTCCCCGTCGTCAACATCGACACGGACATGATCATTCCGAAGGATTACCTGAAGACGATCAAGCGCACCGGCCTAGGCAAGGGTCTTTTCGCCGAAGCCCGCTACAATGAGGATGGCTCGGTCAACCCGGACTTCGTGCTCAACAAACCCGCCTACCAGAACGCCAAGATCCTGGTTGCCGGCGACAACTTCGGCTGCGGCTCCTCGCGCGAGCATGCCCCCTGGGCGCTGCTCGACTTCGGCATCCGCTGCGTGATCTCCACGTCCTTTGCCGACATCTTCTACAACAACTGTTTTAAGAACGGCATTCTGCCGATCGTCGTCAGCCAGGCCGACCTCGACAAGCTGATGGACGACGCTTCGCGCGGCTCCAACGCCATCCTCTCGGTCGACCTGGAATCCCAGGAAATCACCGGCCCGGACGGCGGCTCGGTCAAGTTCGAGGTCGATGCCTTCAAGCGCCACTGCCTGCTGAACGGCCTCGACGATATCGGCCTGACGCTGGAAAAGGCAACCGCGATCGACAGCTTCGAGAAGACGGTCGGCGCCTCGCGCCCCTGGGCTTAAAGCGAGACATGGCGCGCAAGCTCATCTCTTCGGGTTCGCCCTTCGAAAAGACGGCAGGCTATTCGCGTGCCGTCGCGATGGGCGACTGGTGCTTCGTCTCCGGCACGACCGGCTACGACTATGCCACCATGACCATGCCCGAAACGGTGGAAGAGCAGGCGCGCAATTGCCTGAAGACGATCGAGGGCGCACTGAAGGAAGCGGGCTTCTCGCTTAAAGACGTGGTGCGCAATCACTACTACGTCACCGATGCCAGCTTCGCCGACCGGGTGTTCCCGATCTTCGGCGAAGTCTTCGGCGAGATCCGTCCGGCCGCAACCATGATCGTCTGCGATCTGATCCGCCCGGAAATGCTGATCGAGATCGAAGTCACCGCCCTCCGCGGCTGAGACCGAGCTTTTCTGCTAACGCCATCTCTTCTCAAATCGATTCCGATTTTGGCCAATATGCGATAGTCCATGGACACCGCCTGCTAGACCTATGCTGAACCGGAAGACGATTATGCAATTCGAAGGCACCGCAGATTACATCGCCGACAAGGACCTGATGATCGCCGTCAATGCTGCGATCCGGCTGGAGCGGCCGCTGCTCGTCAAGGGTGAACCCGGCACCGGCAAGACCGAGCTTGCCCGCCAGATTGCCGCTGCCCTTGGCCTCGATCTGATCGAATGGAGCGTCAAGTCGACGACCAAGGCGCAGCAGGGCCTTTACGAGTATGATGCCGTGTCGCGCCTGCGCGACAGCCAACTCGGCGACGAGCGCGTCAACGAGGTCAGGAACTATATCCGCAAGGGCAAGCTCTGGCAGGCCTTCGAGGCCGACCGTCGCGTGGTGCTTCTGATCGACGAGATCGACAAGGCCGACATCGAGTTTCCGAACGACCTCTTGCAGGAACTCGACCGCATGGAATTCCATGTCTACGAGACCGGCGAGATGATCGGCGCCCGTCACCGGCCGATCGTCATCATCACCTCCAACAACGAGAAGGAACTGCCGGACGCCTTCCTGCGTCGCTGCTTCTTCCACTATATCCGCTTCCCCGATGCCGAAACGCTCGCGCGCATCGTCGAGGTGCACTATCCCGGCATCCGCAAAACGCTGCTATCTGCGGCCCTTGCCGCCTTCTACGACATCCGCCAGGTGCCGGGCCTCAAGAAGAAGCCGTCCACCTCCGAAGCGCTCGACTGGATCCGCCTGCTTGTCGCCGACGAGGTCGATCCGGCCGACCTCCGCGTCGACGCCAAGACCATGCTGCCGAAGCTGCACGGGGCGCTGTTGAAGAACGAGCAGGACGTGCATCTCTTCGAGCGCCTGGCCTTCATGGCGCGCCGCGACGGATGAGGCCGGACGCCCACAAGGTCCTGATCTACGCCACCTGGCAGGACCACCTGCTGGTCTTCGACGAGCCGGACTTTCCCGAAATCGAGTTGCAGGTACCCGGCGGCACGATGGAGCCGGGCGAAAGCCCTGAAGCTGCCGCCTTGCGGGAATTCGTGGAAGAGACCGGGCTGACGCCATCGCGGGCCCTCACCCATCTCGTCACGAAGGACTACTCCTTCCGGAAGGAAGGCCAGACCATCTGCCATCGCCGGCACTATTTTCATATCGCCCTTGCCGGCGAGCAACAGAAAACCTGGCTGCACCATGAAATGACGCCCTTTGGCGGTGGTGCGCCGATCCGCTTTCGCTTCTTCTGGCTCGGCTTAGACGAGGCTAGCCGTCGGCTCGGATACGGCATGCAGGACGGCCTAGATTATCTTCACACGCACGGAAGTTGCCCCTCACCCTAGCCCTCTCCCCGCAGCCGGGGAGAGGGGACGGAAATGGCGACGGTCGCCGCGAGACAATGATGTCCGGGCTTCTTTCTGGAACGGAAATGATCGGCCCCTGGGAGGCGCGAGCGGGTGCCACAAGCTCCCTTCTCCCCGCCTGCGGGGAGAAGGTCGCGGCAGCGGGATGAGAGGCCGCCCGACCGCCCGAATCGTTTTTCTTGACCCCCGCGCCCCAGTCGCGCTATCAAATTCCTCGTGGTGATTTGGCCGGCCGGCTTGCAGCCACGTTAAACAAGTCGCTAAAGGGCCGAGGAAAGTTGGATTTCCGAGGACCGGTCGCGATCAATCGCCGCCGGTTTTTTTGTATTGATCGAGTGGAAGCCCATGCCCATCAAGATTCCCGATACGCTGCCCGCTTTCGAAACCCTCGTGCATGAGGGTGTGCGGGTGATGACCGAGACCGTGGCGATCCGTCAGGATATCCGCCCGCTCCAGATCGGGCTCCTGAACCTCATGCCGAACAAGATCAAGACCGAGATCCAGATGGCGCGCCTGATCGGCGCCTCGCCGCTGCAGGTGGAATTGTCGCTGGTACGCATCGGCGCCCACCGGGCGAAGAACACCTCGGAAGATCACCTGCTTTCTTTCTACGAGACCTGGGACGAGGTGAAGGGCCGCAAGTTCGACGGCTTCATCATCACCGGCGCGCCGGTCGAGACGCTCGAATACGAGGACGTCACCTATTGGGACGAATTGAAGCGCATCCTCGACTGGACGGAGACCAACGTGCATTCGACGCTCAACGTCTGCTGGGGGGCGATGGCGGCGATCTACCATTTCCACGACGTGCCGAAGTATCCGCTGAACGAGAAGGCCTTCGGCGTCTACCGCCACCAGAACCTCAATCGCTCGTCGGTCTATCTCAACGGCTTCTCCGACGACTTCGCCGTCCCCGTCTCGCGTTGGACCGAGGTCAGGCGTGCCGACATCGACAAGGTGCCCAGCCTCGAAATCCTGATGGAATCGAAGGAGATGGGCGTCTGCCTCGTGCACGAGAAAAAGGGCAACCGGCTCTACATGTTCAACCACGTGGAGTATGATTCGACCTCGCTGTCGGACGAATATTTTCGCGACGTGGACGCAGGCGTGCCGATCAAGATGCCGCACGACTATTTCCCGCACAACGATTCGACCCTGCCGCCGCAGAACCGCTGGCGCAGCCATGCGCACCTCTTCTTCGGCAACTGGATCAACGAGATGTACCAGACGACGCCCTATGATCTCGCAGAGATCGGCACCGGAGAAAGCCAGGACTGACCGATGTTCATCCCCTTCTTCCTCGAACTCAAAGCGGCGAAAGTTCCGGTGACGCTCCGGGAATTCCTGTCGCTGATCGAGGGGATGGAGGCGGGCATCGCCACATTCGATGTCGAAGCCTTCTACTTCCTGGCGCGCACGGCGCTGGTGAAGGACGAGCGCCATATCGACCGCTTCGACCGGGTGTTCCAGCACTGCTTCTCCGGGCTCGAGGCGGTCAATCCCATGGAGACGGGCGAAGAGGCCGTCATCCCCGAGGACTGGCTGCGCAAGCTCGCCGAAAAACACCTGACCGAGGAAGAAAAGCGCCTGATCGAATCCCTCGGGGGCTTCGACAAGCTGATGGAGACCCTGCGCCAACGGCTTCGGGAGCAGCAAGGCCGGCATCAGGGCGGCTCGAAATGGATCGGCACCGCCGGCACCTCCCCCTTCGGCGCCTATGGCTACAATCCCGAAGGGGTCAGGATCGGCCAGGACCAGTCGCGCCACCGCCGCGCCGTCAAGGTCTGGGACCGGCGCGAGTTCAGGGATTATGATGACACGGTCGAACTCGGCACCCGCAACATCAAGGTGGCGCTGAAAAGGCTCAGGCGCTGGGTGCGCCAGGGGGCGGCTGACGAACTCGACCTTTCCGGCACGATCCGTGCCACCGCCGAGCACGGCTATCTCGACGTGGTGACGCGGCCCGAACGCCGCAATGCGGTCAAGCTGCTGATGTTCTTCGATATCGGCGGCTCGATGGACGATCACATCCGCATCGTCGAGGAACTGTTTTCAGCCGCCCGCGGCGAGTTCCGCCATATGGAGCATTTCTACTTCCACAACTGTGTCTATGAGGGTCTGTGGAAGGACAATCGTCGCCGCCGCGTCGACATCACCCGCACCACCGAAGTGCTGCGCACCTATGGCGGCGACTATCGCGCCATCTTCGTCGGCGACGCGTCGATGAGCCCCTATGAGATCAGCCATCCCGGCGGCTCGGTCGAACATTGGAACGACGAGGCAGGCGCACTCTGGCTTTCGCGCATGACAGCGCATTTTCCGCGTTCGATCTGGATCAATCCCGTGCCCGAACAGCACTGGGGCTACACCCAGTCGATCGGCATGGTGAAGAGCCTGTTCGAGGGGCGGATGTTCCCTTTGACGCTCGCCGGCCTGCAGGATGCCACCAAGCAGCTATCGCGCTGACATGACCGCAGAGAGGTCGCTGTAGCACCTTGAATAGCTAGACGTTTTTGCCCTCAGGCCAGAGACGAAGCAAGGCCCCATTTAGTATGATTTTCCGGTTGCCGTGCCTTTGGAAATGACGCAGGTTGCTGCGGTCGCGAAGAGGGAGCCAGCGGTGAACATGCATCAGAACACGGAAATCTTCGGCCATCTGCCGTCCGGCGAGCCGGTCCATCGTATGGTGCTCTCCGGTGGCGGCCTCACCGCCCATGTCTTGACCTGGGGCTCGGTGATCCAGGACCTGCGCCTGGAAGGCCATGAGCCGCCATTGGTGCTCGGTTTCGCCGATCTCGAAAGCTATCTCGCCCATTCGCCCTATCTCGGCGCGACACCGGGGCGCTGCGCCAACCGGATCGCCGACGGGCGCTTCACGCTCGACGGTGAGACCTACCAGCTCGAACTGAACGAGAAGGGTGTCACCCACCTGCACGGCGGCAGCGACAATATCGGCAAGCGCAACTGGACGATCGTCCGCCAGACGCCTGATAGCGTGACGCTCACCATTACCGATCCGGATGGACGCGCCGGCTATCCCGGCAACTGCAAGGTCACTTGCACCTACGCGCTGAAGCCCGGCGGCGTCTTGAGCGTCGTCTACGAGAGCGAGACCGACCGGCCGACGCTCGCCAATGTCTGCCAGCACAGCTACTTCAATCTCGACGGCACTGTCGACGCGCTCGGACACGACATCATGATCGCCGCCGACCACTACCTGCCGACCAACGAACGCCAGGTGCCGACGGGCGAGATCCGTGCGGTCGAGGGCACCGCCTTCGATCTCCGCGAAATGACGTCGATGCGTCGCCAGACCGAAGGTGAACGCATCAGCTACGACCACAATTTCTGCCTTTCGAACGAGCCCATGGCGAAACATTCGGTGGCGCTTGCCCGCAGCATCAATTCCGGCGTCACGCTCGAAGTGCTGACGACCGAGCCTGGTGTGCAGCTCTATACCGGCGCAAAGCTCGACATCCCCGTCCCCGGCCTCGAGGGACGCCGCTACGGCGCATTTGCCGGTTTCTGCCTGGAAACGCAGATCTGGCCGGACGCCATCAACCATGCCGGCTTCCCGAACGCGGTACTGCGCACCGGTGAGATCCGCCGGCAGGAGACGGACTACGTCTTCATGAAGAGCTGAGTGGCGCGCGGGTGTCGACGATCTCTAGCGACAAGGGAAGGGACGGCGAACGTTCCAAAGGACCGTCGTGCTGTCCGATCGCCGACAGGTGTTCGCATGGCGAAGCATCCGGTTGCGAAGCGCAATGCGCCTGACGGCGGATGCCGTTCATTTCCAAAATAACAGTGAAATGAAGTGGTTGGGAGAAATTGGAGCGGGTGAGGCGATTCGAACGCCCGACCCCAACCTTGGCAAGGTTGTGCTCTACCCCTGAGCTACACCCGCTCATAAACCGCGGCCCGGGGGTAGTCGGTGGGCCGTGGCGTCGCTGTCTTGCGGCGACGGGCGGTATATGGCCTAAGCGATTTTGGAATGCAACAGGGAAATGACGAGAAATCGAATATTTTTTTGGAGACCCTTCGCGAAGCCCGGAAATGCCGCGTTTTTGGCCGCTGCCGCCGCCTGTGAGATTGCGCGGCCACCGCCTTCTCCCCTAAAGCAGAGGCGAAACGAATGCCCAAGGGATGAGAATCATGAGTGAATCACAGCCGAAGACCGCCGAAGACCTCTTTCATTTTCTCGACGGACTTGGGATCGAGCATAAAACCAAGAGCCACGAGCCGGTGTTCACCGTCGCCGAATCGGTAGCGCTGCGCGACGAGATCCCCGGCGGCCATACGAAAAACCTTTTCGTGAAGGACAAGAAGGACAACTATTTCCTGCTAACCGTCGAGGAACACGCGACGGTGGACCTGAAGACCGTTCACCAGGTGATCGGCGCGGCAAGCAAGGTGTCCTTCGGCAAGCCGGAGAAGCTGATGGAGTATCTGGGCGTCATCCCAGGTGCCGTGACCGCCTTCGGCGCGATCAACGACACCGAGGGCAACGTCAAGATGATCCTCGACGAGGAGCTGATGAAGTTCGACGTCGTCAACTGCCATCCGCTCTCCAATGACGCGACGACCTCGATCGCATCCAGCGATCTGCTGCGCTTCATGGAAGCGACCGGACACGAACCGCTTGTCTTGAAAGTCACGGCCTGACATACGATCTTTGGCGCGAATGCAGTAAGCTGGCAGACGAGCCGGCGAGGAGAGAAGAATGACGGGCAGCGACAATCCCTATGCAGGGTCTTTCGGCACTCAGATGACGGCTTCGGCCTCTTTCGGTCAGCCGGCGCCGGCGGCCGCGTCGGACGGTGACCTGATCAAGGAAACCACCACTGCCAACTTCACCAAGGACGTGCTCGACGCCTCCAGGCAGCAGCCGGTTCTCGTCGATTTCTGGGCGCCCTGGTGCGGCCCCTGCAAGCAGCTGACCCCCGTCATCGAAAAGGTGGTCACGGAAGCCGCAGGCCGCGTCAAACTCGTGAAGATGAACATCGACGATCATCCCTCGATCGCCGGACAGCTCGGCATCCAGTCGATCCCCGCCGTCATCGCCTTCGTCGGCGGGCGTCCGGTCGATGGCTTCATGGGCGCGGTGCCGGAAAGCCAGATCAAGCAATTCATCGAAAAGATCGCCGGTCCGGCCGTCGACGACAGCAAGGCCGAGATCGAAGCGGTTCTCGCCGATGCCAAGGCGCTGCTCGACGCCGGTGACGCCCAGAACGCCGCCGGCCTCTACGGCGCCGTGCTTCAGGCCGACCCCGAAAACGTCGTGGCGATCGCCGGCATGGTCGATTGCATGATCGCGCTCGGCCAGGTCGCCGAAGCCCGCGAAGCGCTCTCCGGGCTGCCGGAAGACCTTGCCAAGGACGCAGGCATTGCGGCCATCGGCAAGAAGCTCGACCAGATCGAGGAAGCCCGCAAGCTCGGCGATCCCAACGAGTTCGAGCGGCGCCTTGCCGCAAATCCCGATGATCATGAGGCGCGCGTGCTGCTCGCCAAGATCCGCAATGTCGAAGGCGACCGGACGGCTGCGGCCGATCACCTGCTGACGGTCATGAAGCGCGATCGAACTTTCGACGACGACGGCGCGCGGCGCGAGTTGCTCTCCTTCTTCGAGGTCTGGGGACCGAAGGATCCGGCAACGATCGCCGCACGGCGCAAGCTCTCGTCGATCCTGTTCTCCTGAGCCGTCAGGCATTTTTTTCGAGGAGGGGCGCTGTTTGCGCCCCTTTTTCGTAAGTGCGTCTGATCACGATCCACATTCACCCATGAAGATCGGTGTGCTCGTCCCTTGAGATTTTCAAGGAATGCACCATCTTTTGGTCTGGTTGACCACGCTTCCTTGGCGGGGCAAGAGCGGACATCTGCAAGGTCTATCGGAAAATGCACGTCGGAAATGCACGCTATCTCGGTCCGAAGGACTTGCCGGAGATCATTCCGGTGTTTCCGCTGACCGGTGCCCTGCTGCTTCCCGGCGCCCAGCTTCCGCTCAACATCTTCGAACCGCGCTACCTTGCCATGCTCGATGACGCGCTCTCCGGCAACCGCCTGATCGGCATCGTGCAGCCCTCCTTCTGCGAAGGCCGCAGCGAGACTGCCACCGGCCCGATGCAGGCGCTCTGCGAGGTCGGCTGCATCGGCCGCATCACCTCCTTCGCCGAGACCGGCGATGGCCGCTACATCACCTCGCTCACCGGCGTCTGCCGCTACCGGCTGTTTTCGGAAGTTTCAGCGACGCGCGGTTACCGCCGTTTCCGCATCGGCCCCTTTGCCGCCGATCTCGAAAACCGTGACGATGAAACTCTCGTCGACCGGGCAGCTCTGCTTGCCGCCTTCAAGGCCTATCTCGAAGCCAACAAGCTCAAGGCCGATTGGGAAAGCGTCGAACGGGCGAGCAACCGCACCCTGGTCAATTCCATGGCGATGATGTCGCCCTACGGCCCGGCAGAAAAACAGGCGCTGCTCGAAGCGCCCGATCTCAAGACACGCGCGGAAACCCTGATCGCCATCACCGAGATCGTGCTCGCGCGCGACTTCGGCGATATGGACAGCATCCTGCAGTGAGCGACGGATAATGGATATCAACGCCAGCAAGGTCGATCCGAAACTGCTTGAACTGCTCGTCTGCCCGCTGACCAAGGGGCGGCTGAGTTACCACGCCGAAGCCAACGAACTTATCTCGGAAAAGGCCCGCCTCGCCTATCCGATACGCGACGGCGTGCCGATCATGCTGGTCTCGGAAGCCCGCAAGATCGAGGATTGAGGGCGCGGCCGCCACCTCGTTGAGAGGTAGTTGCCCCTCATCCGGCCTGCCGGCCACCTTCTCCCCGCAGGCGGGGAGAAGGAACCTCGTGGCGCACTCGGCGCCAACCTCTTCTCTTCGACATCAAGACAGTGCCACGCATTCGACCGAGTCCCCTCGCCCCGCTTGCGGGGAGAGGGCTAGGGTGAGGGGCAATCCTCAGGTCGATGTTCAGATCGGCTCGCCCGACAAGAGCCGCGGATCCGCCTCGCTGGCAATCCCGGCCGCCTGGCGAATGAAGAAATTCTTGAGAGACGGCAGCCGGTCGACCAGACCGAGGCCGAAGTCGCGGGCGATGCGAACCGGAGTGATATCGTTGGAAAACAGCCGGTTGAGCACGTCGGTCGTCACCCCCATGCGGAAGGTGTCGAACCGCCGCCAGCTCTGGTAGCGCTCGAGCACGGCGAGCGAGCCGATGTCGAGCCCGAGGCGATCCGCCTCGACGATCGTTTCCGCCAACGCCGCCACGTCCTTGAAGCCGAGATTGAGCCCCTGCCCCGAGATCGGATGAATGCCGTGGGCCGCGTCCCCGGCAAGCGCGAAACGTGGTTTGACAAAATCGCGCGCAAGCGTCAGCCCCAGCGGAAAGGCCCGCCGTCCGCCGACCACCTTCAGGTGCCCGAGCTTGTGGCCGAAGCGGCGCTCCAACTCTTCCTCGAACAGGAAATCGTCGCCGGCGACCAGGCGTTCGGCGTCCTCGGTACGCTCGGTCCAGACCAGCGACGAGCGGTTGTTCTTGAGCGGCAGGGTCGCAAACGGACCGGCCGGCAGGAAATGCTCCTCCGCCGTGCCTTCGTGCGGCCGTTCGTGTTCGACCGTCGTGACGATGCCGGACTGGCCGTAGTCGAATTCGACCGTCTTGATGCCGGCAGCATCGCGCAGCTTGGAGCGTACGCCGTCACAGGCGACGAGCAGGCGCGCTTCCAGTTCTTCGCCGTCGGCGAGCGTGATGGCGACCGCATGGTCGCCGCTTTTAAAGGTTTCGACCATCGTCGACTGACGATTGACGACGCCAAGGTCCTCGCACGCCCCGCGCAGCGCGCCGACCATTGCCGTGTTCGGCACCATATGGGCAAAGGGCCGGCCATCGCCGCTGTCGCCATCGAAGGTCAGGAACACAGGGCGCACCGGATCGGCCGCCTTTGAATCGGTAATCACCATGCGGCGGATCGGCTCCGCCTCCGGCACGATCTGATCCCAGACGCCAAGCACGTCGAGCATGCGTTCGGCAGCCGACGCAACCGCCGAGGCGCGCTGGTCCTTCTTCCAGGCGCCTTCCGGCGCGCCGTCGATCACCATGACGCTGAGATGCGGCGCCGCCTTTTTCAGGGAAACGGCGAGCGAAAGGCCGACATAGCCGCCACCGGCAATCAAGACATCGAGCATCGGCTTTCTCCGTCGCACTTGAGCATCGTTTTATGTCTATATAGATCAATGCCATCGACGTTCCTACCATCGGAGACAGCCGAAATGTCGCGCCCTACCGAGACCGCCACACCCATGGATGCGCTGCTCGCCATTCTCGATATCGAGAAGCTGGAGGAAAACCTGTTCCGCGGCTTGAGCCCGCAGGTCGGCTGGCAGCGGGTCTTCGGCGGCCAGGTCATCGGCCAAGCACTGGTGGCGGCCCAGCGCACCGTCGACGCGGACCGCTTCGTCCATTCGCTGCATGCCTATTTCATGCGGCCGGGCGATCCATCCGTGCCGATCATCTACGAGGTAGACCGTATCCGCGACGGTTCGAGCTTCGCCACAAGGCGCGTCGTCGCCATCCAGCACGGCAAGGCGATCTTCTCGATGTCCGCCTCTTTCCAGTACGACGAGGACGGTTTCGACCACCAGATCGAAATGCCGAAACTCGCCATGCCGGAAACCCTGCCGGGCGAACAGGAGCTGAAGGAGAAATTCCTCGTGCATGCGCCGGAAGCGATCCGGCGCTACTGGGAGCGGCCGCGACCGATCGAGATCCGCCCGGCCTCGCTGCACCACTATTTCACCCGTAACGACGGCAAGCCGATCCAGGACGTCTGGGTCAAGGCGGTCGGCACGGTTCCGGACGAGCGCCATATCCAGGCGGCCATCCTTGCCTATCTCTCCGACATGACCCTGCTCGACACCTCGCTCTATGCGCACGGCACCTCGGTCTTCGATCGGAACCTGCAGGTCGCGAGCCTCGATCACGCCATGTGGTTCCACCGCCCCTGCAAGATGGACGACTGGCTGCTCTATACCCAGGACAGTCCGAGTGCACATGGTGCCCGCGGGATGACCAGAGGCAGCCTTTTTACGCGTTCCGGCGTGCTGATCGCCTCCGTCGCCCAGGAAGGGCTGATCCGGAAAAAGGCAACTGAATAGAAAACGGGCAGTTTTTTCAATCTGCCTATTTTTTAATCTTCTAAATTGACGATTTTTTGATGCGCCGCAGCATTGTCGCTGCGGCGTCCGTTTTTCCCATTGTTTTTCATAGACTTAGAACAGACATCCGAATCTGGCACGCCCCTTGAATGTCATTATCCGGTTGCACGGCGCACTGGCGCTCCGCAGCAAGGAGAGATGGCCTCCTCCGGAGGCGAACAAGGATGAAACCAGATGAAAATTGTGATGGCCATTATCAAGCCGTTCAAGCTCGATGAGGTTCGCGAAGCCCTCACTGCTGTCGGCATCCAGGGCCTGACCGTGACCGAAGTCAAAGGCTACGGCCGCCAGAAGGGACACACCGAAATCTACCGCGGCACCGAATATGCCGTCAGCTTCCTGCCGAAACTGAAGATCGAAATCGCCGTTCCCTCGGAGCTCGTCGACATGGCGGTGGAAGCGATCGCCGCAGCCGCCAAGACCGGCCAGATCGGCGACGGCAAGATCTTCGTCTACGCCATTGACCATGCCGTGCGCATCCGCACCGGCGAAACCGATTCAGAAGCGTTGTAAATCACGCCGTTCAGGGAGCACTACTCGATGTCATCTACGAAACTTTCCACCTCTCTTGGACGCCTCGGCGCGCTGACGGCCGCCTTGCTTGCGCCGGTTGTCGCCTTCGCACAGGAAACAGCCCCGGCTGCAACGGAGGCTGTTGCCGCCGTCCCGGTTCCCGACAAGGGCGATACCACCTGGATGCTCTTGTCCACCATTCTCGTGCTCCTCATGACCGTTCCGGGCCTTGCGCTCTTCTACGGCGGCCTGGTGCGCGCCAAGAACATGCTGTCGGTTCTGATGCAGGTACTGATGATCACCGCGATCGTCATGATTATCTGGGTCACCTACGGCTACTCGCTGGCCTTCACTGACGGCGGCTCGCTCAACCCGTTCGTCGGCGGCTTTTCGAAGATGTTCCTTGCCGGCGTTGATACGACAACGCTCGCCGAGAGCTTCTCCAAGGGCGTGTTCATCCCCGAATATGTCTTCGTGGTGTTCCAGATGACCTTCGCCTGCATCACGCCGGCGCTGATCGTCGGCGCCTTTGCCGAGCGCATCCGGTTTTCGGCCGTCGTCCTGTTCGTCATTCTCTGGGTCACTTTCGTCTACTTCCCGATCGCCCACATGGTCTGGTTCTGGGGCGGCCCGAGCGCCTACACGGCTCCGACCGGCCTGATTTTCTCCTTCGGCGCTATCGACTTTGCCGGCGGTACCGTGGTCCACATCAATGCCGGTATTGCCGGCCTCGTCGGCGCCATTCTGCTCGGCAAGCGTACGGGCTTTAAGAGGGAAATCATGGCTCCGCATTCGATGACGCTCACGATGGTCGGCGCATCGCTGCTCTGGGTCGGCTGGTTCGGCTTCAACGCCGGCTCCAACCTTGAAGCCAACGCCTATGCCGGCCTCGCGATGATCAATACATTCCTCGCAACTGCCGCTGCCATCATCTCCTGGGCGGTCGTCGAAACGCTCGTCCGCAGCAAGGCTTCGATGCTTGGTGCGGCCTCCGGTGCCGTCGCCGGTCTCGTCGCGATCACGCCGGCCGCTGGCTTTGCCGGCCCGATGGGCGCGATCGTGCTCGGTCTCATCGTCTCCCCCGTCTGCTACTTCTTCGTCGACGTCGTGAAGAACAAGTTCAACTACGACGACAGCCTTGACGTCTTCGGCGTTCATGGCGTCGGCGGCATCCTCGGCGCGATCGCCACGGGCATTCTTGTCAATCCGGCGCTCGGCGGTGCCGGCATCGTCGACTACTCGACCGCGGATTTCGCGGCGGGCTATCCCGGCGTGGCAACCCAGGTCCTGGCGCAGCTCAAGGGCGTACTCGTCACCGTCGTCTGGTCCGGCATCGGTTCGCTCATCATCTTCAAGATCGTGGACGCGATCGTCGGCCTGCGTGTCTCCGTCGAAGCCGAGCGCGAAGGCCTCGACCTCTCGTCCCACGGCGAAGCCGCCTACCACATCTAAGCGGATTGCAGCGTCGAATCTGGCGCCGCTCATAGTCCCGTCGCGATCCGTCTGATGCGGATCGCCCTTGGCCCGGATCGAAAGGTCCGGGCCTTTTTCATGCCGATCTTCAGGTCAACCACCGCTATTTTAGCGGCAACTACGCATGGTTAATGTCGCATTAACCGTACTCCGCTTAGGTTGATTCCATGGCGCGCAATGCGCCCTAGAGATCGAGACGGGCAGCAGGCAACATGAGCAGAAGCAATCCGGCAACGCTTGACAGCCGTTCCAACCGGTTCGTGCTAACCACCTTCGTTTGGCGACAGATCGCGTCGCTGGCGGGCTTTGCGCTGTTCGGCGCATTGGCGCTGGCCGTCGCGGCGCTATCGACATGGAACGTCGCCGACCCGAGCTTCTCCTACGCCACATCGGAAGCACCGACCAACGTGCTTGGTTATCCGGGTGCGGCCTTTGCCGATATCTTCATGCAGTTCTTCGGCCTTGCCAGCGTCGTCGCCCTTCTGCCGGCTGTCGCCTGGGCGCTCGTGCTGATCAGCGGCAAGCGCTTCGACAAGACCTTCAAGCGCCTTGGCGTCTGGTTCATCGGCTCCGTGCTTGCCGGCGCGGCGCTGAGCTGCGTCCCCGCCCCAATCACTTGGCCGCTGCCCAACGGCCTCGGCGGCGTCTTCGGCGATATGATTCTCCGCTTCCCGGCACTCTTCACCGGCGCCTTCCCGACCGGCACGCTCGCAACCGTACTCGCCTGCATCTTCGCCGCACCGGCCGCCTGGTGCCTGATCTACAGCGCCGGCCTCATCGGTGTCAGCGATGAAGAGGAAGACGAAGAGGTTGTCGAGCCGACGCCGAGCAAGGCGCGCACCGTTCGCGACGAGCTGGACGAGGACGACAGCGAGGGCCCCTTCACCCTGCTGATGGGCTCCTTCGCCCATATGCGCTACACCATGCACGCACGCGTGCGCCGCATTTTCGGCATGAGCGGCACGCGCAGTTCGCCCAAGCGCCAGTATGACGAGCCTTACGATTTCAACAACGACGAGTTCGGCACGCTGAACGAGCCGGTTCGGCCGAAGCCGATGGCCGCCGGTGACCGCATCGAACCCTCGCTCGATCGCTCCGAACGCCGCATCGTCACGCCGCCGCCAATCATGGCCGATGACGAGGACGACGACATGCCCTTCGACATCGACGAGCGTCGCCCTGCGGGCATCCTGCCCGACGACGAAGACGACGATCCGGCAGCCGACTGGGCGCCGCGGGCAGCGCCGCCGAAGCAGGGTCTGCTGAAGTCGGGCTCGCGCGTGGCAACGCCGGCTCCGCGTCCGAAGACCGGTCAGCGGATCGAGCGCGAAGCCCAACGCTCCTTCGTCGAGGACGATGGCGACTTCACGCTGCCTCCGATGCATTTCCTTGCGGAACCGAAGAACGTCGGCCGCGATGCATCGCTCTCACCGGACGCGCTCGAACAGAATGCCCGCATGCTCGAGGGTGTGCTTGAGGACTTCGGCGTCAAGGGCGAGATCATCCACGTCCGCCCCGGCCCGGTCGTAACCCTCTATGAACTGGAACCGGCACCCGGCATCAAGTCGTCCCGCGTCATCGGCCTTGCCGATGACATCGCCCGCTCGATGAGCGCGATCGCTGCCCGCGTCGCCGTCGTTCCCGGCCGCAACGCCATCGGCATCGAACTGCCGAACCAGCGGCGCGAGACCGTCTACCTGCGCGAGCTCATCGGCTCGCGTGACTTCGAGACCTCCAAGGCGCGCCTTGCCATGGCGCTCGGCAAGACGATCGGCGGCGAACCCGTGGTCGCCGATCTCGCCAAGATGCCGCATCTGCTCGTTGCCGGCACCACCGGTTCGGGTAAATCGGTCGCGATCAACACCATGATCCTGTCGCTGCTCTATCGCCTGCGCCCGGATCAGTGCCGCCTGATCATGATCGACCCGAAGATGCTCGAACTATCCGTCTATGACGGCATTCCGCACCTGCTTTCGCCCGTCGTCACTGACCCGAAGAAGGCGGTGGTCGCGCTGAAGTGGACGGTGCGCGAGATGGAAGAGCGCTACAAGAAGATGTCGAAAATCGGCGTGCGCAACATCGACGGCTTCAACAGCCGCGTCGAGCAGGCGCTTGCCAAGGGCGAGCAGATCACCCGCACGGTGCAGACCGGCTTCGACCGCCAGACGGGCGAAGCCATGTACGAGACCGAGGAATTCGATCTCACGCCGCTGCCCTACATTGTCGTCATCATCGACGAAATGGCCGACCTGATGATGGTCGCCGGCAAGGACATCGAAGGCGCGGTGCAGCGTCTCGCCCAGATGGCGCGCGCCGCCGGCATCCATGTCATCATGGCAACGCAGCGCCCCTCGGTCGACGTCATCACCGGCACGATCAAGGCCAACTTCCCGACCCGCATCTCGTTCCAGGTCACCTCGAAAATCGACAGCCGTACGATCCTTGGCGAACAGGGTGCCGAACAGCTGCTCGGCATGGGCGACATGCTCTACATGGCCGGTGGCGGTCGCATCCAGCGCGTCCACGGTCCCTTCGTCTCCGACACCGAGGTCGAAGAGGTCGTCGCCTATCTCAAGACCCAGGGCGTGCCGCAATATCTCGACGCGATCACCGAGGATGACGACGAGGATGGCGAAGGCGGCGGCCCTGCCGGTACCTCCAACCTCGCCGATTCGGACGACCCTTACGACCAGGCGGTCGCCGTCGTCCTGCGTGACGGCAAGGCATCCACATCCTACGTTCAACGGCGCCTCGGGATCGGTTACAATCGTGCCGCCTCGCTGATCGAGCGCATGGAGCAGGAAGGCATCATCGGCCCGGCGAACCACGCCGGAAAACGCGAAATACTGGTTCCGACCGAGGAATAAAGCAATTTCGGCAGGATCTCGGGGCGTTTTTCGTCCGGACTTATGCCGATAGATCAACACGGCAATCCCGCACCGGATTGCGGGGCCGAACTGGTAACGGTCATGTGAGAGCGCGAGCCTTAAAGCTCGAAAGTAGCGCCTTGAAGGCGCCGCACTTGCGCTCCAGATGATCCGTAAATGAAGGAGACTGAGATGACAGAGACCAAGAACGGCGAGCGCAACCACCCGGTAATTTCGCGCCGCCTCTTCGTGTGCGGGCTTGCGGCATTCGCCGGCATCGGCGGCACCGGTCTCGACATCGCTGAGGCCTTCGCCCAGGCGCCGAGGGCCGCCCAGAAGATCGCCGATCACTTCTCCTCGGTAAAGACGATGGCCGGCGAGTTCGTGCAGTTCGGCCCGCGCGGCGAGCAGACCGGCGGCAAGTTCTACATCCGCCGCCCCGGCCGCATCCGCTTCAACTACGAGGCCCCCTCGCCGATGCGTGTCATTGCCGACGGCAAGTCGGTGGTCATCGGCAATATGAAGCTCAAGACCTGGGACATCTATCCGCTGTCGAAGACACCGCTCAATCTGCTGCTCAGCGAGAAGATCGACCTGACCGGCAAGATGGTGCGCGACGTCAAGGAAGAGTCCGACCTCATCACCATCGTGCTTGGCGACCGCTCGATCTTCGGCGATTCGACCATCACCATGATGTTCGACCCGAAGACCTATGATCTGCGCCAGTGGACGATCACCGATGCGCAGAAGAAGGACACATCGGTCATGATCTTCAATGTCCAGACCGGGATGGCGCTGGACGACAAGGTCTTCCAGATCCCCTACGACGAGGTCCGTAACAAGCGGGGCGGCTGAGCGATCCAAACGCTACGAACCTATACGCGCCCACAAGACGCGCGGTTTAGTGCGGCCTTCTTCATGCATTCCTTGTCCCGGCGCGCCGGACCTGCTTAAAGCTCGGGTCAACATCCATCCCGAGCCGGCCTTCCCTTCGCGAGCGTCCGGCCCCAGCCGATCAGGGAATGACGCATGGCCCTTTCCGTCGCCACTTGGAACATCAACTCCGTTCGCCTGCGCATGCCGCTCGTCGAACACCTGCTGAAGACCTGGCAGCCGGACATCCTCTGCCTGCAGGAAACCAAGTGCCCGAATGACCAGTTCCCGTCCAAGCCACTGAAGGCACTCGGCTACAATCATATCGAGATGCACGGCCAGAAGGGCTATCACGGCGTGGCGACGATCTCGCGCCTGCCCCTGCATGAGCTCAGCGACCGCCGCGACTATTGCGGCGTCGGCGATGCCCGCCACCTCTCGGTTGTTTTCGAGGCCGGCGGCAAGAAGATCCGCCTGCACAATTTCTATGTCCCGGCAGGCGGCGACGAGCCGGACCGCAGCATCAACCCGAAATTCGGCCACAAGCTCGATTTCGTCGAAGAGATGAAGCTGCTGCATGCCGAAGCCGAGGCTGGCATTTCCTCGATCCTCGTCGGCGACCTCAACATCGCGCCTCTGGAAGACGACGTCTGGTCGCACAAGCAGCTCCTGAAGATCGTCAGCCACACGCCGATCGAAACCGAAGGGCTGACCACGGTCATGAACGGCGGCGGCTGGGTCGATCTGATGCGCCAGCACACACCGGCGCCGACCAAGCTCTACACCTGGTGGAGTTACCGGGCGAAGGACTGGGAAGCGGCCGACCGCGGCCGCCGGCTCGACCACATCTGGTCCTCCGCGGACCTGGCGCCGGCGCTCAAGAACGTCGACATCCTGCGCGAAGCGCGCGGCTGGGAACGCCCCTCCGACCACGTGCCCGTCATCGCGCATTTCGATATCTAACCGCTTTTCACCAAGCGGCGGCACGCGCCTTGCGCGCTTGACGTTTTCATCAAGAAAAACATGACTAAAAGAATCATATTTTTCTTGATGCCCATTTCCAAACGGACTATCCCTCTTTTCGGGCGGCGGGGACACCGCCTCCGACGGCAGATCAGCCGTCGTTTTCACTAGATCACGATGATTGTGGGTCGTTCGACCCACAATCATAAACGTGATCGATTCTCAGAAATGAGAGCGAGAGGCGGGCGGAAAACCGCACGCACTTTTCCTCATCTCGCTCGGATATTGGGGCGCTTTGCTCTGGCGTTTGCCGGAGGGCTTTCGTGCGCCCGCAAGAGGGCCAGACATGCGAAAGACCTTGCCGATCCACGTCATGCGCGCGTCGCGCCACGCGCTCTCCGTAACCACCGTCCTGGCCGCAAGCACTGCCGCCGTATTCCTTTCGCCGACTGCGGCCTACGCGCAGTCGGCCGAAAGCCAGAAGACGACACGGCTGGAAAAGATCGAGGTGACCGCCGGCAAGACAGCCGCGACGATCGCTGAGGATAACGACACAATCGTGCCGACGCGCAACGTCTCGGCGCTGAAGACCGATACGCCGCTGATTGAAACGCCCCGCTCCGTCTCGGTGGTCACGCGCAAGGAACTCGAAGAGCGCGGCGTGCAGGACATGATCCAGGCGACGCGTTATGCCGCCGGCGTCACGACCGGCGCCTTCGGCTTCGATCCGCGCTTCGACCAGATCTACATCCGCGGCTTCGAGACGACGACGACCGGTGACTTCCGCGATGGCCTGCGCCAGCCCTACATGAACTACGGCACCTTCCCGACGGAGGTCTATGGCCTCGAGCGGATCGAGATCGTCAAGGGCCCGGTCTCGGTCATGTACGGTGCGGCCGGCGTCGGCGGCATCGTCAATCGCATATCGAAGATGCCCGAGGAGGAGACGCACCGCGAGGTCGAGCTGCAATATGGCACGATCGGACGCACCCAGGCCGCCTTCGACATCGGCGGGCCGGCAATGGCCGATGGCGATTTTCTCTATCGCATCGTCGGGCTCCTGAGGAACGGCGAGACCAGCTACGACGTCGCCGACGACCGCTACCTGCTGCAGCCCTCCTTTACCTGGAAGCCGGACGAAGGCACGTCGCTGACCGTCTATGGCCTCGGGCAGAAGGGTGAGAGCGATGCCAGCCCGCGGGTGCTTGAACATGATGGCCGGCTGCTGCGCTACAGCGACCCGGACTACGACTATCAGAAGGTTCGGCAGTATCAGGCCGGCTACAAATTCGAGCACGAATTCGACAATGGCCTGACCTTCCGCCAGCACGGCCGCGTCAGCGATCTCGATCTGAGAGCCCGTTACCTGCAGTTCGGGACTGAGGTGGCACCCGACGTCTTCGATCGCTCGCCCGTCGCCATCAAGGACGACCAGCGCGCCTACCAGATCGACAATCAGCTCGAGGCCATCTTCGATACCGGCGCAGTCTCGCACACGCTCCTGACCGGCCTCGACTATACGTGGATCACCTCCGATTTCGGTCTCGGCTTCGGAGCCGTCGATCCGGCCTATCGTTTCGATCTCAACAACCCCACCTTTGGGATCAGCGGCCCGACGCCTGCGCTCACCAGCTTCAGCGGGCGGGATCTTCGGCAGACCGGCATCTACATCCAGGACCAGGCGGAGTTCGGCAACTGGCGCGCCGTCGGCGGCCTTCGTTATGACTGGGTCGACCAGACGAGCACCGACAAGAACATCGGCGTCGTCGACCGCAAGGACGATGGCGAACTCACCGGCCAGGCTGGTCTTCTCTATCTCTTCGACAGTGGCATCGCACCCTATGCCAGCTACAGCACCTCCTTCGTGCCGCGCACCGAACTTTCGGCCGACGGCAGAGTGCTTGATCCGACGACCGGCGAGCAGATCGAGCTTGGCGTGAAGTACCAGCCGGAGGGCGAGACCTATTCGCTGAGTGCGGCCTACTACCGGATCGTCGAGACCGGTGCTGCGCAATATGTATCGGACGCTTCGCTACCCGCCGGCTACTACTACAAATCGGCAGGCGAGGTGACGACCAACGGCTTCGAGCTGGAAGGACGCCGGGAATTCGATAACGGCCTGAGCTTCATCGCCGCCTACACCTACAACGACGCCGAAATCACCGGAAATGTCGACCCGTCGCTGATCGGCAACGTGCCGTCGACGAAGCCGCGCCATGTCGCATCGCTGTGGGTGAACTATCTGCTGCCCGACGACACGCAGCTTGCGGGTTTGAGCCTCGGCGGCGGGGTGCGCCTGGCATCAAGCTCCTACACATCCGATGCTAATACCGCCAAGAACGGTGGTGCCGTCTATTTCGACGCCTCGATCGCCTACGACTTCGGCGTCAAGAATCCGGAGCTTGACGGACTGTCGCTCGCCGTCAGCGCCACCAATCTCGGCGATCGCCGCGAAGAGGTCTGCACCGATGGCTATTGCTATTTCGGCCAGGGCCGCACGGTGCTCGGTTCGCTCAAATATCGGTGGTAGCGGCCGGAAGCCGTTGCTTACTTCAAGCAAAGCGGCCGGCGAGCGCGCCGGCCCGGCGGATCATCGCCTGCAGATTCTCGCGGATGCGGGCTTCGACGAGCTCTGCCACTTCCGGGTACTCTTCCAGCATGCGACGGAAGAGCGGCCGGTTGATGCGGATGACCTCGCTATCCTCCTCGGCGGTCGCCGTGAACTTCCGTTCGACCATCGAGATCAGCGCCAGTTCCGACAGCAGCGCCCCGCGGCCGACCGTCGAAACCGTCGCCTCGGAACCATCGACACCAACTTTCGACAAGGAGAGGCTGCCGCTCGCAATCGCAAAGGCGCAATCCGCCGGCGCCCCTTCGCGAAACAGTTCCTGCCCCTTGAAGATCCGACGTCGCTCCGCTCCAAAGGCGATCAGCCGCAGCTTGTCCTCGCTGATATCGGCAAACAGCGGGACGTTGGACAGAAGCACGATATCGTCGTTGAGCGCCAAACGGCTAACCTCCCGAAATCACGGCACCCGACCCCAAGCGAGCCGGATCGCGCACGATCAGTCTAGATGACATGGAGCAGGATTCGGGCGGCAAACCGCTTCGCACCTTCCCCACCCCGGCTACGGTACGATCTTGTAGCCGCCGTTCTCTGTCACCAAAATCTCGGCATTGGAAGGGTCCCGCTCGATTTTCTGGCGCAGCCGGTAGACGTGGGTTTCGAGCGTGTGTGTCGTGACGCCGGAATTGTAGCCCCAGACCTCTTCCAAGAGCACGTCGCGCGTCACCACTTTCTGGTCGGCGCGGTAGAGGTAGCGGATGATCGCCGCTTCCTTCTCGGTGAGGCGGATCTTCTGGCCGTTTTCCAGCGTCAGCAGCTTCTGGCTGGGCTTGAACGTATAGGGCCCGACGCTGAAGGTCGCATCCTCGCTCTGTTCATGCTGGCGCAACTGCGCACGGATACGGGCAAGCAGCACGGCGAAGCGGAACGGCTTCGTGACATAGTCGTTGGCGCCGGCCTCGAGACCGAGGATCGTATCCGAATCGGTGTCGTGCCCGGTCAGCATGATGATCGGCGCCTTGAAGCCGCCCTTGCGCAGAAGCTTCACCGCCTCTCGGCCATCCATGTCGGGCAAGCCGACATCCATGATCAAGAGGTCCACCTGCTGCGCCCGCGCGGTCTGGATGCCCTTGCCGGCGGTCGCTTCCTGGATGAGATCGAACTCTTCGTAGAGCGAGAGTTGCTCGACCAATGTTTCGCGCAGGTCATTGTCGTCATCGACAAGAAGAATGGTACGGGTCGCCATGGGACAATTCCTGTTTGCTTCCGTTTTCAAACTAGCTCAAATGCCCATGTTGGCAAGCGAGCCAGCGTCGGTAAGTCCTTATACCTGCAACCGTGCTTATGGTGCCGCCCAAATCACGGGCAAAGCAAAAATCCGTGAGAATGATGCGCAAGAAAACGTCGGGAAAAAGACCAGCCCAGTCCATCATCACAGTCCGCCCGGCGCCGCGCGATCGAAAGCGGGCCCTGGTGTGTTTCGATGGCCGCGTCGAGCAGGCGGCGATCGGACGAAGCGGCATTACCAGCCTGAAGCGTGAAGGCGACGGCGCGACGCCGCGTGCCGCCATGAAGGTGATCGGCGGCTATGTCAGGCGCGATCGTCTCTTTCTGCCGCCGACACCACTGCCGACGCGAGCGACGCGCAAGGACATGCTCTGGTGCGACGCCCCAGGTCACGCCCAATACAATCGTCCGGTCATGGCACCTTTCTCACCGAGCCACGAAGAGATGATGCGCGAAGACGGGCTCTACGACATCTGCCTGGTGATGGACTGGAACCTCCTCGCACGCCGTCGAAATGCCGGTTCGGCGATCTTCTTCCACCTGATCCGGCCGGGTTATGAACCGACGCAGGGCTGCGTCGCGGTCAGCCTGCCCGCCATGTCGCGGCTGATGCCTCATATGCGGCGCGGCACCGTCGTGCGGGTGCTTTGATCCAGGCCTGCAAACAACTCAGTCGAGCGAGCGCGGGGTCACAAAACGCGCGAGTTTGGCGCCGCCGGGCATAAGCTCACGCCAGCCCACAGCTTCGAACTCGAGCACCGCAAGGGCGGCCGTCGGAAACTTGTCCGCCATGCGTATGCGCAGATCCGCATCGCCGGAGCCGACGAGTTCGTGCGCCAGATCTTCCATGCCGGGATTATGGCCGACGATCAGCAAAGTCCTGACAGCCGGATCCGTCGCGCGCAGAACGCTCAGGATCTGCGAGGCGCCCACCTCGTAGATCGCACGGGTATTCTCGACCGCGACCTCGGACGACAGGGCGGACGCCACCAATTGCCAGGTCTCTTGCGCGCGCTTGGCGGTCGAAACCAGTGCAAGATCCGGCACGAGCTTATGCCGGGCTATGTACTTTCCCATCAGCGGCGCCGCCTTGCGGCCGCGCTCGCCGAGCGGACGATTGATGTCGGCAACACCATCCGGCCAGGCGGACTTGGCATGGCGCAACAGCATCAGGCAGTAGCTTTGTACAGGCAGATCGTCGCTCATCCGTCGTCCTCCCAAACGCCCTTCGGCCAACCGTTCCTACTGCATGTTTCCTTTAATCGTAGCCGATTTAAGGACAAAAACATGCAGCAATTCAAAGTGCTACAGCGACCTTTGCGCGTCTGATAAGACGCCCGGCGCTGTAGACTTGTGAGCAGGCAGCTTAGCGCAATTCGCCGATCCGCGCGGAGCGCTGACGTGCGGACAAACAAAAAAGGCCGCCCCGAAGGGCGGCCATTTGCGCCGGAAAAGCTCAAATCCGGCTTATTTCCATTCGCGGATGTCGACGAAGTGACCCGAAACCGCAGCGGCCGCCGCCATTGCCGGCGAGACCAGATGCGTGCGCCCCTTGAAGCCCTGACGTCCCTCGAAGTTGCGGTTCGACGTGGACGCGCAACGCTCGCCCGGCTTCAGCCGGTCGTCGTTCATCGCCAGGCACATGGAGCAGCCCGGCTCGCGCCAGTCGAAGCCGGCTTCCTTGAAGATCTTGTCGAGGCCTTCGGCTTCCGCCTGTTCCTTGACGAGGCCCGAGCCCGGAACGATCATTGCCGAAACCGTCGAAGCAACCTTGCGGCCTTCCACCACCTTGGCAACTTCACGCAGGTCCTCGATGCGGCCGTTGGTGCAGGAGCCGATGAAGACGCGGTCGATACCGATGTCGGTGATCTTGGTACCCGGCTTCAGGCCCATATAGTCGAGCGCACGCCACTTGGAGGCGCGCTTGGTTTCTTCCTGGATCTCGTCCGGGTTGGGAACGATACCCTGAACCGAAATCACGTCTTCCGGAGAGGAACCCCAGGAAACGATCGGCGGCAGGTTGGCAGCATCGAGCACGACGACGCGATCATAATGGGCGCCCTCGTCCGTGTGCAGCGTCTTCCAGTAGTCGAGCGCCATGTCCCAGGCCTTGCCCTTCGGCGCGCGCGGCTTGTCCTTGATATAGGCAAACGTCGTCTCGTCCGGCGCGATCAGGCCGGCGCGGGCGCCGCCTTCGATCGTCATGTTGCAGATGGTCATGCGACCTTCCATCGACAGCGAGCGGATCGCTTCGCCGGCAAATTCGATGACGTGGCCGGTACCGCCGGCCGTGCCGATCTCGCCGATGATGGCAAGAATGATGTCCTTGGCGGTGACGCCGGGCGGAAGCTGGCCGTCGACGCGCACCAGCATGTTCTTCGCCTTCTTCTGGATCAGCGTCTGGGTGGCGAGCACGTGCTCGACCTCGGACGTGCCGATGCCGTGCGCCAGCGAACCGAAGGCGCCGTGCGTCGAAGTGTGGCTGTCACCGCAGACGATGGTCATGCCCGGCAGGGTGAAGCCCTGCTCCGGGCCGACGATGTGCACGATGCCCTGGCGCTTGTCGTTCTCGGAGTAGTATTCGACGCCGAACTCGGCGGCGTTCTTGGCCAGCGCCTCGACCTGGATGCGGCTTTCCTCGTTCTTGATGCCGAGGTGGCGGTCAGGCGAGGTCGGAACGTTGTGGTCGACGACGGCAAGCGTCTTTTCCGGGGCGCGGACCTGGCGGCCGGCCATGCGCAGGCCTTCGAAGGCCTGCGGGCTCGTCACTTCGTGAACGAGGTGACGGTCGATGTAGAGAAGACAGGTGCCGTCTTCCTGTTCGTTGACCAGGTGGTCGTCCCAGATTTTGTCATAGAGGGTACGCGGTGCGCTCATGGCGGTATATCCATCGAGTTTTTCAAAAGGTAGGGAAAGCCGGCGGCAGGGCGGCCGGAAACACTGATCAGCAGATCAGGATAGGCGGCTTGTGAGCGCCCCGTGGACGCGCGCAAAGAAGCGTGCCGGCAGGCGCTTGTGATCCTGCAGCACGACGATTTTCTGTTCGCGACATCCGAATTTGGATTCCATGAGCGCGTTCATATCAATTTTTTGACAGGTCGGCAATTGGCGTGATCGCGCTCAGCGGGCCTCCGCGCGCCGCAGCCGCCGCTCCAGACCCCGCAATCCCAGCGACAGACCAATAGTCAGCACCAGATAGACATAGGCGACGATCGAATAGGTCTCGAAGAAGCGAAAGGAACCGGAAGCATAGACCTTGCCCATCTGCGTAATGTCGGCGACGCCGAGCACCGAGACGAGCGAGGAATCCTTGACCATGGCGATGAAGTCGTTGCCAAGAGGCGGCAGGATCACCCGGATTGCCTGCGGAAAGACGACCAGGCGAAAGCGCTGGTAGCGCGAGAGCCCGAGCGCCTTGGCCGCCTCGATCTGTCCCTTGTCGACCGAGAGGATGCCGGCCCGGAACACTTCGGCAATGAAGGCGGAATAGCCGATCATCAAGGCGATGATCGCCCGCCACATCAGCGATATGTCGCGAACGACGAAGGGCTCGATCCAGCCGGCGCCGATCAACGGCGCGCAGATGAAATTGGCGGCGACGACAAGCGCCGGCGCCCCGACGAAGGCGATATAGAAGAGAAGCACAAGGATCGGCACACCGCGAATGATCTCGGTGTAGAAGCGCGCGATCTGCCGGAGCGACGAGTGCTCGGACAGCGCCATCAGCGCAATACCGAGGCCGAGCGTCGTCGCCAGCACAAAGCCCATGAGCGTTACGAAGACGGTGACGCCAAGGCCTTTGAAGACGACGGTGAAGACCTCGGAGAAGATGTCATTGCTGACGATCACGGCGGCAAGCGCCACCGCGATCACAAGAAGGGCGACCAACCACCAGGGATAGTCGCCCTTGCCGGACATGTCAGGAGATTGCGGAGCGGCCATAGCCTCGGATCAGCCGCCCATTTTGTATTCGAGGAACCACTTCTTATCGAGGGCATCGAAGGTGCCGTCTTCCTTCAACGCCTTGATCGCGGCGTTGACCGGAGCGACGAGGTCCGAGCCCTTCGGGAAGATGAAGCCGAAATCCTCGGTGCCGAGCGGACCGCCGACGACCTTGAGCTTGCCTTCGGAGGAATCGACATAACCCTTGGCGGCGACGCTGTCGGTCAGAACCACGTCGACGTCGCCGGCCTTCAGCGCCTGGACAGTCGCACCGAAGGTCTCGAACAGCTTGATGCGTGGGTTCTGCTCGTTGCCGTCGAGCATTTCGTAGACGGCGGTGTAGAACGGCGAGGTGCCCGGCTGTGCGCCGACGAGACCGTCGGCAAAGGCGCCGAAGCTCTTGCCGTCGTTGAAACGGTTTTCATCGCTGCGCACCAGCATGAACTGCTGCGAGCGCATGTAGGGGTCCGAGAAGTCGACCTTCTCCTTGCGGTCGTCCTTGATGGTGATGCCGGTCATGCCGATCTGGTACTGGCCGTCATGCACTGCCTGGATCATCGCGTCCCAGCTGGTGTTCTGGTATTCGACCTTGAAATTCAACCGCTTGGCGATCTCGTTCATGGCGTCGTATTCCCAGCCTTTGGCCTCGCCGGTCTTGGGGTCGACGAACTGCAGCGGCGGGTAAGCGTTCTCCGTGACGACGACAACCGTCTTGCCGCCGAGATCGGGCAGATCGCTGGCAACAGCCGGTGCAGAAAATGCGAAAGGAACGGCAAGTGCAGCTGCGATGCCCGCAAGCACGTGGCGACGGATTGTCATTGGAGGGCTCCCGAAAAGTGTGGCAGCGGAAAATGTCACAAATTCCGTCGGAAAGACAAGCGCATAGTACCAAAAAAGAAAGGCGGCCCGAGGCCGCCTTTCCAACAATCCGAATGGATTGAAATCTTATTCCGCTGCAGCTTCTGCTGCCTTGGCTTCGGCGGCTTCTGCAGCGGCCTTGGCTTCTGCTGCTTCGGCTGCTGCCTTTTCGGCGGCGAGAGCCTGAGCTGCTGCGATCTTTTCAGCTTCGATGCGTGCCTTTTCCTCGGCAACGGCCTGGCGCTCGGCGTCGTTCAGCTTGCGGGCGCGCGTACCGGTGTTCTCGACGATACGAGCCGACTTGCCGCGACGATCGCGCAGGTAGTAGAGCTTGGCGCGACGGACCTTACCGCGGCGAACAACTTCGACGCTTTCGACGAGCGGAGAGTAAACCGGGAATACGCGCTCGACGCCTTCGCCGTAGGAGATCTTGCGAACGGTGAAGCTTTCGTTGATGCCGCCGCCCGAACGAGCGATGCAGACGCCTTCATAGGCCTGAACGCGGGTACGGCTGCCTTCGACAACGCGGACGTTGACGCGCAGCGTGTCGCCGGCGGAGAATTCGGGGAGCGTGCGCTTGGCGGCAATCTTGGCGGCCTGTTCGGCTTCCAGCTGCTGGATGATGTTCATCGGTCTAACCTTTCAAGTTCTTCTGAAACAGCCAGAGCGCTCTCGATGAACCTGTCGGGCTTGCCTTCAGGTCTTGCCGGAAACCGGCAGGAGCGGATTCGCCATTCTTTGTTTTGGTCGACGGGCACAGAACCCGAACCGGGCCGGCACATACACCAATCGATCCGCCTTGTCATCCCCGGAGGCCATATTTTCTCGGCGATCCGCGGCAAGAAACGCCTTTCTATCAGAAAACCCGGATGGATGCATGCTCGATTGTCCGAGCGGACGGGCTTGCGGCCATCCCTGCCACCGGCTATCCCGAGCGTGGTGGGTCGGGGGAGACCATGCATATCTTTGAAGTGCTCATGCTGTTTGCGGCCGGCTTCCTGTCCGGCGTCGTCAATGCCATCGCCGGCGGCGGAACGTTCCTGACCTTCGGGGCGATGACGCTTGGCGGCCTGTCGCCGATCGTCGCCAACGCGACCTCGTCGATCATCCAGTTCCCGGGCTACATCACCTCGGCACTCGCCTATGCCAAGGAGATCCGCGCCGACAGACGATACGCCGTCCTGCTCGGCGTGATCTCGGCGCTCGGCGGCCTTGCCGGCGCACTGCTTCTCATCTCGCTTTCCAACGCCTCCTTTCGTACTCTGGTGCCCTGGCTGCTGCTCGCCGCGACGGCGATCTTCGCCGCCGGGCCGCTCTTGAAGCCCAAGGCGCGCGTCGACGAGCATGCGATCAATCCGGCCGGCATCGGCGCCCAGTTCGTCACATCAATCTATGGCGGCTTCTTCGGCGCCGGCATGGGCATCATGATGCTGGCGGTACTGGGGCTGGCGACCGGTGGCGGCTATCACCGGCTGAACGCGCTCAAGAACTTCATCTCGATCGTGATTGCGGCCATCGCCATCGTCGTCTTCGCCGCCGGCGGCGTCGTCTCCTGGCTGCATGCGGCAATCATGGTGCCGGGGGCGGCACTTGGCGGCTACAGCGGCGTCTGGGCGGCCCGGAGGGTACCCCAAGCCGTCATCCGCGCGCTGGTGGTCGCCGTCGGCCTGCTGCTTGCCGCCTATTATTTCTTCACGGGCTGATCGAGAAGGTCGGGCCTGCGCTCGGCCGTCAGACGCCGCGCCTCTGCCTCGCGCCATTTGGCAATGGCGCCGTGATTGCCCGAGGTCAGCACCGGCGGGATCTCGCGGCCCTCGAAGATCTGAGGGCGGGTATAGTGCGGATGTTCGAGCAGACCGCCTTCGAAGCTTTCATGCACGCCTGAAAGCTCGTTGCCCATGACACCCGGCAGGATGCGCACCACGGCATCGAGAAGCGTCAGCGCTGCCGGCTCGCCGCCCGAAAGAATATAGTCGCCTATGGAAACCTCTTCGAGGCCGCGGGCATCGATCACCCGCTGGTCGACGCCTTCGAAGCGTCCGCAGACGATGACGACACCAGGACCATCAGCGAGCTGACGCACCCGCTCTTGCGTCAGCGGGCGACCGCGCGGGCTCATCAACAACCGTGGACGGTCGTCACCCTCAGAGACATGGTCGATCGCGCGGGCGAGCACGTCCGGCTTCAGCACCATGCCGGCTCCGCCGCCGGCCGGCGTGTCGTCGACGGTGCGGTGCTTGTCCTCGGCGAAATCGCGGATCTGCACCGGCTCGATCGACCATTGGCCGCGCTCCAGCGCCTTACCCGAAAGGGACGCGCCGAGATGGCCCGGAAACATTTCGGGATAGAGCGTCAGGACAGTCGCGCGAAAAGTCATCACCGCATCGCTCACTTGCGCTTGGCGGAAAACGGATTGCCCGAATCCTGGTCCTTGTCCTCGGAAAGACCGGCAGCCACCGGATCGACCAGCAGCTTGCCCGCTTCCAGGTCGATCTCCAGCACTGACCATTCGGTGAAGGGGATCAGCACCGGGCGCCGGCCAGGACCCTTCAGCTCCAGAAGATCGCCGGCGCCGAAATCGTAAACGCCGCTGACCTTGCCATAGCTGGTGCCATTGCCGTCGATCGCTTCCAGCCCTTCGAGATCGGCATAGAAGAACTCGTCCTCGTCGAGGTCGTCGTCGGGCAGGTTGTCCCGCTCGATGAACAGCTCAAGACCATTGAGCGCCTCGGCGGCGTTGCGATCGTTGACACCACGGAAGCGCACGATGACGACGTTCTTCGCCTCGCGGATTTCCAGCACCTCGAAAACACGTCCGTCGGCGCTGTGCAAATTGCCGTAGTCGCCGAGCGCCGTCGGGTCGTCGGTAAAGGATTTGACCCTGACCTCGCCGCGCAAGCCTTGCGCCGCGCCGATCGTCGCCATCAGAACCGGGTTTTCGAGTTTGCTCATCGTCCGCGTCCATTTCGGGAGTTCAGGGTGCACATAACGGAAAACGGGCGGCATGGAAATGCCACCCGTTTCCTTAAAATCACGACAGGTTGGAAGCGGACGCGGACGGAAGCCCGTGCATCCTGCTTCAAACCATTTGCCGGCTATTATTCTGCGGCAGCTTCTGCAGCGGCAGCAGCGGCGTCTTCAGCCTTCTGCTTGGCTTCAGCAGCGCGCTCCTGAGCCTTCTTGCCCGGAACGGCCTTGGTCGGGTTGCTGCGAGCCGGACGCTTTGCGAGGCCAGCCTGGTCGAGGAAGCGCAGAACGCGGTCGGTCGGCTGGGCGCCCTGGGCGATCCAGTGAGCGATGCGCTCGGCGTCGAGCTCGACGCGCTTTTCGTCGTCCTTGCCGAGCATCGGGTTCCAGGAGCCGATCTTCTCGAGGAAGCGGCCGTCACGCGGGCTGCGGGCGTCAGCAACGACGATCTGGTAGTACGGACGCTTCTTGGAACCGCCACGGGCGAGACGAATTTTCAGTGCCATTTCAGTTACTCCTTGCAGGCTTTCTTGACCGCTTCGTTCAAGCGGAATGGTTTGTGCCGGCGTTACCCGCGGAATGCGAGCGATCGGCGGCGATGGCTTCATGATGCCGGATGACTTCCTTGATGATGAAGTTCAGGAACTTCTCGGCGAAATCCGGATCCAGATTGGCATCCTTGGCCAGGCGGCGCAGGCGTTCGATCTGGTATTCTTCGCGCGCCGGGTCGGCCGGCGGCAGATCATGCTTGGCCTTGAGAACGCCGACTGCCTGGGTGCAGCGGAAGCGTTCGGCCAGCATGTGGACGAGTGCGGCATCGATGTTGTCGATCGACTGCCGGTAACCCGCCAATTCCTGTTTGATTTCGGGATCAATCATCTCTCACCGATCCTCACTTCTTCTTCGGCAGGCCGGGAAGGCCGGGGAAACCGCCACCGAGGCCCGGAAGCTTGGCGCCGCCGAGACCCGGCAGGCCACCGCCGCCAAGACCCGGCATGCCGCCCGGCTTGAGGCCGGCTGCTTCCGCCTGCTTCTGCAGGGCCTCGAGCTGCTTCGGGTCGAGCTTCGACAGGTCGGGCACACCGCCGCCGCCGAGGCCACCAAGCCCCATCTTGTTGGCAAGGCCGCCCATCATCTGCTTCATCATGCCGCCTTTGCCCTTGCCACCCATCATCTTCATCATGTCCGCCATCTGGCGGTGCATCTTCAGAAGCTTGTTGATGTCGGCGGCATCGGTGCCGGAACCGGCGGCAATGCGCTTCTTGCGCGAATGCTTGAGCAGGTCCGGGTTGGCGCGCTCCGCCTTGGTCATCGAGGAGATGATGGCGATCTGGCGTCCGAACAGCTTATCGTCGAGACCGGCGGCGGCCATCTTGTCCTTCATGCCGGACATGCCGGGCATCAGGCCCATGATGCCGCCCATGCCGCCCATCTTCTGCATCTGGCCAAGCTGGTCGGCGAGGTCGTTCAGGTCGAACTTGCCCTTGGCCATCTTCGCGGCCATGGCGGCCGCTTTCTCGGCGTCGATGTTCTCGGCCGCCTTTTCGACCAGCGAGACAATGTCGCCCATGCCGAGAATGCGGTCGGCGACGCGGCGCGGATGGAACTCTTCGAGTTCGCCCATCTTTTCGCCGACGCCGATGAGCTTGATCGGCTTGCCGGTGACGGCACGCATCGAGAGCGCTGCACCGCCTCGGCCGTCACCGTCCATACGGGTGAGCACCAGGCCGGTGATGCCGACGCGTTCGTCGAAGTTGCGGGCAAGATTGACGGCGTCCTGACCGGTCAGCGCATCGGCGACGAGCAGGATTTCATGCGGATTGGACTTCCGCTTGATCTCCGCCATCTCGATCATCAGCGGCTCGTCGATATGGGTACGGCCGGCGGTGTCGAGGATGACGACGTCATGACCGCCGAGCTTGGCGGCCTGGACCGCGCGCGCGGCGATATCGGTCGGCGACTGGCCGGTAATAACAGGCAGCGTATCGACGCCGGTCTGCACGCCGAGCTGACGCAGCTGCTCCTGGGCAGCCGGGCGGCGCGTGTCGAGCGAAGCCATCAGGACCTTTTTCTTGTCCCTGGTCTTCATCCGGCTGGCGATCTTGCCGGTGGTGGTCGTCTTACCCGAGCCCTGCAGACCGACCATCATGATGACAACAGGCGCCGGAGCGTTGAGGTCGATGGTGACTCCCTCGGAGCCGAGCATCTCGATCAGCTGATCATGGACGATCTTGACGACCATCTGGCCAGGCTTGATCGATTTCAGGATCTCGGCGCCGACGGCCTTTTCGCGAACCTTTTCAGTGAAGGAGCGCACGACATCGAGCGCGACGTCGGCTTCGAGCAGCGCACGGCGAACCTCGCGAAGCGCAGCGGAAACATCGGCTTCCGACAATGCGCCGCGGCCGGTCAGTCCATTCAATATGGAACCAAGGCGGTCCTGGAGGCTCTCGAACATTCTCACTTCCTTCTGGTTTCCGGTGGCGATCAACTCGCCGGAAACGTGGGTTCCTTCGCGCAGAAAACAAGGCGCAAAGCCAAAAACCACCCGAGGGCGCAACGCGCTGTCGGATGTTGACCTCCGGGTTCTCTTTACACCTTTACGGGACCCGGTCGGCGGCTTCGAAGACTTGAGCTTGCGAAGGAATTGCGGCGGATAAACAGGAAAGCGCGGCAAAAGTCAAGGACGGCAGGGCAATGACGGCTTTTTTGGCTCAGAGCGCCTCGCCCTCGACGGCTGCATCCAGTTCGCCCGCCAGCTGCTCAAAGGCCGTCGCCACCCGCGTCATCACCCGGAGCGTAGCCACCACTTCGGTCTGATTGATATCGCCGAGCAAGGCGTGCAGCATCTCGACTTCACGGCGATGGATTTCCTCGAACAGATCGCGTCCGGCGGCGGTCGGGACGCAAAGATAGGCGCGTCGGTGCTCTGGATTCGGCTGCCGTTCCAGCAATTGCTTGTCCATCAGCCCGGTGACGATGCGCAGCACGAACTGCCGTTTCATCGACAGGCGTCGCGCCGCTTCCGGCACAGTCAGCTGCACTTCGTAAAAAAGTTCGAGAACCGCGCGCTCCGCCACGGATATACCCGCGCCATCGAGCATATGCTCCGACGCTCGTTGCATATTGAGGTGGACGGAGCGGACCAGCCGAAGGGTCTTGTAGAGGCGTTCATGCGGGTCGAATCGAACGAGCATGAAAGCACGATAGCAATCCAGTTGCTGTTTTCAAGAATTTATTAAAGCCCGATCTTCCATCGGATGCGCCGGCGCACCATCTCATGCAATCACAAGACATGCCGAAAGGCTCGGGATGAAGAAATCGCAGAATCCATACTATCGAGGCCCCGTCTCCGACCATTTCGACGGGACGCGCTTCTTCAATCCCGGCGGCAGGCCGCCCAAGGGCATGGCTGATTTGCTGCGCTGGCAGCTCGGCGGCGGCAAGATCCGCTGGCCGGCGCACAATCCAAGCCCATTTGCACAGACCAAGCCTGAACTGGCCGTCGAAGGCGAACGCCTGCGCGTGACGATGATCGGCCACGCGACGCTGCTCATCCAGGTGCACGGCGTGAACATTCTCACCGACCCCGTCTGGGCGCGTCGCGCCAGCCCCTTCGCCTTTGCCGGACCGCAGCGCTACAACGCCCCCGGCATCGAGCTCGACGATCTGCCGCCGATCGACATCGTGCTCGTCACCCACAACCACTACGACCATCTCGATATCGAAACGCTGGCCGCACTGCACGAGGAGCACGCCCCCCGGATCATCACCCCGCTCGGCAACGACACGATCATCCGCCACGCCGTTCCCGATGCCGAGATAACGGTGGTCGACTGGAACGACCAGGTCGATTGCGGTGATGACATCGTGATCCACGCGGAGCCCTGCCATCACTGGTCGGCCCGCGGCTCGCGCGACCGCCGCATGGCGCTCTGGGCCGCCTTCGTTCTGGAGACTCCGGCAGGCAAGATCTACCATGTCGGCGACACGGGCTTTCACGACGGCATAAACTATCGGGCCGCCCGCGAAAAACACGGGCCGTTCCGCCTCGCCAACCTGCCGTTCGGTTCCTACGAACCGCGCTGGTTTATGCAGGACCAGCACCAGAATCCGGAAGAGGCAGTGCGCGGGATGATCGATTGCGCCGCCACCCATGTCGCCGGCCACCACTGGGGCACGTTCCGCCTGACCGACGAGGGCGTCGACGAGCCGCGGCTGGCGCTGGAACGGGCGCTTGATGCGGCCGGTATCGCCCGCGCCCGCTTCCGGCCGCTGCGCCCCGGCGAGGTCTTCGACGTGCCTGCCGCTGCATCCGCCGCGGAATGAAGGCGGCACTGGTAATTTCCGGGCTTTTCCGCCATATACAGCCCGAATGAAGGGTGCCCTGCTTGACGCGGGCCAGTTTGGACCATCGCTACATGACCGACAACGTGCAATTCGCCAGAATGAACGGGCTTGGAAACAAGATCCTTGTCGTCGACATGCGCGGTCGGAAAGATCGGGTGACGCCGGCGGCCGCGATCGCGCTCAATGCCGACCCGGCAACTGCCTTCGACCAGATCATGGCGATCCACGACCCGAAGGCCGCCGGCACCGATGCCTGGATCGACATCGTCAATTCCGATGGCTCCATGGCCCAGGCCTGTGGCAACGGCACCCGCTGCGTCGTCCAGGCGCTCGCCGCCGAAACCGGCAAGAAGGCCTTCCTATTCCATACGGTCGCCGGCCTGCTCGAAGCCAAGGAACACGACGACGGCACCATATCCGTCGACATGGGAACCCCGCGCTTTGCCTGGAACGAAATCCCGCTCTCCGAAGAGTTTCACGACACGCGCCGCATCGAGTTGCAGATCGGCCCGATCGACAATCCCGTGCTGCATTCGCCCTCGGTCGCCTCCATGGGCAATCCGCACGCGATCTTCTGGGTCGACAACGACGTCTGGTCCTACGATCTCGAGCGCTTCGGCCCGTTGCTCGAAAACCATCCGATCTTCCCCGAGCGCGCCAACATCTCGATTGCCCGCGTGCTTTCGCGCGGCGAACTGGATCTTCGGACCTGGGAGCGCGGCGCCGGGCTGACGCTCGCCTGCGGCTCGGCCGCCTGCGCCGCCGCCGTCAGTGCCGCCCGCACCGAGCGCACCGACCGCAATGTCATCGTCAACGTGCCCGGCGGGCCGCTGACGATCGAATGGCGCGAGCGCGATGATCACGTGATCATGACCGGCCCGGCCGAATGGGAATGGTCCGGCACACTGAACCCGACCACCGGCACCTGGCAGCGCGACGAGGCGGAGAGCGCGGGCAGCGGAGCGCGGGCGCTTTGAGCGGCGTCGAGGTCATAACCTTCGGCTGCCGTCTCAATACCTACGAATCCGAAGTGATGCGGGCCGAAGCCGAGAAAGCAGGGCTGAACAACGCCATCCTCGTCAACACCTGCGCCGTCACCGGCGAGGCGGTGCGCCAGGCGCGCCAGGCAATCCGTCGTGCCCGTCGCGACAATCCGCATGCGCGTATCATCGTCACCGGCTGCGCCGCGCAGACCGAAAAAGAGACCTTTGCCGAAATGGCCGAGGTCGACGCCGTGCTCGGCAACGAGGAAAAGCTGAAGAGCGCCTCCTATCGCTCGCTGCCCGATTTCGGCGTTTCGGCGGAAGAGAAGCTGCGCGTCAACGACATCATGAGCGTGCGTGCGACGGCGCCGCAGATGGTCAAGCACATCGACGGCCACGTGCGCGCCTTCATCCAGGTGCAGAACGGCTGCGATCATCGCTGCACCTTCTGCATCATTCCCTATGGCCGCGGCAATTCCCGCTCCGTGCCGATGGGTGCTGTCGTCGACCAGGCCCGCAAGCTCGTTGAAACAGGCTATTGCGAGATCGTGCTCACCGGCGTCGACGCCACCAGCTACGGCGCCGACCTACCGGGTGCCCCGACGCTCGGCCTGCTTGCCAAGACGCTTTTGAAGCAGGTGCCGGAGATCCGCCGCCTGCGCCTTTCCTCGATCGACGGCATCGAGGCCGACAAACACCTCTTCGACCTGATCGCCGATGAAGCGCGCTTCATGCCGCATCTGCACCTGTCGCTGCAGCACGGCGACGACCTGATCCTGAAGCGCATGAAACGCCGCCACTTGAGCGCCGACGCCCGCGCCTTCGCCGATGAAGTCCGGCGGCTGCGGCCCGAGATCAGTCTTGGCGCCGACATGATCGCCGGTTTCCCGACGGAGACCGAGGAGATGTTCGAGAATGCCGCGAAGCTCGCCGAGGATTGCGGCATCGCCCTTCTGCACGTCTTTCCCTATAGCCCGCGTCCCGGCACGCCGGCGGCGCGCATGCCGCAGCTCGACCGGGCGCTCGTCAAGGATCGCGCCGCGCGTCTGCGCGCGGTTGGCACGACGCTCTACGCCCGCCACCTCGAAGGCATGGTCGGCAGCGAGCAGACGATCCTGGTCGAGAACAACGGGCTCGCCCACACACAAAACTTCACGCTCGTCGATGCCGCCGGCCTGAAAGCCCGCGCGCTTGTCCCGGTCTTAATCACCGGCCACAATGGCAAGCATCTGACGATGCAGGTAAAACAGATGGCTGCGGCCTGATTTATGCGGAATTCCTGAATGGCAATGGGTTTCATCAAGAGGATCTTCACCTTCGGCAAGGGCGCGGTGGAGGAGACGAAGCCGCCGGAAGGTGTGCCCGAGGAGACGATTGTCTCTTCGCCCGAGGCGGAGCCAAGTGCCGAGGCGGTGGAACCGTCTGCGCCTGTCGCCGCGGCTGAAATTGCCGAAGAGACCCCGGACGCCGCCTTCGAGCCGCCTGTCGATATCGAGACGCTGCCGCTCTCCGAGGACGATCCGGTGCTCGAAGCCGAGATCGAGACTGCGGGCGGTCCGGCTTCCGACGATGCCGAAGAGCTGACGCGTGACGAGGCCGGAGCCACACCGTTTGAGGACAGCGTTGCGATACCCCCTTCTGTCCCTTCGGGACATCTGCCCCAAAAGGAGGGAGATCAGACGGAGACCAAGGCAGCCATCGACGATGCGTCTCTAACCACCGAGACCGCGGAAGCTGTTGCCGACGAGAAGCCAGCGGATTCCATTGAGATCATCGTAACCTCCCACGTGGCCGAGACCATCGAGGGCACCGCAGAAGCCTTGCCAACTGCGGACGATGCCGAAGCGGAACTACGCGACATCACGACAGCCGAAACGCCCGTAGCTGACGCCGTGGGCGAGCCCAGCGCAATCTCCCCCCCTGTGGGGGAGATGCCCGGCAAGGCAGAGAGGGGTGAAGCCGCAGCCCTCCCCAAAAGCTTCGAAACCACAGAGAGCGACGCGGCAGAAGCAGTGGCCGAAGTCGCGCCGACCGAGGCCGGCGAAGCAGAGGTAGCCGCCGCAGCCCCTGCCCTTCCCAAGGGCTTCGCGACCACCGACAACAAGCCCAAGGACGAGCCCTTCGCCGCGCCGAAGGAAAAGCTCACCTGGTACCAGCGCCTGCGCCGCGGCCTTGCCCGGACCTCGTCGCAGCTCACCGGCCAGATCGCCAGCCTCTTCACCAAGCGCAAGCTCGATGAAGCAACGCTGCAGGACCTTGAAGACCTGCTGATCCAGGCCGACCTCGGCGTCGAGACGGCAATGCGCATCACCGATACGCTCGCCTCCGAGCGCTATGGCAAGGATGTCTCGGGCGAGGACGTCTCGCGCATCATGGCCGGCGAGATCACCAAGGTGCTCGCTCCCGTCGCCAAGCCGCTGGAGCTCGACCTCAGCCACAAGCCGCATGTCATTCTGGTGGTCGGCGTCAACGGCACCGGCAAGACCACGACGATCGGCAAGCTCGCCGCCAAGCTTTCGGGCGCGGGCCTCAAGGTCATGCTTGCCGCCGGCGACACCTTCCGCGCCGCGGCGATCGAGCAGCTGAAGATCTGGGCGGAGCGCACCAAGTCCGACATCGTTTCCTCCAAGCTTGGCGCCGATGCCGCCGGTCTCGCCTATGAAGCGTTCCAGCAGGCGCGCGAGAAGAAGTCCGACGTGCTGATCATCGACACCGCCGGCCGCCTGCAGAACAAGGCGGAGCTGATGGCCGAACTTGAGAAGATCGTGCGCGTGCTCGGCAAGCTCGATCCGGATGCGCCGCACACGGTGCTGCAGACGCTTGATGCCACGACGGGACAGAACGCGTTGCAGCAGGTCGAGATCTTCCGCAATATCGCCGGCGTCAGCGGTCTGATCATGACCAAGCTCGACGGCACGGCGCGCGGCGGCATCCTCGTTGCCATCTCCGCCAAGCACAAGCTGCCAGTCTATTTTATCGGCGTCGGTGAAGGCATCGACGATCTGGAGCCTTTCGAGGCCAAGGATTTCGCCGAAGCGATCGCCGGCGTTGCCGCCTGACGAGGCCGTTCTGCGCCCGCGCATTTGCGCGGGGCCGTTGCCTTGATATGGTTTTGCCGCAAAGCTGGTGTTATGAGCAGCAGGCACATGCAGAAACAGGACCCGGAAATGTCGTCGATCGAGGCTACCAAGCCGCAGAAGGAAGTCAGCCCCTTGCTCAAGATGGTGCTGGAGCTTGGACCGCTGATGGTCTTCTTCTTCGCCAATTCGCGCGGCGAATGGCTGGCCGGGCATTTCCCGGCGCTCGCCGAGCTCGGCGGTCCGATCTTCATCGCCACCGGCCTGTTCATGGCCGCGACCGCGATCGCGCTCGCCGTCTCCTGGATGCTGACCCGCACCCTGCCGATGATGCCGCTGATCTCAGGCATCGTCGTCTTCGTCTTCGGTGCGCTGACGCTGTGGCTGCAGAACGACACCTTCATCAAGATGAAGCCGACGATCGTCAACACGCTGTTCGGCGCGATCCTGCTCGGCGGTCTTCTCTTCGGTAAGTCGCTGCTCGGCTACGTCTTTCACTCCGCCTTCAAGCTCGACGAGGACGGCTGGCGCAAGCTCACGCTGCGCTGGGGCCTGTTCTTCCTGTTCCTGGCCGTGCTCAACGAAGTGGTCTGGCGTTCGTTCTCGACCGATTTCTGGGTCGCCTTCAAGGTCTGGGGCACGATGCCGATCACCATCCTCTTCACGCTCGCCCAGATGCCCTTGATCATGAAACATTCGCTTGACCAGGAGAACGCCGAGTGAGCACCGCGCTTGAGGAGAATGACAGCCGCAACCGGCACGCACTCCTCTGGCTCGCCGCCTGTTTCGCGGTTCTGCTGATACAGATCGTCACCCAGCATCTGATGGGTCGCATCTGGATCTGCGACTGCGGCTACGTCAAACTCTTCGAACCCGTCGTCAAATCCAGCGGCAACTCGCAGCACATCGCCGACTGGTACACACCCTCCCACATCATCCACGGCTTCCTGTTCTACGGCCTCGGCCACCTGCTTTTGCGCCGCAAGCCGCTGACGGCAAAGCTCTTCCTGGCGATGGCGATCGAATCCGCCTGGGAAATCGCCGAAAACACCCCCATGGTGATCAACCGCTACCGATCGGCGACGATCTCGCTCGACTATTTCGGCGACAGCATCCTGAATTCGACCATGGACACCCTGGCGATGGTCGCGGGCTTTATGTTCGCGGCCCGCATGCCCGTCTGGCTGACGGTCACGATCGCCATCGTCTTCGAGCTTTTCACTGGTTGGCTGATCCGCGACAACCTCACTTTGAACGTGCTGATGCTGGTCTGGCCGCTCGATGCCGTCAGGGATTGGCAGGCGGGGATTTAGTCGGGCTCGGCGTATAGGCCAACCTTTCACATCCAGATATCTATCGGAAGCGAACCGTTCCCTCAGCCTCCCTCATCCCTGTGCTTGTCACAGGGATCCAGCAGCGCCGCGTCCGCGGCGCTGGGGAGCTCTGTTCCGACTGGAAAGTTCCGGCCGGAAGCGAACTTTTCAGAAATGTGCCGCTAGGCGAGCTGTGGCTGCTTCTGGTCGGGATGTCATTCACGGTGCAGACGCACCGTGGCTGGATCCCTGTGACAAGCACAGGGATGAGGTGGGTGAAGTAGCCCCCGGCGAAAAACTGCCCCGGTTCTCGGTCAGGTTTTACAGCCCCAACTGCTCTCGAAATGGCCCGAACCACTCACGAGCCGGCGGTAGCCTTCTCGATGGCCGGCAGCAGTCCATTCTTGACGCTGTTCTCGTCGAACGGGCCGACACGCTTGTAGAGGATCGTGCCATCGGCGCCGACCAGATAGGATTCCGGAATACCGTAGACACCCCAATCGATCGCCGCCTTGCCGCGGGGATCGACGCCGACGGCGGAAAATGGATTGCCGAGCTCGCCGAGGAAACGCAGCGCGTTTTCGTTCTGGTCCTTGTAATTGATGCCGACGACGGTGAGCCGCGGGTCCTTCGACAGTTCCAGAATGAAGGGATGCTCCTGACGGCAGGGCACGCACCAGGAGGCCCAGACGTTGACGAGCGTCAGCTTGCCTTTGATCGCCACGTCGGTCAGCGCCGGCATCGGCTGGCCATCGCGGGTCGCCCCTTCGAGTGCAGGAAGGTCGAGTTTCGGCGCCTTCGTGCCGATCAGTGCGGACGGGATCTCGCTCACGTCCTTGCCGGAATTGAGTTGGCTCCAGAAGATCGCCGCAAGCCCGGCGAAAATGATGAGCGGCAGTGCCGCGAGCACGAAACGCATCGGCCCCGGTTTGCGCTCGTCGCTGCCGGGCGCAGGAGTGCTGGTCATCGTGTCTCTCCCGACGCCGGTTCGGCCGAGCGCCTGCGGATGCCGGATGCTTCGAGCTCGGCAAGTTCGCGCCGGCGCGCGCGCCCATCCAGAACCACCCAGCCGATCAGGCCGAGGACGGTCAGCGTCGCTATTCCATAACTCGTGAAGACGTAAGCGGCGTGGCTCATCATTTCGTGCGCGCTCCCCGGCCAGCGCTGCGCGCCGCCAGACGGCGCAGCGCAGTGACCCGCCGGCGCAGGATTTCGTTGCGCATGGCGGCGATGTGCAGCGTGAAGAACAGAAGCGTGAAGGCAACCGCCATCACGATCAGCGGCCACAGGAACTCGGGATCGATCGTCGGCCCGTCGAGCCGCATGACGCTCGCCGGTTGATGCAGCGTGTTCCACCATTCGACCGAGAACTTGATGATCGGGATATTGACGAAACCGACCAGCACCAGCACTGCGGAAACCTTGGAAGACCGTGCGGGGTCGTCGATCGCGCGGTTGAGCGCCATCAGTCCCAGATACATGAGGAACAGCACAAAGACCGACGTCAGCCGCGCGTCCCAGACCCACCAGGTGCCCCACATCGGCTTGCCCCAAAGCGAGCCGGTGACGAGCGCCAGGAAAGTGAAACAGGCGCCGATCGGCGCGGCCGCGCGCGAAGAAACATCTGCCAGCGGATGGCGCCAAACGAGCGTGCCAAGCGCTGCCAGCGCCATCACCGAATAACACATCATCGACAGCCAGGCAGCGGGCACGTGCACATACATGATGCGCACCGTCTCGCCCTGCTGGTAGTCGCCTTCTGTGGCGAAGGACAGCCAGAGGCCGACGACGAAGAACACCGCGGTCAGGCCGGCTAGCCACGGCAGCAGACGGTCGGCCAGCGCCAGGAACCGTGTCGGGTTGGCGAGATCGCTGAATTTGCGGATGGCCAGGCTGTTTTCGCTCATGATCGCTCTTTAGCGCTTAAGTCCCCCTGCTGCAATTGATCCGCGTCAATCGACCGATCACGATCAGTTGGGGCCTTCAATCATAAACGTGATCGATCTGAAGGACTTAGCGACGGCTGCGACGGAAAACCGCAAACTGTTTCAGCCGTTCCGCTCCTATTGCGTCAATCGGACGCGTGCCGAAGTGCTGCGGCGGCGGCAACCGGCCCGATGACGGCAAAGAACAGGGTGATCGCCGCGAGGATCATCAGGGGCGGCAGGAACGGCGCCGGGTCCTCGATCGCCGCATAGACGGCGCTGACGCCGAAGATCAGCACCGGGATCGCAAGCGGCAGCACCAAGATCGACACCAGCAGCCCGCCGCGTGGCAGCGACACGGCGACGGCAGCGCCGACCGCACCGATGAAGGTGATCGCCGGCGTGCCGATCAGAAGCGTCAGCATGGTGGCGCCGATCGCGATCTCGCTCATGTTCATGAAGAGACCGAGCAAGGGCGAGGCGATCACCAGCGGCAGGCCGGTCGCTGCCCAATGGGCCGCGCATTTGACGAAGACGGTGAAAAGCAGCGGCGTCTCCTGCATCAGCATCAGGTCGAGCGAACCGTCGTCCCGCTCCGCCTGGAACAGGCGGTCGAGACCGAGTAGCGAGGCGAGCAGCGCGCCGATCCAGAGGATCGCCGGGCCGATGCGCGAAAGCAGGTTCAGATCCGGGCCGACGCCGAAGGGAATGACCGCGACCACGGTCATGAAGAAGAGCACGCCGATCATCGCGCCGCCGCCGGCGCGTATCGACAGCTTCAGATCGCGGAAGAAGAGCGCGATCATGCCGGCACTCTCCCGGCAGCGAGCACGGACGCGCTTTTACGCATCATGCCAGAGCCCTCCCGCGAAATGCTCGAAGCCCTTCATGTGCAATTCCCTCGTTTGATCGAGCCCCAGCGGTTGATGCGTCGCTGCGATCACGATGCCGCCCTTCCCGAGATGCGCCTTTACCAGGTCGGCAAACAGCCGATCGGCGCCGGCGTCGAGTGCCGCGGTCGGCTCGTCGAGAATCCAGATCGGGCGATGGGCGACGAGCAGCTTCGCCATCGCCATGCGGCGTTGCTGACCGGCCGAGAGATATCCGAAGGGCAGATGCGCGATATCAGGCAGGCCGACCGCTTCGACCGCCTCGGTAAGAGCGATTCCGACGCCGCCGGGCGAATCGCCCATGAAACGCTGCCAGAAGGAAAGATTTTCTGCGACGGTCAATTCGCGCTTCATCGCGTTGCGATGCCCGAGATAGTGGCTGAGCTCCGATGGGTGAGCTATTTCTGGGGGGGCGTTCTCAAGTTTCAAATGTCCGCTTTCGGGGCTCAGCAACCCGGCCAGAACCCGCAGCAAAGTCGACTTTCCCGAGCCGTTCGGACCCGTCACCACAAGGGCCTCACCGGTATCGAGCGCAAAGGAAATATCGTTAAAAATCAGATCCTCGCCGCGCTTCGCACTCAAACCTTCAGCCAGCAGGCGCATGAATATTAGACTTCCCTTCGCGTGTCTTCCGCAGAGCAAAAAAAGTTCCAATTGGACCTTCGTTGCTCTGGCACGTTTTGGAGAAATTATCTATAAGGCGGCCAACACGCCAGCGGTCGGCGTGAATTTCATCCTAGCGCCGAACATGGAATGAATTTCCACGTACGGACAGCGGAAATGGCCGCACCCGCATCCCAATTCGCGCTTCATTGCGCTCGGGCGTTCGTACGTCAGTTTTTGGCGATCAGACGGAACGGGGTATTATCCAGTGTCCAAATCCCTAGACAGCTTCAATTGTCGCTCCACGCTCACCGTCAACGGTGTGGACTACGTCTATTACAGCCTGCCGAAGGCGGAGGCGAACGGTCTCGCCGGCGTTTCCAAGCTGCCCTACTCGATGAAGGTTCTGCTCGAGAACCTGCTGCGCAATGAAGACGGCCGCTCCGTCACCAAGAAGGACATCGAGAACGTTGCCGCCTGGCTCGACGACAAGGGCACCGCTGAAAACGAAATCGCCTACCGCCCGGCCCGCGTGCTGATGCAGGACTTCACCGGCGTTCCCGCCGTAGTCGACCTCGCTGCAATGCGCGACGCCATGGTCTCGCTCGGCGGCGACCCGGAAAAGATCAACCCGCTCGTTCCCGTCGACCTCGTCATCGACCACTCCGTCATCGTCGACGAATTCGGCACGCCGAACGCCTTTGCCCGCAACGTCGAGCTGGAATACCAGCGCAACGGCGAGCGCTACCGCTTCCTGAAGTGGGGCCAGCAGGCGTTCAAGAACTTCCGCGTCGTGCCGCCCGGCACCGGCATCTGTCACCAGGTCAATCTGGAATATCTGGGCCAGACCGTCTGGACCCGTGAAGAAGACGGCGAAATCACCGCCTACCCGGATACCTGCGTCGGCACCGACAGCCACACCACCATGATCAACGGCCTTGGCGTTCTCGGCTGGGGCGTTGGCGGTATCGAAGCTGAAGCCGCGATGCTCGGCCAGCCGGTCTCCATGCTTCTGCCTGAGGTCATCGGCTTCAAGCTGACGGGCAAGCTGAAAGAGGGCGTCACCGCGACCGACCTCGTGCTCATGGTCGTTCAGATGCTGCGCAAGAAGGGCGTGGTTTCGAAGTTCGTCGAATTCTTCGGCCCGGGCCTCGACAACATGACGCTCGCCGACCGCGCCACCATCGGCAACATGGGTCCGGAATACGGCGCGACCTGCGGCTTCTTCCCGGTCGACAGCGAAACCATCAACTACCTCACCATGTCCGGCCGCGAAGAGCAGCGCATTTCGCTCGTCGAAGCCTATTCCAAGGCCCAGGGCATGTGGCGCGACGGTGACGGCTCGGAGCTTGTCTTTACCGACACGCTGGAACTCGACCTCGGCGACGTCGTACCTGCCATGGCCGGCCCGAAGCGTCCGGAAGGCCGCATCCCGCTCGAAAGCATCGCGTCGGGCTTCGCAACCGCACTCGAAGGCGACTACAAGAAGCCGGGCCAGCTTTCGAACCGCTACGCCGTAGAAGGCACCGATTTCGATCTCGGCCATGGCGACGTTGCCATCGCTGCGATCACGTCGTGCACCAACACCTCCAACCCGTCGGTTCTGATCGCCGCCGGCCTGCTCGCCCGCAACGCCGTTGCCAAGGGCCTGAAGTCCAAGCCCTGGGTCAAGACCTCGCTCGCACCGGGATCGCAGGTCGTCGGTGAGTACCTGGCCAAGTCCGGCCTGCAGAAGGACCTCGACGCGCTCGGCTTCAACCTCGTCGGCTTCGGCTGCACCACCTGCATCGGCAACTCCGGTCCGCTGCCGGCGCCGATCTCGAAGACGATCAACGACAAGGGCCTGATCGCCGCCGGCGTTCTCTCCGGCAACCGCAACTTCGAAGGCCGTATCTCGCCGGACGTCCAGGCAAACTACCTCGCCTCGCCGCCGCTCGTCGTCGCCTATGCACTCGCCGGTACGGTCCAGAAGGACCTGACCAACGAACCGCTCGGCGAAGACAAGGACGGCAACCCGGTCTTCCTCAAGGACATCTGGCCGACCTCCAAGGAAATCCAGGAGTTCATCTTCAAGTACGTCACCCGCGAACTCTACGCGACCAAGTACGCGGACGTCTTCAAGGGCGACGAAAACTGGCAGGCCGTTCAGGTTCCTCCGGGCCAGACCTACGCCTGGGACGATGGCTCGACCTACGTGCAGAACCCACCCTACTTCGTCGGCATGGGCAAGTCCGGCTCGGGCATCTCCGACATCAAGGGCGCGCGCGTCCTCGGCCTATTCGGAGACAAGATCACCACCGACCACATCTCGCCGGCCGGTTCGATCAAGGCTGCCTCGCCGGCTGGTGCCTACCTCATCGGTCATGGCGTCGGCGTTGCCGACTTCAACCAGTACGGTACGCGTCGCGGCAACCATGAGGTGATGATGCGCGGCACGTTTGCCAACATCCGCATCCGCAACCACATGCTCGGCCCGAACGGCAAGGAAGGTGGCTACACCATCCACTATCCGTCGAAGGAAGAGATGTCGATCTACGACGCCGCCATGCAATACAAGGAAGAGGGCGTTCCGCTCGTCATCTTCGCCGGCGTCGAATACGGCAACGGTTCGTCGCGCGACTGGGCTGCGAAGGGCACCAATCTGCTCGGCGTCAAGGCCGTCATCGCGCAGTCGTTCGAGCGTATCCACCGCTCGAACCTGGTCGGCATGGGCGTCATCCCCTTCGTCTTCGAAGAAGGCACGACCTGGGAATCGCTGGGCCTCAAGGGCGATGAAATCGTCACCATCGACAACCTCGCCAATGTCCAGCCTCGCGAAAAGCGCGTTGCCAAGGTCACCTATGGCGACGGCAGCGCGAAGGAAATTCCGCTGATCTGCCGGATCGATACGCTGGACGAAGTGACCTACGTCAACAACGGCGGCATCCTGCAGACGGTTCTGCGCGACCTCGCCGCCTGATCGCCAGACCATCGCGAAGCATTGGAGCCGGGACGCCGAGAGGCGACCCGGCTCTTTCTTTGGTTGTCAAATCCCAAAACGTCCCAACACAAGCCTGTGCTCACCCGCCACCTCACTCCAACGTGACTTCCCGTTGATGCGTGGCCGGCGTATGTAATGAACTCCCCCATAAGGAGTAGGCCGACGGCCCCCAACGAAGTGACGCCATGACATCCGCAGACCGTTCTTTCATTCGCCCTTTTGCACTGGCTTTCGGGCTGTTCGCAGCCGCTGGTGCACCGGCCGGGGCACAGGACGGACAGGTGATCAAAGGCGTCGTGGAACTGTTCACCAGCCAGGGCTGTTCCTCCTGCCCGCCGGCCGATGCGGCGCTGAAGGCGCTTGTCGATGGCGGTGATGTCGTGGCGCTCGCCTACCATGTCGACTACTGGAACTATCTCGGTTGGGCCGACACACTGGCCTCCAAGGAAAATACCGAACGGCAATATGCCTATGCCCGGATGCTCGGTCGCAATGGCGTCTATACGCCCCAGGCGATCCTGAACGGGCGCGACCATGTCAACGGCGGCAATCTTCAGGCGATCAAGACGCGGCTGGAGACGATGAAGGCCGAAGGCAAGGGGCTTGCCGTTCCCGTCGAGGCGAAGATTGAGGGCGAAGAAATCCAGATCAACGTCGGTAGCGGCATCGGCAAGGCGAACGTCGTCGTCGTCTATTTCGACCGCGCGAAAGTGGTGAAGATGGAGAAGGGGGAGAACAGCGGCAAGGAAATCCCCTACTGGCATGCCGTGCGCGACATTCAGACGATCGGCATGTGGGACGGAAAGCCGGCAACCTTCACCCTTCCCGCAACGGTTCTGACCGAGCGGCCCGGCAACAGCGGCTGTGCCGTTCTCTTGCAATCGATGAAGGACAAGGAAACGCCGGGCGCGATCATCGGCGCCACGGCCGTGCTCGCCGGCCCGCAAGGCAAATTGTAAGCGGGCGCGGCGCAAGGGGGTGGTTCGGCCCGGCAGCATCGAGGGGCTGGGGCTGAGGGTTCGAAGTTACCGGACCGAACCGGCCATGGCTGCGTTCGGTGAACTCCCGCAGCATGACGACCTGACCGGACATACGGTGGCAACGACTCTGTCCGTCAGCGCTCGCGAGTTTTGCGGTGAATTGGGGCGGCGATTTGACTGAAATGGGGCAGAGGTAAGAAATGCCCTCTTCGTCCAACGGCTTCCGGCTTGCTTTTCGGCTCACGTCAGGCACACTGTTATCGTTCTGTCACAACAGAAGGCCGGATTGCCGATGACCGATGAGCCGGATTTGCCGCAAGGCGAGGCGCGCCATCAGCGCGAGATCACTTCCGAAGTGGTCGTCCATCTTCACGAATACAAGAACGCCAAGAACCCTCCCCCCATCACTTTCCATCGCCGCGAGTTGGACCAAATCCTTTGGGTCTACGGTCGAATGGTCGGCGAAGGCGAATGGCGGGACTACGCCATCGACCACCTGAAGGACCGCGCGGTCTTCTCGGTGTTCAAGCGTTCGGGAGAAATGCCGCTCTACCGGATCGAGAAGAACCCGAAGCTGTCGACGAAACAGGGCGCCTATAGCGTGCTGAACATTCACGGCACGATCCTGAAACGCGGCCACGAGCTCGCCCAGGTGCTCAAGGTGTTCGACAAGGTCCTGAAGCTGGTGGAAACCTGAAGCATGCCGCGCAAAGGTGCGCAGCGGTTTTGCGATAACGACATGCGAAATATCAGAAGCTTGAAGCGCTGGGAGCGGACCTGCAAGATCGCGACGCGCCTTAAGACCTGATCCGCACCGGCGTCCCGGTGAGATGCGCGGCGACCTCTTCCGACGCAGGGCTTTGACCCGCCCCGGGACGGCCGACTGCAATCAGCGCATGTCGGGCGTCCGCGAGGCGACGATCAGTTCTGATAGAGCGTGTCTGGATAGATGTCTTCCGGCGGATCGCTCTTCTGGCCCTCGCCAAGCGCGAGCTGCATGATCGCCGTGTCGAGCCAACGGCCATGCTTGAAGCCAGTCGCTTTCATCGTGCCCTGATGCTCGAAGCCGAGCGAACTGTGTACGGCGATCGATGCCGGGTGGGCACCGCCGATCACCGCAACCATCTGCCGGAAGCCGAGCTCGGTGCAACGACGAATGAGTTCGACGAGCAGCGCCTTGCCAGCACCCTTGCCGCGCGCTTCCGGCGCCAGGTAGATCGAATCCTCGACCAGAAAGCGATAGGCCGTGCGCGTCCGGAAGGCGGACGCATAGGCATAGCCGACGATCGATCCGCTGCCATCGCATGCGACCACATAGGGGTAGCCGTTGCCGATGATCGTCTCGAAGCGGTTTCGCATCTCCGCTTCGGAAGGAGGTTCGATCTCATAGGTGGCGACGCCGTTCAGTACGGATTCGCGATAGATCGCTGCGATGGCAGGAAGGTCGGCCAAGGTGGCGTCACGCAGACTCAGGGACATGGCGGTAAACTGCATCTCGAGGTTTCGTCGTCCTTTACTCCCATGGGGGCCGGGACGCGATCAACTACTTCCGGCAACAAAAAAGGCGGCCGAGGCCGCCTTTTCCGCTATTCGTTTCAAGCTTAGTTGTTCCGGTTGCCCATGAACTGCAGCAGGAACATGAACAGGTTGATGAAGTCGAGGTAGAGCGTCAGCGCGCCCATGATCGCCTTGCGGCCGGCAACGGTGCTGTCATCGGCTTCGTAGTACATTTCCTTGATCTTCTGCGTGTCGTAGGCGGTGAGGCCAGCGAAGATCAGAACACCGATCACGGAGATCGCGAAGCCGAGGGCCGACGAAGCAAGGAAGATGTTGACGATCGACGCGATGATCAGGCCGAAGAGGCCCATGATCAGGAACGTGCCGAAGCCCGACAGGTCCTTCTTGGTCGTGTAGCCGTAGAGCGACAGAGCGCCGAACGAAGCGGCCGTGACGAAGAACGTCTGCACGATGCTCTGGCCGGTGAAAACCAGGAAGATCGACGACAGCGACAGGCCCATCAGGGCGGCGTAGATCCAGAACGTCGTCTGTGCTGCGGAGACGCTCATCGAATTAATGCGGAAGCTCATGAAGAAGACCATCGCCAGCGGCGCCAGCATCACGACCCACTTCAGGGGCGAAGCGTAGATGAGCTGGGCGAATGCCGGATTGGAGGCGGCAAGCGCATAGGTTCCGTAAGCTGCCACGCCGGTGATCGCCAGGCCCAGGGCCATCAGGTTGTAGACCTTCAGCATGTACGCGCGAAGGCCCTCATCGATCACGGCACCCGCCTGAGCGCCGGCGGGCGACATTCGGGTTTGGTAGTTTCTCAGATCAGCCATTGTTTCCTCATTTAAGCTCCGGTGGAAGTTACGGTGTCGGGCGGCGAACAGTCTCGCTTTGGAAGGCTGGCTTCCACGCCCAGGCGCCGCTGCGGAGCTCCAGCATGCCTGTGGATAAATATGATGCCGAAACCCGTTGCGTACAAGACCCGAAGCCGCTGGATTCGAACGCATCCGGCCGTTTCCGGCATTCACGACAGGGATTTACGGTTAACTTCACCGCTCAAAGCTCCCGCAGGACCGGCGCCGCCTTCTGCCCGAGAATACGCCAGGTACCGGCAAGACCGATGCCGACGGTCATCACCAGCGCCCCGACGACGGTCAGGATGGCGACATCCGGCAGGAAGTCTGACGGCAACTTCATGATGCGGCTGACGACGAACCAAGCGGCAACTCCGCCGGCAAACAGCGCGAAAACCGCAGTTGCGAGGCCGAGAATGGCATATTCGTAGCTGAACGCCCGGATGAGGGTCGCGCGCGTCGCACCCAGCGTTTTCAGCACCACGGCATCATGGACGCGCGCCCGGTTGCCAGCGGCGAGCGCACCGGCAAGCACCAGGACGGAGGCGACGAGCGCCACCGCGGCGGCTGCCCGGATGGCGGTTGCCAACTGTCCAAGCAGCCCGTTCACGATGTCGAGAGCATCCTTCACCCGCACGCTTGTGATCGTCGGATAGGCGTTGGTGACGGCCTTCAGCACCGCCGCCTCCTCTTCCGGCGTCGCTGCCGGATCGATGACCGTTGCCAACCACGCATGCGGCGCACCGGCAAAGGTGTTCGGCGAAAACACCATGACGAAGTTGATCGAAAGCGATTCCCACTCGACGTTGCGGAAATTGGCGATCTTGGCGGTGATGTTGCGACCAAGCACGTTGACGGTCACGGTGTCGCCGATCTTCAGGCCGAGTTCGCCGGCCTCTTCCGCCGAGAAGGAAACCAAGGGCTCGCTACTATAGTCGGCCGGCCACCACGTGCCCGCGGAAAGCGTCGCGTTCTCCGGCTTGTTCTTGGCATAGGTGATGCCGCGGTCGCCGCGCAGCACCCATTGGCCGCCGGGCGGCACGTTGCGGCTGTTCACGTCCTCACCGTTGAAGGCAATGATCCGGCCACGCAGCATCGGCACCTCGATGACCTTGCCCTTCGGGATCGTCCGGTTGAGCACCGAGCGGAAGCCTTCGATCTCGTTGCCCTGGATATCGACGAAGAAGAAGTTCGGCGCCCGCTCCGCCATGCTGCCGGTAAGCTCGCGGCGCAGATTGCCGTCGATCAGAGCCAACGTTACAAGCAGCGCCAGCCCAAGACCCAGCGACAACACGACCGAGGACGTGAGTGCGCCGGGGCGATGGATGTTGCCGATCGCCAGCCTGAGGGCCGGCGAGTTGACCCGCGGGCTGCGGCGCGCAAGCCAGGCGATCGCGAGCGCGACGACGCGCAGGACAATGAAGGCAAAGGCGATCGCGCCCAGGAACACCAGCGAAATATAGCGGTCGTAGGCCGTCCAGATCGCGAGCCCCGCGAGCGCGGCAAGACAAGCGACGGCGCCGAGCAAATAGGGCCATGCCGGAAAGCCGGAGGGGTCGAAGCCCTGCTGGCGGAAGAGCGCGGTTGCCGGAATGGCCCGTGCCCGCCCGAGCGGCAGGATGGCAAAAGTCAGCGCCGTCAGCACGCCGAAGAGCGCGGCAAGACCGAGCGCCCCCGGATAGAGATGAAACTCCGTCGAGATCGGCAATAAATCTGCCAGGAACTGCGCTGCGATGAAGGGGATCAGCATGCCGAGGGCGAGGCCGATCACGATGCCGATCAAGGCGATCATCAGGATCTGCGCGAGATAGATCATCGCCACCAGCGAGGCAGGAGCGCCCAGGCATTTGAAGGTGGCGATCACGCTGCGCTTCTGGTCGAGATAGGCGCGCACCGCGTTGGCGACGCCGACGCCGCCGACGATCAGCGCCGTCAGCCCGACAAGCGTCAGGAACTGCGAAAAGCGGGTGATGTTCGCCGTCAATGACGGCGCGGCGTTGGCGCTGGTGCGGATCGACCAGCCGGCCGCCGGAAAGCGCTTCTCGGCGTCGGTGCGAATGGCCGCGAGCTGCGCCGGGCCCGCGACCTTTACCTTGTAGCTGTGCTCGACAAGGCTTCCTGTCTGCACCAGGCCGCTCACGGCCAGCGCCTCGGCCGAGACCATCAGGCGGGGGGCAAAGCCGAAGCCGTCGGACAAGGCGTCCGGCTCGCGCACGATCGTGCCGGAGATCCGGATCCTGGCGTTGCCGAGAAGGATCTCATCTCCCACCTGCACGCCAAGACGGTCGAGCAGCAGCGGCGCCACGACGGCGCCAAAGGTCTCGCCATCGCGCGCCAAAAGCTCATGCAGCGGACGGCTCGGCTCGCTTTCCAGCGCGCCGTAGAGCGGGTAGGCGGCATCGATCGCCTTCAGTTCGACCAGCGCCTGGTTGGATCCGTCGGGCAACCGCGCCATCGACCGCAAGCCGGCGGAAACCGCGACGGTTCCGAGACTGTCGAGATAGGCGCGCTCGTCCGCGGTCGCCACGCGATTGTTGAGCTCGAAGCGGATGTCGCCGGCGAGCAGTTCCTGCCCCTGCGTCGCGATCGTCGCGGTGATCGATTGCGACAGCGAATTGACGCCGGCAATCGCCGCGGTCCCGAGCGCGATGCAGGCGAGGAAAATGTAGAAACCTCTAAGCCCGCCGCGCATTTCGCGCAGTGCCAGGCGAAGGGCAAGCAGCGGCCGCAGCCGAACCGATGACGCGCCGCTCATGCCGAGGCCGCCTCCTGGCGCGGCGTCACCGCAAGCGGCCCCGCCTCGCCGCCGGCGACAATCTCGCCGGAGCGGACGCGGACTTGCCGCACGCAACGTGCGGCAAGAGCCGCATCATGCGTCACGAGAACGAGTGTCATGCCGCGGTCACGCTGTTCGGCGAAAAGCAGATCGGCGATCTGGCGTCCGGTTTCGGCGTCGAGGTTGCCCGTCGGCTCGTCGGCGATTAGCAGTTTCGGCGAAGGCGCCAAGGCGCGAGCGATCGCCACGCGCTGCTGTTCGCCGCCGGAAAGCTGGCCGGGATAGTGGCTGAGCCGCTCGCCGAGACCGACGGCGACGAGTTCCTTGCGCGCGATCTCGAAGGCGCCGGCCACATTGGCGAGTTCGAGCGGCACCGCGACGTTTTCGAGCGCGGTCATGTTGGGGATGAGGTGGAAGGACTGGAAGACGATGCCGATGTTGCGCCCGCGGAAGTCCGCCACCCGGTCCTCGTCAAGCCGATGCAACGGCGTACCGTCGATGACGATCTCACCGCTATCCAGCCGCTCGAGCCCGGCAAGCACCATCAGCAACGTCGACTTCCCCGAACCCGACGGACCAACGATCCCGACGGACTCGCCGGCATCGATCGTGAGGCTCATGCCCTTCAGCACGTGCACCGAGGCCGCCGCCTCCCCGAGCGTCAGATCCGCGTTTTTGAGTTCGATGATGGTGCTGGCCAAGCGAAACAACCCTATATGAACGAAATGGGGAACAGAAACGGCATTCGGGATTTAGGAACAGGCCCATGGCATTAAAAGGATTTCAACGGGTTTTCTTGGCACTGACGATGACAATTGCGTTATCATCGGCAGCACGCGCCGAGACGATCAGCCTCGTGGGGTTCGGCGACAGCCTGATGGCGGGCTATCAGCTCCCGCCGCAGGACGCCTTCCCCGCTCGGCTCGAAAAGGCGCTGAAGGAAAAGGGCCTGGACGTGACGATCGCGAACGCCGGCGTTTCCGGCGACACCTCATCCGGCGGCCTTGCCCGCATCGACTGGTCCGTGCCCGATGGCACGAAGGGCGTGATCCTCGAACTTGGCGCCAACGATGCGCTGCGCGGTATCCCGCCGGAAGAGACTCGCAAGAACATCGAGGCGATGATTACACGTCTCAAGGACCGCGGCATCCCGGTGCTGCTCGCGGGCATGATGGCACCGCCGAACATGGGCGCCGACTATGCCGCCCGCTTCAACCCGATCTTTCCGGAGCTTGCCGAAAAATATGGGCTGGAACTCTACCCGTTCTTCCTCGACGGCGTAGTGACCGAGGCGAAGCTCAAGCTGGAAGACGGCATGCATCCCAATGGCGACGGCGTCGGCGTAATGGTCGAGAAGGCACTGCCTATCGTCGAACGCTTTCTGGCAACCTTGAATAAGACGGAGTGATGACATCGTCCACAGTTAAGGGAACGTTAATATTCGTAAGTGTCAAATACTAGTTGCGTGCAGACTCGATGCGTGATTCGCTGAGACATCTGCAAGAGATTCGGGGAGCTCGCCATGCCGAGACTATTCACCGCCCTCGAAATTCCGCGCAATGCAGCAATGAGTCTTTCGTTGCTGCGCGGAGGACTTCCCGGAGCTCGCTGGATAGATGTGGAGAACTACCACATCACCTTGCGCTTCATCGGTGACGTCGACTGGCGCACCGCCGACGAGATCATCGACAAGCTCGATCGGATCGAAAGACCGGAATTCCAACTGCAGCTGACCGGCACCGGCGCTTTCGGCTCGAAGAAGCCGCATTCCGTCTGGGCCGGCGTCAGCAACCACCCGGAAATGTACGCCCTTCAGGCCGAGATCGAGCGCATCTGCCAGCGGCTCGGGCTCGGGCCGGATCCGCGAAAATTCACGCCGCATGTGACGCTCGCCCGGCTGCGCTCAAGCCGCGTCGAGGATGTGGTCGAGTACCTCTCCGGACGCGGTAATTTCATGACTTCGCTCTTCACCGTCTCGCGCTTCGTGCTTCTGTCATCGCGCGACTCGGTCGGTGGCGGGCCATACCTCACGGAAGAGGTCTTCCCGCTTCACGAGGCGCGGTCACCGAACCTTTCGAGCAACGACGAGCACCCGGCTTCGAGCATCTGGTAGAGCGCCTCGAAGGCTTCTGGCCCTTCGTAATAGGGGTCCGGGACATCCTGATTGCGGGCGGACGCATAGTCGAGGAAGAGATGCACCTTCTCGGCCGCATCGGCGGGCGCCAAGCGCTTGAGCGTGCGGACATTGTTTTCGTCCATGCCGAGGATCAGGTCGAAATCCCGGAAATCGTCCGGCCGAACCTGGCGCCCGCGCAGCGCAGAGATGTCGATCCCGCGCCGCCGCGCCGCCTGGATCGAGCGGTTGTCGGGCGGATCGCCGATGTGCCAGGCACCGGTTCCGGCCGAATCCACCTGCAGCGCTGGTGCCAATCCCTTTTGCTCGGCCAATGCGCGCAGCACACCCTCGGCCAGCGGCGACCGGCAGATATTGCCGAGACAAACGAAAAGAACTCTGACCGGTTTCATGCTATTCAATTTCGACAGGACTGGAGATTGATGCGCATTTATACGCAGCAGCTCGGCCTTCGAACAGGTCGATGTGTGGGAGAGAGACGATGACTGCGGAAAAGCTCGACGAGGCAACGATTGCCGAAAACCTGCACAAGATGGAAGGCTGGGTGCGAGCCGAAGACGGCAACTCGATCTGGAAGGCGTTCCGCTTCAAGAACTTCGTCGAAGCCTTCGGTTTCATGACCGAGTGCGCGATCGTCGCCGAAAAATTCAACCATCATCCCGAATGGTTCAACGTCTACAATCGCGTCGACGTAACCCTGACCACCCATGATGCCGGTGGGCTGACGGAACTCGACTTCAAATTGGCGGCGCGCATGGACAAAGCGGCGGCCGGCCGGATGCCGGATCATTTGAAATAGCACGGCCGATCCCCATATTGAGAAACGCCAGAGCATCCCGCTTTCAAGCGGAAAGCGGATAAGATGCTCTGGAATCAAAATGCTAGAGCGCCGGAAGCGGGACGATGGACGACATCAAGATCGGTGAAATTCTCTTGCCAGGCGAAGAATCCGAGCAGGAGCGCCGGGAAAAGCGCGTGAAGCGACGCTTCTGGCCGACCTTTCGGCGCGCTGCCCGGCAGATCCCGTTCAGCCGCGATCTCGTCGCCGCCTATTACTGCGCGATTGACCCGAAGACGCCGACACGCACCCGCGGCATTCTGCTCGCAGCGCTCGCTTATTTCGTGCTGCCGCTCGACTTCCTGCCCGACGTGCTGGCAGTGGTCGGTTTCTCCGACGACGTGGCGGTGCTGACCGCGGCCTTCGCCGCCATCAGCGGACAGATCAAGGAAACGCACTATACCAAGGCCGACGAGACGCTGGCCGACACGCCCGAGGGCTGATGTTGAAAGCCGGCCGCCAGGTTGTGGCGCCCCATTCCTGCCCGAAAGTCAAACTCTTGCCCGAATCTTTGTGGCATAGACTTGCAAATGACGCTGGTCGCACGGTTAGGCGCGGCTGGCGCCATGTAATGGCTTGGGGCAGGAAACCTTCTGGAACAGCATTCCGAGGCGACGCGCATCCGGCATCGACCCTTGGTTCGCTCACCGCGAATCATCGGGTGAAAGACGCTGGGGCAGATGGGGCAAACCGCCCCATTTCGGGGCTAAACCCGCGGTTTTCAGCCTTCGTTGACGGTTTGGTAACCTGAATTAAGTCAAAACAAATCAAATCATGACTACGCGTCGCCCGTCTGACCTGTTTCGGGTGATCGAAAAGCAAGAAAAGCGGCAGGACCTCATGTTTGTAAGAAAGATCGCAACCGCAATCGCACTCGTTCTGGCAACCGCCAGCATGGCTGCCGCTCAGTCTCCGACGCGCATCCAGCAGTTCAACGCCTGGGGCGCCTATTCCTACAACGCCGGCGGCGGCAAGGTCTGCTACGTCCTCTCGGTTCCGAAGGAAAAGAGCCCGGCCGGCGTCGACCACGGCGACATCTTCTTCCTCGTATCCCAGCGCCCGGGCCAGAACATCAGCTATGAGCCGCAGGCGATGATGGGCTACCCCCTTCAGGAAAACTCCAAGGTCAACGTCGTCATCGACGGCCGCACTTTCGTGATGTTTACCAAGGGCAACTCCGCCTGGGTGGAAAACGCGGCGGAAGAACCGGCGCTCGTCGCCGCGATGAAGACCGGCAAGGCCATGTCGGTCAACGCCAAGTCGCGCAAGGGCACGGCCACCTCCTACTCCTATTCGCTCTCGGGCATCTCGGCTGCGCTGAAGCAGATCGAAGCCTGCAAGTAATCCAGGCATGTCACGCAGTGTGCAGCGGTCTTGCGGCACAACAGGCGTGAAAGCCATGGCGAAGAACCAGACATTGGGCCGGCTGCGAAGCCGGCCTTTTGCATTCAAAGGGTCTGCCTCGTGACTCCGGGCCAAAACAATGCTAAAGCCCGGCCCAACTTGAGAGCCTCCGCGCCCTGATTGGCCGCTTTCGATGGCTCGACCGATTTCAATTCGCGCATCAGGACGAATTCCGGACCCGCTCTCCGGACGGCCTCACGCTGTACGACAGGACATCAAGAGCATGGCAGCCACTGAAATTCTGAACCGGGTGGAGATCGCTAGGGCACCGCAGGTGCGCGCAGCGCCCGAAGCGGAGAAGCCGTCGCTGATCGGCCTCCTGCGCGAGGACATGGCGAAGGCCCTCGTCGAAAAGGGCGTGCCGGAGCGCCAGGTCAAGATGCGCGTCAGTCAGCTCTGGCACTGGCTCTACGTGCGCGGCGTCTCCGACTTCGACCACATGACGAACGTGTCGAAGGACATGCGCGAGATGCTGAAGCAGCATTTCACCATTGCCCGGCCCGAAATCGTCGAGGAGCAGATCTCCGGCGACGGCACCCGCAAGTGGCTGCTGCGCTTCCCGGCACGCGGTGCCGGCCGCCCGGTCGAGATCGAGACCGTTTACATCCCCGAAGAAGGCCGCGGCACGCTCTGCATTTCGAGCCAGGTCGGCTGCACGCTCACCTGTTCCTTCTGTCACACCGGCACGCAGAAGCTGGTGCGCAATCTGACGGCCGAGGAAATCCTCGCGCAGCTGCTGCTTGCCCGCGACCGGCTCGGCGATTTCCCGGAGCGCGACACGCCACAGGGCGCGATCGTGCCGGCCGAGGGCCGCAAGATCACCAACATCGTCATGATGGGCATGGGCGAGCCGCTCTACAATTTCGAACACGTCAAGACCGCACTGCTGATCGCGTCTGACGGCGAGGGCCTGTCGCTCTCCAAGCGCCGCATCACGCTCTCGACCTCCGGCATCGTGCCGGAAATCTACCGCACCGGCGAGGAGATCGGCGTCATGCTGGCGATCTCGCTGCACGCGGTGCGCGACGACCTGCGCGACATGCTGGTGCCGATCAACAAGAAGTACCCCCTGAAGGAACTGATGGACGCCTGCCGCGCCTATCCGGGTCTCTCGAACGCCCGCCGCATCACCTTCGAATATGTGATGCTGAAGGATGTCAACGACAGCCTCGAAGACGCCAAGCAACTGGTGAAGCTCCTGAAGGGGGTACCGGCGAAGATCAACCTCATCCCCTTCAACCCGTGGCCTGGCACCAACTACCAGTGCTCCGACTGGGAACACATCGAGAAGTTTGCTGACTTCATCAACCAGGCCGGCTATGCCTCTCCGATCCGCACCCCGCGCGGTCGCGACATTCTCGCCGCCTGCGGCCAGCTGAAGTCGGAATCCGAGCGCATGCGCAAGGTCGACCGCCTTGCCTTCGAGGCGATGATGATCGCCAATCACGGCGAGGACTGAGACGAACCGCCTGCCCCGCGGCGGTTTTCCGGTCCCGGCTCGCCGGGATCGATGAAGAACTTTGATGGGTGATGCAGTTCCTATCGATTGATTTCATGTCACCGGTTTCCTAAGAAAGCGGGAAATCAATTGGAGGACAACCCATGCGCTCACTTCTCATCGCCCTTGCCGCCACGGTGGCATTCACCCTGCCCGCCCGTGCCGATGAGGTGACCGTCGCCGTAACCGCGATCGTCGAGCATCCGGCGCTCGATGCCGCCCGCGACGGCGTGAAGGATGCGCTGGCCTCCGCCGGCTACAAGGAAGGCGAGAACCTCAAGTTCATCTACGAGTCGGCCCAGGGCAACCCGGCAACCGCTGCGCAGATCGCCCGCCAGTTCGCCGGCGAGGCACCGAACGTGATCGTGCCGATCTCGACGCCGTCCGCCCAGGCGGTCGTTTCCTCGACCCGCGACATCCCGGTCGTCTTCACCGCCGTTTCCGACCCGCTCGGCGCCCAGCTCGTCAAGGACATGGAAAAGCCCGGCGGCAACGTCACCGGCCTCTCGGACATGTCGCCGGTTGCCGAACACGTGGCGCTGATCAAGGAGATCCTGCCGAACGCCAAGTCGATCGGCTATCTCTACAATTCCGGTGAAGCCAACTCCGTTTCGCTGCTTGCAGTTCTCAAGACCGAAGCCGAAAAGGCCGGCCTGACCGTCGTCGAATCCGCCGCCACCAAGTCGGCCGAAGTCCAGGGTGCTGCCCGCGCCCTCGTCGGCCGCGCCGACGCGATCTACGTGCCCACCGACAACACGATCATCTCCGCGCTGGAAGGCGCCGTGGCTGTGGCTGAAGAAGCCAAGCTGCCGCTCTTCACCGCCGACACGGATTCGGTTGCCCGCGGCTCGCTCGCAGCCCTCGGCTTCAACTACTACGACGTCGGCAAGCAGACCGGCGACGTGGTCGTGCGCATCCTCAAGGGCGAAAACCCGGGTGACATCGCCGTGAAGGTCGCCGCCGGTTCCGACCTGGTGATCAACAAGAAGGCCGCCGAGAAAATGGGCGTCACCCTTCCGGAAAGTGTCGTAAAGCGCGCAACGCGCGTCGTTGAATAAGGCTTTCGGCCTTTTCAGGTTCAAGTTTGTTGCGTTTTGCCCGCCTCCGTTCCATACGGGGGCGGTTCGCTATGAGGGGCCTGCATCCTTGGGATTGAGGGGCCGCTCCGAAGTTCTAAGCCGCACATGCGCCCGGCCACAGATGGCCCCATGTGCCAGGCGGGAGCGTCGCGCCCATAAGGACAACCACGCGCGACACGTAGAAAAGAGGGTCTGGGGTTGAGTCTAATCGCTTTCTGGGGAGCCGTGGAACTGGGGCTGGTCTACGCCTTTGTTGCCGTCGGCGTCTTTCTTGCATTCCGGGTACTCGATTTCCCCGACCTGACCGTCGACGGATCGTTTCCGCTGGGCGCCGCCGTCACCGCCGTGCTGATCATTGCCGGCGTCAACCCGTGGCTTGCCGCGTGCGTGGCGATGGTCGCGGGGGCTGCCGCCGGCATCGTCACGGCGATGCTCAACGTGCGCTTCAAGATCCTCAACCTGCTCGCCTCGATCCTGACGATGATCGCGCTCTTCTCGGTCAACCTTCGCGTGATGGGCAAGCCGAACGTCGCGCTGATCAATGCCGACACGATGCTGTCGCCCTTCTACGGTCTCGGTCTTCGTGATTTCTACGTCCGGCCGCTGTTCATCGGCGTGCTCGTCGTCATCGCCGTCATTGTCGTCTGGCGCTTCCTTGAGAGCGATGCCGGTCTCGCGATGCGCGCCACCGGCGCCAATGCCCGCATGGCCCGCGCACAAGGGGTCGACACCAACCGCCAGATCTATCTCGGCATGGCGATCTCCAACGCACTCGTCGCCTTCGGCGGTGCGCTCTTTGCCCAGACCAACGGTTTCGCCGATGTCACCTCGGGCGTCGGCACCATCGTCGTCGGCCTTGCCGCCGTCATTATCGGCGAGACGCTGCTCGGCGCGCGCGGCATCCTGATCGCACTGATCGGCTGCGTGCTCGGCTCGATCCTCTACCGCATCGCCATCCAGCTGGCGCTGTCGACCGACATGCTCGGGCTGCAGGCCTCCGACCTTAACTTCGTCACCGCCGCGCTCGTCACCTTCGCCCTCGTCCTTCCCCGCCTGCGTCGTGGAGGTGCGGCATGATCAGCGTCAACAACATCCAGGTCATCTTCGGCAAGGGAACCCCGCTGCAGAAGCAGGCGCTGAACGGCGTCAGCCTGACGATCGAACAAGGCTCCTTCGTCACCGTCATCGGCTCCAACGGCGCCGGCAAGTCGACGTTGCTCGGCGTGCTCGCCGGCGACGTGCTGCCGAGCGAAGGCCAGGTGATGATCGGGAAGACCGATGTCAGCCGCAAGGGCACCGCCGCCCGCGCCGGCCTCGTCGCCCGTGTCTTTCAGGATCCGCTGACCGGCAGCTGCGGCGCTCTCTCCATCGAGGAAAACCTGGCGCTTGCCGCCAAGCGTGGCGAGGCGCGCGGTCTTGCCGCAGCACTCGGCCCCAAGCGCCGTGAGCATTTCCGCGAGCGCATCGCCGAGCTCAATCTCGGCCTCGAAAACCGCATGGGCGATCGCATGGATCTGCTCTCCGGCGGCCAGCGCCAGGCGGTTTCACTGGTCATGGCGACGCTCGCGGGTTCCGAAGTGCTGCTGCTCGATGAGCACACCGCAGCGCTCGACCCGGGCATGGCCGAATTCGTGATGAACCTCACCCAGAAGATCGTCTCGGAGCGCAAGCTGACGACGATGATGGTCACCCACTCGATGCGCCAGGCGCTCGATTACGGCCACCGCACCATCATGCTGCATGGCGGCGAGATCGTGCTCGACGTCGCCGGCGACAGCCGCAAGGAGTTGCAGGTCGAGGACCTCATCGCCATGTTCCGCCGCATCCGCGGCCAGACGCTCGACGATGACGCCCTGCTGATCGGCTGATCCGCTCAGCCTGCCCCTCATCTGCCTGCCGGCATCTTCTCCCCGTAAGGACGGGGAGAAGAACGCGTGCTGCACCGTGGGCAAACTACGCCAGCCTTTGCGAAGACATGTTATCTCTTACCTCGACGGGTGAGCGGGCCGAGCGATAACCGCCTGGTCTCTTCTCCCCGCATGCGGGGAGAAGATGCCGGCAGGCAGATGAGGGGCGAAACTGTCCGCTTACCGCGCCGTCGTCATGAAGATCTTCACCGCGAAGACCGAGAAGACGCCGGCGAAGCTGAAATCGAGCGCCCGCATCACGCCTTTGTTGCGCTGCAGCCAGGAGGCCAGCCAGTCGGCGGTGAAGACTACCAGCATGTTGACCGGCATGCCGATGGTGATGAAGAACAGCCCGAGGAACAAGAGTTTTCCGGTGACCGACGGGTCGTCAGCGCTGACGAATTGCGGCAGGAAGGTCATGAAGAAGATGATGACCTTGGGATTGAGCAGATTCACCCAGAAGCCGGCCGAAATGTTGGCAAGCGCGGTGCCCTCCGTGACCTCGACCTTCTGAACGGAAATGCTCGAACCAAAGCGGATCGCCTGCACCGCAAGCCACAGAAGATAGGCGGCACCACCGGTCTTGAGGATGGTGAAGGCGGTGGGCGAAGCGGTGATCAGCGCCGAAATGCCGAAGGCGACGAGAAGCGTATGCACGACGATGCCGAAGCTGGTGCCGAGCACCACGAAGAGTGCCGCCTTCTTGCCCTGAGCCAGAGCCCGGCTGATCGAAAGCGTCATGTCCGGGCCGGGCGTCGCCGCCAGAAGCAGCGTTGCGGCGGCGAAGGTGGCGAGGGTCGGCAGGCCAGGAATGAAGTCCATCGTCAGTCACCTCGGGGCAAGATCGCCCCCTCTAACGCCACGCCTTCGCTTTTGCCAGCGGATTCGCGCCATGGCGCGTTCTAGCGCTTGTATCGCCGCAGGTTCTGGCTAAAGTGCCGCAGATTTGCACGCGGCATCGCCGCCCTCCCCAAGACCAGACGGACGGAAACCATGGCATCGCATAAAGACGTGAAAAAGGTCGTTCTCGCCTATTCGGGCGGTCTCGACACCTCGATTATCCTGAAGTGGCTGCAGACCGAACTCGGCGCGGAAGTCGTCACCTTCACCGCTGACCTCGGCCAGGGCGAAGAGCTCGAGCCGGCGCGCAAGAAGGCCGAAATGCTCGGCATCAAGGAGATCTACATCGAGGACGTCCGCGAGGAATTCGTCAAGGATTTCGTCTTCCCGATGTTCCGCGCCAACGCCGTCTATGAAGGCGTCTACCTGCTCGGCACCTCGATCGCCCGCCCGCTGATTTCCAAGCACCTGATCGACATCGCCAAGAAGACAGGCGCCGATGCCATCGCCCATGGCGCCACCGGCAAGGGCAACGACCAGGTTCGCTTCGAGCTTTCGGCCTATGCTCTGAACCCCGACATCAAGATCATCGCTCCCTGGCGCGACTGGTCGTTCAAGAGCCGCACCGACCTGCTCGAATTCGCAGAGAAGCACCAGATCCCGGTTGCCAAGGACAAAAAGGGCGAGGCGCCGTTCTCCGTCGACGCCAACCTTTTGCACTCCTCGTCCGAGGGCAAGGTTCTCGAAGATCCGGCCCAGGAAGCTCCCGAGTACGTGCATATGCGCACGATCTCGCCGGAAGCGGCCCCGGACCAGGCGACCGTCATCAAGATCGGGTTCGAGCGTGGTGACGCCGTCTCGATCAACGGCGTGCGCCTGTCGCCCGCCTCTCTGCTTGCCAAGCTCAACGAGTACGGCCGCGACAACGGCATCGGCCGCCTCGACCTCGTCGAAAACCGCTTCGTCGGCATGAAGTCGCGCGGCGTCTATGAGACCCCCGGCGGCACGATCCTGCTTGCCGCTCACCGCGCGATCGAATCGATCACGCTCGACCGGGGTGCTGCCCACCTCAAGGACGAGCTGATGCCGCGTTATGCCGAGCTGATCTACTACGGCTTCTGGTTCTCGCCGGAGCGCGAGATGCTGCAGGCAGCGATCGACAAGAGCCAAGAGCATGTCGAAGGCGAAGTGACGCTGAAGCTCTACAAGGGCAACGTCATGACCATCGGCCGCGAAAGCGACAAGTCGCTCTATTCCGACAAACTCGTTACCTTCGAGGACGACCAGGGCGCCTACGACCAGAAGGATGCGGCCGGCTTCATCAAGCTCAACGCGCTGCGCCTGCGCACGTTGGCTGCGCGCAACCGCTAAGTCGGTAAGCGCCGAAAGACAAAACCTCCGCGATCCGTTCGCGGAGGCTTTTTTTTCCGTTACTCCGCCGCCTCCGGCAGCGGATCCTCGCGGTCAACGGCCGGGGCCAGCAGCTTCAACCGAACCGTCCGGCGATACCAGAGATAGCTGAGGATAGAGACGACGCCAAAGCTCGGAATGATCGTGCCAAGCGCAAGCACCGGGACACCGACGGCAGCGGCGATCGCCCCACCGAGCAGGCCTGAGCCCATCTGGACGAAGCCCATCATCGCGGATGCCGTGCCGGCGATATCGGGAAAGGGCGCCATCGCCGCCGTCATCATGTAGGGCATGACGAAGGCGATGCCGAAGGCATAGATGCCAATCGGCAGCATGACCGAGAGGAAACTCGGCGCAAGTGCATGCATGCTGTAAGCAAGGATCAGGCTGGCGAGACCGATGAAGACGAGGCCGGCCGGTACCAGCGCCTGCGGTGTGAAACGACGCATCAAGAGCCGCACAACCACCGTTCCCGAGAAGAACAGGCCTGACTGCATCAGCATGCCGACGCCGAACTCGGTGGGCGTCAGGCCGACTTCGTTGATCAGCACGAAAGGCAGCATCGTCGCCCAGGCATAGAGCGCGCCGACAGCTCCGCCGATGACGAGCGTCGAGGAGATGAAACGGCTGTCGCTCACCAGCCTGCGATAGGCCGCAAGGATCGGCCTTAGGTGGCCCTTGCTCGGATCGGGCGTCGCCGTCTCGGCCATGAAGAACTGCACGGTGATGCAAGCCATCGCGGCAAAGCCGACCATCAGCAAGAAGATCGACTGCCAGCCGAAAAGGCCGAGCGCCAGGCCGCCGAGGGTCGGCGACAAGGCTGGCCCCAGCGCTAGCATCATGCCGATCATGTTCATGATCCGCGCCGCTTCGGTGCCGGTGAACTGGTCGCGCACGATCGCGCGCGCCACCGTCATGCCGACGGAAGCACCGATACCCTGTACCAGGCGCCCGGCAAGCAGCACCGCAACGGAAGGCGCAAAGGCCGCCATCAGGCTGCCGACGAGATAGATCGCCATGAAGATCAGCGTCGCGCGGCGGCGCCCGATGACGTCGGACAGCGTGCCGGAAACGAGCTGGGCAAAGGCGAAGCCGGCGAAATAGAGCGACAGCGTCATCTTGATCGCCGCCTCGCTCGACGAAAACGCCCGCACCAGGTCCGGCATGGCCGGCGTATAGAGCGCCATGGATACAGGCCCGAGCGCCACCAGGAAGGCCCCGATGATACTCGTGCGCCGCTCGCTCATGCGACGCGTCATTGCGAGGCTCCGGACTCGCCCTCTGACTTCTCGCCAGCTTCCTTGCCGGCGAGACACGGATCAAGCTCACGCAAGTTGTCGCGCAGGATGCGCAAGTTGGCGCAGAGAACCTCGCGCGTCGCCTCGTCGAGCCCCGCGGTATAGGCGTTCATCATCTCCCTGAGCCCCGTCATCAGCTCGGTGAGCAGCGGACCTGCCTTCTCGGTGATGGCGACGTTTTTGGCGCGGCGATCCGCCGGATCCGGCACGCGGGCAACAAGGCCCATCGCCTCCAGCCGGTCGAGATAGGCCGAAAGCGTCATCGGCTCGATGCCCATGCGGGTGGCGATCTCGGCCTGCTTGATGCCCTCTTTCAGCACCACCTGGATCAGCGTGCGCGCCTCGCCGGGCGTGATGCCCAGATCCATGGCATTGACCTTGCGGTCGAAAGCCCCGCGCAAAAGGCGCGAGACGTCCGTGAGCAGCATTCCGATGGTTTCGGATTCAAGTTTGAAGGGCATCAGGATCGTTCACAAATGATATAATAAGTTTTTCTTATCATATCCCCTGACGCCGTTCAACACGCCCCTGGTTGCGGCTAGCCTTCTAGCTCCTCGCGCAGCATTTCGAGCTCCAGCCATTCCTCCTCCATGCGGGCGAGATCCGCACGAAGCTTCTCCAGTTCCTGCGCGAGCTTCGCAAAGGCGTTTGGATCTTTTGTGAAAAGCTTGGGATCAGCCATCTTTTCTTCGCGCTTGGCGGCATCGGCCTCTGCCTTGGCGATCTCCTTCGGCAGGTTTTCGAGCGCGAATTTCTGCTTGTAGGAAAGCTTGCCCTTGGCGGCCTTCGGCGCATCGGCGGCGGGTGCAGCGGCGTCGGCTTTGGCCTTTTCCGCCTTCTCTGCCTTGCGCTTCTCTTCAATCGCGCCCTTGCGCTGCGCCATCATGTCGGAATAGCCGCCGGCATACTCGATCCAGCGGCCATCCGGCTCCTCCGGGTTTGCCGGCGCGATCGTCGAGGTGACCGTACGATCGAGAAAGTCGCGGTCGTGGCTGACGAGGATGACCGTTCCGGCAAAGCCGGCGACGATCTCCTGCAAGAGGTCCAGCGTCTCGATGTCGAGGTCGTTGGTCGGCTCGTCGAGGATCAGAAGATTGGTCGCCCGCGAAAGGATGCGCGCCAGCATCAGCCGAGCGCGCTCGCCACCCGAGAGCTCGCGGATCGGCGTGCGCGCCTGTTCCGGCTGGAACAGGAAATCCTTCATGTAGCCGGTAACGTGGCGCTGCTCACCGTTGACAAGCAGGTTGTCGCCGCGCCCGTCGGTCAGGTAATGGGCCAGCGTGTCGTCCAGGTTGAGGTCTTCGCGCTTCTGGTCGAGCGTCGCCATTTCGAGGTTGGTGCCGAGCTTGACCGTGCCAGCGTCCGGCTCGATCTGACCGGTCAACATCTTGAGGAGCGTCGTCTTGCCGGCACCGTTCGGACCAACGAGACCGATGCGGTCACCGCGATGGACGCGGATCGAGAAGGGCGCGACGATGGTGCGGTCACCATAGGCCTTGCTGACCTTTTCGGCCTCGATCACCAGCTTGCCGGACTCCTTGGCGTCAGCTGCCGTTGCCTGCACGGTGCCTTGAGGCCCCTTGTGGCCGCGATAGACCGCGCGCATGGTCTGCAACTCGCCGAGGCGCCGCATGTTGCGCTTGCGCCGCGCCGTCACGCCGTAGCGCAGCCAGTGCTCCTCGCGCTCGATCGCCTTGCCGAGCTTGTGCTGCTCCAGTTCCTCGGCCTCCAGCACCTCGTCGCGCCAGGCTTCGAAATGGCCAAAGCCGCGATCGAGCCGGCGCGACTGGCCACGGTCGAGCCAAACGGTCGCCGTCGAGACCTTCTCCAGGAAGCGCCGGTCGTGCGAGATCAACACCAGCGCCGAACGGCTGCGGGTAAGCTCCTCTTCCAGCCATTCGATCGTCGGCAGGTCGAGATGGTTGGTCGGTTCGTCAAGCAGCAAGATGTCAGGTTCCGGCGCCATGACGCGCGCCAGTGCGGCACGGCGCGCCTCACCGCCCGAAAGGCGCGTCGGGTCTTCTTCGCCGGTCAGGCCCAGATGCTGCAGCAGGTAGGCGACGCGATAGGGATCGTCGCTCGGTCCGAGGCCGGCTTCGGCATAGGCCTGCACCGTGTCGTAGCCGTCGAAATCCGGCGCCTGGTGGAGATAGCGGATGGTCGCTGAGGGATGGCGGAACACCTCGCCCGACTGTGCCTCTGAAAGGCCCGCGGCGATCTTCATCAAGGTCGACTTGCCCGAGCCATTGCGCCCGACAAGGCAGATGCGATCGCCCGGTTCCACTTGCAGATTGGCACCGGCAAGCAGCGGCGCGCCGCCGAAGGTCAAGAAGATATCGTCGAGTTTCAGAATTGGGGGCGCCAAGGCTCAGGCTCCGGAAAGATCATAGGGGCGGGCAAGCACGATGGCGCGTCCGCTCTTGAGGCTGAAGCGAAGGGGACCCTCCGCGACGTTGGATACGGTTCGGGACGATCCGAACGGCAGGGTGAAATCGTCAAGCGGATAGCGCGCATTGACGATCGAAAGGCCGGTCAGCTCGGTCAATCCCAGCACGGAAAAGAGACAACCTTTCGGCAGGTCGAGATCGAGCGTGCCTGCCAGCAGCGGGTAGGCTTCTTCCTCGCCCGAGGTCATCAGCACCGAAAGCCCGCGCTCGGCAAGCGCTGCGGCCTGCAGCAGGTGCAGGAAGGCATGGTCGCTGCGGCTGCCGCCAAGCGCGCCGGCAAAGATCAGCCGATCAGCGCCGCGGGACAACGCAGCCTCGACCGCGATCTCGCCATCCGTCGCAGCCTTTGCCGCCGGGTAGGGCTCGCGTGGAACGGAGGCGAACTCGGACAGCAGGGCGTCTTCGGTCGAATCGAAATCGCCGACCCAGACATCCGGCACGACGCCGAGCAAGCGGGCATGGCGCATGCCGCCGTCAGCGGCAACGAAGCGGCTGCCGCTGAGCTGCTCTGTCAGCCGGCTGGTCACCGAGAGGGCGCCGCCAAGCAATATGGTGAAGGTCGATCGAGCCATGGCAATGCCCATAGCGCAAAGGATCGCGGAAGGAAAACGAAGAAAACCGCAAACCGCTGCGATCGCAGCAATTTGCCGAAGCCGTCAGTGTCCTTCCGGCACCGGTTCCGGGAATAGCATGCCGGCATAGATCCCGGGTGTTGAATCGGGAATTTCGATCGCGCCGGCCACGCGCTCGTAGAACTTCGCCGGACCGACGCCACCGATGACCGCATAGCCGTAGCCCGCCTCGCGCATCGCCGTCAGGCTTGCAAGCAGCAGCGCCTCGCCGATGCCCTGCCCACGCATACCTTCATCGACGCCGGTTGGGCCGAAGAAGCCGAGCGCTGTCACGTCGTGGCAGGCAAAGCCGACGATCTTTTCGTCGTGCACCGCGACGTGCATGCGTGTCGGGGTCGAGGAGAAGGCAGCTTCCGCTTCGCCTGCCCAGCCGGCGCCAAACGTCTTTTCGATCCAGGAGACCACCAGACGGCGTTCCGGCGCCATGGCGCGACGGATGCTGATGCCTGAACCAAGCCGCGACTGGGGCTCTGCCGGAAGGGCATAAAGTCGAACTAGCATATCTGGCATGGGATTTCCTCCTTGCGGCCAAGCGTGATGGTGTCATAGCGCAGTTGCCGGTTGGCGAAAACGCCCGACAGAAAATGGGCTCGCCCCATGCGTCGCCCATTCCAAACACCGCTTGCCATGGAGCCGCCGCAGCGGTAAATCTCTTGCCGCTCTAACGGGGTGCCTCCCGACCGCATGGCGGCCGGAGGCTGAGAGGCGTCAAAACGCCAACCCGCGGAACCTGATCCGGCTCATACCGGCGGAGGGATTAGACGCGATCGCACCGATACGCCCTTTTCCCGTGCAACAACGAACTTTGGGAGAGGTGCTTCGCATGTTCAATTCATCACAGCTCAAAATACTTAGCCGGCTAGCGCTGGCCGCAAGCGCAAGCCTTGTTTTCACCGGTTATGCCGCCGCTGCCGACAAGACGCTGACCGTCTACACCTATGAAAGCTTCATCACCGAATGGGGGCCGGGCGCCAAGGTGGCGGAAGCCTTCGAAAAGACCTGCGAATGTAAGGTCAACTATGTCGGTGTTGCCGATGGCGTCGAACTCTTGACGCGCCTAAAGCTCGAGGGTGCTGCCTCGAAGGCCGACATCGTGCTCGGTCTCGACACCAACCTCGTGGCGGAAGCAAAGGCAACGGGCTTCTTCGCACCGCATGGCATCGAAGCGAAGGACCTGAAGGTGCCCGGCAACTTCTCCGACGACACCTTCCTGCCCTATGACTACGGCCATTTCGCCGTCGTCTACGACACCGAGACCCTGAAGACACCGCCGAAGAGCCTCAAGGAACTGGTCGAAGGCGACGCGTCGCAGAAGATCGTCATCGAGGACCCGCGCACCTCGACGCCGGGCCTCGGATTGCTGCTTTGGGTCAAGGCGGTCTATGGCGACGAGGCGGGTGCTGCCTGGGCGAAGCTCAAGGACCGTGTTCTGACCGTCACCCCCGGCTGGTCGGAAGCCTATGGCCTCTTCACCAAGGGCGAAGCGCCGATGGTGCTCTCCTACACCACCTCGCCCGCCTACCACATGGTCGCTGAGAACACCGAGCGCTACCAGGCGGCCACCTTCTCGGAAGGTCACTACATCCAGATCGAAGTCGCCGGCATGACCAAGAGTGCCAAGGAGCCGGAACTGGCAAAGCAGTTCCTCGCGTTCATGACCGGTCCGGAATTCCAGTCGATCATTCCGACAACCAACTGGATGATGCCGGTCGCAGCAACCAAGGAGCCGCTGCCGGACGCCTTCAACAAGCTGGTCAACCCGGAGAAGACCTTCCTGCTGCCATCGGAAGAGGTCGCGAAGAACCGCAAGGCCTGGATCGACGAGTGGCTTGCTGCCATGAGCAAGAACTGAGGCCGGATTGTTCGCACTTCGCGAAAACCGCATGACTGTTGTCGCCGGGGCGATTTGCCTCGGCGCCTTCCTGCTCTTCGTCGGCCTGGCGATCGCCGCCTTGCTCGCCCAAACCGGCGGCACGGACGAAGGCACTCTGTTCGACGCCTATATCTGGCGCGTCACCCGCTTCACGCTGCTGCAGGCAAGCCTTTCCACTCTGCTATCCGTGCTCTTCGCGATACCGGTGGCGCGGGCGCTGGCGCGGCGGCCGCGTTTCTTCGGCCGGATCTGGCTGTTGCGGCTGATGGCGCTGCCGCTCGGCCTGCCCGTTCTCGTCGGCGCACTCGGGCTGATCGAGATCTGGGGACGCCAGGGCTTCCTCAATTCCGGCCTGCGCTGGCTCGGCCTCGAGCAACCGATCAGCATCTATGGCCTGTTCGGCATCCTGCTTGCCCATGTCTTCTTCAACATGCCGCTTGCGGCGCGCCTGTTCCTGGCCGGCCTCGAGCGCATTCCCGCCGAATACTGGCGCAGCGCTGCCAATCTCGGCATGCCCTCCCGAGCGCTCTTCCGCTTCATCGAATGGCCCGTCCTGCGCGGCCTGTTGCCAGGCGCGGCCGGCCTCGTCTTCATGCTCTGCGCCACCAGCTTCACGCTCGTGCTGACGCTTGGCGGCGGGCCCGCTGCCAGCACCATCGAGGTCGCGATCTATCAGGCGCTGCGCTTCGATTTCGATCCGCCACGCGCCATCGCGCTGTCCGGCCTGCAGATCGCCATGACCGGCGTCCTGCTTCTCATCCTCAGACGTCTGGCAACGGATCCGGAAGAGGGCATGACCGGCGGCCGAACCGTTCGACGCTTCGATGGCACAACGACAGCGGCGCTGTTCAACGATGGCGCCTGGATCATCCTGGCATTGCTCTTCCTCATCGCCCCGTTGATTGCGGTGGTCGTCTCCGGCCTGCAGGCCGATCTTCTGAAGCTCGCGCGCGATCCGAGCGTGCACCGGGCACTGATGACGAGTGCGGCGATCGCGCTCGCCTCGGCACTCGCCTCCGTCGCCATGGCGGCCGTGATGATCCGCGCCGCGGCGACGGTCACCGCGCCACGCCATGCGGGCGCGCCGGCACACGGCCTTGCCGGTGCGATCGGCGCCAGTACCTCGCTGATCCTGCTGGTGCCGCCTGTCGTGCTCGGCGCCGGCTGGTTTCTGCTCCTTCGCCCCTTCGGCGATGTCGCGCGCTTTGCGCCTGCCATCGTCGTGGCAATCAACGCCCTGATGGCGCTTCCTTTCGTCCACCGCATCCTGGCGCCGGCCATGGCGACGCACGCGGCGCGTTCCGAGCGGCTGACAGCGAGCCTCGGCATCCGCGGTTTTCATCGCCTGCGATGGATCGACCTTCCGGCGCTCCGAAGGCCACTGCTGATGGCGCTCTCCTTCGCCATGGCGCTATCGCTCGGCGATCTCGGCGCCGTCGCCCTGTTCGGCTCGCAGGACATGGTGACGCTTCCCTGGCTGCTCTATAGCCGCATGGGCAGCTACCGCACCGCCGATGCGGCCGGCCTCGCCCTCTTCCTCGGGCTTCTCTGCCTGATCTTCACCATCCTCGGCACAACGGAAGACGTCCGCCGGCGGGAAGGACGCAAAGCATGACCGAGCCCAACGCTGCCATAGAACTGCGCAATGTCGAGATTCGTTTCGAAACGACCACGCTGCACTTCGATTGCACTATCGCTGCCGGCGGCATCGTCGCCGTTGCCGGCGCCTCCGGTTCCGGCAAGTCGACGCTCTTTCACCTCATCGCAGGCTTTGAAGATGCCGACCACGGCGAGATCCGTGTCCTCGGCCAGAACGCTGCCAACCAGGCACCTTCGGAGCGTCCGGTCTCGATGATCTTCCAGGACAACAATCTCTTCGCCCATCTCGATGTCGCGACCAATGTCGGCCTCGGTATCGACCCGGCACTTCGCCTGACGGACGAAGATCGGAAGAGGATCGAGGACGCGCTTCGCCGCGTTGGGCTTGAAGGCTTCGGACGAAGGCTGCCGCCTACGCTTTCCGGCGGCGAACGCCAGCGGGTCGCGCTCGCCCGCGCACTTGTGCGGCACCGCCCCCTCCTGTTGCTGGATGAACCATTTGCGGCCCTCGACCCCGGGATGCGCACCGGCATGCGCACGCTTCTTGGCGAACTGCACGCGGAAGAAGGCAACACCATTCTGATGATCACGCACCATCCCGAAGACGTGAAGGCGTTGGCCGATAGCGTGCTTTTTCTCGACCAGGGGCGTATCATTGCACACGATACGCTCGACCGCTTCCTGGAGCGGCGCGACAATGCGGCAATCGACCGCTTTCTTGGCAACGCGTGACGGTGGGGCCGGTTTCTCCTCGCCCTCAGCCGATCGCCACAATTTGACCGCGGCGCCGTGCGACGCGCGAAATATCCGGCCGGGAGCGCGAATATTCGCGCATCCGTTGCCGTGATACCACGGGGCAACTATTTCTACCGAGACAAACTAGGCAGGTGGCGCTGAAATCAGATACAGCAAGACCAGGGCTGAACAGTCGCGGCGGAGCAACGCTGCCGGACTGAAAAAGTAGGACTTTCAACGCTGTCGTTCCATTGCCCCGCTGCATGCGGGTGGAGCGACAGACGGGAAACGGGCTGAGGCATGGAGAGGCATACAGTCACACACGACCGGTTCCCGCCGAAACGCGGACGGCTGCGTGCACGCGCCGTGGTTGCACTGATCGCGACCGCGCTTCTCTCCGCATGCCAGTCGGTGATCGAGCAATCCTACGAGCCGACAGTTTCGCCCTCGTCCAATCCGCAGATTGTCGACGAGGTCCAGAAGAACGATCCGCGCGCGAAGATGGGCGCACGCGAACATCCGCGCATCGTCGCAAGCTATGGCGGCGAATACAAGGACGCGAAGACCGAACGGCTGGTCGCCCGCATCGCCGGAGCGCTGACCGCCGTCTCGGAGAACCCGCAGCAGTCCTACCGCATCACCATCCTCAATTCGCCGGCGATCAACGCCTTTGCACTGCCGGGCGGCTATCTCTATGTCACCCGCGGCCTGCTGGCCCTTGCCAATGATGCCTCCGAAGTCGCCGCCGTACTCTCGCACGAGATGGCGCACGTCACCGCCAACCACGGCATCGAACGTCAGCAACGCGAGGAAGCGGAAGTCATCGCCAGCCGCGTGGTCTCCGAGGTGCTGTCGTCCGATCTCGCCGGCAAGCAGGCGCTCGCCCGCGGCAAGCTGCGGCTTGCGGCCTTCTCGCGCAACCAGGAGCTCCAGGCCGACGTCATCGGTGTGCGCATGCTCGGCGAAGCCGGCTACGATCCTTACGCCGCCGCACGCTTCCTGGACTCGATGGCAGCCTATAGCCGCTTTACCGCCGTCGATCCGGAATCCGACCAGAGCCTCGACTTCCTGTCGAGCCACCCGAATGCACCGCAGCGTGTGGACCTTGCGCGCCGGCATGCCCGCGCCTTCGGGCCGGAGGGCACCAGCGGCGATCGCGGCCGCGACTATTACCTCGCCGGTATCGACGGCCTGCTCTACGGCGACAGCCCCCAGGAAGGCTATGTCCGCGGCCAGACCTTCCTGCACGGCCAGCTCGGAATCCGTTTCGACGTGCCGACCGGCTTCCAGATCGACAACAAGGCAGAAGCGGTCCTTGCGACCGGGCCCGGTGACATCGCTGTGCGCTTCGACGGCGTGGCGGATACGGGCGGTCGCAGCCTGACCGACTATATCGCCAGCGGCTGGGTCACCGGCCTGCAGCCCGACACGATCAGGCCGATCAACATCAACGGTCTGGAAGCCGCGACCGCGCGTGCCTCGGCCGATCGCTGGGATTTCGATGTCACGGTCATCCGCATCGACACCCGCATCTACCGCTTCCTGACCGCCGTTCCCAAGGGTTCGAACGCGCTCGAGCCGACAGCGAACCAGCTGCGCAGCTCGTTCCGCCGCATGACGCAGGGCGAGGCCCAATCGCTGAAGCCTCTGCGCATCCGCGTCGTAACGGTAAGGCCCGGCGAGACGATCGCAACGCTTTCCGCCCGCATGATGGGGACGGATCGCAAGCTGGACCTGTTCCGGGTGATCAATGCGATGCAGGTCACCTCGACAGTGAAGCCGGGCGACAAGGTCAAGATCGTTTCCGAGTAAGCACGGCACCAAGGCGCATATGCTGCTGAAGGCTCCGGCCTTCGCTGCTGCGCCAGACCTCGATGTTCGAACACAGGGCAGTGCCTCGGATTGAGGTCCAAGCCCGTACGACTATGCCCCTGAGGCCTACAGCGCCGCGCGTCCTGTCAGACACGCAAAGGCACTTTGAAGTGCTGCATGGTTTTGTCCTTTGACCGGCTACGGCCAAAGAAAACATGCACGGCTAGAGCATTTCACTGTTTCATTAAAACAGCGAATTGCTCCAACTGTTTGAAATTGCGCAATTCCGGACGGAAAACCGTTTCGCACTTTTCCTGGAATTGCTCTAAAGCGCGTCGCGATCTTTCAGATTCACTCCTTGCGCTTTAAGCGCTCGACATTTCGCAGGTCGTTATCACAAAACCGCTGCGCACTTTTGCGCGACAAGCTTTAGTGAATGCCCGCAGTCAGGGCCGGCGCTTTGGTCGCGAGCGCCACTCTGAGCTTTTCGAGCGCCCGAGTTTCGATCTGTCGCACCCGTTCCTTGGAAATGCCGAGATCGAGGCCGAGCTCTTCCAGCGTCGCACCGTCCTCCGACAGTCGTCGTGCACGGATGATCCGCATCTCCCTTTCGGTCAAGGCACCCAGCGCATCGCGGAGCCACACACGGGCCCGCTCGCCGTCGATCATGTCGCTGACCTGTTCGTCCGGAAGCGGCGCATCGCTGGCCAGGAAATCCAGCCGCTCGCCGCCATCGGAATCGGCGCCGCCAACGGGGGCCTGCAAGGAAGTGTCGCTGCCGGAAAGCCGCGCATCCATGGTCTGCACATCGGCGATGCTGACGCCGAGCGCCGCGGCAATTTCCTCATGCATAGCCTGCGATGTAAGTTGCCTGTCGCCTTGCGCCAGACGTGCACGCAACCGCCGCAGATTGAAGAACAGCGCCTTCTGAGCCGAACTCGTGCCGCCCCTGACGATCGACCAATTGCGCAGGACATAGTCCTGCATCGATGCCCGGATCCACCAGGTCGCATAGGTCGAAAACCTGACCTCACGGCTGGGTTCGAAGCGGGCCGCCGCTTCCAGGAGGCCGATATGGCCTTCCTGCACCAAGTCGCCCATGGGCAGGCCGAAGTTGCGGAACTTCGCTGCCATCGAGATCACGAGCCGCATATGCGACATGGCGATCTTGTTGCGGGCTTCCTGATCATGGTCGTTCCGCCAGGCCTGTGCCAGCGCGTGCTCCTCGTCGCGCTCGAGATAGGGCGCCTCCATTGCGATCTTGATCATCCGCCGGTCTGCAGTGAGAGTCTTCATCGATCACTCCGTGACTGGCGCCCGGGCGCCATTGCGTGTGAAGTCTAAAAGGCCGGACAGATGGCGCGTCCGGCAGCAGGGGCGTCTAGATCACGATGATTTGGATCGGATCGATCCAAATCATCGTGATCGGTTCCTTTAAGTCAGAGCGGGATGGGCGCGGAAAACCGCATGATCTTTTCCTTCCCCGCTCAAGAGCCCCGGCGCCGAACTTGAAGAAACGACGCGGCGCCCTAACTTCAAAATCACGAACCTGAACGGTGACGGATCACAGAACCAAGATCGCCCGGCGCGAAAGCGGCGCGTTCCTGCCGGCTAATGTAAATGCGCGTGGCGGGCAAAAGTTCCATCAGATCAAAGAAAAAGCCCGGCGCGATGGCCGGGCTTTTTTGCAGTCTCACTGCGGGTTGGAAGCTTATGCTGCTTCGTCCTGGGCGTCGTCTTCGTCGATCGCCTTGCCGCGCTTCGGGCCCTTGCTGAGGTTTGCCTCGACGAGGCGCACAGCTTCGGTCTCCGACATTTTGTTCACGGCAGCGATTTCGCGCGCCATGCGGTCGAGGGCAGCTTCATAGAGCTGGCGTTCGGAATAGGACTGTTCCGGCTGGTTTTCGGCGCGATAGAGATCGCGAACGACTTCCGCGATGGAAATCAGGTCGCCGGAGTTGATCTTGGCATCGTATTCCTGGGCGCGGCGCGACCACATGGTGCGCTTCACGCGAGCCTTGCCCTGCACAACCTTCAACGCACGATCGACGAAATCGGTTTCAGACAGCTTGCGCATGCCGATGCTGACAGCCTTGGCCACCGGCACCTTCAACCGCATCTTGTCCTTCTCGAAATCGATGACAAAAAGCTCAAGCTTCATGCCCGCGACTTCCTGCTCTTCGATCGCCACGATCTGGCCAACGCCGTGGGCCGGATAGACGATCGATTCACCGGTCTTGAAGCCCTGGCGTGTCGAAGATTTTTTCTGCTGGGTCGTCATTCGTTTCAAAAACTCCCTGTTTCGCGCCGGCCATTCTGGCCGGGGCCGGGTCAGTGAGGCCCGGGATAGACGGGGATACCGCCGGGTGGGTACATCCTGGTCCGTCCACGGAACGCAAACAGCCTCATGAAATGCGGTCGCAACAGAGCAAAGCCATGTTGCGTAATAGGGAGAAACCGCCTTTTGGAGATCGTTTGCTTTCGTGATGGTTTTCGGGCGCGCAAAAACACCCTCTGTGGATCAGTAGAAGGAACCTATCACAAAAAAGTGCCGAAATCAATAATTTGCTGCATGGCAGCCATCAAGCCACCATTCTCGCACCTGCGAGCGCAGTGCGTGTTTTTCCCCAGGTTTGGCGCGCTGGGTCGCGCTCGCTGCGTCAGCCTCGACGAACGATAGAGATCGTCCGTCTCAGTCGCCCTGTCCCGGCTCGGCGGAGAAGAACTTCTCGTACTTGCCTTCGACGCCGTCCATCTCCTTGGCTTCCGGCATCGGGTCGCGCTTGACCGTGACGTTCGGCCACTTCGTGGCAAAATCAGCGTTCACTTTCAACCACATATCAAGGCCCGGCTCGGTGTCCGGCTTGATCGCCTCGGCAGGACATTCCGGCTCGCAAACGCCGCAATCGATGCACTCGTCGGGATGGATGACGAGGAAATTCTCGCCCTCATAGAAGCAGTCCACGGGGCAGACTTCGACACAGTCCATATACTTGCAGCGAATGCAATTGTCGGTCACGACATACGTCATGAGGTACTCCAGCCAATGCTCACGTTTGATGGCAGACGGCAATCAATGGTGATGCTCATCGTCCGCGCATGCTAGGAATGTCCGGCGCGCATAGCTGCCGAAGCAAGACCGATGCACCCAACGTGGGTCTGTCAGGTAAAGGCTTTATGGACCCTTTGCAAGAATATTCAATGCGCGAAACGCCGCGGCAAAGGCAGAGTTTTCTAATCCTCGCGCGGATCGAAATCGGGTTTTAGCCGATCGGTATCCCGCCGCTCTTTCTTGGTCGGGCGTCCCGCCCCACGGTCGCGTGTGGCGAGATCAAATGCCGAGAGTTTCTCCTTAGGCAATTCCGGCGTGAGATCATCATAAAGAAGCCGCGCTTCCTCGTAGGGGCCACGTCGTTCCCCTGGAGCAAGCACGCGCACGGTCACGCTGCGGCGGTCGAGGACGAGCTCAAGCAGGTCCCCCGTCTTGACCTGAAACGACGACTGCGTCACGCGCTGCTCGTTGACGGCCACGCGGCCGTCCTCGATCGCTTTTTGCGCAAGCGAGCGCGATTTGATCAGCCGCGTGAAAAACAGCCACTTGTCGAGACGCTGGCGCGATGCCGGGTTGGACGTGGGCTGTTTTTCCATGACCTGCCTTACTTCTTCATCTGCTCCTTGAGCGCCGCGAGCTTGGCGAAGGGCGAATCCGGATCCACCGGCTTCTCGCGACGCGGCGGGCGCGCCTCGAACTTGCCCTGGCCGGGCTTGCCGCCGCGGTCGTGACGATCATGACGATCACCACGGTCCTGGCGCGGACCGCCTTCCGACTTGCCGCCGTCATGGCGCTTGCCGCGCACCGGCTGGCCGCCCTTGCGTCCGCCCTCACGTCCCTCGCTCTGCCCTTGGCCTTGGCCATGGCGCTGGCCGCCGCGACGCTGGTCGCCCTGGTGGCGACCGCCGCCCTGGCGCTGGTTATCCTGGCGGGTGCCGGGACGCCACAGCAGCACGGGCTTGGCTTCGACCGGTTCTCCGGTCTCGGCGACTTGAGCTTCGGCTGGTTGCACGTCGCTGGTGGCGACTTTGCCCTCAGCGTTCTCGGCCTCGGCGGCAGGTGCCTCAATGGCTGCGGTCTCGGCATCCGTCGCGCTGTCAGCAGCGTCCGCGTCATCGACGGCGGCAACCGGCTCGGAGGCGGCGGCAGCAGAGGCGGGCGCACCGTCCTGGCTGGCGAGGAAGGCCGCAGCCTCCTCGGCCTTGACGCTGTCGGCCCGATAGCCAAGGCCCTTCAGGATCTCTTCCATATCATCAGGCGTTGCGCCGAGGATCGAAAGCATCGAGGTGGTGGCGGTGAAACGACGGCCGTCATAGGCGCCTTCAGGACGCGGCTGTGCACCGGGCTTCCACTGCAGCAGCGGCCGGATGAGATCGGCCAGGCGCTCGAGGATGTCGATGCGCACGGCGCGCTTTCCGAGGAAGCGGAAGCCGGCAAGCTTGTAGAAGGTGCGCTCGAAGGATGGATCGGTGACGACCGACGTACGGCCGGCAGCGAGCATCGGGATGAGGTCACCATAGCCGGGCTTGTCGAGACCGTCGTTCTTCAGCGCCCAGAGCAGCGTGATCAGCTCGGCCGGAGCCGGCTTCAAGAGTGCCGGAAGGAAGATGTGATACGCGCCGAAGCGCACGCCGTATTTGCGGATCGAAGCGCGACCGTCCTGGTCCAGCGACTTCACGTCGTCGGCGACATCGCGGCGGAAGAGCACGCCGAGGTTCTCGACGAGCTGGAAGGCAAGGCCCTTGGCGAGGCCTTCGAGGTCTTCAGCGCGCGAGATATCGTCGAGCGGCTTCAGCACCGTACCGATGTGATGGTTCACGAAACGCTCGATGCGCGCCACGACATGCTCGCGGGCGTTCGCCTGCAGCTGATCGTCGGCAAGCAGGATGACGCGCGGACGCATGACATGGTCGCTCGCTGCCAGACGGGCGACGGGATCGCCGAGCCAGCGCACGAGACCATCCGACGAAAGCGCCAGGTCGTTGTTGCCCGAGGCGTGCAGACGTGCGGCCCGCGCCTCGAACTCGAGCGCCAGCGCCTTCTGGGCAGCGCCCTGCACGGCCTTGGCATCCGGGCCGTCGCCGCCGGTCGCCAGCGTAAACCGGAAACCGGTTAGTTGTCCTACGTGGTGTCCTTCGACGAAGACATCACCATTCACACTGATTTCAGCTTCCAGCATAGCATTCTCTCTCAGGCGCTTCATGAGCACAGATGTCCTGCGATCAACAAAGCGTTTCGTCAACCGTTCATGTAGTGCGTCGGATAATCGATCTTCAATTTCCCGCGTCTTTTCTTGCCAGTGTGTCGGATCGGCCAGCCATCCCGGCCGGTTCGACACATAGGTCCAGGTTCTGATCTGCGCGATTCGCGCCGAAAGTGTGTCGATCTCACCGTCGGTGTGATCGGCACGCCTGACCTGTTCGGCCATGAAGTCCTCGTTCACCGTACCCCGGCGAACGAGATCCGCGTAGATCGTCGAGATCAGATCGGCGTGCTGGGCGGGCGTGATGCGCCGATAGTCCGGCAGCGCGCAGGCTTCCCATAATTTTTCGACGCGCTCGGCATTGGTCGTAATGTCGACGACCTCCGGGTAGCGGGCCAGATGCTCGAACGCCTGCTGGTCTACCGCAGGTAGCGCCCGGGCAAGGCCGGGAACTTTCGGCGCGGCATCGAGGCTCTTCTTCAAGGCGGTAAGCGAGGAATAGTCGAACGCCTTCGAGCGCCATTGCAGCACCTTGACCGCATCGAACTCGTGCGACTCGATGCGATGAACGAGCTCGTTGTCGAAAGGATCGACGCGACCCGTGACGCCGAACGTTCCGTCACGCAGATGTCGCCCGGCGCGCCCGGCGACCTGCGCCAGTTCCGCCGGGTTCAGGTTGCGAAACTGGTAGCCGTCGAACTTGCGGTCCTGCGCGAAGGCGACGTGATCGACGTCGAGGTTGAGACCCATGCCGATCGCGTCGGTCGCCACCATGTATTCGACGTCGCCTTCCTGATAGAGCGCCACCTGCGCATTGCGCGTGCGCGGCGAAAGCGCGCCGAGCACGACGGCGGCGCCGCCGCGCTGGCGACGGATCAGTTCGGCGATCGCATAGACTTCGTCGGCCGAGAAGGCGACGATCGCCGAGCGATGCGGCAGGCGGGTGATTTTCTTCGAACCGGCATAGAGCAGTTGCGACATGCGCGGCCGCTCGACGACGGTAATGCCGGGCAGGAGGTGCTCCAGGATCGGCCGCATCGTTGCAGCCCCCAGAAGCAGCGTCTCGCCACGCCCCCTCAGATGCAGGATCCGGTCGGTGAAGATGTGACCGCGCTCGAGATCGCCTGCAAGCTGCACTTCGTCGATCGCCACGAAGGACGCGGTCGTCTCCCTCGGCATCGCTTCGACGGTGCAGACCGAATAGCGGGCGCGATGCGGAGTAATCTTCTCCTCGCCAGTGATCAGCGCGACATTGTGATGGCCGACCCTTTCGACCAGGCGCGTATAGACCTCGCGCGCCAGGAGGCGCAGCGGCAGGCCTATGACGCCGCTGTCATGCGCGATCATGCGCTCGATCGCGTAGTGCGTCTTGCCGGTATTGGTTGGCCCGAGCACCGCGGTTACGCCGCGGCCGCTCAGGATCATGGGGTGAACGGACACGTCATCGATCCCGGGCATTCAGAAATTACGACAGCGTCTTTTCACGCTGGCGGCAAACACATGCCCACGCACCGAGCCAAACGCAAGGGGCGCCGACAACTAAAACCATCGTTCGGCGTCTCTCAGCCCATTGCACCACCTGTTGTGGTTGGCGCAATCGAGAACGGGAACAGCCATGGAACGAATCGGCGACGAATCGAAGACTCATCGCGATTCACTGTATGTTCACGACTACATATAGATTTCAACACCAAACGTTGCACCACATGCTGAATCTGACGCCGCGCGCGTGTGTTAGAGCCCACGACTCGCCTCAATCCTGGCTGTCCCATTGCCAGACAGGTCAAAGGATTCCGAATCCAAGACTCTGGAAAGCCTAGAAAATTTTTAACGAAATTCATCGGAGATTCGCTGGGCAGAGAGAATGAGAATCGCACCGAGCACCCTCGACCAATACGGGAGGATCCGATGGCGACTCGTGGTACGGGCATCATTCCGCTTTTGTTCTCCACAAGATATAGTGTCTGCGCCGCGCGCCGGCAGCAGATTCACGTGCGCGATTTCGGGATTCAAATGCCGGGGCAACAGGCGTCTCTTCTCTCCGCCCTACACAAAGACGGCGCCCCGAAGGGCGCCGTTCAAAGCAATGATGAGATCAAAAGGTCAGACGAAGAACTGTCCGCCATTCGCCGAAATCGTCGAGCCGGTGATGAAGCCGGCGTCGTCGGAGGCCAGGAACACAACGCAGCGGGCGATTTCTTCCGGCTCGCCGAGGCGGCCAACCGGGATCTGCGGGATGATCCGCTCGTTCAGCACTTTCTCCGGCACCGCCCGCACCATTTCCGTGCCGATATAACCCGGGCAGATGGCGTTGACCGTGATCCCCTTCGCCGCACCTTCCTGGGCAAGCGCCTTGGTGAAGCCGAGATCACCGGCTTTGGCCGCCGAATAGTTGGCCTGGCCCATCTGGCCCTTCTGGCCGTTGATCGACGAGATGTTGATGACGCGGCCGAAACCGCGGTCGCGCATGGCGGACCAGATCGGATGCGTCATGTTGAAGAGACCGGTGAGGTTGGTGCCGACCACCTCGCCCCATTGCTCGGGCGTCATCTTGTGGAACATCGCGTCGCGGGTGATGCCCGCATTGTTGACCAGCACTTCGACCGGGCCGAGATCGGCCTCGACCTTGGCGATGCCTTCGGCGCAGGACTGATAGCTGGAAACATCCCACTTGTAGACGGGGATGCCGGTTTCCTGCTTGAAGGCCTCAGCCTTTTCGTCATTGCCGGCATAGTTTGCGGCCACCTTGTAGCCGGCATTCTTGAGTGCGACGGAGATTGCCGCGCCGATGCCGCGCGACCCACCTGTGACCAATGCTACCCTGCTCATGCACGCCTCCCACTTGATCAGTTCAGTTTCTCAAAGGCCTTCTTCATCAGCTTTTCGCCGACCTGTCGTCCGTAGAGCTCGGCGGCAGCCTGGAACTGAGGCGTCGCGAGCATAGACATACCCACCTCGCACTTGGTGAGCGCGAGGTTCATCATCAGACTGGAGAGCTGAACGAGCGACGCTTTCAAAGCGCCACTGTCATCGTTCGGGGCCGCAACCATCATGTCCTTGAAAACGGCCTCGTCGTCCGAGGTCGTATGTTCCAGCATGCACTGAACCAACCGCGCCTCGTCGAGAGGCGCGGGATTGGCATGTGCGGAAACGATCGGCGAACCGGCCAGAAGAAGGGAAAACGGAACCCACCTGGCGCTGTTCATGCCGCCAAACCGATTAGAGCCGTTCGACGCACATGGCGACGCCCATGCCGCCGCCGATGCAGAGCGTTGCAAGCCCCTTGGAAACGCCGCGGCGCTTCATTTCGAAGAGCAGCGTGTTGAGCACGCGGGCGCCGGAAGCGCCGATCGGATGGCCGATGGCGATCGCGCCGCCATTGACGTTGACGATCGACGGATCCCAGCCGAGGTCCTTGTTGACCGCGCAGGCCTGTGCCGCGAAAGCCTCGTTGGCCTCGACCAGTTCGACGTCGCCGATCGCCCAGCCGGCTTTCGCCAACGCCTTGCGCGAAGCCGGGATCGGGCCGGTGCCCATGACCTGCGGATCGACGCCGGCCGTTGCCCAGGAAACGATACGGGCGAGCGGCTGGATGCCGCGCTTGGAAGCCTGCGCTTCGGTCATCAGCAGAGTGGCCGCGGCGCCGTCATTGAGGCCGGAGGCGTTGCCGGCGGTGACCGTGCCTTCCTTGTCGAAGGCCGGACGCAGCTTCGTCATCTGGTCGAGCGTTGCGCCATGGCGGATATATTCGTCCTGGTCGACGGTGACGTCGCCCTTGCGGCCTTTGACGATGAAGGGAATGATCTCGTCGGCGAACCGCCCGGCCTTCTGGGCCGCTTCGGCCTTGTTCTGCGAGGCGAGCGCGAAAGTATCCTGCTCTTCACGGCTGAGCTGCCACTGGCGGGCGACGTTTTCGGCAGTGATGCCCATGTGATAGCCGTAGAAGGCGTCGGTCAGACCGTCCTTGATCATCGTGTCGATCATCTTGAAATCGCCCATCTTCACGCCGCCGCGAAGATGCGAGCAATGCGGCGCCATCGACATGGACTCCATGCCGCCGGCGACGATGATATCCGCATCACCGGTTGCAATCTGCTGCATGCCGAGCGCCACGGCACGAAGACCGGAACCGCAGAGCTGGTTCATGCCCCAGGCGGTTTTCTCCTGCGGAAGACCCGCCTTCATCGCCGCCTGACGCGCCGGGTTCTGGCCCTCGCCGGCCTGCAGGACCTGGCCGAGGATCACCTCGTCGACCTCGCCTGCCTCGACGCCTGCGCGCTCGAGCACGCCCTTGATGACGGCGGCGCCGAGTTCGTGCGCCGGTGTGTTGGCGAATGCACCGTTGAAGGATCCGACCGCGGTACGGGCGGCGCTGGCGATCACGATGGAGGGATTGCTCATGGGACGTTTCCTCAGATCTTTCTTGCCTAATGGAAGCAGACTGGCAAAGCGCGCGGCGCAAGTCAAACGCCTTGATGCGGTGCCACAAAACCGTCACCCAAGACGCAACCGCAAGATTTCGCACTTGCGTCGCCGCAACGCACAAAGACATTGTCAGCGGCGCTCTTTTGCGGATACTCTGAAAAACGCAATAAAGACGGGATGATGGGTGAGAGGAGACCCTGATGGCGAAGCACGAAGGCCAGATCGTTATAAAAAAATATGCGAACCGGCGGCTCTACAACACCGGGACCAGCACCTATGTCACGCTCGACGACCTGGCTGTCATGGTGAAGAAGGGCGACGATTTCATCGTCCAGGACGCAAAGTCCGGAGAGGACATCACCCATTCCGTGCTGACGCAGATCATCTTCGAGCAGGAGTCCAAGACCGGCAACACGCTGCTGCCGATCTCCTTCCTGCGCCAGCTGATCTCGTTCTACGGCGACCAGATGCAGATGGTGGTGCCGAGCTATCTCGAGCATTCGATGCAGGCTTTCACCGAGCAGCAGTCGCAGATGCGCGAGCAGATCAACAAGGCCTTCGGTGACACGCCGCTCGGCAAGAACCTGCAGGTTCCGCTGCAACTTGTCGAAGAGCAGGTCCGCCGCAATACCGAGATGTTCCATCAGGCGATGCAGATGTTCTCGCCGTTCATCACCGCCCCGCCGGTGAAGGAAACCAAGAAGGCCGAAGCCAAGGATATCGACGAGCTCAAGGAACAGCTTCGCGCGCTCCAGACCAAGCTCGACAATCTCGGCTGAGCGCATTCTCCTTGCAAAGGCGGGTGTGAGTCACCCGCCCAATTCCCGTCCAGCAAACCATGTTTTGAATTGGGCCAACGCCCCGGGATCGATCGTGACCTAAAGCGCGTCGCGATCTTTCAGATTCGCGCCTTGCGCTTTAAGTTCTTGATATTTCGCATGTCGTTGTCGCAAAACCGCTGCGCACTTTTGCGCTACAGGCTTTAAAGGCCGATCGACACGTCCCGTCCGGCCGAGCGCATCGAGACGGCGAAGCCGGCGATGACGTCGATGAAGCTGATCGTCATCAGGATGAAGAAGAGCTGGGTTGCCGCCGGCGCCAGCAGCAGGAATTCGATCAGGAAGGCGATGAACAGAATCATCGACAACAGGTGATCCATCAGCGCACGCGTGCTCGTGCGGGTCGCCTTCAGCAATTCGACGAAGAGCAACAGCAGTGCGACGACGATCAGGAGGTCGCCGAAGCGCATCGTCCAGGTCGCGCCCGACAGCATGGACAGCGACAGCATCTCGGCGTTCAAGCCGGCAATACCGCCGAACATTCCGATCATCGCGAGATTGTAGACAACGAACGGCAGGATCAGCAGCGGAACGGCAGCGAGCATCGGGCGCGAACTCCTTTGCCGCGTCTTGCGGCGTCTTCAGGCCTACTGCATGTTTCCTTTAATCGTAGCCGGTTAAAGGACAAAAACATGCAGCAATTCAAAGTGCTACAGCGACCTTTGCGCGTCTGATAAGACGCGCGGCGCTGTAGAGCGCTGTGCGTTCGCATGAACGCACCAAGGACGCTCCAGCACTTAGGGTCTAGAGCATCTCTCCGCTTCCAGTGACTTCACCTTGGCGCGTGATGCTCTAGCTCCTGCGGATAACACAGGGTCCAAGCGAGAAAATGTCAGACGCAAAACAAAAGGGCCGGCAGAGCCAGCCCTTTGAACCATTCCACGAACGGAAACGCTTATGCGTTTTCCTTCGGGGTCAGAACCTGACGGCCACGGTACATGCCGGTCTTCAGGTCGATGTGGTGCGGGCGACGCAGTTCGCCGGAGTTCTTGTCTTCGACGTAGGTCGGCGTCTTGAGAGCGTCAGCGGAACGGCGCATGCCACGCTTGGACGGGCTCGTTTTTCTTTTAGGTACAGCCATTTCATTCTCCACTTATCGGGCAAACACTGTTCAGCAGCCGAAATGGCCGTGTTAAACAGATGTCAATCACGGAAATTTGGCGCGCTTATACATGGGCAACTGCTGTTTGACCAGTCCCCAGCCGCAATTTTTCGACTCAAGATCTGGCGGCGCCGATTCAGACCTCGTCATCGGGAACGACCCACGGCTCGGCGCGGGCAGCCTCTTCCCACTTCCGGAAAGCGAAATGTGCCTTCACCCGTTGCATGTAGCCGAGCGTTTCTTGATCCGCAACGAGATCGTAGACGTCGAAGCGGTTGACCACAGGCGCGTACATTGCATCGGCCGCGCTGAAGGATCCGAAGAGGAACGGCCCGCCGGAGTGGGCAAGCGCCTCCTTCCAGATCTGCTCGATGCGCACGACATCAGCGCGAACGTCGGCATCCACCTGAAGCGCCCGCCTCTCCCGGCGGATGTTCATCGGGCAGGCACCGCGCAGCGCCCTGAAACCGGAGAGCATCTCCATGGAATAGCTGCGGGCCCGGGCGCGGGCCTGGCGATCGGACGGCCAAAGCCCGGCGTCGGGAAAGAGCTCGGCGACATATTCGATGATCGCCAGCGATTCCCAGACGAGCAGATCGCCGTGGCGCAGCAGCGGCACCTTTCCGGTCGGCGAGATCGCGCGGATATCAGGATTGCCGGCCGCGAAATCGAAGGGAATGACCACGTCCTCGAAGGCGATGCCCGCGGCGGTCATCGCCATCCAGGGCCGCATCGACCAGGACGAATAGTTCTTGTTGCCGACGTAAAGGGTAAGTCCGGTCATCTACATTCCTTGATGCTGGCCTTAATTGCTGGCCGTGATTGCTGATCTGTCCGAGAAAACGATCAGTTCCTCGAAATGGTTCATGTCCTCGAACGAGCAGAAGGCCGGCGGATCGAGCTCGATCACCGGCGCCCGCTCCCTGAGGCAGGCGAGTTGTTCGCTCAACATTTCCTGCCAGCGCGGCAGTGCCGCGTCATCGAGCCAGTCGATGACATAGGCGAAGGTGATGTGAAACGCATAGTCGTCATGATCAGGATGGCGATAGCCGAAGACTTCGGCGAAAGCATCGCGCCAGGCCTTGAGGCAAGCCCGATCGGCGACGCTGTCGCCTTCAAGCGCGAGACCGGTTGGCGTGATCTCGGTCACGCGGGCACGGAAGGGCTGCAACGGCGCAAAGTGCCTCAGCCGCGCACAGTAGTGTTCGGTCATCACATCGATCGGTGTATCGAGCGCCATATCGACGGGCCAATAGGGTAGCCTGCGACGATATTCGATGATGCCCTGGAAGATCGTCATGTGCAGGCTGGACGGATGCGTGAAGGCGAACTGCCCCGCCTCGGGCATCGCCATCAGACGCTCGCGCACGGCAAGCACGGCCGTCTCGGACGGCGATCCGGCGGTGACGTGGGAGACGACCGTGTTGCCCGGCTCACGCAGGAAGCGGCCGTCCGTGGCGTAGCGGGTTCCGATATGCTTCGGCGGAATGGTGTCCGCGTTGCGGCCAAAGGCGAGAAGCGAAGGGGAAATCGAGGTCATGGGAGCGATCGGGCCTTTTGAATGGAGAGAGGGCCCAGATGGCAGAACTCTACGAAGCCAGGATGACATCCCCCGGCAACCGCATCCAATGAAAAGGTCTGATCTCAATCATAAAGGCAGGTGATGTAGCCGCCGGAGCGGCTGGCGCGACGCTCGATCAAATTCGCCAGACGCTTGAGCCCACGGCCGGGTTTGCCGGCATTGCGCTCTTTCGGGTTGGGCAGCGAAACCGCAAGCAGTGCGGCCTGCCGGCGCGAGAGCTTCGCCGCGGAAACGCCGAAATGGTGGCGGGCCGCCGCCTCGATACCGTAGATCCCATCACCCCATTCGGCGACGTTCAAATAGATCTCCATCATCCGCCGCTTGCTCCAGACGAAATCGGCAGCGACCGCCAGCGGCAGCTCCATGCCCTTGCGCAGGAAGGAGCGGCCGTTCCAGAGGTAGAGGTTCTTGACCGTCTGCATCGGGATGGTGCTGGCGCCACGGGTCGATTCCCCTTCAAGCGCATCCTCGACCACGCCGCGCATCTGGCCCCAGTCGACGCCGTCATGGGCGCAGAACTGACCGTCCTCCGACATCATCACCGATTGAACGAGCACCGGCGAGATGTTCTCGAAATCGACCCATTGGCGGTCGTAGCCGCGAAGCAGAACGAGATCGCGCAGCATCAAGGTGGAGACCGGGTGGACGAACTCGACGAGATAGAGAACGATCAGCACATAGGGCAGGGCAACGAAACCCAGGACAGCCAGGATGATCTGGCGGCGTTTCTTGCGCAACGTCCGGCGAAGCGAAGACCAGCGACTGGAAGGCACTTCGCCCTCCTCGCGCGCTTCCGGAACGACGTTCACGGCCTGACTGTTCACCTCGCTGTCCATCCGCTTCTCTTAGTGTATGGTCCGGCAAAGTTGAACGGGCTTTCTGGTAAAAGGCAAGGCGCCCAGGCGGCTGTCCCAGGGAAAGCGCGCCGCTGCGACACGAATCCCCGTTGAAAGCCCTCTTCGCCCGTGCCAAAGAGCGCGCATGAGCCAGGACACATCGCCCTTCACCCGCCGCCTCACCGGCAATGCCCGCGCCGTCGAAGCTCTGCTCGAGCGCCTGCTCGGCTCGGCGACGGCGGTCGACGAGATTGCGCGACCAGCAAACCTGCTCGCGGCCATGCGGCACGGCGTGCTGAACGGCGGCAAGCGGCTGCGCCCCTTTCTGGTGATCGAATGTGCGGATCTTCTCGGCGGCAGCTTGGATGCATCCTTGCGCGTCGGGGCGGCGCTCGAATGCGTCCATTGCTATTCCCTCGTCCATGACGACCTGCCGGCGATGGACGACGACGATATCCGCCGCGGCCAGCCGACGGTGCACAAGGCCTTCGACGAGGCAACCGCGATCCTCGCCGGCGACAGCCTGCTGACCTTCGCCTTCGACATCATCGCGGCCCCCGAAACGCTGCTGACGGACGGCCAGAAAGTGGAGCTGATCCTGGCGCTCGGACGCGCCGCCGGCCACGGTGGCATGGCCGGCGGACAGGCGCTCGATCTGGCAGCAGAGAAGTCGCCGCCCGACGAGGCCGGCATCGTGACGCTGCAGGCCATGAAAACCGGCGCCCTCATCCGCTTCGCCTGCGAAGCGGGCGCCATCGTCGCTGCCGCATCGAAAGACGACCGCGCCCGGCTTCGCCACTTCGGCGAAAAGATCGGCCTTGCCTTCCAGCTCGCTGACGACCTGCTCGACCTCACTGCTGACGCGGAGACCATGGGCAAGGCGACCGGCAAGGACGCCGCCCGCGGCAAAGGCACGCTGGTCGCGCTGCACGGCCAGGCCTGGGCAGAGGAGCGGCTGGAGCAACTGGTCGCAGAAGCCGAATCCCTGCTCGCGCCCTATGGTGAGCGCTCGGCCATCCTCATCGAAACCGCCCGCTTCGTCGCCAACCGCAGGAATTAGCCCCGTGAGCAAATACTGGTCGCCGATCGTCTCGAAGCTCAAGCCCTATGTGCCGGGCGAGCAGCCGCGCATCGCCAATCTGGTGAAGCTTAACACCAACGAATGCCCCTACGGTCCCTCGCAAAAAGTGCTCGACGCGATCGGCGCTGCAGCAAGCAGCGATCTCCGCCTTTATCCCGACCCGCTGGCGCTCAAGCTTCGCCAGGCGATCGCCGCGCGCTATGGCGTGACGGCGGAGGAAGTCTTCGTCGGCAACGGCTCGGACGAGGTGCTGGCCCATATCTTCGCCGGCCTCCTGAAGCACGACTCGCCGCTGCTCTATCCGGATATTTCCTACAGCTTCTATTCGACCTACGCGCGGCTCTTCGAGATCGACACGGTCGAGGTCCCGCTCAACGACGCCTTCGAGATCGACATCGCCGACTATGATCGCCCCTGCGGCGCGATCATCCTGCCGAACCCGAACGCTCCGACAGGCATCGGCCTGCCGCTCGCCGAAATCGAGCGGCTCGTCGCAAGCCACCCGGACCAGCCCGTCGTCATCGACGAGGCCTATGTCGACTTCGGCGGCCAGTCGGCAGCAGAACTCGTTTCGAAATACGAGAACCTGCTGGTCGTCCAGACCTTCTCCAAGTCGCGCGCGCTTGCAGGCCTTCGTGTCGGCTTCGCCATCGGCCAGCGGCCGCTGATCGAGGCGCTGGAGCGGGTGAAGGACAGCTTCAACTCCTATCCGCTCGGCCGTCCGGCGCAAGCAGGCGCCATCGCCGCGATCGAGGACGAGGCCTGGTTCGAGGAAACGCGCGCAAAAATCATCGACTCCCGCGAACTGCTTGCGGCGGACCTCACTCAACGCGGCTTCGAGGTATTGCCATCTCAGGCCAACTTTGTGTTCGCCCGGCATCCGGGCCATGACGGCGAGGCATTGATGAAGGCGCTGCGCGAGCGGGCCGTGCTGGTCCGCCATTTCGCCAAGCCCCGCATTTCCGATTTCCTGCGCATCACGATCGGCACCGATCAGGAATGCGCGCGACTGATCGAAGCGCTGGACGAGATCCTCTAGAGCGTCTTTCCGCTTCGAGTGATTCCACCTGAGAGCGGGCTGACGTCGCGGCGATAGGCCCCAAGCCGCGCGCTTCCGGGCGGCAGGAGCCTTGTACGTCGCTTGGAACTGCCCGGAAGAAACCGCCTATTCGGCAGCCGCCTGGCCGCGGCCATAACGCTTCTCGATATAATCGGAAACCAGCGTCTCGAAGTCCGCGGCGATGTTCGGGCCGCGCAGGGTCATCGCCTTCTGGCCGTCAACGAAAACTGGGGCGGCCGGCATTTCACCGGTGCCCGGAAGCGAGATGCCGATGTCCGCATGTTTGCTTTCGCCCGGGCCGTTGACGATGCAGCCCATCACCGCGACCTTCAGGCCTTCGACACCGGGATATTTCTCGCGCCAGACCGGCATGTTGCGGCGGATGTCGTCCTGGATCTTCTGCGCGAGCTCCTGGAACACGGTGGACGTCGTGCGCCCGCAGCCGGGACACGCTGCAACCACCGGAATGAACTGGCGGAAGCCCATGACCTGTAGCAGTTCCTGCGCCACCTGCACCTCGCGGGTGCGGTCGCCACCGGGCTCCGGCGTTAGCGAAATGCGGATCGTGTCGCCGATGCCCTGCTGCATCAGGATGCCGAGCGAGGCCGAGGAGGCGACGATGCCCTTGGTGCCCATGCCGGCTTCCGTCAGCCCGAGATGCAGCGCATGGTCGGAGCGTGCCGACAGCATGGCGTAGACGGCGATCAGGTCCTGGACACCCGAAACCTTGGCGGAGAGAATGATGCGGTTGCGTGGCAGGCCGATCTCTTCTGCGAGATCCGCCGACAAGAGCGCCGACTGCACGATGGTCTCGCGCGTCACCTGCTGGGCCGTCAGCGGAAAGCCGTTCGCCTGGTTCTCGTCCATCAGCCGCGTCAGCAGTTCCTGGTCGAGCGAGCCCCAATTGACGCCGATGCGCACCGACTTGTCGTAGCGGATCGCCATTTCGACGATCTCGGCGAACTGCTTGTCCTTCTTGTCCTTGAAGCCGACATTGCCCGGGTTGATGCGGTACTTGGCGAGCGCTTCGGCGCAGGCCGGATGATCGGCGAGCAGCTTGTGGCCGATATAGTGGAAGTCGCCGACGAGCGGCACGTCCAGACCGAGGCGCTCGAGCCGCTCGCGGATCTTCGGCACGGCGGCGGCACTCTCGTCGCGGTCGACGGTGATGCGCACCAGTTCCGAGCCGGCCTTGTGAAGGGCGGCAACCTGCGCCACCGTTCCGTCGATATCAGCGGTATCGGTGTTGGTCATCGACTGGACGACCACCGGCGCGCCACCGCCCACTATGACCCCGCCGACATCGACGGCGACGGACGCACGGCGGGGCTGCGGATCAAAATCGAAGGCGGCAGACATAAAGGCCTCTTGGTCCCCAGGTCACGCCAGTGACCTGGTCTCATCGTTTCAGCGCGGGATGCGGGCGGAAACCGCATGGACTTCTGCCGTCCCGCTCTTGCTTTTCGTCCATCAGGTGGATGAGGAAAGCACCGTTGTCAACGGCGACATCATGCCCTGACGGCGATTTGATGGCAGGCGGCCGGCATCAGTGTCCCTTTGCGTGGTCGGCATGATGAGCATGATGCGACAGCATCAGCACCACGATGAACAGCACCGGCACCGAGGCAAAGACGATGGCAAAGCCCGTATGCTCGGCGACGAAGCCGATCACCGATGGCGCAAACAGCATTCCCGAATAGCCCATGAAGGTCGCGACCGAAAGGCCGATGCCAGGCTGCAGGCCCGGCATGTTGCCGGCCGCCGAAAAGGCGATCGGCACCATGTTGGAGATGCCGACGCCGGCAATCGCAAAGCCGAGGATGGCGATATAGGCATTCGGCGCCGTGCCCGCGATGATCATGCCGATGAGCGCGGTGACCGTGCAGATGCGCAGCGTCTTCTTGGCACCGAAGCGGTCGCGCACGAGGTCGCCAGCAAAGCGCATGGTCGCCATGGTGGCGGAGAAAGCGGCAAAGCCGAAGCCGGACAGTTCCACCGAGGCACCAAGCTCGTTGCGCAGGTAGAGCGCGCCCCAATCGAGCACCGTGCCCTCCGGCACCATCGAAAACAGCGCCATGATGCCGATCAGCCAGGGTAGCGGCGTCATCGGCAGGCGGAGCTTTTCCTTGGCGGCGGCCGGATGTGGCTTGTCGGCAAGGATCATCGGCCAGGCAATCGCAATCAACGTCAGGCAGATCACGGTGACGACGAAGACATGCGGCAGCACGCCGACGCGCGCCATGAGGAATCCGCCGATGCCGGCGCCGATCAGGCCGCCGAGGCTCCAATAGGCGTGGCAGGAGGACATGATTGCCCGCCGCATCGATTTCTCGACCTCGACCGCATTGGCGTTCATGGCGACATCCATCGCGCCGACGAAACCGCCGAGCACGAACATGCCGATCGCTGCCGCCCAGACGTTTGGCACCAATGTCAAAAGCAGAAGCAGCGGCGACAGGATGATGGCTGTGACCTTGACCACCTTCTGCGAACCGACGCGGGCGATATAGCCGCCGGCAATCGGCATCAGCACCAGGGAGCCGATGCCAAACATCAGGATCAGGAGGCCGAGTACGCTTTCGCTGATGCCGAGCCGGTCCTTGAACTCGGGGATCTTCGGCGCCCAGCTGCCGGTGACGAAGCCATTCATCAGAAAGAGCAGGGAAACCGCCAGCCGGTTGCGGGTCATATAGCCCTGGCGGACGGTTGCAGTGGGAGAACGTTGGTCCATGGTATTGCCTCTGTGCCGGATCGGGCCGGCTCAAACAGTGATTTCGATCAGATTTCCATCGGGGTCGCGTAGGACCGCCTCGTAGAAGCCGTCGCCGGTCCAGCGCGCCTTCGCGACCAGAATGCCTTCAGCCTCGGCGCGCGCAGCCATGGCATCGACCGCCTGCTCGCTGCCGAGCGACAGCGCCACATGGGCAAGGCCCGTGCGCTCTTGCGCCGGATCGCCCGGAGCAACCCAAGGGCCCTCCATGATCTCAATCGCTGGTCCGTCGCCAAGCCTCAGGAAGCGTGAGCGGAAGCCCGGCCGCCGCCGGCTTTGATAGACCTCGCCGACTTCAGCACCGAAGAACGTCGACCAAAAGCCGGCAATCGCCTCAAGGTCTCGGGTCCACTGCGCCACGTGGGTAATCGTCATCGTTCGGGCCCTCCCGCCATCAAGACTTCCGCCCCGGCCGCCTCGAATGCAGTACGATGCGCTGCCGGGGCATCAGCCTCCAGGACCAGCACCGCCCTTTCGTCAATACCGACGATCGCGTGGGCCGCCGCCGTCCCGAGCTTGTCGCTGGTGATGGCAACAACGAGACGCCGGCTGCGCAAGGCGACGAGCCGCTTGAATTCGGCGTCCTCGAAATAGATCGCCGTCAGGCCCGCTTCGGCATCGGCGCCGCAGGTGCCGAGAAAGCAGAGATCGGGCCTGAGCAGTTCGGCGTCGCGCTGCGCCCGCGCGCTGATGGCCGCACCGACCGCACGGTTGAGTGGCCCGCCAAGCAGGATGAGATCGACGCCAGGCTTCTCCATCAGCGCTGCAGCGATCAGCGGCGTATTGGTGACAATCGTGACCTGGAGCTCCGGCTCGATCAATTGCGCGATGGCGAGGTTTGTGGAACCGGCATCAAGAAACACGGTCATGCCCGGCTTGATCAGTCCGACCGCCGTGCGGGCAAGTGCTGCCTTGCGCTCCGGCGCCATCGCCACCCGCTCGCTCAAACTGCTGTGTGCCGCGGGAACGACCGGGAGCGCGCCACCATAGACCCGCTCGCAAAGCCCCGCTGCCGCCATTTCGCGCAGGTCACGGCGGATCGTGTCTTCGGAAACATTGAGCTCGGCAGCGAGATCCGCAGCCAGCACCCGGCCGTTGGCCTTCAGCCGCTCCTGGATCAGCGTCTTTCGCTCACGAAGTAAGAGATCGCTCGACATTTTTGCCAATCGTGCATAAACGTGCATAAATCGCTATGAATGTGCATAACGACTTTTGAAACCGATTTCAAGTCGCGGAATAAGCCAAATCACCGCGGGCCAGCAATTCGAGCAAACCGTGCCTTTTGCGCGTGACCGACGCCATTTCGAGGAAAATTCTTCATCAAAACGCTCGGGAATTGGTGTTTTATACGCTCAGATCGCCAATCTTTTGTGCGATTGTCCGCTCAATCCGGACGACGGGCCGGACCACAAAGAAGATGGAAAATCACGATGAAGCTCCTCCCCACGCTGTTCGCCGCCGCTCTGATGCAGGTTGCCGCCCTCGCCTCCGCTGAAGCCGGCGAGAATCTCGACGCGGTCAAATCCGCCGGCGTCCTGAAGATCGGCACCGAGGGCACCTATGCGCCCTTCACCTATCACGATGCCTCCGGCGCTCTTGTCGGCTTCGACGTTGAGATCGGCCAGGCCGTCGCCGAGAAGCTCGGCGTCAAGGCCGAATTCCTCGAAGGCAAGTGGGACGGCCTGATCGCCGGCCTCGACGCCAACCGCTACGACACGGTCATCAACCAGGTCGGCATCACCGAAGAGCGCAAGAAGAAGTACGACTTCTCCGAGCCCTACATCGCCTCGAAGGCCGTGCTGATCGTCAAGACCGACAACGAGGAGATCAAGGGCTTCGCCGATCTCAAGGGCAAGAAGTCGGCTCAGTCGCTGACCAGCAACTTCGGCAAGCTCGCAACCGCCTCCGGCGCCGAACTCGTCGGCACCGACGGCTTCGACCAGTCGATCCAGCTCGTGCTCACCGGCCGCGCCGATGCCACGATAAACGACAGCCTCTCCTTCCTCGATTTCAAGAAGAAGAAGCCCGACGCGCCGGTAAAGATCGCGGCCGAACAGGCTGACGCCGACTTCTCCGGCATCATCATCCGCAAGGACGAGCCGGAACTCTTGGAAGCGATCAACAAGGCGCTCGGCGAGATCAAGGCCGACGGTACCTACGACAAGATCTCGCAGAAGTACTTCGGCGCCGACGTCTCGAAGTAACCCCTGTCCCGAGCGCCGGGTCGGTTTCTCCGCCGGCCATTCTCGGTTATGAATCGCGATCCGTTCCGGACACCGGGGCGGATCGCGCTTTTTGAAAGGCCCGCCCCTTGCCCACCTGGCTCCAACTGATGCTGGATTCGCTGCCGTCCCTGCTCTGGGCCGGCCTCACCTTCACCATCCCGCTGACGCTGCTTTCCTTCATCTTCGGCCTGATCCTCGGGCTCGCAACCGCCGTCGCCCGTCTGTTCGGACCGGCGCCGGTGGTCGCCATCGCGCGATTTTACGTCTGGGTGATCCGCGGCACACCGCTGCTCGTCCAGCTTTTCGTGATCTTCTACGGGCTGCCGAGCGCCGGCATCCTGCTCGACGCCTTCACCGCCGCGCTCATCGGCTTCTCGCTGAACGTCGGCGCCTACACCTCCGAGATCATCCGTGCCGTCATCTCGTCAGTGCCACGCGGACAGTGGGAAGCGGCCTACTCCATCGGCATGAGCTGGAGCCAGGCGATGCGCCGCACCATCCTGCCGCAGGCGACCCGCGTCGCCGTGCCGCCGCTGTCGAACACCTTCATCTCGCTGGTGAAGGACACTTCGCTTGCCGCCGCCATCACCGTGCCAGAGATGTTCCAGACCGCCCAGCGCATCGTTGCCACCACCTACGAGCCGCTGATCCTCTATATCCTGGCGGCGCTGATCTACCTCGCCATGAGCTCCGTGCTGTCGGCTCTGCAGGTCAGGCTGGAGCGGCGCTTCGCCCGCTATGGCGGCTTCCTGGAGGCACGCGCATGATCGAGCTCTCCCACATCGAAAAGCGCTTCGGCGACAATCTTGTCCTCAAGGACATCTCCGTCACGCTCGCCGAGGGCACGGTGACGGCTTTGGTCGGCCCATCCGGCGGCGGCAAGAGCACGCTGCTGCGCTGCATCAATCTGCTGGAGATCCCAACGTCCGGCGCAATCCGGCTTGGCGACGAGACGCTCGAATTTTCGCCCGGCCGCAAGGTCGGCTGGGCGGCGATCCAGCGCCTGCGCCGGCAGACCGGCATGGTGTTCCAGAACTTCCAGCTCTTCCCCCACCAGACCGCCCTCGGCAATGTCATGGAAGGTCTCGTCACGGTGCTGAAATGGCCGGCCGACAGGGCGAAGACGCGCGCGATGGAACTCTTGGAAAAGGTCGGCATGGCGCACAAGGCCGACGCCTGGCCGGCGACCCTTTCCGGCGGCCAGCAACAGCGCGTGGCGATCGCCCGCGCGCTTGCCCCGTCGCCCCGCGTGCTTCTCTGCGACGAGCCGACCTCTGCCCTCGACCCGGAACTGGCGGAAGAAGTGGTCGAAGTCCTGAGCCGGCTTGCTCGTGAAGGCACGACCATGGTCATGGCGACCCATGACCTGCGCCTCGCATCCCGCGTCGCCGACAAGGTGATTTTCCTCGACGGTGGTCTCATCGTCGAAAGCGGTGCCCCGAAGACGATCTTCTCGGCGCCCGAGCGTGAGCGTACCAAGAAGTTCATCGCCTCGCTGAGCGCCCCGCACGACTACGAAATCTGAGCGGAGGGGACGACGGATCACAGGACGATCCGGCGGGTGTGGGTCGGGCACCCTTTGCGCCAGCCTTGTCTATCTCTACCGTCATCCTCGGGCTTGATGTTCAGTCCGGGGAGCAGGACGGACGACCCCAGCAGGCTAGACGCCCCCTCTACTTCCAGAAAACAAAACGGCCGGATTCGCATCCGGCCGTTTCTGTTTGTTTGAACTTACCCTCAGGCGCCGAAGACCATCAGCAGATCCTTGGCGTCGATCTGGTCGCCGGCGCGCACCAGCACTTCGGCAATCGTGCCGTCCTTCTCCGCATGCAGCGCCGTTTCCATCTTCATCGCCTCGATCGAAAGCAGCACGTCGCCCGCCTTGACCGCCTGTCCTGGCGAGACAAAGACCGTCGAGATGACACCCGGCATCGGCGCGCCGAGATGGGCGGCGTTACCGACCTCGGCCTTGCGGCGCACCGCGCTCTGAGCGCTGCGGTTGCGGTCCGGCACTTTGATCAGGCGCGGCTGGCCGTTGAGCTCAAAGAACACCTTGACCATGCCCTTCTCGTCCGGCTCGCTCTTGGCCTGGTGCAGGATCACGAGCGACTTGCCCCGCTCGATCTCCGGCTGCAGCTCCTCGCCCGGCGCAAGCCCGTAGAAATAGGCCGGCGTCGGCAAGACGCTGACCGGGCCATAGGTGTCGGCAGCAACCGCATAGTCGGTGAAGACCTTCGGATACATCAGATAGGAGGCGAACTCGAAGTCGTCGACCTTGCGCTCAAGCTTGTCCTCGATTGCCTTGCGCTCAGCATCGAGGTCGGCCGGCGGCAGCAGCGAGCCCGGAACGGCGGTATAGGCCTTTTCGCCCTTCAGCGCCTTCTTCTGCAGCGCTTCCGGCCAGCCGCCCGGGGGCTGGCCGAGATCGCCCTTGAGCATCGAGACGACCGAATCCGGGAAAGCGATGTCCTTCGCAGGATTTTCGACGTCGGCGACGGTCAGGTCCTGGCTCACCATCATCAGCGCCATGTCGCCGACGACCTTGGACGATGGCGTCACCTTGACGATATCGCCGAACATCTGGTTGGCGTCGGCATAGGCCTGGGCGACGCGGTGCCACTTGGTTTCGAGACCGAGCGAACGCGCCTGTTCCTTAAGGTTTGTGAACTGTCCGCCCGGCATTTCGTGCAGGTAGACTTCGGACGCCGGTCCCTTGAGGTCGCTTTCGAAGGCGGCATACTGGTGGCGCACCGCTTCCCAATAGAAGGAGATGCGACGAATCCACTCGGGATCGAGACCCGGATCGCGGTCCGACCCCCGGAGCGCCTCGACGATCGAGCCGAGGCAGGGCTGCGAGGTATTGCCGGAAAGCGCGTCCATCGCCGCATCGATGACATCGACGCCGGTCTCCACGGCGGCAAGCACGGTCGCGGCCGCAATGCCCGAGGTGTCGTGGGTGTGGAAATGGATCGGCAAGTCGGTCGCCTCACGCAGCGCCTTGAACAACACGCGTGCGGCCGCCGGCTTCAACAGGCCCGCCATGTCCTTGACGGCGATCATGTGCGCGCCGGCCTTTTCGAGGTCGGCGGCAAGGGCTGTGTAGTATTTGAGATCGTATTTCGGCCGGGCCGAATTCAGGATGTCGCCGGTATAGCAGATCGCCGCCTCGCAGATGCGATTCTCCTCGGCAACGGCCTCCATCGACACCCGCATGTTGTCGACCCAATTGAGGCAGTCGAAGACGCGGAACACGTCGATGCCGCCTTTTGCCGCCTGGCGCACGAAGTATTTGACCACGTTGTCGGGGTAGTTTTTGTAGCCGACGCCATTGGCGCCGCGCAGAAGCATCTGCAGCAGCAGGTTCGGGGCATCTTCGCGAATGCGGGCCAGGCGATCCCACGGGTCTTCGGTGAGGAAGCGCATGGACACGTCGAAGGTCGCGCCACCCCAGCATTCGAGCGAGAAGAGCTGGGGAAGCGCGCGGGCATAGGTGCCGGCGACGCGGGCGATATCATGGGTGCGCATGCGGGTCGCAAGCAGCGACTGATGGCCGTCGCGCATCGTCGTATCGGTCAGGAACACTTGGCGTTCGCCACGCACCCACTCGGCGAACTTCTTCGGGCCGAGTTCGTCGAGCTTCTGCTTGGTACCGGATTTGATGTCGCCGTCGATGAACGGGACGACGGGCTTTGCCGCATCCGCCGGCGGCTTCGGGCGGCCCTTCGTCTCCGGGTGGCCATTGACCGTGACGTCGGCGAGATAGGTGAGGAGCTTCGTCGCGCGGTCCAGGCGCTTCACCTGCTGGAACAGTTCCGGAGTCGTGTCGATGAAGCGCGTCGTATAGCTGTTATCCTGGAACTTCGGATGGCTGATGATCGCCTCGAGAAAGGTCAGGTTGGTTGCCACACCGCGGATGCGGAACTCCCGCAGCGCGCGGTCCATGCGGCTGATCGCTTCGAGGGGGTTCGGCGCCCAGGCGGTAACCTTGACGAGCAGTGGGTCGTAGAAGCGGGTAATGACTGCACCCGGATAGGCGGTGCCGCCATCGAGACGGATGCCGAAGCCGGACGCCGAGCGATAACCGGTGATGCGGCCATAGTCCGGAATGAAGTTCTGCTCCGGGTCTTCGGTGGTGATGCGGCACTGCAGCGCGTGACCGTTGAGGCGGATGTCCTCCTGCTTCGGCACGCCCGATTCCGGCGTGCCGATCGCCTCGCCGTCGAGGATGTGGATCTGCGCCTTGACGATGTCGATGCCAGTCACGACTTCCGTGACGGTGTGCTCCACCTGAATGCGCGGGTTGACCTCGATGAAGTAGAACTTGCCGGTGTTGGCATCCATCAGATACTCGACCGTGCCGGCGCCGACATAGCTCGTCGCACGGGCGATCATCAGCGAATAGTCGGCAAGCTCCTGGCGCTGCGCATCCGAGAGGTAGGGCGCCGGCGCGCGCTCGACGACCTTCTGGTTGCGGCGCTGGATCGAGCAGTCGCGCTCGAAGAGATGCACGACATTGCCGTGGGTATCGCCGAGGATCTGGCTTTCGACGTGGCGGGCGCGCTCGACCAGCTTTTCAAGATAAACCTCATCCTTGCCGAAGGCGGCCTTGGCTTCGCGCTTGCCTTCCGTCACCTCGCGGATCAGGTCCTTCGGGTCGCGAATGGCGCGCATGCCGCGTCCGCCGCCGCCCCAGGAGGCCTTGAGCATGACCGGATAGCCGATCTCGGCCGCAAGGCGGTGGATTTCCTTTTCGTCGTCCGGCAGAGGATCGGTGGCCGGAACGACCGGCACGCCGACGGAAATCGCGAGGTTGCGCGCGGCAACCTTGTTGCCGAGCTGGCGCATCGTCGCCGGCCGCGGACCGATGAAGATGATGCCGGCGGCATCACAGGCATCGACGAATTCAGGGCTTTCCGAAAGCAGGCCGTAGCCCGGGTGGATCGCGTCGGCGCCCGAAAGCTTGGCGACGCGGATCACTTCTTCGATCGACAGGTAGCTCTCGATCGGACCGAGGTCGCGGGCAAGGTGCTGCCCGCGGCCGATCTGATAACTTTCGTCCGCCTTGAAGCGGTGCAGCGCCAGTTTGTCCTCTTCAGCCCATATCGCGACCGTTTTCAGACCGAGTTCGTTTGCAGCGCGGAAAACGCGGATGGCAATTTCAGAACGGTTGGCAACAAGGATCTTCGAGATAGGCAAGTCGGTCTCCTCAATGACTTGATATTGCGGGAAATGCTGCACCCGCGAAATAAAGTATTAGCGAGTCACCGAGCAGAGCGCAATTTCAGATGCGACAGGAAACCGAAAGCCTTCGACTCTAGGAGATCAGCCCGAGCCGGAAGGCGATCGCCACGACGTGATGGCGGTTCTTGCCCTTCAATTTCTCCTGGATGCCGTTCATATACCAGTCGACCGTATGGCTCGAGATATCGAGCACCTTGCCTATGTCGTTCGAAGTCATGCCGTCGGCGAGATAGTTGAGCGCTTCCATTTCGCGCCGCGTCATCTGCACCTCGACGCGCGAGCCGAGTTCGGCCGAAACCTCGGGATCGGTCAGCTCCAGAAGCTTCCAGAACAGCCGCTTGGCGATGGCGTCGAAGAGGCTGATCTCGACCGGGCTCAAGTCGACGACGCGACCGCCGACCGTCAGGTTGCCGAGCAGGCCGCGCCGGCCGTGCACCGGAAAGATGTAGCCATCGTAGAGACCGTGGTTTCTGGCCTCGATCATCATGCTTTCCATGCGCTTGCGATGTGGATCGGAGCGGAAGGCAAACAGCGTGTCACGCCAGCGGAAGCCGCGCTGCGCATGGCCGAGATAGCGGATGGTCGGATCGATCACCACGAACTTCTTGCGGATGTAGATCTGCGGCCAGCCTTCCGGCCAGCGGCCGGCGAGCAGCAGCCGCAGCGGATTGTCATGCGGTTTCGGCTGCCGAACGACACCGTAGAAGTCGAAGCCGCAGCGATCGAGCAGGCGCTCGAATTCCGGGACGATTTCCTCGCGTGTCTTCATCTCCTCCAGAAGCGCGAGAAACTGTACGAGCAGCGTAATGTTCATGGATCACCTTCCAGGTAGATGCATATGGTCGCATTTCCGAATCCGGACATAAAGGCACCGTTCAGCGACCATTCATGTTGCACCCGCGATAATCCCTCATACCACGCCCGGTCTTATGCGAAATATGCAAGAAATCGGAGTTGGCACGACAGATAGCAGACTATGAATATTCTCGCCAAGCTCGCATGCGAGCGAAACGGGAAAACGAGTGGCTGTCCATGCGTCCGGCTACGGCTTCCCTTTGCCGCAAAAGACCGTCTCAGCGCGGCCCCGAGTGTATGGGGGCGGAGCCCAAGCCCGCCAACCGTAGCTCGAGGACGCGGGTGCATCCGCCGCAGAAGGACTGCGGCGCGTCAAATCCGGTACCCGGAAGGGGTGAGACAGTGTCATTGTTCCAAGTGTATGCAAGAGCGCTCCAGTATCTTGCGGTTCACAAGTTTCGTGTCTCGGCGATCGTCCTCGCCAACGTCGTTCTGGCAGCCATCTCGATTGCCGAACCGATCCTGTTCGGGCGCATCATCGACGCCATCTCGTCGAAGGGCGAGGTCACGCCGATGCTTTTGATGTGGGCTGGCCTCGGCGTCTTCAACACCGTCGCCTTCGTGCTCGTTGCCCGCGAGGCGGACCGGCTGGCGCATGGCCGCCGCGCCACGCTCCTGACGGAAGCCTTTGGACGGATCGTTTCCATGCCGCTCGCCTGGCATAGCCAGCGCGGCACGTCCAACGCGCTGCACACGCTGTTGCGCGCCTGCGAAACCCTATTCGGTCTCTGGCTCGAATTCATGCGCCAGCACCTGGCTACGGCCGTCGCGCTGATGCTGCTCATTCCGACCGCCTTTGCCATGGACGTGCGCCTCTCGCTCGTCCTTCTCGTGCTCGGCGCGGCCTATGTCATGATCAGCAAGGCGGTGATGAGCCGCACCAAGGAAGGTCAGGCCTCGGTCGAGAACCACTATCATACGGTTTTCTCCCACGTTTCCGACGCCATCAGCAACGTCTCGGTCGTGCACAGCTACAACCGCATCGAGGCTGAAACCCGCGAGCTGAAGAAGTTCACCGAGCGGCTGATCTCCGCCCAGTTCCCGGTGCTCGACTGGTGGGCACTGGCGAGCGCGCTGAACCGCGTCGCCTCCACCATTTCGATGATGGCGATCCTCGTCATCGGCACCGTGCTGGTGCAGCGCGGCGAGCTCGGCGTCGGCGAAGTCATCGCCTTCATCGGTTTTGCCAACCTGCTGATCGGCCGTCTCGACCAGATGAAGGCCTTCGTGACGCAGATTTTCGAAGCCCGCGCCAAGCTCGAAGACTTCTTCCAGCTCGAGGACGCCGTGCGCGAACGTGACGAGCCGGCAGGCGCGACTGAACTGCCGCCAGCTGTCGGCGAAGTCGAGTTCCGCAACGTCTCCTTCGATTTTGCCAACACGAACCAGGGCGTGCACAACGTCTCGTTCACGGCCAAGGCCGGCCAGACGATCGCGATCGTCGGCCCGACGGGTGCCGGCAAGACGACGCTCGTCAACCTGCTGCAGCGTGTTCACGATCCGCGTGACGGCCAGATCCTGATCGATGGCAACGATATCTCGAAGGTAACGCGCAAGTCGCTGCGCCGCTCGATCGCCACCGTCTTCCAGGATGCGGGCCTGATGAACCGTTCGATCTCGGACAACATCCGCCTCGGCCGTGACGATGCGACGATCGAGGAAGTCATGGCTGCCGCCGAAGCGGCCGCCGCCTGCGACTTCATCGAGGGCCGGACGGGCGGCTACGACACGGTGGTCGGCGAACGCGGCAACCGTCTGTCGGGCGGCGAACGCCAGCGTGTGGCCATCGCCCGCGCCATCCTCAAGAATGCGCCGATCCTGGTGCTCGACGAGGCGACCAGCGCGCTCGACGTCGAAACCGAGGCCCGCGTGAAGGATGCGATCGATGCCCTGCGCAAGAACCGCACGACCTTCATCATCGCACACCGCCTGTCGACGGTGCGCGAGGCCGACCTGGTGATCTTCATGGATCAGGGCCGTGTCGTCGAAATGGGCGGTTTCAACGAGCTCAGCCAGAGCAATGGCCGCTTCGCAGCCCTCTTGCGCGCCAGCGGCATCCTGACGGACGAAGACGTCCGCATGAGCCACACGGCGGCATAAGACACGCGCTTGAAGTCAAGCGAACGAACCGAACCACCCGCGGTCAAACGCGGGTGGTTTTTTGCTTTTCGGCTTTCTGACAACGTCGCGTCGACCAGCCTTGCCATTCTCGAGATTGTTGGTAGACGGGAATTCCGGCCCCAATTCCAAAGGAATCATCATGCCGGACATCTCCACAATCGCAGTTTTCGCCACAGCAAGCCTCGTGCTCACCGCCACGCCCGGCCCTGACATGCTGCTCATCGCTTCTCGGAGCGTGAGCCAGGGGGGCGCAGCCGGGTTCCTCACCTATGCCGGGATCGCAGTCGGCACCTATTGCCACGCGCTGGCCGCAGCACTCGGTCTTTCCCAGCTCTTCGTCACCTTGCCGGTTGCCTATGAGATCGTGCGCTGGGCGGGCTGCGCCTATCTGCTGTACCTCGCCTACAAGACAGTCCGCTCGAACGCATCGAGCGCGTCACCGGTTTCGACGCTCAAGCGACTTTCGAACTGGCGGATCTTCGGCGAGGGGCTGATGACGAACCTGCTCAATCCGAAGATGGCGCTCTTCGTACTGGCGCTGCTCCCACAGTTCGTAGACCCAAAGAGCGGGTCGATGGTCACGCAGATGCTTCTGCTGGCGACAGTGTTGAACGGGGTCGGCTTCCTCGTGAACGGCTCGGTCATCCTGGTCGGCAGCCATCTGCGCGCGCGGCTCGCTGGCATCAGGCGTTTCCCGAAGCTGCCGCAGTATCTTCTCGCCGGCGTATTCACGGGGCTCGCCTGCCGCCTTGCCCTTGGTTCCAGAAATTAGTCGCCCAGCAGGGGCGGCGTTCTCTTACGCCGCCCGCAGCGGCTTTGCAGTAGCAATGCCGCGCAACCATTCGAGATAATAGGCATAGGCGAAATGCAGCCCGATGCCGACGAGCACGAAGAGGCTGCCGAAGATCGGGTTTCTCCCGGTGACGAACAGCAGCACCTGGCCGGACATCGCCAGGATCGTGCCGAAGATGAAGATCGGCAGCGAGTGTCGCCCGACAACCGCGAGCGGATGATCGCTGTCGAGTTTGGCGAGGTTGCTGATGCGAGGCGTCACGGCGACGATGTAGGCAAGCGCCAGCACATGGAGCAGCCGGGGGCCCGACAGGAAGGTCTTGTCAAAGCCGGTCAAGACCGCTGGAAGACCGAAGGAAAGGTCGATGCTCCAGAAGGAGAAGAGCACCCAGACAGCGGAGACCGCAAGATAAGCGCCCGACAGGACGATCAGCCAGGGCCATCGGGGGAGTGATCCACCATTGCGAACGAAGGTCATCATGACGATGCCGATGACGAACAGGAACTGCCAGGACCAGGGATTGAGGAACCAATAGCCCTCGTCGAGGAAATTCGACGGCACGAACTTGAAGATGCCTGCGGCGAGCCACAGGGCGGCCGACAGCGACAGCAGCAGTTTCTTGCTGACGCCGTTCAGCCAGAGAATACCCGGCAGCATCAGGAACAGCGCCGCATACATCGACAGGATGTTGTTGTAGCCGAGCTGATACCCCAGAAGCACCATGGCGACGATGCCCTGTTCCGTCTGTTCCACCATCGGCCGAATGTTAATCTCGCCGATCAGATCCTGCCGGCCGAAATAGATCGCCCCGGCCGCAAAAATCGCCAGCGTCACGATGCTGGTCATGATGTGGGCGACATAAAGCGCCAGCGCCCGGCGCCAGATTTTCAGCGTCATCGCCAGCCGTTCTCCGGCGGCGAACTTGCCGCCATAGGCGATCCCGACCGACAGGCCGGAGATCAGCACGAAGGCTTCGGCGGAATCGGAAAAGCCGAAGTTCTTGTGCGTCAGATATTCGAGGTACTGTCCCGGAACGTGGTTGACGAAGATCGTCAGCAGGCACAGCGCCCTGAACACGTCGAGGCGTGTGTCACGCTCGTTGGGAACCATTCGGGCGGACGTCGGGTTGACACCACCCTGAAAAGTCTTTTGCAGCATGCGGTCCGTTTTCCAGGATTTGGCGCCCCTGCCCCATCCCTGTTGAAACGGGCACCGACAGCCCGCGCCGTCATTCAAACGCGCGAGATGCCCGGCACCATGAACTAGGTGGGATGAGGAACATGTTGCAGTTCTCCGCCCCATCCCGCTCCGATGATCTAGAGCATCCCGCTTTCAAGTGAAGTCACTGGAAGCGGATAAGATGCTCTGGCTTCAAAGTGTTAGAGCGCCCTTTGTGCGTTCGTCTGAACGCCTGGCGCTCCAAGACACGACACCCGGCCGTCGGGGTCATGCCGCCCGCATTTCCGCAAAGAAAAACCGGCCTTGCCCTTGCGGGAACAAAGCCGGTCTCATCCTGTCTTCAATGCCGGCCGTTACAGCAAAATGCCTTCATGCGCGTTTTTTGTGACACTATTGTTTATGCTGACAATCGGCTCGCCACTTTTCTGGTCGCGCTGCACCGAAATCTTGTGCCGCGCGCCGTTGAGCGTCACTTCTGCGGAGTAGCCGTCCCAGGCCGCCGGCAGCACCGGCCGAATGACCAGCTTGTCGCCCTGTCTGCGGATCCCGAGAATACCTTCGACGCCGACGCGGTAGAGCCAGCCAGCCGAACCGGTGTACCAGGTCCAGCCGCCGCGTCCCGCCAGATCGCCTTCGCCATAGATATCGGCGGCGACGACATAGGGCTCGACGCGGTAGTGTTCCGCCGCCTCGCGGCTCTGCGCATGCGAGACCGGGTTCAGCATCTGGAAGACGCGCCAGGCTTCTTCCGCCCTGCCCTGTTCGGCGAAGGCCAGCGCCACCCAGGTGGCCGCATGGGTATATTGCCCGCCATTTTCGCGCACGCCGGGCGGATAGGCCTTGATGTAGCCTGGATCCTGCGACGTCCGCTCGAGCGGCGGCGTGAACAGCCGCACGATGTGCTGGTCCGGATCGACCAGTTCGGCCATGACCGCATCCATCGCCTTGAGCGAACGCTGCTCGTCGCCTTCGCCTGAGAGGACGCTCCAGGACTGGCCGATCGAATCGATCCGGCACTCGAGCGCCTCGCTGGTGCCGAGCGGCGTGCCGTCGTCGTAATAGCCGCGACGATAGTAGTCGCCGTCCCAGCCGGCGGTGTCGAGCGCCTTCTTCAGGGCTTCGAGATGCGCCTCCCAACGGGTGACGCGTGCCTGGTCCTTACGCTCGCGAGCGTAAGGCAGGAAGCCGCGGAGCGTGCCTGCGAGGAACCATCCAAGCCAGGTGCTGGTGCCCTTTCCGGCAGCACCGACACGGTTCATGCCATCGTTCCAGTCACCGCCGAGGATCAACGGCAGGCCGTTCTCGCCGGTCCGCTTGATCGCGAGGTCGAGCGCACGGGCGCAATGCTCGTAGACGTCGCCGACCTCCTCGGAAATCTCAGGCTTGTAGAAGGCGTCGTGCTGGCCCTCTTCGAGAGCCGGACCGCTGATGAAGGCGATCTGTTCTCTCAGGATGTCGGAGGTACCGGTCACCGAGCAGTAATGCGTAACGGCATGGGCGAGCCAGACGACGTCGTCGGATATCATCGTGCGCACGCCGGCGCCGGTTCCCGGCAGCCACCAGTGCTGCACGTCGCCCTCGACGAACTGACGAGCCGCAGCATTCAGGATCTGCGCCCGGGCAAGCTCCGGCCTGTGGATCAGGAAAGCCAGCGTGTCCTGCAGTTGGTCGCGGAAGCCGAAGGCACCGCTCGCCTGGTAGAAGGCGGAGCGCGCCATGATGCGGCAACCGAGGCTCTGGTAGGGCAGCCAGTTGTTGATCATGGCGTCGAAGGCCGGATCCGGCGTTTCCACCTTCACGATATCGGTGAAATCGCGCCAGAACGTCTTGGCCGCCCCGAGCACCGTGTCGAATGCAGTCTCACGCAACTCACCGAGTACGGCACGAAGCTGATCCTCATTGTCGGCATCGCCGAGAATGAAGGTGACCTGCTGCTCGGCACCGGGTTCGATGGTCAGATCGGACGCAATGACCGCGCAAGGGTCGCCGTCTACGTCGACCGAACCCGAGAGATCGGCACCCGAAAGCACCGCCTGCGGCACGAGGATGCCGCCGAGCGAGCCCAGGAACTCCCGCCGGCTCGCGGTGTAGCCGGCAGCCTGGCCGCCATCGGCGGTGAAGAACGCCGAACGACCGGCATAGTCGATGCTGTAGGGGTTGGTCGCGACCAGCGCCGCTGTCTCCTCATCCCACTTCGAGAGGATGAATGGCGCCGAGCGGGCGCGGTTGTTGCCGAGCACCCACTCGTTATAGCCGTAGAGCCTCAACCGCCGTGCCGTCGTCGCGCGGTTGCGGATCGAGACGCGGATGAGCTTTGCCGGCAGGCTGCGGTGCACCGTATGGGTCGCCTCAATCTCGAGGTCGTCCTGGGTGCTGCGGAAGCTTGAATAGCCGAGCCCATGCGCCGTTTCGAAGACGACGGAGCGGCGACGCGAGAGCGACGCATAGGGCGTCGATACCGAACCACTCTCCATGTCGCGGATGAAGATCGCCTCGCCCGGACGGTTGATGACCGTGTCGTTCGTCCACGGCGTCAACTGGTAGTCGCGCGAATTGCGGCTCCAGGAGAAGGCCGCGCCTTCCGCCGAAACGTGGAAGCCGAACTGCTCGTTGGAGATGACGTTGATCCAGGGCTGCGGCGTCGCTTCGCCGCCACGAAGACGCACGACATATTCGCGACCACCTTCGGCAAAACCACCGAAGCCGTTCCAGAAGGAAAGACCATCGCCCTTGATCTCGGCCGGGGCAACGTCTGCCTTCTCCTGCGGCGCCGCCAAAAGCGGTCCCACGAACTCGCCGCTCTTCTCCGCACCCTTCGCCGGCGCCGGCGAATAGAGCGAGTTGGCGCGGGCGATCTGGTCGGAGATCGTGCCGTTGCGGGCATGGAACACGGCGCGCGAGGCCGACAACAGTGTCGACCAGGTCTCCGGTTCCATCAGGTCGCGGCGCACCGAGAAGATATGCTGGCGCGGGCCGTCCGAAAGGCCGCGAAGCCTCAGGTTCTCGCACATGGAATCCAGCGCATGCTGCATATCCTGCGCATAGGACGAGGCCCGCTCGTTGATGATGACGAGGTCGGCGGTGATGCCGCGGGCGCGCATATATTCCTGGGCGCGCAGCGCTTCACGTGCGATGCCGAGATCGCCGTCGTCGTTGATGCGGAGGCAGAAGATCGGGTAGTCGCCCGAGATCGCCAGCGGCCAGAGCTTCGACTGGGAGTCGAGGCCTGCCTGCACCGTCGCCGTGTCGGCACGCAGATGCATGTCCGGATAGACGAGGTAGCGGCCGAGCATCTGGAAGCTCGCGGCCTCCTGCGATGTCACGCCGACATGGCGCATCTGCACCTGGCTGCGGGTCCAGGCGTGGATGAGTTCCTGGTTGAAGGTCTCCGGATGGCGATAGCGGTCGATCGCGCGATCGACCTCCTCGCGGCTCGGCGCAGCGATTGTCCAGAAGACGACGCTGACCTTCTTGCCGGCGGGCACGCGAACGACGCGGCGCAGCGACATGATCGGATCGAGCGTAAAGCCGTCCGTGCCCGAAAGCACTGCGTCCGTGTCGAACGCGGCAGCTTCGGCAAGCGTCCGGCCCGGGCCGATGAAGCGGCGACGGTCGGCCTCCGCTTCCGTATGGCGATCGCTGCCGGCATTGTCGGTGACGAGATGCGCCACTTCCATGTCCGGGTCGCTGGAGCTGCGCTTGTTGCGGCTGACGCGAATGACGTCGCCGCGGCGGCTGATTTCCGTGCGCACGAACATCTTCGAAAAGGCCGGGTGCGCGCTGTCGGCCTCGTCGATCGAAAGCACCGGCTCGGCATAGGAGGTCACTTCGATGAAGCGATCCTGGGTGCCGGTGTTGAGCAGGATGACCCGGCGCCCTTCGGCGTCGTGTTCGGTGGCGACGATGCACTCGACCTCGCTGGTGAGGTCGCCGACGGTCTTGACGAATTCGGCCTTGTCGTCGCCGAAGCGGGTCAGCACCTTCTCGCCGGCCGCACGGCGCGGCTCCGATGTCGCGGACCACCAATCGCCGGTCGTCGTGTCGCGCAGGAAGATGAAGGTGCCGGTGCGGTCCTCGACCGGATCCGGCTTCCAGCGGGTGACGGACTGGCCGTTCCAGCGGGCATAGCCGGCGCCGTTGGCCGTCAGCATGACTGAGTAATGGCCGTTGGAGAGAAACACGGTCTCCCGGTCCTGTGCCAGCGGGTTCTCGATGATGCGGACTTCCGGACGCAGGAGATCGTCCTGGCCCTTGCCGACCGATTCCGGCTCGCGCTTGGCATTCATGATCGGGATGTCGCGCGGCGCCTTTTCCTGCAGCAGCAGTTCGGCGGCCTCGATCACCGGATCGGCGTGGAACCACTCCCGCAGGCGGCCATTGAAGACGACGTTGGCGACAGCCGCGATCGACATGCCATGGTGGTGCGCATAGTAGTTGCGCACGACCGCGCATTTCTGGCCCTCGGGCACACGCGTCGGAGTGAAGTCTACGGCATCATGGAAGCCGTAGACACCGAGTGCGCCGACCTCGCGCAGGCGTCCGAGGTTGGCGAGCGCCGATTTCGGATCGTACATGCAGGCGAGGATCGAGGCGTAGGGCGCGATGACCGCGTTCTGGCCGAGGCCGCGCTTGAGCCCGAGCGTCGGCACGCCGAAGTTGGTGTACTGGTAGGTGAGCTCGTGGTCGCGCGCGTTGAACGCGGCTTCCGAAATGCCCCAGGGCGTGCCCAGACGGCGGCCGTGGTTGATCTGCTCCTTCACAATCAGATTGTTGGTCTGGTTGAGGATGCCGCCCTGCCGTTCCTGCATCACCAGCGGCGGCATAAGATACTCGAACATCGAGCCCGACCAGGAGATCAGCGCGCCGCGCGCGCCGATCGGCACGATCGGACGGCCGAGCTTGTACCAGTGCTCCGTCGGCAAGTCGCCCTTGGCGATGGCAAACAGACTGGTGAGCCGTGCTTCCGAGGCGAGAAGGTCGTAGCAGGCTTCGTCGAGCTCGTTGGCGTTGACCCGGAAGCCGATGGACAGCAGGCGCCGCTCCGGCCGGAACAGGAAGCCGAAATCCATCGAGAAGGCGATGTCGCGGGCGCGATCCTTCAGCACCAGCAGGCGCTGACGCAGCGATTCGATCGCACCGAGATCGAAGACACCGTCGGAAATATGGGCTTCGCAGGTGCTGACGAGCGCATTTGCCCACTTCGTCACTTCGGTGCTCTGCGGCGTGCGCACCTCGTGATCGAGGTTGACGGTGAGCTTGTGCATGTCGCGCGCCAGCACCGCGAGGTTGATCACCCGGATCGACGCGAACTCGCGCTCGCGCTTGACCGCGGCAAGCGCGTTCTGGAAGCCGACGATGCGTTCCTCGATCAGGCGACGCAGCGGCCGGACCGTCTTGCGGTCGTCGGGCAGATCGCGCAACACCTCCTGGAGGATCGCCACCACGTCGCCGATGCCGTCCAGGCTGCCCTGCACATGCGCCGACGGCGCCTCGGCCCAGTCGCGGCACATCGACGATACGGCAATCAGGTGACCGGCAAGGTTGCCGCTGTCGACCGACGAGATGTAGCGCGGCTCCATGGTGTCGAGCGTGTTCGTCCGATACCAGTTGAACAGGTGGCCGCGATACTTCGGCAGGCGGTCGATGGTGGCGATCGTCTGCTCCAGCCGGTTGATCGTCTCCTCGAAGCCGATCCAGCCGAAATCGCGCGCCGACATCACCGACAGCAGGTAGACGCCGATATTCGTCGGCGAGGTGCGCTCGGCCAGGACCGGCTGCGGCGTTTCCTGGAAGTTGTCCGGCGGCAGGAAGTGCTGCTCGGCGGTCACGAAGGTCTCGAAATAACGCCAGGTGCGCCGGGCAATCAGGCGCATCTCGTCGATCGCTTCATCGGAGACGACGAGCTGGTCCTCGGTTTCGGCCGATTGGCTGACGAACCAGGCGACGGCAGGCGAAAGCGCCCAGAGCAGCGCGAAGGGAATGCCGATGAACGGCAGGCCGGTGTCGGAGATCGCGGCAAGCGCCAGCGAAAGCGCCGAAAGCGCCGGCGCGATCCACATCGCGCGGTAGTAATCGCCAATCGTGCCGTGGCCGGCACTCTGCACCTGCGCGGCCGTGCGCCATTCGAGCATCAGCTTGCGGCTGACGAAGGTGCGGTAGAGCGAGCGCGCGATCGCGTCGCCCATCATCGCCGCATTGTGGGCGATGAAGACGATGCGGAGCGCCACTTGTGCATTGGCGGCGCGGACTTCCGTCAGCACCGCGTGAAGGTGGGCGCGGGCGACGATGTCGTTGCGGCGCGGCAGGAGGCCGTTGATCAGCGACAGGGTCGGAGCCACGAACAAGCTGAAGATCAGGACGATCTGCCAGATCAGCGCCTCGGTCGGCTCCATGTAGTACCAGCCCATCACCGAGGCGACGAGCCAGGCAAGCGGGATCAGCGAGCGACGCAGGTTGTCGTACATCTTCCAGCGCCCGAGCATCGACAGCCCGTTCGAGAAATTGAAGATGTAGGGCAGCAGCTGCCAATCGCCACGTGCCCAGCGATGCTGGCGCGACATCTCGACCTCGTAGCGGGTCGGGAAGTCCTCGACGAGCTCGACGTCGGTGACCAGCGCGCAACGCACATAGGAGCCTTCGAGCAGATCGTGGCTGAGAACGGCATTCTCCTGGATCCGGCCTTTCAGCGCCGCCTCGAAGGCGTCGACATGGTAGAGGCCCTTGCCGGTGAAGCTACCTTCGCCGGCGATGTCCTGGTAGACGTCGGAAACGGTGAAGACATAGGGGTCGATGCCGCGGTTGGCCGAGAAGATACGCTGGAAGGCGGAAGCTTCGCTGCCCGTTGTCAGCGACGGCGTCACGCGCGGCTGCAGCAGGCTGTAGCCGGCGATCACGTCCTGTGTCTTAGGGTCGACCACCGGACGGTTGATCGGATGGTAGATCTTGCCGACGAGCTTCGTCACCGCATCGCGCATCAGGCGCGTGTCGGAATCGAGCGTCATCACGTACTGCACGTTGTCCGGCACCGTGTTGGCGCCCTGCAGGAACGAGGTGTCGCGATCGCCGCGAAGCAGCATGTTCAGTTCGTGCAGCTTGCCGCGCTTGCGCTCCCAGCCCATCCATACGCCTTCCTGCTCGTTGAACAGGCGGCGGCGATGCAGGAGATGGAAGCGCGTCTTGCCGTCATAGGCGTAGCGCGCCGAAAGCTGGGCGATCTCGCGCTTGGCGTAGTCGAGCACGTCGGAATCGGTGCTCGACTCCTCAACCTTGCTATCGGCCCAGTCGCTGAGCAGCGCGAAATAAATCTCGCCGCGCGGGTTGGCGAGGTAGTGCACCTCGAGATTGCGCACGAGTTCGTCGACATGGTCGCGCTTGGCAATCAGGCAAGGTACGACGACGAGGGTGCGGGCATGCTCGGGAATTCCGTCGAGGAATTCATAGCCGACAAGTCGCGATGGTCTGACGAACAGCGTCACCAGCGTGTTGAACAGGCCCATCGCGCCTTCGGATGCCGGCAGCGCGAACAGAAGCAGCATGATCAGCTTCGCGCCGTTCGGAATATCCATCGGACTGACGAAGGAATAGACGGCGATCATCGCCAGGATCGTCAAGAGGATGTTCGGGCCGGCGATCGCGAACCAGTCGAGCTTGCGGCTGATACGGATGATGGTCTGCAGCAGCGACGGTCGATAGCCGATCTTCTTCTCGAGCACCTTGCGCTGCTTGCCGACGAGGAAGGATCCGACGTTCGGCTCCTGGAGCGGCACTTCGGTCTCGGCCGCAGTCTCCGCCTCGCGCACCATCTCGATGGCGATCTGCGTCACCTCGTATTCGCTGTGACCGGAACGACGCGCGAGCTTCTCGATCGTGTCGCGATACTTGTTGCGCGAGCCGAAATCGAGCGCCGCATAGTCGGAGCCCTCGCGTAGCGCCGCGTCGATCTTGCTGACGCTTTCGAACCAGACAGCCCAGTCGGTGTCGTCGATCTCACGCAGGCTGCGGATGATGTTGCTCATCGTCGCATTGCCGGACGACAGGCGGTTCTGTTCGGCGACCAGCGCGTTTTCGACGTCGCTGCCGCGCCTCTCAAGCTGTTCCTCGATCCAGCCGATAACGGCACCGGAGGTCTGCGAGCCGTCACGCGTGCGGTAGAGCAGTTGCGCGACGAAGGTGTTGTCGGCAGCCAGCGCTTCCGATTCCGCAAGCAGCGCCCGATATTTCTCCGGATCGTTCAGGCGGATGATCTGGTCGGCAATGTCGTTCGCCTTTCGGCGCATGCCGCGCGAGCGCTCGACGCGGATGGCGATCCGGCGGAGGTTCTCGATCAGCACGAAGCGCAGGATCGACGGCAGCGCCCAGAGTTCGCCGATCTTGAAGGTGTCGTGCTTCTGGAAGCCTTCGACCATCGCCGTGATGCTTTCGCGCGTCACCGTGCTGTGGGTGTGGGCGACATAGAGCCAGGCGAGCGCCATGGTGCGCGGGATCACCGTGCCGGAAACCGAAAGCGTCGGCAGCTGCCGATAGAACCGGCGCGGGAAATCGCGCCGGACTTCCTGGATCGCCTCTTCGACGACGTGGTGGTTGTCGAGCAGCCATTCGGCGGCCGGCGTGATCGTCGCCCCGGCTTCCACGTCCGCAGCGGTCGCCCGGTAGACACGCAGGATCTCGCTCTCGTTTTCGCGATGCCGCGGCCGGAACTCGAACGGGAAGAATCCCGGCAGCGAGGAGGCACCCTTCACTGCGAGATCCTCGCCGCATTGCCGGAGGTCCTCCATCGAGAAGAAGGTGGCGCGGATCGAATCGTTGTAATCGATCTGCTTTGCTTCCGGTTCGCGCGGAGAGGTGGGCGGCGTTGTTTGAAGCTGCATGGGTACGGGTTCTGAATCCAACCGGGGTTGATCGGCCCGGTCCTCGTTGGGTTGCCGGGTTGGCTGCGGACCTGAGAAGTCAGGCTGAGCCGGCGCATTGCTAGACACGGTCATGTGTCCTCCCATCCACCGTCAATTCCCGCATGTGGGGAATTGGCGGTAACAGGCACCGCCCTCGACTGGGCATCGGAGATCGCAAAGCCGGCGGCGCATTGGTTTTCAAGGCCGCGGTGATGCATGAAAATGGCATTTTTTAGCCGTGGTGCCAACAGCTTGCAAGGATTGCTCATACAAGTTCGGACGATTTGCGCACAAACGAATCAAGCCGAAACCGGCCGCTGCGCGCGCCCCCAATGGCACTTCGATACAGCTCTCTCAATTGCCCTCTTCTCAAGCTTCATCGCGAATGGCAGACGAGGCGAAACGTGAAGCGGCGAGGAAGGTTCCCTCGATTTGTAGAAAAGCGTCGATCCGCTCAGCCCACTTGCTCGGTGATCCACTCCCGGAAGGCCAGGCTGATGGGGTTTTCGAGCTTACCCTCGGGCACGGCGAGATAATAGCTGTTTTCCGTCTTCATCGGCCGGTCGAGCACGATGCTCAGCGTGCCGGCGGCAATTTCCTGCTCGATCAGGTAACGTGGCAGCAGCGCGAAACCGAGCCCCGCCGTCGCCGCTTCGATCACCATGGAGAACTGGTCAAAACGGTTGCCGCGATAGGCGCCGCGGCCGTCCATGTCGTTTGCCTCGAACCATTGTGCCCAGAGCTTCGGCCGCGTGGCGAGATGCAGCAACGGGCCGGCGACGAGATCCTCGGGGGTCTCGATCGGATGGTTCGCCAACAGGGCAGGGCTCGCAGCGGGCACGATGATCTCGCTGCACAGATAGCTGCAGGTGGCGCGCGCCCAGACCGGTTGGCCGTAATGAATGGCGAGATCGAAGTTCTGCTCGTCGAAATCGAAGGGCGCGGAACGGGAGGCGATGTTCAGCACCGTATCCGGATGGCGCTTGAGGAAGTCGGGAAGGCGCGGCACCAGCCAGCGGCTGCCGAAAGTCGGGAGCGACGCGATCGAGAGCGTCGAGTCCGCCCGGGCCGAAGCCATGGCGCGCACCATCAGTTCCTCGGTCTGATTGAGGAGACGGCGAACCTCGGGCAGGAACTTCTGGCCGGCATCCGACAGGATCACCCGCTGGCGCACGCGCTCGAACAAAAGCACGCCGAGCTGGTTTTCGAGATCCTTGATCTGCCGGCTGACGGCGCTTTGGGTAAGGTTCAGCTCGGCGGCGGCCTGCGTGAAGCTGCCATGTCGCGCCGCGCATTCGAACGCCTGCAGCGTCGTCACGTCGGGAACCAGCCTGCGGCTTAACTTCATTCCAGCCTCGCATCAACATAGTCAGAAGCAACGCGATCAATGGCCAGTTCGATCGGATATGATCCGAAATGAGAATGACCTTGTCCTTCACCCATAGCGCGAGGCGAGCCCCAGTGAAAGAGAATAGTTTCGTATCGGCCGACGACATCCGTTCGGCCTTTTCCGCAGCCATGTCGGTTATGTACCGCGAAGAGGTGCCGGCCTACGGCACGCTGATGGAACTGGTCGCCAAGGTAAACGACGATACGCTCGCCGCCGATCCGGTCCTGAAGGAGCGTCTGGACGCCACGGATTCGCTCGATCGCATCTCCGAGGAACGCCACGGTGCGATCCGCCTCGGCACACCCGCCGAGCTATCGATGATGCGTCGCGTCTTTGCCGTCATGGGCATGTACCCGGTCGGCTACTACGACCTGTCGACTGCCGGTGTCCCGGTGCACTCGACGGCTTTCCGCCCCGTTGGTGACGCCGCTCTGAAGCGCAATCCCTTCCGCGTTTTCACCTCGCTGCTGCGCCTGGACTTGATCGCTGACGAGAGCCTGCGCGCCGAGTCACAGGCGATCCTCGCCGAGCGCCGGATCTTTACGCCCGTCGCTGTCGAACTGACCGAAAAGGCTGAACGTGACGGCGGTCTCGACAAAGCCGACGCTGAGCGTTTCGTCTCGGAAGTGCTCGAAACCTTCCGCTGGCACGACAAGGCCAATGTCAGCGCCGACATGTACAAGCGTCTGCACGACGCCCATCGTCTGATCGCCGACGTCGTCTCCTTCAAGGGTCCGCACATCAACCACCTGACGCCGCGTACGCTCGACATCGACATGGTGCAGGCGCTGATGCCGGAATACGAAATCGCGCCGAAGGCCGTCGTCGAGGGCCCGCCGACCCGCAAGTGCCCGATCCTTTTGCGCCAGACCTCGTTCAAGGCGCTGGAAGAGCCTGTTTCCTTCAAGGATGCCGACGGCGCCTGGAAGGCCGGCTCCCACACCGCTCGCTTCGGCGAGATCGAACAGCGCGGCATCGCGCTGACCCCGAAAGGCCGCGCGCTCTACGACGACCTGCTCGACGCCTCGCGCAAGATCGTCCGCCCAGCCGCCGACGGCTCCAATGCCCGCGAATACGAAGCAGCCCTCGCCAAGGCTTTTGAGCCCTTCCCGGACACTTGGGCAGGCATCCGCGAAGCCGGCCTCGGCTATTTCAGCTACTCGCTAACGGAGAAGGGCCGCAAGGCCGGCGTCTCCCCGGCGCGTGACATCGAAGCGCTGATCGCGAGCGGTCTCGTCCAGTTCGACGCGATCGTCTACGAAGACTTCTTGCCGGTCAGCGCCGCGGGTATCTTCCAGTCGAACCTCGGCGACGGCGCCCAGCAGGACTTCGTCGCCAGCCCGAACCAGAAGCGCTTCGAAAGCGATCTCGGCGCCACCGTGCTCAACGAATTCGACCACTATGCCGGCATCGAGCAGGCTTCGATCGAAAGCTGCATCCGGGCCTTGACCGGCGCGATCGCTGCGGAATGATGCTTTTCTGATGATCGACAAACGGCACATCGACGCGCTGAGCGGGATCCTTGGAAACAAGGGTGTCGTTACGCGTCCTGAAGACCTGGAAGCCTACGAGACCGGCGCGCGCTACGATCGCGGCCGGACTTCGCTCGTGCTGCGGCCGGCAACGACGGAAGAAGTCTCTGCTGCGGTCGCCTATTGCGTCACGAACGGCATCGCGCTGATCCCGCAATCCGGCAACACCGGCCTCGTTTCCGGCTCGACCCCGGATCAGTCGGGCGACGAGGCCGTGCTCAGCCTCGACCGGCTGACGAAGCGCTTCGAGCTCGACCTCGACAATCGCTCGGTGCGGCTCGACGCCGGCTTTCGGCTGTCCGATCTCAACCGGCGGCTGGAAGAGCACGGCCTGTTCTTCCCGATCGACCTTGGTGCCGACCCGCGCATCGGCGGCATGATCGCCACCAACACCGGCGGTTCACGCTTTCTGAAATATGGCGACGTGCGCCGCAACACGCTCGGGCTCAAGGTCGTTCTCGCAGACGAGGACGGCACCGTGCTCGACCTGCAATGCGACCTGCGCAAGAACAACACCGGCGTCGATTGGAAGCAGATCTTCGTCGGCACTTCGGGCGCCTTCGGCATCGTCACCGAATGCGTGCTGAACCTAGAGCGCCTGCCGCAACAGACGGCAACCGCGCTGCTCGTTCCGGCAAGCGGCGCCCATGTACTGCCGTTGCTCCGCGCCATGGAAGAGCGGCTCGGCGCCTATCTCTCGGCCTTCGAGGGCATGTCGAAGAACGCCGTCAAGGCCGCCTTCGCCCATGTGCCGTCACTGAAGAACCCCTTCCAGGGCGGCAACGTTCCTGACTATGTCATCCTCGCCGAGATCAGCCGCACCTGGGCACCGCGCGACGGCGAACAGTCGCTCGACGCGGTATTGGAATCGGCACTTGCCGAGATCTGGGAAATGGAAGAGGCGCCGCTCGCCGATGCTTTCGTCGGCCCGCCGCATGAGATCTGGGCGCTGCGCCACGCTCTGTCCGAGGGCGTCAAGCATCTCGGCAAGCTGATCGCCTTCGACGTCTCCTTCCGCAGGGGTGACATCATGGCCTTCTGCGACCATATGAAGGCCGAAATGCCGGCGAAATTCCCTGATGTGACCGTCTGCGACTTCGGCCATATCGGCGACGGCGGCGTGCACTTCAACCTCGTCGTGCCGAAGGACAGCGACCTTCTCAACGACGAGACCTTCGAATCCCGGCTTCGCGAATGGGTTTTCGCGGTCGCCGTTGAGGAGTATCACGGCAGCTTCAGCGCGGAACATGCGATCGGCCGCCGCAACCAGGCCTATTACGACATTTATACACCAGACAAACTCAAGGACATGGCCGCAGGCCTGAAGACGCTCACCTCGCCGGGAAAGCTCGGCAGCGTGCGCTTCGGATAGGTCAAGCCAGGAAAACGGGAGTCAGACCATGAACATCGCAACCAAAAAAGTCGACGTGACCAAGGAAGCCGCAGCGCTTCTCGAAAAGATGGGCGTCGCCAAGGAACTCTACACCGGCGGCGACATGCCGTCCTACAGCCCGGTCACCGGCGAGAAGATCGGCAACCTCAAGACGGTTTCGGCTGCGGAAGCCGCCGCCAAGATCGAAAAGGCTCATGAAGCCTTCAAGGCCTGGCGCCTGGTTCCGGCACCGAAGCGCGGCGAACTGATCCGCCTGCTCGGCGAAGAACTGCGCGCCTTCAAGGCCGACCTCGGCCGCCTGGTTTCGATCGAAGCCGGCAAGATCACCTCCGAAGGCCTCGGCGAAGTCCAGGAAATGATCGACATCTGCGATTTCGCCGTCGGTCTTTCCCGCCAGCTATACGGCCTGACGATCGCCACCGAGCGCCCCGGCCACCGCATGATGGAAACCTGGCATCCGCTGGGCGTCGTCGGCGTCATCTCGGCCTTCAACTTCCCGGTCGCCGTCTGGTCGTGGAACACGGCGCTGGCGCTCGTCTGCGGCAACTCCGTCGTCTGGAAGCCGTCCGAAAAGACCCCGCTCACGGCGCTTGCCTCGCAGGCAATCTTCGAGCGTGCACTCGCCCGCTTCGGCGATGCGCCGGAAGGCCTGTCGCAGGTTCTCATCGGCGACCGCACCGTCGGCGAAGTCCTCGTCGACAACCCGAAGGTTCCGCTCGTTTCGGCGACCGGTTCCACCCGCATGGGCCGCGACGTCGGCCCGCGCCTTGCCAAGCGTTTTGCCCGCGCCATCCTCGAACTCGGCGGCAACAATGCCGGCATCGTCTGCCCCTCGGCCGATCTCGACATGGCCTTGCGCGCCATCGCCTTCGGCGCCATGGGCACCGCCGGCCAGCGTTGCACCACCATGCGTCGTCTCTTCGTGCACGAGAGCGTCTATGACCAGCTCGTTCCGCGTCTGAAGAAGGCCTATGGCTCGGTCTCGGTCGGCAACCCGCTGGAATCGACCGCCCTCGTCGGCCCGCTCGTCGACAAGGCTGCTTTCGACAGCATGCAGAAGGCAATCGGCGAAGCCAAGACCCATGGCGGCACCGTCACCGGCGGCGAACGCGTCGAACTCGGCTATGATAACGGCTACTATGCCAAGCCGGCCCTCGTCGAAATGCCGAAGCAGGCTGGCCCGGTGCTCGAAGAGACCTTCGCGCCGATCCTCTACGTCATGAAGTACAGCGACTTCGACGCCGTCGTTGCCGACCACAATGCGGTCGCGGCCGGCCTGTCGTCCTCGATCTTCACCCGCGACATGCAGGAATCCGAACGCTTCCTGGCGGTCGACGGCTCGGATTGCGGCATCGCCAACGTCAACATCGGCACCTCGGGTGCTGAAATCGGCGGCGCCTTCGGCGGTGAGAAGGAAACCGGCGGCGGTCGCGAATCCGGCTCGGACTCGTGGAAGGCCTACATGCGCCGCGCCACCAACACGGTGAACTATTCGAAGGCTCTGCCGCTGGCGCAGGGCGTGTCGTTCGACATCGAATAATCGGCGCACTTAAGTAGGATTCGACCATGACCATCAACCAAACGGTCAAGGAGGCGGGCTTTCAGCCCGCCTCGCGGATCTCCTCGATCGGAGTCTCCGAAATCCTGAAAATCGGCGCCCGCGCGCAAGCCATGAAGCGCGAAGGCAAGCCGGTCATCATTCTCGGCGCTGGCGAGCCGGACTTCGACACGCCCGACTACGTCAAGGACGCCGCCTGCGAGGCGATCAAGCGCGGCGAAACCAAGTACACCGCACTCGACGGCACGCCGGACCTCAAGAAGGCGATCCGCGAAAAGTTCCAGCGTGAAAACGGCATTGCCTACGAGCAAGACGAGATCACGGTGGCAACCGGCGCCAAGCAGATCCTGTTCAACGCCATGATGGCGTCGATCAATCCCGGCGACGAGGTGATCATCCCGACGCCCTACTGGACCTCCTATTCGGATATCGTCCAGATCTGCGAAGGCAAGCCGGTTCTGATCCCCTGCGACGCCTCCTCGGGCTTCCGGCTGACAGCCGACAAGCTCGAAGCGGCAATCACGCCGAGGACGCGTTGGGTGCTCCTGAATTCGCCGTCGAACCCCTCGGGTGCCGCCTACAGCGCTGCCGACTACCGGCCGCTGCTCGACGTGCTCCTGAAGCATCCACATGTGTGGCTGCTGGTCGACGACATGTACGAGCACATCGTCTATGACGGCTTTCGCTTCGTCACCCCGGCCCAGCTCGAGCCGCGCCTGAAAGACCGCACTCTGACGGTCAACGGCGTCTCCAAGGCCTATGCCATGACCGGCTGGCGCATCGGTTATGCTGGCGGACCGCGTGACCTGATCAAGGCTATGGCCGTGGTCCAGAGCCAGGCAACCTCCTGCCCCTCCTCCGTCAGCCAGGCCGCTTCCGTCGCCGCGCTCACCGGGCCGCAGGAATTCTTGAAGGAACGCACGGCCAGCTTCCAGCGTCGCCGCGACCTGGTCGTCCATGGCCTCAACGCCATCGACGGTCTCGACTGCCGCGTTCCGGAAGGTGCCTTCTACACCTTCTCCGGCTGCGCCGGCATGCTCGGCAAGGTCACGCCCTCGGGCAAGAGGATCGAGACGGATACGGACTTCTGCGCCTACCTGCTCGACGATGCCCACGTCGCCGTCGTTCCCGGCTCGGCCTTCGGCCTTTCGCCGTTCTTCCGCATCTCCTATGCGACCTCGGAAGCGGAACTGAAGTTAGCGTTGACGCGCATCGCCGACGCCTGCGCGCGGCTTTCGTAACGTACTGCGGACGGCGCCCCGGCGCCGTCCGTCCTCAAAACGTCGGCGGCGTACAGGCGCTGATCACCTCGCAAGGCACCGGCCCGACGCAGCGAAAGCGATGCGGCCGCCGGCTCTCAAAGTAATACGCATCCCCCGGCCCCAGTATCCGCCGCTCGTCATCGACGGTGACCTCGATGCGGCCCGAGAGTACGATGCCTCCCTCCTCGCCATCATGCACCAGCGGCACCTTTCCGGTGTCGGCGCCCGGCTGGTAACATTCCTTCAGGATCTGCAGGCTGCGGCCAAAGAGGTTTTCGCCGATCTGCCGGTAGGAAATCGGCCCCTTGCCGATTTCGACCAGTTCCTCCGCTGCATAAAACGCCTTGCGCGGCTTCTCCGGCTCGAAGGAGAAGAACTCCGCAAGCCCGATCGGTATGCCGTCGAGAATGCGCTTCAGCGCGCCGACGGACGGATTGGAGGCGTTCGATTCGATCAGCGAGATCGTCGAGTTGGTGACGCCGGCGCGCTTGGCGAGTTCGCGTTGCGACAGATTGTGCATGAGCCTCAGATGGCGAAGCCGGTTTCCGATGTCGACTGTCATGCAGATCAAACCTTGGTGTTCAGGTTGTTCGAAATAGCGCAAACACACTGCATCGACCCGATGAAATTCAATGAGTTAAGTGACAGCAGAAAAGGACTTGTTTGGCAAATCAAATCATGGCGTCAATCGCCGACTTCAGGAGGATGCCATGAACCAGCACACCAAACCCAACGCTCCCGTACTCGACAGCTATTGGATGCCCTTTACCGCCAACCGGCAATTCAAACAGGCACCGCGCCTGCTCGCCTCGGCCGAGGGCATGCACTACACCAGCACCGATGGCCGCACGATCCTCGACGGCACCGCCGGCCTCTGGTGCGTCAATGCCGGCCATGGTCGCCGCCAGATTGCCGCTGCCGTCGAGCGCCAGCTGTCGACCATGGATTTCGCGCCCTCCTTCCAGATGGGCCACCCGATCGCCTTCGATTTCGCCGAACGTCTCGCCGAGATCGCTCCGGGTCCTGAGGGCCAGAAGCTTGACCGCGTGTTCTTCACCGGCTCCGGCTCGGAATCGGTCGACACCGCCCTGAAGATCGCGATCGCCTATCAGCGCGCGATTGGCCAGGGCACCCGCACCCGCCTGATCGGCCGTGAGCGTGGATATCACGGTGTCGGCTTTGGCGGCATTTCGGTCGGCGGCATCCTCAACAACCGCCGCGTCTTCCCGCAGCTTCCCGGTTCGGACCACCTTCGCCACACCCACGACCTCGCCAAGAACGCCTTCGTCAAGGGCCAGCCGGAGCACGGCGCCGAACTTGCCGATGATCTCGAGCGGCTGGTGGCGCTGCACGGCGCCGAAACCATCGCCGCCTGCATCGTCGAACCGGTCGCCGGCTCGACCGGCGTGCTCATCCCGCCGAAGGGTTACCTGGAACGCCTGCGCGCCATCTGCGACAAGCACGGCATCCTCCTGATCTTCGACGAAGTCATCACCGGCTTCGGCCGCTTGGGCGCCCCCTTTGCGACGGATTTCTTCGGCGTCACGCCCGATCTGGTGACGACCGCCAAGGGGCTTACCAACGGCGCGATCCCGATGGGCGCTGTCTTTGCCAGCCGCAAGGTGCACGATGCTCTGATGCATGGTCCGGAAAACGCGATCGAGCTCTTCCACGGCTACACGTACTCCGGCCACCCGGCCGCTTGCGCCGCCGGCATCGCCACGCTCGACATCTACCGCGACGAGGGCCTGATGACCCGCGCTGTCGAGCTGCAGGACGCCTGGCACGATGCCATGCATTCCATGAAGGGCCTGCCAAACGTCATCGACATCCGCACGATCGGCCTGATTGCCGGCATCGAGCTGCAGTCGCGCGACGGCGCTGTCGGCGCCCGCGCCTATGACGTCTTCGTCGATTGCTTCGAAAAGGGTCTGCTGATCCGCGTCACCGGCGACATCATCGCCTTCTCGCCGCCGCTGATCGCCGAAGAGAAGCATTTCGCCGAGATCGTTTCGATCCTTGGCGATGCGCTGAAGCGCGCCAAGTAAGTCAAAGCGAAGCAAGTCAAAACAGCGCCGCCGCCGCGGATATCGGCGGCGGCGTTTGCATTTCACATGCGGCGCCGAATCCGGCTAACATCTCTGCGAGAAAGCCGCGTCCTAGCGGATCAGCAGCGCCCGGAAATCGTTGACGTTCGTTCCGGTCGGTCCGGGCGCGAAGAGATCACCACTCGCGGCAAAGGCCGACCAGGCATCATGGCGGGCGAGGTGCAGGCGCGGATCGATGCCGGCCGCCCGCATGCGGGTTATGCTCTCACCGTCGGCAAAGGCGCCGGCATTATCCTCGGAACCGTCGATTCCATCCGTATCGGCGGCAAGCGCATCGATGCCATCCACGCCGTCGATGTCGAGCGCCAGCGACAGCAGCAATTCGCTGTTGCGCCCACCCTTTCCGTAGTCCTTGCCTGAGATCGTCACGGTCGTCTCGCCGCCGGAAAGCAGCACCACCGGCTTTTCGAAGGGGCGGCTCCTGAGCGCCACCTCACGAGCGAGCGCCGCATGCATACGGCCGATATCACGCGCCTCTCCCTCGATCGCATCGGATAGAATGCGCGCCTCGATGCCGAGTTCGCGCGCCTTGGCCGCGGCCGCTTCGAGAGACACGCTCGCCGAAGCGATCACGTGGCATTCATGTCCGGCAAAACGCAGATCGTCCGGATCGGGCGCTCTTGCCGCTTCCGAGCGCAGATGCGCCATCACCCCATCGGGCAGCGCCATGCGGTAACGGGCAACGATATCAAGTGCCTCCGCCGCCGTAGTGCGATCCGGAACGGTCGGGCCGGAGGCGACGAACGCCGGATTGTCGCCGGGCACGTCGGAGACCACCAGGCTGACGACACGCGCCGGGAAAGCCGCCGCAGCGAGCCGACCGCCCTTGATGCGCGACACGTGCTTGCGGACAACATTCATTGCTGAGATCGGTGCACCGGAAGCAAGGAGCGCCTTGTTGACCGCAATCTCGTCGGCAAGCGTCAAGCCTTCAGGCGGCGCCGGCAGCAGGGCCGAGCCGCCGCCGGAAACCAGCGCAACCACGAGATCGTCGGCTGTCAGGTTGGAGACGGCGTAAAGCAGCACGCTCGAGGCCGCGAGGCCGGCTTCGTCCGGCACAGGGTGGGCCGATTGCAGCACCGTGATCCGCTCGCAATGTTCGATCGGGCCGTGTCGTGCCACCACCGTCCCGCTCAACGGATGCTTCCAGAGCCGCTCAAAGGCGGCCGCCATCTGGCTCGCCGCCTTGCCGGCGCCGACGACCACGGTCCGCCCCTTTGGCGGATCGGGCAGATGCGCCTTGATTGCCTCATAGGGGTCGGCGGCTCTTACGGCTTCCTCGAATAGCCGGGTCAGGAACGGGCGCGCTTCGAGCATGATCGTCACTCAATCGGCAATTTCGAGGTCGTAGACGAAGATACCGGCAACGCCGCCTTCGGCCGCAGCGACGATCTTGGCGCCGGTCTTGCGGTGCGCCTCGTCTTCCAGGTAGGCGTCGCGGGCCGCCGCATCGGTGAAGTCGACGATGAAACCTAGGCCATGGCCCTTGTCCATGCCCACTTCCGGGCTGACATTGCCACCGATATGGGCTGCCATGAAACCCGGCAACCGTGATTTCAGCGCGACGATCTCGTCGAAGATCGTTGCTTTCTCCTCCTCGGAGATTTCGGGGCGGAAGCGGATGAAGACGCAATGGCGGATCATGGGGACCTCAACGGATATCGGCGCGGGCGCGCGGGCGGCTGTCGTTACGTTCGTGGGAAAAGATGGCAGGCGGCAGGGGCTGGCGCTCGCGAATGATGTCGGCGCCCTTCTCCCCCATCATGATCGTCGGCCCGTTGGTGTTGCAAGAGGGAACGCGCGGCATCACCGAGCTGTCGCAGACGCGCAGTCCCTCCAGCCCCCGCACCTTGAGATCGAGGTCGACCACCGCCATGGCGTCCGTCCCCATCTTGCAGGTTCCGACGGGGTGGTGATCCGTCTTGGCATTGGCGCAGCCGTAGTCGAAGAACTGTTCATCGCTGATGACCGAATTGCCGGGAAGACGTTCCGCCATCACGAAAGGCTTCAGCGCCGCCTGCTGCATGATCTCGCGGGCGATCTTTAGCCCCTCGATCGACATCTTGCGATCGTGCGGATCCTCCCAATAGTTGGGGTCGATGAGCGGCGCTGCCGCCGGATCCGAGGACGAAAGCCGGACCGTGCCGCGTGAGCGCGGATGCAGATAGGCGGAATTGAGCGTCACGCCGGCGTTCTTCAGCTTTTCGACGCCGGCCTCGATGCCGGAGCCAAGCCCCAGATGGAACTGGATATCCGGCGAGCGCGCATTGGGATCGGCATACCAGAAGCCCCCGGTTTCAAAGAGCGAGGACGCGACCGGACCGGAACGGAACAGCACATATTGCAGCCCGGCCCATAGCGTACGATGAAGTTTCGCCACACCGTCATAGGTGTGGTCGCCGGTGCATTCAGAAATGACGAAGAGATCGAGGTGGTCCTGCAGGTTGCCGCCGACCCCGGGCAGGTCGTGCTTCACCGCGACGCCGACCGACTTCAGGTGATCGGCCGGGCCGATGCCGGACTGTAGCAAGAGCTTTGGCGAACCGATGGCGCCGGAGGAGACAAGCACTTCACGCTCCGCCCGGATGATCTCGCTACCCTTGCCGGTGACGACTTCGACGCCGACGGCGCGGGTGCCCTCAAGCACGATCCGCGCGACGCGCGCGCCGGTCCGGACCGTGAGGTTGCGGCGGTCCTTGATCGGCGAAAGATAGGCAAGCGATGCGCTCGAGCGGCGACGGTTGCGCTGGGTGAGCTGGTAGAAGCCGACGCCCGCCTGCTGGCGGCCGTTGAAATCGTGGTTATAGGGAATGCCGAGTTCCTGGCCGGCGCGGATATAGGCGTCACAGATCGGCAGCGCCGAGACCGGCATTGAGACGCCGAGCGGGCCGCCATAGGCGTGATAGTCGTCGGCAAAGCGCTGGTTGTCTTCGCAGCGTTTGAAATAGGGAAGCACGCTGCGATAGTCCCAGCCGGCGCAGCCGTCCTCGGAAGCCCAGAGATCGTAGTCGGCGGCGTTGCCGCGGGTGTAGAGCTGGGCGTTGATCGAGGAGCCGCCGCCAATGACCTTGGCCTGGGTATAGCGCAGCACCCTGCCCTTCATGTGCTTCTGCGGGACGGTCTCCCAGCCCCAGCTGGCAACACCCTTGGTCATCTTGGCAAAGCCGGCCGGCATGTGGAACAGCGGATTCCAGTCGCCGCCACCGGCTTCCAGCAGCAGCACGCGAACCGACGGATCCTCGGAGAGCCGGTTGGCAAGAACGCAGCCGGCCGGGCCGGCACCGGTGATGATGTAGTCGTAGCTCATTCCCTGTTTTCCTCCGCCGCCGCCATTTGGAACGTTCCAAATTTTCGACGTGATAACTCCAAACCCTGCCCGCTTGCGAGCGTCCGTAAGTCCTGCCTGTTTCCTAGAGTCGGCCGATCGAAAGGCCGCCATCCGCCTGGATGACGGAACCCGTGGCAAAGCCGAAAGTGCCGCCGGCGAGACCGGCCACCATGTTGCCGATATCCTCCGGCTCGCCCCAACGGCGCATCGGCACCAGCCCGCCATCGATCAGTGTGTCGTATTTCGCCGAGACGCCCGCGGTCATGTCGGAGCGGATGATGCCCGGCCGGATCTCGAAGACCGAGATTCCGGTATTGGCGAGCCGGAGCGCCAGACCCTGGCTGAAGGCGGCAAGCCCGGCCTTGGTCATGCAATAGTCGAGCCGCTCCGGCGAACTCATCGTCGCCGAAACCGAGGTGATGTTGATGATCGATCGCGGCGTCACATCGGCCGGATCGGTCAGCATCGACACCAGAACGGCCTGGGTGAAAAACACCGTGCCGCGCAGGTTGGTGGCGACGATCGTGTCGAAATTCTCCGGCAGCAGGTCGAGAAAGTCACCCCTGACGACCGAGGCGATGCCGGCATTGTTGACGAGGCAGCGGATCGGGCCGAGCTCGGCGCGAACGCGCTCAACGGTGGCGCCATGCCCGCCGACATCGGCAAGATTGGCCTCGATGTAGATGGCCCGGCCGCTGTCGCCCGCAAGTTCGGCAAGCGTCTGGTCCGTGGCAGTGTCTGGAGCGCCGAGACCGGTGATGGCGATGTCGAAACCGTCGCGCGCAAGCGCGCGGGCAACGCCGAGCCCGATGCCGCGGCGGCCGCCGGTGACGATGGCGACGGGACGCGTCGATGACGTCATGATCGGAACTCCTTCGCAACGATATGGTCGGCGACGCGCAGCGCCTGGGCGGCAACCGTCAGCGCCGGATTGACGGCGGCGGACGTGGGCAGAAAGGCGGCGTCGACGACGAAGAGATTGGGGTGGTCGAAGGCACGGCAATAGACGTCGAGCGGCGCGTCCTTCGGGTCGGTGCCGATTCGCACCGTGCCGCATTGGTGCGACGGCGTGCGCTTGTCGAAGGCCTGGGAAAGCACGATCGGATAGCCGGCGGCCTTGAAGTGCGCGCGCATCTTCGCTTCGAGCCCGGAAAGTGCCTCCATGTTCGAGCGCCGCCACTGCATGATGATGCCCTTGCCGTCGACCATGATACGACTTTCCGGGTTCGGCAGGTCCTCGGTCATCATGTACCAGTCGACCGCATGACCGGCCATGAAGTCGAAGGCGAAGCGTGGCCCCCAGATCGGCGCATTGGCCTTGAGGATGTCGGCATTGATCTTGCCGAGCAGCTGGACATTGCCGAGTGGCAGGCCATCCCTACCGCCGGTCAGGTAATAGTCGTTCAGCATCAGCGTCTTCTGGTAGATGCTGTCGTTGCGCCTGAACGGATTGATCGCCAGCATGGCGCTGCAATTGTGGTTCATGAAGTTGCGGCCGACCTGGTCGGAAGCGTTTGCCAGCCCCTTGCCGTCGCCGGAGCGCAGCAGGATGGCCGCCGAATTGATCGCGCCCGCCGACAGGATCACCAGCTTCGGCGACAGGCGCTTCCTCTCGCCCCTGTGGGTGTAGTGGATCGCCTCGATCCGCCCGCCCGGGCCTGCCTCCAGCGTGTCGACATGGGCTGAGGTGATCAGCTCGATATTCGGGTCCTTCAGAGCGGCCGCGAGCGATGCGGTCTCGGCATCCTTCTTGCCCTTGCCGGTATTGGGAAATCCATCCCATGGCGTGCGCCCGCCGGCGAGCCACGTCTCGATATCGACACCGAGCGGCAGCGTCGCCGGGTGCAGTCCCTGCGCCTTCAACTCGGCGCGCGCGCGGGCAATCGCCGGCTCGTCCGGTACCGGGCCGTGAGGATAGGGCGAAGCGTGGAACGGCTCGGTCGGGTCCTGGCCCAGCTCGCCGCGCACCTCGAACAATTGCTCGGCCTTGCCGTACCATGGCTCCAGTTCCTCATAGGGAAAGGGCCAGGCCGGCGAGACGCCGCCAAGGTGCTGCATCTCGGTGAAATCTTCGGCCCGGTAGCGCAGGAGCACCGCGCCGAAGAGCTTGGAATTGCCGCCGACGAAGTAGAAATTTCCCGGATTGAATTCGGTACCATCGGGCTCGCGCCACATCTCCCTGGGCCGGAAATGGCCCTTGACGAAGATCGAGCTGTAGCTGCGCGCCTCCGGCGTATCGGGCAGGCGCTCGCCGCGCTCGAGGATGGCGATGCGGGCACCGGAGCCGGCAAGCCCCGCCGCAATGGTGGAGCCGCCGATACCCGACCCGATGATGACGATGTCCGGCTGCTCCTGCATCGTTCGTTACACGATCCGCTGTTGGCTCTGCGGGTCGAAGAACACCGCCTTGTCGAGGTTGAAGGCAAGGCGCGAGGTCTGGCCTGGGGCGATGCGCGCATCGGCGCGCAGGCGGGCAACGACCTCCTTGCCGCCGAGACGGGTCACCGCGAAGGTGTCCGAACCCGCGGGCTCAACCACCTCGATCAGGCATTCGCCTTCGACGATCGCCTTGGCATTGCGGTCGGCCCCGTCAGGATCGGTCAGCGCTTCCGGACGGATGCCGAAGACGACGTCCTTGCCGGCATAGGCGGCGAGCGCGCCGTTATGCGGCACCGCCAGCTTCATCGGCTCAGCGTTCGGGCGCGCGAGCGTGACGGCAACGTCGGAACCGCTCTTTTCGATGCGCGCCGTCAACAGGTTCATCGCCGGCGAGCCCATGAAGTCGGCGACGAACATGTTGGCCGGATTGTTGTAGATCTCCGCCGGCGTTCCGAACTGCTGCAGCACGCCGTCCTTCAAGACCGCGATCTTGGTCGCTAGCGTCATCGCCTCGATCTGGTCGTGCGTGACGTAGACGATCGTCGTCTTCATGCGATGGTGCAGGCGCTTGATCTCGGTGCGCATGTCGACGCGCAGCTTGGCGTCGAGGTTGGAGAGCGGCTCGTCGAACAGGAAGACCTGCGGGTTGCGCACCAGCGCACGGCCCATGGCGACGCGCTGGCGCTGGCCGCCGGAAAGCTGGCTCGGCTTGCGGTCGAGCAGATGGCCGATCTGCAGCATGTCGGCGACCTGCTTGATCGCCTTCTCGCGCTCGTCCTTCGGCACGCCGCGGATTTCCATGCCGAAGGCGATGTTTCCGGCGACAGTCATGTTCGGATAGAGCGCGTAGGACTGGAACACCATGGCGATGTCACGCTTCGACGGATGCAGATCGGCGACCGACCGGCCGTTGATGGCGATCTCCCCCGACGTGATCGGCTCAAGGCCGGCAATCGTGTTGAGAAGCGTGGACTTGCCGCAGCCCGAGGGGCCGACGAGCACGAGGAAACCACCCTTTTCAATCTCCAGGTTGATGTCCTTCAGGATCTCGAGCGAGCCATAGGATTTGCGCAGGTTGCTGATTTTCAAGAAAGACATGAGCTTATCCTTTCACGGCGCCCGACATCAGCCCGCGAACGAAGTAGCGGCCGGACACGATGTAGACGATGAGCGTTGGCAGGGCGGCAAGGATCGCGCCTGCGAAGTGAACGTTGTATTCCTTGACCCCGGTCGAGGACGAAACGAGGTTGTTGAGCGCGACCGTCATCGGCGTCGAATAGGGGCCGGAGAAAGACGCACCGAACAGGAAGTCGTTCCAGATGTTGGTGAACTGCCAGATGACCGAAACGACGATGATTGGGCCGGACGACGGCAGGAGGATGCGCCAGAAGATCTGGAAGAAGCTGGCGCCATCGATCTGCGCCGCGCGCACCAGTTCCGTCGGAAACGCCTCGTAGTAGTTGCGGAAGTAAAGCGTCGTGAAGCCCAGGCCGTAGATCACATGGACGAAGATCAGGCCCCAGATCGAACCGGCGAGCCCCAGGATACCGAGGATGCGCGCCATCGGGATCAGCACGATCTGGAACGGGATGAAGCAGGACAAGAGCAGCATGCCGAAGAAGATGTTGGCACCGGGAAAGCGCCACTTCGTCAGCACGTAGCCATTGAGCGCGCCGATGATCGTCGAGATCGCCACGGCCGGCACCACCATCAGGATCGAGTTGATGAAGAAGGGTTTCAGGCCGGTCGGCTGCACACCGATCTGCGCCGTCGACCAGGCCTGAAGCCAGGGCTCGATGGTAAAGGTTTGCGGCAGGTTGAGCATGCCGCCCTGGCGGATCTCATCGAGCGGCTTCACCGAATTCACCAGCATCACATAGAGCGGCAGCAGCGAATAGAGCGCGAAAAGGATCAGTGCGGTATAGATCAGCGCACGGGTGAGGCGGTTGTGCGAGATGATGTTGTCTGGGCTCGGAGCGCTCATCAGCGTTTTGCTCCCCGGATTTCGGAATAGAGGTACGGCACGATGATCGAGAAGATCATCACCAGCATGATGATCGCCGAGGACGCGCCGATGCCCATCTGGTTGCGGGTGAAGGTGTAGGAATACATGAAGGTCGCCGGCAGTTCGGTCGCCTGCCCCGGGCCGCCGCCGGTCAAGGCGATGATCAGGTCGTAGGCCTTGATCGCCAGGTGCGCGAGCACCACGAAGGCCGACAGGAACACCGGCCGCATCAAGGGAATGATGATCCGGCGATAGATCGTCGAGGTCTTGGCGCCGTCGATCTGTGCTGCCTTGATAATCTCGTTGTCGACGCCGCGAAGGCCGGCCAGGAACATCGCCATGATGAAGCCGGTCGACTGCCAGACCGCGGCAATCACGACGCAGTAGATCGCGTAGTTGCGGTCCTTGATCCAGTTGAAGGAGAAGCTCTCCCAGCCCCAGAGATGCATGGTGTTTTCAAGACCGATGCCAGGATCGAGGAACCACTTCCAGGCCGTTCCCGTCACGATGAACGAGAGCGCCATCGGATAGAGGTAGATCGGCCGCAGGAAACCTTCGGCCCGGATCTTCTGGTCGAGCAGGATTGCCAGCCCGAGACCGAGCACGGAGCAGATGGCGATATAGAGCGCGGCGAAGATCGCCAGGTTGCTCACCGCCCGCCACCAGTGCGGCAGCGCCCACAGTTTCGCGTAATTGCTGAACCCGACGAAATTGTAGGACGGCAGCATCTTGCTGTCCGTCATCGACAAGAAGCCGGTATAGGCAATGAAGCCATAGACAAAGATCAGGACGATAAGGAAGCTCGGGGCAAGGACCAGCTTCGGTATCAGGTCCTGCAGGCGGCTGCGGCTATCCATGAACGTTCACCACTTCTGGCGCGGCCGTCGGGAAATCCCTGATATCGGCATCCGCGCGAGGTTCTGGGTATCGAAGCGCCCTTCCCCGCGTCCTATTGGCCACGGCGGTACGACGACGCTTGCATGTCGGAATGGGTGTCCGGGGCGCTTTGAGCGCCCCGGAACGAGCCCGTTACTTCGCGGCCTCGACCGCTGTGACCAGTTCCTTGACGGCCTCTTCGGACGTCAGTTCGCCGTTGAACTCACGCGTCACGACGTCGTAGATCGCGTTCTTGACGGCAGCCGGGTTGGCATGGCCATGCGCCATGGAACCGAAAAGCTTGCCGTTGCTGTTGGCTTCGGCGAGGTCCTTGATGCCCTTCTTGCCGCAAGCGTCGAAGTCCGTGTCCGGAACGTCGGTGCGGGCCGGGACCGAACCCTTGACGACGTTGAAGGCCGACTGGAAGGTCGGGCTTTCGATGGCCGAAGCCATGGCGAGCTGCGCCGGAACCTTGTCGTCAGCAACCTTGAACATCGCGAACTGGTCGGAGTTGAAGGTGACCGAGCCTTGCGTGCCCGGGAAGCGCATGCAGACGAAATCGGTGCCAGGCACCTTCTTGGCCTTCAGGAACTCGCCCTTCGCCCAGTCGCCCATGAACTGCAGGCCGGCCTTGTTCTCGATGACCATGGCGGAAGCGAGGTTCCAGTCGCGACCGGAGAAGTTGTCGTCGACATAGGAGCGCAGCTTCGTCATGCGATCGAAGGCTTCCTTCATCTTGTCGCCGCCGAGCGCTGCCGGGTCGAGATCGATGAAGGCCTGCTTGTAGAAGTCGGTGCCGAGCGAAAGCACGACGGCGTCGAAAATCGTCGCATCCTGCCAGGGCTGGCCGCCATGAGCAATCGGGGTGATCCCTTGAGCCTTGAAGTTGTCGAGCAGAGCGATCAGCTCGTCCCAATTGGCCGGCTCCTTGCCGCCAGCCTTGTCGAGTGCGGCCTTGTTGATCCAGACCCAGTTGGTCGAATGCACGTTGACCGGAGCTGCGATCCAGTGGCCGTCATACTTCGAGAACTGCTGCAGGGCGGTCGGAACGACCTTGTCCCAGCCTTCCTTGGCAGCCGTCTCGTCGAGGTTGCCGAGCGCGCCTTCCTTGGCCCAGTCGAGAATGTCGAAGCCGAGCATCTGCACGGCGGTCGGAGCGTTGCCCGCGGTGACGCGAGCGCGCAGGACGGTCATGGCTTCCGTGCCGCCACCGCCGGCAACCGGCATGTCGGTCCAGGTGATGCCCTTGCTTTCCAGATCCTTCTTCAGAACGTCGAGCGCGGCAGCTTCGCCACCGGATGTCCACCAGTGCAGAACTTCCACATTCTCGGCTGCGCGCGCGGCGGTGGCCGCCATCATCAGCGCCACAACGGCCGTCGTCGTCATCAACTTGCGCATCGTTATCCTCCCGTTTGCAAGTTTTCGAAGTGGAACCTCCTTCCACCCCGGAATTCGCGCCGCTCTAGCCAGCGGCTGGCCATTTAAAACGTTATAAATTCAGCAAGTCAAGCATTGCGCCATTTTGTATTTTAGCACCTTCAGAACCGATTGAATTTGCTGAATTATATAGCACATATTGGCTTTTGCAGTGCAGCAAACCATGCCGCGATGCGAGATTTAAAACGTTTTCATGATTCGATTGCCTAAGCGTTCGCACCACGTTACAAAACCCGCTCTCGCCCGCTCTCAGGATGACTTGCATTGGCCGATCCCTCCAAGCCCGCCCATCGCGAAGACGGTGGCTCCACCGCCAAGCGCGGCAAGCCGACCCTTCGCACGATCGCGGAAATCACCGGCCTTGCGGTCACCACCGTATCCCGCGCGCTTTCCGATGCGCCGCAGATTTCGCTCGATACCCGCAAGCGGGTGCGCGAGGTCGCCGATGAGATCGGCTACTCGCCCGACCGCGCCGCCCAGCGCCTGAAGACCGGCCGCACCAATGTCATCGGCGTGCTGCTCGACCCGCATGAGGAAATCCTGGGCTACGGCACGTCGATCATGAGCGGCATCGCCAAGGCGCTGCAGGGCACGGCGTTTCACCTGATCGTCATGCCGAACTTCCTGAATTCGACCAATGTCGAGGCGGTCAACTACATCACCCGCAACGGCATGGCCGACGGCCTGATCTTCTCGCGCACGGAACCGCTCGATCCCCGCGTCCGGCTGCTGTCGGATCTCGGCTTTCCCTTCGTCACCCATGGGCGCACTGAGCTTTCCACCCCGCATCCCTATGTCGACTACGACAACTTCACCTTTTCCTACCAGGCGACGAAACGCCTGATCGCCAAGGGCAGGCGCAAGCCGGCTCTCATCAGCGGTCCCGCCGGTTTCACCTTCGCCGGTCATCTGCAGCATGGCTTCATGACCGCCGTGCGCGAGGCCGGCTGCGCCTATGAGATCCTCACCGGCATCGACCTTGATAGCCCCGCCGGCGCGATCCGCGACCGTATCCGGCAGCGCTACGCCGAGCCCGGTCCGCCGGACAGTTTCATGTGCGGCGGGGAGGTCTGCGCGCTCGCAACCATCACCGGCATGAGCGATTGCGGGCTGACGCTTGGCCGCGAATACGACATCGTCGCCAAGCAGACCTCGCATCTGCTGAGCGCCATCCAGCCGCAGGTCGAGACGATCTACGAAGACCTGACGGCAACCGGCGAGGACATGGGCCGGGTGCTCCTGCAGAAGATCGGCGGCGAAAGCGACGTCAGTAAGCTGCAACTGTTGCTCTGTCCGCAGATCCCCGCGAGTTTCAGCACGGCGGGCTGAGCGGGCGGAAAAGATGCGCAAGGCCGCGTCGCGTGACGCTGCCTCCTGCCGCCTCTGATCTCCGCCCTCGATCCGCATGTCTTCTCCTCCCTCAGCAGCGCCTTAACGCGGCATCCACCAGCCGGTGCGCGGCCCCATATGCATGTTGAGCGTCTTGGTCTCGGTGTAATCCTCGACCGAATGTCGGCCGAGCTCGCGGCCGAGGCCGGACTGGCGGTAACCGCCGAAGGGCAGCTCGGACGCGCCATCCATGAAGGTATTCATCCAGATGGTGCCGGCGCGCACGCGGCGGCCGATCATCAGGCAGGTGTCGAAGTCGCGGCTCCAGACGCCGGCCGAAAGACCGTAGTCGATCGCATTGGCGATGCTGATCGCTTCCTCGGTCGTCTCGAAGGTCAATACCGAAAGAACCGGGCCGAACACTTCCTCGCGCGCCACCGCCATGTCGGGGCGCACGGCCGAGAGGATCGTCGGCGCCATGAACTGACCCATGCCGAGATCGAGGGCCGTGCCGCCATGCGCGACCGCAGCGCCATCCTTGGATGCAGCAGAAACATAGCCGGCAATCTTTTCCAGATGCTGCGGCGTGATGATCGCGCCGACCTGGGTTTCCGGATCCAGCGGATCGCCGACCTTGACCTTGGCCGAAAGCTCGGCGATCCGCCGCGTCACCTCGTCGGCGATATCGCGATGCAGGATCAGACGCGAGCCGGCATTGCAGCATTCGCCGGCATTGAAATAGGCGCCGAAGACGGCCGCATCGATGAATTCGTCGAGATTGGCGTCGGGGAAGACGATCTGCGGGTTCTTGCCGCCGAGTTCCAGCGACACCTTCTTCAGCGTCTGTGCGGCATTGGCCATGGTCAGGCGACCAACGCCGGTCGAACCGGTGAAGGACACCATGTCCACATCCGGATGCGTCGTCATCGGCGCGCCGACCTCCGGCCCCGTGCCGGTGATGATGTTGACGACGCCAGCAGGGACGCCAGCCGCTTCGAGGATTTCGCCGAGCAGCAGCGTCGAAGCCGAGGTCAGTTCGGACGGCTTGACCACCGTGGTGCAGCCCGCCGCCAAGGCGAAGGGCAGCTTCTGGCTGACGATCAGGAACGGGAAGTTCCAGGGCGTGATGATCGAGACGACGCCAATCGCTTCGCGCAGCACGACACCAAGCGTGCCATCGCCGAGCGTGTTGTAGCTTTCGCCATGCAGATCGCGGGCAAGGGCCGCGGCATAGCGCCAGATATCGGCCGCGCCGCCAAGCTCGCCCTTGGCCTGGCTGATCGGCTTGCCGGATTCGATCGCGTCGAGATAGGCGAGTTCATCGGCCCGTTCCGCGATGATGTCGGCGGCCCGCAGCAACACCAGCGAGCGCTGGGAAGCGGTCATGCGCGGCCAGGCGCCTTCGTCGAAAGCACGGCGAGCCGCGGCGATCGCCTTTTCGGCGTCGGCCTTGGTGCCCGCTTGGTAGCGGCTGACGACGACGCCATGGCCCGGCGACACGCGCTCGATCATGCGCCGCTCGGCGCTGTCCACCCATTTGCCGTCGATCAGCATCTGGAAGGCGCGGACCTTGTGGTCGCCAAGCGCCTTGGGTTTCACGAGCACGGTCATTACCATTCTCCCTTGAATTGGGCTTCACGCTTTTCGGAAAAGGCGGCAACGCCTTCCTTGAGATCACCGGTCTTGGCGACGAGGATCGAGCCGAGAGCCTCGACCGCCGAGCCATTGTCTTCGCCATTCGCCGAAGCGATCATCAGTTTCGAGATTTCGAGCGCCGCCGGGCCGCGCTTCGCAACACGCGCCGCGTAGTCGCGGGCGGCGGCAAGGACCGTGCCGGTCTCGACGACGGCATCGACCAAACCTTCCTTGAGCGCAGTCTCGGCAGTGAACATCTCGCCACCCAGCACCATGCGCCGCACGATCTGGGCACCGAAGCGCGAGACCAGGCGCTGCGTGCCCGACCAACCGGGAACCATGCCGAGGCTCGTTTCCGGCAGACCGATCTTGATCTGCGCCTCGGCCAGGCGGATGTCGGCCGCGGCCGCAAGCTCCAGCCCGCCTCCGAGCGCGTGGCCGTTGAGCGCGGCGATCACAGGCATGCGCAACGTCGCCAGCCGCTCGAACACACGATGGCCGAAGCGCACCCAGTCATGACCGAATGCGGGCGCATCCATGCCGCCCCAGGCCTTGATGTCGCCGCCGGCCGAAAACGCCTTGCCCTCACCGGTGAGGATGACAACGCGGATGTTGCGGTCGGCCTCTACCGTATCGCAGGCGGCGGCCAGGGCCTTCAGCATGTCGATGTCGAAGGCGTTGAGCTTTTCCGGGCGGGCGACCGTCATGGTCGCGATCGCGCCTTCTATCTCAATTCGGATGCGCCCCTCAGCCATGGTGGCCTCCGTCGAGCCGACGCTGCGCCTTTTTCGGCAGCTCAAGCCCGATCAGTGCGTCCTGGAAGAGGGCAGCATCCATCGTTTTCAGCTGATTGGACACGATCAGCGGAAACTCCGACTGATCAAGAATATGGGTCTGCAGATCGACGCCCGGCGCGATCTCCGTCAGCATGACGCCCTCAGGCGTCAGCTTCATCACGCAGCGCTCGGTCACATAGGTGATGTCCTGGCCTTGCTCGATGCCGCGACGGCCGGAGAAGGTGACGTGTTCGACCTCGTTGACCAGCTTCTTCAGCTTGCCTTCCTTCTCGATCACCAGCTTGCCATCGCCGATCGAAAGCTTGGCGCCGGCATTGAACATGCCGGAAAAGACGATCTTCTTCGCCCGCGCCGTGATGTCGACGAAGCCGCCGGCGCCGGCCGTCACATGCGGACGGAACGAGAGCTTTGAGACATTGACCGAGCCGTGACGGTCGATCTCGAGGAAGGAGAGCAGCGACGCGTCGAAGCCGGCACCCTGGAAATAGGTGAACTGGTAGGGCGAAGGCATGAAGGCATCAGCGTTCGAGGCGCAGCCGAAAGCGAAATCGAGAAGCGGCACGCCGCCGACGGCGCCCTGCTCGATCACCCAGGTGACCGCGCCATGCAAGCCTTCTTCAAGCAGGATGCGCGGCACGTTGGCCGAGATGCCGAAACCGAGATTGACGGCGCTGCCGACCTCAAGCTCCTGCGCCACGCGGCGGGCGATCACCTTCTGGATATTGAATTCCGGCACGCGGAAACTGTCGAGCGGCCGGAAGATCTCGCCCGAGATCGCCGGATCGTAAAGCGTCTGGGTCGTCTGCTTCTGGTCCGGGTCGACGATGACATAGTCCACGAGGACACCCGGCACCCGCACGTCGTGCGGCTTCAACGAGCCTTCCTTGGTGATGCGCTTGACCTGGGCAATAACAATGCCGCCATTGTTGCGGGCGGCGAGCGCCTGATCGAGGCCGCCGAGATAAGCGCCCTCGTGTTCATAGGTGAGGTTGCCGCGCTCGTCCGCGGTCGTCGCGCGGATGATGGCCACCTGCGGCGCAATCGCCTTGAAATACAGCCAGTCCTCGCCCTCGAACGAGACCTTCTTGACCACCGGCTTGGCGGCCGCCGAAGCATTCATCGCGCAGCCCTCGCGCGACGGGTCGACAAAGGTGTCGAGGCCGACCTTGGTCATGACGCCCGGCCGCTTGGCGGCCGCCTCGCGGTGCATATCGAAGAGGATGCCGGAGGGAATGTTGTAGGCGGCCACCTCGTTGGCACCAATCATCTGCCAGATCAGCGGCGGTTCCGCACTCGACGGGCCGGAGGGATAGGAGCCGCCGATGATCTTCTTCAGGAGGCCCTTCTTCGCGATGTAGTCGACACCTTTGATGCCGCTCATGTCGCCGGCGGCGATCGGGTGCAGTGTCGTGAGATCGCGCGGATGACCGGTCGCCTCGAAGCGCTCACCGATCGCCTTCAGCATCAGGTCGGGGCAGCCGAGTCCGCTGGACGACGAGACGGAAACCACCGCACCATCCGGGATCAGGGCGGCCGCTTCGGCCGGCGAGATATGCTTGTTCATCGACATGAGTTCAAAGTCCCGTTTCGATCGCCACCGCCTGGCCGGTCGCAGCCGCCTTGACCACGGCAAGACCCGTCGCCAGCGACCACACGCCGTCTTCACCCGTGGCCGAAGGACGGCCTTCGCCCTTGACTGCGGCGTGGAAGGCGGAAAGTGCGGTTTCGTAGAGGTTGCGATGGTCGAGCGACAGCTCGGTCTCACCATCGGCATTGCGCAGCGTCACGGTTCCGACCGGTCGCTGGGTCATGACCTTGCGGCCGATCAGCGAGCCCTCGGTTCCATGCACCTCGAGGCCGGTATCGGCGAACCTGGTGGTAAAGGCGTCATGGAACTGGGCGATGACGCCGGAGCGGAAGTGCAGCACGCCCATGACGCCGTCTTCCAGGCCTTCCTTGCCCATGCCGGCGCTGTGGCTGATGGCGACCGCTTCGATCGGGTCGTCGTCGAGCACGTAGCGCAGCGTATCGACATCATGCACGGTGATGTCGAGAATGACGCCGCCGCCGGCTTCCGGCCTGTCGAGCCGCCAGCCCTGGAGGTGCGGTGGCAGATAGACGGCATGGAAGACGCGTGCCGCAATCGGCCTGCCGATTCGGCCCGCGGCGATCGCTTCACGCATGACGCGATGGGGGGCGGCATTGCGCAGATGGTGGTTGGTGGCGAGCACGACGCCCGCCTCACACGCCTTCAGCACCATCTCGCAGCCATCATTGAGGTTCATCGCCAGCGGCTTTTCGCAAAGCACGTGTTTGCCGGCAGCGATCGCCGCCAGCGTCTGTTCGCGATGCAATTCGTTGGTGGTCGAGACATAGACCGCATCGACGTCGGGATCACCGACCAGTTCAGCAACTGACGTCACCGACTTCGGAATGCCGTTTTCCTCGGCATAGGCAGCGCCGCGCTCGGCATTGGTGCTCATGACCGAGACGACCTCGCCACCGGCGGCGCGGATCGCGCCAATCACCCATTCGCGCGCAATCGTGCTTGCGCCGATCAGACCCCACCGCGTCATGCCAAAACCTCCCTTTTTCTCTCCACCGCAGCGCCGCAGCTCTGGCGAACGACGAGGCGCACCGAACTGACGATCGCTTCGGGTTCCGCCTTGCCGGCCTTGATCTGCTTCAGCAGCAGTTCGGCGGCCCGCTGACCCATGCCCTGCGGATCGACGGAAACCGTCGTCAGTGCCGGCACGGCGGTCTTCGCCTCGATCACGTCGTCGAAGCCGATGACGGCGAAATCGGCGCCTGGCTCCAGCCGCCGCGCCCTGAGGCCATCGCAGACGCCAAAGGCGACCGCATCGTTGAAGCAGAGCGCCGCCGTCGGCCGGTCGGCGAGCATCATTGCCTGTTCCACCGCCGTTACCCCGCCGGCGCGCGACGGCGCCGAACCGATGATCAACGCATCGGAGCCTGCAATACCGGTCTCGATGAGAGCATCGCGGTAGCCGCGCATGCGCGCCTCGAAGACGGCAGTATCGGGAAAGCCGCCGAGAAAGGCGATGCGCTGGTGGCCACGCTCGATCAGGTGACGCACGGCCGCCATGGCACCGGCGTGATTGTCGGATATCAATGAAGAAACGTCGGCGCCGGCAATGTCGCGCACGACAAGCACGACGGGAATGCCGCTATCGACCAGAGGCGCGAGATCGGCAACTTCCGTGCCGCGCGCCGGAGAGACGATCAGGCCGGAGACGCCGTGCTCACGCATCGACGCCACCACTTCGCGCTGACGCTCGATCTTTTCACCGGTGTTGGCAAGGAACTGCACGAAGCCAGCCGACTGCACGACGGCATCGACACCGACGGCCAGCTCCGCAAAGAAGCTGTTGGTGAGATCGTTGACGACGATGCCGATGATCTTGGACTTCGCCTGGCGAAGATTGGCAGCTCCACGGTTGTAGACGTAGCCGAGATCGCGGATCGCGGCATTCACCTTGGCGCGCGTCGCCTCGTTGACGAGCGAGCTGCCCTGCAGAACGAGCGACACGGTCGACTTGGACACGCCGGCGGCGTGCGCAATATCGATGACCGTCACCCTTTCCTTGACCACAGCATCCTCCCGAATTCTCGTACCTGCTTTTCTCTTTCATAATTGGAACGTTCCAATTTCGTCAAGAGATGATTGATCACTTTTTTCTGGACCAACGACTCTTCTAGCGATCAATCGGCATTAAATGCCAGTGATACTGGCGCCTTCCTGATGACATAAATCCATACAAAACAACGATGTAATCACACGTGAGCCGCTACCGATAACACTGTTGGCGAATTCCCAAAAACAATGCCACTTGCCATTTGGAACGATCCAAAGTATTTCAACACAAACTTCCGCGGAGGAGACCTACCCCGATGACAAGCCTGACGCTGCCGCACCAAGACGGCTCGCTCGAACACTACCGCCTGACGGGAACCCCGATCGAACGGCCGCAGACGCCGCCGACCTTCAACCGCATCGCCTATGCGGCCGCCCATGTGGTCTCGGATCCTCTCCGGGATCTCGATCCCTGGGGCAATCCGGCGATCGACTGGGGGGCGACGATGGCGTTTCGCCACCATCTCTGGAGCCTTGGCTTCAAGATCGCCGAGGCGATGGACACCGCCCAACGCGGTATGGGCCTTGCCTGGCCGGGCGCGCAGGAACTGATCCGCCGCTCGCTTGCGGACGCGCGGCAGGTTCCGGGCGCCGATCTTGCCTGCGGTGCCGGCACCGACCACCTGGCGCCGACCGATGCGCGATCGCTGGACGACGTGATTGCCGCCTACGAAGAGCAGGTCGGCTTCGTCGAAGGCGAGGGGGGCAGGGCGATCATGATGGCAAGCCGCGCACTCGCCCGCGTTGCCCGCTCCGCCGACGACTATCGCCATGTCTATGGGCGCATCCTCGGCCAGACCCGACACAAGGTCGTGCTGCACTGGCTCGGCGACATGTTCGACCCGCAACTTCGGGGTTACTGGGGCTCTGAGGACTTCGACCAGGCGCTCGATACCGTGCTCTCGATCATCGAAGCCAACCGCGACAAGGTCGAAGGCATCAAGATCTCGCTGCTCGACAACGCCAGGGAAGTGGCGCTACGCAACCGCCTGCCGGACGGCGTGCTCTGCTTTACCGGCGACGATTTCAACTATGCGGAACTGATCGAAGGCGACGGCACGAAGTTTAGCCACGCCCTGCTCGGCATTTTCGATGCGGTGGCACCCTCCGCCTCCAAGGCGCTCGCAGCACTCGCCAAGAGTGACCTCGCCACCTTCCGCGGCGTGATCGAGCCGACCGTGCCGTTGTCACGCAAGATCTTCGAGGCGCCTACGCAATACTACAAGGCCGGGGTCGTTTTCCTTGCCTGGCTGAACGGGCACCAGCGCCACTTCACCATGCCCGCCGGCATGCAGTCCGCCCGCGGGGCGCTGCACTATGCCGACATCTTCCGTCTCGCCGACCGCGCCAATGTGCTCGATCGGCCGGAACTGGCGGCGCAACGGATGCAAAGCCTGCTATCGACATTTGGCGTCGAGCAGAGCGCTTGAGCAGAATGCTAAAACGGCGCCCGAGGGCGCCGTTCCAATATCCAGCCAACCGGGCAGGTTTCAGGACACCTCAGGCCGCCAGGCCCTTCTTTGCCAGCATCGCATCCGGGCTCGGCAGCTTGCCGCGGAACGCCTTGTAAGCATCCTCCGGATCGATCGAGCCGCCGACCGAATAGATATTGTCCTTGAGGCGGGCGGCCATCGCCGGATCGAAGGCATTGCCGGTTTCCTCGAAGGCCGCGAAGGCGTCGGCGTCGAGCACTTCCGACCACATGTAGGAATAGTAGCCTGCCGAATAGCCGTCGCCCGAGAAGACGTGCAGGAAATGTGGGCTGCGGTGGCGCATGACGATGGATTTCGGCATGCCGATCTCATCGAGCTTCTTTGCTTCGAGCGCCATCGGCTCCGCCGTCTCCTCGGCCGTGTGGTAGGCCATGTCGACCAGAGCAGAAGAAGTGAACTCGACGGTGGCGAAGCCGGAGTTAAACGTCCGGGCGGCGAGCACCTTGTCAAGCAGCGCCTGCGGCATCGGCTCGCCGGTCTGGTAATGCACTGCGTAGCGCTTGAGGATCTCCGGCACCGTCAGCCAATGTTCGTAGAGCTGCGACGGCAGCTCGACGAAATCGCGCGACACACCGGTACCCGAAACGGACGGATAGGTGACGTTGGATAGCATGCCATGCAAGGCATGGCCAAACTCGTGGAAGAGCGTGCGGGCATCGTCGAGCGACAGCAGTGCCGGCTTGCCCTCGGCGGGTTTGGCAAAATTGCAGACGTTATAAATGATCGGCAGTTCGCCTTCGGCGCCGCTCTTCAGTTTCAGCTTGTGCTGCGACTGGAACGAGCTCATCCAGGCGCCGGAACGCTTCGACGACCGGGCGAAATAATCGCCGAGGAAGAGGGCCACCAGCTTGCCGGACGCGTCCTTGATCTCGAAGACCCGCACGTCAGGATGATAGGCGGCGATGCCTTTCTTCTCCGTCGCGGTGATGCCGAACAGGCGCTTGGCAACGTCGAAGCAAGCTTCGATGATCTTTTCGAGCTGCAGGTAAGGCTTGAGTTCGCCTTCGGAGAAATTGAACTTCTCGGCCCGGAGCTTTTCGGCATAATGGCGCCAGTCCCAGGGCATGACGTCGTGATTGCGACCCTCGCCGGCAACGAGCCGGGCAAGCTCCGCCTCTTCCTCGTGGGCGCGGGCAACGGCCTTTTCCCAGACCTGCATCAGGAGACCGTTCACTGCGGCCGGCGTCTTCGCCATGGTGTCGTCGAGCTTCAGCGACGCGAAGTTTTCATAGCCGAGCAGCTTCGCCTTTTCCGCGCGCAGCGCCAGCATCTCGGCGATCAGCCCGCGATTGTCGGTGTCGCCGCCGTTTTCGCCTCGCGCGACCCAGGCGCGGAAGGCCTGTTCACGGAGCTCGCGATTTTCCGAGAAGGTCAGGAACGGTTCGATGATCGAGCGCGACAGGGTAACCGCGTATTTTCCCTTCTGGCCACGGTCCTCGGCCACTGCCGCCATGGCGTCGCGAAGGAAGTCCGGCACACCGGCGAGCTGTTCCTCGCTTTCGAGGAACAGAACCCAGATCTTCTCGTCGGCAAGCACGTTCTGCCCGAACTTCGCGCCGATGCCGGCGAGCTTTTCGTTGATCGCGGCCAGCCGCTCCTGCTCGGGTTTTGCGAGCTTGGCGCCGGATTTGACGAAACCCTTCCAGTGCCGCTCGAGCACACGGGTCGCTTCAAGATCAAGCCCCAGGGACTGGCGGCCTTCCCACAGCGTGTCGATGCGCCTGAACAGCGCGGCATTCATGCCGATCTTGGAATAGTGCCGCGACATCTTTGGGGCGATGTCGCGCTCCAGCGCCTGAATCGTTTCGTTGGTGTCGGCCCCGGCCTTATTCCAGAAGATGGAGGACACGCGCGAAAGTGCATCGCCAGCGATTTCGAGTGCAACGATGGTATTCTCGAAGGTCGGAGCGGCCGAATTTTCGGCAATCGCGTCAATCTCCGCTTCGTGCTCCCGGAAGGCCGCTTCGAACGCCGGCGCGAAATCCTCGTCCTTCACCAGATCGAAACGCGGCAGGCCCTCGTGGCCTGACCATGATGTGAGCGCGGGGTTGAGCGGGGTGCTGGTGGTCATCAGAAATCCTTTCGCATGCGGTCCGGCTTAGGTCCGGGGAGGGGGCCGGCTACCTCCGACATGAGGAAGCGGCGAAAATGAAGGTGGTTGCCGGCAGGGATACCGTCAAGGTTTGCGCAGCCCGAGAAGTCCCGGCGCTGCGTGCCAGACGGCTTGAGCGGCGAAGCCCATGAACAGGAGACCGGAGAGCCTGACGATTGCCAATTCGTGCCGTCGGTAGAAACGCCGCACCACAGAGGTGCCGATGATGACGATCAGGATCAGGTCGGCAACAAGAAAGCCGATGAGCGAGACGCCAAGCAGCGCCGGAAGCGCGTTGAACTCAAGCGCGTTCGCCGAGCTGGCAAGCAGCGCCGTGAAAGTTGCGAGCGCCACCGGATATCCCTTGGGATTGGTGAGCCCAAAGATCAGGCCGCGCCGCAGCGGACGCTCGACGGTCAGGAGTGCCCGGTTCTCGCCCGCCGGCCTCGCACGGAGTGCCGTCCAGCCGATCCAGCCGAGATAGACGCCGCAAAAGAGGCCGAGAATATCGAAGATCGTGCTACCGACCGAACGCGCGCCAACGATGGCAACCAGCGCCAGGGTCGACCAGAGAACGTCACCCGCCAGGTGCCCGCCCATGAACAAGGCGCCTGCCTTGCGCCCCTGTCCGGCGCCGATACCGAGCAACGCCAGAAACGCCGGTCCGGGAATAAGGACATAGGAAAGGGCGGCGAGAAAGGCTCCGATCAGCAGCGTCTCGGACATGGCGGGTTCCCGGTTGTGTTGCCCGCATTCGATCCGGAGGCACCGATTCAGTCAAGAGGAAAGCTAAGCCAGCTATATGACGACGCGGGTGACCGCTTGCCAGCAAAGGTTAAATTCTTGGCCGTGGCGCGGATATGTGTGGCGACTGCATGGACGAACTTGCGCATGCTTTTCTCCTAGGAGGATCGATGGCCGGGCAAGATGCGCGGCCTCGAAAAGAGCATCCCACTTCCTCGGTAGAGCAGCTGTTCCGCCGGGAACGTGCCGCTCGCAGCCGCGCACAAATCTTTCGTCGCGGCGATTTCCCTCGATACGAAGTTGCGCTAGAACGCGGCCGAGTTTTCCCCCGCGAGAAGGACTATCCATGACTGTGCGCAACCTCTTCCTTCTGCCCGGCGACGGCATCGGCCCGGAAGCCATGGCGGAAGTCCGCAAAATCATCGCCTACATGAATGCCGAGCTTGGTGCCGGCTTCGTGACCGACGAGGGCCTGGTCGGCGGTTCGGCCTATGACGCCCATGGCCAGGCGATCTCGGAAGCGGACATGAAGAAGGCGCTGACCGCCGATGCGGTGCTGTTCGGCGCCGTCGGCGGTCCGAAGTGGGATGCGGTGCCCTACGAGGTGCGTCCGGAAGCCGGGTTGCTGCGTCTGCGCAAGGATCTCGAACTGTTCGCCAACCTGCGCCCGGCGATCTGCTATCCGGCACTGGCCGCCGCCTCGTCGCTGAAGCCCGAGCTGGTCGAAGGTCTCGACATCCTGATCGTGCGCGAACTGACCGGCGGCGTCTATTTCGGCGAGCCGAAGCAGATCATCGATCTCGGCAACGGCCAGAAGCGCGGCATCGACACCCAGGTCTACGACACCTACGAGATCGAGCGCATCGCCGGCGTCGCCTTCGAGCTGGCCCGCACGCGGTCCAACCGCGTCTGCTCGATGGAAAAGCGCAACGTCATGAAGTCGGGCGTCTTGTGGAACCAGGTGGTGACCGAGACGCACAAGGCGAAATATTCTGACGTTCAGCTCGAGCACATGCTGGCCGATGCCGGCGGCATGCAGCTGGTGCGCCAGCCCAAGCAGTTCGACGTCATCGTCACCGACAACCTGTTCGGCGACATGCTGTCGGACGTCGCCGCCATGCTGACCGGCTCGCTCGGCATGCTGCCGTCGGCCTCGCTCGGTGCCCCGGATGCGGTGACCGGCAAGCGCAAGGCGCTCTACGAGCCGGTGCATGGCTCGGCCCCCGACATTGCCGGCAAGGGCATCGCCAACCCGATCGCGATGATCGCCTCCTTTGCCATGTGCCTGCGTTATTCCTTCAACCTGGTGACGGAAGCCGACAATCTGGAGAAGGCGATCGCCGCCGTGCTCGACCAGGGCATCCGCACCGGCGACATCATGGCCGAGGGTGCGAAGAAGGTCGGCACGACCGAAATGGGCGACGCCATCCTCGCCGCGTTCAAGGCGCTGTCGGCCTGAGCCACCAACGATTCCAGTCGGCGTGATCTGACGCCGACCTGCAGGCAAGAACAGACACCTCCGGAGCGCATCCGGAGGTGTTTTGCGTCGCACGGCCTTGAATTTGCCGAAAGAACCGACACATCGGGGAACTAGACGCCATGAGAAGAACGAACGCGGCGCAGACATGCGACGCGGCGGCAGGACGGAGATTCATGAACGGACCACTTGCGACCACCGGATGGATTGCACTGACTACTTTCGTCCTCGTGCTCGCACTCATTCCATTGGATCCATATCTGTCGCAAAGCGCGCAGGCGCTGCCGGAAAGCATCGTCGATTTCAATCGGATGATCACGGACTTCGGGACGTTCGCCTGGATGATCTACCTTTCAGCTGGGCTCCTGGCAGCGACGTTCATCCTGCGTCGCGCGGCAAACCAGGGGCCGCTTCAGCGCAGGGCAAGTGCCGCCCGCGATCTTGCGGCCTATTTCCTCCTGACGATCGGCACAGCCAGCGCGCTGGTCCACACACTGAAAATTATCGTCGGCCGGGCCCGGCCGGAACTCTTCACCGAGCTCGGCGCCTACAGCCTGACGCCGTTTGCCAACAGCGGTCTGTACGAAAGTTTCCCCTCCGGCCATTCGACCGCGGCCGGCGCCTTCTTCGGTGTCTTCGCCATGCTGATGCCGAAGCTGAGGCCACTCTTTCTGATCCTGGCGCTGACGATCGGCGTTTCCCGCGTCATCGTCGGCGCACACTACCCAAGCGACGTCGCTGCCGGGCTGCTGCTCGGTCTCTGGACATCCGTGATGGTGGCGTTTCTCTTCGCGCGGCAGAACCGGCTGTTTCATCTGAGCGAGGGTGGATGGCCGCTCGTGGGGCGCAGCGATCCACGCCCATAAAAAAGCCGGCGCGGAAGGCCGCGCCGGAGTCAGGAGAGCCATAGTAGCTCGGGGAAGATTTGGTGCGCTCCCGGGAAATGGTTCTCCCGGGAGCGCGTGACTGCAGACTTAGTCCATCGCGTGAATGTCGCGGTCCTTCGTTTCCGGCAGGAACAGGAGGCCGATGACCAGCGTGATGCCTGCGAAGACGATCGGGTACCAGAGGCCGTAGTAGATATCGCCCTGGGCCGCGCTCATCGCGAAGGCCGTTGCCGGAAGCAGGCCACCGAACCAGCCGTTGCCGATGTGGTAGGGCAGCGACATGCCGGTGTAGCGGATGCGGGTCGGGAAGAGTTCGACCAGCAGCGCAGCGATCGGGCCGTAGACCATGGTCACGTAGATGACGAGCACGGTCAGAACGGCGATGATCGTCGTCCAGTTGACATTGGCGGGATCCGCCACCATCGCGTAGGTGCCGCCGCCGGCGATCGTGTAGACGGCCATTTCGGTGGCAGTGCCGACTTCATCCTTCGTCAACAGCTTGTCGGCGACGAGCTTGTCGGCCGGAACCATGGTCTTCTCGCCGCCGCGAACGGCAGCCGGATCAAGCGCCAGTTCCGGGTTGGCGGCGACAAAGCCGTCAAGCTTGGATTCCGGGACCTTTGCCGCACCACGAACCAGCGGGTAGCCGGCATTGTGAAGCGCCGTGTTGGTTTGCTTTTCGAAGGCGGCATTGGCAGCCTTGGCGCCATCGCCTGCGGCGACCGCGTCGTAGCTGTTGATCGTGGTTTCGCCGACCTTGACCGTTGCGGCCGTACCCGCGGCGGCCGTCGTTACCACGTCGTAGGGCACCGAGTTCTTGGTGAGGAATGCGGTTGCGATGTCGCACGAGGTGGTGAACTTCGCCGTGCCCGTCGGGTTGAACTGGAATTTGCAATCGCCGGGGGCCGCGGTCACCGTCGCGCGGACGGTTGCCTGGGCTTGAGCGAGTGCCGGGTTACCGGCCCAGGTCAGCGCCTTGAACAGCGGGAAGTAGGTGAGCATGGCAAGCAGCAGGCCGGCCATGATGATCGGCTTGCGGCCGATCTTGTCGGAGAGCCAGCCGAAGAGCACGAAGAAGCCCGTACCGATCAAGAGCGAAGCGGCGACCATGATATTTGCCGACTGGCCGTCCACCTTGAGCACGCCCGTCAGGAAGAACAGCGCGTAGAACTGACCGGAGTACCAGACGACGGCCTGGCCGACGACGGCACCAAACAGTGCCAGAAGCGCGATCTTGGCATTCTTCCACTGGCCGAAAGCTTCCGACAGCGGTGCCTTGGAGCCCTTGCCCTCTTCCTTCATCTTCTTGAAGGCCGGCGATTCGTTCATCTTCAGGCGAATCCAGACGGAAACACCGAGAAGCACGACGGAGACGAGGAACGGAATGCGCCAACCCCAGGCAGCAAAGGCTTCCTTGCCGACCAGGAACTGGACGAGCAGGATCACCACCAGCGACAGGAACAGACCGAGCGTCGCCGTCGTCTGGATCCAGGAGGTGAAGTAACCTCGGCGCCCGTGCGGCGCATGCTCGGCCACATAAGTGGCGGCACCGCCATATTCGCCGCCGAGCGCCAGGCCCTGTAGCATGCGCAGCGCGATGAGCAGGATCGGTGCGGCAATGCCGATCGAAGCAGCGCCGGGCAGGATGCCGACCAGGAAGGTCGACAGACCCATGATCAGGATCGTCACGAGGAAGGTGTACTTGCGGCCGACGAGGTCACCGAGGCGACCGAAGACCAGGGCGCCGAACGGGCGAACGAGGAAGCCCGCGGCAAAGGCCAGAAGCGCGAAAATGTTACGCGTCGTTTCCGGATAGGAACTGAAGAAGGTCGCGCCGATATAGACGGCAAGCGAGCCGTAAAGATAGAAATCGTACCATTCGAACACGGTACCAAGCGACGAGGCGAAGATGACCTTCTTCTCCTCGCCGGTCATTGGACGCGTTTTTGCGTCGTCCACTGTCGCGACATTTGCCATTTCGTTTATCCTCCACTCCAAAACAGCTTGTTGGAGCGCCCATTGGCTGGTCCGGCATTCCTCCCTAGAACCGCCGGACGTGGTGCGCCTGTTGAAGAGGATGTCAGAAAACCTGCGGCGCAGGCAGAGATGCTTTCGGCTTATGACTTTCGTCTAATGCGGCGATCGACCGCGGACCACGCCGGGGAAGCCACCACGATGCAGCGGCGTCTTGACTCTTCCCCAAAACCGCGTAAGAGCAGCGACGAACGAGGAAATCACCACCATGCGACCGATCGGTCCAGCCATCGCTGCTTTGATCCTGCCGGCTCTTGCCGCGGGGCAGGATGTCGATTTTTCGTTCGCTTGCAAAACAACGGCCAAAACGACGACGAAAACCGTCTGACGTCTCTGGCCCTCCGCTCTCTCCCCGGTAAGGCCGGGGACCGGAACCTTCGTGGCAACGCGCGCGGTTCCCCCTCCACCCGACGAGGAGAGACAGAAAGAGAGCTTAGATCATGGGTTTCAAGATTGCAGTCGCAGGCGCCACCGGCAATGTCGGCCGGGAGATGCTGAACATCCTTTCCGAACGCGGCTTTCCCGCGGATGAAGTGGTCGCGCTTGCTTCCGCCCGCTCCCAGGGCACGGAAGTTTCCTTTGGCGACAAGACCCTCAAGGTCAGGAACCTCGAAAACTACGATTTTTCCGATACCGATATCTGCCTGATGTCGGCCGGCGGCGCTGTTTCTCTCAAGTATTCGCCGAAGATCGGCCAGCAGGGCTGCGTCGTCATCGACAACTCTTCGGCCTGGCGCTACGACGCCGAAGTGCCGCTGATCGTGCCGGAAGTGAACCCGGACGCGATCTCGCTCTTCACCAAGAAGAACATCATCGCCAACCCGAATTGCTCGACGGCCCAGCTCGTCGTGGCGCTGAAGCCGCTGCACGACCATGCCAAGATCAAGCGCGTCGTCGTCTCGACCTACCAGTCGGTTTCCGGCGCCGGCAAGGACGGCATGGACGAACTCTTCAACCAGACCCGCGCCGTCTTCGTCGCTGATCCGATCGAATCGAAGAAGTTCACCAAGCGCATCGCCTTCAACGTCATCCCGCACATCGACGTGTTCATGGAAGACGGCTACACGAAGGAAGAGTGGAAGGTCCTGGCCGAAACCAAGAAGATGCTCGATCCGAAGATCAAGGTGACCTGCACGGCTGTGCGCGTTCCCGTCTTCATCGGCCATTCGGAATCGGTCAACATCGAGTTCGAGAACGAGATCACCGCAGACGAGGCCCGCGACATCCTGCGCGAAGCACCGGGTTGCCTGGTCGTCGACAAGCACGAAAACGGTGGCTACGTCACGCCTTACGAATGCGCCGGCGAAGATGCGACCTACATCTCGCGCATCCGCGAGGACGCAACCGTCGAAAACGGTCTCAACATCTGGGTCGTTTCCGACAACCTGCGCAAGGGTGCGGCACTCAACGCGATCCAGATTGCCGAGCTCCTGGTCAACCGCGGTCTCATCAAGCCGCGTAAGCAGGCCGCCTGAAACGGCAATTGAGCAATTCGTTCCCGCCGAGCCCATCCGGGCTTGGCGGGTTTCCTGTTTCACAATCGCGGGTCGTTTCGCCCCGGCTTCACGTGAAACCACGAAAAAGTTACCGCCGCTTCCGGCAGGTGACATGGCCGGCCAAGGCTGGCATTTTTGAAAGCAATGAGATTCGGGCTATGACGGGGTATTTCATGCACAGGGCAAAGTGCGTAGCGGTGGGGCTTGCTGCCCTGGTTTCGACTGTGGTTTTTCCGGCGGTGGCCTCCGCCGCCCAATGCGGCAACGACGGAAGCGGATTTGCGGCCTGGGTGCAGAATTTCAAGCAGGAAGCCTCCGGCAGCGGCATCAGCCCTGCGGTGCTCGACCGCGCCCTTTCCAGCGTCTCCTACAACAAGGCGACGATCCGCGCCGACCGCGGCCAGAAGAGCTTCAAGCTGTCGCTCGACCAGTTCATGCAGAAGCGCGGCGGTCAGACGATCATTTCCCGCGGCAAGAAGATGAAGCAGCAGAATGCGGCGCTCTTCACCAGCATTGAACGCCGCTTCGGCGTGCCTGCCGGCCCGCTGATCGCTATCTGGGGCATGGAAACGGGCTTTGGCGGCTTCATGGGCAAGGAGCATACGCTCTCGGCCGTTTCGACGCTCGCCTATGACTGCCGCCGCTCGGACTATTTCACCGACCAGCTCTATGCCGCCCTGCAGCTCGTACAGCGCGGTGACCTGAGCCCCGATGCGCGCGGTGCTGCCCACGGCGAGATCGGGCAGACCCAGTTCCTGCCGGCCAACGTCCTGAAATACGGCGTCGATGGCGACGGCAACGGCCACATCGACATGGTTCGCTCCAAGGCCGACGCGCTGGCCTCGACCGCCAACTTCCTGCGCGGCCATGGCTGGCAGCCTGGCGCCGGCTATCAGCCCGGCCAGGCGAACTTCGGCGCGATCCAGGGCTGGAACGCGGCAACCGTCTACCAGCAGGCAATCGCCATCATCGGCGCCGAGATCGACGGCCTCTGATCGAACCCAATTCGCGCATCTCTCCGGATGCACGATGCCTTTCGGAAGATTGCAAAGCCCGGATCGTCGATCCGGGCTTTTTTGCCGGTTACATGCCCGGGCGGGAGAAGTCGCCGGTCGTGGGATCCATGATCCAAAGCTCGCCGGTCGAGATGTCGAACCAGGCGCCGTGCAGATGCAGCTTGCCCTTGGCTTCGAGGATCTGAACGCAAGGAAAGGTGCGCAGGTTGGCAAGCGAGTTGCGGATCGAGACCCGCTCGAGCGCACGCTGCCGCTCCGCCTGGGTCATGACGTCGTTGCTTTGGATCTGCTCGGCGGCCGGCTTCAGGAGGTTCATCCAGCGACCGATGAAATCGCCCGACGACAAGGGCTCGGCATCCGGATCGAGCGCCGCCTTGATACCGCCGCAGCGGCCATGCCCCATCACGACGATGTCGCTGACGCGGAGCGACTGCACGGCGAACTCAAGCGCGGCCGACGTCGAATGGTAATGGCCGTCCGGCTCATAGGGCGGCATGAGATTGGCGACGTTGCGCACGACGAAGAGTTCACCCGGCCCGCTGTCGAAGATCGTTTCCGGCGCCGCCCGCGAATCGCAACAGGCAACAACCATCGTCCTCGGCTTCTGGCCGGTTTCCGCCAGCACCTTGTAGCGCTTCTGCTGTTCGCTGAAGCGGCCATTCATGAAGTTGTGGTAGCCGTTCAGAAGGTGGTCCGGAAAACGCTGTTGCTGCTTGTCCATCGATTACTCCGCTGCTGCTTCGAGCGGGATGAGCGGACTTCCGCCCGCATCACGCCCCGCCATGAATATCATCATGACCTAAAGTTCAATCCACGATGCGACAAGGGCTGCTGCCCATGAACAGTTTCTTCTATTTGCGCCGCATCTGATTCGGATGCACCAGGCGGCGCATCTGCACCATCGCCATCGGCGTCGAAAGGCTCGAAGCGTCCTGCTCGATCGTCAACTCGTCGGCACCGCGTTTGACGCTCCGCGCGATGATCTCGAACACGCTTGCGGTCGCCATCTGCAATGCGCGCTCTTCCGATAGTCCTTCGAGAAGCCGCGCGAGAAACAGGGCAGTCAGCAAGTCTCCGGTGCCATTCGGCGGGTTCTCGACGAGCCGATGTTCGGCGAGCAGCGCGTGATTGCCCGAAAGGAAGAGATTGCCGGTACCGCCGCTCATCATCGGCACCGCTGAGGTCACCAGCACGCGGGCCGGACCGAGGCCGAGGGCGGCATCGAGGATCGCCGTATTGGTTTCCAGCGTCGCGCCGGCGAGCCAGGCGAGCTCGAAGCGGTTCGGCGTCGCCAGGTTGGCGAGCGGCAGCAGCTGGTCACGGATGGCCGTCGCGGTCGCCTCCGGAACATAGAGCCCGCCGGCGTCGCCAATGACGGGATCGCAAGCGTAGATCAGCTTGGGATTACGTTCCCTAAAAGCCGTCACCAACCGCGCGACACCTTCGGCCTGACCGGGCGATCCGAGATAGCCCGAAAGCACGGCGCGCACCTCCCCGACCCAGGGCGCGGCAATGAGATCGTCGATCATCGACTGGAAATCCGCGTCTGAAATGGTGACGCGGGTCGAGCGCCCGTGTCCGGGATGCCAGGGAAGAATGACTGTCGGCAGTGCCCAGACCGGATGCCCCAGCGTCTCCAACGCGAACACCGCGGCCCGGTTGCCGACCTTGCCACGCACGACATGGCTCGAGATGACGATGACGGCGCCGGGCAGGGAGGGCATTTCGGGCATCGACGAGTCCAATCCTTCGGTCTACAAACTCTGATCACCCGACTGTCACCGCCCTGTCAACAGGCGATGGCAGATAGGTCCGGTGGAAGCCGCTGGCGTTTTCGTGCTTTTTCATCGATTTTCGAGCAATTTTCGCGAAATTGCCTTCGATTTAAATGGATTTAAGCTGTTTTCACGTGAAATTCTCCAATTTTCGGCTCGATTTTGCCGAAATCGGCGTAAAAAGCGGTCGCCATTAGCCATGGTTCTGATAGGGTTTGGCCTATCATGAGTGGGAGAGACTTCATGGGCGTGAAATACAATCCGAAGCGGGACAGACACATCGACGCAGCAAAGGCGGCCGCCATCAAACTGGGCGTCGACGCGCTGGCGCCGGAGAGCCTCTTCGGTGGGGCCAGCAACGATGACCTCGATCTTTATTCGGCGGACATGCTGGCGCTGATTGCAGCCCATGCGCATCGTGAACTCGCCCGCTGGGATGGCGGCAAGCCGCAAGTTTCGGTCGAAACCGTCGCCGGCGTCGCGCCGGGTGGCACCGAGGTTTCGATCATCGCGATCACAGAACACAACATGCCGTTCCTCTATGATTCGGTCATGGGGGAAATCACCAGCACGCACCGCGATATCCACCTTGCGATCCATCCCATCCTGGTCAAGGAACCGGGCAAGCCGGTAAAACTCTTCGATCCGGAAGAGGCAAGCGATCCGGCGCACCGCGTCAGCCACATCCAGATCCACTTGACGAAGCTGGCGCCCGTCGAAGCCGAGCAGCTCAGCAACCGCATCCGCGACGTGCTGGAGCAGGTACACCAGACGGTACACGACTGGCCGGCGATGACGGCGCTGCTCGACCAGGCCGTGCAGGAACTCGAGGCCTACAACGCCTCGCGCAAGAAAAGCGACCGTGATGAGGCGCTCGCCTTCCTTCGCTGGCTGCGCGACAACAACTTCACCTTTATCGGCATGCGCGAGTATACCTACTCGGGCAAGGGCGGAAAGGCGACGGTCGAGCGCGGCAAGGGCAGGGGCCTCGGCATCCTCTCCAACCCCGACGTGCGCGTTCTGCGCCAGGGCAAGGACGCAGTACTGACCACGCCGGAAATCCTCGCCTTCCTCGACGGCCCCGATTTCCTGATCGTCACCAAGGCCAACGTGAAATCGGTCGTCCATCGCCGGGCCTATATGGACTATATCGGCATCAAGCGCTTCGATGCCGACGGCAATGTCGCCGGCGAGTTGCGCATCGTCGGCCTGTTCACTTCCTCGGCCTATACCCGCCAGGCGGCTGAAATCCCGTTGCTGCGCCACAAGATCGAGAAGATCGTCGACCATTTCGGCTACGACCCGCAGAGCCACTCCGGCAAGATGCTGGACAACACGCTCGAATCCTATCCGCGCGACGACCTCTTCCAGATCGATGTCGGTCTGCTCGCCGCCTTCTGCGAACAGATCAACGAACTCGGCGACCGGCCGCGCATCCGCGTCCTGCCGCGCATCGACCATTTCGACCGCTTTGTCTCGGTCATCGTCTTCGTGCCGCGCGAACAATATGATTCCGACGTACGCGAAAAGATCGGCGACTACCTGAAGACCGCCTATGACGGCCGCGTTTCGGCCTATTACCCGGCCTTCCCCGAAGGCGGACTGGCGCGCGTGCACTTCATCATAGGCCGCACCAGCGGCAAGACCCCGCGCATTCCGCAGGCCAAGCTTGAAGAGGCCGTTCGCGGCATCGTCACGCGCTGGATCGATCGGTTCGACCTTCTCGCCCGTAAGGACGGCATCGAGCTTGATGTCGACGGCGCCTACCAGTCGTTCTTCACGCCGGCGGAAGCCTATGCCGACCTTGCAGACATTGCCGCCTGCAAGGCGGAAGATCCGATCCGGATCTCGTTCTACAACTATAACCGCCCGGTCAACCGTCCTGACACGGCCGAGCTGAAGATCTTCCATGCCGGCGAGCCCGTGTCGCTGTCGCGCCGCGTGCCGCTGCTGGAAAACCTCGGCTTCCGGGTCATCAGCGAACAGACCTACGACCTCAATGTCGGCAGGCACGGCGAGGACAAGCACCGCGTCGTGCTGCACGACATGGAGCTGATCCATCGCGACGGGCATGCGCTCAATCTCGAAAAGTCGGGTGCGGCGCTGGAGGAAGCCTTCCTCGCCGCCTGGAACGGCACGATCGAGGACGACAACTTCAACCGGCTGATCCTGCTTGCGGGCCTCAATGCCCGCGAAGTCACGGTGCTGCGCGCCTATTCCCGCTATCTGCGCCAGGCCGGCATCACCTATTCGCAGGGCTATATCGCTGACACGCTGAACAAGTATCCGGCGATCGCCGCCGATATCTTCAAGCTGTTCGTGACCCGGATGGATCCGAAGCTCGAGGAAAAGCCGCGTGCCAAGAAGTGCAGCGCCCTGCTTTCCGCGATCGAGGACGCGCTGTCTGCCGTTCCGAGCCTCGACGAGGACCGCATCCTTCGCCGCTACGTCAACGCGATCGAAGCAACGCTCCGGACCAACTACTTCCAGCATGGCGCCGACGGCAAGCCGCGCGCGGTTCTCGCTTTCAAGCTTGACCCGAAGCAGCTCGACGGCCTGCCGGAACCGCGTCCGTTCCGCGAAATCTTCGTCTACGGCACCGAGGTCGAGGGCGTGCACCTGCGCTTCGGCAAGGTCGCCCGTGGCGGCCTGCGTTGGTCGGACCGCGCCCAGGACTACCGCACGGAAGTGCTTGGCCTCGTCAAGGCGCAGCAGGTCAAGAACGCCGTCATCGTGCCGGTTGGCGCCAAGGGCGGCTTCTATCCGAAGCAACTCCCGGTCGGCGGCACCCGTGATGAGGTCTTCAGGGCCGGTACCGAAGCCTACAAGACTTACATCCGCACTCTGCTTTCGGTGACTGACAACATCGTCGGCCAGGATATCGTGCCGCCCGCCGATACGCTGCGCCGCGATGGCGACGACCCCTATTTCGTCGTTGCCGCCGACAAGGGCACTGCGACCTTCTCCGACACGGCCAACGGCCTGGCGCAGGAAGCGGGCTTCTGGCTTGACGACGCCTTCGCCTCGGGCGGCTCCGCCGGCTACGACCACAAGAAGATGGGCATCACCGCCCGCGGCGCCTGGGAGACCGTCAAGCGGCACTTCCGCGAGATGGACATCGACATCCAGACGACGCCCTTCACCGTTGCCGGCGTCGGCGACATGTCCGGTGACGTCTTCGGCAACGGCATGCTGCTCTCGGAGAAGATCCGCCTGATCGCGGCCTTCGACCACCGCGACATCTTCATCGATCCGAATCCGGATATCGATGCCTCGTTCGCCGAGCGCACGCGCATGTTCGCTCTGCCGCGTTCGAGCTGGCAGGACTATGACCGCAAGACGCTCTCCGAGGGCGCGATGATCATCTCGCGTGCCGAAAAGTCGGTGACGCTCACGCCTCAGGCGATGGCCGCCATCGGCCTCGACAAGCAGAAGGCAACGCCCTTCGAGATCATGAATGCGATCCTGAAGAACCAGGTCGATCTGCTATGGTTCGGCGGCATCGGCACCTACATCCGCGGCAGCAACGAAACGGATGCGGAAGTCGGCGACCGCGCCAACGATGCCATCCGTGTGACGGCCGAAGAGGTCCGCGCCCGCGTCATCGGCGAGGGCGCTAACCTGGGCGTTACCCAGAAGGGCCGCATCGGCTTCGGCCTCAATGGCGGCCGCTGCAACTCGGACGCCATCGACAACTCGGCCGGCGTCAACTCCTCCGACGTCGAGGTCAACATCAAGATCGCGCTTGCTTCGGCCATGCGCGATGGTCGCCTGACCCGCCCGAAGCGCAATACGCTGCTCGCCTCGATGACCGAGGAAGTGGGCCATCTGGTGCTGCGCAACAACTACGAGCAATCGCTGGCGATCTCGCTGACCGCGATGCAAGGACTCGGAAACCGGACGACGCTTGGCCGGCTCATGACGCGCCTCGAGGCCGACGGCCATCTCAACCGCAAGGTCGAGACGCTGCCGACCGACCAGGCGATGACCGAGCGCTACCAGGCAGGCAAGCCGTTGACCCGCGCGGAAATCGGCGTGTTGCTTTCCTACTCCAAGCTCGTTCTCTTCGATGAACTGATCGCGAGCGAACTGCCCGACGATCCGTACTTCACGGCAACGCTGGAGCGCTACTTCCCGGCGAAGATGCGCAAGACCTATGCCGGCGACATTCACGGCCATCGCCTGCGCCGCGAAATCATCGCGACGATCCTCGCCAACGAGGTCATCAACCGCGGTGGCCCGGCTTTCGTCTCGACGCTGACGGATGCGACCGGCTTCTTCTCGGCCGACGTCGTCAAGGCCGCTGTGCTGGCGCTCGACGGCTTCGACCTGCCGCGCATCTATGACGAGATCGACGCACTCGACAACAAGATCGGCGGCGGCCTGCAGAACATCCTCTACCAGGAAGTCGGCCGCATCTTCACGCTCGTCACCGAGCGGGCGCTGCGGACCCATGCAGCGACCGGCTCGGTCTCCGAAGCCGTATCGCGCCTCGGCGACGGCCTGCAGAAGCTGCGCGCTACCATGCGGACCGCTGTCTCCGGCGAGAGTGCTGAAGAGGCCCGGTTGAAGACGGCTGCCTTCGTCGAGGGCGGGGTACCCGTCAAGCTCGCCGAGGAGATTTCGGAACTGGCGTTGATGACGCTCGTGCCCGAGATCATGCAGATTGCCGCTGAAACCGGTGAAACGCTGAGCCGCACGGCCCAGGGCTACTTCGCCGTCACCGATACGCTTCGGATCAACCGCCTGCTTGCGGCGTCCGATCGTGTTCCGGCAACGGAGCAGTTCGAGGCAATGGCTCTATCGCGAGCCGTATCCGATATCGCCGCCGCGCGGCGGGATATCACCGCGGCAGCGCTGCGCGAGCAGAAGAAGGACCGCAATCCGGTAGCCGCCTGGGAAGAGGCCGAACGCGTCCGTGTCGCCCAGGCGACGGGCCAGCTGCGGCTCCTGACCGAGAAGGGCGAAACGACGCTCGCCAAGATCACCGTTGCTGCTGGTCTGCTCAATGACCTCGCACGCGGTAGGGCGAAGTAAGACAGTTTATCCCGTACCGATCGGCGCGGGTTGGATGGAACCGACCCGCCTGAACGGGACAAATGCAGATGCGGGCAGTTTTTTCGTCCGCATCCTGCTCTGGACCTTTTGGAATCGGTGGGATTGAAGATAGGCTGCGCCGCGCGTTCGAGAGGACGCGCGGCGCAGTCGTTTCGGGAGGGGACCTTGCAGATTTCGGCCGAGAGGACTGAGGAACAACCGCGGGCGTCGCGCGCGGGCATCGCTGGCTGGATGCTGTTCGACTGGGCGGCGCAACCCTTCTTCACGGTCATCACCACCTTCATCTTCGGCCCCTATTTCGTCTCGCGACTGACGGAGGATCACGCCGTCGGCCAGGCGATGTGGGGCTACACACTCACCGTTTCCGGCATCATCATCGCGATCCTTTCACCGGTTCTCGGCTCGATTGCCGACGCGACCGGGCCGCGCAAACCCTGGATCGCCTTCTTCGCGGTCATCAAGATCATATCGCTGGCTATGCTTTGGTTCGCAGCCCCAGGCTCGCCGATCCTCTACCCGGCGATCTTCATGATCCTCGCAAGCATCGCGGCCGAGTTCTCGATCGTCTTCAACGATTCGATGATGCCCCGCCTCGTCCCGGAGAAAGACGTCGGCCGCATCTCCAACATCGCCTGGGGGCTCGGCTACCTCGGCGGCATGATCGTGTTGATCGCCGTCGTGGCACTCCTTGCCGGCAGCCCCGAGACCGGCAAGACGGCAGCCGGCATCGATCCGTTGTTTGGTCTCGATCCCGCCAAGGGAGAGGATGCGCGCATCACCGGCCCGATCTCGGCGCTTTGGTACCTCGTCTTCATCCTGCCGATGTTCCTGTTCACCCCGGATGCGACTAAGGCGACCATGTCGCTTGGCAAGGCAACCGTCACCGGCCTTCGGGAATTGAAGGGCACGCTCGGCGAACTCAAGGAAAGAACGGGCATTCTGCGCTTCCTCATCGCGCGCATGATCTTCCAGGATGGCGTCAACGGCCTTCTGGCGCTTGGCGGCACCTTCGCCGCCGCAATGTTTGGCTGGCGGACGCTGGAACTCGGCATCTACGGCATCATCTTGAACGTCGTCGCCATCGGCGGCTGCCTCTATGCAAGCAGGCTTGATACGCGGCTCGGCTCCAAGGTCATCGTCACTGCCAGCCTGATCTGCCTGACATTGGCAACGATCGGCATCGTCTCGACCGGCCCGGGCTTCACCCTGTTCGGTCTCATGCCGCTGTCGACGGAGGATACCGGGGGCCTGTTCGGCACGGCGGCTGAGAAGGCCTACATCCTCTATGGCCTCTTGGTTGGCATAGCCTTCGGCCCGGTTCAGGCCTCGTCGCGTTCATATCTTGCCCGCAGCGTCAGCCTGGACGAGGCCGGGCGCTACTTCGGTCTCTATGCGCTTTCCGGCCGCGCCACGTCGTTCCTTGCCCCTGCCTCGGTCGCGACGATCACACTTGCCACCGGTTCGGCCCGCATCGGCATGATGGCCCTCATCGCGTTTCTGGTCGTTGGCCTGTTGATCCTCCTGCGCACGCCCTATCCGGCTGACGACGGGCGCAAAAAAACCGCCGCATCCTTCGGACGCGACGGCCTCTGACTTGTCGTTCACGCGCCTTAGATCATTTCATTGTTTCATCGAAACACTGAAGTGATCTAAGTCTTTGAAATTACGCAATTCCGGACGGAAAACCGTTTCACACTTTCCTGGAACTGCTCTAGTGGCGGAAGTGGCGCATGCCGGTGAAGACCATGGCAACGCCGTGCTCGTTGGCAGCGGCAATCACCTCTTCGTCACGCATCGAGCCGCCCGGCTGGATGACGGCGGTGGCACCCGCCGCGATCGCTGACAGCAGACCGTCAGCAAAGGGCAGGAAGGCTTCGGAGGCGACAGCGGAGCCCTTGGTGAGCGGCGTTGCGAGACCGAGCGCCTTCGCCGCCTCCTCGGCCTTGATCGCAGCGATGCGGGCGGAATCGACGCGGCTCATCTGGCCGGCGCCGATGCCGGCGGTCTGGCCATCCTTGGCATAGACGATCGCGTTCGACTTCACGTGCTTGGCCACCTTGAAGGCGAACTTCATGTCCTCGAGTTCCTGGGCCGTCGGCGCGCGCTTGGTCACGACCTTGAGCTCGAGATCTTCGACCATGCCGTTGTCGCGCGTCTGGACCAGCAGGCCGCCGGAAACGGTTTTGGCGGCAAGACCGGGGATGCGCGGGTCCGGCAGGCCGCCGGTCGAAAGCAGCCGCAGGTTCGGCTTGCGGGCGATGACCGCCTTGGCCGCATCGCTGACAGACGGTGCGATGATCACTTCGGTGAAGAGCTTGACGATTTCTTCCGCCGTTTCGGCATCGAGCTCCTGGTTGAGCGCAATGATGCCGCCAAAAGCCGAGGTGGAATCGCAGGCAAGCGCCCGGCGATAGGCTTCCGCCAGCGTCGGCGCCGTCGCAACGCCGCAGGGGTTGGCGTGCTTGATGATGGCGCAGGCCGGCGCCTTCTCGGGTAGGAATTCGGCGACCAGTTCGAAGGCCGCGTCCGTGTCGTTGATGTTGTTGTAGGAGAGCTGCTTGCCCTGCAGCAGCGTTGCCGTGGCGACGCCCGGGCGGTTCTCGCCGGTGAGATAGAACCCGGCCTTCTGATGCGGGTTCTCGCCGTAGCGCATCTCTTCCTTGAGCACGCCGCCGATTACCCGGTGGCGCGGCATCGGCGTATCGAGCGCCTCGGCGAACCAGTTGGAGATGGCTGCATCGTAAGCCGCGGTGCGGGCATAGGCCTTGGCCGCCATCTTCTGGCGGAAGGCATAGGTCGTCTTGCCGGCAGCAAGCTCTTCCAGAAGAACCGGATAGTCGGCCGGATCGGTGACGATCGTCACATAGGCATGGTTCTTGGCCGAGGCGCGGATCATTGCCGGGCCGCCGATGTCGATGTTTTCGACCGTCGTCGGATAATCGCCGCCCTTGGCGCGGACCTCTTCAAAGGGATAGAGGTTGATGATTGCGAGGTCGATCGCAGTGATACCGTGCGTCGACATGGCGGCAACGTGGTCGGCGTCGTCGCGGATCGCCAGAAGACCGCCGTGAACGCCCGGATGCAACGTCTTCACGCGGCCATCCATGACCTCGGGGAAGCCGGTCAGTTCGGAAACGTCGCTCACCGGTAGGCCGGCCTCCGAGAGCGCCTTGTGCGTGCCGCCGGTCGATACGAGCCGGATGCCCTTTTCGTGAAGAGCACGCGCCAGATCGACGACGCCTGCTTTATCGGACACGGAGAGGAGGGCGGTGCGAACCGTAACCTCGTTCGGTGCGGGGATTTTCTTCGAGGCGACAGCCATCACCATGCTCCTTTGGCGGCGCCGGACGCCCGGGAAGAAGCTCCGGCGGTTGGGATGGCTGCCCGTTAGCATAGCTTGTCTGGAGAAGGAACCTCCACGAGACGGTAGCGCTAAAATAAGCACCTCAGTTCGCGCGCGAGAAGGTCCACTGGATCTCCGGCTGACGGGCGACGGCGAAGGTTACGGTCAGTTGCGACGACGCGCGGATGCCCGAAGGATCGGCAAAGAAGATGTCCTCCTCCACCGCAAGCTCTCCGTCCTGGCAGGCAAAGAGCCAGATTTCGCCATCCGGCGCGGTCAGAAAGATCTCGCGCGCATTATTCTGGCGGATGCCCACGGCCGGATGAATGTGGAAACGCGCGACAGCCGTTGCCGTATTGCCGTCGTCCGGATCACTGCCATCGGCCCGCGACAGCCGGTCGCGGCCACGGATCATGCGGCCGCCGTTCAGGACGCCGATGTCGCGTTCGTGGACCAGGTCGAAGGCCGCAAGATAACCGTCATGACTTGCCGTCACCGACTCCAGCCCGCCAGGCTCGTCTTTCCGTGCCACCGTTACCTTCGAAACGCCTGTCGTCATGATCGGCCCCAGGAAACGGGACTGCGAGAAGCGCGAAGAGGACGTGTCGTTGACGGTGACAGTGGAATGCGCTGCGGTCGTGCGCGACATCTGCCGGAAACGGTCGCCGGCAAATTTCGGGGCACCGGAATTGACGACGAAGCGCGTCTTGCCCGACGACATTTCGAAGGACAGGCAGCCGGCATGGGCGCTGCGCGAGAGATCGACGGAAAGCGGCCGGCCGGTATCCATGATGACGACCGTGTTCTCGATCGCCAGACGCTCGTAATGCGCATGGGGCAGCGAACGGAACGGTTCGCCTGCGGTCTCGTCATAACGCAGCACCGAGGCCAGTTCGTGCGCCAGGACCGACGTCGCGCCGTTGAACAGCGCGAGCTCGCCGCCCTGATGGCGGAAAAAGCGCAGGGCCGGATACATGCGGTCGATGCAGGGGATCAGCCGCGACGGCACGTCATGGCCGAGATTGACGTAGGTCTGCCGAAGCGGCAGCAGATCGAGCAGCAATTCGAGCCCGGCCCGCGGGCTGCGCGAGCAATGGCTGCCATCCGGCAGGATCTGGCGATCGAGTTCGAGGTCGAGATGGCGCGAGGCTTTGCGAATGGCGCTCGGCGAAGCTGGCATGGCGACCGACGCCATGGCAAGCGCAAGCCGCACCCGAAGCCTCGCCTCGCCATCGCGCACCGTCTCTGCGATGTGGCGCAGGTAGCGCACCTGAAGCGCCAGACTCTTCAGGAAACGGCGATAGAAACCATGCTCCGCATTGCGCAAAACAACGGGCGAGTGGGAAAGCCAGGCAATGATGCGCTGGGCGATGATATCCGGATCCCAGGCAATGCCGCCGAGATCGCGGCCGTGGGTGGCGATCCAGTCGTCGACGATCTGGCGCAAACGCACATAGCCGGCATCCTCGCGGATCGCACGCAGGTGCCTCAGCCAGCCGAAGGAGTGGAGACGCGCCGCGAACTCGCGCGACGGCAGGTCGATCTCGAACGGCGACTCGCCTTCCGTATCGACAACGCGGCCGGCAAGCGGGAAACGGCCGGCGAGAATTTCTTCGGCAACAAAGGGATCGACGGCTCTAAGATCGGTCGGCGCGACGATCAGGCGGTTGGGCGTCGAGCCAGTAAAACGCAAAGTGGAGACGCGGCCGATCGACAGCCGGCGCGACACCCGGCGCCAGCCTTCACGCACATACAGGTAAGAAAGCCTCCGCCTGCCGGAAAACAACATCAAGGCCGCCGGTTTCCTCATTTCTGGCACGACCGCTCAACATCTGAACGGGCGATGGTCTCGCGCCAGCCGCCGCATGGTGCCAGAGAGACCGTTAAACTTTTATCAATCCTGTCATCTTTGATAGGCCTCTGGCGCCAAAGCGTCAAATGACGCGGCAAAACAGGGCCTTGAGCCCTGTTTTGCCCGACTCAACTTCGGTTGGCGCAGCTATTTGCGGCGAATCACCGCCGCGTAGAAGCCGTCGAGACCACTGGCAAAGGGCGCGTCGAGCGGGAACATCGCCGGCGTGGTGCGCATTTCGCCGAGCGGCGTGATTGCGTCCTCCAGCCCCGGCCAGTCCGCAGCCGAAATCGCAACCCGCTCATAATGAGCACTGGAACCAACAACTCGCTCAACAACCTCTTCGCCTTCGAGCGGATCGAGAGAGCAATTGGAAAAGACGACGACACCGCCGGGCTTGACGACGGTGAGCGCATGGCGGAGCAGCCGCTCCTGCAAGGCGGCGAGCTTTGCGATATCCTCCGGCCCCTTGGTCCACAGCACGTCGGGGTGACGACGTGTCGTGCCGGTGGAAGAGCAGGGTGCATCGAGCAGGGCCGCATCGAATAGCGTTTCCGGCTGGAAGTCGGCCATGTTGACTTCCTTCGTCTCCGCCTCCAGGCCAAGCCGCTTCAGATTGCCCTTCAGCCGACGCAGACGGCTGCCGGACTGATCAAGCGCCGTCACTTCGGCGCCGGCAAGGATGAGCTGTGCGGTCTTGCCGCCCGGCGCGGCACAGAGATCGACGACCCGCTTGCCGCTGAGGTCGCCGAACAGCCGCGCCGGTATCGACGCTGCAGCATCCTGAACCCACCAGGCGCCATCGTCGAATCCGGCTAAGGAAGGGATGGAGCCAGAGAATGCGCCGAGACGGACCGAACCTGTCGGCAAGACGATGCCACCAAGACGCTCGGCCCAAGCTGCGGGTTCAGACTTGACCGACAAATCGATTGCCGCCGGCGTCAGCTGCGCATCTGCGATCTGTTGCGCTGGCCCAGCGCCATAGCGGGCGACCAGGCGCTCGAAGAACCAATCTGGCATCGCCGGGACATCACGCATACCTTCGAGAAGGGCATCCTTTTCACGTGACAGGCGCCGAAGAACAGCATTCACGAGATTGGCGAAACGCCGATTGCGGGGATCCGCCTGCGCCTGCTCGACGGCGAGGTCGACGGCCGAATGATCAGGCACATCGAGATAGAGGATCTGCGCTGCCGCGACGGCAAGCACATGATCAAGCGCGCGCGCGCCCTCCGGCAAAGGCGTCTGCAGCAGCGAATTGATGGCGGCCTGGATGCGCGGGAGATGGCGAAGCCCTGAGTTCAGGATCGCCCGCACCAGAGCACGGTCGGCCTCACTGAGTTCGCGATAGGCCGGATTGCCGTGCTCGCTGTCGAGCATGCCGTCGAGCGACGTCTTGCGGTCGATCACCGCGCCGAGAATCTTGGCGGCGGCCTGACGTGCTTTCAGCCCCGGTTTTTCCGGGCCGCGAGGCGAATCGGCGGCTTTTTTCGATTTCGCTGCGGCGCCGTTTCGGTGCGATCGTTTCGGGGGTGAATCGTTCTTGTTATCTGCGGACATCAGGACCAGGGACCTTTGGGTGGTTCGGAACCACCGCGACCCCAACCGGTAGAGGGTACAGAGCGCGATTTGCGCACCGGATTATCAGCCCGAACCGGCGGCGTCGAGACCGAAGACATTTCCTGGGCCATCTGCTGCAGGGCCGCAATCCGGTTTTCGGTGTTCGGATGGGTCGAGAACAGGTTGTCCATCCGCTCGCCGGAGAGCGGGTTGATGATGAACATATGCGCCGTCGCCGGATTGCGTTCGGCGTCGTCATTGTGAATCTGCTGCGCCGCACCGGCAATCTTCTGCAGCGCCGAGGCCAGCGCCATGGGCTTGCCGCAGATCTCGGCGCCGCGCCGGTCAGCCGAGTATTCACGGGTACGGCTGATCGCCATCTGCACCAGCATCGCCGCCATCGGCGCCACGATCATGGCGACCAGCGTGCCGATGAAACCGAGCGGATTGTTGTTTTCACGGTTGCCGCCGAAGAAGAAGGCAAAGTTGCCGAGCATCGAGATCGCGCCGGCAAGCGTCGCCGTCAGCGTCATCGTGAGCGTATCACGGTTCTGCACGTGCGCCAGTTCGTGCGCCATGACGCCCGCCACTTCATCATAGTTCAGCGCATGCAGCAGGCCGGTGGAGGCGGCAACCGCGGCATTTTCGGGATTGCGACCGGTGGCGAAGGCATTCGGCTGGGGGCTGTCGATCACATAGACGCGCGGCATCGGCAGACCGGCATTCCGGGCAAGGTCACGCACGATGCCGTAGTACTCCGGCGCACTGCGCTCATCGACTTCCTGGGCGCGATATATGCGCAGCACCATCTTGTCGGAGTTCCAGTACGAGAAGAAGTTCATGCCCGCGGCCATGACGAAGGCGATCATCATGCCGCCGCGTCCGCCGATGACGAAGCCCACCGCCATGAACAGGGCGGTCATGACTGCAAGCAGCATGGCGGTGCGGACAAGGTTCATCTAAGTCTCCGGATCGTCGATGTTTCACGTGAATCAGGGTTCCCGTTGTGTGAACGGCATCCTATATGATGGGTGCAAATGCCCCGTTCTTCAATATTGATGCTCGAATCCGGATACCGTTCAGATGCAGAACGACAATGACAACGCTCCCGATCGCCCGAAACGGCCACTGCCGCCCGCAGCCATGCGCGCGCTGAAGGAAGCCGAAGAGCGGCGTCAGGCGGAAGAGAAGAAGGAATTGCCACCAGAGATCGGCGGACGCGGCGGTGAAGATCCTGCCCGCTACGGCGACTGGGAGATCAAGGGTCGGGCGATCGACTTCTAAGCTTGAGGCGGCAAGCCGCCGGCCCCTTAGCTGCGAACTGAATCCGGCTCACTAAATCGCCACAGGTGCAGAGCACTGCGTGCAGCGACACCGCAAATCACGTGCAAACCTTATTTGTTTCAGTCGAAACGGCCGCTACACACCCAGTGGGCTCGTAGCGGCCGCAAGAGATCAGGCCTTGTTCTGACGATTGGCGATGAGGTCGTCGACGACGGCCGGATCGGCGAGCGTCGAAGTATCGCCGAGCGCGCCGAAATCGTCTTCGGCGATCTTGCGCAGGATGCGTCGCATGATCTTGCCAGAGCGGGTCTTCGGCAGGCCCGGTGCGAACTGGATCTTGTCCGGCGTGGCGATCGGTCCGATTTCCGAACGGACGTGCTTCACCAAAGCAGCGCGAAGATCGTCATTGCCGATTTCGCCGGCCATCAGCGAAACATAGCAGTAGATGCCCTGGCCCTTGATCGGATGCGGATAGCCGACAACTGCCGCTTCCGAGACGAGGTGATGCGATACCAGCGCCGATTCGACTTCTGCCGTTCCGAGACGGTGGCCGGAAACATTGAGAACGTCGTCGACGCGACCGGTGATCCAGTAATAGCCGTCCTCATCGCGACGGCAGCCGTCACCGGTGAAATACTTGCCCTTGTAGGTGGCGAAGTAGGTCTGGCCGAAGCGCGCGTGGTCGCCGTAGATCGTGCGCATCTGGCCGGGCCAGCTGTCGGTGATGCAGAGGTTGCCGTCAGCAGCACCCTCAAGTACGTTTCCTTCATTGTCGACCAGCTGCGGCTGCACGCCGAAGAACGGCCGGGTGGCGGAACCGGGCTTCAGATCGGTTGCGCCCGGCAGCGGCGTGATCAGGATGCCACCGGTCTCCGTCTGCCACCAGGTATCGACGATCGGCGACTTCTGCTCGCCGACGACGTTGTAGTACCACTCCCAGGCTTCCGGGTTGATCGGCTCGCCGACCGAGCCGAGCAGGCGGAGCGACGAGCGCGACGAGCGCTTGACGAAGTCGTCACCGGCACCCATCAGCGAGCGGATCGCCGTCGGCGCCGTGTAGAAGACGTTGACCTTGTGCTTTTCGACCACTTCCCAGAAGCGCCCGGCATCCGGGAAATTCGGGACACCTTCGAACATTACGGTCGTCGCCGCATTCGCCAGCGGGCCGTAGACGATATAGGAGTGGCCGGTGACCCAGCCGACGTCGGCCGTGCACCAGTAGACTTCGCCGTCGCGGTAGTCGAAGACATATTCATGCGTCATCGACGCATAGACGAGGTAACCGCCGGTCGTGTGCAGCACGCCCTTCGGCTTGCCGGTCGAACCCGAGGTATAGAGGATGAACAACGGATCTTCCGCCTTCATCTTCGCCGGCTCGCAATGCGGCTTCACAGTCGCGATTTCCTGGTGATACCAGAGGTCGCGACCCGGCGCCCAGGCGGTCTTGCCGCCGGTGCGGCGGACCACGAGCACCTTGTTGACGATGACATGCTGCTTGGCCGCGATGTCGATCGCCGTGTCGGTGTTTTCCTTGAGCGGTACCGGCTTGCCGCCGCGCACGCCCTCATCGCAGGTGATGACGAAGGTGGATTCGCAGTCGACGATACGGCCGGCAAGCGCGTCCGGCGAGAAGCCGCCAAAGACGACCGAATGGATCGCACCGATGCGGGCGCAGGCGAGCATCGCATAGGCCGCTTCCGGGATCATCGGCATGTAGATGGTGACGCGGTCGCCCTTCTTGACGCCATGCTTCTTCAGCACGTTGGCGAGGCGACAAACCTGCTCGTAGAGCTGGTTGTAGGTGATCTTCTTGTCGATATAGGGGTTGTCACCTTCCCAGATAATCGCCGTCTTCTCGCCATGCGTCTTCAGGTGGCGGTCGATACAGTTGTAGGAGACGTTGGTGAGGCCGTCTTCATACCACTTGATCGAAACCTTGCCCTTGAAGGAGGTGTTCTTGACCTTGGTGTAGGGCTTGAACCAATCGATCCGTTTGCCGTGTTTGCCCCAGAACTTTGCCGGGTCCGAAACACTCTCCTCATACCACTTCAGGTAAGTGGCATTGTCGAGCAGCGTCCGGCTCTTGGCAGACTTCAACACCGGATAGATTTTGGCGGACATATTTTCCTCCCTACGCATTCCTAGTGCGGCTCGCCACTCCCAGGGCCAGCCCGTTTCGCGGACATACATAGCAGGTCAAATGCCCGCCGCAATTAGACAAAAGGACATTTGGAACTGAAGAATTGCAATTTTGAGACAAGGACGGTATAGAGGCCCACATTTCCCGGAAATCAGTGGTAGACTCCACGGCCCGCGACACCGGCGCGGCGGACAAAAGGACTATATCCATGGCTCAGCAACTGCTTATGCCCAAGGCAACAGCCGTCTGGCTCGTTGACAATACCGCGCTGTCCTTCGACCAGATCGCGCAGTTTTGCAAGCTGCACCCGCTTGAAGTAAAGGCGATCGCCGACGGTGAATCCGCGCAGGGCATCAAGGGCCTCGACCCGATTGCCACGGGCCAGCTTTCGCGTGACGAGATCGCTCGCGCAGAAGGAAACCCCAACCACAAGCTGAAGCTTTCCGAGCCGAAGGTCCGCGTTCCCGACTCGAAGCGTAAAGGTCCGCGGTACACCCCGGTTTCCAAGCGCCAGGATCGCCCCAACGCCATTCTCTGGCTCGTTCGCAACCATCCCGAGTTGAAGGACGCGCAGATTTCGCGCCTCGTCGGCACGACCAAGTCGACGATCGAACAGATCCGCGAGCGCACCCACTGGAACTCCGCCAACTTGACGCCGATGGATCCGGTGACCCTCGGCCTCTGCTCGCAGATCGACCTCGACCTCGAAGTCGAACGCGCCTCCAAGGGCCGCCCGCTGCCGACAGCTGCCGAACTCGGCCAGACGCTGGAATCGGCTCAGGAGACCGAAAAGCTGGGCTTCAGCTACGAGCGTGAGGAAGAGAAGGAAATCGACGCCGATGCCGTCTTCGCCAAGCTCAAGTCGCTGAAGTCGGACCGCAAGGACGAGGACGAAGACGATCACTATTGATCGCCGTCCAGCTCGATGAAAAAAGCCCGGATCGTCGATCCGGGCTTTTTTGTTGGCCAGCGTTCAATATGTGTTCAGTAAGCCGAACCGGATGGATCGTTGAGGTTGTGGCGCTCGGTCCCTTTAAGCGGCGGATTGAAGATGCTGACGAGGATCAGATCCTCGCCCTTGCCGCCGCGCAGATAGTGTTTGTCGTGCTGGTCCAGCACGTAGATGTCGCCCTTGTTGATCGGGAAGATCTTGCCCTGCATGTCCTCGACCTCGCCGTGGCCGGCGATGCAGTAGCAGGCCTCCAGATGATTGCGGTACTCGAGCAGAGACACCGTGCCGGCGCGCACCACGGTGTGGCAGACGGTGAAGCCCATGCCATCCTTCTCGGTAAGCAGCCGATGACTGGTGCCGCTGCCCCATTCGACGAAATGATCGGTTGCTTCGATCTGCTGCAGGCTGCGCACGAACATGGCTCTCTCCATCTGTAAGGATTTCTAATGTTTTCGGGTGAGGATTCCGACCCGCTACCGGGATAGTCCCAGTATCCGTTGACAGCGGCACCCAATCAAACGACGATTCCTCAAGGGATTGATGAGGAAAATTTACAGATGATGATGCCACCACTTGGCATGCTGCGCGCCTTCGAAGCCGCGGCGCGTTTGGCAAGTTTCTCCCGTGCCGGCGACGAACTGCACGTGACGCATGCGGCCGTCAGCCACCAGATCCGGCTGCTGGAGGAGTGGTTCGGCCGGCCGCTGTTCGTGCGGGAGAAACGTGGTGTGCGGCTGGCGGCGGAAGCCGAGAGCCTGGCAGCAGCGCTGACCTCGGCATTCGAGCGCATCGCCGCGGAAACCGAGTTGCTGCGGCTGAATGCCAAGGCGCAAGTGAGCGTCGCCTGTATTCCCTCGATCGCCACCCGCTGGCTGATACCGGCACTCGGTGAATTTCTCGGCCGTCATCCCGAGGTCGACGTCAAGGTCGTCTACGCCATGGCCGAACAGCAATTGCGCGAAACCGGCTGTGATATCCTCATCACTCTCGGCGCCGATACGAGCGAAGGGACGCGGTCAGACCGGCTGTTTTCGCGAATCAATCGGCCAGTTGCGAGCCCCCGTTACATCGAACGGAAAGGTGAGTTGAGGGCAGTGCAGGCGATCGCTTCCGCCGATCTGCTGCACGACGAGACAACCTCGCGCTGGCGCGATTGGTTCGCCAGGGCAGGGGTGACGACGGGACAAAGCCTGCGAGGCCCCATCTTCCAGGACTTCAACCTTCTCGCCACGGCCGTCATCGCCGGCCATGGCGTGGCCCTTTGTCCGGTCGAGGTCTTCCGGCGCGAAATCGAAAGTAGCGACCTCGTGATCCTCTCCGACATCGCCACTCTCGAAGACGAGAGCTATTTTCTCATCACCAAGACCGCGCGCTCAAAGGCAGTGTCAATCTTCAGCGACTGGATCGCGACCGTCGTCAGGTCTTGATGCAAGCGCAGTGGCGCTCACATTATAAGCCGGCTCAGGAAGTCGCTAGATGCCGATTCCCCGGCCATGCAGCGCCAACGTGATCTCGTCCAGGATAACCGGATCGTCGATCGTCGCCGGCATTTTCCAGGGTTGGCGATCGGCAATCTTCTGGATCGTCGCCCGCAGGATCTTGCCCGACCGCGTCTTCGGTAGTCGCTTGACGCAAATCGCCAGGCGGAAGGCCGCCACCGGCCCGATGCGCTCGCGCACGAGGCTGATTACTTCGCGTTCGATCTCCGACGTTTCACGGGAAACATTGGAATTGATGACGAGGAAGCCCGCTGGCACCTGACCCTTCAAATCATCGGCTATCCCGATCACAGCGCATTCGGCGACATCAGGATGGCTGGCGCAGACTTCCTCCATTGCCCCGGTCGAGAGGCGGTGACCGGCGACGTTGATGATGTCGTCGGTGCGCGCCATGATGAAGATGTAACCATCCTCGTCGAGATAGCCGGCATCGGCGGTCTTGTAGTAACCGGGGAATTCTTCGAGATAGGCCGCGCGGAAACGATGGTCGGCATTCCAGAGCGTCGGCAGACAGCCGGGCGGCAGCGGCAGTTTTACGACGACATTGCCGAGCGTGCCCGGGCCGACCGGATGTCCGGCATCGTCGAGAATCTGGACATCATACCCCGGCAGTGGGACCGCCGGAGAACCGTACTTGACCGGCAGCAGGCCGAGGCCCATGGGATTGCCGGCCACGGGCCAACCGGTCTCCGTCTGCCACCAGTGGTCGATAACAGGCACCCCAAGCGCTTTCTCCGCCCAGCGGATCGTATCCGGATCCGCCCGCTCACCGGCAAGGAACAACGCGCGGAAGCGCGACAGGTCATAGCGGCCGACATAGGACGCGTCGGGATCGTCCTTGCGGATCGCGCGCAGAGCGGTCGGCGCCGTGAACATCACCACGACGCCATGCTCGGCAATGATCCGCCAATAGGTTCCGGGGTCAGGCGTGCCGACCGGCTTGCCCTCGAAGAGGATCGAGGTGCTGCCGTTGAGGAGCGGGCCATAGACGATATAGGAGTGGCCGACGACCCAGCCGATATCGGAGGCGGCCCAGAATACCTCTCCCGGCTGGACGCCGAAGAAGTTCTCCATGGACCATTTGAGCGCAACCATGTGGCCGCCATTGTCGCGCACCACGCCCTTGGGCTGGCCGGTCGTGCCCGACGTATAAAGCACATAAAGCGGATCGGTGGAGGCGACGGGTGTGCATCCGACCTCTTCACCCGCCTGCTTCGCGGAGGCCAGCGCCGATGCGAAATCAATGTCGCGCCCCTCCATCATCTCCGCTTCCGCCATTTCCCGTTGGAAGACGAGGCAATGCGCCGGCTTGTGGGTCGCGATCTCCAGCGCCGCGTCGAGCAGCGGCTTATAGGCGACGGTTCGACCGGGTTCGATGCCGCAGCTTGCGGAAACCACGAGCTTCGCCTGGCAATCGTCGATGCGCACCGCCAGTTCGTTGGCGGCAAAACCGCCGAAGACCACGGAATGCACGGCGCCGATCCGGGCGGCGGCCAGCATGGCAACCGCCGCCTGTGGGATCATCGGCATGTAGATGATGATGCGATCACCCTTGCCAACACCGAGCTTCCGATAGACGGCAGCCAATGCCGCCACATCGGCAAGCAATGCCGCATAGGAGATGCGCTCGACCCGCCCGGTGACCGGACTGTCATAGATAAAGGCGACCTGCTCGCCACGCCCCGCTTCGACATGACGGTCGAGACAATTGTAGCAGGTGTTCGTCGAGCCACCGGCATACCAGTGCCCGTAGGTCCCCGCCGCAGCATCGAATGCACGCTGCGGACGCTCGTACCAGTCGATGGCGTCGGCAGCACCGGACCAGAAGCCTTGCGGATCCGCCTTCCAGGCGGCGTACACTTCGGAATAGCGACTCGCCATTTCCGTTCCTCCCTATGCATTTGCCGGACATGTCCGGCCTCCTCGTGCACAAGGATAGGCTAATGGGTGGGCAGGGGAACCCCGACGAAAGCGTAATGCGGCGAAATGGCGTTATCGCGCGCCGAAAATGGCCGAACCGACACGGACGCTGGTGGCGCCGAACTGCACCGCCGTCTCGAAATCGCCGGACATGCCCATCGACAGCTTCTCGAGCTTGCAGGCGGCGGCCAGCTTGGCGAGCAGGGCGAAATGCGGGCCGGGATTTTCCTCGACCGGCGGAATGCACATCAGCCCCTCTATCTGCAGACCCAGCTCCTGGCGGCAGAGATCGACAAAAGCGACCGTCTCCTCCGGTGGGATGCCGGCCTTCTGCGGCTCCAGCCCGGTGTTGACCTGAACGTAGAGCCTGAGGTTCCGGCCCTGCTTCTGCATCTCTGCGGAGAGCGCGCGGGCAATCTTCTCACGATCGACCGTCTCGATGACGTCGAAAAGGGCGACTGCCTCAGCCGCCTTGTTCGACTGCAGCGGGCCGATCAGGTGCAGTTCGAGGCTGGGCGTTTCAGCCTTCAGCACCGGCCACTTGCCTTGCGCTTCCTGAACCCGGTTCTCTCCGAAGACCCGCTGGCCTGCGGAAATCACCAGCCGGATTGCATCGGCGTCGAAGGTTTTGGACACGGCGACCAGCGTGGCTGCACCCTTGGCGCGATGAGCAGACTTCTCTGCCGCCTGAATCCGGCTCACGACATCCTGCAATCGCTCTTGGACTTCCATGGACCTTTTCTCCGAAACGGATTTCTCAAACCACTCACCGAGCGGATTAGGCAAAGTTGATCGGCTTGCCAAGACCGCCACCCTCATGACGGGCGCAAATCCGCCAAAGTGTCGCGGCAAACCCTTCAAAAACTTGACCGTCAGACGGTTTCGTGGTGAAGGTCACCCCAACTATCATGAGGCGCGCCCTATGCGCCGCAGAACTTCCGGAACATCGAAAAGACATGTCTAGCGAACGATACAATCCGCGTGATGCCGAGCCCCGTTGGCAGCAGGAATGGGAAAAGAACGAGGTCTTCCAGACCGAGAACGACGATCCGCGCGAAAAGTACTACGTGCTAGAGATGTTCCCCTATCCGTCGGGCCGCATCCATATGGGCCACGTGCGCAACTACACCATGGGTGACGTGGTGGCGCGGTACAAGCGTGCCCGCGGCTTCAACGTGCTGCACCCGATGGGCTGGGACGCCTTCGGCATGCCGGCCGAGAACGCCGCCATGGAGCGTGGTGTGCATCCAGCAAGCTGGACCTACCAGAACATCGCTTCGATGAAGGCGCAGCTTAAGGTCATGGGCCTGTCGCTCGACTGGAACCGCGAATTCGCGACCTGTGACCCCGCCTACTACCAGCGCCAGCAGCATCTGTTCCTGGACTTCCTGGAAAAGGGCCTCGTTTACCGCAAGCAGTCCAAGGTCAACTGGGACCCGGTCGACAACACCGTGCTCGCCAACGAGCAGGTGATCGACGGCCGCGGCTGGCGCTCGGGCGCGCTGGTCGAACAGCGCGAACTGACGCAGTGGTTCTTCCGCATCACCGACTTCAGCCAGGAACTGCTCGACGCGCTGGACACGCTGGATCAGTGGCCCGAGAAGGTGCGCCTGATGCAGAAGAACTGGATCGGTCGCTCCGAAGGCCTGTCGCTGCGTTGGGAGCTGGTCGAAGGCACCGCCGGTGACGCGACCGAGCTGACCGTCTACACGACCCGTCCGGACACGCTCTTCGGCGCTTCCTTCCTGGCGATCGCTGCCGACCATCCGCTGGCTAGGCAGGCGGCGGCGACCAATCCGGAAGTCGATGCCTTCTGCGAGGAGTGCCGCCGCGCCGGCACCTCGCTCGCCGCGCTGGAAACGGCAGAAAAGAAGGGCATCGATACCGGCATTCGCGCCAAGCACCCGCTCGATCCGAGCTGGGAACTGCCTGTTTATGTCGCAAATTTCGTACTGATGGACTACGGCACGGGCGCCATCTTCGGCTGCCCCTCCGGTGACCAGCGCGACCTCGACTTCGCCCGCAAATACGACCTGCCGGTTGTTCCGGTCGTTATGCCGAAGGACGGCGATGCCGCAACCTTCGCCATCGGCGACGAGGCCTATATCGGCGACGGCGTGATGATCAACTCGCGCTTCCTCGACGGCCTGTCGACGGAAGAGGCATTTGAGACAGTCGCCTCGAAGCTCGAGCAGGAAACGCTCGACGGCGCGCCGAGCGCCGAGCGCAAGGTGAACTTCCGCCTGCGCGACTGGGGCATTTCGCGTCAGCGCTATTGGGGCTGCCCGATCCCCGTCATCCATTGTGATGACTGCGGTGTCGTGCCGGTTCCGAAGGCCGACCTGCCGGTCATTCTGCCGCCGGACGTCACCTTCGACAAGCCGGGCAATCCGCTCGACCGTCACCCGACCTGGCGCCACGTTGCCTGCCCGCATTGCGGCAAGGATGCCCGGCGCGAGACGGACACGATGGACACCTTCGTCGATTCGTCCTGGTACTTCACCCGCTTCACCGCGCCGTGGGAAGACAATCCGACCGACCCCAAGGTCGCCAACCATTGGCTGCCGGTGGATCAATATATCGGCGGCATCGAGCACGCGATCCTGCACCTGCTCTACTCGCGCTTCTTCACCCGCGCGATGAAGGCGACCGGTCATGTCGCGCTCGACGAGCCGTTCAAGGGTCTCTTCACCCAGGGCATGGTCGTGCACGAAACCTATAGCCGCGGCGAGGGTGCCCAGCGCGAATGGGTGACCCCGGCCGAGATCCGCATCGAGGAAATCGACGGACGCCGCCGCGCCGTGCTGCTCGAGACCGGCGAGGAAATCGCCATCGGCTCGATCGAGAAGATGTCGAAGTCGAAGAAGAACGTCGTCGATCCCGACGACATCATCGCTTCCTATGGCGCCGATACCGCGCGCTTCTTCGTTCTCTCCGATTCGCCGCCGGATCGTGACGTCATCTGGTCCGAAGCCGGTGTCGAAGGATCACATCGCTTCGTCCAGCGCGTATGGCGCTTGATCAGCGAGGCGGCCGAAAAGCTGCGCGGGATCGAAGCCGTACCGGCGCTTGAAGGCGAGGCCCTTGCCGTTTCTCAGGCCGCGCACAAGACGCTGCGCGCGGTCGAGGCGGATTATGACAAGCTGGCCTTCAACAAGGCCGTGGCGCGGATCTATGAGCTCGTGAACACGCTTGCCGCACCGCTGACACAGGTTGCCGCCGGCAAGGCGGACGCAGCGCTCGCGAGCGCTGTAAAGGACGCCACGACGATCCTGGTCAGCCTGATTGCACCGATGACGCCGCACCTCGCCGAGGAATGCTGGCGCGAAATCGGCGGCGGGGGGCTGATCGCGGAGCGCGGCTGGCCGACGTTCAATCCTGCGCTGGTTGTCGAGAACGAAATTACCCTTCCCGTGCAGATCAACGGCAAGAAGCGCGCCGATTTGACAATCGCCCGCGATGCGGATCAGAGTGCGATCGAAAGCGCCGTCCTGGCGCTCGATGCCGTCAAGTCCGCGCTCAACGGCAGCAGCCCCAAGAAAATCATCGTCGTGCCCCAGAGGATCGTCAATGTCGTTGTCTGATAGAGCTGGCTCCCGTATCCGGTCGTTTCCGGTGCTGGCAGGTGTTCTTTTGCTGACCGCGCTCGCCGGCTGCCAGGTCAGGCCGCTCTACTCCGATCCTGTCGGTACGTCGACGGCGCTGGCGGCGATCGAGATCTCCGATGCCGACGAGCGCGTCGAACAGGAAGTCCGCAACGCGCTGATCTTCCTTGTGGCGGGCGGGCAGGGCGAACCGGTAAACCCGCAATATCACCTGTCGCTGGACGTCACGAGCCGCGCCATGGGCGTGCTCTATGATCAGAACAAGGACCGCGTGGATCGGGCAAGCGCCGGACGCATCGTCGTCAAGGCGGACTACAACCTGACGAAGATCGGAACGGGCGAGACGATCAAGTCTGGCAACCGCACGGCGGTCGCGCTTGTCGACTTCTCCGTCCAGGAATTTGCCAAGGTGCGCGCCGTGCGCGATGGCGAAAACCGCGCCGCAAAGGAATTGGCCGAGCTGATCCGGGCTGATGTTGCCGCGGCCCTCAGTCGCTAGTCCGGTGTCGGGATGAGCGAAGTCAAGTCGCACGAATTCGACTCCTTCCTCCAGAAGTCCGTCGGGGTCTACCGGCTGTTCATTCTCTACGGGCCCGATCGCGGGCTCGTATCCGAGCGTGCGTCCGCACTCGCCGCGCGCTGCGGCGTGCCACTGGATGATCCCTTTTCCGTCCTGAAGCTCGATGTCAGCGAGCTGGCGCAATCGCCCGGCCGGCTGCTGGACGAGGTCAATTCCATCGGCCTGTTTGGCGGTGAGAAGCTCATCTGGGTGCGGGGAGCAGCCAACGAGAAGTCACTCGTCGACGCGATGCAGCTTTTGGCGGCCGAGCCGCCCTCAGGCAGCTCTGTGATCGTCGAGGCCGGTGACCTGAAGAAGGGTGCCGCCCTTCGCAAGATCGGCGAGACGGCCCGCTCTGTTGCCTGTATCGCCTGCTACAGTGATGACGTTCGCGGCCTGCAGGCCTTGATTGATAAGGAACTTGGCGACGAGAAGCTGGGAATCACGCCGGCCGCCCGTGCGCGCCTGGTGGACGCTCTCGGCGGCGACCGTCTGGCGTCACGCAACGAGCTGCGCAAGCTCGCCCTTTACTGCCGTGGGAAGACGGCCGTGGACGAGGAGGACGTGCTCGACATCGTCGGCGATGCCAGCGCCATTTCCGTCGATGACGCGGTCGATGCGGTGCTCAAGGGCGATCTCGATGGCCTGCTGCACGCGATGCAAAAGATCACGACCTCGAAGACCCCGGCGTTTCTGGTACTGCAGGCCTGTCTGCGACAGTTCCAGCAGCTCGACGTGATGCGCGCCGAAATGGACGCCAGTCGTCAACAGGCAGGGCAAGTGATTGCGACGCTCGGGCGTGGTCTGCATTTCCGACGCAAACCGATCGTCGAGGCCGCGCTGAAGCAATGGACGGCGCCGGCGATACGCCGTGAACTCAATCGCCTGCAGACAACCATCTTCCAAAGCCGCAGCCGCGCCAGCCTCGAAGAAAGCCTGGTCTTGCAGAACCTCATGGCGATCGCGGTGCAATCCGCACGGCGTTGATGCGTTCGGCCCAGGGGAATTCAGCCGGCTGAGGTCGCTTGCTTCCTTCATTTCCTAGCTGGAATTGCCTCTTTACACGCATGGATCCACGTCCTTGCAGGCGATCCCTTTGAATCTGGTCCATTCGCGCAGAAAGATTAGAGAAATCAATATATTAAGGCGCGCGCCCTTGTTTGCAGGGCGCGCCTCTCGATTGTTCTCACAATGCCGTTTGTAAGCGCTCAGCGGCGCTCGAGCAGCCGGCAGATTTCCTCAAGCTGATCGAGCGTCTTGTAAGCGATGCGAAGATGGCCGCCGGAAGCCTTGTGATTGACGGTCACCTCGAGGCCAAGGCTGTCCGACAGGGTGCGTTCAAGCGCCAGCGTGTCCGCATCCTTCTCGTCGCGGCGTGCCGTCTTGCCGAAATTCGGGTCGTTCTGTGCGCGGATATCGTTCTGGGCGATGCGCTCGGCATCACGCACCGAAAGCCCCTTGGAGACGATCGTGCGGGCCAGCGCCGCCGGATCCGACGTGGGAATCAGCGCGCGCGCATGCCCGGCAGACAGCGCGCCTTCCGACAGCATGTCGCGCACCGGTTCCGGCAATTTCAGCAGTCTCAGGCTGTTGGCGACGTGGCTGCGGCTCTTGCCGATAATTTCGCCGAGATCGTTCTGCGTATAACCGTGCTCGGCAATCAACTGCTCATAGCCGAGCGCCTCGTCGAGCGGGTTGAGATCCGAGCGCTGAACGTTTTCGACGATCGCGATCTCGAGCGCCGTGCGATCGTCAACGTCACGGATAATGACCGGAATCTCGGTGAATCCGGCTAACTGTGCCGCCCGCCAACGACGTTCGCCGGCGATGATCTCGTAGCGGTCGGCGCCGATCGTGCGAGCGACAACAGGCTGAACGATGCCGTGCTGACGAATCGAATTGGCGAGATCCTGAAGTTCGGCTTCGTCGAACTGCCGGCGCGGGTTGCGCGGGTTGCGCGACACGAACTCAATCGGCACACGCCGGTCCGGGTTGACCGGGGCAGGGGCGGAAGCACCTGCCTGCAGCGGTTGATCCATCTCGCCGATCAACGCGGCCAGTCCGCGACCAAGCCGTCTCTTCGAGCTATCGTCGTTCATATCGTCACCCGATTTAAATTACGCTACCGAAATGATTATGCAGCCTTGCGCTGGCGTTCACGCTGAATCACTTCCGATGCCAACTGCAGATAGGCCTGGCTTCCAGCGCATTTCAGATCATAGAGAATCGCAGGCTTGCCATAGGACGGCGCCTCGGAAACGCGAACATTGCGCGGAATGAGCGTGTGATAGACCTTGTCGCCAAGATGGGTCCGGACATCACTGACGACCTGCTGGGCGAGATTGTTGCGCGAGTCGAACATCGTCAGCACGATACCCTGTATATCCAGCGACGGATTCACCGATCGGCGAACCTGATCCACAGTTTCCAACAGCTGGCTGAGACCTTCCAGCGCGAAGAACTCGCACTGCAACGGCACCAGCACGGAATGCGCTGCGGCCATGGCATTCATCGTCAGGAGATTGAACGACGGCGGGCAATCGACGAGCACATAGGAGTACTCCATCGCCGCCGGGCTGACCAAAGCTTTGCGCAGGCGGAAGACCCGGTCCGGTTCCTGAGAAATCTCCATCTCGACGCCGAGAAGATCCATGGTCGAAGGCACAATCGAAAGATTCGGCACAGCGGTTTGCTGTGCTATCTCGTTGATCCCGTGCGAGCCCATCATCAGCTCATAGGATGAGAGGTTCCGATCGCGCCGCTGAATACCCAGACCGGTGCTGGCATTGCCTTGCGGATCGAGATCGACGATGAGGACTCGTTCGCCGATTGCCGCGAGAGCAGTCGCCAGATTGATGGCGGTCGTCGTTTTACCGACTCCACCTTTCTGATTTGCGATTGTGATGATCCGATTTCTTGCGCCAAACATGTTTCCGCTCGCCGATCACTGAACCTTGCGTGATAGATTTGCGATCTCGAGCACAACAGAGTCCGGCTCGACGACGCTTGGATGTTTTACCAGATCGAACTGATAGCGGCCAATGGCTTTGTCGATTTCGCGCTGGTAATCCCGCCCTTTGTGGAAATAGGCGACCGTTTTGCGCTCATCTGCCAGCAACCACGGCGCAGAGTAGTCGAGCAAGAGCGTCAAATCGGCCAAGGCCCGCGCCGAAACCGCGTCGGCGTGCGGAATCACCTTGCCGGCTTCTTCGATTCGAATCGGGTGAACGGAGCCACGCGCGCCCGTTTCGGCCAAGGCGACTCGCAAGAATGCGGCTTTCTTGTTGTTGCTTTCGACGAGATGCACCCAGCCGTCAGCGAACTCCGAGAGATAGATCGCCGTAATGATGCCCGGGAAGCCGCCGCCGCTTCCCAGATCAACCCAGGTCTTTGGCTCGGGCGACAACTGTACAAGCTGCAAGCTATCAACGATATGGCGGCGCCATAGATCCTCAATCGTCGAAGGCGCTACGAGATTGATCGACTTCGCCCACTTCTGAAAAAGGCGGGCAAAGTGCTCCAGGCGTTCATTCGTTTCACGTGAAACACGCAGTCCGTTCAACACATCGATTGGACTCGTTTTCATTGTGCACTTGCCTTTTCTTCGCGTTCTGCGCTTCCGTTTTGACGCTTCAGCCAGGCAAGGATCAGCGATGCGGCGGCGGGCGTCATGCCATCAACCTTCATCACCTGCGACAGATTGCGCGGGGCATGCTGCTTCAGCTTCTGCTTCAACTCATTGGACAATCCCGACAGCCTGTCAAAGTCAAAGCCTTCAGGGATCACCAGATTTTCCTCGCGGCGAATGCCTGCAATATCCGCCGCCTGCCTGTCCATATAGACCGCATAGGCGGCGTCAATTTCCAGCGCCTCGACGACCCGTGAACCAATCGACGACAGCTCCGGCCAGATCGGCACCAAGGCGGAAATCGATTGATCCAGATAGGAGAGGATTTCAAAGGCGGTGCGCCGCTGGCCATCCTGGTTCAGCTTCAGGCCATGACGATTGCCTTCGGCTGGCGTCACCGAGAGGCTCTTCAACAGTTGCCGTCCATCATCGAACTGTACTTGCCAGTCGGTAAAGCGGTCGCGGCGCGCATCTGAAATACAGCCGAGTTCCATCGCCAATGGCGTCAGTCGCGCATCGGCATTATCAGCGCGCAGCGACAAACGATACTCCGCTCGAGATGTAAACATGCGGTAAGGCTCGGTAATGCCGCGCGACGTCAGGTCGTCGATCATGACGCCGATATAGGAGTTGGTGCGGCTGAAGATCACCTCGGGCCGACCGGTCGCCAGCAGCGCCGCATTCAGGCCCGCGACCAGCCCCTGGGCGCCGGCTTCTTCGTAACCTGTCGTCCCGTTGATCTGCCCTGCCAGGAACAGGCCGGGCATCTTGCGCACCGCCAGCGTCGCGTTCAACTCGCGCGGATCCACATGGTCATACTCGATGGCATAGCCGGGCTGCAGGATCGCCACATTCTCCAATCCCGGAATTGTTCGAATGAACGCCTCCTGGATATCAGCCGGCAATGAGGTCGAGATCCCATTCGGATAGATGGTGTCATCGTCGAGGCCTTCCGGCTCCAAGAAGATCTGATGACCGTCGCGCTCGCCAAAACGCACGATCTTATCTTCGATCGACGGGCAATAGCGCGGACCGACGCCTTCGATCTGACCCGAATACATCGCGGACTTTCCGATATTGTCGGCGATGATCTTGTGGGTGGCCTCGGTCGTGCGCGTCACGCCGCAATCAATCTGACGGTTCAGAATGCGGTCGGTCATGAAGGAGAACGGTACAGGATCCTCGTCGGGACCTTGTCGGCCGACACTGTCCCAATCGATCGTGCGCCCATCCAGGCGTGCCGGCGTACCGGTCTTCAGACGTCCCAGCTTCAGACCATAGCGCAGCAGTGTCGCCGAAAGCCCAACAGAGGGTTCTTCACCAACGCGGCCAGCCGGGATCTTCTGGTCGCCGATATGGATCAGCCCCTTCAGAAAGGTGCCGGTCGTCAAAACCACGGACGTCGATGCAAACGTCCGGCTGTCCTTCATGACGACACCGCTGACCTTGCCATCGCTCTCGATCAAGTCGAAGGCGTCACCCTCAACCACCGTGAGGTTGGCAATGCCGCTTATTTCGCGCTGCATGGCTTCGCGATAAAGGCGCCGGTCGGCCTGCGTGCGCGGACCGCGGACAGCCGGGCCCTTGCGACGGTTGAGCAGGCGAAACTGAATCCCGCCGGCATCGGCGACCCGACCCATCAGACCATCCATGGCATCGATCTCGCGCACGAGATGGCCCTTGCCCAATCCACCAATCGCTGGATTGCAGGACATCACGCCGATGGTCGACGCCTTGTGCGTGATCAGTGCCGTGTTGGCGCCGAGACGTGCAGCCGCGGCAGCCGCCTCGCAACCGGCATGTCCACCGCCAATGACGATAACATCATACTGGGTCATTGCTCATATCTCCAAGCCAGCACACCTTTGCACCGGCACGAATCGTTTCACGTGAAACACAACGAAGGACTCGCAAACGTTGTATCGTTGTTTCCACAGACTATTTTCCGATACAGAATTCGGAAAATATCACATCCAAAAGGTTCTCGACATCCACCCGCCCGGTAATCCGTCCAATCGCGTCTCCGGCAAGACGAAGCTGCTCTGCTCGGATGTCCAGGCCGTAATGTTGCCCCGCCAAGCTCTCTTCGATTGCCCGAAGAGCCTGCCGGAGACTATCGACGTGACGGCGACGTGAAGGCAAGGCAAGGGACGTTCGACCGCTGAGGTCGGGGAGATGGGCGGCGATCTCATCCAGTAGGCGATCCATGCCTTCACCCGTCCGGGTCGAGATCAAAACATCGGCTTCATCAGGAGACCATTGCCGATCATCTCGATCTATCTTCGTTGCTACACGCAAGACGGCAGTGCCGTCAGATGTGATATCGGACAGAGAATCAAAGCCGCTCGCCGTCTCCGAAAGGAGGAGGATCAAATCTGCTCGCTCGATAACTTCTCGCGCGCGACGTATGCCCTCTTGCTCGACACGTTCCTCGGTTTCACGCAGACCGGCGGTGTCATAAAGCTTGACTGAGAATCCGGCTAATGAAAGATCCACCGAGAGCACGTCACGCGTTGTCCCGGCAATTTCCGTGACGATCGCGATATCTCTCTGCGCCAGTGCATTGAGCAAGCTGGACTTTCCGGCGTTCGGCTCACCGGCGATGACGATCTTCAGCCCATCACGGATGATCTCGGCAATCGGCGCATCGGCGATGTGTGCGGCGATCTCCTGTGCAAGCACGGACATGTCCTGCCAGATGCGTTCGCTCACCGAGCCCGGCACATCGTCCTCGTCAGCAAAGTCGAGTTCAGCTTCGATCATCGCCCGCGCATGCGTCAGGCGCTTCGCCCAGGCCGCGTAGACTTTTGATTGCCCGCCGCCGGAGTGTTCGATCGCCAGGCGGCGCTGCATTTCGGTCTCGGCAACGATCAGGTCAGCGAGACCCTCGACTTCCACCAGATCCAACTTGCCGTTCTGGAAGGCGCGCCGTGAAAACTCACCCGCTTCGGCGTGGCGCAGCCCTTCGAACTTCGAAAGCTCCTCGAGCAGGGCGTTCACCGCAGCGCGGCCGCCGTGGATTTGAAACTCGGCGCAGTCCTCGCCCGTGAAAGAGGCAGGACCAGGGAAATAGAGAACGAGGCCGCTATCGATCACGAAACCGTTGCGAGAGCGAATCGATTTGAGCGTCGCTATCCGCGGTGATGGGGCCTCGCCACACAATGCCTCAAGCACCGCTGCGGTGTGCTGGCCGCTGACACGCACAACCGCGACACCAGCGGGAAGGGCTCCGCTGGAAAGCGCATATATCGTGTGCATCGCTGTCATTGGCTCACCTGGAAAGACCGCCGAGACGGCAGGGCGCCTCGCTGGTCGAAACAATGGGGATCGTCGAAGTTCCAGACCGGATCGTTTTTTCTTCGCGGAGCGTGCTCACGCAGAATGGAAACGGCATCTCAAAGGGTCGGGGAGCTTATGCCGAAACGGCGCCGAAATATCAAGGTCCCGCCACGCTCATGTTTCACAGCGTCGGTGTGTTTCACGTGAATCAGCCGGAGCGATCACCTCTCCCAGATCCCGGAGAGAACGAGATTGTTGCGAAGCCGAATCAATGAGGAAGAAGAATCCGGATAAGGTTCTGGGAAAACAAAAGACCGGTCGACGATAGGTCGACCGGTCTTTGAAATCGGATATCGAACGGGTCTTACGTGTTCATCGAGTCGAAGAAATCGCCATTGTTCTTCGTCTGCTTGAGCTTGTCGATGAGGAACTCGATCGCGTCGGTCGTGCCCATCGGCGCCAGGATGCGGCGGAGCACGAAGATCTTCTGCAGATCCTGGCGCGGCACCAGCAGGTCCTCCTTACGCGTGCCGGACTTGAGAATGTCCATCGCCGGGAAGATGCGCTTGTCGGCGACCTTGCGGTCGAGCACGATTTCCGAGTTGCCGGTGCCCTTGAATTCTTCGAAGATGACTTCGTCCATGCGGCTGCCGGTATCGATCAGCGCGGTCGCGATAATCGTCAGCGAGCCACCCTCTTCGATGTTACGGGCGGCACCGAAGAAGCGCTTCGGACGCTGCAGCGCATTGGCGTCGACACCACCGGTCAGGACCTTGCCCGATGACGGAACAACCGTGTTGTAGGCGCGGCCGAGGCGGGTGATCGAGTCGAGCAGGATGACGACGTCGCGGCCGTGTTCGACAAGACGCTTCGCCTTTTCGATCACCATTTCGGCGACCTGGACGTGGCGCGTCGCCGGCTCGTCGAAGGTCGATGAAACGACTTCGCCCTTCACCGAGCGCTGCATGTCCGTCACTTCTTCCGGACGCTCGTCGATCAGAAGAACGATCAGATAGCATTCCGGATGATTGGCGGTGATCGAGTGCGCGATGTTCTGCAACAGAACCGTCTTGCCGGTGCGCGGCGGTGCGACGATCAGACCGCGCTGGCCTTTGCCGAGCGGCGCCACCAGATCGATGACGCGGGCGGAGAGATCTTTCGACGTCGGAACCTCGAGTTCCATCTTGAAGCGCTCGTTAGGATAGAGCGGCGTCAGGTTGTCGAAGTGAACCTTGTGACGGATCTTTTCCGGATCGTCGAAATTGATGGTGTTGACTTTGAGGAGAGCGAAGTAGCGCTCGCCTTCTTTCGGTCCGCGGATCGGGCCCTCGACCGTGTCGCCGGTCTTCAGCGAGAAGCGGCGGATCTGGGAAGGCGAGATGTAGATATCATCAGGGCCGGGAAGGTAGTTTGCATTCGCGGACCGGAGAAAGCCGAACCCATCCTGCAGCACTTCAACAACGCCTTCGCCGATGATTTCGATATCCTGAGCCGCGAGCATCTTGAGGATCGCGAACATCAGCTCCTGCTTGCGCATCGTGCTGGCGTTCTCCACCTCGAGCTCCTCGGCAAAGGCGAGCAGATCGGTCGGCGTCTTGTTCTTGAGTTCTTGTAGCTTCATTTCAGCCATGAAGGATCCATGTTTGGTATGGGTAGTGGAGAGATGGCGAGTATTCGTTGGGGAGCTGCGGCTGGAAGAGGCAGGCTCTTGTCTTTGTCACAAGCCATGAAGAGGAGATGGCAGAAAATAGCGATTCACGTGAAACCCTGCAAGGGGCTGTCGCAAATTAGAAACGACTATTGCAAATCACGAATCGATTAAATTCAGAACGGCTTCACCACGACCATGATCACGATGAGAATCATCAGCAGCGTCGGGGCCTCGTTCATCAGCCGCCAATAGCGCGCATCGTGCTTGTTTTCGTCACGCTGAAATTCGCGAACGCCACGGCTGAAGCGCATGTGGACTGCCGTCAAAAGCACCACGAACAGCAGCTTGGCGTGCAGCCACCCGCCGTGGAAGCCATAGACGCTCCAGGCGAGGTAGAGGCCGAGCACCCAGGAGATCATCATCGCCGGGTTCATGATCACCTTCAGCAGCCGCATCTCCATCATCTTGAAGGTTTCCGATTGCGCGGAGCCCGGCGCGGCGTCGGTGTGGTAGATGAAAAGGCGCGGCATGTAGAGCAGGGCTGCCATCCATGACATCACCGCGATGACATGCAACGCCTTGATCCAGAGATAGAAATCATCCGGCCGCCAGACGAAGAGACCGACGAGAAGCGCCACGAAAGCACCAAGCGCGATCGTTGCCCTGAGCCGCGCCCTGTTGCCGGGCGCTAAGTCGGTCTGCTTCTCGGCCATCATTGCGCTCCACGAACCCGCGCAACCAGCGCCGACACGTGATCCGGATCGGCCTGCGGCGTGATGCCATGGCCGAGATTGAAGATCAGCGGCCCATGGCCAAGCGCATCGAGAATACGATCGATGCCTTCCTCGAGCGCCATGCCGCCCGCCACGACCCGCATCGGATCGAGATTGCCCTGGACCGGCCCTTCCTTCTGCAGATCCTTCGCAAAGGAAAGCGGCACGGTCCAGTCAAGGCCGATGGCGTCGGCGCCCGTCGCCTGGCGATAAGTCTTCAACAACTGACCGGCGCCTTTTGCAAAGGCGATAATCTTTGCATGCGGCCGCTGCGCCCTGACCGAAGCGATCATGCGCTGCACCGGCTTGACCGCGTAACGGGCGAATTCCTCCTCGCCGAGAACGCCGGCCCAGGAATCGAAGATCTGCACGGCATCGGCGCCGGCATCGATCTGCCGCACGAGATAATCGGCCGAGACATCCGCCAGGAAGGACAGCAGATGATCGAAGGCTTCCGGGTTGCGGTAGGCGAAAAGGCGGGCAGGGGCCTGGTCCGGCGTCCCGTGTCCGGCGATCATATAGGTCGCAACCGTCCAGGGAGCGCCACAGAAACCGAGCAGGGTCGTTTCGACGGGAAGTTCAGCGCGCAACCGCGATACCGTCTCAAAGACAGGCTGGAGGTGCTCAGCGATGCCCTCCGGCTTCAGGCGCAAAATACCGTCGACATCGATCGGATCCATTCGTGGCCCGTGGCCTTCCTCGAAGCGCACATTGCGTTTCAGAGCATCGGGAATGACCAGGATATCGGAGAAGAGGATGGCAGCGTCGAAAGCGTATCGACGGATCGGCTGCAGCGTCACCTCGACTGCGAGATCGGGTGTGTAACAGAGATCGAGGAAGCTCCCGGCCGTAGCCCGTGTAGCCCTGTACTCCGGCAGGTAACGGCCTGCCTGGCGCATCAGCCAGATCGGAGGAGGAGACACCGTCTTCCCTGCCAAAACCTCCAGAACCTTTCTGCGCGTTTCGGTCACGGATCATCTCTCCCAATATAAAATCAAAGATATTTAGAAGGTTTCTATTTCTTAGAGTCGGTGGGTATCAAGGATTAAAACAAGCCACTGACTTGTCCACGGCTGTCGCTCGGGACAACGCGCGATGGGACAGTATCTGGGCAATCTGGAAAAACAGTGCAGAGAGACGAATAAAGGCATTTGGATTCAGTCGGTTAGCGGAACCACGGATTTGGTCACGCTTGTGGACAAGCGGTTGATACGCGTGACACTTTGTCATCGTCGCGAGTCTTTTCCACATTTGCCCCGAAACGGTTTCCGCGACAGCGCCAATTGTGAATAAGTCGGCAGTTTTCCACTTGCCTGGGTCGGCGCCCCGTCGTTAGCTGTCTTTCATCCCGGCTTATCAACAGCACCAGGAGAATTGCGTGGAGAACAAGAAAAACTACTTCCACCTTCACCTGATTTCGGACTCGACGGGCGAGACTCTGATTGCTGCCGGACGCGCCGCCGCCGCTCAGTTTCAGAGCTCGCATGCGCTGGAGCATGTCTATCCGTTGATCCGCAACCGCAAACAGTTGCTGCAGGTCCTCGACGCCATCGATGGTGCGCCCGGCATCGTGCTCTATACGATTGTCGACCGCGAACTCGCCGATGTCATCGATCGGCGTTGCCGCGAGATGGGTGTCCCTTGCGTCTCGGTGCTCGATCCGATCATCGACCTCTTCCAGTCCTATCTGGGATCGCCGTCGCGCCGCCGTTCGGGCGCCCAGCACGTGATGGATGCGGAGTATTTCGCCCGCATCGACGCGCTCAATTTCACGATGGACCATGACGACGGTCAGTTGCCCGCCGATTTCGACGAGGCGGATGTCGTTCTGGTCGGCATCAGCCGGACGTCGAAGACGCCGACCAGCATCTATCTCGCCAACCGCGGCATCAAGACGGTCAACATCCCGATCGTTCCGGGCGTGCCGCTACCCGAAAGATTGATGGAGGCGACGAAGCCGCTCGTCGTCGGCCTGATCGCCACGGCCGACCGTATCTCGCAGGTGCGCCAGCACCGGGTGCTCGGAACGACGCAGGGCTTTCACGGCGATCAATATACGGACAAGGCCTCGATTACCGAGGAACTGAAATATGCCCGGTCGCTTTGCGCCCGCAACAATTGGCCGGTCATCGACGTCACCCGCCGTTCGATCGAGGAAACCGCGGCGGCAATCGTTGCCCTGCGTCCGCGTCTGCGCTAGACCCGAATCGAACAATACGGGAACCTGCATGATGAATCTTTCGCTCGTCCTGGCCTCGGCAAGCCCGTTTCGACGTGCGCTCCTGGAAAATGCCGGCCTCGTTTTCGAGGCGAAGGCAGCCAAGATCGATGAACGTGCGCTGGAAAAGCCACTCGAAGAAGCCGGTGTGGCACCCGAAACTGTAGCGCTCGCGCTGGCGGAGGCAAAGGCGCGCGACGTCGCCGGCCATTTCGGCGACGCGTTGGTGATCGGCTCCGACCAGACCATGTCTCTGGAAGCACGGGTCTATCATAAGCCGAAGGACATGGCGGAAGCGGCTCAGCATTTGCTGTCTCTGTCCGGAAAGACCCATCGCCTGAACAGCGCCATCGTGCTTTTGCGCGGTGAAGAGGTTGTCTGGCGGCACGTTTCTTCCGCCCACATGACGGTGCGGCCGCTGACGGCAGGTTTCGTCGATCGCCACTTGCAGCGTGTTGGCGAAAAGGCGCTTTCGAGCGTCGGCGCCTATCAGCTGGAGGGCGAGGGGATCCAGCTGTTCGAAAAGATCGAAGGCGACTACTTCACCATCCTCGGTCTTCCGATGCTGCCGCTGCTCGCCAAACTTCGTGAACTGGGAACGATCGATGCGTGATTCACGTGAAACATTTGTTAACCACGCCTTCGTCACCGGCTATCCGATCAAGCACTCCCGGTCGCCTCTGATCCATGGTTATTGGCTGAATGAGCTCGGTCTACCCGGCAGCTATCGCGCGCACGAGGTCAGGCCGGAAGATTTTTCCGCTTTCATCGAAAGCCTCAAGGACGGAACGTCCGGCTTCTGTGGCGGCAATGTCACCATCCCGCACAAGGAGCTCGCCTGTCGCCTGGCGGATCGGCCGGATGAGCTGAGCCAGGAGCTCGGCGCCGCCAACACGCTTTGGCTCAGGGATGGAGAGGTGCACGCCACCAACACCGATGGCCGCGGCTTCGTTGCCAATCTCGATGAGCGGGCGGCTGGCTGGGACAAGACGTCGACCGCAGTCATCCTCGGCGCAGGCGGCGCCAGCCGTGCGATCATTCAGGCCGTCCGTGATCGCGGCATCAAGACGATCCACGTCATCAATCGGACGGTCGAGCGGGCGAAGGAACTCGCCGATCGTTTCGGTCCGGCGGTCGAAGCGCATCCGATGGGCGCGCTCAAAGACGTGATGGCGGGTGCCGGCCTGTTCATCAACACCACGTCACTAGGCATGGATGGCAGCGAAGCGCCCTCGCTCGATTTCGGCGTCATGGCTTCCAGCGCCGTCGTCACGGACATTGTCTATGTTCCCCTGAAGACGCCGATCCTTGCGCAGGCAGAGGCGCAAGGTTTTGCGATCGTCGACGGTTTGGGCATGCTCCTGCACCAGGCCGTGCCCGGCTTCGAGCTCTGGTTCGGCTGTCGGCCGACGGTCGACGCCACGCTTCGACAACGCATCATCGATGACATGGAAAGACACTGATGATTGTCCTTGGGCTCACGGGATCGATCGCCATGGGCAAGTCGACGACGGCCCAGATGTTCCGTGATTTCGGCGTTCCGGTGAACGATGCCGACGAGGTCGTGCACCAACTTTATCGCGGCGAGGCGGTTGCAGCGGTTGAAGCGGCTTTTCCCGGAACGACGAAAGACGGCGAGATTGACCGAGCCGAACTGTCGCGCCAGCTCATGGAGGCGCCGGGACGGCTGTCCGAACTCGAGGCGATCGTACATCCGCTCGTGCGCAAGAAGGAACAGGAATTCCTTGCAAAGTACGCGGCCACGGCTGCGCCTTTTGTCGTCCTGGATATCCCGCTGCTGTTTGAAACGGAAGCGGAAAAACGGGTCGACCGCGTCGTCGTGGTGACCTGCTCGGCCGAGCTCCAGCGCGAAAGGGCGCTGAAGCGCCCGGGAATGACAGAGGAAAAACTCGCAATGATCCTTGCGCGGCAGGTGCCGGACAGCGAAAAGCGTAAACGCGCCGACTACATCATCGATACCAGCGACAGTTTCGACGTCACCCGCGGCCAGGTGAAGGCCGTCGTCGACGAACTCGCAGCCAGAAACGGAGACGCGGATGCGTGAGATCATCTTCGATACGGAAACGACGGGCCTCGACAATCGCGAGGACCGGGTGATCGAAATCGGCGGTGTCGAACTCGAGAACCAGTTTCCGACCGGCCGCACGCTGCATATCTTCATCAATCCCGGCAGCCGCAAGGTTCATCCGGATGCGCTCGCCATCCACGGGATCAGCGACGACTTCCTGAAGGACAAGCCGCCCTTCGCCGATGTCGTCGATGAGATCCTAGATTTCTTCGGTGATGCGCGTTGGGTCGCCCACAACGCCACCTTCGACATGGGCTTCGTCAACGCCGAGTTCGCGCGTCTGGGACTGCCGCCGATCGCCATCGATCGGGTGACGGACACATTGGCGCTTGCTCGCCGCAAGCATCCGATGGGGCCGAACTCGCTCGATGCGCTTTGCCGTCGTTACGGCATCGACAATTCGCACCGCGCGAAACACGGCGCTCTTCTCGACTCCGAACTGCTCGCCGAAGTCTATATTGAGATGATCGGTGGTCGTCAGGCAGCGCTCGGCCTTGTCTCGACGAAATCGGCGGGGCAGTCGATCGAGCTCGATGATGTGCCGATCGTCATCGGCCAGCGTCCGCGTCCGCTGCCGAGCCGGCTGTCGGAGGACGAACTTGCGGCTCACGCTGCGCTGATTGCCAAGATCGGCTCCAAGGCGATCTGGGCAAAATACGATCCCCAGGAATAATCAGGCATCAAAAAAGCCCGGCGTGAGCCGGGCTTCATTGTTTCAGCGTTCTGATTTTCGATCAGTTCGCGGTTTCGTTCGAGTTCGAAACCTGAGCACGGACCTTTTCTTCTGCCATGCGCTGCGCGAACATCTGCGCGAAGTCGATCGGGTCGATCATCAGCGGCGGGAAGCCACCGTTGCGGGTCGCGTCGGCAACGATCTGGCGCGCGAACGGGAACAGCAGGCGCGGGCACTCGATGAAGAGCAGCGGCAGCATGTGCTCCTGCGGGAAGCCTGCAACGCGGAAGACGCCGCCATAGGCGAGCTCGACATTGAAGAGAACACGGTCGCCGTCCTTGGCTTCGGCGTTCAGTGACAGAACGACGTCGAAATCGTTCTCTGCGAGCGGATTGGCGTTGACATTGACGTTGATGTTGATCGACGGCGCCTTGTCACGAGCCTGCAGCGAACGCGGAGCGCCCGGGTTTTCGAAGGAAAGGTCCTTGATATACTGGGCGAGGATGTTCAGCGACGGGCTCTGCTGCGCGCTGCCGTTGCCGTTGGATGCGGTATCAGTCGTCATAAGGGTTCCTCGACATCAATTCGGTGAGGCCATCTAGCATTTCGGCCTAGGGCTTACAACCCTGCGGACCCGGCGCTTTCAGGCGGATGCGCGTACCTTTGCTCCAAAGCGCCAAGCCGAGATTATGCTCCGGAATGTGGGCGACAGAGTGCCGGATGCGCATTCCGCCAAACGCTCCTCGTCTAGGGGCGATCGCGGTCCCCACCTTGCGGCGGATCATCGTCGTCCTTCCGCGAAAATTCGCCTTCGTTAAGGTCGATGACGCGCGTCGAGGGTCGTGGCTGCCGCGGGTCGTCTTGTGGGTACCAGTTCGTCCCGGATGCCGCCGTCACGATCGTCATCCTCTTGCGCAGATAGGCCGCCACCGCGTTGCGGACAAAGGGCAGAAACAGGAGGAGACCGATCACGTCGCTGACGAAGCCCGGTACGACGAGCAGGATCGCCGCAACGAACAGCAAGGCGCCGCCGATCACCTCCCGGCCCGGGTCACTGCCGGTGCGAGTGGCATCCTGCATCCTGCGGATGACGGTAAATCCCTGGACTCGGAGCAGGATCACACCCACAAATGCGCTTGCAAGCACCAGAAGCAGCGTCATCCAAAGTCCGATCTCTCGGCCGACGACGACGAAACCGGCGATCTCGGCGAGCGGGAGCCCGAAGATGACAAGGGGAATAAGCAATGAGCGCATCAATCTGCCCGAAAATGAAACCTGGTGTTCTCTTAAATCGTCTCCGACTTAAGAGCAAAACATGCAGCAACTCTAAAGCGCCACAGCGACCTTTGTGCGTCTTAAAAGACGTTCGGTGCTGTAAGGGTGCGACATCGCCATTTGAATGATCTATTCTTGCGGACTATATGGAATAGCCACGAGAAATTCTAACAGCGGTTCCGGGTGGAAATGGGCTCTTTTGACTTTATCACGTTTTTTTTCCTGATCGCCGCGGTGGTCATCTTCCTGCAACTGCGCAGCGTTTTGGGCCGCCGGACAGGAAGCGAACGGCCGCCATTCGATCCCTATTCGCCGCGTGACATGAGCCAGGGGCCGGAAAACGGCGACAAGGGCAAGGTCGTGCAATTGCCGCGACGCGAGAGCGCGGAAGAAGAAGCGGGTCGTTACGAATCGATCGATGCCTTCGCCAAGGCTGGCACAACGTTGAACACCCAGCTTCGGGCGCTGAGCGACGCTGATCCGAGCTTCGATCCCAAGGAATTCGTCAACGGCGCCAAGATGGCCTACGAGATGATCGTCATGGCCTTTGCTGACGGTGACCGCAAGACGCTGAAGAACCTGTTGTCCCGCGAGGTCTATGAAGGCTTCGACGCGGCGATCACCGACCGCGAGCGCAAGGGCGAAGTCGTCAAGTCCACCTTCGTCGGCATTGACAAGGCCGACATCATTCACGCCGAAGTGAAGGACAGCGAAGAGAACATCACGGTCCGTATCGTCAGCCAGCTGATTTCGGCGACCTATGACAAGCAGGGTGGCCTGATCGACGGCGACGCCGAGTCGGTTGCCGAGGTCAACGATCTCTGGACCTTTGCGCGCGACATCCGTTCGCGGGATCCGAACTGGAAGCTGATCGCCACCGAATCCGAAAATTGAGCGGCCGTGGTGACGATGTCCTTTCGACTTGAACCCGTCAGTTTCGACGATCTTCCGGGCTGGCGGGACGACGACCCGACCAAGGTGATAGCGGCGATGCGCCGCTGTCAGAAGCATGTCTCGACCAAGCCCTATCGCACCGGGTCGATGGGGATCTCGGTCGATGATCTTATGCCGGCCTTTTCGGCTTCGTCAGCCGACGTCGACACAGCTGACGGCGCACGGGCTTTCTTCGAGAAGCACTTCGTACCGTTCCGGATCGAACCGGAAGCCGGTTCCGGCTTTGTCACCGCCTTCTACGAACCGGAAATTGAGGTTCGCGCCGAAGCGGACGAGACCTATCGCTATCCGCTCTACCGACGCCCTGCGGATCTGGTCGATATCGACGATACCAACCGGCCCGACGGGATGGATCCCTATTTCGCCTTTGGTCTTTCCGAGGATGGCCGGATCAGCGAGTATCCGGACAGGCGGGCAATCGAGCAGGGCTACCTTGCCGGCCGCGGCCTGGAGATCGCCTATGCGAAGTCCAAGGTCGAAGTTTTCTTCGTTCATGTCCAGGGTGCGGCGCGGCTCCTATTCCCGAATGGTTCGCGTCGCCGCGTGACTTATGCCGCCAAGACCGGCCACTATTTCTCAGCCGTCGGCAAGCTGCTGATCGAACGCGGCAAGATCGATGCCGCGACCGTGTCGATGATGAGCATTCGCGACTGGCTGGAGGCGCATCCGGACGACGTCGATGAGGTCCTCTGGCACAACCGGTCGTTTATCTTCTTCCGCGAGGCCGCGGTCGAGGACGAGCACCTGGGTCCGATCGCCGCTGCCAAGGTCTCGCTCGAGCCGGGACGTTCCTTGGCGGTGGATCGGCTGATCCATACCTTTGGTGTGCCCTTTTATATTGCGAGCGAGAGCCTGACACGCCTCGATGACGGAAAGCCCTTCCAGCGCCTGATGCTGGCTCTCGACACGGGGTCGGCGATCGTCGGTCCAGCGCGCGGTGACATCTTCACCGGTTCCGGCTTCGAGGCGGGCGAACGGGCCGGGGCAGTTCGTAATCCGGCCGACTTCTATGTTTTCGTTCCCAAGGCGGCCGCGGCACGATACGGCCATGCCTAAGAAAAAAGAGCTTTCGTCCGAAGATCGCATTCTCTGGGGCAAGGTTGCCCGCTCGACGAGACCGATGCCGGGTCGGCTCGACGACCTGATGGACATGTTGGCCGTAGACGAACAGCCAAAGACGCAGGAAGAACCGAAAGCCAAGCAGCAGCAGCAGAAATCGACCGGCGCCGTCGAACAGCCGGGTATCGCGCTGACGAAAAAGACGGGCGAGAAACTGCATCATCCGCTTGAGAAGCCGGTCAAGCGCAAGCTCGCCAAGGGGCGCCTGACACTCGAAGCCCGGATCGACCTGCATGGCATGATCCAGAGCGAAGCGCATGGTTTGCTGTTGCAGTTTCTCTTAAGGGCGCATGAGCGCGGGCTGCGCCATGTGCTCGTCATAACCGGCAAGGGCACCTCGTTCGGCAGCGACGGTGCTTTGAAGCGGGCGGTACCGCTCTGGTTCTCCTTGCCCGAGTTCCGGCCGCTGATCTCATCCTACGAGCAGGCCGCCCGCAACCATGGCGGCGAGGGTGCTCTCTATGTCCGCCTGGCGCGCGTGAGGGGAAGCGCGATATGACACCCTTCGGCGAGGCGCTGCGCGAACTCAGGCGCAGGAAGGGCGTGTCGCAGAAACAGATGGCAGTGGCGATCAACGTTTCGGCCGCCTATCTTTCAGCCCTCGAACACGGAAAGCGCGGCGCGCCGAGCTTCGATTTTCTCCAGCGCGTGGCCGGCTATTTCAATGTGATCTGGGATGAGGCAGAGGAATTGTTTCGTGTCGCCAACGTCTCCGCACCGAAAGTCGTGCTGGACACCTCGGGCCTGACGCCGGAGCACACGGCATTTGCCAACCGCCTCAGCGAACAAATCCGCGCTTTGTCGCCTGAGACGATCCGCGCCCTGGAAGATGTTTTGGAAAAAGCCACATTTCCTGATAATGACAGGGGATGAATGCCTGTTTCCGGCCGCTGCCCGGCGGTCCGGGATTTGGAACCGTGGACAAATTTTCTATAGTCCGCGAGGCGTCCGAGACGTGATTCGCAACGAATCACCCTGTCCGAACAACCTGGAAAGACCCGTAGCTGAATGACCGACAATCCTGAGACCGAAACCGGCGCCAGCGCCGAATATGGTGCCGATTCCATCAAGGTGCTGAAGGGCCTGGATGCCGTGCGCAAGCGGCCGGGCATGTATATCGGCGACACGGATGACGGTTCCGGTCTGCACCACATGGTGTACGAGGTCGTCGACAACGCGATCGACGAGGCGCTCGCCGGCCACGCGGATATCGTGACGGTGACGCTCAACCCGGAGGGCTCGGTGACGGTGACCGACAATGGCCGTGGCATCCCGACCGACATCCACAAGGAAGAAGGCGTCTCGGCAGCCGAGGTCATCATGACCCAGCTACACGCCGGCGGAAAATTCGACCAGAACTCCTACAAGGTTTCGGGCGGTCTGCACGGCGTCGGCGTCTCCGTCGTCAACGCCCTGTCGGTTTCATTGAAGCTGAAAATCCGGCGCGCCGGCAAAATTCACGAGATGAGCTTCACGCACGGCGTCGCCGATGGTGCTCTTGCCGTTACCGGCGACGCCGGCACGGAGACGGGCACCGAAGTCACCTTCATGCCGAGCGAGCAGACCTTCTCGAAGATCGAATTCGATTATGCGACGCTCGAACATCGCCTGCGCGAACTCGCCTTTCTGAATTCCGGCGTTCGCATCGTCTTGACCGACAAGCGTCATTCAGACATCCGCCGCGACGAGTTGATGTATGAAGGTGGGCTGGAGGCCTTTGTCGCCTATCTCGACCGGGCGAAGAAGCCGCTGGTGCACAAGCCCGTATCGATCCGCGGCGAAAAGGACGGCATCACCGTCGAAGTGGCGATGTGGTGGAACGACAGCTACCACGAAAACGTGCTCTGCTTTACCAACAACATCCCGCAGCGCGACGGCGGCACCCATATGGCGGGCTTCCGCGGCGCGCTGACGCGCCAGGTCACCTCCTACGCGGATTCCTCGGGCATCACCAAGAGGGAAAAGGTCACGCTCCAGGGCGAGGACTGCCGCGAAGGCCTGACGGCTGTTCTTTCGGTCAAGGTTCCAGATCCGAAGTTCTCATCGCAGACGAAGGACAAGCTGGTGTCTTCAGAAGTGCGCCCGGTTGTCGAAAGCCTCGTCAACGAAGCGCTCAGCACCTGGTTCGAAGAACATCCGAGCGAAGCCAAGATCCTCGTCGGCAAGGTGGTCGAAGCGGCTGCTGCCCGCGAAGCCGCCCGCAAGGCCCGCGAACTGACGCGCCGCAAGGGTGCGCTCGATATCTCGTCGCTGCCCGGAAAGCTTGCCGATTGCTCCGAGCGTGACCCGGCCAAGTCCGAAGTCTTCCTGGTGGAGGGTGACTCGGCAGGTGGCTCCGCCAAGCAGGGCCGCTCGCGCGAAAACCAGGCGATCCTGCCGCTGCGCGGCAAGATCCTCAATGTCGAGCGTGCGCGCTTCGACAAGATGCTGTCGAGTCAGGAAATCGGTACGCTGATCACCGCGCTCGGCACGTCGATCGGCAAGGACGAGTTCAACGCCGACAAGCTGCGCTATCACAAGATCATCATCATGACGGACGCCGACGTCGACGGCGCCCATATCCGCACCCTGCTGCTCACCTTCTTCTTCCGCCAGATGCCGGAATTGATCGAGCGCGGGCATCTCTATATCGCCCAGCCGCCGCTCTATAAGGTGACGCGTGGCAAGTCGGCTCAGTACCTCAAGAACGAGCAGGCACTGGAAGACTACCTGATCACGATGGGTCTGGAAGAAGCCACGCTGGAGCTGGAATCAGGCGAAGTGCGCGCCGGCCAGGATCTGCGCGAAGTCATCAATGATGCACTCCGCCTGCGCAATCTGATGAACGGGCTGCATTCGCGCTACAACCGCTCGATCGTTGAGCAGGCAGCGATTGCCGGCGCGCTGAATGTCGAGCTCAACGGCCAGCGTGATGCCTATGAGGCGGTCGCTGCGGAGGTTGCTCGTCGCCTCGACGTCATCGCCGAGGAAACCGAACGCGGCTGGAGCGGTGCGGTCACGGCAGAAGGCGGTCTTCGCCTCGAGCGCATGGTCCGCGGCGTCAAGGAAGTCGCGGTGCTCGATATGGCGCTGATCGGCTCGTCCGATGCCCGCTACATCGACCAGCTCACCGCGAAGCTCAAGGAAGTCTATGCTGCCCCGCCGGTCCTGCGGCGTCGCGACGGTACCCTGGAGATCAGCGGACCGCGTGCGCTTCTCGATGCGATCTTCGCGGCCGGTCGCAAGGGTCTCTCGATGCAGCGCTACAAGGGCCTCGGTGAAATGAATGCCGAGCAGCTCTGGGAAACGACGCTCGATCCGAACGTCCGCTCGCTGCTGCAGGTCCGCGTCACCGACGCCACCGATGCCGACGGCCTGTTTTCGCGCCTGATGGGCGACGAGGTCGAGCCGCGCCGCGACTTCATCCAGGAAAACGCACTGAGCGTCGCCAACCTCGACATCTGATCTTCTCGGATATCGTGACCACTTGGAATCCCGGTGCCTTGCGGCGCCGGGATTTTTCGTTATTCGCCCTTGAACTGGCCTTCGAAGGCGAACTCGCTGACCGGCTTGCGCTGGCTCGGGATTTCGCGTGCGCGCAGGTCGTCCGGTAGCGTCGAGGGGTCAGCCAGCCGTCCGATCGCCACGGCGGCCTCGACCCGGTGATGCTCGGGAACGTTCAGAACGCGCATCGCCTTGTCGCGGTCGATGCCGGCCATGCCATGGGTATGCCAGCCGCCAAGGGAAGCCTGCAGAGCGAGGCTGTACCAGGCCGAGCCCGTGTCGAAGGCGTGGTTATAGGCCGGCCGCATCTCGCCGTTCTGTGCCTGGTTGTGGGTTCTTGAAATAACGATCAGAAGCGCGGCAGCGTTCTTCGCCCAGCGCTGGTTGCCTTCATCGAGCGTGTCGAGCAGCACCGGAAAGTGCTCCGTTCCGCGACGGGCATAGACGAAGCGCCAGGGCTGTCGGTTGCTCGCAGACGGCGCCCATCGGGCCGCTTCGAAGAAGGAAAGCAGTTCGCGTTCCTCGATCTCCTCGTTGGTGAAAGCGCGGGGCGACCAGCGCTCCAGGAACATGGCATCGATGGGATAATCGGCTTTTCTGTTGTTGGTCGCCGTCATGGACATGCCTCTTCTATGTGTTCTCTATATCCTCGGCCGATCTTCGGTGCCTGATCTGTCACCTGCGCCTATGGCTCGATTCGTTTCGGACGCTACATGAGGACGGGTGTGGATGAAACCGGGTTGGACGCACGGGAACGCGAGCGCGTTCGGTACGCGAGGCGCGCCAGGAAAGTGCAGAAACGGTCGCGTGGGTCATTGCCGTTTCCAAGAAAAAAGTTGTATAAGTTCTGTAGACTTTGAGAGAGGACGGATCATGTCGTTTAAAGACCCATCATTGTTTCGCCAGGCAGCGCTCGTCGGCGGCGAGTGGATCGAGGCGGACGCGGCGAACGCGATCGAGGTGAACAACCCGGCGACCGGTGAGATCATCGGCCGGGTGCCGAAGCTTGGCGCCAAGGAAACCAAGGCGGCGATCGAGGCGGCGCGCGTGGCCCAGAAGGGCTGGGCGGCGCGCACGGCCAAGGATCGCGCCGGGATCTTGCGCAAGTGGTTCGAGCTGATGATCGAGAACAAGGAGGATCTCGGCCGCATCCTGACGCTCGAGCAGGGCAAGCCGCTTGCCGAAGCGACCGGCGAAATCGTCTACGGCGCAAGCTTCGTCGAGTGGTTCGCCGAAGAGGCGCGCCGCATCTATGGCGACCTCATCCCCGGCCATCAGCCCGACAAGCGCATCCTGGTGATGAAGCAGCCGATCGGCGTCGTCGCGGCAATCACGCCCTGGAACTTCCCCAATGCGATGATCACCCGCAAGGCCGGCCCGGCTTTCGCTGCAGGTTGCGCGATGGTGTTGAAGCCGGCGGCACAGACGCCGTTCTCGGCAATCGCGATCGCCATTCTCGCCGAACGCGCCGGCTTGCCGAAGGGCCTGTTCAGCGTCATCACCGGCTCGGCCCGCGAGATCGGTGCCGAGATGACCTCCAACCCCGTCGTGCGCAAGCTGACCTTCACCGGCTCGACCGAGGTCGGTGCCGAGCTCTATCGCCAGAGCGCCGCCACCATCAAGAAGCTCGGCCTCGAGCTTGGCGGCAATGCTCCCTTCATCGTCTTCGACGATGCCGATCTCGATGCGGCGGTTGAGGGCGCGCTGATCGCCAAGTTCCGCAACAACGGCCAGACCTGCGTCTGTGCTAACCGCATCTATGTGCAGGACAAGGTCTACGACGCCTTTTCCGACAAGCTCGCCAAGGCGGTCGCCAAGCTGAAGATCGGCAACGGCCTCGACGAGGGCGTGATCCTCGGGCCGCTGATCGACAAGGCGGCGCTGGAGAAGGTCGAGGAGCATATTGCCGACGCCACCTCCAAGGGTGCACGCGTGATCCAGGGCGGCAAGCGTCACACGCTCGGCGGCACCTTCTATGAGGCGACGGTTCTGGCCGATGTCACCCAGGCGATGGCGGTGGCGCGCGAAGAGACCTTTGGCCCGGTGGCGCCGCTCTTCCGCTTCGCCGATGAGGCGGATGTGGTCGAACAGGCAAACGACACTGAGTTCGGTCTTGCCTCCTACTTCTATGCCAAGGATTTGGCGCGGGTTTTTCGGGTGGCCGAAGCCCTGGAATACGGCATGGTCGGCGTCAACACCGGCCTGATCTCGACGGCGGAAGCGCCGTTCGGGGGCGTGAAACTCTCCGGTCTCGGCCGCGAGGGCTCGCGCTACGGCATCGAAGAGTTCACCGAGATCAAATACGTCTGCCTCGGCGGCGTGGCCTGAAACAGGCGAAAATCCGACTTGCAACAAACCGGCCAACGTTTTGGCCGGTTTTCTTTTGCCAGCAAGGCGTTAGTCTTCGCAGTCGAATCCATCGATGGCGTGAGATTGCCCCTCACCCTAGCCTCTCCCCGCAAGCGGGGCGAGGGGACTTGAGTCGGTGCGGCATCGTCCGTCCTCCTTTTTCCAGGACGAAGGTGCCGGCAGGCGGATGAGGGGCGAAGCTCGATCCCACGCTAAGTTTAAGGAGAGTCAGCATGCCGGCACCGAAGAACCCCTTTAAAGCGGCTCTGCGCGAAAACCGCTTCCAGCTCGGGCTGTGGGTGGCGCTCGCCAGCCCATACGCGGCGGAAGTGGTTTCCGGCAGCGGCTATGACTGGCTGCTGATCGACGGCGAGCATGCGCCGAATGACATTCCCTTGCTGTCGGCGCAGTTTCGCGCGGTCTCGGCATCGGCGAGCCACCCGATGGTTCGCCTGCCGGTCGGCGACACGGTGCTGATCAAGCAGATTCTCGACACCGGTGTGCAGACCCTGCTGATCCCGATGGTCGAGAGCCTGGCGCAGGCACAGCAGCTGGTGCGCGCCACCCGTTATCCGCCGCATGGCGTTCGCGGCGTCGGCGCCGCCCTCGGTCGGGCCTCGCAATTCGGCCGCATCGGCGACTATCTCCAGACCGCCGGTGATGAAATCTGCCTGATCCTGCAGATCGAGAGCCGCGCGGGTCTTGCTGCGATCGATGAGATTGCCGCGCTTGATGGCGTTGACGGCCTCTTTATCGGCCCTTCCGACCTGGCGGCCGACATGGGTTATCTCGGCAAGCCAGGTCATCCGGAGGTGCGCGCGGCAATCGCCGATGCGTTCGAGCGTATAAAGAAGGCCGGCAAGGCGAGGGGCATCATGACGCTCGATCTCGGTCAGGCACGCGACTACCGCGAGATGGGCGCCGATTTCATGGCGATCGGCACGGATGTCACGTCGCTCGTGCGCGCGACGACGGCGCTGCGCCAGGAGTTTCTCGGCGAGGTGGCGGTGGCACCAAAGAAGCAGGAATCCGGCTACTGATCCGAGATTGCCGTGAGCTCGGGCATTGCTACGCCCGGGCTCCAGAGCCGGAGGTCGCCGATCCGGCGCGCGATCTTTTCGCGGTGATGGTTGGCGATATCGCTTAGGCGATGATTGAGGAACGGGTTTCTGAAGCGCTCCAGCGTCGCAGTGACATAGTCCGTCGCTTCGCTTTGCAGGTCCTTCGCGGCGAAAGCGGGAATGACTTCGGATCGATAGATGCGGTCGAGATATGCTGCTACGCGGGCGTCGGCGAGCGTCTCCCGGACGGTCTCATGCGGGTTACGGCCCTCCCTCAGCCAGAGATCGGCCAGCACGGTGTGGCCGAGATTGAGGATGTGAAGCTTCAGCTTCTCGTAAGGCGTCAGGTCATCAACGAGCTTCACGGACGGATGAATGCACGGAAGGTGCAAGCCGGGCTGGTTTTCGATCGCCCAGAGCGCATAGGGTTCGGCAATCGCACCGGCGGGCTCCAGAGGCTCGGAGACGATGCGGTCGACCAATGTGTTTGCCCAGACGACACCTGTGTTCAGCCAGTTCGTGAAAGCGGTGTCTTTGGCCCGCTCCGCCGCGAGCCCCAGCATCAGCGCCTTCAGCACATCGCCGTTGCGTGACACGAGCTCGCAAGGAAGGATCGTCAGGGCGCGCCCACCCGCTTCAAAGCGGGCCTTCAGGAGCAGGAGCAGCTTGCCGGGAAAGGAACGGGGAATGTCCGTGACCAGGTCGTCGTCGGTGATCCGGTAACCCGTATCGCCGGTATTGGAGATCAGGATTTCCGCTTCCTGGGCAACAATCTCCCGGACCTCGCTCCAGTTTTCAGCGGTTGAAAGCGCCCGCGTCACGCTCGTCACCCGCTGCGTCGCGTCGATCCGCTCCCCGTCTTGGATGCCGCGGATGATGACGGGAAAGCCTTCGGGGCGCGCGAGCGCCGCAAGACGTCCGGAACGCTCGCTGGATCCGGTTGTCTGCACGATCGTGATCGGGCCTGGTGCCTTTCCCGCCTTCAGCGCGTCGCTGACGAAGAGATCGGCATGCGCTTGAAGAAAGCGGCTGGTTCCGAATTGCACGATCGGCGTCGGCATCTGTGGCTCCGGTAGCTGGCTATGGAATGGATTGAAGGAGAGTTTCGCGCGCGGACTGGAGATGCCGCCGGCAGGCCTGTTCGGCCTTTGCGGGATCATGCGAGCGCAACGCTTCGATATAGGCGAGGTGTTCTTCAAGCGCGCGGGCGTTGCGCTGGCGGGCATTCGTCTTGTTCCACTGGTAGTGATAGTGGAAGACGATCGCGATGATATCGTAGAAATCGACGATGAAGCGGTTGCTGGATGCCTTGTGCACTAGCAGGTGGAACTGCTCGTCTAACTCGGAAAACTCCCGGTAGCGGTTGTCGATATCGGCAAGCATTTCCCGGTGCAGGGTCTCGATTTCCCTGAGCTCCTCCCAGGCCGGGTGATCATCCGGAAGCGAGACGAAACGTGCGGCCGAGCGCAGCTCGAACATCTCGCGCACTTCCGTCAGCTCCAGCGCGAATTCACGCGTGAAGCCTTTCAGGATCCAGTGGCTGTTTGGCCGTTTTTCGATCAGGCCGAAGCGGCTGAAGCGGATCAGGAACTCGCGCACACTGGTCGTTCCGGTGCCGATCTCGCGCGCCAGTTCAAGCTCGTTGATCTGCATGCCGGGCTCGGCGCCGCCGGCGAGAATCCGGCGCATGAAACTGCGCTCGATGATTTCGGCGAGCGAATCGGTCTCTTCCGTTGGGAAGTAGTCGTCGGGGCGGGGCTGCCGCAGCACGTTCTTCTTGCGCTTGTCCCAGGCGATGAGCTGTGCTTCCTCGAAGCGACTGAGGATCGCGCGCACCGTCGTCCGGCTGACGCCGAGCACTTGCCCAAGTTCCGGCTCGGAGGGCAGCGAGGATGTTTCCGCCAGAAGCTTCAGGCAGCGGTTGTAGGCATCCTTGAAGACGGTGTTCTGTTTTGCCATGGCAAGATCCGGCCGGTTCGAAATTGTCTGCGCTTGGACGCTCCTCTATCGCGGCGATCCGGTTTTGTCTCCGTCTGTCGTCAACATCTGTTCCTCCCGTTCACCCGGTCGTTGGCACGGCGTCGTCGCCGATGTTTTCGCTATAATACCCATTGACGACGATCTGTCTATTGTAGATAAAAGACAGAACTGACGATAACAATCATGGAGAAATCGGTGTCTGCGCCGTCCACCATCCTGCTCGCACCGGAGGACAACGTCGTCGTGGCGACATTGGCGATTGCCGCCGGTGATGCCTTGCCGAACGGCGCTCGCGCAGCAGTAAAGGTCGATGCCGGCCACAAGATTGCGATCCGTCCCATTCGCGCCGGCGAACCGGTCGTCAAATACGCCCAGGCGATCGGACGGGCGACCGCCGACATCGCGCCGGGCGACCATGTGCATTCCCACAATCTTGCCTTCGACCGGGATCGTCTGGCGATCGGGCCACAAGGGACGCCGGAGGTGGCAAGCGATACCGACAAGGCACGCACCTTCAAGGGCTATCGCCGCGCAGATGGCCGGGCTGCGACGCGAAACTATATCGGTGTCGTCGCCAGCGTTAACTGTTCCACCACGGTCTGCCGTGCCATCGCCGAGGAGGCGAACCGCCGCATCCTGCCCAAATACGAAGGCATCGACGGCTTCGTGCCGATCGTGCACGATCAGGGCTGCGGCATGTCGTCGACCGGCGACGGAATGGCCAATCTGCACCGCACGCTTGCCGGCTACGCCCGCCATGCCAATTTCGGCGGCGTGCTGATGGTGGGCCTCGGCTGCGAGGTCAATCAGCTGACGCTCTATGGCCAGAGCGGCGCCGGCGCGGAGAAACGTCATTTCAACATTCAGGAGGCCGGCGGCTCGCGCCGCTCCGTGGAAAAGGCACTCGGCATTCTCGAAGAAATCGCGGCCGAAATCGGAAAAGAGCGCCGTATTGCCATTCCGGTCAGCGAGATCATCGTCGGCTTGCAATGTGGCGGGTCGGACGGGCTTTCGGGCATCACCGCCAATCCGGCGCTTGGCGCCGCCGTCGATATCCTTGCTGCAGCCGGCGGCACGGCGATCCTCTCGGAGACCTCTGAGATCTATGGTGCCGAGCACCTGCTACGCAGCCGGGCGGTGAATGAGGCCGTAGCGGTGAAACTCGACGGCCTGATTGCCTGGTGGGAGAACTATGTGGCGATGCATGGCGCATCGCTCGACAACAATCCTTCGCCGGGCAACAAACGCGGTGGACTAACCACCATTCTTGAAAAATCACTCGGTGCTGTCGCCAAGGGTGGCCGGTCGCCGCTGAACGCAGTCTATCGGTATGCCGAACGGGTCACCGAGCACGGGCTCGTCTTCATGGATACGCCCGGCTACGATCCGGTATCTGCCACCGGCCAGGTTGCCGGCGGTGCCAACGTCATTGCCTTTACCACCGGCCGCGGCAGCTGTTTCGGCTGTAGGCCGGCGCCGTCGATCAAGCTTACCAGCAACACGGCGCTGTTTCGGGCGATGGAAGAGGACATGGACATCGATTGCGGGGTGATCGCTTCGGGGGAGGTGAGCATTGCCGGGCTTGGCCGGGAGATCTTCGACCTGATCGTCGAGACCGCCTCTGGCCGCAAGACCAAGAGCGAGCTTTTCGGCTACGGCGACAACGAGTTCGTGCCCTGGCATCTGGGGGCGACGCTCTAGACATGTGGCGACTGGCATCCTTGGAGGAGGAGAACAGGGAATGCAGACGAGACGGATCGGTCGAACCGGACTATCGGTGACCGAGTACAGCTTCGGCGCCGCCGGTCTCGGCGGGCTCTACCGGGAGTGCACCCGCGACGCTGCCATGGCGACGCTGGACGCGGCCTGGCAGTCGGGTATGCGCTACTTTGATGTGGCGCCTTTTTACGGCCTCGGGCTTGGAGAACGCCGGGTCGGCGACTTCCTGCGCGAAAAGCCGCGCGACGAATTCGTGCTCTCCACCAAGGTCGGCCGGCTCCTCCATCCGGTGCCGGAAGACAAGGTGCCAGACTATTCCTATGTGAAGCCGCTCAATTTCGATGTCAGATACGACTACAGCTATGACGGCATCATGCGCTCCGTCGAGTTCAGCTACGCCCGGCTCGGACTCAGCCGCATCGACATCCTCTATGTCCACGACATCGGCGGCTACACCCACGGTGCCGCCCGCAATGCCGTCTATATCAGGCAGTTGCTGGACGGCGGCCTCAAGGCGCTGGAGGAGCTGAAATCCTCAGGAGCGATCGTCGCCTATGGTCTCGGTGTGAACGAGGTACCGGTCTGCCTGGAGGTCATGCGGCGGGCCGATATCGACTGCATCCTGCTTGCCGGCCGCTATACACTGCTCGACCGCTCGGCCGTCGCCGAACTGTTGCCGCTCTGTGAAAAGAAGCAGACCTCGCTTGTCGTCGGCGGGGTCTTCAACTCGGGCATTCTGGCAACGGGCCCGGTCGAGGGGGCGCATTTCGATTACATGCCGGCAACGGAAGATATCCGGCAAAAGGTCGGTGCCATGGAGGTGGTCGCGCGCGGTATGAACGTGCCGCTTGCCGCGCCAGCCATGCAGTTTCCGCTGAGCCATCCCAAGGTCGCCTCCGTGCTGGTCGGCACCGCCAAGCCGGAGAGTCTGAGGCGCAACATGGCGCTCACCGAACACCGGTTTTCCGCGGCCGATTTCGCGGCTTTTGAACCGTTCACGCTGGTCGCGCCGGAGCTCGGCGACGAGGCTGTTCGCGTTTAGCGGGCGGGGGCCGCGTTTCGGTCTGAAATGCTGTTCCGGCAGCTTGCCAAGCCGGAATTGTCGTATTAGCATTCCAATATGTTTTTTATCGATAAAAGGTCGATAGCTAGCACCTGCGATCGATCTCCAAGAAATGGAACACGGTGCACTGAGAGGAGAAACCTGGGATGAGCATTCTGAAAAGCAGCCTTACCCGTCGCGCCTTCACCGCTTTGGCCGGTGCCGCGATGATCGCCGGCATGTCGCCGGCCGCGTCCTTTGCGCAGGACGTGACGATCCCGATCATCGTCAAGGACACCACGTCCTTCTACTGGCAAATCGTGCTTGCTGGTGCCCGCGCCGCCGGCAAGGATCTGGGTGTCAATGTACCTGAACTCGGCGCCCAGTCCGAGTCCGACATCAACGGCCAGATCAGCATTCTCGAAAACGCGGTTGCCGGCGCGCCGGCTGCCGTCGTGATCTCGCCGACGGAGTTCAAGGCACTCGGCAAGCCGATCGATGAGGCGGCCAAGGCCGTCCCGATCATCGGTATCGACTCCGGCGCCGACTCCAAGGCATTCTCCTCGTTCCTGACCACCGACAACGTCCAGGGCGGCCGTATTGCCGCCGACGGTCTTGCGGCCGCCGTGAAGGAAATGAGCGGCAAGGAAGAGGGCGAAATCGCCATCATTACCAGCCTTCCGGGTGTCGGCTCGCTCGACCAGCGCCGTGAAGGCTTCCTCGATCAGGTCAAGACCAAGTACCCGGGCTTCAAGGTCGTCGTCGACAAATACGCCGACGGGCAGGCGACCACCGGCCTCAACATCATGACCGACCTGATCACCGCCAATCCGAACCTTGTCGGTGTGTTCGCGTCGAACCTGATCATGGCGCAGGGCGTCGGTCAGGCGATCGCCGAAAACAAACTCGGCGACAAGATCAAGGTGATCGGCTTCGACAGCGACGACAAGACCGTCGGCTTCCTCAAGGAAGGGGTTCTGGCGGGTCTCGTCGTTCAGGATCCCTACCGGATGGGCTATGATGGCGTGAAGACGGCACTGGCCGTCTCCAAGGGCGAAAAAGTCGAGGCGAATGTCGACACCGGTGCCAATCTGGTGACCAAAGCCAATATGGCCGAACCGAAGATCGACGCTCTCTTGAACCCTAAGGTCAAGTGACGACGGCCGCGGCGGGCCCATTGCCCGCCCCACCCGCTTGCGACCGGGAACGAGGACCGGTCGCAAGCGATCTCTGCGATGGGAGGAATGCGCAGATGACCGAGTTGCAAGAGGCGCGCGACACCAGGACCCAGGGCCTGCAGGTGGCGACGCGTCATCCGGTTCCCAAAGGGGAGCCGATTCTGGAACTGCGCGCTTTGCAGAAGAAATATGGCGCCGTCGAAGCGCTGAAGCCTGCCTCGCTGACGTTCTTATCCGGCGAGATCCACGCCATCGTGGGCGAGAACGGCGCCGGCAAATCGACGCTGATCAAACTTCTGACCGGTGTCATCAAGCGCACGTCAGGCGAAATCTTCTGGTGCGGCAAACCCGTTCAGCTCGGCACGCCACATGAGGCGATCGAGCGCGGCATCAACGCCGTGCACCAGGAGGTCGTACTCTGTGCGCAGCTGTCTGTGGCGGCCAACATGTTCCTCGGCGACGAGATCAATCGTAACGGCCTGATGCGCAAGCGCGCCATGACCGATGCGGCGCAGCGCGTGCTCGACGATCTCGGCTTCAATCTGCCGGCCGGCGCGGTGCTCGGCAGTCTCACCATTGGCCAGCAGCAGCTCGTCGCCACGGCGCGCGCCGCCATGCGTGGCACGCAGTTCCTGATCTTCGATGAGCCGACCGCCTATCTCACCCGACAGGAATCGGCGCAGCTCTTCCGGCTGATCCAGAGGCTTCAGGCCGAAGGCGTGACCATCGTCTATATCAGCCACCGAATGGAGGAGGTCTTCGAGATTGCCGACCGCGTCTCGGTGCTGCGCGACGGCACCCATGTCGGCACTCGCAAGATCGGGGAGACGAACGAGGCGGAGCTGATCGCGTTGATGATTAACCGCACCATCGAGCAGATCTATCACAAGGAGCATTTTCCGCCCGGCGAGGTCATCGTCGAAACGCGGAACTTGAGTGGGCCCGGTTTTCAGGATGTATCGCTGACCGTTCGCGCCGGCGAGATCGTCGGCCTTTATGGGCTGATCGGAGCGGGGCGCAGCGAGTTTGCGCTCGGCCTCTATGGTCGGCATCGTCCAAGCGCCGGCGAGGTCTATTGGAAGGGGCGCAAGGTCGAGATCGCCAGCGAGCGTGTCGCCATGAATCTCGGCATCGCGCTCGCGCCGGAAAGCCGCCGCGATCAGGGCCTGTGCCTCAATCTGCCGATCGGCCTCAACATCAATCTGCCGGTGTTCAACCGGCTGACGCGTGGCCTGACGATCAACGGCCAGCAGGAGCGGGAGAATGCCGACCGGCAGATCCGCGACCTGAAGATCAAGACGCCGTCGCGACGAGTCCTGACGTCGGCCATGTCCGGCGGCAACCAGCAGAAGATCGTTATCGGCAAGTGGCTGAGCCATGGCGCCAAGCTCTTCATCTTCGACGAGCCGACCGTCGGCGTCGATGTGGGCACCAAGGCCGAGATCTACCGCCTGTTCGCACGGCTTCTGGAGAACGGGGCAGGCATCATCCTGATCTCGTCCTATCTGCCTGAAGTCTACGAGCTTGCGGACAGGTTGCACGTGTTCCGGCGCGGCCGGCTGGTTGCTAGCCACGACTATCGCGCCGCGAGCCACGAGGAAGTGCTGACGCAGGCGATCGGTGTTTGAACACATAAAAAGAAATCTGAGGGACGCAGGGAGGAAGACGATGAGTGCGGAAACGGTGGAAAGCGGCGCCAGCGCGGCGCCACGCAAGGGCGTGAGCATTCTGTTCGGCCTCACCCTCCTGGGGCTGCTTCTGTTCCTCTGGCTACTGCTGGGCCTTGCCACCAACAGTTTTTGGACGCCAAACAACATCAGCAACCTGTTGCGCCAGGGGGCGATGACGGCCATCCTCGCGGTTGGCCAAACCTTCGTCATCATCACCGCCGGCATCGATCTTTCGGTGGGGGCCGTGGTCGGCTTCACCAGCGTCATCGTCGCCTGGCTGCTTGCGGCTGGCGTGCCGCTCTGGGCCGCCATCATCCTCACGCTCGCCTTCGGGGTGCTGATCGGCGCCTTCCATGCCTTCGGCATCGTGCGCATGGGTCTGCCGCCCTTCATCATAACACTTGCGACCCTGACATCGCTGCGCGGGATCGGCCTGCTGATCACCAACGGTTCGACGATCTCGATTACCAATGAAGCCTTCACCAACTTCTCTCGCGCGGATTTCCTCGGTGTGCCGAGCCTGTTCTGGATGGTGATCGTGGTGGCGATCCCGGCCTATGTCTTCCTGCACTTGAGCCGCTTCGGCCGTTATCTCTTCGCGGTCGGCTCCAACAGCGAGGCGGCGCGCCTCTCCGGCGTCAACGTGCACCGCACCATCTATCTCGCCTATATCCTGTCATCGACCTGCGCCGCCTTCGTCGGCCTGCTGCTCGCCTCGCGCATCGGCATCGGCAACGCGACGCAAGCCGAGGGATGGGAACTGCAGGCGATCGCCTCGTCGGTCATCGGCGGCACCAGTCTGTTCGGGGCCGTCGGCTCGGTTCATGGGCCGCTGCTCGGCGCTTTCATCCTCGCGACGATCAACAACGGTGCCAATCTTCTCAACGTCAACTCGTTCTGGCAGCGCATCATCACCGGCGCGCTGATCATCGTCATCGTCTATTTCGACCAACTCCGGCGCCGCAGCGCCCGCTAGGCGCTGCCGCCGAACATTCCGTGAGAACTGCCATGAAAGCCGTGCTCTGCCTCGAACCCGGCCGCCTGGAGGTCGTCGACCGCCTACCGGCTGAAGACGTACCTGACGGGTGGGTGCGTCTATCCGTCAACCATGTCGGCATCTGCGGCACCGACTACCATATCTTCGCCGGCAAACATCCGTTCCTCGAATACCCGAGGGTCATGGGTCACGAGATCTCGGCAACGGTCATTTCCGGTGGCCGCGGCACAGAGATCGCGCCTGGTACGCCTGTCGTGGTCAACCCTTATCTCAGCTGCGGCAACTGCGTTGCCTGTCGCCAGGGCAAACAGAACTGCTGCACCGCCATCAAGGTTCTCGGCGTACATACGGATGGCGCCTTCTGCGAAGAGATCATCGTGCCGGAGGGTAATCTTTATCCGGCGCATGGTCTGTCTGCCGAAGCTGCGGCAACGGTCGAGTTCCTGGCGATCGGTGCCCATGCGGTGCGCCGAGCATCCGCGGATGCGGGTTCACGGGCGCTGGTCATCGGCGCAGGGCCGATTGGCCTCGGCACTGCGATCTTCTCGCGCATTGCCGGCCATCAAGTGACGCTTGTCGATACCAGCGACGAACGGCTGGATTTTGCTGCCGAGAAGCTCGGCTTTGCCAATGGCATCGTCGCGGGAACCGATATGGGGTCACGCATAGCCGAAGCGACAGGAGGGGATGGTTTCGACGTGGTCTTCGATGCCACGGGGTATAGTGGCTCGATGCAGGCCGCCTTCGCCTATGTTGCCCATGGCGGCACGCTGGTCTTCGTCAGCGTTGTCAAGGACGAGATACACTTCTCCGATCCGGAGTTTCACAAGCGGGAGATGACCTTGGTCGGCAGCCGCAATGCGACCCGCCAGGACTTTGATCATGTCGTCGCATCGATTGCTTCCGGCCTCGTGCCGGTCGAGGCGCTGATCACCCACCGCACGACGCTGGATGGCGCGGTCGCCGATCTGCCGCGATGGGCGGAAGAAAAGTCGGGTCTGGTCAAGGCAATCGTCAAGGTGGCAGCGGCATGAGCGATGGCGGCTTTGCTGCATCGCCGCAGAGGCCGCACCGGACATTCGCTCTTCGGAGTCGCCATTTTTTCCCTGAAAATGCCCGGCATCGGTTCTCAACGCACGAAAATTGCGGAAAACCGCCAGTTTCGGACAAGCTCGTTTGCAAATCGTCAGGAATCCAGATTCATTCTGGCCTGAGGCCTTGTATCGAGGCGAGACGGGTATATTTGTTGCACTGCACAAGAAAAGTGGTAGTCTGGCAGAGATTGCGGACACCAAGACAAACAATCGCAAGCTTGCGTCCGACCGGGAGCGGCGTTGTCGTCGATTGAACCAAGGGGTACGCTTCCCATGTTCTACCAGCTCTATGAATTGAACCATGCAATGATGGCGCCGTGGCGTACGGCCGCCGATGCCATGCGGCTTGCCTTCAGCAATCCGATGAACCCCATCTCGCACACCTATTTCGGCCGTGCCGCTGCCGCCGGGCTCGAAGTGTTCGAGCGCTCCACCCGCCGCTATGGCAAACCGGAGTTCGGACTTCCCGCGACAGAGGTCGACGGCATGTCCGTCTCCGTCTACGAGCGCATCGTCTGGCGCTCACCCTTCTGCAACCTCATCCATTTCGAGCGCGCCTTGCCCAAGGGGCGTGCCGCCGATCCGAAGGTTCTGGTCGTGGCGCCGATGTCCGGCCACTACGCGACGCTGCTGCGCGGCACCGTGGAAGCCCTGCTGCCGCATTCCGACATCTACATCACGGACTGGATCGACGCCCGCATGGTGCCGCTCAGCGAAGGCACTTTCGATCTCGACGATTACATCGACTACGTCATCCAGATGCTGCACTTCCTGGGCCCGAACACCCATGTGATCGGCGTCTGTCAGCCGGCAGTGCCTGTGCTCGCCGCCGTCGCCCTGATGGAAGCGGCGGACGATCCGCTGTCGCCGGCGACGATGACGCTGATGGGCGGACCGATCGACACCCGCATCAATCCGACGGGCGTCAATCAGCTTGCCGAACAGCGGCCGATCGAATGGTTCCGCGACAACGTCATCATGCCGGTGCCGTGGCCGCAGCCGGGCTTCATGCGCATGGTCTATCCGGGCTTCCTGCAGCTCTCTGGCTTCATGTCGATGAACCTCGACCGGCACCTGATCGCCCACAAAGAGTTCTTCGCGCATCTGGTGAAGAACGATGGTGACGCCGCCGAGAAGCACCGGGACTTCTATGACGAGTATCTGGCCGTCATGGACCTGACGGCCGAATTCTACCTGCAGACCGTGCAGGTGGTCTTCATGCAGCACGCGCTGCCGAAGGGCGAGATGATGCATCGCGGCAAGCGCGTCGATACGACGGCGATCAAGAAGGTCGCGCTGCTGACCGTCGAAGGCGAGAACGACGACATTTCCGGCGTTGGCCAGACGAAGGCGGCGCAGACGATCTGCACCAACATCCCTGATCACATGCGCATGCACTACATGCAGCCGGATGTCGGCCACTACGGCGTCTTCAACGGATCGCGCTTCCGCCGCGAAATCGCGCCGCGCATCGTCGCTTTCCACCGCGAGCACTCGCGGCACGTGAAGCCGGTGAAGCAGCTCATCAAGGGCGGCAAGTTGGCCTAACCTCGCGATCGGGGCCGTTTTGACCGCGTAGAGTCAAGGGTTTGTTCGAATCCGGGGGAGGGCGTCTTGCACAGCCAAGGGCGCCTTCCCACATCGTTTTCATCGGGCCGCATGGGTGGCCCGGATGATTGCGAGGAATCCTGAAGATGAACCAATCTGCAATGATCCGTCCGGATTGGACGCCCGCGACCATCGCCCTGATGGTGCTCGGCTTCGTGGTCTTCTGGCCACTGGGTCTGGCCATGCTCGCCTACATCCTGTTCGGCGAAAAGCTGAAGACTTTCAAGAAAGACGCCAACGACACGGTGGATGGCATGTGCTCTGCATTCAAGCGCAATGGACGCCGTTCCAACTGGACGCATCGCACCGGCAACGTCGCCTTCGACGACTGGCGTGAAGCCGAGCTTGCCCGCCTCGACGAGGAACGCCGCAAGCTCGACGCGATGCGCGAAGAGTTCGACACCTATGTGCGCGAGCTTCGCCGCGCCAAGGACCAGGAAGAGTTCGACCGCTTCATGCGCGACCGCAAGAACGGCGGCTCCGGCCCGGTGGTCGAAGCTCACTAATCCGAAGACAACGCTTCCGGCGTTTCACATGAAACGCCGGATTATCCATTGCGCGCCTTTCGACGCTGTAGGCGAAGCCCCAGCGAATCGGTTAGAAAGCCTGCATGTTCCCTTCTTTCAAGCGGCGCATTCAACCTGCTCCACCCGCCATGACGCGGCAGATCGACGTTGCCGGCAAGTCCCTGCCGCTGACGATCAAGCAGAACGCGCGCGCGACCCGCATGACACTGCGCATCGAGCCCGGCGGCCGGGCGCTAAAGATGACGATCCCCCAAGGCTTGCCGGAGCGTGAGGTCAACGCCTTTCTCAACCGCCATCAGGGCTGGCTGATGACGAAGCTCGCGCGTTTCTCCGGCGAAAGCCAAATCGAGGAGGGCGGCTCCATCTTGATCCGAGGCATCTCCCACCGGATCGAGCGGACCGGCAATATCCGCGGTCTGACGGAAGCGGTCTTGATCGATGACGAACCGGTGCTGCGCGTCAGCGGCGGCGAGGAGCACCTGAATCGGCGCATCGTCGATTTCCTCAAGAAGGAAGCCCGTCAGGATCTTGATCGGCTGGTGGCAATCTATACCGGCCGCATCGGCCGACGGGCGAAGTCGCTGTCGCTGAAGGACACCCGCAGCCGCTGGGGATCCTGTTCGGCCGATGGGGCGCTGAGCTTCTCCTGGCGCATCGTCATGGCGCCGCCGAAGGTCATCGCCTATCTTGCAGCGCACGAGGTCGCACATTTGCAGGAGATGAACCACGGCCCCGATTTTTGGACGCTGTGCGGGAGGCTGTGCCCGGATACGGAGGATGCCAAGCGCTGGCTCCGCCGCAACGGCACGATGCTTCACGCGATCGACTTCGACTGAACCAGGCGGAGAGCGATGGCGCGTTACGCGCGGTAACGCAGAGCGTCGCGGATCTTCTCGTCGGTCTTGTATTGGCTGAGCGCATAGACCGACCAGATCGCTGCCGGAACCCAACCGATTAGGGTGAGCTGCAGGATCAGGCAGACGAGGCCGGCAAAGGGACGGCCGATGGTGAAAAACTGCAGCCAGGGCAGGATTAGCGCGAGCAACAGGCGCATCAGTCTCTCCATTGTGGTAAAATGCATATGGTGAAAGCTCGCCTGTCGCGCAAGGGGCGCAACGGCCGTCGGGCCATCGTTGCAGGGGGCGCTGGCTGGGCCTTGCGCGTCGGTTTTTGGCTCGACTCGCGCGACATTTCATGCAAGGTCGCTTCTCATGAAAACCGAAGTGAAGATATGCGGGCTGAAGACCGCGGAAGCGGTTGAGCGTGCTGTCGCGCTCGGTGCATCCCATACCGGCTTCATCTTTTTTCCAAAGAGTCCCAGGAACATCGAGCCTGACGATGCCGGCCGTCTGGCAGACCGCATTCGCGGCCAGGCGAAGATCGTCGCGGTCACGGTCAATGCCGACAATGACGAACTCGACGAGATCGTTTCGGCGCTCAACCCGGATATCCTGCAGCTCCACGGCAGTGAAGATCCGGAACGGTTGCTGACGGTCAAGGCGATGTACGGGCTTCCTATCATGAAGGCCCTTTCGGTGCGCGATGCATCGGACCTCGAAAGGATCGCCCCCTACATCGGCATTGCCGATCGCTTCCTCTTTGATGCCAAGCCGCCTCAAGGTTCCGATTTGCCCGGCGGTAACGGCGTTTCCTTTGACTGGAAGCTGCTCGACGCGCTTGACGGAAGCGTCGATTACATGCTTTCCGGTGGTCTCAACGCCAGTAACATTGGCGAGGCCATGGTGCAGACCCGCGCCCGCGCCATCGATATCTCCTCCGGCGTCGAGAGCGCGCCGGGCGTCAAGGATCTGAAGCTCATGGAATCGTTTTTCAATGCCGTTCGCCAGGCGGAGGCGGGCATGCCACGGTCAGGGAGCAGGACGTGAACCAGGCGCCAAAGTTGAATTCTTTCCGGGGCGGTCCCGACGAGGACGGCCGTTTCGGCATTTTTGGCGGTCGCTTCGTGGCCGAGACATTGATGCCCCTGATCCTCGACCTGCAGGCCGAGTGGAACAAGGCAAAGGACGATCCGGCCTTCAAGGCGGAACTGGCGCATCTCGGCGCTCACTATATCGGCCGGCCGAGCCCGCTTTATTTCGCCGAGCGGCTGACGGCTGAGCTCGGCGGCGCCAAGATCTATTTCAAGCGCGAAGAGCTGAACCACACCGGTTCGCACAAGATCAACAACTGCATCGGCCAGATCCTGCTGGCTAAGCGCATGGGCAAGACGCGCATCATCGCCGAAACCGGTGCCGGCCAGCATGGCGTTGCTTCGGCGACAGTCGCGGCCCGCTTCGGCCTGCCTTGCGTCGTCTACATGGGCGCGACCGACGTCGAGCGCCAGGCGCCGAACGTTTTCCGCATGAAGCTGCTCGGTGCCGAGGTCAAGCCGGTAACCGCCGGCAGCGGCACGCTCAAGGACGCGATGAACGAGGCCCTGCGTGACTGGGTCACCAATGTCGACAACACTTACTATCTGATCGGTACGGCCGCCGGCCCGCATCCCTATCCGGAAATGGTCCGCGATTTCCAGGCGGTCATCGGCCAGGAAGCCAAGGAACAGATGCTCGCCGCCGAAGGCCGGCTGCCGGATCTCGTCGTTGCTGCCGTCGGCGGTGGCTCCAACGCGATCGGCATCTTCCATCCGTTCCTTGATGATGAAAGCGTCAAGATCGTCGGCGTCGAAGCCGGCGGCAAGGGCATCGAGGGCGACGAGCATTGCGCGTCGATCACCGCCGGTTCGCCCGGCGTGCTGCATGGCAACCGCACCTATCTGCTGCAGGACGGCGACGGCCAGATCAAGGAAGGCCACTCGATTTCTGCCGGCCTCGACTACCCCGGCATCGGCCCGGAACATGCCTGGCTGAACGATGTCGGCCGCGTCGAATACGTGCCGATCATGGACCACGAAGCGCTCGAGGCGTTCCAGACGCTGACCCGCCTCGAAGGCATTATCCCGGCGCTCGAGCCGTCGCATGCGCTTGCCGAGGTCATCAAGCGTGCGCCGAAAATGGGCAAGGACGAGATCATCCTGATGAACCTCTCCGGTCGCGGCGACAAGGACATCTTCACCGTCGGCAAGTTACTGGGAATGGGGCTGTAAGATCATGACCGCACGCATGGACAAGAGATTTGCCGATGTGGCGGCCGAGGGACGGCCGGTCCTCGTCACCTATTTCATGGCCGGTGATCCGGATTTCGAGACGTCGCTCTCGATCATGAAGGCGTTGCCGAAGGCCGGCGCCGACGTCATCGAACTCGGCATGCCCTTCTCTGACCCGATGGCCGATGGCCCGGCCATCCAGCTTGCCGGTCAACGCGCGCTGAAGGGCTGCCAGACGCTTGCCAAGACGCTCGAGATCGCCCGCCGCTTCCGCGAGGACGACCAGCGCACGCCGATCGTGCTGATGGGCTACTACAATCCGATCTATATCTACGGCGTCGACCGCTTCCTGACGGATGCGCTCGCCGCCGGCATCGACGGCCTGATCGTCGTCGATCTGCCGCCGGAGATGGATGATGAACTCTGCATCCCGGCGCTTGCGAAGGGCATCAGCTTCATTCGCCTGGCGACGCCGACCACGGACGACCGTCGCCTGCCGAAGGTGCTCGAAAACACCTCCGGTTTCGTCTATTACGTATCGATGAACGGCATCACAGGTTCGGCTCTGCCCGATCCGTCGTTGATTGCCGGCGCAGTCGGCCGTATCAAGGCGCACACCAACCTGCCGGTTTGCGTCGGTTTCGGCGTCAAGACGGCGGAGCATGCAAGGGCCATCGGAGCATCCGCCGATGGCGTGGTCGTCGGTACGGCGATCGTCAACCAGATCGCGTCGAGCCTGACCGAAGAGGGCAAGGCGACGGACGCGACGGTTCCGGGTGTTGAAGCGCTGGTCAGAGGGCTCTCGGCAGGCGTGCGGTCCGCACGCCTCGCAGCAGCCGAATAATTGCCTATATTAGCGCGCACAACCCGAAGGAAATCTTCAGGAGTTACTAAGTGAACTGGATCACAAACTACGTTCGGCCGAAGATCAACTCGATGCTGGGCCGCCGGGAAGTTCCGGAAAATCTCTGGATCAAGTGCCCGGAAACCGGCGAGATGGTGTTCCACCGCGATCTCGAAGAAAACAAGTGGGTCATCCCGCAGTCCGGCTTCCACATGAAGATGCCGGCCAAGGCTCGGCTGAAGGACCTGTTCGACGGCGGCATCTATGAAGCGTTTCCGCAGCCGAAGGTTGCTCAGGACCCGCTGAAGTTCCGCGATTCCAAGAAGTACTCCGACCGTCTGCGCGACAGCCGCGTGAAGACCGAGCTCGAAGACACGATCGTCGCCGGTCTCGGCCGCGTTCAGGGCGTCAAGCTCGTCGCCGTCGTGCACGAGTTCAACTTCATTGGCGGTTCGCTCGGCATGGCTGCCGGCGAGGCGATTATCAAGGCCTTCGAAAGAGCGATCGCCGAGAAGTGCCCGCTGGTCATTTTCCCGGCATCGGGCGGCGCCCGCATGCAGGAAGGCATCCTGTCGCTGATGCAGCTGCCGCGCACCACGGTTGCCGTCAACCTGCTGAAGGAAGCCGGTCTTCCCTATATCGTCGTGCTCACCAACCCGACGACCGGTGGCGTCACCGCATCCTATGCGATGCTTGGCGATATCCATATGGCCGAGCCTGGCGCCGAAATCGGCTTTGCCGGCAAGCGCGTGATCGAGCAGACGCTGCGCGAGAAGCTGCCGGAAGGTTTCCAGACGTCTGAATACCTGCTGGAGCACGGCATGGTCGACATGGTCGTCAAACGCCATGATCTGCCGTCGACGCTTGCCCGGGTCCTGAAGATCCTGATGAAGAAGCCGGCAGAAGCCTCGAAGCTCAACGGCGGCACGCAGCCGGCTGCCTTGCCGGTCGCGGCAAGCGCTTAAAGGCTATTGCGGGAAAAGCGTAAACCGGTTTTCCCGCAGTTGTGCAGAACAAGAATGAAACATCTCCGCCAGACCGGAGATGTTTGGCAGTCAAGCTTGTCGGGTCGGGGTGAGAGATGACAGCGGTGGAAGCCAGCGAAGCGGGCTATGAGATCGAAAAACTCCTTGCCCTCCACCCCAAGGGGTTTGATCTGTCGCTGGACAGGATCACCCGGCTGCTCGCCGCGCTCGGCAATCCGCAGGACCGCCTGCCACCGGTGATCCATGTCGCCGGCACCAATGGCAAGGGTTCGGCAACCGCGTTTTCGCGGGCGATCCTGGAAGCGGCCGGTCTCAGCGTTCACGTCCACACGTCGCCGCATCTCGTCAATTGGCACGAGCGTTACCGCCTCGGCGTCAAGGGCGGCAAGGGACGGCTCGTCAGCGACCCCGTTCTGGCCGATGCGGTGCGTCGCGTCGCCGAAGCCAATGGCGGCGAGAAGATCACCGTCTTCGAAATCCTGACCGCCGTCACCTTCCTTCTCTTTGCCGAGCACCCGGCCGATGTCGCGATCATCGAGGTTGGCCTCGGCGGCCGCTTCGACGCGACCAATGTCATTGCTCGACCGGCCGTATCCGTCATCATGCCGATCTCGCTCGATCACCAGGCCTATCTCGGCGACCGGGTGGAACTGATCGCCGCGGAAAAAGCCGGTATCCTGAAGCGCGGCTGCTCCGTCGTGATCGGTCAGCAGGAAGAAGAGGCTGCGCGCGATGTGCTGATCTCGACGGCCGAGCGGCTCGGTTGCCCGATGTTCGTCTATGGCCAGGACTTCATGGCGCATGAGGAATTCGGCCGCCTTGTCTATCAGGACGAAAGCGGTCTCGCCGACCTGCCGCTGCCGAAGCTGCCGGGACGGCACCAATACGCCAATGCCGCCGCGGCCGTTCGCGCGGTGCGGGCTGCGGGCTTCGACGTTTCGGAGGCGGCGATCGAGAAGGGGCTTGCCGGCGTCGAGTGGCCCGGGCGCCTGCAGCGCCTGACCAGCGGCAAACTTACGCGTTACGGCCCGGCCGATGCGGAAATCTGGGTCGACGGCGGCCATAATCCGGGTGCCGGCCAGGTGATCGCCGAAGCGATGGCGACCTTCGAAGAACGCGAATCGCGCCCCCTGTTCCTGATCATTGGCATGATCAACACGAAGGATCCGGTCGGCTATTTCCGGGCGTTTGTGGATCTTGCCGAACAGGTCTTCACCGTTCCGATCCGTGGTTCCGATGCAGGTCTTGATCCGGTGGCGCTTGCAAGCGACGCGGCTGCTATCGGATTTGAGGCTTCGGCTGTCTCTTCCGTCGCCGAAGCGTTGACGATCGTTGCCAATCTGGTCGATGAGGATCCGGCGCCGCCGCGCATCCTGATCGGCGGCTCGCTCTATCTGGTGGGCGACGTTCTCGCCGACAACGGTACGCCGCCGAAGTGATCCGGAGGTGGCGCCGCCATCCCGATAGCAGCCAAGTTCAAGACAAGAAAAAAGCCCGGCATGCCGGGCTTTCTGCTGCGGTAGTCAGCGAAGGTCTCAGGCGACCGCCGTGGAGATCCACGAGGAAAGGGCCGTCTTCGGCGCAGCGCCAACCTTGATGTCGGCCACTTCGCCGGCCTTGAACATGGCGAGCGTCGGGATCGAGCGAACGCCGTACTGGGCAGCCAGTTCCGGGTTTTCGTCGATGTTGAGCTTGACGACCTTGACCTTGCCGGCGAGCTCGTTCGAGATTTCCTCGAGGCTCGGCGCGATCATCTTGCACGGGCCGCACCATTCAGCCCAGAAATCGACAACCACCGGCTCGGCGGAGTTCAGCACTTCCTGCTGAAAATTGGACGTATCGACCTTTACAGTAGCCATAGGCTGCTCCTTGCGTTCGGAATGGCAGTATCCAGATGTTGTGTCTCATGTGAGATGGCACCGCTGGATTTTCAATATCCGGTATCTCACTTTGTCGCGAGGTCTTCAAGGCTCCTGTCGAGCGCCTGATCCGTAACCACGTGGATTGCCGGTCCTTCGGTGAAGATCAGCACGCATCGGAATGCGTGCCCGGGATAGAGCGGCCGCAACAGCTCGCGATAGATCGCAAGCTGTGCCCTGTAGGCGAAGGGTATGTCACCCTGCGAAGCCGGCACCTGCCGGTTCGTCTTGAAATCGGCAATGGTCACGATCCCGTCGCTGACGGCGAGCCGGTCGATGCGGCCGGAGACCGCGTGCTCGCGCGTGCCGAGGGTCAGTGTGCCCATGACCGAGACTTCGGCGCGGCTGCCGACCGAGAAGAGCGCCTGAAGATCGGGATGGTCGAGCACATTCTCGACAGCGTCAATCAGCGCGGCGCGCTGCGCGGGCGCCCAGCGGGGCACCGAACGCACGAGATAGCGCTCGGCCGCGGCGCGGCGATCATTGCCCGCAATGGAGGGCAGGACCTGCAGCAGGCGGTGCAGGATGGCACCGCGCAACATCGAGAGATTTGCCGGTGCCTTCTCAGAAAACAGGGCGGATCCGACAAGCCCATCGCCGTCGTCCTCGTCGATGGCGATACCGACGCCGGAGGGGCTGAGCGGCCGCGGCAGCCGCTTTTGCGGTGGCAGCGGCGTCGAAAGCGCCTTCGGCAGGCCGGAGGCCGGGCGGTTGGCGTCCGGCGTGGGCGCTTCCTTGGAGGGAAGGTCGCGCTCGAGCTGCTTCTCGCGCCAGGCATGGCCGGACCATTCCTCGCCGCCGGCGTGAAAGGTCTTCGGATGGCCGCGGCCATTTTCGTCCCCGGCAAGGCTCGCCTGAACCATGGCATGCCATGTTTCGGCGACGGCCCGCTGTCCGCGATAGCCACAGACGATCAGGCGGTCAGCGGCGCGGGTCATGCCGACATAGAGCAGGCGTCGATACTCTTCCTCGGCAAGCGTCTTCAGACGATCGCTGTCGGCGGTCACGAGCGTATTCGATTCCGAGCCCGGTGCGCGCCACACCGGCAACGACAGGACGGCGCCATCCCTTTGAGCGAGCTCGAGGAAGCGAAGGGAAGGGACATGCTGGTTGCTGAACGGCGCACCGCCGCCGTCGACGAGGAAGACGACCGGCGCTTCGAGACCCTTGGCGGCGTGCACCGTCATGATCCGGACTTCGTCGCGTTCCTTGTCCTGCTCGCGCTTGACCGTCGGCGCTTCCATTTCGAGCGTCGAAACGAAGGCCTGCAGACCGGGGAGGCCGCTTCTTTCCTGATCGAGGGCGAAGGTGAGGAACTCGTCAAGAATGTCGCTGACCTCGGTGCCGAGCCGCGCCAGGAAGGCCGCCCGGCCGCCATGAACGCCAAGGATGCGGGCATAAAAATCGTGCGGTGCAAGCGCGTTCGCGAGCGCCACATAGCTTTTCAGCGCCCTTGCTGCCTGGTGGAACAGGATGCCCTCGGCCGCCTCGGCCTGGAGCCTCTGCCAGAGGCTTTCGCCTTCCTTGCGCCGCGCCGCGAGCTCGAACAGCGCGTCTTCGCCGAGATTGAACAGCGGGCTTTTCAGCAGCGCGGCGAGTGACAGGTCGTCCTGCGGCAAGAGGACGAAGCGCCCGAGCGCGAGCAGGTCCTGAACGGCAATATGCTTGGTGAGCACCAGCCGGTCGGCGCCGGCGACCGGAATGTTGTTGCGGCGCTTGAGCGCCCGGGTCAGCGCATTGACGAAGGCGTCGCGCTTACGGACCAGCACGATCACGTCGCCCGGACGCATCGGTCGGCGAATACCCTTCTCGACGATCGTTTCCTTGCCGATCCAGCTCTCCAAGACGCCGGCGATCCGGCGTGCGAGGATATTGACCGGTGCGCTCTCAGGCGTTGCGTCGAAGGCTGCGGTCCATTCTTCGTCCGTATCGATCGGTTCGGCGGCAATCACGTCCCAGATATCGACGGCGCCGGGATGGCCGATACGGTTCGAAGCATGAACGACGGGCTCGTTGCGGGCGCTGAGGCCGCGTGCATGCGCCGGATTGGCGAAGACCGTATCGACGGCCGAAAGCACGTCGACGGTCGAGCGGAAGGAGAGCTGAAGACGGATGGGCTCGAAGGCCTTGCCGCCGTCGCGCACCCGCCGTTCCGTTTCCTGGCTCTCATGCGAGAACCGTTCCGGCCGTGCGCCCTGGAAGGAGTAGATCGACTGTTTCTCGTCACCGACGGCGAACATGGTGCGGTTGGTTCCACGGGCGCTTTCGCCGGAGAAGAAGTCAGCCGCCAGCGCCTGGATGATGGTCCATTGCGCCGGGCTGGTATCCTGAGCCTCGTCGACGAGGATATGGTCGATGCCCTGGTCGAGCTTGTAGTGGACCCAGGCGCTGACATCGCCGCGGGCAAAGAGCGCCGCCGTGCGGTTGATCAGGTCCTCGAAATCGAGCTGGCTGCGTCGCCGCTTGAGCTCCTCGTAGTCGACGTTGAGCCGTTCGGCGAGCGTCAGAGCCGCCAGCGTCGCCTCGAACATCCTAAGAATGCTGATGTGATCGATGCAGGCGACGACATGGCGGTAGGCTTCGTCCACCAGGTCTATGAGATCGGGTGCCGCCTGCTGCATCGCCTTGTTGAGGAAGGCGGATTGTGCCCGGGGTTTTCCGGTGCCGGTGAAGAACAAATGCCTGAGACCGTCATAGCGCGCGTCCAAGTCCGTGAGCTTGGAGACGGTCCGAAGTCCCTCTGCAAATTCCAGAACCTTCGTTCCGCCGACGCTCGTGGCGAGTGAGAAGTAACGTTCCAGGGACGCACCGTTCAGGCCCGCCAACGGCCAGATCGCGGCCATGGCGCTGTCGACGCTTTCGCTCGGCGCCAGCTTCAGGGCGCGGCGCAACTCGGCCTCGGTGCCGCCGAGCGCGTCGGCATGTTCGAAAAAGGTCTGGATCGCGGTGCGGTTCTCGACGATCGCCGCGAGCAGTTTTTCAAGCCCGGTGTCGTCGGCAAGGTCGAGCACGATGGCGAAGGCGCGCGCCAGTTCCGGATCGTCCTTGGCGGCCGTCGCCGTCAGCAGCATGCGGCGCGCATCGGCAAGCAGCACGGCGGCAGCGCGGTCGTCGAGAACCGAAAAATGCCCGGCGACATTGGCTTCCAGTGGAAACTGGTGCAGCAGCGCCTCGCAGAAGGCGTGGATCGTCTGGATTTTGAGGCCGCCGGGCGTCTCGAGCGCCCGGGCGAACAGGCGCCGCGCCTCCTGCAGCTTCAGCAGACCAGGCCGCTCGCCCTCGATTGCCTCGATCCGTTTTTCGAGCGTCGCGTCGTCGAGCGTTACCCATTCGGCCAGCCGTTCGAAGACGCGGTTCGACATTTCGGATGCCGCCGCCTTGGTATAGGTCAGGCAGAGGATCGCCGACGGCCGACAGCCGGCGAGCAGCAGCCGGATCACCCGCTGGGTCAGCACATGTGTCTTGCCGGATCCGGCATTGGCCGAAACCCAGGCAGAACGCTCGGGATCGGAGGCTAGCGATTGCCGATGCGAGGTCCAGTCGAGCCAGGCTTGCGGCGTCGCCTGTTCGGGGCCGAGGCTGTCATCCCTCATCGCCGTCCTCCTCCTCGCTATCGGCCGTCGACCATTCGGCCACGCGTGCCAAATGGTCGTATTCGCCGCCGTGGTCGCGCTCTTTCTGAACAATCACGCGCGATGCAAAGCCATGCTTGCCCGAAAGCAGCGCACTCAGCAGTTTTCTGAGCTCGGTGAGGGATTCGTCCGCGAGCTGGTCGGCGGATTTGGTTTCCTTCGCCTTGCTGCCCTCGTTGTTCACGGTCTCCTGCTTGAAACGCGATCCGGGCTTCAGCCGGACATAGAGCAGCGATTGCGGATGGCTCGGCGGCAGGTCCTTGAAGGCGCCGGCCTTGAGGGCTGCGGCTTCGAGTGCGAGCTGCGGGTCAAGCAGCACACGGGCTTCCTTGACCGATGGGCTGGAGCCGGTCTTGTAGTCGATGATCTCCACGCTGCCGTCGGTCAGCATATCGAGCCGGTCGGCAATGCCCGTCAGCCGCATGTCGGCGACGCCGAGCTCCATCGATGCCGGAGCTTCCGTGCGCGAGCGGCGGATGAAGCGTGCGCGGTCCCGCTCCCATTTGATGAAAGCCAAGCCGACGGCGGCGAAGCGCGGCCGCCAGATCGTGTCGATATGCGTGGGCAGCCGCGCCTCGTCGAAAGCCTCGTTCAGCAGCCGATGCATCGCTTCTTCGGCCGCGGGCGACATGAGGTCGAAGCCGCCGCGAATAAAGCGCTCGACGATCTGGTGATAGAGCGTGCCGCGCTCCGCCGGACCGGGATCGCTGTTGAACGGCAGCAGCGGATGCAGGCGAAGAATGCGCCGGGCGTAGATCGCGTAGGGGTCGCGCCTCAGCCGCGAGACCTCGCTGAAGGAATATTTGCGCGGCTGCAGGTCCACCGGTGGCTTGGGCGCGGGGCGTTCGGCAAGCGGCTGCCGCCCTCCGTCGTCGAGCATCCGGGCCCAGGCCAGATAGTCGGCGCCATTGGCCTGCAAGGCCGCAGTCAGCCGTTCGCCGCCAAGCGCGAGCAGCCGCTGTAGCCAGCGCGAGGCAACGGTGGGTGTTGCGCCCTGGCGCATCGAGCGGGTGAAGATCAGCCGCCGTGTGCCGCAGGCCATCTGGAAGTCATGCGCGAGCTGGCCGATGCGCCGCTCGGGGGGCTCGAGACCGATGCCCGTCTTCATCGTGCGCGACAGGAACGGGTCGTTGGCGGTCTGGCCTGGCCAATTGCCCTCGTTCATGGCGCCGAGCACCACGAGATCCATGCTCTGCAGGCGTGATTCCAGCGCGCCGAAGATGAAGACCCGCGGATGGCGCATGGACCGCGGCTTGACCGCGGCACCTGCAGCAAGCGCCTCCATGACGTCGCACCATTGCGGCCCGTCCGCCGTCATCTGGCCATCGGTTTCGATGATGCCGCGAAGCAGGGTCGCCAGCGTATCGGCCGCCTCGCCGGACCAGAGCCCACCGAGATCGCCGCGCTCGTCGGCCGAGGCCGCTTCCAACGCCTGGCCGGTACGCGTCGCCCAGTCGGCAAAGGTGAATTCGTCCGAGAACACGCGGCTGCCGTCCTTGCTGCGCGTGAGCGCGGAAGCCAGCGGCGCCACCGCGAGGCCGATCTTGATCGCCAGATCGCGTGCTGCCTGAAGCTCCTCGGCGCCGATGCCGGCACGCCATTCCGGCGGGTGGCGATCGACCTTGTGGCCGGCAATCGCCGCATCGAGCAACGGCTCCAGGGCGAGGATATCGACGGTTGCGGTGCTGCCGCGCAGCGCCATGCGTTCGAGCGCGTCGGCGCCCTGGCGCATCTCATCACGCGAAAGCCCGAAGCGCGCCAGCGGGTGCTTGAGCAGCGCAACGAAGGGCACGGGATCGCCGGGGCGCAGGCTTGCCTCCAGAAGCAGACGCATGAAGCTGCCCTGGGGCGTCGAGGACAAAGGCGTGCCGGCGGAATCGTCCGCCTCGATGCCGAAGCGGGCGAGCTCGGCGCCGACCCGCCGCGCGAGATTTCGGTCGGGCGTGATCAACGCCGCCTGGCTATCCTCGCTGCCTTCCAGCGCAAGCCTTAGCGCAACGGCAATCGCCGCCGCCTCCTCGCGTTCGTTGGCGGTTTCGATGAGAGCCGTATCGCCGAAGGCAGCGCGCAGCAATTCGCCGTCGAGTTCGCTGCGCATTTCGGTCCAGGCATCGGTGGCCTTTGCCGGCAAAAGGGCGTGCGAGAGGATCGCCGCGCGGAAATCGACGTCGGTTTGGGCGCCGGCTAGCGCGCCCACATCCGAGCGGATGACGCCCATGCGCTTCAGCAGCCTGTAGAAGCCGTATTGCGGGTGGCTGCGGCTTGCCGGGTCCGGCCTGCCGTCAAAGGCAGCGTCGGCGACGATCATGTCCCATTCGGCATCGCTCATCGTCTGGTCGAGACCAGGCAACACGATCGTGCCGTTCTGAAGCTTCTGCACGGCGGCAATCAGCGCGGCCGTGGCGGGAATGGAACCGGTCGAGCCGGCGATGATGATCGGGCCTTCGATCTTGCCGCCGGCGATGCGCTGCGTTTCGGCCTGAAGGATGGCGTTGCGATGGCGTGCGGGCGAGGATTGCTTGAGTTCCTCGAGCCGTTCCGGCCAGTAGGTTCGGGCGATCTTGAGGAATTCGAGCGTCAGCTGCCACCACAGCGCATGCTCGCCGGCGTCGAGCCGGTCGAGCGCGTCCCAGTCCAGCTCTTCCGTCTCCATCGCATCGATGAGATCGGCAAGATTGCGTGCCAGCCAGATCGCATCGGCAGGACTTGCCGGCGCGATCAGCGGGCTTTCCGCATGGATGTCGAGCACGACCTTTGGTAGCCGGTTGCGCCAGGCGAGAATCAGCCGGCCAAGCTCGATCAGCCGTGCCGTGCCCGGCAGCGGCGGCGCGAGATCGAGGATTGCCGGTACTTCGGCGTCGAAGAAGCCACTGTCATCATCGGTCTCGCCGAGCGCCTTGATGGTGGGCAGGATGGTGGAGCGGCCGCCGAGCAGGTCGACGAATTCGGATCTGAGCACACGGGCCGAACGCCGCGTCGGCACGAAGATCGTGACGCCGGCAAGCGGCAAGGGATCGGCCGGATCGTAGCGGAAGTCCGGAGTCAGGATACCGTCGCAAAGCTTTTCGGCGAGCGTCTTCAGGAAGGGGAGGCCAGGCGGGATCGTGAAGACGTTGGACCGGCGGCCGCGCACGCTCATCCTCCTGGCTGGTGGCGGCGGATCGCCGCTTCCGCTTCGCCGATCGCGTCGGGCGTGCCGACCGTCATCCAGTGGCCATCGAGCAGGAGGCCGTGGAGGCGCCCTTTTTGGGCAGCGCGATCGAAGTAGATGTTGAGGTTGAAGGCATCATCAGGCGCGTCGGCAAAGAGCCGGGAGTGAAGCGCGATCGCGCCGGCATAGACCACCGGGTTTGGCAGACCTTCGGTGTATCGCGTCAGCTTGCCGTCGGCACCGAGCGAAAAGTCCTTCTTGCCGTTGTGACCGGTCGTGTCCTCATCGCGCACGCACAGGAGCAGCATGTCCATGCGGTCCGCATCGAAGGCTGCGGCGAGGCGCGTCAGGTTGCTGGGAACGCCGACCGGTTCCCCGACCCAGAAGAGGTCGGCATTCATCACCAGTACGGGGCCTTCCGGCAGCAGTTTCAGGCCCTTGGCCAGGCCGCCGCCGGAATTCATCAGCGCATCGCGCTCGTCGGAAATCAGGATCTCCGGGCTTCTTCTCTGGCTGAGATGTCCTTCCATCTGGTCGGCGAAATGATGCACGTTGACCGCGGCCTTGGTGATGCCGGCCTCTGCCAGCAGATCCAGCACGTAGTCGATCATCGGCTTGCCCGCGATCTCTACGAGCGGCTTCGGCATGGTGTTGGTGATCGGGCGGAGCCGGGTGCCGAGGCCCGCGGCGAGCACCATCGCATTGCTGATCGACATTGCTTCTCTGTCAGTTCGCTGATTCGGAATCTAGGATTCCGGTCTTCATACACCAGTCGTGCAAGGGTTTCAGCGATTCATGTGTGAGCGCCGCCTGAAGATAGGCGAAAGTGCGGGGCATATGTTTCATGTAGCCGGGTTTGCCGTCCCGCTGCATCAGCCGCACCCAGATGCCGACGAGCTTGCAGTTGCGCTGCGCCGACATCAAATGCCAGTCGCGCAAGAAAGTCGCCTCGTCGAAGTTGCCGCTTGCCTGCCGTTCGGCGAGATAGGTTTCCATCATCCGGTTGGCGAGCGGAGGCGCGACGGTCACGCGCGCGTCCTGCACCAGCGATGCCACGTCATAGGCCGTCGGGCCGATCATCGCGTCCTGGAAATCGATGAGGCCAATCCGGTCCAATCCCTGGCGCTCTCCGCGCCAGATGATGTTCGGCGAGTGAAAATCTCGCAAGAGCAGGTTCGTCTCGGAGGTCTGGAGAAGATCAATCAGCCCGTCCCAGATCTCTCCGTATTCACGTTTTTCGTCATCGCTTGCCGGCGCACCGCGCTTCCACGGCAGGTACCAGTCGGTCAAAAGCCGCGTCTCGATCTTCATCGCCGTCCGGTCGAAATCCGGAATGCGGTGGATGACCGCTCTGTCGAGGTTGATCTCCCTGTCGGTCTGCTTGGCATGGAGGCGGGCGAGCAGTCGTACGCTTTCGATGTAGCGCTCGTCGATCGGCTGGCCGGCCGCGTCGAGAACGCCATCCGACCCAAGGTCCTCGATCAGCAGGATGCCCTGGTCGAGATCGCGGGCGTAGATCGTCGGCGCTGCAAAGCCGCGTGCAATGAGCAGCTGGTCGATCGCGACGAAGGGAACGACGTCTTCGGCGATATGCGCGAGCTGCTGGTAGTATTTTCCGTCCTGGAGGACGGGGCCGGGCTTGTGTCGTGGCGAATCCATCAGAATCCGGCTAACGGAGCCGTCTGCCGGGTAAATGCGCTCATAGGCCCGGATCGAGGCGTCGCCGCTGAGGTGCCGGCGCCGTGCGTTTGGGTGATCGTTCTGATCGAGGAAGTCGCGGATCGCCAGCGTGCGGGCGATGCGCTGCAGCTTTTCGTCCGGACCGGAAATTTCGACGCGGCGACCATCGCCTTCATGGGTGATGCTCAGCGTGATGCGGCTGGTGGGTAGGGCGTCGTCAGCCCGTTCCGGCCATTCGACGAGACAGACGCCTAGCGATAGCGCCTCGTCGAAGCCGAGTTCGTCCAGTTCGCTGGAATCAGCCAGCCGATAGAGATCGAAATGCGCGACCGGAATGCGCAGTTCATAGGATTGGACCAGCGTAAAGGTCGGGCTGGGGACCTCCAGCCCGTCGTCATCGGCAAGCGCCCGAAGGAAGGCGCGCGCCAAGGTCGACTTGCCGGCTCCGAGATCACCCGAGAGCGCGACGCAGTCGCCGGGCTTCAGGGCCAGCGCCAGATCTTCGCCGAGCTCGATCGTTGCCGCCTCGTCCGTCAGGAAGCGTTCGATCGCCGACATCATTCGGCCGCGACGATCGCCGGCACTTCGGCCGAGGGTATGCGGCAGGTCACTTCCGTGCCTTCGCCTTCCTTGCTGCGGATGGAGACGGTGCCGTGGTGCAGGCTGACGAAGCTCTCGACGATCGAAAGGCCGAGGCCTGCGCCGCCGCGCTGGCCGTAGCTTTCGAAGCGGTTGAACACTGTATCGAGCACGTCCTGCGGTATGCCGGGGCCGCTGTCTGAGACAGAGAAGATGAAGTCGCTGCCCTCGCGGCGGCACTTCAGGTCGATGGCGCTGCCGTCGGGCGCAAAGTTTGCGGCATTGGTGAGCAGCTTGACGAAGATCTGCTTCAGCCGCTGCTGGTCGGCGACCATGCGGCCGAGATTGTCAGGGGCGGCGATCCTGAGGGTCACGCCGCTCTCGAGCAGCCGGTCGGCCATCTGGTGGGCAATATCATCGAGGAAGTCGGTGAGACTGATCTCGGACATGTCGAGCTGGACGATGCCGGCATCGACGGTCGCGAGATCCAGGATGTCGTTGACGATCGTCAGCAGCAGCGACGAGGAGGTGGCGATGTGGTCGACATACTCCGCCTGCCGCTCGTTGAGATCGCCGAAAGCCGGCGTCTTCAACAGGTCGGCGAAGCCGATGATGTTGGTGAGCGGCGAACGCAGTTCATAGGAAACGTGGTGCACGAAGTCGTTCTTCAGCGCATCCGCCTTGCGCAGCGCCTCGTTCTTTTCGGTGAGCGCGCGCTCGACCCGGACGCTGTCGGTGATGTTGACGAAGGTCAGCATCGTCTGCGCGTTCGGCAGCGGGATGACGGCGTAGTCGAGGATCAGTCCGGTTCGAAGCTCAAGGATGCCGCGGCTGGAGGGCCGTTCGTCGTCGAAGCTGGTGATGATGTGGGTGAAACGTTTCCACCCGTCAGGCTGGTCGTAGGAGATGAGGCAGGCCTGCTCGATCGCCCGGATATGGGTGCCGGGCTTGGCCTCCGCCTCGCTGATGCCCCAGATCGCCCGGAACGCCGGGTTCGAGAGACGAATGCGGCCGTCGGGCCCGAACACAGCTACGCCTTCCGCGAGATGGTCGATCGTCTCGCCTTGAACCTGAACGAGCGTATTGTAGCGCGTTTCGAGATCGACCTTCTCGGTCAGGTTCTCGAACACCCAGGTGACCCCGCCCTGTGGGCGGGCGGTCGCGAAGACGCGCAGCGTCTGGCCGTTCGGCAGGTGCCAGAGGTCGCTCTGCGTGTCGAGCGCCTGATAGACGGAAAGCGCGGTGGCCTTCCACTGTTTCCAGTTGAGCTGCTCCGGCAGCTGGCCGCCGGCGCGCAGCCGGTCAAGCACTTCGCCGTTGTCGGGCTTGCGCTCGAGGAAGCCGATGTCGAGGTTCCACAGACGCTGGAAGGCCTGGTTGTAGAACTGCAGGCGCTGATTGCCGTCGAAGATCGCGACGGGGGTCGCCAGATGATCGAGCGTTTCGGCATGGCTCTTGAGCGTCCGGTTGAGTTCCTCGCGCACGGCCTCGATGCCGGATACGTCGACGGCGACGCCGGCCGAGCCGGCAGGGCTGCGGGCATCGACGACTTCGAAGAAGGTGCGGTTACCCCTGACGACGGTCGAAACCTTGTCGCGGAACGGTGTGTCGAAGGTGGAAACCGCGCGGATCTTTTCGCGCGCGACGGTTGCGAGCAGCTCGCGCCCTTCGGCAACCGCGACCGCGACATCAGGAGCCTCGACGGCGTCGGCATAGGCCTCGTTGACCCAGGTGAGGGCGCCATCCGTGCCGCGTTGCCACACCGGCAGATCGATGGCGTCGAGAAGGGTGCGGAAGGACACGAGCGCAGTATTGAGCCGATCGTGCTCAAGCTTCAGCTCAGCGAGTTCTGCGCGCATATTGTTGAGAGCGATGAAGCGTACGAAAGCGCGCCCGCCCGAGACCCGTCCCTGGGCCTCCAGGACTTCGTTGCGCTGCGTTTCGAGCACCAGGTCGAAGCTGCGCGCCTGGGTGCGCAGCGCGTCGATCGCATTTTCCAGTTCCCCGGCGGATTGCGCCTTGATCCAGCGGCCGAAGGCCAGGAACTCGCGGTCGTCTGCCGGCGCGCCGGTTTCGGGCGGCAGCTGGCCGAGCAGCTCAGCCCGCTCGAGCAGCCCGTCCCAGACGACGATCCGGCGGTTCTTGTCGGCCACCAGCGCCTGATAGCGCGAGAGGCGCTGGTTGGCGTCCGACAGATCGGAGCGCAATTCGCGGTTCTCGGCTTCGATATTGCCGCGCTGGCGGATCAGCCAGATCGCCGAAATCATCGCTGCGGAAACGACGCCGATGAGCACGGAGAAGGTGACGACCTCCGACGAGCCGAAGATATTTGCCTTCTGCGGCGCGACCTGGGCGAGCGCATCTGTTGCTGCAAAGAGAGTGGTACCGGCCAGAAGGTGGCGCAGGAACTTCGGGCCCTTGCGGCGGGTGCCCGGAATAGCTGTTTGGTCTCTGTTCATGGCGCTGCCATCCCCGTCTGTCCGAAGGGTGCTGCCGGCCTTGTTGCGCCTTGCACAGTTCCATCGAGGCCCTGGTCAAGGGCCTGCGTCAGTTCCGATTGCATCCCCGGTCTGTCTCCGTCTGTTTGCCGCTTATCGACAAGACATCCCATCCGCGATGTCCAAGGTCCGCACCGACATCACGAATCAATGGGTTAGAGCATACTTCCTAGTCGAATCGTCGGGAAGGGAGAGGCCCAAAAAAGCGGCCGCGCTCTCTTGTCAAGAACGCGGCCACAAGATGTTGTGGATTGCCCGGGTAAGGATTAGTACCGGTAGTGCTCAGCCTTGAACGGGCCCTGCGTCTTCACGCCGATGTAGTCGGCCTGCTCTTCGGAAAGTTCGGAGAGCTTAGCGCCGAGCTTCTTCAGGTGCAGGCGAGCGACCTTCTCGTCGAGCGCCTTCGGCAGGACGTAGACTTCGTTCTTGTACTTCTCACCCTTGGTGAAGAGCTCGATCTGCGCCAGGACCTGGTTGGAGAACGAAGCCGACATCACGAAGGACGGGTGGCCGGTGGCGTTGCCGAGGTTCAGCAGGCGGCCTTCCGAGAGCAGGATCATGCGGTTGCCCTTCGGGAACTCGATCATGTCGACCTGCGGCTTGATGTTCGTCCACTTCAGGTTACGCAGTGCGGAGACCTGAATTTCGTTGTCGAAGTGGCCGATGTTGCCGACGATCGCCATGTCCTTCATCTCGCGCATGTGGTCCATGCGGATGACGTCCTTGTTGCCGGTCGTCGTGATGAAGATGTCGGCCGACGAGACGACGTCTTCGAGTTGAACGACTTCGAAACCGTCCATCGCCGCCTGGAGCGCGCAGATCGGGTCGATTTCGGTGACCTTGACGCGGGCGCCGGCGCCGGAAAGCGAAGCTGCCGAGCCCTTGCCGACGTCGCCGTAACCGCAGACGACGGCGACCTTGCCGGCCATCATCACGTCGGTGCCGCGGCGGATGCCGTCAACGAGCGATTCCTTGCAGCCGTACTTGTTGTCGAACTTCGACTTGGTGACCGAATCGTTGACGTTGATCGCCGGGAAGGGCAGCAGGCCCTTGGCCTGAAGCTGGTACAGGCGGTTGACGCCGGTGGTGGTTTCTTCGGTCACGCCCTTGATGGCGTCGCGCTGCTTGGTGAACCAGCCCGGCGAAGCCTGGAGGCGCTTCTTGATCTGTGCGACGAGGATCTCTTCTTCTTCGGAGCCCGGGTTGGAGAGCACGTCTTCACCGGCTTCGGCGCGGGCGCCGAGCAGGATGTACATGGTGGCGTCGCCACCATCGTCGAGGATCATGTTCGAGACGCCGCCATCGGCCCACTGGAAGATCTTGTCCGTGTAGGTCCAGTATTCTTCGAGCGTTTCGCCCTTGACGGCGAAGACCGGAACGCCGCTTGCGGCGATGGCAGCGGCAGCGTGATCCTGGGTCGAGAAGATGTTGCACGAGGCCCAGCGCACGTCGGCGCCGAGGGCAACCAGCGTCTCGATCAGAACGGCGGTCTGGATGGTCATGTGCAGCGAGCCGGTGATGCGCGCGCCCTTCAGCGGCTTTGCAGCGCCGAACTCTTCGCGGCAGGCCATCAGGCCCGGCATTTCCGTTTCGGCGATCGCAATTTCCTTGCGCCCGAAATCGGCGAGACCGATGTCGGCGACGATATAGTCCTGAGTGGTGGTCATGGAATTCTCCGGGCTGATCTCTTCAAGCCGCATGGCTTCAACCGAACTGCGGCGCGATTATGCCTCCCGCGCCTACCGACGCGGTGAGAGTGCGACCGATCTATCAGGAATCAGGGGAGAGGGCAATATCGATATAAAGAAGTCTTTATATCTTTATATTGTCCGTCACATTTCTTCGCCGAACTTGTCGGCGACCAGTGCATCAAGCGCGTTCAACGCCTCTTCGGCCTGCGCGCCGCTCGCGGTCACGCATACGCTGCAGCCGGTGCTGGCAGCCAGCATCATCAAGCCCATAATGGACGTTCCGCCGACCGTCATGCCGTCCTTCGACACGGTAATCTCGGCTTCATAGGCCTCGACCGTCTGTACGAACTTCGCAGATGCCCTCGCGTGCAGGCCTCGCTTGTTGATGATCAGCAGTTCGCGCGTCAGCGACATGTCGGGGCGATGATCCATTACTTGCCACTCAGGACACGGCTGGCGACGTTGATGTATTTCCGTCCGGCTTCCGAGGCCTCGACCAACGCCTTGTCCATGTCGCTCTCGCCGCGCACGCCGGCAAGTTTGATCAGCATCGGCAGGTTGACGCCGGCTATCACTTCGACCGAGCCGCTGCGCATGACCGAGATGGCAAGGTTGGAGGGCGTTCCGCCGAACATGTCGGTCAGGATGATGACGCCGTGGCCCTCGTCGACCTTGGTGACCGCGTCGAGGATATCCTGCCGACGCTGGTCCATGTCGTCCTCGGGACCGATGCAGACGGTCTCTATAGCTTTTTGCGGACCGACGACATGCTCGAGTGCAAGTCGAAATTCCTCAGCCAGCTTGCCATGGGTGACAAGCACAAGTCCGATCATGGGTATCTTCGCTCCAACTGCACGCGCAATTCACTGATGGCCAGATATCGCAATGCAGCAATTTCGTCCACCTGTTGGGGCGGCCATCTTGGCAAGGAAAAGGGGAAGTGCAAGCCAAAAATGCTGAAAAACCAGCCTTGCTGACGGTAAATCGGGCTAGGATCCTATTTTTTCGGCGATGAGCGCATGCAAAATATTGAGAACATACGCCCCCTCTTCAACGGGAACGCGAACAATCGGGAGTACTCGCCCGAGTGGCAGGCGCAACGTCTCGTCTTCCAGCGGTAACCGCGGGTCGAAAGGCGCACTCACGGGCAGCATGGCCCAGTCCATCACCGCGGCAGGCACGGTTTCGATCTTGCCGATTCCGGCGCCGCGTATTTCAATCAGGCCGTGAATGGAGGGCGGACAGCGGGCGACGATCCTGTCGTGTTCCAGGCTCAGATCCACCCGATCGTCGGCGACGAGTGCCGCGAAGTGCCCGGCCTGTCGTGCGGCCGTGATGCATGCAAGCGCCAGCCTGGATTTGCCGATGCCGGAAGGGCCCGTGATCAGGAAGCCGCGCGTCCCGAGCACGATGGCAGTGCCGTGGACATTGGCGCCCGTCGTCACGCGTGCGGCTCGGCGGGTAGCGACAGGATGAAGCGCGCGCCGCTGACGTGGCCGTCCTGCGCGACGATGTTTTCCGCCTTCAGCGTGCCGCCATGGGCTTCGGCGATCTGCCTGGAAATCGACAGGCCGAGGCCGGAGTTCTGGCCGAAATCCTCTCCTTCCGGCCGATCGGTGTAGAAGCGTTCGAAAATGCGGTCGATGTCTTCCGCCTGGATGCCGGGGCCGTTGTCCTCGACATAGACGAGGCAGCGCGATCGCGACCGTGTGAGGCGCACGACGATCCGCCCGCTGTCTTCGGGAACGAAGGACCGGGCGTTCTCGATCAGGTTGGTGATAATCTGGCCGATGCGCAGGTCGTGGCCGTTGACGGCGAAGCGGGCCCTGGGACTGTCCTTGCGGTCGATGACGAAGTCGAGCAGCACCGCCTTCTTCTTGCTGCGGATCTGGCGCGAAATATCGACGAGGTCGCCCAGAAGCCTTTCGAGGTCGATGATCTTGGCATCGCTGCGGGCAAGCTCGGCGTCGAGGCGCGAGGCGTCCGAAATATCGCTGATCAGACGGTCGAGACGGCGGACGTCATGCTGGATGACGTCCATCAAGCGCTTCTTCGATTCGTCGGTCCGCGCAAGCGGCAGGGTCTCGACGGCGCTGCGCAGCGAGGTGAGGGGGTTTTTCAGCTCGTGACTGACATCGGCCGCGAAATTCTCGATCGCCGCGATCCGATCGTAGAGCGCGGTCGTCATTTCCCGGAGCGCGACGGACAGGTTGCCGATCTCGTCTTGGCGAGAGGAGAAATCCGGGATCTCCTCGCGCTCCTTGGCACCGCCGCGCCGCACGCGGACTGCCGCCGCTGCGAGCCTTCGAAGCGGATTGGCGATCGTCGAGGAGAGAAGCAGCGACAGGATGATGTTGACGAGGGCAGCCACGCCGAAGACGCGGATGATGGCAAGGCGCTCCGCCTGGACGATCTTGTCGATGTCGCCGGCTTGCGTCGAAAGCAAGAGAACGCCGAGCACGGCGCGGAACCGCTGCACCGGGACGGCCACCGAAACGATGAGCTCGCCCTTCTCGGTGACGCGCTCGACATAGCCGCGCACGCCGGTCAGCGCGTTGGTGACCTCAGGATAGATCGAGCCGTTGCCACCGGGCGGTTCCTTGTAGAGTGGTAGATTGCCGGGCTGCAGCAGCTTGTTCAGCCAGCTGTTGAGCTTTCCGCCGATGCCCGTCGATTCCGGCTCGATCGGCGGCAGGTCGAAGCGCAGCACCTGGCCGCCGCTATAAAGGTGTCGGGAATCGAGCAGCAGGTCGGCATCGGCATCGAAGAGGCGGGCGCGGGTGCGCGTCGGCGAAATCAGCCGCCTGAGAACCGGCGCAACACGTTCCTGGATGATCGGGAAATCGAGATCCTCGTCGCTGGGCAGCGGCGTAATGCTCTGGCCGGCCTGCAGTTCGAGCAGCTTTTCGGGATCGATGGTGATCGAGTTGGTATCGACCGAGGCGGAAGCTGAGATGGCGCCGGCGATGATTTCGCCCTGGGTCAGCAGGCTTTCGACGCGGGCGTCGATCAGCCCCTCGCGGAACTGGTTGAGATACATGATGCCGCCGACGAGGACGACGAGTGCCACCAGGTTGAAGAAGACGATGCGGCGGGTGAGGCTCGAGAAGACGGCATTGCCGAACAGGCGGCGAATCAGCGTGAAAGGATGTGCCCAGCGGCGCTGGCCCATATGTGCCTGCGCACGTCCGTCACTGTCTTCGATGTCGCCCTGCAAGACTTCTACCAAATGTCCCGCTCCCGCGCGGACTTCCGTCACGTTCTCTCGATTGCAACGCTGACACGGCCCGAGTGCCGGGCGCGACGCCGTCGTTCACTTTGTGTGGTTCCGGCCCAGAGGTCCGATGGCGCGGCGGGGTTTCAAAGGCAGCCTTGGCCGTGCTCCCGTCGCGCCGTTTCTGAATGCGCCACAATCGGCGCGATGGCAAGTCCCGCGGCTCAGGCTGTCTCGCGGAAACGATAGCCGACACCGTAGAGGGTCTCGATCATGTCGAAGTCGTTGTCGACCATCTTGAACTTCTTGCGCAGCCGCTTGATGTGGCTGTCGATGGTGCGGTCGTCGACATAGACCTGCTCGTCATAGGCGGCGTCCATCAGCGCGTCGCGGCTCTTCACCACGCCCGGGCGCTGCGCCAGCGAATGGAGGATGAGGAATTCGGTCACCGTCAGCGTTACCGGCTCGCTCTTCCAGGTGCAGGTGTGGCGCTCCTGGTCCATCACCAGTTGCCCGCGCTCGAGCGAGCGCGACGGCGTGTCGGAGGCCTTGGCGGGATTCGTCGGGTTGGCGGCAGCCGCTTCGCGGTTTGCGGCGCGACGCAGGATCGCCTTGACGCGTTCGACCAGCAGGCGCTGCGAGAAGGGCTTGGTGATGAAGTCGTCGGCACCCATCTTCAGGCCGAAGAGTTCATCGATCTCTTCATCCTTGGAGGTGAGGAAGATCACCGGCAGGTCGGACTTCTGTCGCAGGCGGCGCAGCAATTCCATGCCGTCCATGCGCGGCATCTTGATGTCGAAGATCGCAAGCTGCGGCGGCCGGGCGAGCAGGCCCTCAAGCGCGGAAGCACCGTCGGTATAGGTCTCGACCTTGTAGCCTTCTGCCTCCAGGGCGATGGATACGGACGTCAGAATATTCCGGTCATCATCGACAAGCGCGATGGTCTGCATCGTGTTCAACTCCGTCTTTTGAGGTGCCGGTCTCGTCCCCGAAAACTCCGGCATTCGCGAGTCACGGGTGCGTTAGTGAGTATAAAGGTGGAACAAATTGTGGCGAAGCCCAAAAAGTACCTGTCGTAACGATAGGATAGGTCCTGTCAGATCGGTGTTCGGCAGGCCGAATTCAACCGATTAAAAAAACGATAATTTTCTTTAAATCGATTAATATACTGAAATCATTATTCTTTTTTTGACGCCGCCTTGTTTTTGAGCGAGCATGCAAGTATGGTCCGGCGAAATTCAACGCCAATGGCCAAACACGAAGGAAGCTTGACCATGGAGCAACTCGGCACTCGCAATCTCGCGAACGGCTTGGAAAAACTCGGCTTTACCGACCTGGAAACGGTTCGGTACAACCTCGAAGCCGCAGAGCTTTATGAGGAAGCTCTTCGCCGCGGCGAGGCTGAACTGACGGCACACGGGGCGCTTGTTGCCCGTACCGGCCAGCACACCGGTCGTTCGCCGAAGGACAAGTTCGTGGTTCGCGATGCGAACACCGACGACCAGATCTGGTGGGACAACAACAAGCCGATGTCTCCGGAGCATTTCGCCCTGCTGCGAAAGGACATGCTCGATCACGCCAAGGGCATGTCGCTTTATGTGCAGGATCTCGTTGGCGGCGCCGATGCCGACAACGCCCTTCCGACCCGCGTTGTCACCGAATATGCCTGGCACTCGCTGTTCATCCGCAATCTCCTGATTCGTCCGGCACACGAAGCGCTTGCCTCCTTCCTGCCGAAGCTGACGATCATCGATCTCCCAAGCTTCAAGGCTGACCCGGAGCGCTACGGCTGCCGCACGGAGACCGTCATTGCCTGCGACTTCACCAACGGACTGATCCTGATCGGCGGCACGTCCTATGCCGGCGAAATGAAGAAGTCGGTCTTCACCGTTCTCAACTACCTGCTGCCCAAGAAGGGCGTGATGCCGATGCATTGCTCGGCCAATGTCGGCCCGGCAGGCGACACGGCGATCTTCTTCGGTCTCTCCGGCACCGGCAAGACGACGCTTTCGGCCGACCCGACCCGCACGCTGATCGGCGACGACGAGCACGGCTGGGGCGAGCACGGCGTCTTCAACTTCGAAGGCGGCTGCTACGCCAAGGCGATCCGTCTGTCGGAAGCTGCCGAGCCGGAAATCTACGCGACGACCCGCCGCTTCGGCACGGTCATGGAAAACGTCGTGCTCGATGAGCGCCGCGTTCCGGATTTCGACGACGGTTCGCTGACGGAAAACACCCGCTGCGCCTATCCGCTCGACTTCATCCCGAATGCCAGCGCCACCGGCACCGCGCCGCAGCCGCGCACGATCATCATGCTGACGGCCGATGCCTTTGGCGTGATGCCGCCGATTGCCAAGCTGACGCCGGAACAGGCGATGTACCACTTCCTCTCCGGCTACACCGCCAAGGTTGCCGGCACGGAAAAGGGCGTCACCGAGCCGGAAGCCACATTCTCGACTTGCTTCGGCGCGCCGTTCATGCCGCGGCATCCGTCGGAATACGGCAATCTCCTGAAGGACCTGATCGCCAAGAACGGCGTCACCTGCTGGCTGGTCAACACCGGCTGGACCGGCGGCGCCTACGGCACCGGCAGCCGCATGCCGATCAAGGTGACCCGCGCTCTGCTCGCCGCAGCACTCGACGGCTCGCTGAACGCCGCTGAACTGCGCACCGACGCCAACTTCGGCTTCGCCGTTCCGGTCTCGGTCCCCGGCGTCGACGACGGCATCCTCGATCCGCGCTCGACCTGGGCCGATGGTGCGGCCTATGACGCGCAGGCGCGCCGCCTCGTCGATATGTTCATCGCCAACTTCGCCAAGTTCGAAGAACATGTTGATGGCAGCGTTCGCGATGCGGCTCCCGGCACCAAGCTTGCCGCCGAATAAATATCGTCAGCTATGATTCACGTGAAACCCGGCCTCCCACGGCCGGGTTTTTCGTTTTCGTGGCGAATGTTTTCAAGAGGTTCGCTCTGTGCCATAGATCGGGGCGAGGTGAACCATGGCTAGCGATCCGCTCTACATAAACGACAACATAATGATTGCCGGCTGGGAGCTGACGGAGCAATTCGTGCTGGCCGGCGGGCCGGGTGGGCAAAACGTCAACAAGGTGTCGACCGCCGTTCAGCTGTTCTTCAACGTGCTGGCCTCTCCGGCGCTTTCCGATCGCATCAAGGCCAACGCCCTGAAGATTGCTGGGCGTCGTGCCTCGAAAGAGGGCGTGCTGATGATCGAGGCCAGCCGGTTTCGCAGCCAGGAGCGCAACCGCGAAGATGCGCGCGAGCGACTGAAGGAACTGATTCTCAAGGCCGCGGAGCCGCCACCACCGCCACGCAAGAAGACGAAACCGACCCGCGGCTCCGTCGAGCGCCGTCTCAAGGAGAAGTCCGGGCGCGGCGAGATCAAGAAGCTTCGGGGGCGGCCGGCCGGCGACTGATTTCTTTTTTGCCGCTCCTTGCCTTTGGCAGGCGGCGCCCTCTCTTACCGAGCAGTGTTTTCGCAAAAGGAGATATTCATGGGTCTTTTCAGCTTTATCAAGAACGCCGGCAAGAAGCTTGGCATCGGCGGCGACGATGACGCCCCGGATGCCGAAAGCGTTCAGAAGGAACTTGCATCCCACGATCTCGGCACAAAGGACGTGCAGGTCGAAGTGGCCGGTGACAAGGTCGTGCTGAAGGGTGTCGTGAAGGACCAGAGCGTCTTCGAAAAGGCCGTGGTCGCCGTCGGCAACACGCTCGGCGTCTCGGCGGTTGAAGCCTCGGAGCTCAAGGTTGCCGATGCTGGTGCTGCACCGGCACCCGCCAAGGCGCCGGTCTTCTATACGGTCAAAAAGGGCGACAACCTCTGGAAGATCGCCGAGGCACAGTACGGCAAGGGCAAGGGTGCCAAGCACACCGTCATTTTCGAAGCCAACAAGCCGATGCTGACGCATCCGGACAAGATCTACCCCGGCCAGGTTCTGCGCATTCCGGATCTGGACGCCGCTTGAGCGTGTCGTTCACGCGTCCTCTTGCAATCGCGACGCTGGCGAGCCTTTGGCTTGCCGGCGCTTGTCTGGCGCAACCGTTCCGTGAACCGGCCAAGGGCAGTACTGAGCGTGCCGCCATCCTCGACGCGATCCGTCCGGCGGTGGAGGCCGAAATGCGCGGTCCGGTCGAGTTCGTCGCCACGACGATACGTGCAGCACCCAACTGGGCCTTCCTGCAGGTCGAGCCGCAACGTCCCGGTGGCGGCACTATCGACCTTGCGCAAACCGGGTTGCGTGACGAGGCTGACATGATGGATGGTCTGACGGTGTTTGCACTGGTCAGCTTCCAGAATAGCCGCTGGAACCTCGTCGATCACGTGGTCGGGCCGACGGATGTCGCCTATGCCGGCTGGCCGCTTCGCTACGGCGTGCCGGCAGCACTTCTCGGCCTGGAGCAATAGGGGCTTCCAATGCAGGTGCTCCCGAAAGGGATCAGACATATCCCGGGCTATCTCGATCGCACCCGGCAGGAACAACTCGTCGAAGCGATTCGTCGTGTCGTTGCCGAAGCACCGCTCTTCGTGCCGGAAATGCCGAAGACCGGAAAACCCATGTCGGTTCGCATGACCAATTGCGGCTTGCTCGGCTGGGTCACGGATCGCGATCGCGGCTATCGTTACCAGGCTCAGCATCCGGTGACCGGCCGGCGCTGGCCGCCGATGCCGGACATAGTGCTCGAGATCTGGCAGGCGGTTTCCGCCAGCCAAAAGATGCCGGAAGCCTGTCTTGTGAACTTCTATTCCGAGGAGGCCCGCATGGGTCTGCACCAGGATCGCGACGAGCGTGATCTGGAAACGGCCGTCGTCTCGATCTCGCTCGGCGACAGCTGCCTTTTCCGCGTCGGCAGCAATCAGCGCGGGGGACAGACCATGTCCTTCCGGCTCGAAAGCGGCGATGTCGTCGTGCTCGGTGGAGAAGGGCGGCTCGCGTTCCATGGCGTCGACCGGATCTATCCGAACACGTCGACGCTGCTGAAGAACGGTGGTCGGGTCAACCTGACGCTGCGTCGCGTCAATCCATGACGGGCTTATCGAGCGCTCAGAGTTTTCTGAGCGCCACCTTTTCCGTCAGGTGGTTCGGGCCCTTTTGCAGGATCAGGTCGGCGCGCGGGCGCGTCGGCAGGATGTTCTGGTGCAGGTTCTTCAGGTTGATGTTGTGCCACAGGCCCTCGGCGATTGCGCGCGCCGCATCCTCGCTGATCGTGGCATAACGATGGAAGTAGGATTCCGGGTTCTTGAAGGCGGTTTCGCGCAACCGCATGAAGCGGTTGACGTACCAGCTATGGATCAGGCTCTCCTCGGCATCGATATAGATCGAGAAGTCGAAGAAATCCGAGACCATCGGCACGATCTTGCCGTCGGCCGGCAGGTTGCGCGACTGCAGCACGTTGATGCCCTCGAAGATCAGGATATCCGGGCGGTCGATGACGGTGAACTGGTCCGGCAGCACGTCATAGGTCAGGTGCGAGTAGCTCGGCGCCTTGACGTTCGGTTGGCCCGCCTTGATCGCAGACAGGAAGCGCAGGAGCGCGCCGACGTCGTAGCTTTCCGGAAAGCCCTTGCGATCCATCATGTTTTCGCGCTGGAGCACGGCGTTCGGGTAGAGAAAGCCGTCGGTCGTCACCAGATCGACCTTCGGGCTTGATGGCCAGCGCGACAGGAGTTGCGCAAGGATACGGGCCGTGGTCGATTTGCCGACGGCGACCGATCCGGCAATGCCGATGACGAAGGGCGTCTTCGTTTCGGACATGCTGAGGAAGCGCTTGCGCTGCTCGAAGAGCATCTGGGACGATTCCACATGGGTCGAGAGCAGGCGCGACAGCGACAGGTAGATCTGCCGGACTTCACGGAGATCGACGGGGTCGTTCAGCGAGCGCAGCCGCTGCACTTCGTCGGCCGTCAGCGTCAGCGGCGTATCGGCGCGAAAGCGCGACCATTCCTCGGCGGTGAAGAAATGATAGGGCGAATAGTCCCGCTGCTGCAGATTGTCCGGCAGGTCCGCCGCTTCGATGTCTTTGGCCGCTATCGTCATGGGGTCTGCCGATTTGCCTTTTCCTGCAGGCCAGATTGGTTGGTTCGCCGCGCGAGCTCGTTCAGCACATCCTGCAACGGAACGTCGGCGATCTTCAATACGACCATCAGATGATAGATGAGATCGGCGCTTTCGGCGACGAGATTCGCGCGGTCGTTGCTGACGGCCGCGATCACCGTCTCGACCGCCTCTTCCCCGAGTTTCTTGGCCGCCTTCGGCTGGCCGCTCGCGACCAGCTTTGCCGTCCAGGATTCGTCCGGCGCCGCCTTCGCGCGCGTCGCGACGATGGCTTCGAGATCGGAAAGTGTGAAGTCAGCCATGGAAGATCCTGAAGCTCAGTCGAGGCGCATGGCGATGCCATGCTCCGCCATATAGCGCTTGGTTTCGCCAATGCTATAGGTGCCGAAGTGGAAGATGGAGGCGGCGAGCACGGCGGTCGCATGACCGTCGCGGATGCCGGCTACCATGTGGTCGAGGTTTCCGACGCCACCCGATGCAATGACCGGGGCACGAACGGCATCGGCGACCGCGCGGGTGAGCGCAATGTCATAGCCGCTCTTCGTGCCGTCGCGGTCCATCGAGGTCAAAAGGATTTCGCCGGCGCCGAGATCGACGACGCGGCGGGCAAACTCGATCGCGTCGATGCCGGTCGGCTGGCGTCCGCCATGGGTGAAGATCTCCCAGCGATCCGTTTCGCCGTCCTTCGACACCTTCTTGGCATCGATGGCAACGACGATGCACTGGTTGCCGAACTTGTCGGCGGCTTCCGCAACGAATTCAGGGTTCTTCACGGCAGCGGTATTGATCGACACCTTGTCGGCGCCGGCAAGCAGCAGCTTGCGGATGTCGGAGACCTGGCGCACGCCACCGCCGACGGTCAGCGGCATGAAGCACTGTTCGGCGGTGCGGGCGATGACGTCGAAGATCGTCTCGCGATTGTCGGAGGACGCGGTGATGTCGAGGAAGCAGAGCTCGTCGGCGCCGGCGGCATCATAGGCGCGTGCCGCCTCAACCGGGTCGCCGGCGTCGATCAGGTCGACGAAGTTGACACCCTTGACGACACGGCCGTCCTTGACGTCGAGGCAGGGGATAACGCGGGCTTTGAGGGACATGGTCAGGCCTTTCTCGCGGCGCGGATCAGATCCAACGCTTCCTGCGGGTCGATGCGGCCGTCATAGAGCGCGCGGCCGGAGATGGCACCTTCGAGTTTGTGTGCGTCCGGCGCAACCATGCGGCGGATGTCGTCCATCGAGGCAAGACCGCCCGAGGCGATGACCGGAATGGAAACCGCATCCGCCAGCTCCAGCGTCGAGGTCCAGTTGATGCCGGTCAGGATGCCGTCGCGGTCGATGTCGGTATAGATGATCGCCGAAACGCCGGCGCCCTCGAACTTCTTGGCAAGCTCGATCACGCCGAGCTCGGAGGCCTCGGCCCAGCCCTCCACGGCGACCTTGCCGCCCTTGGCGTCGATGCCGACGGCGACCTTGCCGGGGAACTTGCGGCAGGCTTCTATGACGAGTGCCGGATCGCGCACAGCGACCGTGCCGAGGATGACGCGGGCAAGGCCGCGCGACAGCCAGTTTTCGATATGGTCAAGCGTGCGGATGCCGCCGCCGAGCTGCACCGGGTTACGGGTCGCCTTGAGGATGGCGTCGACGGCCGCGCCGTTGACCGTCTCGCCGGCAAAGGCGCCGTTGAGGTCGACCACGTGCAGCCATTCGAAGCCCTGTTCTTCAAAGGCGCGGGCCTGGGCCGCCGGGTCGGGGTTGTAAACCGTCGCCTGGTCCATGTCGCCGAGCTTCAGGCGTACGCATTGCCCGTCTTTCAGGTCGATGGCGGGAAATAGGATCATAGGTCTGTCCAATCGAGAGAGGCGAAAGCTCAGGGCTTCCAGCGCAGGAAATTCGAGATGAGGGCAAGGCCGAGGGCCTGGCTCTTTTCCGGGTGGAACTGCGAGCCGGCCTTGTTGCCGTTGGCGACGAAGGCGGTGACCGGACCGCCGTAATCCGCTTCGGCGACCACGTCGCCGGCGTTCTCGGCGGCCAGATGGTACGAATGCACGAAATAGGCGTGCAGGCCGCCTTCGCCAACCCGGATGCCGTCAAACAGCGGATGTTCGCGCTTGAGCGTGAGCGTGTTCCAGCCGATCTGCGGGATTTTCAGCGAGGTGTCGGCAGGCGCCATTTCGACGACATCGCCGGGGATCCAGCCGAAGCCGTGGGTGATGGTCTTTTCGAGCCCGCGCGACGACATCAGCTGCATGCCGACGCAGATGCCGAGGAACGGCCGGGCGGCCTGTTCCACCGCTTCGGTCAGCGCCTGCTCCATGCCGTCGACGGCGGCAAGGCCACGGCGGCAGTCGGCATAGGCACCGACACCCGGAAGCACGATGCGGTCGGCGCTCGCCACCCGCTCCGGCTTGTCGGTGAGGTCGATCTCGGCTGAAATGCCGGCTTCGCGAGCGGCCCGTTCGAAGGCCTTGGTGGCTGAGCGCAGGTTGCCCGAGCCGTAGTCGATGATGGCGACGCGCATCAGCGTTCTCCGTAGGAATCAAAAAGGCCGAGGCCGGGTCCGCCGTTTGAGGGCTTGCGCGCGGTCCAATCGGCCGGGGAAGGGGTGGCGGGCTTTGTCTCGCCCGGTGCCACGCTCGTGAAATAGATCTCTTCCGCCGTCTCCAGATTGGGTGCCGGCACGATGGAACGAAGCGTCCAGTCACGAGCCGTCAGGCTGCGTGCCACCAGAACTGGCCCTTCCAGCGCGACGAGCAGCCGCAGCGCGAGCTGCACCAGCACCGATGCAAGGAAACCGCCTGCGAGACTCGACAGGGAGATTAACGAAATCTGCAGAACAGCAACTGCGATTCCGATTGCCCATTGCCGCTTGAAGAGAAGCCAGAGCGCCGGGAAGAGAAAGGCGCCCCAGGAGAAGCCGTCGGCAACGAAGCGTGTTCGCTCGTCGTCGGCGCGCGCACCCGGCGGGGTGAGGATCAGGTAAGAAGCCATGGGTTCAGCCAGTGACTGGCCGCTTAGGCAAGGGTCCCCTTGGTCGAGGGAACGCGGCCGGCCTGGCGCGGGTCGATTTCGGTTGCGGTGCGGAGCACGCGGGCGACGGACTTGAAGCAGGTCTCGGCGATATGATGGTTGTTGGCGCCGTAGATGTTCTGGATATGCAGCGTGATCCCGGCATGCTGGGCGAGCGCCTGGAAGAACTCACGCACGAGTTCCGTGTCGAAGGTGCCGATCTTCGGCGCGCTGAAGGCAACGTTCCAGACGAGGAACGGCCGGCCGGAAACGTCCACTGCCGCGCGGGTCATCGTCTCGTCCATGGCAAGGTCGAGCGAGGCGTAACGGGCGATGCCGCGCCGGTCGCCGAGCGCCTTGGCGAGCGCCTGGCCGATGGCAATGCCGGTGTCCTCGACCGTATGGTGGTCGTCGACATGCAGGTCGCCGTCGGTCTTGATCTCCATGTCGATGAGCGAATGGCGGGCGAGCTGGTCCAGCATATGGTCGAAGAAGCCGACACCGGTCGAAATCTTCGAAACGCCGGTGCCGTCGATGTTGACCGATACGGACACCGCGGTCTCGTTGGTTTTACGCGAAACCTGTGCGGTGCGGCTGGACGTGGCTTCTGCCATCGGGCTCTCCTGTATGCGCCAGTGCGGGGGGAGGAAAGTCTGTGCGGTTTCCTCATCTCGCGCTCGCTTGCGATCTCGGCCGCTCCTTATCAGGCAAATGCTGAAATATCCAGAACTTGAGCGTTGATTCGAATCATCCGACACCGGGCCCTGAACGAAGATTGCACCCTCGGGCGGTTGCCATTTGCAAATGTGTCTGCCGTACTTACATAGGCCTCAAGCAACCAGGCTCGTGTCACGAGCCGCAACGCCCCAAGTAAACGCCCCCAAGTATCAGGGGCCGACAGGTATCTTCATGAGTGAACACAATCCCTACGGAACGATGCATGCGACGACCATCATCACGGTACGCAAGGATGGCAAGGTGGTGATGGCCGGCGACGGCCAGGTGAGCCTCGGCCAGACCGTGATGAAGAGCAATGCGCGCAAGGTGCGGCGTCTCGCGAAGGGCGACGTGATCGCCGGCTTTGCCGGCGCGACCGCCGACGCCTTCACGCTGCTCGAAAGGCTCGAGGCCAAGCTTGAACAGTACCCCGACCAGCTGATGCGCGCGGCGGTCGAACTTGCCAAGGACTGGCGCACCAACAAGTATCTGCGCAATCTCGAAGCGATGATGCTGGTCGCCGACAAGTCGATAACCCTGGCGATCACCGGCAATGGCGACGTACTTGAGCCGGAACACGGCACCATCGCCATCGGCTCCGGCGGCAACTACGCCTTTGCCGCAGCGCGCGCCCTGATGGACAGCGACAAGTCGGCCGAGGATATCGCCCGGCGGGCGCTGCAGATCGCCGGGGACATCTGCGTCTATACCAACCACAATATCGTGGTGGAGACGTTGGATGCCGAATGAGCCCAAGCATGTCAGCTTCGCGCCGGTGGTTGATGACCATCTGCCGCTGCTGCATGCCTGGCTGAGTGAACCGCATGTGCGGCAATGGTGGGGCGATCCGGACAAGGAAGTGGAACTGATCCGCGAAGGCTGCGCGACCGGAGAGGTGGAGGGCTTCATCTTCCACGTGGCCGGCGAGCCGGCTGGCTACATCCAGTCCTGGATGCCTTTTCAGTACCCGGACGAGGAGCCCTGGGCGAAGGATCTGCCGGCCGATGTGCCCGGTATCGATATCTTCGTCGGCCCTGCGGAATTGACGGGCAGGGGTGTCGCCTCGCTGGCGCTGCGAGCTTTTGCCGAACGGCTCTTTGCCGCCGGCGCGCCCCGAATCGTGATCGACCCTGATGCGGGCAACCGCCGGGCGGTCAGCGCCTACACCAAGGCCGGCTTCGTGCCCTACGCAGAATGGATAGATGTATCTGGTCGCACGCTCCTGATGGAACTGACGCGGACCGAATTTGAGAGGACTACATGAGTACGTTTTCACCCAGAGAGATCGTGTCGGAACTCGACCGTTTCATCATCGGCCAGAACGACGCTAAACGCGCCGTCGCCATTGCGCTACGCAACCGTTGGCGCCGCCAGCAGCTCGGCGACGAGCTGCGCGATGAGGTCATGCCGAAGAACATCCTGATGATCGGCCCGACCGGTGTCGGCAAGACCGAGATTTCCAGGCGTCTGGCCAAGCTCGCCGGCGCGCCCTTCGTCAAGGTTGAGGCGACCAAGTTCACCGAGGTCGGCTATGTCGGCCGCGACGTCGAGCAGATCATCCGTGACCTCGTCGAGGTCGGGATCGGCCTCGTGCGCGAAAAACGCCGCGCCGAAGTCAAGGCCAAGGCGCACCAGAACGCCGAAGAGCGCGTGCTCGATGCACTGGTCGGCGCCACGGCCTCGCCGGCGACGCGCGATTCGTTCCGCAAGAAGCTGCGCGCCAACGAACTCGACGACAAGGAGATCGAGGTCGACCTCGCCGAGACCGGTGCGCCGGGTGGTTTCGAAATTCCGGGCATGCCGGGCGCCAATATCGGTGTGCTCAACCTTTCGGAAATGTTCGGCAAGGCGATGGGTGCCCGCACCAAGAAGGTCAAGACGACGGTCAAGGCCTCCTATGAGCTGCTCATCAACGACGAGTCGGACAAACTGCTCGACAACGAGCAGATCCAGCGCGAGGCAATGCGCGCGGCCGAAGACGACGGCATCGTCTTTCTCGACGAGATCGACAAGATCGCCTCGCGTGAGGGCGGCATGGGCGCCGGCGTGTCGCGCGAAGGCGTGCAGCGCGACCTGTTGCCGCTCGTTGAAGGCACGACGGTTGCGACGAAGTATGGACCGGTCAAGACCGACCACATCCTGTTCATCGCTTCCGGCGCCTTCCATGTGGCAAAGCCCTCGGACCTGCTTCCGGAATTGCAGGGCCGTCTGCCGATCCGCGTTGAGCTCCGTGCGCTCACCAAGGAAGATTTCCGCCGGATCCTGACGGAAACCGAAGCGAGCCTCATCCGCCAGTACAAGGCGCTCTTGGACACGGAAGAGGTGAAGCTCGACTTCACCGACGACGCGATCGATGCGCTCGCCGATGTCGCGGTGCAGCTGAATGCCAGTGTCGAGAACATCGGCGCCCGCCGCCTGCAGACGGTGATGGAGCGCGTACTGGACGAGATCTCGTTCAATGCGCCCGACAGCGCCGGACAGGCGGTGACGATCGACGCGGAGTATGTGCGCAAGCATGTCGGCGATCTCGCTGCCAACACCGATCTGTCGCGCTACATCCTGTGACATTTCGGTCGTCGAGGCGCGCAAACGCCCGCAACCCAGAATAGACCGGGCGCCTGTCTCTCGACAGGCGCCCGCATTTTTTCTAACACGGACACGGAAATTGATCGTGGCCCGGGCATCTTTCCGACATGATCTTGGCGTAAGAGCCGCCCCGCCGACCGAGGCAGCCTCCACCAGTCACAGGAAGAAGAGATCGTGCGTTTTACCGCCTGCATGCTCGCTATCGCCACGTTTTGCCTGACCGCAAGCCAGACAATCGCGGCGACCGCCGTTCCGCCGGGCAACCGCAACGTCGAGCAGCCCGGTATCCCCGGCGCTTCCGTGCGCCGAACCAAGGCCGGCCGCACCTCCTTCGATGCCAAGTTCGAGAAAGTCCGGGATCTGCTGGCGACCGACAAACAGCTGATCAGCAAGATCAAGTCCGTGTCGCGCGCCTATGGCATCGCGCCGATCCACATGGTCGGCGCCATCGTCGGCGAGCATACCTACAATGTCGACGCCTATGACCGGCTGCAGTCCTATTACGTCAAGGCGGCCGCTTACGCCGGCAACAGCTTCCAGTTCGGCTATGATGGCGAAACGGTCGCCGAGTTCGTCGCCCGGCCGCAATTTTCCGAATGCGGTGCCAAGAAGGGTGCCTATGCGCTCTGGAGCTGCCGCGAGCGGGTCTGGGACAACGACTTCCGCGGCAAGTCGGTTGGCGGCAAGTCCTTCCCGAACAACCGCTTCAGCGCCGTTTTCTTCCAGCCGTTCTTTGCCGGCCAGACCTTCGGCCTCGGCCAGATCAACCCGCTGACGGCGCTGATGCTGACCGACATCGTCGCAAAGACGTCGGGCTACGACCGCCTCGATGAAAACAACGCCGCTGGCGTCTATGAGGCGATCATGGATCCGGATGTGTCGCTCGCCTATATGGCGGCCTCGATCCGCCATTCGATCGACGCCTACAAGTCGATCGCCGGCCTCGACATTTCCGACAATCCCGGCATCACGGCGACGCTCTACAATGTCGGCAATCCGGACGGCCGCGCAGCTGCCCTTGCCGCCAAGATCCAGAGCGGACAAGCGCAATGGCCGGAGGAGAATTATTACGGCTGGCTCGTCAACGACAAGCTTTCGGAGCTTGAAAGCCTGTTGTGATTCACGTGAAGCACTTTCCTTGATTGCGCCGTAAAAACCTGAAATCATTGGCGCAATCGAGAAAGGCAATCACCATGGACATGCGTCCGGAGCCCTTCGAACCGCCGGCTCCCGTTCCTCGAGTGGGCATCCCTTCCTACCTGCAGATCATCAGGACGGTCTTACGCAATCCGCTCGAACTGTGGGGCGAGCCATCCTACACCTTGCCCTGGATCGAGACGAAGTTCGTCACCCAGCGCACTTTGATCGTCAACGATCCCGGTCTCATCCGTCACATCCTCGTCGACAATGTCGGCAACTACGAAATGTCGAAGGTTCGCCGGCTGATCCTCAGGCCGATCCTGCGCGACGGCTTGCTGACGGCCGAAGGCGAGGTCTGGAAGCGCTCGCGGAAAGCCATGGCGCCGGTGTTCACACCGCGCCACGCCAAGGGTTTCGCAGGCCAGATGTTGCGAAGCTCGGAAGCATTCGTCGAGCGCTATGCCGGCGCCAAGACAGCTCCGTTCACGACCAACATCGCCAACGACATGACGGAACTCACCTTCGACATTCTTGCCGAAACGCTGTTTTCCGGTGAGGTGGCGGTGGAGCGGGAAGGGTTTGTCCAGAGCGTCGAGGAACTCCTGCACCGCATGGGCCGCGTCGATCCCATGGACATTCTGCTCGCGCCGGAATGGATACCGCGCCCAACCCGGATCGGCGGCAAGAAGGTGATGAACCGGTTCCGCTCGATCGTGTCCGAGACCATGGCGATCCGGCGGCGCAAGATGGCGGCGGATCCCGAGGGCACGCCCAAGGATTTCCTGACCCTGCTTTTGGAGATCGAGGGCAGTCAGGGCCTTTCGACTGCGGAGATCGAGGATAACATCCTGACCTTCATCGGTGCCGGGCACGAGACAACCGCCCGGGCGCTCGCCTGGACGCTCTATTGCATCGCCAACACGCCGGCCTATCGCGAGACGATGGAGGCCGAGATCGATGCCGCGATCGCAAGCGGTGCCGATCCGGTCGAATGGCTCGGCCTGATGCCGCATGTCCTTGCCGCCTTCGAGGAGGCGATGCGGCTCTATCCGCCGGCGCCGTCGATCAACCGGGCCGCGATCGAAGAGGACGAGTGGACTTCCCCCACCGGAAAGCGGGTACGCATCCCCAAGGGCATCGCGGTGCTGATCATGCCGTGGACGCTGCACCGCCACGTTCTTTACTGGGATAAGCCCCGCGCGTTCATGCCCGAGCGTTTCCTGCCGGAGAACCGCGAGAAGCTGCATCGTTACCAATATTTGCCCTTCGGCGCCGGCCCGCGCGTCTGCATCGGCGCCACTTTCGCGCTACAGGAAGCCGTGATCGCGCTCGCCGTGATGATGCATCGCTACCGTTTCGATCTGACCGAGGAGACAAATCCCTGGCCGGTGCAGCGCCTCACTACTCAACCGCGGGGCGGGTTGCCGATGAAGGTGTCGGTTCGCTGAAGGTCTTGCCGGGGATCGGCGACTGTACCGAGCGCACCGGCGAGTCGGCCGGCTTCGGCTGCTGCAGTATCTTCGACGGTTTCTTGATCGTCTTGATCTGGGCGCAGGTGGCGTCGCCGACATTGTCGCACGGTTTGTAGACGACAATCTCGCTTCCGGCACCATCGTCCCACACCGCCTGGATCGTCAGCGTCTTCGCGGTGTCGGCCGGCAGCTTATAGACATACTCGGCCGTCTCATCGGCCGGCAGGTTGAACGGGATCTGCGGATTGCACTTCGCCAGCGGAAAGCGCTGATCGAGCGTGTCCGAATTGATCGAATATCGAATTTCCGATAGCCGGCAATGCATCGTCTGCAATGCGGTGAAGTAGATCAGTTGCCGGTCGTCATAGTCGCGAAACTGCACCCAGCCGGTCTGCTTGTTGGCGTCGAGCATCGCCTTGTAGATCGCGACATCCGGAAGTTGCGGCTTGTACTCTTCTTCCTCCGCGTCCTGTGCTTGGGCCAGGTTCAGCGGAAACCAGATGAAAGCGGCAAACGGGAGCCAGACGAAAATAGACGGACGGCGGCCTTCGAGCATGCGCAGGTGTCCCCATCTTTTGACCCGTGTCGCCCAGTTGATCATCTATGTCTGCGGCACGATGGTTTTCTCTTGAAATATGTCATATCACCGCATCGATCCCCATTGAACCCGGGGCCTTGCGCCCCGCGCGAATTCCGGACTGCGCGAATTGACCTCTCATTTTCTTCTCGGCATCGACACCGGCGGCACCTATACCGACGCCGCTCTCTTCTCGGAAACGCAAGGGGTGGTCGCCAAAGCCAAGGCGCTGACGACCCGCCACGACCTCGCAGTCGGTATTTCCGGCGCGGTCGAAGCGGTGCTCGATCAGGCGAAAGTGCCGGTTTCTGCAATCAGCATGGTCTCGCTGTCGACGACGCTTGCGACCAATGCGCTCGTCGAAGGGCAGGGCGGCCGCGCCGGTCTTGTCATGATCGGCTTTGGCCCCGACGATCTGAAGCGCGATGGTCTCTTGGAGGCGCTGGGCTCCGATCCGGTGATCTTCCTGCCGGGCGGCCACAATGTGCACGGCGGCGAAACCCCACTCGACATGAGCGAGCTCGATGCCACGCTGCCGGCGCTTGCCGGCCAGGTCTCCTCCTTCGCCATTGCCGGCTACTTCGCCGTTCGGAATCCGGATCATGAAAAGCGCGTCCGCGACCGCATTCGCGAAGTCTCGCATCTGCCGGTGACCTGCAGCCATGAACTGTCCTCGAAGCTCGGCGGCCCGCGCCGTGCCTTGACGACCCTGCTCAACGCCCGGCTGGTGTCGATGATCGACCGGCTGATCGGCTCCTGTGAAGGCTTCCTGAAGGCGCGCGGCATCGACGTGCCGATGATGGTGGTGCGCGGCGACGGAGCCTTGATCTCGGCGGAGGAGGCGCGGCTGCGCCCGATCGAGACGATCCTCTCCGGTCCGGCCGCAAGCCTTGTCGGCGCGCGGCATCTGACCGGCCTCGACAATGCGGTGGTCTCCGACATCGGCGGCACCACGACCGATGTCGCGGTACTCGAGGGCGGGCGTCCGCGGCTCGATGCCGAAGGCGCCGTTGTCGGCGGCTTCCGCACCATGGTCGAGGCGGTGGCGATGCGGACCTACGGCCTGGGCGGCGATTCGGAAGTGCGCATCAACGACCGCGGCTTGAAGGCGAAGATCGATCTCGGCCCGCGCCGGCTGATGCCGCTCAGCCTCGCGGCCGCCCTGCATGGCGACGCCGTCATCTCGGTGCTCGAAAAGCAGATGCGCGCCCAGCATACCGGGCGCAACAATGGCCGGTTTGCGGTCCGCACCGGCCTGCCGGATCATCTTGCCAGCGGCCTGCAACCGCAGGAGCAGGCGCTCTATGAGCGCATCGGTGCGGTTCCGCTGGCGTTGGAGACCCTGTTGGTCTCGACCCCGCAGAAGGCGACGCTCGATCGGCTGGTGGGGCGCGGACTCGTGCATATCTGTGGCCTGACGCCGTCGGACGCCATGCATGTGCTCGGCCGGCAATCGCAATGGAACCTTGAAGCGGCTCAGCTCGGCATTCAGCTTGCAGCGCGCACCCGCGACGGCTCCGGTCAGCCAATCGCTTCCTCCCCGGAAGCCATGGCGCAGATGATCGTCGACCGGCTGACGCGGCAATCCTCGGAGGTCATCCTGCAGGCCTGTCTCGGCGAGGATGGTGCCGGTGCCATCGATCCAGCCGTTTCGCAGGCCGTCGACCGGGCGCTCACGCGCACGCCGGGCATCGTCCGCTTCTCGCTTGGTCTCGACCGTCCGCTCGTCGGCCTCGGCGCTTCGGCGCCGGTTTATTACCCTGATATCGCCGAGATGCTCGGAACGGATGCCGCCATTCCCGAAGAGGCCGGCGTCGCCAATGCCGTTGGCGCCGTGGTCGGCCAGGTCAGCGCTACGGTCACGGTTTTCGTGACGATGCCGGAGGAAGGCATCTTCGTCGTCAACGGTGCCGGGGCCAGCGAACGGTTTCTCGACCAGGAACAGGCTTTCGGCGCCGCCCGGCGGCGAGCCGAAGCCGTGGCGCTGGAAACGGCGCGCACCAATGGAGCGGACGATCCCGCTTCGATGCTGCGCGAGGAAATCGATGCGCCGGAAGTCGAGGGCAGCCGCAAGCTGATCGAGGCCCGGTTCATCGCGTCCGCCAGCGGACGTCCGCGCATTGCCCACGACTGATCTTTTCCATTTCGGAAACAATTCTTCGCATCCTTGCAGAATTGACAGGGAATGAATTGGTGAGAAACTGCGGCCGTTTCACGCGCGCGTTGCGCATGGGCTGGTCCGCGATCGGCTACAGGCGCAAGATCAACATGTTGGGGCGTTCTCATCGCATCCGTCCGGATCGGTGACGCTCCTTACGTCTATTTCAAGGAGTTGGCAGATGGACCGCATTGAGAAGTTTGGGTTGAAGATAGATGCGGGTCTCCATCGCTTCCTGGTGGAAGAGGCGATGCCGGGCACCGGCATCGATGCAGAACATTTCTTCGAGCAGCTTTCCGCCCTCGTGCACGATCTGGCGCCGAAGAACCGGGCGCTGCTCGCCAAGCGCGACGAGCTGCAGGCCAAACTCGACGCCTGGTACAGGCAGAACGGCGCCCCCAGCGACATCGAGACCTACCAGGCCTTTCTCCGCGATATCGGCTACCTGCTGTCGGAAGGTGGCGACTTCAGCGTTTCGACCGCCAATGTTGATCCGGAAATCGCGACGATCGCCGGTCCGCAGCTCGTCGTCCCGGTCATGAATGCGCGCTATGCGCTCAACGCTGCCAATGCGCGCTGGGGCTCGCTCTATGACGCGCTCTACGGCACGGATGCGATTTCGGACGCCGATGGCGCCGAGAAGGGCCGCGGTTACAATCCAAAGCGCGGCGCCAAGGTCATCGCCTGGGCACGCGACTTCCTCGATGCCAGCGCCCCGCTGGCGAAGGGTAACTGGGCCGACGTCACCTCGCTCAAGGTTGCGGGTGGCGCGCTGGAGATTGGCCTTAAGGACGGCTCGAACACGACGCTGCGCAACGCCGCTCAATTCGCCGGCTATTCCGGCGCCGAAGGCACGCGGTCGGAGATCGTTCTCCGGCACAATAATCTGCATGCGATCGTCGTCCTCGACGCCTCCACGCCGATCGGCAAGGAGGACCCGGCCGGTATCTCGGACGTCATCCTCGAATCGGCGATCACCACGATCATGGATTGCGAAGATTCGGTCGCGGCCGTCGATGCCGAAGACAAGGTCGTCGTCTACGGCAACTGGCTCGGCCTGATGAAGGGCGACCTCGAAGAAGAAGTCGCCAAGGGCGGCAAGACCTTCACCCGCCGCCTCAATGCCGACCGCACCTATCAGGCCGCTTCAGGCGGCACGCTGTCGCTCCCCGGCCGGTCGCTGATGCTGGTCCGCAATGTCGGACACCTCATGACGAATCCGGCTATCCTCGACCGCGACGGCAAGGAAGTGCCCGAGGGTATCATGGACGCCATGGTCACCGCGCTGATTGCCCTGCACGATATCGGCAACGGCGGCCGCCGCATGAACTCCCGCGAGGGATCGATGTATGTCGTCAAGCCGAAGATGCACGGACCGGAAGAAGTCGCCTTTGCCTGCGAGATCTTCACGCGCGTCGAAAAGGCGCTCGGCATGCCAGCCAACACCATGAAGATGGGCATCATGGACGAGGAGCGCCGCACCACGGTCAACCTCAAGGAATGCATCCGCGCTGCCCGCGAGCGCGTCGTCTTCATCAACACCGGCTTCCTCGATCGCACCGGCGACGAGATCCATACCTCGATGGAAGCCGGCCCGATGATCCGCAAGGGCGACATGAAGCAGGCCGCCTGGATCGGCGCGTACGAAAACTGGAACGTCGATATCGGCCTCGAGTGCGGCCTTTCCGGCCACGCCCAGATCGGCAAGGGCATGTGGGCCATGCCCGATCTGATGGCAGCGATGCTCGAGCAGAAGATCGCCCACCCGAAGGCCGGCGCCAACACCGCCTGGGTTCCGTCGCCGACGGCCGCGACGTTGCATGCGACGCATTACCACCGCGTCAATGTCGCCGAGGTCCAGGCAAGCCTGAAGAGCCGCACCCGCGCCAAGCTCTCCGACATTCTGTCGGTGCCGGTTGCGGTCCGGCCGAACTGGACGCCGGAGGAGATCCAGCGCGAACTCGACAACAACGCTCAAGGGATCCTGGGCTACGTCGTGCGCTGGGTCGACCAGGGCGTCGGCTGCTCGAAGGTGCCCGACATCAACAATGTCGGCCTGATGGAAGACCGCGCGACGCTGCGCATCTCCGCCCAGCACATGGCCAACTGGCTGCACCACGGCGTCGTCACCGAAGCCCAGGTCGTCGACACGATGAAGCGCATGGCCGCCGTCGTCGACGGACAGAACGCCGACGATCCGCTCTATGTCGCGATCGCCGGCAATTTCGACGGCTCGATCGCCTTCCAGGCGGCCCTCGACCTGGTTCTCAAGGGTCGCGAGCAGCCGAACGGCTACACCGAGCCAGTCCTCCACCGCCGTCGGCTGGAGCTGAAGGCGCTGAACGCCGCCCGATTCATCCCTGACGTCTGAATATTGGTGCAGGGCCGTGTGTTCGTCTGAACGCACGGCTCTGTTTTTTCAAGCGCGGTCCCAGCCTCCATGCGCCCGCCAGTCGTCTCCGCCGGTGGCCTAAAATTCGGCCCAGCCGTCTGTGGCGAGTGCGGCGTTGCCCTGTGTTGCATAGACGGCTGGTCGCCGGGCTGCCTGGGCAACAGTCCGCCCCTGGTCGCGGACTGCGGTTGCAGCGGCTGCCGGGGCAGGAGGCCTCGATCCGCCCTTTGCCTGCGTCTCGCCGGCGAGGATGAAGCGTCCGATCAGGTTACGCAGGTTGGTACCTTCCTGCGCCAGGGTGGCGGAGGCGGCATTGGCTTCCTCGACCATCGCCGCGTTCCTCTGCGTCACCTGATCCATTTGGTTGACGGCCGTGTTGACCTCGCTCAAGCCCACGGACTGTTCCCGGGCGGACGTGGCGATCGCAGCCATATGTTCGTTGATGGTGATTACATGCGCCTCGATCGTTTGCAGCGCTTCGCCGGTGTCGCGCACCAGGCGCACGCCGTTTTCGACCTCCTGGCTCGATGTGCGGATGAGATCCTTGATTTCCTTCGCGGCCTTGGCCGAGCGCTGGGCAAGTTCGCGCACTTCCTGGGCGACCACGGCAAAGCCTTTGCCCGCTTCGCCGGCCCGCGCCGCCTCGACGCCGGCGTTCAGCGCCAGGAGGTTCGTCTGGAAGGCGATCTCGTCGATGACGCCGATGATGCTGGATATCTGGCTGGAGGATTCTTCGATCCGCCGCATCGCCTCGACGGCATTGGCGACGACGACGGCCGACTGGGCCGCGCTGGTCTTCGCCTCGCCGGCGACGTCGCGCGCCTCCTCCGTCCGTCTCGAAGAGTTGCTGACATTGGCGGTGATCTGGTCGAGCGCGGCGGCTGTCTCCTCGAGCGCCGCGGCCTGCTGTTCGGTCCGCTTGGAGAGATCGTCGGCGCTCTGGCTGATCTCGCGCGTGCCCATGCCGATGTTGCCGGCGCTGTCGGCGACAGCCAGCAGCGCGTCGTTCAACTGTCCGGCGGCCTTGTTGAGGTCATGCCGCAGCTGTTCGAACTCGGCGGCGAAGGGCTCGTGCAGCCGAACGGCGAGATCGCCATTGGCAAGCCGCTGCAGCCCGGCGGCAAGACCGGCGGTCGCTTGCGTCAGCCGCTGCTGTGCGTCCTGTTCCGCCTGTCTCTGCACGCGAACGCGCTCGGCCTCGCCGGTGCGGCGAGTCTCCTCGGCCTCCGCCTGCAGCCGCAGATTCGATCGCGCGGCCTCCCGGAAGGACTGGATGGCACGGGCCATGTCGGCGATCTCGTCCTTGCCGTTTACCGGCTCGTCGGCATCTTCGACGTGGCCGTCGATCAGCCGGCGCATGGCGGCGATCTGGCGCCCGAGCGGTCCGACGACGCCGCGCAGCACCACAAGGAAGGTGCCGCCGGCAAGCGCCATGACGAGAACGATGATGGCAATGCTGAGCGTCTGCACCGTTTCGAACTCGCGATGCTTGGCTTCAAAGGCCGTGCCGGAAAGTTCGACCTGCAGGTCCGAGATCTCGGAGATCGTCGCCGTCAGCGGATCGATTGTCGCATAGAGCTTGTCGCGCACGAAGGCATCGAGTGCCTTCTCGTCCTTGGCTGAGAGAATTTGCGTCAGCGCCATGATCGAATCCATCGCAACGACCATCTGGCTCCGCGCATTGTCGACGAGCCGTCGTTCCTCATCGGTCATCGAGGTTGCCGCATAGGCATCCCAGTTGGTCTTGATCGTCTCTCGCGCGGCATTGACCGAGGCAAGCCCGCTCTCCATCGTTTCGTTGCCGTTGCGGACCTTGTGTGCAGCATCGACGATCGAGACTGCAAAGGCATCGGAAGTCGCCTTGAGGTTCTTTAGCGGCACGATGCGATCGGCATAGACCGCATCCATCATGTCGCCGGTTTCCGACAGCGTGCTCTGACTGTAAATGGCGATGCCGATGGCTATGGATGACAGAAGCGCAATCGCGCCGATAAGCTTGGTCTTGATCAGCATGCCAGTCCCTCCCGAGCGGAATTTCTGGGCACACTCTTTCGTTTGTTTAGATAACGCTTACTTAATAAGCGGCTGAATTTAAGTCGAATTTGAACTTTTCCGCGTCACGCAGCCGGTTTTCGCGACCCTGATTTGAGGGTGTTTTCGAACGGCAACTGTGCGTGGTTGAAGCGCTCCGTTGCAGCATCGCATCACCGGCAAATGGTGGTTGAGTAACGACGTAAAAAAAGCCGCCGACTGGTGTCGGCGGCTTCGGATGGCTGATGCAGCCCGGTTACTGCTGGACGACGACGCGGGCGTTCTTGCCGGGGCGAACGCGCGAATAGAGATCGATGATGTCCTGGTTGATCAGGCGGATGCAGCCGGACGAAGCGGCGGTGCCGATCGACGACCATTCCGGCGTACCGTGCAGGCGGAACAGCGTGTCCTTGCCCTGGTCGTTGAAGAGATAGAGTGCGCGGGCGCCGAGCGGGTTCTTGAGGCCGGGACCCATGCCTTCCTCGACATACTTGGCGACTTCCGGCTTGCGCTCGGCCATTTCCTTCGGCGGATGCCACATCGGCCATTCCTGCTTCCAGGCAATGTAGGCTTCGCCTTCCCATGCAAAGCCGGCCTTGCCGACGCCGATGCCGTAACGAACGGCCTTGCCGCCGGGCAGCACGTAATAGAGGAAACGATTCGGCGTGTTGACGACGATCGTTCCAGGGCGCTCGCTGGTGGTGTAGTCGACGATCTGGCGATGGAACCGGGTATCGACCTTGTTGATCGGAATGGCGGGCAGCGCGTAACCGTGATCCTCAACTGCGCCATAATCGCCGTTGAAAATCTGATTCGTAGCGACCGTTTGCGCTACGGGAGCGGGTTCGTTCGCAGCCGTTTCGGGCTTGGACGATGTCGTCGAGCAGCCGGCAACAGCGAGTGTCGCCGCGAGGCCGCACAAGAGGAAGGCATTGCGGAAGCGCATGGGAGTCTCTTAAAAAAGAAGCGAAGTAAAAACTGGGTCGCCGCGACCGTCAGTGACTACGGTTATTTTCGATTAGTCTGTGCTATGCAAGAGATTGCGCGGCTACAATTTGGCTGGAAAGTGCAAATTCCATGACCCTTGTTTTTTTGCAACAAAATGACCGGCCCAAAGGGACACCGGGCGCATGACCATCCTCTCCATCCATGACGACAACCCGCTGATCGACGGCCGACAGTCGAATCGCGCGATGATGGTGCGTCGCGGCGTGCAGCGGCTTTTCGCTGAACTGCGCCATTCCGTCCTGCCTGAACTGACGCTGGCGAGCGGGAGGCGCGCCGACCTGATCTCGCTGTCGGTCAAGGGCGAAATCTGGATTGTCGAGATCAAGACCTCGATCGAGGACTTTCGCGTCGACCGCAAATGGCCGGATTACCGGCAGCATTGCGACCGGCTGTTCTTCGCAACCCATGCCGGCGTGCCGCTCGATATCTTCCCCGAGGAATGCGGCTTGCTGCTTTCGGATGGTTATGAAGGGCACATCGTTCGCGAGGCGCCCGAACACAAACTGCCGCCGGCGACGCGCAAATCGGTCTTGCAGCTCTTTGCCCGCACGGCGGCGCAGCGCCTGATGCTTGCGGAGTGGGCAGCCGAGCGCAACGGCGAACTCGGCGATCAGATCGGCGACATCCTCACGGGCAACCGCGACAGCGGCGGCTGACGCCGTTACTTCGGCGCGCGCTTTGCAAGAATGCGTTGCAGCGTCCGGCGATGCATGTTGAGGCGGCGCGCCGTTTCCGAAACATTGCGCTCGCACATCTCATAGACACGCTGGATGTGTTCCCAGCGAACCCGATCGGCCGACATCGGGTTTTCCGGCGGCTCGACGCGCTCGCCCTGGCGCTGAACGAGCGCCGCAAAGATGTCGTCTGCATCGGCCGGCTTGGCAAGATAGTCGACGGCGCCGAGCTTCACGGCGTTTACGGCGGTGGCAATATTGCCGTAGCCGGTCAGCATGATCATGCGCGTGTCATCGCGCCGTCCGCGGATCGCCTCGATCACGTCGAGACCGCTGCCATCACCGAGCCGAAGGTCGATGACGGCATATTTCGGCGGGTTGCCCTTGGCCTTGGCAATGCCTTCAGCCACTGATTCGGCAATGTCGACTGAAAAGCCGCGGGCTTCCATGGCGCGGGCAAGGCGCCTGAGGAAGGGTGCGTCGTCGTCGACGAGCAGCAGGGTGCGGTCCGGTCCGATCAGTTCGGCGTCCTGTGCGGGTGTGCTGGGCGAAGCTGTCGATTTGTCGGTCATTCTGGAATCCTTGAGCGAAAACCTGCGCTTTCGCCGAGATTATAGGTTTCTTCTGGTCTCGTTCAATAAACTGCGAAATGTCATTTCGCCAGTTTCGTATCCATCAGGGCGCGCGGCCATTCGACGCTGACCCGGGCGCCTGGCCTGTCGGGTCCGCCATTTTCGAAGCGCAGGCGCGCGCCCGAACGTTCAAGCAGGGTCTTGGCGATGAAGAGGCCGAGCCCGAGGCCACCGGCGCTGTCGTCCTTCTGCCGCCGCGTCACATAGGGCTCGCCGATGCGCTGCAGGATATCCGGGGCGAAGCCGTCGCCATCGTCCTCGATCGTCACTTTCACGCGGTCCGCGGTGTGCTCGACCGTCACGGCAACTTCCTTCTTGGCATAGTCGACAGCATTTTCGAGCAGGTTGCCGAGCCCATAAAGGATGCCGGCATTGCGGTTGCCGACCGGCTCGGTGGCGCGGTCACCTTTCTCGACGAGATTGATGTGGATGCCGAACTCGCGGTGCGGCGCCATCACCTCTTCGATCAGCGACGACAGCGGCAGCATCCGCATGTGCTCCTCGCTTTCGGAGGAGAGCGTCGTCAGCCGCTTCAGGATATCGCGGCAGCGTTCGCTCTGGCTGCGCAGCAGATGCACGTCCTCGCCGAAGCGTGGATCGTTACCAAGCTCGCGCTCCATCTCCTTGGCGACGACACTGATGGTCGCCAGCGGCGTGCCGAGTTCGTGAGCGGCCGCTGCCGCCAGTCCATCGAGTTGCGACAGGTGCTTTTCCCGCTGCAGCACGAGTTCTGTCGCCGTCAGAGCCTCCGACAGTTCGCTCGCTTCCAGGGAGACGCGGTAGGTGTAGAAGGCGGCAAAGGCGGTCATCGAGACGATCGCAAACCAGATGCCGGCGGTCAAAACCCGCGGCATCAGGAGAACCGTGCCCGGATACCAGGGCAGTGGAAAAGGCGAGAAGGCAAGTGCTGTGATCGCGATCACCGCAAGGCCGGCAAGGATGATGCTGTGCGATTTCGGCTGCGATGCCGAAGAGATGATGACGGGGACGCAGAGAAGCGGTGCGAAGGGATTGGTAAGTCCGCCGGTGATGAACAAGAGCCCGGTGATCTGCGCGAGATCGAGGCCAAGCAGCGCGAAAGCGGCCGGCGGCTGCAGCCGGTGGGTCGGCGGATAGCGCAGCGTCACATAGGAGTTGACCAGCGCCAGGCTCGCGATCAGCACCAGGCAGGAAATCAGCGGCAGCGGAAACTGCAGCCAGAAGGCGGTGGTGAGGACGGCGATCGACTGGCCGCCGACGGCAAGCCAGCGCAGCCGGACGAGCGTCTGCAGGCGCAGGCTGCGGTTACTGGTCTGGTCGTTGTTGTGTTCGAGCGCAACTGTGGTCATTCGTGCCTGCATTCCAGTCATCGGAGGTTTCGTCTCATGTACCACGCGGCTTTGCCCGTGTCGTCGGCGCCGCATCGGCCGGATCTTCGGGCCAAGGGTGTTTCGGGTAGCGTCCGCGCATGTCCGCCCGCACATCCCGCCACGAGCCCGCCCAGAAACCGGGCAGGTCCCGCGTCGTCTGGATCGGGCGATGGCCCGGCGAGATCAGTTCTAGCAGCAGCGGCAGGCGGCCGTCGCCGATCGCCGGGTGGATCTTCAGGCCGAAGAGCTCCTGCACGCGGATCGACAGAAGCGGCTCGTCGCCGTCGTAGTGAATTGGGTGCCTTTGCCCGGTCGGCGCCTCGAAATGCGTCGGGGCGAGTCTGCCGAGTTCCCGTTGCCGCTCGTGCGGAATGAGGGAGAGCAGGCCGTCCGAGAGGTTGGACGCCTTGATGTCGGCAATGGCTGTGACGCCATGCTGGAAAGGCACGAACCAGTCGTCGAGACGATCGAGCAGCGCCTGATCGGAGACATCCGGCCAGGGCTCGCCGATCGAGCGGTTGAGGAAGCCGATGCGGTCGCGCATCTGCATCGCCTCTTTCGAAAACGGCAAGACGGCGAGGCCGAGCTGGCGCACGCCGTCGGCAAGCGCGCGCGCGGCAGCTTCGCCGGTTGGCCTGGCAAGCGGCGCCTCCTCGAAGATGATCGCGCCGAGCCTGGTCACGCGGCGCGCGCGCACCTGCCGGCTTTGCCTGTCGAAGAAGCTCTGGTCTTCGCGGGTAATCGCTTCGGGCATATGCTCTTCGACCTCGGCCCGCGACAGTTCGGCGGCCGCCAGCACCCGCTGACCGCCGGCCCGTCCCGTGAGGTCAGCGATGACAAGCATCGGCGCGGCCGCAAGCCGCTCCGTCTCCGGGATCTCCGCGCCGCGTCCGTTCGCCATCACGAACCGGCCGCGGCCGCCGCGCTGAAGCGCGATGCGATCGGGGAAGGCATGCATCAGCAGCGCGCCCGGCTGGAACGGTTCGTTCGATTTCGGCGCGCCCTTCAGCTCCGCCGCCATGCGGCGCGCCAGATTGCGCGAGGCCTCGGCGCGGTCGCCACGCTCCTGGCGGAAGCGGCGCAGCCGATCTTCGAGATCGATGCTGGTACCGCCGAGGCCCTGTTCGGTGAGCATGACCGCGAGCAGACACGCGGCTTCAGCCTGGCCCTCTTCGGCGGCGGCAACCGCCATTGCGGCGAGACGCGGCGGTAACGCCAGATCGCGGATCTTGCGACCTTTCGCCGTCAACGCGCCGGCTTGGTCGAGCGCGCCGAGCGATGCCAGTAATTTCCTGGCCTCGGTCAGCGTCGTTTCGGGCGGTGAGTCGATGAAGGCGAGGGTGGTTGGATCGCTGACGCCCCAGTGGGCACAGTCGAGCAGCAGGGCGGAAAGGTCGCTCGCAAGAATCTGCGGTGGCGTGAAGGCGGCAAGTGCTGCGGTCTGGCCGCTGTGCCAGAGGCGGATCGCGATGCCGGGTTCCGTCCGTCCCGCGCGGCCGGCGCGTTGATCGGCAGAGGCGCGCGAGACCCGCACCGTCTCCAGCCGGGTGATCCCGGTCGCGGCTTCAAAGACCGGCAGCCGCTGCAGGCCGCTGTCGACGATGATGCGCACGCCGTCGATGGTGATCGAGGTCTCGGCGATCGAGGTGGCAAGCACGATCTTGCGCGTGCCCTTGGGCGCCGGGCGGATCGCCGCATCCTGCTCCTTCTGGGTCAGGTTGCCGTAGAGCGGCACAATGGCCGTGTTTGCATCGAAGCGGTCCTGGAGCCGCGCGGCGACACGGGCGATCTCGGCCTGGCCGGGCAGGAAGGCGAGGACGGAGCCGTCTTCCGTGCGGTGCGCTTCAGCAATGGCGCGCACCATGGCATCCTCGACACTCTCCCCGCCGCGATCCTGGTAGCGGATGTCGATCGGATAGCTGCGGCCCTGGCTCTCTATGATAGGCGCGCCGCCGAGCAGGCCTGAGACCCGTTCGACATCGAGCGTCGCCGACATGACGATGATCTTGAGGTCGTCGCGCAGCGCCGCCTGTACGTCGACTGCCAGCGCGAGGCCGAAGTCCGCGTCAAGCGAACGCTCGTGGAATTCGTCGAACAGCACGGCCGCGACGCCCTTAAGTTCCGGGTCGTCGAGGATCATGCGAGCGAACACGCCTTCGGTCACGACTTCGATGCGCGTCCTGGCAGAGATGCGGTTGTCGAGACGCATGCGATAGCCGACGGTTTCGCCGACCTTCTCGCCGAGAAGCTCCGCCATGCGTCCGGCGGCAGCTCGTGCCGCCAGCCGCCGTGGTTCAAGCAGAATGATCTTGCCGCCCTTCGCCCAGTCCTGCTCGAGCAGGAAGAGCGGAACGAGCGTCGTCTTGCCGGCGCCGGGCGGAGCCGAGAGCACTGCCGACGGCCCTGCGGCGAGTGCGTGCGCCAATTGAGGCAGGACCTCGCGAACCGGCAGGGCAGGAAGATGTGTCGTCACGTCTGGGCCTCCGCCCCGTTTTCGATGTGGTGTGACGCTCTGCCGTCCGGATCGGGCGGAGCGTAGCGCACAAGAATGATCGATATACCGGCCATATGGTCATTGTGTCGGGCACGGCGAACATCACGCAAGTACGGTAAGAGGCCATGGAAGGGCAAGGCACCGCCCATTTGTGTGCTCTGCGAAGAGTAAGTTCGCATAGATCTGCGGCTGGAATCCAGGGCTGGCTGAGTGCTCGCTATATAGGGGAACGAGACGTCCTTCAGCTAAGGCAGCGCTCGCATCGTTCCGAGGCAAAACGACGATATTTGATGTCGTGAGCGATCCGGAAGGAATTTGACCGTTTGATCAAAGATTCGCGGTGCGATTCCGGAGGTTTCCGCTCCTCAAAATCGAGCGAGTTTATCAACAGTCGAAATAGTCATTTAGATTCAATGGCTTGTTCTTTTTTGAAGTTTTTTTGAAGATCGCTGTTGACGTCTGTGAGGATGGGGGTCTATAA